>NZ_MDEQ02000004.1 GCF_001883705.2 Burkholderia catarinensis
CGCGGGCGGCGTGATCTTCCCGCCGTCGACGTACTGGCCGGAAATCCAGCGGATCTGCCGCAAGTACGACATCCTGCTCGTCGCCGACGAAGTGATCGGCGGCTTCGGCCGCACCGGCGAATGGTTCGCACACCAGCACTTCGGCTTCGAGCCGGACCTGATCACGATGGCCAAGGGCCTCACGTCGGGCTATGTGCCGATGGGGGCGGTCGGCATTCACGAGCGGGTGGCGCGGCCGATCATCGACAATGGCGAATTCAACCACGGCCTCACGTACTCGGGTCACCCGGTCGCGGCGGCCGTCGCGGTCGCGAACCTGAAGCTGCTGCGCGACGAAGGGATCGTCGAGCGCGTGAAGACCGACATCGGGCCGTATTTCCAGCGCCGGCTGCGCGATGCGCTGGGCGACCATCCGATCGTCGGGGAGATAGCGGGAACGGGGCTGGTCGCGGGCGTTCAGCTTGCGCGCGACCGCGCGCGGCGCGTGCGTTTCGACGGCAGAGTCGATATCGGCACGATCTGCCGCGACTTCTGCTTCAACGGCAACCTGATCATGCGTGCGACCGGCGACCGGATGCTGCTGTCGCCGCCGCTCGTGATCCGCGAGGCGGAGATCGACGAGATCGTCGACAAGGCGCGGCGCGCGTTTGACGCAACTGCGGAGCGGGTGGGCAGCGGCGCGTAAGGGCGCGGCACGGCGAGCGGGCGCCGCAGCACGAACGGCGCCCGCCGAACGGGTGCGTCGCGCTTACGCGTATTCGAAACGGTGCTGGTCGAACTCGACGATGCAGGCGACGGATTCTTCGATACTCATCGTGCTGGTTTCGACGACGAGATCAGGCCAGTCAGGGACTTCGTACGGATCGGAGATGCCGGTGAACTGACGCGTCTGGCCGGTCATGGCCTTCGCATAGAGGCGCTTGGGGTCGCGCGCAGAACAAGTGGCGATGTCCGTTTTCAGATAGACCTCGACGAAGTGCTTGTCGCCGACGATCCGGCGTGCCATCTGGCGGTCCGCCTCGTAAGGCGAGATCAGCGCGACGATCACCGTGATGCCCTGCGCGTTGAGCAGTTTCGCGATTTCAGCCGTACGGCGACAGTTCTCCGCGCGATCCTCGCGCTTGAATCCGAGGTCGGGCGAGACGCCGGTACGCAGTTCGTCGCCGTCGAGAATGCAGACCGGCATGTTGCGCGCGCGAAAGTGCGCGGCGATTTCGGTCGAAAGCGTGGATTTGCCGGCGCCACTCAGGCCGGTCATCCACAGCGTATGGGAGGCGGGTAGTGTCATGGGTCTGTCAGCACGGTGATGAACCGGTCGCGACGGATCGCGATTGGAATTCCCCGTTTCTTCTGGAGTGGAATCAGCGCCGCTCGGCCGGCTGCTTGCTTATTGGGAACTGATTTTATTCAATCGGCAATCAGACGGTCGTTACGAAAAATTTACGAAATATTACCGGCGCATTTCGGCTGGACACGAGCAATGCGTGATGGATGCCCGGTGAGGTGGCGCCGGCAGGGGAGGTAACGCGTCATTGACTGGACGTGGGCACTTTGCGTGCGACTGGCAGATTGCCATGATGAAAAGGGCATCGAAAGAAAGCGATGCATAAAACGAAAAGGGCCTGCGTCGTGAGACGCAGGCCCTTGAATTCTTTGGTGGGCGGTACTGGGATCGAACCAGTGACCCCTGCCGTGTGAATCGGAAAGTTGGCACTAACTACGCTGGACTGTACTTGGCTTCCCTTGAAAACTCAAGACCGCTGCACCCTTGAGTTCCCTGTCGATAACCGTGGCTCCCATGCTTAGTGTGCCAGATTTGTGCCATGGGAGAGACCCGTGGCGCGTTCCAGATCCGTGACCGTAAGGTTGAACTGCTTGAGGTGACGTTGGATGCGGCAGCGATCACCTGCGATGAAGCGGGTCAGTCTGAGCTGGTTCTCTGCATCCTCAATTTCGGCAGCGCGTTCCAGCGTCGCACGGAACGTGGCCAAGACTTTCGTCGAGACTTTCTCTACGCTCTCATGTGTCAACGTGACGGTACGCCTCTTTAGCCCCTTTAGGATGGGTCTCGCGGCCTCGATAGCGTCGAGGCGGGTGCGCCAGGTACCGATCTCAAGCCACCAGTCATCGTTATCAGTGAGGAGTGCGCCCCACGCCCAAGAGGATATGGCGCTTCTCGCTCGCCGCATGGGCATTGGGCGGGAATATTCGTACTCGCGCTGTTTTCGTCCTTCCGCCGCGGTGTCGCCCGTATCCTCGTAACCGTAGAACAGTCGTTCGACTTCTTTCTGTGTTCCTGCGATGAGCCACAGTCGTACGGCTAGTTCCTGGGATACATGCAGCGGCAAATCGCGAATTCGCTCGCACGGGTTTTCCTCATCCAGCTTTCTCAGTTCGTCTTTCCGGATGTCGCGTACTGCGGCCGTAAAAAGCATTGCTAACGCGTGTTCGGGCATTTTCGCGTAGTCGAGAGCCATCCTTCTTCCCCTATCTGCGTTTTGGTTCCCCTATTGATGATACGGAGTCCGTACTCCACCTCGCAAGAGCGATTTGAAAACGACGGAACTGCGCGCTAAGTGTCCTCACCTGTCTGACGGCCTGAGAAGGATGATCAGGTCACTACAGGAACTTCGGGGGAACCGAGACATGGAAGAGCGAAACTACGAACTCGCAGCCAAGTTGAGCAAAGCGGGTGACGATTTGTTGGTGGGACCTGAGGAAGTCGCTGCGCTGTCCGGCCTGAGCGCAGCGACTATCGGCAAGCGAAAAGTGGCGTCCATGCCTTCGCCGATGCCGGGCGTACGCAGGTTGCGGTGGCGACTCGGCGATATCAGGCGGTGGATGCGCGGTCCGGCTGCCGACAGCGCCGATTCGAATGCAACCGCTAGACCCACGCGGCGCGGTCGGCCGACCAAGGCGGAAGAAATGGTGCGACTTGGTCGTGCGCAGTCTTGATCGCCGACTATGGCTGAGCCGCTCCTCGCCGATGAATTTGGCAATACGCCCCGCGCGGACCTTTGTATGCCGATCAGCACGCTCGACCTCCTTCGGCAACGTGAGGCGGAGGCGCTGGCGCGTACAGAGGTGCGACGTGCGCAGGAGGGGCCGACGCAGCTTTTCCTGCCAGGCATAGACGAATTCATGCGCGCGATGCCGAATCATATTGCCCGGTCTAGTCTGTTCGCACCCGTGGCACGAGGTCGCAAAAAGATACTCAAGGACGCAGTGCTCGTCAGCCGTGCCGATGCCGTCATCAAGTTTTGGGGTGAACAGTTGGACGAGGCGCAGGCTGACGTTTGGATGCAGGCAATCCACGAGGCGAGCAGCCACCAGTTAGGCGCCCCCGTGATTGTCAAGCGCGCCCGGTTCCTGCGCTCCATCGGGCGACACGTCGGGAACTACGAGTACAAATGGCTACTTCGCACATTCGAGGCGCTGACGTTTGCCATGCTCGTGATCGACGTGACAAAAGACGGCCGACCGAAATACGAGATCGGCAAGAAGCGCGCTTTGCACCTGATTGATGGATTCGACTACGACGAAGAAACCGAATCGTACACGCTGCGAGTCGATCCACGTTGGCGGTTGATGTTCGAGAATCGCGAGTTCGCTTTGATCGATTGGGATAAGCGGCTGCGGTTCGGGGCGAGACAGGACATGGCGAAGGCGCTTCAACGGCTTGTTGCCACGTCTAATGACTCGGTGCAAAGGAACCCCGTCGAGTGGCTAAAACGCAAGCTGGAATACACAGGGAGGATGCGTGATTTTGTTGACGCGCTTGATCGCGCCATGCGCGAGCTTGAGCGCTTAGAAATTATCGTCGGCGGCCGGATCGAGACGAGCACGAAGGGGCGACCTCAGACGGTGTGGACAAGGCTATGAAAACCATCGGGGTTACATCGCTTCATCGTCGGGGTTACGTCGTGGCTCATCGGGGTTACATCGCGCTTTTTCGGGGTTACGTCGCACACCACGTTTGCAACCCATTGTTGCGATTGGATTTTCTGACGCATTTTTGCCCTCTACCTTTCTTCTACCTTTTTCCTACCTCGGCCCCTTGTGGACAAGTCGGGAGCCTTGGGGGCGTTCTGCGGACTCGCCCCAATGTGCCAACGACGAGATACCAGCATGCCCGCGTGTATAAGTTTTGAACCCGCCCCCGCAAGCGGGGGCGGAAACGGCGCTTCGCGCCTTGAGGGCCCCCTCGCCGGTCGAATTAGCGCTCAGCCGGATCGTCCCTCCGGGCCGCCGCTCTCCCCACGCCTACGGCGCGGGTCCCCGTGCGGCTCGATCCGGGCTCGCGGTGCTCGCAAGGTGCGTGATTGGATCACCAACCGCTATAGCTTGCAGGGATGGGGCTGCGGTCGGATTGTCATTATCGCTAGGGCAAGCCCCATTGGGGCGCGTCAGGCCGAAGGCAAAGCGTCGCGGGGAGCCGGTGGTCGGCTGCGGAACGCCGGCCAACGAGCCGGCGCTGTCCATACCCTCGTGGTGTGGGCAGCGCAGCCGTCCACGGGCGGGCGCGGGAACGACGATAGAAGCAGCACAACACCGGTTTGTGGGCAGCGAACGGCACTCACGGGACCCAACTGCGGAGGCCACGATTCGTGCGAATTCTTCTCAACCGAACACATACTGATCCTGATTTCCAACGTGCCGAAATCGTGTCGGTCTCTTGTCCGGACGGCATGTCGGACAAGAGGGGGCTTGGCGGTTTTGGGGCGTAACACCGACATGCGAAGGCATGGCGGGTTACGCCCCAAAAACGCCAAGCCCCCACCCCTCAGGGGGCGAGGCGCGGAGCGGCCCCGGGGGGGGGGGAGGGCCGGTTTAAGAAACCCGCACTTAGGCTGCTTCCGCCAGATTGGCGCGAATCCATATGGGCGATGGCATCGACACCAGAATGGCAGCAATCAAGGCCGCAGCTATTGCCTGCACTTGCCGTGCTGTGGGTCACTGGATGCCGCCCAGCCGAACTCGAGCAAGGCATCGAGCTTGTCACGGGACGCGACCACCTTGTAGTCAAGATCATGGGCGCGAAATGTGTAGACGCTGGTGGCCGAGAGCGTGGCCAACCGACGCGACACATCGGGTTTAGCGTGGATGCCAACGCCAACCCTGCATTACGCTTTCTACACGCCTTGGCAGGCCGGAACGCCGTCGACGGGATCGGCAAATACACGATCGCGCACAACAAAGATTACCTGTACAACAGCGTGGTGGCCCTCGGCAGAAGCGCATTCCCAACGTTGCGGACGAGGATCAGTCCATATTGTTTCCGCCATCAAGTAGCGTCCGATTTGAAGGCTGCCACCTCCGACCGCGAAATAACTCTCGAGCAGGCAGCTAAGGTCATGGGCCACCTCAGCGATTACTCTATAGGTGCCTACGGGCACGCGGTCCACGGTCGGAGAGGCCGTGGCGGACGGGTCAAAGTACCTTTTGTAAGCACTGCGCGTCCGATCAAGCATTCGCCGAAAGTAGATCGCCTCACCCGATTCAAGATGGCGAGCGCGAAGCGGCGCGAACACAAAGCAGATTGAATTCCCTATATCCGGGTGCCGGATGGGTCGTTTGTGCGTCAATTCTGCGTTGTTTTCGGTCCCGTCAAGCGCTGGGAGGCGCGATGCATTGGAGAAACGCGTCAAAATTGCGTCGTTTTCGACGTATTCCTCTTCATAGAAACGGCCGTCCGCGTTGCTTGAGTATCATGGGCCGCTGCATGCGGCATAGCTCAATGAATCGTCGACACTGTTTCGCCGACGCGATTGCGAAAGTGTCTCGTACGCTGGATTTATCCTGTACACGACGGATGCGGAGCGCCGCCACCTCTCGTCTAACAGCAGGGATGCCCGCCGGATTACCACAGCCTTGAAATCAGCCAGCGCCACAGCCGCTCAATCCAGCCGATCTTTGGCGATGATTCATACGCGGCCCGAAGGTCGGCGCGGTCGCGTGCTCGCGCCTTCGCCGTCAACTCGGGCGTCATGGCGCCTTCCCACTCAACGCGATTTTTGCTGATAACGTAGTGGGACCTGCAGGGCGCGTTCGAATTGCCGATCGAAGGCCAGAGCGATACATAGGCGCCTTGCTTCGTTAGACTCCATTTGGCTGCCTTCAGCGGTGTGACAATTTTGGCGCCGCAACCGCAACAGCAGAGATGCGCTGCCGTTGAGAACGGCTCGGCGATGTAGAGCACGCCCTCCTCAAGGTGAGGGGGGAAACGCTCCACGTACTTTGGGACAATGGCGTAGTGCTTCAAGCGAGGTCCGTGCGTGTGATGGTACCGGTGGCAATGCGGTAGACCGCATGGTACTCGCTCCCATCATCAACGTAGAAGCCGCAGAACTTCTTCCAACGGATCACTGCCATGAGCGCGTTCAGTGCATTTAGCTCGGCTATCTGGATATTCGTTGCATAGAGGTCCTCCTCCGGCGGCCGGTCTGCGAGCGACGCGCGGTCCGGCAAATGGTCATGATGATCCGGCGTACCGACCGTCACCCGAACTTGGCCGCCCAGTTGATCGCTCTTGCCCTTACGGACGCCGATGCCTGTGTCGATGTACGGCACGCGCAGCTCGTGCAGCGCGTCGGTGATCATCTTGCGCACGCTGCCGCGGTCGACGCAGATGAATACAAAGTCAAAGCCGGCAAGCTCGCCTACTGAGGTGTCGTCGAGGTAGTAGGGATGCTGGATGATGTGCCGATGCATCCTCGAGTAGATGCTGCCAAAGTACTCGACTTTCATCGGCGCGGTGAGATCGGCTAGGCCGGGCGCGCCGGGCGAGCGAAAGGCGTTGTGCTGGATGAAACGGTCACCATCGAACAAGTGAATCTCGCGAACTGGCGTCTTGGCGATAGCGTCCAGCACATAGGACCCCGTACCACCCAGCCCCACGATCGCCACGCGCTTCATAGCGAGCTTATCCGACACGCCGGCGATGCCGGCTCGCGACGTGGCGGTGTTTGAGTAGTGAAACACCGAATTATCTGACTCTTCGGGTACGGCCTTGTAGACCCTTGCGGTCGCGGTTGCATCGACTGCAGCGGCCGGCGCACTAATCAGGTTGATATAGCGCACGAACTTCTCGTGGTTGTCCTTGTACGGGACAGAATTGCGCGGCTTAACGGAGAAGTCGTGATTCACCGTGATGTTGTCACCCTTGGACTGCGTCGCCGACCCGTGCTGGACGTCCGTAAGGATGGAGCCGTCCGAGTTGCAAGGGTGCTCGCCGATGAACCAAGTCTGATGGTTCGCGACAGGACTTATCGTTCGTTCGCCGTCGAGTTCCAGCGGCGCGTATAACGTGCCGCGGCAGACTTGCCTTTGCGAATTCACGTAGGGAATGTCATGCACCAGCAGGTGCGTGCCGACGCCACGGACGACCTCGACTGTGTAGCCCTCCCGGCGCAGACGCGCCAGGTCCTCGTTACGAGCGATCAGCGTTGTCGACATCGAACACCATCCCGTTGCGGACTTCAACCTTTTGGCCCTTATCTAGCGTGTACTCCTGCGTCTCGTGTTCGTAGTGGTACAGCACGCTATAGACGATGCGGTCGCCGAATGGGCCGTCTGGGAATGCCAATTTGACGACCTCTTGGAAGGCCAAGAACTTGCCTTCGACTATCTTTTCCTCGGTGTTGACGTACACCTTGTGCTGCTCTGGCCGGAGGGTCTCGGCCGCCTCAGTACCCGTTTGGTTCATGTTTGAACTTTCTTCGCTCTGCGACGCTGCCGGACGGAGACACGCAGAGTTTGTCTTCCACCGTTCACCCACCAAGTTCGGTGTAGGCGCACTTTCAATATGGCGAATTAGAACTCTCTTGTCAAGCACAGAAAGTGCGTCTACTCTGAACAACATGCATATTGTCAACTCAGGAGTTCAAGCGTTGCCCACCCCTCTAGGCGACAAGATTCGCGCTGAACGCAAGCGCCTCAAACTGACGATGGACCAGCTCGCAGAGCGCACCGACTCCAGCAAGTCCTACATCTGGGAGCTCGAAAACCGGCCTGTCGTGCGGCCGTCCGCCGACAAGATCAAGCGCGTTGCCGACGCGCTCAGCGTAACCGTTGAGTTCTTGATCGACGCGGACAAAACGGAAATGACGAGGTCCGACGAGGATGAAGTGTTCTTCCGCAAGATCGGCCGACTCGACTCCGTCAAGCGTAAGCAACTGGAAAACTTTCTCAAAGCCATCGAGGACGAGTGACCCCAGACACCGTCTGGTTGGGGCCAGCTTTCGAAGCTATGGATGCTGAGCGGCACGCCGTTTCCGGTCAATGTCAGCGAACTTGCAAGCAGCGCTTCCCCGACCCGGTCGGCCTCATTCGTCCGCACGGTATCGCCGGGATTGGTGGCATGCTGTCGCGGCGAACGACCAAGGGCGATCCAGTGAGCGCCAGCAGATGCCTTCATGATTACGGCGCAGCTCGGAACATTGCCGAGCAGCGTGCACATCTGCGTGCGCGTCAGTTTCTTGCGAAACACGATGCGCCCGATGCTCACAGGGCGTGCAGGTGAAAGCGATGCGTGCCAAGATCGATTCCGATAAACGAAATGACGTCCATGACGATCATCCGAAAAGGAAACAGCCCGATCAGCGTAAGCTGATCGGGCTGTTTCGGTCAGGCTGACCATCTCATTAGAGCCCGCTCTCGCGGGCTATCGCTCGTGAAACGCACTATCGTTTGCTTTTAGGCTTGTCCGTCAGTGCCGGTAAGGGGGGCAGGGTCATTCGTTGCGGTATCAGATTGCGTCGGGTTTTCTGCTTCTCGAGGATTGCCGTCATTGCTTCCCGCTCCGTCTCCTCTGTCAACCGCGTCGTCGGCGGCTTCGGGACCGGTTTGAGAGTTATCGACATTTTCCTTCTCCTTTAAAATCTGTTCCATATCCTCGTTTGGGTAAACGAATTCAATAATTGGCTCCGGACTCGGGAAACGAGACGCCGGCGCCAGTCGTCTCGCAAGCAGCTCTTCGTCGGCTTCAGGCGCCCGCACTTCATTGAATAGCTCCTTCGCCTCACGTCGATCAATGACGAAGCCATGGGCAGAGTACGACTCAACAAGCATATTGAGCGTATCTGTATCGAAATTCTGGCCTTTTGCATGCAGTCTTTGACCGTAGTCCTTCGCAATGGTCATAGATCTGCCGATGTCGCCGATTTGAGTCGGATCGATTTGGGCATAGATAGGCTGAAAAAGGCCGCTGACGATCTTGGCAGCGGTTTCGGTGGCAGTCTTGAAGGTGACAATACCGCCACTGCGCCGCTTGATAGACAGAAAATAGTTCTCGAACATCGAGAATGCTTGGTCTTGCAGAGTCTTCAGCGCCTCGCCAATGACGAGGCCTGAATGCATTTCTCCGAGTTCGTCTTTCTTGAAGAGCTGTACATCCAACGGACCAAGTTCTCCTTGGTCCGACATAACGATCTCATTGGCCCCGAGCACACACAAGGTCCCGGCAGACTTACAGTAGCCCGACACGAATGCAATGAACCGCTCATAGTTATCTTGTGCGCAACGCGCAATTCGATAGGCTGCGTCAGCATCTCCGCCAGGCGTAACAATAAACAGAAGCAGATTCTTCGCTTTCTTGAACGTGCGAACCTTCAGGATGAAGTCATTGTCGACATTCCGCTCGATATCGCTGTTGATGACGGCGATGTCACAATCTAACCTCTGAGCAACCGCGCGTGCGGCTATATATAGGTCTTCACGCTCACGCAGTGGCTTGCCGGTTTTTGCCCCGTTGTCGGCCATTTATTCCTCTCCTTTCTGATTTTTCGCCCAGCGAGCATGCGCCGCCTTCTTGGCGATTTCGGAGCGGCGCTCCGATGTGAGGGTCTTGGCTCGTGCATGTCCACCTCGCATACCTCCCAACCGCCCCAATGCCACCGCGGCAGGATTTTTTCCTACCATTGCAGAATTTTGGGCAATTTCTTCGCCGTCTGTCGTGGCATCAGAGGAAAATATTTCTTTGGGGTTCGAGGTCATGGGGTCTATGCTTGAGCGGTTATGCAGGCGAACATTAGCATAGCTGCTACAAAGGTGCGCGCCCGTTACAAATTTCTCTCGCGAACGCTGGTCGGCGAGCAATACGGCGTAGCCACTACATTACTGACGCGGCATAACAGCGCTTATGTCAGATTTCGTGGCTTGATCGTCATAGAGATGACGTTGTGCGTAATGATGAATCGGACCACGGTGGCGAATCGCGAAAGGCCCGCGGTGTCGAGCGCAGCAGACGGCGGCCGCTTGGCGGGGTTATTTGGTCGCGCTTGCTGTCGGCTACCCACGGCCCCGACGTGTCCCGCACACTCTGCGGGCACAAGTAGATATCCATCATGGCTCCGGCACCGAACGCCGAGAAATAGAAGCGCCGGGATTCGACGCTAAGCTCCTCGTGGCGTGCCCGCTGGTCCTGCATATTCCGCTCGGCTACAGTCGCCCGAGACGGGTGTTGTGTCAAGCGATGCCGACGCCGTGGCAAATTTCGTTCGGGGTGCGCCAGCAGTGAGGTTATTTGGTCGCGCCCCGCGCGATGCCGGCGGTGAAAACGTCGCTTTCGAGTGTCCAGGCAGTCGGCGTATGCTTATAGCGAAGGAGAGCACGCGATGTCCGCTGACAAGCTAGGTCGTTTCATGGCAAGCCCCGAGTTTCTGGCGCGCGCGAACGCTGCTATCGCCAAGTCTGTGCGCGAACTGGAAATGAAAGGTATCAGGCCCGTGTATTTCGATCGAGACGCGGGTCGTATTGTGGGTGCAGACGCATCGCGCAAAAACGGCTCTTGTGAGGGGCGATGCGTTACCGATATATTGAAGCGCGAAGCAAGCCCAAAGGAGGGGGGAGAATGAGCGACAACGGGGCCGCGCTTGGCAGAGCGATTGCTGCTGAGCGGAATGCGGCAGACTGGAAATCGTATGCGAAAAAACTTGAGCAGCAACTTTTGGTTGCCCAGGCCAACCTTGCCGGTCACAAAGTGCTCAAGGAAATCGCAATTCGTGAGCTGGCAAAGGCTGATCCCTCCCATTTTTTGACTGCTCAACATAACCGACAACGGCTGTTTGATGAGCAGTTCGATGCTGTGATCTCTGGCAATCGTCGTGCCGCGTAGCGCATACGAAAAGCGCGTGCAAACTGGCTGTCAATTAGCCCAAGTCTCGACCTACGCCTCCACCTGGGCCGGTCGACTTCGGCGGGTCTCCATCGCCACGCCCAAGTACAGAAGGAACTTGGCTCCGACCAATGCTGCCGCCGTGCCCGATACCCGCGCCGAACAAGCGATTCACGCGATCCTCCAATTCCGGCATTCGCGACGCCATCTGACCGCCTACCCATGAGAACACCTGGTCAGGCACGATGTGTATCAAACTGAACGTACTGTTGCACAACGTCTGGCACATACCAACGTAGAGAACGATGTAGCCGACAATGCTCACGAGGCCCGTCGTGGAGTCATATTGGGCGTTTTGCATGGCAACACCGAACATCGAGTTGAGCAGCGTTCCGAGCACCACAATGCCCGCTCCCGCGAGGACGAAGCCGATTTCCATGAAGACCGGTCGGAACATGACGTTCAGCAGAAAGATGTAGCCATGTGTTGGCCTTTGCCCCAACCCTTCACCTTCGCCATCAAGGTGTGTCATCGCCCATAACGGCGAAGCGACCATCGACTCCCCGACGACGGCGTACCACGACACGACGCCACTGAACCAAATGATGAACGGAAGCATCGGGATGTAGATCGACAGCATCGCGCCGAAGAAAAATAGCGAGATGATTGTGATAACCACGAAGGGCGCGAGCGCTTTCAGAATCCCTTTCGCTGCACCTGCAACGACATCGAACATGCCCAAGGTGGCGACATCAGCAGCGGCCGACGCGATCTTGCCTGCGGTGGTCTCCTTCGCCTCAGCTATCCCCTCCAACGCTGCATACCCGGCGAGACCTGTCCAACCGGCGTCAAGGATATAGTCGCCCAGATTCTTCATGCCGATCAGTGGATTAGTCGTGCTTCCAGGGCCTTGGCCGGAGTTGAGGCTGACCGCCCATTTCACTATGCCTTGGCCGTTGAAGATCTTCCCGAGAATGCTCTTCGCATCCGTCAGGCCGCTAACGCCGCTTCCGAACATACCGTTGGCATTTTGCGCTGTGGATGTCGACGCGTCCTGCTGGTATTGCTGCAAATACGCCGCACTTACTCTACGGTATAGCTGCGGGTAGGGCATGTTGTCGGGATCGGTACCAGGTACCGCGGCGGCCGTCGCGTTTGCGAGGGTGGTTACCTGCGAGTTCGCCTGGGCAAAAGTTTGATACCACGCGCCCATCATGATCCAGCCATCGCGTTGGAGGTTCGACTGGATCACGCTCGCCAATCCGCTGATCGCATTCGAGGAATTCGATATCGCATCGGAAATTGTCTTCTCGTACTGGAGCGCGGCCTGGTTAATTGTGTTCTGTGGATCTGCCGGCTGACTCTGCCCGTTCACGGCCGACACGTAAGCTTGCGCCGCGGAAGACAACGTGGACTGGAGCGTGGTCAGCGCGCCCTGATGCGCGCTGAGCATCTGCGAGTAGATCGATCCGGGGTCGAGTGAATAGACGGCCATACCGTCATACGACGGTAGCGTCGGCGGTTGCGTAATGTTGATCTCGGCTCCGCCGCACGAAAGTCCCCGCTGGTTCATGAGCACGACCTTGTTGCGCGTCGTGATCGCGTTGAAATTTTCGCCCGCATCGACAGATACGCCGCTGTCGTTCGGCATGTTGGCGATCGCCGTGTTAGCTGCTTGCGCGCAGAGATTCGCTTCAAAGAGAGCCTTCGCGAGTGTGGTCGCCTGCGGCGAGGCTGGCGTTGCGATCATCGATCCGCCGCTGTTGAGCACGGACACCGCAGCGTCGAGCGACAGGTTCGCAATCCCCACGCCGAGCATCGTTCCCCAGAGCATCGCCATCTGCGCGCCACAGTAACCGCCGAAGACTGGAACGAGACCGGCGAAGCCGACGCTCATGCGTATGATGAACCACGGCGAGGACTTTTTCTGTCCCATGAATTCGCCATCCTGCCCGGTTGCGATCATTGCAGAGCCAAAGTGATACATGGCCCATATCGCACCGACAGCGAGCATGCACGCGTTCAGCACCAGGAACAGTTGCGCAATCATGCCGCCTGATCCACCGCCAGCTGCGAGCGGGTTGTGTACCACCGACCCATAGACGAGTTCCAGCAGCGACATAGACTTGTCGCCGCCGCGGTTCGCCGCGTTTTGAATGTCGCCCATGGACACGGGCGACTGTGCAAACGACGTTGCTGATGCAAGCAAGATCACCAATCCGATGGTGGTTTGCCTGCCTCGGCCCCGCGAAATGGCGTCGCTGAAGCATATGCCGGTCCGAGCCAGGCGGCGACCGGTCAACGTTTTCTTCGATGTGATGCTCATCGTTGGATCTCTCGCTCGGTTGCGTTCTCGACCGTTATGTATGCCTGTTTCAAGAGGAACCACCAGAAGAAGACGACCCACGCGACGGCCATCGCGACACCGACCCAATTCATCCAGCTTCCGGCCTCACCGTAGTGGCTACGCGCCCACCACAAAGAGGCGAGCACGAAGCAATGCAGGAGTACGCAGATCTGGACGATCAGGCACGCGTCTTTAAATTGTTCACGGGTTAGTCGACCCCGTGCACGGCGACGCCGGATCGCACGGGGAGCGGCCGCGATCACGTGTGTGAAATGACGGAGGTTGCGTTTCATAGCATCGCGTCTAGCTTTGTCGGCAAACAGTGACCCACCCGTTGCCCTCGCTGCCGCCCGAAACATCGGAAGGAGAGTTGAAGACGTTGAAGTAGTGGTTCTGCAAGATGCCGGAAGCCCAGAACGAATCGTACTGAATGCACCTCCAGGCCAGGCCCTCGCCGGGCGTTATCCAGACACCGGATTGGCAAAACAGTGGGCCAGTTCCAGAATTGGCGATCAACCCGTTAGGAGAACAGGCTCCGCCCGGTGCCGCCCATCCGTTCGGCTGGATATATTCGTTCGAGGTAAACCGCCCCGTTGTGATCAGTTGGCCGCTTCCGCCACCTCCGCCGACAATTGTCGCTCCCGAGCCGTTCCATGGCTTCAGATACAGGTTTCCGCCGCCTGTCTCAATGTACTGAGTGCCGGGGTTGTAGATTTGGGTGTTGGCACCCATCGTAGTGTTGCCGTTGATCTGTACGTTCCCGTTGGCAATCACGTTGCCTGCCTGATCAACGGAAAACAGCTCCCCGTTCCACGAGCCGTTTACTAGACGGAATCTGCCGTTCGAACTCTGCAAATAAGCGGTTTGACCATTGGCACCTACGAGGCCGAGCACTCCGCCCTCCGGCACTTGGTTGAAGGCGATCACCTTGCCATTGGCCAAGGACACGGAAGGCGCGCCGAACGCACCGTCCGCGAGAGTCTGCAGGCTTTGGGACGTAATCGAGTTCCCGTTGGTGATGTTGTGCAGCGTTCCGGTCGTGCCCTTGAAGTTCAGGTCGCCTTCCATTGGAAGCGATCCATCGCGGCGGACAAACGCTGACCATCCGCTCGACCCGTAACCGACGCGCATCGCAAGCACGCCTGCGACGTTGCCATTGGGATTTGGCAGTGACCAGCCACCGTCTAGGCCCGCTATGGTGCCTGGCGTCACGAGATCGGAATAACCCCCGTCACCTCCGATCGCAGCCGCTCCGTCATCGAGAGTCAATGGATGGCCGGTCGACGGGTCAGTAATGGCGCCGTCGATATACACCATTCCTGCGATGTCACAACGGGGTGCGACGCAACCGGCGGGCGTTTTCGCAAGGGATATGACGTACGGTGTCCCATACGCGCTCGTCGTCGAATAGCCGGCGGGGACGACATTGATCGCTTCAAGCTCTGCGATCGTCGGCGCGTACTCGTTCACAACGCCTGGAATGGCTGTGCCATTGACCAGATTCGAGTAGTAGATGGACAGGTATTTGCCGTTAATGCTGTTGCCGATGTCGGCAAGTACATTGCCTTGCGCGGCCATTTGCTGCGACAGCATTTCTTCGCGCTTCTGCCACAGGCCAACGGTCGCGAACGCAATTGCTATGCTCGCTCCAATGCCTAGCGACAACAGGTCGTAATAGCCCCGTTGCCGAGCACGAGAGCCGATCAGCATTCTGGTGAGCAGGCCTTTCTCCCGTGCACAGTGAGTTTGGTGCGTGCCGGGGGCCAACCGTGCGGTTACGTCCAGCAAGTGGTTCAAGCTCATCGGTTACCTCGCACGATGCAGCGTCAGCCATTGCCGCCGCGTCATAGGAATTTCCACGCAGATGCCGTTGACAACCTGCACCTCTGTGGCCTGCTCGTTGTAGTACTCCTCCCAGACCGCCGCGATGTCCAGGGGCGTGCCGGGCGGCTCGACGCCGAGCGGGTCGGATGGCGATGTCTGGGCCATTGCCAGCGGCGACGCCGCGAGCAGCACAGCGAACGCAATGGTGGCTTTCATGCGCGCTTCCCGTAGCGCCGCTGATCGAGCAGCCCAAAGAGGTAGCCCCACACTTCCGGCTCGACACTATCGCCCGGTCTGGACGCCTGTAGCAGGTCCTCGAGCCGTTCCTCGCTCATGAGCATCGGGTCTTCAAGCTCCAGCACGAGCCCGAGGTTGCTGTTCATCGAGAGGGTTTGCAGAGGGTGCCGGCGAGCGGCGACAATGGCTGTAGCCATGATCGATCTCCTATCAGATCGGTTGTGGTCAGGCGTGCTGGCCGGTAGCAGCCGGACAGCGCGCCGCTTTTGATGCGATCAGCCTAGTTTTCGCGCCAAATCACTGGCGCGCGGCTTGTAGTAGACCCGGTGCAGTACGTTGAGGGTGCGGTGTCCGGTGATTGCGGCCAATTCCAGGACGCTGCCCACAAGATCAGCCATGCGTGTGGTGGCCTCGCGACGAAGATCATGGAAGTGAAGGTCGTTCAACTGAGCGCGATCGCAAGCGCGCACAAACGCTTTCTTCAGCGCGTCGGCGGAGATAGGGAAAACACGGTCGGCGGTGTGGCGAGGTAGGGCGGACAACGTGGCAACAGCGCGGCTCGATAGTGGGACGTCCCTCGATTCACCGTTCTTCGTATCGTGTAGCCGGACGTACTGATCCTCCAGAAACACGTCTGGCCAGCGCAGTGACAGGATCTCGCTTCGCCGCATCGCGGTCTCGACGGCGATAATGACGATCGGTCTTACCCAATCGTTTCGGCTGCCGCCGCGTTCAAAGCGACCGCTTTCGTCGCGTGGACTGGGTGCCAATTCCGCGAGCAGTCGCTGTTCTTCTTCGCGCGACAGCCGACGGGTTCGGGCTCGGTTTTCCTTTGGCCGACGGATCATGGAGACGGGATTGACGGGGAGGTGGATTCCCCATTCTTTGCTGGCCACGCTTATAACGTGGCTCAGTAGCGTCAATTCCCTGTTGACGGTAGATCCGGAGACGGCTTTCTGCGTTGGGCTACCAGAGAGGCGTCTATCGCGGTAGTGGGCTAACGTGACGCCGCTGAGCGCAGACACCTTCAGTTGCGCGATCGGGTCGGCTATGAGCTTTTGGATCCGAAGTTGTTCGAGTGCGCCGCCTTTCTTCTGGGGCGAAATTTCGCGTCCGTACCTGGCAAGCAGATCGCCGAAGGACGTCCGGTTTGCCTCGGTGAGGTCCGAGAATGAACCGGCAAGCATCTCCGACTCGATGCGGGCCGCCCAGGCCTCGGCATCTTTCCGGGTGGTAAAGGTCTTGGAGTGTGGGGGAAAGCCCTGGCGACGGACGATCGCTTGGAATTGGAAGTCGCCGCGTTTGCGAATGGTTGGCACCAGACACCTCGAAGAAGAAGTGTGACAAGAATGTGCCAACAATCCGGTTGGGCGAGAGGACACTTAACGAACATTTCGCCAAGTGCTGACCCGGAAAGCAAGAAGGGCCGGCGATTGCCGGCCCTTCGAATCTTTGGTGGGCGGTACTGGGATCGAACCAGTGACCCCTGCCGTGTGAAGGCAGTGCTCTACCGCTGAGCTAACCGCCCAAAGAAGCTGAAATTATGTCAGAGCTTTTGGGGCTCGTAAAGTACTTTCTTCAAATATTTTCCAGACCCGCGCAAGAAGTCAGCCGGTCAGCCGGCCGTCGACGGCTCGACGAGATCGAGGATCGAGCCGTCGCGCTTGAGCGTCGCGAGCACGATGCTCGAGTTGATCGACATCACGCCGGTTGCGCGGTGCAGATGGTTGATCACGAAGTCGGAGTAGTGGTCGAGGTCGCGCGCCCGCACCGTCAGCACGTAGTTCGATCCGCCCGTCACGATCTGCGCGGCGATGACTTCCGGCCACTGCTGGATCGCCTCCACGAACCGGTCGTGCCACTCGGGCACGTCCGGCCGTATCGACACGTGCACAAGCGCCTCGAACGCGACGCCGACCTTCTTCGGCTCGATCGTGCAGTGGTACCCCGCAATGGCGCCGCGTTCTTCCAGCAGCTTCACGCGCCGCAGGCACGCCGACGGCGACAGCGCCACCGCGTTCGCGAGGTCCTGATTGCTGATGCGTCCGTCCCGCTCGAGGTGGCGGAGGATCCGCATGTCGGTTCGATCCAGGGTCATTTCGCAGAATCCCGTGAATTTTGAGATTGGAGTCGCAGACTCTACTTCAATCCAGGCGATTCGTCATCGAAATATGAAGCTCATTCTATTTCGTCCTCGATAACATGCGCCCCATGCCTCGATCGCACGGCCTGACGCGACGCCCTGCCGCCAGTCGCGCCGCCGCCTTCCACTCCTACCGTCATTCCGCCATGTACGAACATATTCCCGCCTATCCGGGCGACCCGATCCTGTCGCTGTTCCAGGCGTTCCAGCAGGACACGCATCCGCGCAAGGTCAACCTCAGCATCGGCCTCTACTACGACGATGCGGGCCGCATCCCGGTGCTCGACAGCACGCGCCTCGCGGCCGAGCGCCTGCACGAAGCCGGTGCGCCGCACACGTATCTGCCGATGGAAGGGCTCGCCGCGTACCGGCAGGGCGTGCAGCGTCTCGTGTTCGGTGCCGACTGCGCGGCGCTCGCGCAGGGGCGCATCGCGACGCTGCAGACGCTCGGCGGCTCGGGCGCGCTGCGGCTCGGCGCCGAGTTCGTGAAGCGCTATTTCCCCGACAGCGCGATCTGGATCAGCGATCCGACGTGGGACAACCATCGCGTGATCTTCTCGGCGGCCGGCCTCGACGTGCACACGTATCCGTACTACGACGAAGCGCGCAACGGCCTGCGCGTCGACGCGATGCTCGCGGCACTCGACGCATTGCCCGCGCGCAGCGTCGTGCTGCTGCAGCCGTGCTGCCACAACCCGACGGGCCTCGATCTCGGCCGCGACGCGTGGCGCGCGGTGATCGAGGTGCTCGCGCGCCGCGGGCTGATCCCGTTCCTCGACATGGCGTATCAGGGCTTCGGCGACGGTCTCGACGACGATGCCTGGGCCGTGCGCGCGATCGTCGAAGCGGGCTTGCCGGCGATCGTCGGCAACTCGTTCTCGAAGAACTTCTCGCTGTACGGCGAGCGCGCAGGTGGCCTGTCGATCGTATGCGCGAGCGCGGGCGAAGCGACGACGGTGCTGAGCCAGTTGCAGGCCGGCGTACGCCGCACCTATTCGAGCCCGCCGTTGTTCGGCGCGCAGCTCGTGTCGACGGTGCTGAACGACGCCGCATTGCGCGCGCGCTGGGAAGACGAGGTCGCGCAGGTGCGTGCGCGCATCAAGCGCATGCGCGTCGCGCTGAAGGAACGGCTCGACGCGCGCCTGCCCGGACCGGCATTCGATGCGCTCGTCACGCAGCGCGGGATGTTCAGCTACACAGGCATCGCCGCGGCCGACGTGGAGCGGCTGCGCGCGTCGCACGGCGTCTACCTGCTGCGTTCGGGCCGCATGTGCATCGCCGGCCTGAACGACGCGAACGTCGACCACGTCGCGAACGCGATCGCGGACGTGCTCGGCGGCACATCGCGCCAGGCCGCCTGAACTTTCCGTCTCGACCCGAAGGAGGACACGATGGCAGACACGATTCCGGTCGACTTGCCGCAGCTCGCGCAGCCGTTCTCGTGGGCGACCCGCGCGGGCGGGCTGATGTTTACCGGCCACGGGCCGGTCGATGCGTCCGGCGCGATCGCCGGCGACACGATGGCCGAGCAGGCACGCATCACGCTCGGCAATCTCGCGAAGGCCGTCGCGGCGGCCGGCGCGACGATGGACGACGTCGCACAGGTGCTCGTCTACCTGTCCGACGTGAAGGCGATGCCGGAATTCGATGCCGAATACCGGCGTCACTTCCGCGAGCCGTACCCGAACCGCACGTGCGTCGGCGTGCAGGGCTTCGCGCATCCGGACATGCGCGTCGAACTCGTCGCGTATGTCGCTCTGCCGGCAGCGCGCGACTAGCAGGCATGCCGCTTCGCGCGGATTGCAGTACCCACGATCAACAACAAACATCAGGAAGCGAGACAAGGATGGAGATGAACATGAGAAGCATCAGTCGATTGGCACTGCCAACGATGGCGGGCCTGCTCGCCGCGAGCGGCGCGATGGCGCAGGGCAGCGTGACGCTGTACGGCATCGTCGACCAGAGCATCCGCTACACGACGCATGCGGACGCGTCGAACGACGCGAGCGTGCAGATGGCCAACGGCGCGATCACCAACAGCCGCTGGGGCCTGAAGGGCAGCGAAGCGCTCGGCGGCGGGCTGAAGGCGATCTTCCGGCTCGAGAGCGGCTTCGAGCCGCAGAACGGGCAGCTCGACGGCGCATTGTTCGGCCGCTACGCGTATGTCGGCCTCGCCAGCGACTGGGGCACCGTGAAGCTCGGCCGGCAGGCGACCGAGGCGTTCAACCTGTTCGGCGATCTCGATCCGCTAACGGTCGGCAACTACACGGCCAACATGTGGCCGTACTTCCTCACGCAGGGCCGCGCGAGCAACGTCGTCAGCTACGACGGCACGTTCGGCGGGCTGAACGTCGGCGCGAGCTACGGCTTCGGCGGCGTCGCGGGCAGCCTCGGCGCGAATGCGTACTGGGGCACGCACGTGTCGTACACGCTCGGCGGGCTGATGGTCGGCGCGACGTACCAGCAGGTGCGCGACCTGAACAGCCGCGCGCAGCAGGCGTGGGGCGCGGGCGCAAGCTACGCGTTCGGCGCGGCGACGCTGTACGCGGGCTATCTCGGCGGCATCGACCGCACGGGCTTGCTCGACCGGCAACTGCTGAATGCGCCGGGCCGCGACGTGGCCTACGGGTCGTTCGCGGACAACCCGCGCCGCGACGCGATCTTCTACACCGGCGCGAGCGTGAAGGTCACGCCCGCGGTGACGGTGACGGGCGTCGCGTACTACGACGACATCCGCAACGTCAACGGGACGGCAGGCAACGGCGGAAAGCGCTATACGGGCGTGATCGAGGCTGAGTACGCTCTGTCGAAAGCAACCCAGGTCTATGCGACGGTCGACTACAACAGGGTGACCGGCGGCGCGTTCACCGAAATGCCCGGACGCGGCAACCAGACGGGCATCGCGGCCGGCTTGCGCCACCTGTTCTGAGCACGCGGCGCGCGGGCCGGCGCAGTCCGGCGCCGGCCCGCGCGCCGTCGAGGTTTCGGCCGGACAATCGCTTTTCGAACGAGGTCATTCGATGCAATCAGAAGGGCAATTCCAGCATATCGCGGCGCGCGAGCACGGTCTGCGCCGCACGCTTTCCGCACGGCAGATGGCGATGATCGCGATCGGCGGCGCGATCGGCACGGGCCTGTTTCTCGGCAGCGGGTTCGCGATCGGCTTCGCGGGCCCGAGCGTGCTCGTCAGCTACGCGATCGGGGCATTCATCTCGCTGTTGCTGATGGGCTGTCTCGCCGAGATGACGGTCGCGCACCCGACCTCCGGGTCGTTCGGCGCGTACGCCGAACATTACGTGAGCCCGTGGGCCGGGTTCCTCGTGCGCTATGCGTACTGGGCGTGCATCGTGCTCGCGGTCGGCACCGAGGTCACCGCGATCGCGCTGTACATGAAGTACTGGTTCCCGGGCGTGCCGGGCTGGCTGTGGATCGTCGGCTTCTCGGCGCTGCTCGTGTTCGTCAACGCGCGCAGCGTCGACGTGTTCGGCGCGGTCGAATACGGCTTCTCGATCGTGAAGATCGCGGCGATCGTCGGCTTCATCGTGCTCGGCGCGTATGTCGTGTTCGGCGATCCGGGATTGGTCGGCGGCGGCTCGGCACGCGCGGGCTTCCACCATTACATCGATCACGGCGGCTTCTTTCCGAAGGGCATGTGGGGAATGTGGGTCGCCGTGATCGTGTCGATCTTCAGCTACCTGAGCATCGAGATGATCGCGGTCGCGGCGGGCGAGGCGGAAGATCCCGAGCACGCGGTGACGCGCGCGTTCCGCTCGACGATCGTGCGGCTCGTGCTGTTCTACCTCGTCACGCTCGCGCTGATGCTCGCGATCGTTCCGTGGACGGCGGCGGGGCGCGACGAGAGCCCGTTCGTGAAGGTGATGGAGGCGATTCGCGTGCCGGGCGCGGCCGGGCTGATCAACTTCGTCGTGCTGATCGCCGCGCTGTCGGCGATGAACAGCCAGCTCTACATCACGACGCGGATGATGTTCAGCCTGTCGCGCGCGGGCCATGCGCCGAAGGCGCTCGGCGAAGTGAACGCGCGCGGCGTGCCGTTCGACGCGCTGATGTTGTCGACCGTCGGCATCGCGCTCGCGACGGTCCTGAGCGTGCTGTACCCGGACGCGTCGTTCACGATCATGATGGCGGTGTCGATGTTCGGCGCGTTGTTTACGTGGATGATGATCTTCGTCACGCACTACTGCTTCCGGCGTCGCCGCGCGGCGCTCGGCCTGCCGGCGCCCGCGTTCCGGATGCGCGGCTTTCCGCTGCTGACGCTGCTCGGCGCGGCGCTGATGCTCGCGGTGATGGTGACGACTTACTTCACGGCCGAGTTCCACATGACGCTGATCTTCGGCATCCCGTTCCTGATCGCGCTGTCCGTCGTGTACGCGGTGTGGTACCGGCGCGCGCGGCCGGTGCTGCAGCCGGAAGCGAAGTAGCGGCGCCCGTTCAGCCCGCGAGCGCGGGCAGCGCGTCGATCGACGCGCGCACGTAGTCGGCGAAGCGCAGCGCGACCGGTTCGGCGGTGCCGCTGCGCTTCAGCTCGAGCGTGCGCGACTGGAGCGACGCATCCTTCAGCGGCCGGAACGCGAGCCGGTCGCTTTTCACCTGCTGCAGCACGCGCGGCACCAGCGCGATGCCCATCCCGAATTCGATCATCGACAGGATCGTCTGCCACAGACGCGCCTCGTGGCGGATCAGCGGGCTGAATCCCGCGTTCACGCACTGCGCGATGATCAGGTCGTGATAGTGCGGCGCCGCTTCGCGCGGAAACAGGATGAACGGTTCCGCGGCCAGCGCGGCGAGCGCGACCTGCCGGCGCCGCGCGAGCGGATGCGCGGCCGGCAGGCAGCACACGAACGGTTCCGCGTAGACGGGCGCCGACTCGACCTCGGGCGGGCAGTGGCCCCAGTGCGCGTAGCCGAGATCGATCTGGCCGCGCTGGATCGCCTGCACCTGCGCCTGCGTGTTCATCTCGCTCAGCACGACCTCGACGCCCGGGTAGTCGGCCTCGAAGCGCCGCACCGCATCGGGCAGCCCGCGATACAGCATCGAATGGACGAAGCCGATCCGCAGCCGGCCCGCGAGACCGGACGCCGAGCGCACCGTGAGACGCTCGGCCTCGGCCGCCTGCAGCAGCAGCCGGCGCGCTTCGCCGAGCAGCACCGCACCCGCGTTGGTCAGCGCGACCGCCTTGTTGGTGCGCGAGAACAGCTGCACGCCGAGCGCTTCCTCGAACTTGCGGATGTCGAAGCTCAGCGCCGGCTGCGAGATGAACAGGCGCTTCGCCGCGCGCCCGAAATGCAGCTCCTCGGCGACCGCCACGAAGTAGCGCAACTGCCTCAGTTCCATGGTGTCTCCTCGCGGCGTCGGCATCGATAAGCGATATCTATCGTACCGGATAAATCCTGTATTGGACGCTTATCGATCGCGCGCCTACGCTCTGCTGAACGCTTGGCAGAGGCCGGCCGCGCCGCCGCGACGCGGGCGCCGGCCGGCCGCCGGGGAACTACGGAGACGCACGCATGAACGACACCGCTCGCACGCCGGACGCCGGCGCATCCAACAACATCCCCGACAGCCGGGGCATCGATTTCTTCACGGCCGATCCCGATCTCGGCGCGTTGCTGAAGCTGCATCTCGGCGAACGGCACTATGCCGAACTCGAGCCGCGGCTTCGCGCGCTCGGCGCACGCGTGTCCGGCGAGCTGGACGAATGGGCATCGCGCGCGGACAAGCACCCACCCGTGCTCGAACACCGCAACCGGCGCGGCGAGGCCGTGCAGCACATCGACAAGGATCCCGCGTATGTCGCGCTCGAACGCGTCGCCTATTCGGAGCTGGGGCTCGCATCGCTGAGCCACGGGCCGGAATCCGTCCCGCCGCTCGTCAAGTACGCGCTGACGTTCCTGTTCGTGCAGGCGGAATTCGGGCTGTGCTGCCCGGTCAGCATGACCGATTCGCTGACGCGCACGCTGCGCCGCTTCGGCGATCCGGCGCTCGTCGCGCATTACCTGCCGATGCTCGCGTCGCGCGATTTCGACACGCTGTACCAGGGCGCGATGTTCATGACCGAGCAGGCGGCCGGCTCCGACGTCGGCCGCATCGCGACGCGCGCCGCGCGGGAGACCGACGCGCACGGCGAGACCGTCTGGCGCCTGACCGGCGACAAATGGTTCTGCTCGAATGCGGACGCCGACCTGGCCATGGTGCTCGCGCGGCCCGACGGGGCGCCGGAAGGCATCAAGGGCCTCGCGCTGTTCCTGCTGCCGAAGACGTTGCCGGACGGCACGCGCAACCGCTACCGGATCGTGCGATTGAAGGACAAGCTCGGCAGCCGGTCGATGGCGAGCGGCGAGATCGCGCTCGAAGGCGCGCAGGCCTATTTGATCGGCGAGATCGGCCGCGGCTTCCACCAGATGGCCGACATGATCAACATGTCGCGGCTGTCGAACGGCGTGCGCGCGGCGGGGCTGATGCGGCGCGCGCTGAACGAAGCGCTGCACGTCGCCGCGCATCGCGAGGCCTTCGGCCGCAAGCTGATCGAGATGCCGCTGATGCAGCGCCAGCTGATGAAGATGCTGCTGCCGGCCGAGGCCGCGCGCGCGATGTTCATGCAGATCGCGCTGCTGCTGCCGCAGGCCGATGCGGGCGACGAGCAGGCCGCGCGCTGCGTGCGGATCCTGACGCCGCTGATCAAGTTCCGCGCGTGCCGCGATGCGCGCCGCGTGACGGGCGATGCGATGGAGGTGCGCGGCGGCACCGGCTACATCGAGGAATGGAGCGACGCGCGTGTCTTGCGCGATGCGCATCTCGGCTCGATCTGGGAAGGCACGAGCAACATCGTCGCGCTCGACGTCGCGCGGGCCGTGCAGCGCGAGCATGCGCTCGACGCGCTGCGCACGTTCCTCGGCGACCGGCTCGGTACCGCACCGCTACCCGACGCGAGCCGCACCGCGCTGCGGCGCATTCTCGCGCGCGCGTGCGATGCACTCGCACGGGTCGCGGCGGAGGGCGACGACGCATGCGTGCGACAGGCCGCGTCGGCGCTGTACTACGCGAGCGCGGCGGTGCTGATGGCGTGCGAAGGCGTGCGGCTCGCGCCCGACTACCGGCGTCTTGCGCTCGCGCACCTGATCGTGCGTCACAAGCTGCTGTCGGTCGATCCGCTCGCGCCGGCGTCGCGCGACGACGAATCGGTCGCGTTCGATGCGCTGCTGCGCGGCACGCCGATCGCGCTCGACACGGCGCTCGACCTGCTGCCGGAGGTCGAACGATGAACGCGACGCGTGGTGCACTGGACGGCCTGAAGGTCGTCGACCTGAGCCGAGTGCTCGGCGGCCCGTACTGCACGCAGGCGCTCGCCGATCACGGCGCGACGGTGATCAAGATCGAGCCGCCGGACGGCGACGAGACGCGCGGCTGGGGGCCGCCGTTCCTCGGCGATACGGCCTGGTACTTCATGGGCGTCAACCGCAACAAGGAAGGGCTCGCGCTCGACCTGTCGCGCGACGAAGGGCGCGCGATCCTGTGGCGCCTGCTGGACGAGGCCGACGTGCTCGTCGAGAACTTCAAGCCCGGCACGCTGGCTCGCTGGGGGATGGACTATGCGCGCGACCTGCAGCCGCGCTTTCCGCGCCTGATCCACTGCGCGGTGACGGGCTTCGGCGAGGACGGCCCGCTCGGCGGGCTGCCCGGCTACGACGCGGTGATCCAGGCGATGGCGGGCTTGATGAGCGTCAACGGCGAGCGCGACGGCGATGCGACGCGCATCGGTTTGCCGATCGTCGACATGGTCACGGGGCTCAACGCGCTTGCCGGCATCCTGCTGGCGCTCGCGGAGCGCGAGAAGAGCGGGCTCGGGCAGTCGATCGACATCGCTTTGTACGACTGCGGCGTGTCGTTGCTGCATCCGCACCTGCCGAACTTCTTCGGCTCGGCGCGTGTGCCGGAGCGCAGCGGCAACGCGCATCCGAACATCGCGCCGTACGACAGCTACCGCACGGCGACCGTGCCGATCTTCCTCGCGGTCGGCAACGACCGGCAGTTCGCACGGCTCGTCGCGCATCTCGGTGCGCCGGCGCTCGCGGGCGATCCGCGCTTCGTCGACAACCGCAGCCGCTGCGCGCACCGGCCCGAGCTGAAGGCCGAACTGGAGGCACGGCTCGCCGCGCACGCATGCGAGCCGCTCGCGCGCGACCTGATGGCGGCCGGCGTGCCGTGCGGGCCGGTGCGGACGGTGGCCGACGTCGCGCACGATCCGCATGCGCTGCACCGGAACCTGTTCGTCGAGATCGGCGCGTATCGCGGCACCGCATCGCCGGTGAAGCTGTCGCGTACGCCGGCCACCTACCGTTCGCCGCCGCCCGCGCTCGGCCGCGACACGCGCGCGGTGCTCGACCGGCTCGGCGTCGATCGCGCGCTTCAGCAGCAACTGCTCGACGCCGGCGTGCTGAAAACGGCACCCGGACCGGCACCCGGCTAGGCGCCCCCGACGGATACGACGCCGCCGGCCGGCGGCGCCATGCCGGCCACCCGGGAAAGGCGCGCGCCAGTCGCGCCCCCGATCACAGACATGGAGACATCGATGAGCCATCCGCAATCCCCGCCCGCCGCGCCGCCGCGGCCCGGCCGCGCCGCTTTCGCGGCGTTCGTCGGCACCACGATCGAGTGGTACGACTTTTACATCTACGGCACGGCCGCGGCGCTCGTGTTCGGCAAGGTGTTCTTTTCCAGCACGATGGATCCCGGCGTCGCGACGCTGCTCGCGTTCGTCACGTTCTGGGCCGGCTTCGCCGCGCGGCCGCTCGGCGGGATCATATTCGGGCATCTCGGCGATCGCGTCGGCCGCAAGACCGCACTCGTGATCACGCTGGTGATGATGGGGCTTGCCACGACCGGCATCGGCCTGTTGCCCGGCTATGCGCAGATCGGCGTATGGGCGCCGGCCGGTCTCGTCGTGCTGCGCGTGCTGCAGGGCATCGCGGTCGGCGGCGAGTGGGGCGGCGCGGTGCTGATCGCGAGCGAGAACGCGCCGAAGCACCGCAGCATCCTGTATGCGGCGTTCGCGCAGCAGGGCTCGCCCACCGGCAACCTGCTCGCGACGGCCGCGTTCTTCGCGCTGAGCGCGCTGCCGACGCCGTCGTTCCTGATGTGGGGCTGGCGCATTCCGTTCCTGCTGTCGGCCGTGCTCGTGATCATCGGCATGGTGATCCGGCTGAAGCTCGAGGAGTCGGCCGACATGCAGCGCGTGCTCGCGCGCAAGCGCACGGTGAAGCTGCCGCTGCGCGACGTCGTGCGCGATCACTGGGTGGTCGTGCTGCTTGCGGCCGGCACGCTGCCGGTGATCAACGTCACGTACTTCCGCAGCACGTTCGCGCTGTCGTGGGCGACGAAGGAGCTCGGCTACGCGCAGGGCACGTTCCTCGGCATCCTGTCGATCTCGCTCGTCGTGCAGTTCCTGATGCAGCCGGTCGGCGCGTGGCTCGTGTCGAAGGTCGACATGCGTCGCGCGATGTGCTGGATCCTGATTCCGGAAATCGTGCTGATGCCCGTGATGTTCCATGCGCTCGCGACGCGTTCGTACTGGGTGGCCGTCGCGGGGATGTGCATCTCGACGATTCCGTCGGCGATGTTCTACGGCGCGGTCGGCGGCATACTCGCGCGCGTGTTTCCGGCGAACATCCGCTATACGGGCCTGTCGCTCGCGTATCAACTGAGCGCGCTCGTCGTCGGCGGCGGCACGCCCGTGCTTGCGCAGGCGATCCTCAACGCGACGGGCAGCATCGTCGGCGTCGCGGTCGCGTCGGGGCTTTACGCGTTCGTGTCGCTCGTCTGCATGCTGGTGCTGCTGAATCGCACCGGGTACCGCGCGGACGAACTGTCGACGGCCGAGCGCAGCGACGCGGCCGAATGGGGCGCCGAAGGCGCAAGTGCGGAAAGCGCTGCCGGCGGGAAGGCGCAGCCGGGCGATGGCGGCGCGCTGAAACCGGCGGGTTGAGTCGCACCGATCGCGCGCCCCGAGCCCCAAAGAAAAACGGCACCGCGTGCGATACGCGGTGCCGTTTTTTCGGATCACGCGGCCGGCAGGCTGCCTGCTGCGCGCGTCACGTCATCAGCCTTCCGTCGGCGGCACGTAGCCGGACGCCTGGTCCGCGCCGTCGCCGAAGAAGTACTTCTCGGTCTGCTTCATCAGGTACTGGCGCGCGCGCGGGTCGGCCATGTTCAGGCGGTTTTCGTTGATCAGCATCGTCTGCTGCTTGAGCCAGCCTTGCCACGCTTCCTTCGAGACGCTCTCGTAAATGCGCTTGCCGAGTTCGCCCGGCAGCGGCGGGAAATCGAGGCCTTCGGCTTCCTTGCCGAGCTTTGCGCATTGAATCATTCGAGCCATCGTGTACTTCTCCTGTAATCGGTCTGGGGGAGGGCAGTCGTGCCTGCGCTCAGAGCTGCTTCATCAGCACGAGCGACTTGCGCTGCCAGTTATAGAGTTTGCGGCGGTCTTCCGGCAGGTCGTCGACGCTGACCTTGACGAAGCCGCGCTTCAGGAACCAGTGCTCGGTGCGCGTCGTGAGCACGAAGATGTGCGTGAGGCCGCGCGCGCGCGCGCGCTGCTCGATGCGCTTGAGCAGGCGTTCGCCGTCGCCCGAGCCCTGCGCTTCCGGCGCGACCGTCAGGCACGCCATCTCGCCGATCTTCTCCAGCGGATACGGATAGAGCGCCGCGCAGCCGAACAGCACGCCATCGTGCTCGATCACCGAGAAGTGGTCGATGTCGCGCTCGATCTGGTGGCGGTCGCGCCGCACCAGTGTGCCGTCCGACTCGAGCGGCTCGATCAGCGACAGGATGCCGCCGACGTCGTCCGGCGTCGCTTCGCGCAGGCTCTCGAGGTTCTCGTACGAGATCATCGTGCCGACGCCGTCGTGCAGGAACAGTTCGAGCAGCATGCTGCCGTCGAGCGATTGCGGAATCAGGTGCGCACGGGTCACGCCGCCACGGCAAGCGCGGATCGCATGCTTCAGGAAGAATGCGTCGTCGCCTTGCAGGTCACCGGAGTCGAGCAGGTCGGCGGCCGAGTCGAGCGACATTTCGCGGATCAGCTCGCCTTCGTCGTCGACGATGCCCGGGCCATCGGTCAGGAACACGATCTTGTCGGCGCGCAGCGCGATCGCGGCGGCCGACGCGACGTCTTCCATCGACAGGTTGAACGCCTCGCCGGTCGGCGAGAAACCGAGCGGCGACAGCAGCACGAGCTTGCGGCTCGCGAGCGAATGGCGGATCGATTCGGCGTCGATCTTGCGCACGATGCCCGTATGCGCGAAATCGACCCCGTCGAGAATCCCCACCGGCCGCGCGGTCACGAAGTTGCCCGACACGACGCTGATGTGCGCGTGCGCCATCGGCGAGTTCGGCAGCCCCTGGCTGATCGCGGCTTCGATGTCGAGGCGCACTTCGCCGGCCGCTTCCTTCGCGGATTCGAGCGCACGCGCATCGGTGATGCGCAGGCCGTGCGAAAACTCGGATTCGACACCATGCAGGCTCAACTGCTCCTCGACCTGCGGGCGCGAGCCGTGCACGAGCACGATCTGGATGCCCATCGCCTGCAGCAGCGCGATGTCGGACACGAGCGCGTTCAGCAGCCCCTGCTGCACCACCTCGCCGCCGAACCCCACGACGAACGTGCTGTTGCGGAACTTGTGGATATAGGGCGCGACGGAGCGCATCCAGTCGACGAACTGCGCGTGGCTGGCGGCCGAATCGTCGGCGGCCGGCGGCGTCGCGGCACCGGTCTGGGCGGAGGGGAGGTCGGTTTGGGAATTCATGGGCGGGATTATAATGCGCCCCCATGTCGAATGTACCTAAAAGTCCCGCGCCGACGCGGGCCAAAGCGCCGTCGGCCCGGCACCCGGATGGTGCGGCCGATGCGCGCCAGCAGCAGGGCCAGCCGCCGCGCCAGCAGCAGGAAAAGCAGGCGGGCCAGCCGTCGCGCGGGCCGCGCGGCGACGAACGGCGCGGCGATGCGCGCCAGCCGGCCGCGACGGACGCGCCCCATGCAACGGATGCGAGCACCCCGCGCCGCGAGCGTGCGCCGCGCGCCGCCGTCGCGCCCAGGAAGCTGGCCACGCCGAATCCCGTCCCGCCGATCACGTACCCCGAAAGCCTGCCCGTGTCGGGCAAGCGCGACGAAATCGCGCGCGCGATCGCCGGTCATCAGGTTGTCATCGTCTGCGGCGAAACCGGCTCGGGCAAGACCACGCAGTTGCCGAAGATCTGTCTCGATCTCGGTCGCGGCCTCGGCGCCGGCGGCACGGGCCTGATCGGCCATACGCAGCCGCGCCGCCTCGCCGCATCGTCGACCGGCCGCCGGATCGCCGAGGAACTCGGCACCCCGTTCGGCGAGGTGGTCGGCTACAAGGTGCGCTTTACCGACAATCTCGCGCCGGGCGCGTCCGTGAAGCTGATGACGGACGGCATCCTGCTCGCCGAGACGCAGACCGACCCGCTGCTGAAGGCGTACGACACGCTGATCATCGACGAGGCGCACGAGCGCAGCCTGAACATCGACTTCCTGCTCGGCTACCTGAAGGAAATCCTGCCCCGGCGGCCGGACCTGAAGCTGATCGTCACGTCCGCGACGATCGACGCCGATCGCTTCGCGCGCCATTTCGGCACCGACGAGCGCCCCGCGCCCGTGATCGAAGTGAGCGGGCGGCTGTATCCGGTCGAGATGCGCTACCGGCCGGTGGCCGAGGATCGCCCGGCCGTGAAAAATGCCGAAGGCACGGCGGGCCGCGATCGCGTGAAGACCGCGCGCGAAGCCGAGCGCGACCTGATGGATGCGATCGTCGACGCGGTCGACGAGCTGTGCCGCGAAGGCTCCGGCGACGTGCTCGTGTTCCTGCCCGGCGAGCGCGAGATCCGCGAAGCGGCCGAGGCGCTGCGCAAGCACCATCCGCCGCACACCGAGATCCTGCCGTTGTTCGCGCGGCTCTCGGCGGCCGACCAGGACAAGGTGTTCAAGGCGTCGAACGCGCGCCGGATCGTGCTCGCGACCAACGTGGCCGAAACGTCGCTGACGGTGCCGGGCATCCGCTACGTCGTCGATACCGGGCTCGCGCGCGTGAAGCGTTATTCGTACCGGAACAAGGTCGAGCAGCTCCAGGTCGAGTCGATCTCGCAGGCTGCCGCGAACCAGCGCGCGGGCCGCTGCGGCCGCGTGGCCGACGGGGTCTGCATCCGCTTGTACGAGGAAAGCGACTACCAGGCGCGTGCGCGCTTCACCGATCCGGAAATCCTGCGCTCGTCGCTCGCGTCGGTGATCCTGCGGATGAAGTCGCTGCACCTGACGGCGATCGAATCGTTCCCGTTCCTCGAACCGCCGCCCGGCCGCGCGATCGCGGACGGCTACCAGTTGCTCAACGAGCTCGGCGCGGTCGACGATGACAACGCGCTGACGCCGCTCGGCCGCGAACTCGCGCGGCTGCCGCTCGACCCGCGCGTCGGCCGGATGATTCTCGCCGCGCGCGACCAGCAGTCGCTGCGCGAAGTGCTGATCATCGCGAGCGCGCTGTCCGTGCAGGATCCGCGCGACCGCCCGATCGAAGCGCAGGAGCAGGCCGACCAGGCGCATCGCCGGTTCGCCGACGAGCGTTCCGAATTCCTGCAGTGGCTGAAGATCTGGGCGTGGTTCGAGGAGGCGGTCGCGCACAAGAAGTCGAATCGCCAGCTCGTCGACGCGTGCCGGCAGAACTTCCTGTCGCACCTGCGGCTGCGCGAGTGGCGCGACGTCCATTCGCAACTGCTGACCGTCGTGCGCGAGCACGGCTGGCGGCTCAACGAAACCGAGGCGACCCACGAGCAGGTCCATCTGGCCCTGTTGACCGGCCTGCTCGGCAACCTCGGCCTGAAGGCCGACGACGATCCGCATTACCTCGGCGCGCGCGGGATCAAGTTCTACCTGTGGCCGGGCTCCGCGCTCGCGAAGAAGGCTGGCCGCTGGGTGATGGCGGCCGAGCTCGTCGAGACGAGCCGGCTGTACGCGCGCTGTCTCGCGAAAATCGAACCGGAGTGGGTCGAGAAGGTCGGCGCGCACCTGCTGAAGAAATCGCTGTCGGAGCCGCACTGGGAAAAGCGTCCGGCGCAGGTCAGCGCGTACGAGCGCGCGACGCTGTACGGGCTGCCGATCTACCACCGCCGGCGTGTCGCGTTCGGCAAGCAGGATCCGGCGCGCGCCCGCGAGCTGTTCATCCGCGGCGCGCTGGTCGACGGCGAGTTCGACACGAAGCTCGCGTTCTTCGCGCACAACCGCAAGCTGCTCGCCGACATCGAGCAGCTCGAGCACAAGTCGCGCCGCCAGGACGTGCTGGTCGACGACGAGCTGATCTACGCGTTCTACGACCAGGCGATTCCGGAAGGGATCCACACGGGCGTCGCGTTCGAGCGCTGGTATCGCGACGAGGTGAAGAAGGGCGGCCAGACCGAGGACAAGCTGCGGCTGCTGTACCTGTCGCGCGACGACCTGATGCGACACGAGGCGGCCGGCGTGACGACCGAGCTGTTCCCGAAGCGCGCGACGATGGCCGGCGTCGAGATGGCGCTCACGTATCACTTCGAGCCCGGCACGCCGCGCGACGGCGTGACGCTCGCGGTGCCGCTCTACGCGCTGAACCAGGTCGACGCGCGCCGTTGCGAGTGGCTCGTGCCGGGGATGCTGAAGGAAAAGGTGCAACTGCTGCTGAAGTCGCTGCCGCAGAAGCTGCGCCGGCACTGCGTGCCGCTGCCCGAGTACGCGGCAGGCTTCGTCGAGCGGATGGGGCGCGAGCGCTTCGGCGCGGGCGGGCTCGTCGAGGCGCTGATCGCCGACGTGCGCGGCGAGACGCAGGTCGCGATGAAGATGGCCGACTTCAAGCTCGAAGTGCTGCCCGCGCACCTGTTCATGAACTTCAAGGTGATCGACGAGCACGGCCGCCAGCTCGCGATGGGGCGCAATCTCGCGCAGCTTCGCCAGGAGCTGGGCGCGCAGGCGCAGCAGCAGTTCCAGAAGATCGCGGCGGCGTCGACGATCGCGACCGGCGGCGATGCCGATGCCGGTCAGGCAGCCGGCCACGCGCCGGCGGCGGCCACGACGGCCGGTGCCGCCGGCCGTGGCGCGAAGGCGGGCAAGGGCGCGGCGCCGCAGACGGCCGCCCCGGCGGAAGCCGGCGCGACGGCGCTGTACGAGAACCTGACGACCTGGAATTTCGGCAAGCTGCCCGAGCTGCTGGAGATCCGCCGGCGCGGCCAGACGCTGTACGGCTACCCGGCGCTCGTCGACCGCGGCACGCATTGCGACGTCGAGGTGTTCGATTCGCCGGAGGAGGCCGCGCGCATCCACCGGGCCGGATTGCGGCGGCTGTTCGCGCTGCAGCTGAAGGAGCCGATCAAGTTCCTCGAGAAGAACCTGCCGGGGCTGCGCGAGATGGCGATGCAGTACATGTCGCTCGGCACGCAGGACGAGCTGCGCGACCAGCTGATCGACACGGCGCTCGACCGCGCGTGCCTGCAGGACCCGCTGCCCGACGACGACGCGAGCTTCCACGCGCGCCGCGACGAGGGCAGGAGCCGCCTGAACCTGCTCGCGCAGGAAATCGCGCGGCTCGTCGGGCAGATCCTGGCCGAATACGCGGGTCTCGTGAAGAAACTCGCGCAGGCGAAGCCGTTCGCGCAGGCGCACGCGGATCTGCAGCAGCAGCTCGCCGCGCTGGTCGGCAAGCGCTTCGTGCTCGACACGCCTTACGGTCAGCTTGCGCACTTCCCGCGCTACCTGAAGGGCATCGCGCTGCGGATCGACAAGCTGAAGGCCGATCCGGCGCGCGACGCGAAGCAGTCCGGCGACCTGTTGCCGCTCGCGCAGCAGTACCAGCGCGCGGTGTCGCAGCGCGGCGGCGTCGCCGACCCGCGGCTCGCGGAATTCCGCTGGCTGCTCGAGGAATTGCGGATTTCGCTGTTCGCCCAGGAACTGCGCACGCCGATGCCGGTCTCTGTCAAGCGTCTGCACAAGGTCTGGGAGTCGATGCAGCGCTAGCGCAACATCGGTTTCCCGGGCCCGCACCGGCGGCCGGCCCCGGCCGGCCGCGCGGTGCTTGCCGCGCCGGCCTGTCTGGCCGCCGCGGCGTGTGTCGAAGTGGCGCAATGCCGGCCGCCGTCAACCGGAGGGGCCGGTTGAACGTTTTACAATGACGGTTGTTCCACGACGTGAGTCTTCATGCCCTCTTTCCTTTCCCTCGGCCGCACGCTCGCGCTGGCCGCCGCCGTGCTGGCGCCCGCCGCACACGCGAATAACGTGATCGTCCTCAATTCGGCCGAAGCGACGCTTTCCCTGATCGACCAGCAGACCCGCGAGGTCGTCAGCACGATGCCGACCGGCAAGGAGCCGCACCACCTGATGGCGACGCCCGACAATTCGTCGCTGATCGTCGCAAATTCGGTCTCGAACAGCCTGATGTTCCTCGATCCGAAGACGGGCAAGCTGCAGCGCACCGTCGAAGGGATCGACGATCCTTACCAGCTCGGCTTCTCGCCCGACCGCAAGTGGTTCGCGGCGGCCGGCCTGCGGCTCGACCGCGTCGACATCTACGGCTACGACGGCCGCGACCTGCGCCTCGTGAAGCGCGTGCCGCTCGCGGTGATGCCGAGCCACCTCGCATTCACGAAGGACAGCAAGACGCTGCTCGTGTCGCTGCAGGTTTCCGGCGAAATCGCGGCGATCGATCTGCCGACGCAGACGGTCAAGTGGAAGATGAAGGTCGGCAAGGTGCCGGCCGGCCTGTGGCTCACGCCGGACGACAAGTACCTGCTCATCGGGATGACGGGCTCGGATTACGTCGCGGTGGTCGACTGGCGCAACCAGAAGGTCGTCAAGCAGATCGTCACGGGCAACGGCGCGCACAACTTCCGCTCGCTCGCCGACGGCACGCACGTCGCGGTGACGAACCGGGTCGCGAACACGATCAGCATCATCGACGAGAACACGCTCACCAACGTCGGCGACATCACCGGCCTGCTGCCGGGCCCCGACGACATGGAGCTGTCCGCCGACAAGAAGACGCTGTGGGTGACGTTCCGCTTCGCGAAGAAGGTCGGGATCATCGACCTGGGCTCGCGCAAGCTGGTGCAGACGATCTCCGTCGGCCGCTCGCCGCACGGCATCTACTTCTACGACCGCGCGCCGTGGCGCGCGGCGAACGGCGCGTAACGGTCGGAGGCGGAACGATGCTGCACCTGATCGATGCGTTCGTGTCGGACATCCAGACCTGGCTGTACGTCGACGTCGTGCAGCCGCTCCTCTTCAAGTTCAACCTGATGGGCTATGACGAGGACACCTACGACGCGCTTTACTGGGTGATTGTCGGCGCGCTGCAGATGGTGCTGATGTTCGCGCTGCTGCGCCCGCTCGAGGCGCTGCTGCCGGTCGAGCGCTGGACCAACCGCAAGGCGGTGCGGGTCGATGTGATCTACACGGCGATCGCGAAGCTCGGCATCTATTCGATGTTCTTCTTCTTCGCGCTGCAGCCGGTGTTCGACAACTTCCAGGCGTGGCTGCGGCTGCACGGCATCGCGAACTTCAATCTCGACTACCTGTGGCCGGGCGTGACCTCGCAGCCGATCGTCACGTTCGCGATCTATCTCGTCGTGCTCGATTTCGCCGGCTACTGGTATCACCGCTGGCAGCACAAGTTCGGCATCTGGTGGGAGCTGCACGCCGTGCATCACAGCCAGCGCCAGATGTCGCTGTGGTGCGATGACCGCAACCACGTGCTCGACGACGTGATCCAGTCGTGCTTCTTCGCGGCGATTGCGCTCGTGATCGGCGTGACGCCGTCGCAGTTCGTGGTGCTGACCGCGTTCACGAACTTCATGCAGAGCATTCAGCACACGAATGCGCGGCTGCCGTTCGGCCGGCTCGGCGAGCGCCTGCTCGTGAGCCCGATCTTCCACCGGCGCCACCACGCGGTCGGCTACGGTCACGAAGGCACCAAGTACGGCTGCAACTTCGGCGTGCTGTTCCCGTGGTGGGACATGATGTTCGGCACCGCGTCGTGGAACCGCACGGTCGAGCCGACCGGCATCCGCGACCAGATCGAGGGCGTGTCCTACGGCGAAGGCTTCTGGGCGCAGCACGGCCTCGCGTTCGTGCGGATCTTCCGGCGCCTGTTCCCCGCGAAGCGCGGCGCGGCGTCGGCCTGACCCGGTCACTTTCCCGTTGAGCGGCTCTCCCACGCGGCCCGCATGCGCTTTGGCGCATGCGGGCCGCGTGGTTTATCCTTTCCCCGTTTTTCTCCGTCCATACAGGCTGGCATGAACGACTTGCTGCGTTCCTTCGTCCGGGCATTGGCGAGCGCATTGCACCCGCGCATGCTCTGGCTCACCCTGATGCCGTTTCTCGTCTCGGCCGTCCTGTGGGGCGTCGTGCTGTGGTTCTCGTGGCAGACGCTGCTGGACCTCGCGCGCGGCGCGCTCGACGGCTTCGTGCTGACGGCCGCGCTGTATCGCGCGTTCGACGCGATCGGCATGTCGCAACTGCACGCGGTCGTCGCGCCGTTCGTGGTCGTGTCGCTCGCGATCCCGCTGATCGTGCTGACCGTGCTGCTGCTGATCGCGACGATTTCGATGCCGGTCGTGATCAAGCACCTGACGAACCGGCAGTTCGCGGCGCTCGAGCCGAAGCGGGGCGGCACCTTCCTCGGCAGCGTGTTCAATTCGCTGTGGGCGGCACTGGCCGGCGTCGTCGTGCTGGTCGTCACGATCCCGCTGTGGCTGATCCCGCCGTTCTTCGCGCTGCTGCCGCCCGTGATCTGGGGCTGGCTCACGTACCGCGTGATGACCTACGACGCGCTCTCGCTGCACGCGAGCCGCGACGAGCGCCGTGCGCTCGTGCGTCAGCACCGCTGGCCGCTGATCGGTATCGGCGTGGCGACCGGGCTGCTCGGCACCGTGCCGACCTTCGTGTGGGTCTCGTCGGTCTGGATGATGGTGCTGTTTCCGTTCGTCGCGGCGGCCATGATCTGGGTTTACGCTTTCATCCTCGTCTTCTCGGCGCTGTGGTTCGGGCACTATTGCCTGCGCGCGCTGGAGGACCTGCGCGCGGCGTCGCGCGCCACCGCAATCGACATGGGGCAGGCATGAGCATCGGCATCATCATCATCGGCGACGAGATTCTTTCGGGCCGCCGGCAGGACAAGCATCTGGCGAAGGTCATCGAGCTGCTCGGCGCGCGCGGCCTCACGCTCGACTGGGCCGAATACGTCGGCGACGATCCGGCGCGCATCACGGCGACGCTCGCGCGTGCGATCGCGTCGGGCGACATCGTGTTCTCGACGGGCGGGATCGGCGCGACGCCGGACGACCACACGCGCCAGTGCGCGGCCGCCGCGCTCGGCGTGCCGCTCGAACTGCATCCGGAAGCGAAGGTGCTGATTTCGGAGCGGATCCGGGAAACGCATGCCGATCCTGCCACGCCGGTCGACTTCGACTCGCCGGAGAACCAGCACCGCTTCAACATGGGCGTGTTCCCGGTGGGCGCGACGATCATCCCGAACGGCTATAACCGGATTCCCGGCTTCTCGGCCGGCGATCTGCACTTCGTGCCGGGCTTCCCGGTGATGGCGTGGCCGATGATCGAATGGGTGCTCGATACGAAATACGCACATCTGCATCACGCGACGCCGCACGCGGAGCGCTCGCTGTACGTGTTCGAACTGCCGGAATCGACGCTCACGCCGCTGATGGAGCGCATCGAGCGCGACTTCCCGGGCGTGCGCGTGTTCAGCCTGCCGAGCGTCGGCGACGCGGAGCGCGGCGGGATCTACGCGCGCCGTCACATCGACCTGGGCGTGAAGGGCGAGCCGGAGGCGGTCGCGGTCGCGTTCGTGAAGCTGCGCGAAGGCGTGCACCTGCTCGGCGGCGACGTCGTCGAGCCCGACACGCTGCGCACCTGAGTGCGCGCCCGAGCGGCCCGCAAACCGGCCGCACAAAAACCACGGGCCGCGCAACGCGGCCCGTCATCGGCATGTCATCGCCCGGCTCGACGATGATGCAGTCGCAACCGGCGGCCGCGGCGCGCCGTCAGGCACCGATCCACGGCAGTTTCCGGAAGCACCAGCCGTCGACCGTCTTGCGGTGGCCTTCGGCGTCCTTGGCGCCCTCGAAGCCTTCGAGCAGGTCGAACGCCTTCGTGAAGCCGGCCTGCGACGACGCGACCGCGGCGAGCTTCGAGCGCGCGGCGCTGCGGCACAGGAACAGGATGGGCGTATCGGCCGGAAGGGCCGCCTTCAGTTCGTTGACGAATTCGGCATTCGGCACGCCGCCCGGGTAGCGCGTCCATTCGAGGTGCACGTACTGGCCGTCGCCGACGAGCGGGCGGCCGATCCAGTCGAGCTCGGCGCGGGTGCGCACGTCGACGAGGCGCGCCGACGGGTCGAGCTGCAGCAGTTCGAATGCCTCGACCGGCAGCAGCGCGCCGGCGTAGTTGAGCGCGCCTTGTGCGCGGCGTTCGTCGGCCTTCGCGTAAAGCTGGTCGAGCGTACTCATGGCAGGGAGTCTCCTATCGGTCAAACAAACATTCTAGCGCGGCGTCGCGGCACGGGCGCCGCATGCGGCACGGTGCGTGCATCACGCACGCGTTCACCAAAAAAGTGCAAAATGGAGCGATTGCACCAGAATGATTCGCCGGGCGATGCGTGTCGCGACGATTGCACCAGCTCGGTGCTTTCGGGTGGTGGCCGGTGCGACGCCGGGCCCCGGAATCGCGCGGCACAGCCCCGTCGCGGCGAGCACCGGCGCGATTCGCGCCAATCTTGCGCATGGGTGGCACGGAAGCTGCTTTATAGGATTCGGTCGAATCGGGGCGCGCTGCGCCAAAGCAAGACCCCGATCAGCTCGATAAACGAGGCGGTTCCCAGTCCGCCGGAATTGTTCAATCAGGAGAAGAGGTTATGAGTAAAACCGTCGCCGACGTCATGCAACTTGTGAAGGACGAGGACTGCAAGTTTGTCGATTTCCGCTTCACGGATACGCGCGGCAAGGAACAGCACGTGTCGGTGCCGGTTTCGGCGTTTGACGAAGACAAGTTCGAAAGCGGCCATGCATTCGACGGTTCGTCGATCGCGGGCTGGAAGGGCATCGAGGCGTCGGACATGCTGCTCATGCCGGACCCGAACGCTGCCTTCGTCGACCCGTTCTATGAAGAGTCGACCCTCGTGCTGACCTGCGACGTGGTCGAGCCGGCCGACGGCAAGGGCTACGAGCGCGATCCGCGTTCGCTCGCGAAGCGCGGCGAAGCGTACCTGAAGAGCACGGGCATCGGCGACACGGCCTTCTTCGGTCCGGAGCCGGAATTCTTCATTTTCGACTCGGTCCAGTGGAACACGGACATGTCGGGCTGCTTCGTGAAGATCAACTCGGAAGAAGCACCGTGGTCGTCGGCCAAGGAATTCGAAGGCGGCAACACGGGCCACCGTCCGGGCACGAAGGGCGGCTACTTCCCGGTCGCGCCGGTCGACACGTTCCAGGACATGCGTTCGGAAATGTGCCTGCTGCTCGAACAACTCGGCATCCCGGTCGAAGTGCACCACCACGAAGTGGCGGGCCAGGGCCAGAACGAAATCGGCACGAAGTTCTCGACGCTCGTACAGCGTGCGGACTGGACGCAATGGTCGAAGTACATCATCCATAACGTCGCGCACTCGTACGGCAAGACGGCGACGTTCATGCCGAAGCCGGTCGTCGGCGACAACGGTTCGGGCATGCACGTTCACCAGTCGATCTGGAAGGACGGCCAGAACCTGTTCGCGGGCAACGGCTACGCCGGCCTGTCGGAACTGGCGCTGTTCTACATCGGCGGCATCATCAAGCACGCCCGTGCCCTGAACGCGATCACGAACCCGACGACGAACTCGTACAAGCGTCTGGTCCCGCACTTCGAAGCACCGGTCAAGCTCGCTTACTCGGCGCGCAACCGTTCGGCATCGATCCGCATTCCGCACGTGTCGAGCCCGAAGGGCCGCCGTATCGAAACGCGCTTCCCGGATCCGATGGCGAACCCGTACTTGTGCTTCACGGCGCTGATGATGGCCGGCCTCGACGGGATCCAGAACAAGATCCACCCGGGCGAAGCTGCGGACAAGAACCTGTACGACCTGCCGCCGGAAGAGGATGCAAAGATCCCGACCGTTTGCGCGGGCCTCGACCAGGCACTCGAAGCGCTCGACAAGGATCGCGAGTTCCTGACGCGCGGCGGCGTGTTCACGGACGGCATGCTGGACGCGTACCTTGCGCTGAAGGAGCAGGAGCTGGCGAAGTTCCGCATGACGACGCACCCGATCGAGTTCGAGATGTACTACTCGCTGTAATCGGCGATGGCGCTTCGATTCAGCGCCGTCATGCCGGTTCGTTCCTGTCGCGCGGCCTGCGGCGGGAGCGGCGGAGTCTGAAAGGGGACGGCGTCCAGCCGTCCCTTTTTTGTTCCGACGATTTTCATTTTCTGGCCCGGTGAGGCGCGACAAGCACGCAGATGGTTCTGAAGAATCTGATCAAGGCGAAAACGGGGCAGCCCGAGCGACTGACGGACGACGAGCGGCTCGCGCGCTCGGGCCTGCTTGCGGGTCTGGAGGCGCTGCCGACGGTCGTGATCGTGCTCGACCGCAAGACGCTGCGGATCGCGTTCGCGAACCCGTCCGCGGAGGCGATGCTCGACATCTCGCGCCGGCAGCTCGCGCAGCGGCCGTGGGGCGAGATTTTTCCGAACGCGAACGAGCTCGCGTCGACGATCACCGCGATCGGCGAGGAGCGCTTTCACGCGACGCACCTCGATACCGTGCTCGACCGGCCCGGCCGCGAACCGCTGCATGTGCATGCGATCGTCGGCTTTATCGAGACGTCGCCCGATTTCGTGCTCGTCGAGCTGTTCGAGAACGAACGGCAGTCGCGCACCGATCGCGAGGAGCGCATTCACGATCTGACCGCGGTCAACAAGCAGCTGATCCGCAACCTCGCGCACGAGATCAAGAACCCGCTCGGCGGCATTCGCGGCGCAGCCCAGTTGCTCGAATTCGAGCTCGGCGAGCGCGAGCGCGGCGAGTTGCGCGAATACACGCAGGTGATCATCAAGGAGTCCGACCGCCTGCAGACGCTCGTCGATCGATTGCTGGAGCCGCACCGGCATCCGCATATCGTCGGCGACGTGAACATTCATGAAGTATGCGAACGCGTGCGCGCGGTGATGCTCGCGGAATTTCCGCGCGGGCTCACGATCGAGCGCGACTACGACGTGAGCGTGCCGGATCTGCGCGGCGACAAGGAGCAACTGATCCAGGCGCTGCTCAACATCGTGCGCAACGCCGCGCAGGCACTGCGCGAACGGATCGCGCAGGGCGACGCGAAGATCGAACTGCGCACGCGCATCGCGCGCAAGGTGACGATCGGGAAGCGCCTGTACCGGCTGGCACTGGACTTGCACGTGATCGACAACGGGCCCGGCATTCCGGAAGAAATCCGCGACCGGATCTTCTACCCGCTCGTATCCGGGCGCGACGACGGCAGCGGTCTCGGCCTCACGCTCGCGCAGACGTTCGTGCAGCAGCATGACGGGATGATCGAGGTCGAAAGCCGGCCCGGACGTACCGAATTCCAGATCCTGCTGCCGCTCGACCATTGAGCGGCGGCATTGCAATTCACCAGATTCACCAATATCTGACCGACCTATGAAGCCGATCTGGATAGTAGACGACGACCAATCGATCCGCTGGGTGCTCGAAAAGGCGCTTGCCCGGGACAGCTTCGCGACGAAGAGCTTCGCGAACGTGCGCGACGCGCTGGCCGCGCTCGACCACGAGACGCCGCAGGTGCTCGTGTCCGACATCCGGATGCCGGGCGGCTCGGGCCTCGAGTTGCTGCAGGCGATGCACGAGCGCCTGCCGGGCCTGCCCGTCATCATCATGACGGCGTTCTCCGATCTCGACAGCGCCGTCGCGGCGTTCCAGGGCGGCGCGTTCGAATATCTCGCGAAGCCGTTCGACGTCGACAAGGCGGTCGAGCTGATCCGTCGCGCGGTCGAGGAAAGCCTGCGCGGCGGCGCGCCTCAGGACGAACGCGTCGCCGAGGCGCCCGAGATGCTCGGCCAGGCGCCCGCGATGCAGGACATGTTCCGCGCGATCGGCCGCCTGTCGCACTCGGCCGCGACCGTGCTGATCACGGGCGAGTCGGGCACCGGCAAGGAGCTCGTCGCGCGTGCGCTGCATCGTCACAGCCCGCGCGCGAACGGGCCGTTCATCGCGCTGAACACCGCGGCGATTCCGAAAGACCTGCTCGAATCCGAGCTGTTCGGCCACGAGCGCGGCGCGTTCACCGGCGCGCAGACGACGCGGCAGGGCCGCTTCGAGCAGGCCGAGAACGGCACGCTGTTCCTCGACGAAATCGGCGACATGCCGTTCGACCTGCAGACGCGCCTGTTGCGCGTGCTGTCGGACGGGCAGTTCTATCGTGTCGGCGGCCACAACCCGCTGCGCGCGAACGTGCGCGTGATCGCCGCGACGCACCAGAATCTCGAATCGCGCGTGCGGCAGGGATTGTTCCGCGAGGACCTTTACCACCGGCTCAACGTGATCCGGCTGCGCCTGCCGGCATTGCGCGAACGCAGCGAGGACATCGCGCTGCTCACGCGCCACTTCCTGCAGAAGAGCGCGCGCGATCTCGGCGTCGAGCCGAAGCGCGTGTCCGACGACGCGCTGGCGTACCTGACGTCGCTGGCGTTTCCCGGCAACGTGCGGCAGCTCGAGAACCTCGCGAACTGGCTGACCGTGATGGCGCCCGCGCAGACGGTCGAGATCAAGGACCTGCCGCCCGACCTCGTGCCGGCCGGTGCGCCGATCGTCGCGACGGGCGACGGCGCGGACGCGCATGGCAGCGGCGGCGGTGCGGCAACCGCACAGCCGTCGATCGGTGTGACGTCGGCGGTGTCCGCGCCTGCCGCAGCCGCACCGAACGGCGCGCCGGCCGGCTATCCGCTGTGGGAGCATGGCCTGCGTACCGAAGTCGCGCGGCTGTTGCGCGAGAACTCGGCCGACGTGATGGACGAGCTCGCGCGCCGCTTCGAGGCGGCCGTGATCCGCGAGGCGCTCGACTTCACGCGGGGCCGCAAGGTCGAGGCCGCGGAGCGGCTCGGCATCGGCCGCAACACGATCACGCGCAAGATCCAGGAACTCCATCTGGAGCCCTGAGCACGATTCGCGGCATGCGCGGACATCGCACATGCCGCGATCGGACATAATCGCGGTTTGCCCGTAGTTTTCCATTCCGCCGATCCGCAATGTCCGATTCCTTCCGCTGGCCCGCCGGGGCCGACCCGTTCCGTTTTCTCGAAGCGCTCGACAGCAAGCGCGCCCGCACGTGGGTCGACGAGCAGAATGCGCGCACGCGCGCCGCGCTGCGTGACGACGACGCGTATCGCGCGCTCACGGCGCGTCTCGCGAAAGCGTATCTGCCGCGCGAACGCCCGGTGATCCCGACCCGCTGGCGCGACTGGGCCTACGACCTGTGGCAGGACGATCTCCATCCGAAGGGGCTGTGGCGCCGCACGCGCTGGGATGACTGGCGCGCCGGCCGGCCGGCGTGGGAAACGCTGCTCGACGTCGACGCGCTCGGTGCCGAAGAGGGCGAGTCGTGGGTGTTCGAGCAGGATGCGATCCTGTATCCGGACGGCGATCGCGCGCTGCTGTCGCTGTCGCCGGGCGGCGCCGATGCGGTCGTCGTGCGCGAATTCGATCTTGTCGAGCGCCGTTTCGTCGACGGCGGTTTCACGATCGACGAGCCGGGGCATCACACGGTCGGCTGGATCGACCGCGACACCGTCTACGTGAGCTGGGATCGCGGCGAAGCGCATGCGACCGCCGCCGGGTATCCGTATGAAGCGCGGCGCTGGGTGCGCGGCACGCCGCTCGCCGATGCACCCGTCGTATTTCGCGGCGAACCCGACGACATCAGCGCGGGCGCAGGGTTCGATCCGATCGACAACCGCCACGTCGCGTGGCGCAGCGTCGACTTCTTCGACGCGCATGCGTACCGGCTGACCGACACGGGCGAGTGGGCGCGCTACGACGTGCCGACGCATGTCGAGGTCGGGTTCTGGGAAGGCTGGCTCGTGCTGGAGCCGCGCCTCGACTGGGATTGCGATGGCGTGCACCACGCGGGCGGCTCGCTGCTCGCGATCCGCGAACAGGCATTCCTGGCCGGGGCGCGCGAATTCACGACGCTGTTCGCGCCGCAGCCGTCGACGTCCGCGTGCACGTGGACGCACACGCGCACGACGCTGATCGCGAGCTGGCTCGACGACGTGCACAACCGCACGATGCTATGGCAGCCGCGGCAGGCCGACGACGGCACCTGGACGTGGGACGCGCGGCCGTTCGACTGGCCGGGCGACGCGCAGATCGACGTCGAGCCCGTCGAAGCGACGCTGAACGACGAGATTTACGTGGACGTCGATACCTATCTCGATCCGCCCGAATGCTGGCTGGCCGATCTTGCCGATCGCGCGGACGATGCGCCGTCGCGCCGCGTGTTGCTCGACCGGCCGCCGGTGCAGTTCGATGCGGCGGGGCTCGTCGTGCGGCGCGCGAGCGCGCGCTCGCAAGACGGCACGGCGGTGCCGTACACGCTGATCGGGCCGCGCGATGCGCTCGATGCACCGGAAGGCGCCGCACGCGTCGCTCGGCCGTGCCTGCTGTCGGGCTATGGCGGCTTTGCGATCCCGAACCTGCCGGGCTACAGCGACGCGTTCGGCATCGCGTGGCTCGAGCGCGGCGGCGTCATGGCGTTCGCGCATATCCGCGGCGGCGGCGAGTTCGGGCCGCGCTGGCACGTCGACGCACAGCGCGAACACCGGCAGCGTTCGTTCGACGATTTCATCGCGGTGGCCGAGGATCTGGCCGCGACCGGCGTGACCACGGCCGCGCAGCTCGGGATCGAGGGCGGCAGCAACGGCGGGCTGCTGGTCGCCGCGTGCATGGCGCAACGGCCGGAGCTGTTCGGCGCGGTGCTCTGCCGCGTGCCGCTGCTCGACATGCGGCGCTATCCGAAGCTGCATGCGGGCGCCGCGTGGCTCGACGAATACGGCGACCCGGACGATCCGCGCGAAGGCGCGGCGCTGGCCGCGTATTCGCCGTATCACCGCGTGCGCGAAGGCGTCGCGTATCCGCCTTTACTGCTGACGACGTCGACGCGCGACGACCGCGTGCATCCCGCGCATGCGCGCAAGATGGCCGCGCGCATGCATGCGCTCGGTCACGAACGGGTGTGGTACTGGGAGAACACCGACGGCGGCCACGGCAGTGCCGACGATCTGGAGCGTGCGGAAGCCGACGCGGCCGAATTCGGGTTCCTGTGGGCCCATCTCGGGCCGGCGCCCGCGCGGCGCTGATCGCGCGCGGGCCGATCGAACGATCAGCCGACGACCGCGATGACGGGCGTGTGGTCGGACGGCTGTTCCCACGTGCGCGGCGTACGGTCGACCTCGCACGACGTGCAGGTTTGCGCGAGCGCCGGCGACAGCAGGATGTGGTCGATGCGCAGCCCCGCGTTGCGGCGGAACGCCATCATCCGGTAGTCCCACCACGTGAAGGTCTTCTCGGGCTGCTCGAAGCGGCGGAACGCATCGACGAAGCCGAGCTCGATCAGCTTCGCGAAGTGCGCGCGCTCCTGCGGCGACACGAGGTTCTGGCCTTCCCATTTCGCGGGGTCGTGCACGTCGCGGTCTTCCGGCGCGATGTTGTAGTCGCCGAGCAGCGCGAGCTTCGGATAGCGCTGCATCTCGGCGCTCAGCCACGCATGCAGTGCGTCGAGCCATTGCATCTTGTAGACGAACTTGTCGGAGTCGGGCGCCTGGCCGTTCGGGAAATACGCGGATACGATGCGCACGCCTTCGACCGTCACGGCGACCACGCGCTGCTGCGGATCGTCGAAGCCGGGGATGTTGCGCACGATGTCCGATTCGTCGACGGCGAGCGTGTCGCGCACGAGGATCGCGACGCCGTTGTAGGTCTTCTGGCCCGTGAACCAGCTGCGGTAGCCGATGGCCTCGAGATCGGCGCGCGGATACTTCTCGTCCGGCAGCTTCAGTTCCTGCAGGCACAGCACGTCGGTTCCGCTTTGCGCGATCCAGTCGAGCACGTGCTGCTTGCGGACGTTGAGCGAGTTGACGTTCCAGGTGGCGATTTTCATGAACGGGAGTGCGTGCGGGGTGAATGCGAAGGCCGCCATCTTACCGCGAGCACGGGGCGCGAACGCGCGCGATACGCGATGCGAAGCACGCGCCGCGCATCGCGATATCGACGACCCGCGAAGAAATTGTGACAAAGGTATTGACGTGAGTACTCCCTCACCCTATAATTTATTTCTCTGACGCGGGGTGGAGCAGTCTGGCAGCTCGTCGGGCTCATAACCCGAAGGTCGTAGGTTCAAATCCTACCCCCGCAACCAAGCACACCTGACGATGTGCAGCGCAGTTGACCGATGCGCGCTTCGTCGACAAGAACCCGGCCCCGTGCCGGGTTTTTTGTTTTCTGCGTGCGCAATCAGCGCGCCGCCCATTCGACTGCCGCCTTCGCATGCAACGCGGTCGTGTCGAACACCGGCAGAGGCGAGTCGTCCGCGCCGATCAGCAGCGTGATTTCCGTGCAGCCGAGGATCACGGCCTGCGCGCCGCGCTGCGCCAGTTCCTCGATGATTGTCACATACGTCGCGCGCGATTCCGGCGAGATGACGCCGTGGCACAGCTCGTCGTAGATGATCCGGTGCACGTCGTCGCGCCCGCGTTCGTCAGGCACGAGCACCTCCATGCCGAATTTCCCGCGCAGCCGCTCCGCATAGAACGGCAACTCCATCGTGTAGCGCGTGCCGAGCAGCGCGACGCGCTCGACGCCCGCTTCGCGCAGCGCGGCGCCGGTCGGATCGGCGATGTGCAGGAACGGCAGCGCCACCGCGGCTTCGATCGCGTCGTGCACGCGGTGCATCGTGTTGGTCGTCAGCACGACGAGATCGGCGCCGGCCGCTTCGAGCTGTCGCGCGGCACCGGCCATCCGTTCGCCGAGCGCGGCCCAGTCGTGCGTGCGCTGCAGCGCTTCGATCTCCGCGAAATCGACCGTCACGAGCACGCTCTTCGCGTTGTGGTGTCCGCCGTGCAGCGCTTTCGAGTGGCGGTTGATCATCCGGTAGTACTCGGCCGACGATTCCCAGCTCATTCCACCGATCAGTCCGATCGTCTTCATCCGTCACCTTTGCGTTTCGTATGTCGTGACAGTCGAGTATAGGGGCCGGTGCGTGCGCACGGCGGTACGATCCGCGCGAAGCGGACCGGTACGGCGCAGCCGGGCGGGGTCGCACGCGACAGTTGAAACCGGCACTGTGTTTTTGTACAGTATCGGCACCGTGAACCCGACCATCATTCCGCCTGCCGATCCGCACGTGCCGCCGCCGGCCGACGCGCTGCCGCGCATGCGCAAGATCATTCACTGCGACTGCGACTGTTTCTACGCGTCGGTCGAGATGCGCGACGACCCGTCGCTGCGCAACCGGCCGCTCGCGGTCGGCGGCCGGCCCGACCAGCGCGGCGTGATCGCGACCTGCAACTACGAGGCGCGCCGCTACGGCGTGCATTCGGCGATGTCGTCGGCGCTGGCGATGCGCAAGTGCCCGGACCTGCTGATCCTGCCGTCCGCGATGGACAAGTACCGTGCGGCGTCGCGGCAGATCATGGCGATCTATCGCGACTACACGCCCGACGTCGAGCCGCTGTCGCTCGACGAGGCGTACCTTGACGTCAGCGGGTCGGAGCGGTGCCAGGGCAGCGCGACGCTGATTGCGCGCGAGATCCGCCAGCGCGTGCACGACACGGTCGGCGTGACCGTGTCGGCCGGCGTCGCGCCGAACAAGTTCATCGCGAAGATCGCGTCCGACTGGAACAAGCCGGACGGCCTGTTCGTCGTGCGGCCGCACGAGATCGACGCGTTCGTCGCGGCGCTGCCGGTGCGCAAGCTGCATGGCGTGGGCAAGGTGACGGCCACGCGGCTCGACCGGCTCGGCATCCAGACCTGCGCGCAATTGCGCGACTGGCCGCTGATCGACCTGCACCGCGAGTTCGGCGCGTTCGGGCGGCGGCTGTACGAACTGTCGCGCGGAATTGACGACCGGCCCGTGCAGGCCGACCAGGAGCGCAAGTCGGTCAGCGTCGAGACGACCTATGTGACCGACCTGACGACGCTCGAGCAATGCGCGGAGGAAATCCGCCGCCTCGTCGTGCAGCTCGACGCGCGGATCGCGCGCGCGGGCGCCGCGCGGTCGGTCCGCAAGCTGTACGTGAAGATCCGCTTCGCCGATTTCCAGCGCACGACGGTCGAGTGCGTGGCCGACGCGACGAATGCGGACACGGCCGTCACGCTGCTCGCGAAGGGGCTGCAACGGCGCGCGCAGCCCGTGCGGCTGCTCGGCGTCGGCGTGCGCATCGACGAGGATACGGCCGAGCGCCACGGGCAGTTCTCGCTGTTCGACGACGAACCGTCGGCGCCATGAAAAAAGCACCGCCGAAGCGGTGCCTTTCGATGCGCCCGGAAGGGCCGGGCTGGGCTGGGCGGCGCGCTCAGTGCGTGGGCGCGGCCATCCCGTTGTGGCGCAGCAGTGCATCGATCTGCGGCTCGCGGCCGCGGAACGCCTTGAACGATTCCATCGCCGGGCGGCTGCCGCCGACCTCGAGGATTTCGCGGCGATAGCGCGTGCCGGTCGCCGCGTCGAGCACGCTGCCGCTCGCGGCGGCGGCTTCCTCGAACGCCGCGTACGCGTCGGCCGACAGCACCTCGGCCCACTTGTAGCTGTAGTAGCCGGCCGCGTAGCCGCCCGCGAAGATGTGGCTGAACGTGTTCGGCCAGCGCGAGAACGCCGCCTGCGGGATCACGTGGTAGCGCTCGTTGATCTCGCGCGCGAACGCGGTCACGCCGGTGGCGCCCGCCGGGTCGAAGTCGACGTGCAGCAGCATGTCGAACATCGAGAACACGATCTGGCGCAGCGTGCCGAGGCCGCTCTGGAAATTCTTCGCGGCGATCATCTTGTCGAACAGCGCGCGCGGCAGCGTGGCGCCCGTATCGATATGCGACGACATCGACGACAGCACGTCCCACTCCCAGCAGAAGTTTTCCATAAACTGCGACGGCAGCTCGACCGCATCCCATTCGACGCCGTTGATGCCCGACACGCCGAGCTCGTCGACGCGCGTGAGCATGTGGTGCAGCCCGTGGCCGAACTCATGGAACAGCGTGATGACTTCGTCGTGCGTGAAGCATGCGGGCTTGCCACCGATCGGCGCCGAGAAGTTGCAGGTGAGATAGGCAACGGGCGTCTGCACGTCGCTGCCGCGTTTCGCGCGCGAACGCGCGTCGTCCATCCATGCGCCGCCGCGCTTGCCTTCGCGTGCGTACAGGTCGAGATAGAACTGCGCGACGAGCGAGCCGTCGCGGTTCTCGACGCGGAAGAAGCGCACGTCCTTGTGCCACACCGGCGCGTCGTCCGGCTTGATCCGCACGCCGAACAGCGTCTCGGTGACGGTGAACAGGCCCTTCAGCGCGGCCGGTTCCGGGAAGTACTGCTTGACCTCGTTTTCCGAGAACGCATAGCGCTGCTGGCGCAGCTTTTCGGCCGCGTACGCGACGTCCCACGGCGCGAGTTCCGCGAGGCCGAGTTCCTTCGCGGCGAACGTGCGCAGTTCGTCCCAGTCCTTGTCCGCGTGCGGGCGCGCGCGCGTCGCGAGATCCTCGAGGAACGCGATCACCTGCTGCGGCGATTCGGCCATCTTCGGCGCGAGCGACACTTCGGCAAAGTTGCGGTAGCCGAGCATCTGCGCCTCTTCGCGGCGCAGCTTCAGCTCGTCGGCGACGATCGCCGTGTTGTCCCATTCGGCCTTGCCGTCGCCGTACTGCGGCCCGAGTTCCGACGCGCGCGTTGCATAGGCGCGGTAGAGCGTCTCGCGCAGCGCGCGGTTGTCCGCGTACTGCAGCACCGGGAAGTACGACGGGAAGTGCAGCGTGAATTTCCAGCCGTCCTTGCCGTCCTTCTGCGCGGCTTCGCGGGCGCCCTCGATTGCGTCGCCGGGCAGGCCGGCCAGCTCGGCTTCGTCCTGCACGAAGTACGCGTACGCGTTGGTCGCGTCGAGCACGTGGTCGGAGAACGCCTTCGACAGCGCGGCCTGCTGTTCCTGCAGTTCCGCGAAGCGTGGCTTGCGGTCCTCCGGCAGCTCGGCGCCCGACAGGCGGAAGTCGCGCAGCGCGTTGTCGAGGATCTTCTTGCGCTCGGCGGACAGCGTTGCGTATTCGGCGCTGGCGGCGATCGCCTTGTATTTCTCGTACAGCGCGAGATTCTGGCCGACGCTCGACCAGAACTCGGTCACGCGCGGCAGGTTCTCGCCGTATGCGGCCCGCAGTTCGGGCGTATCGGCGACCGCATTCAGGTGGCCGACGATGCCCCACGCGCGGCCGAGCGGCTCCGTCGCGTACTCGACCGTCTCGACGACGGCGGCCCAGGTCGCCGGCGTCGCGGGCGCGCTCGCGGCCTCGACCGCGCGGCCGGCGGCATCGAGCAGCGTATCGAGCGCGGGCGTGACGTGCTCCGGGCGGATCTCGCCGAAGCGGGGCAGGCCGGAGAAGTCGAGGAGCGGATTGGTATTGGCGCTGGCGGACATAAGACTCCCTGTCTGTTGCCGGATGAACCGGGATGAAAAGGGTAACGGCGGCGAGGCGCGACGGCGCCCGATACCGACATTATTGGGGCGCATCGTGCGCTTTCCAATCGTTAGTTTCTAACGGCGCGATTGACGCAGGGGCGGATGCGGGGCGACGTGCGGCCGGCGCAGCGAGGCCGGCGAGGCGCCGGCGCACGGAACCGCGCGCCGGCTGAACGGGCAGGCGGTCAGGCGGCCGCGGCGGCGGCGCGCTCGGCGGCTTCGATCGTGTTGATCAGCAGCATCGTGATGGTCATCGGGCCGACGCCACCCGGCACCGGCGTGATGTGGCCGGCCACTTCCTTCACGCCCGCGAAGTCGACGTCGCCGCACAGCTTGCCCGCGTCGTCGCGGTTCATGCCGACGTCGATCACCGTCGCGCCGGGCTTCACCATGTCGGCGGTCAGGATGTTGCGCTTGCCGACCGCGGCGACCACGATGTCGGCCTCACGCGTGTGCGCGGCGAGGTCGCGCGTCTTGCTGTGGCAGATCGTCACGGTCGCGCCGGCTTCGAGCAGCAGCATCGCCATCGGCTTGCCGACGATGTTCGAGCGACCGATCACGACTGCGTTCGCACCCTGCAGCGCGATGTCGTGCGCCTCGAACATCTTCATCACGCCGTACGGCGTGCACGGACGGAACAGCGGCTTGCCGGTCATCAGCGCGCCGGCGTTCGCGACGTGAAAACCGTCGACGTCCTTCTCCGGCGCGATCGCCTCGATCACCTTGTGGCTGTCGATGTGGGCGGGCAGCGGCAGCTGGACGAGGATGCCGTGGATCTTCGGGTCGCGGTTCAGCTCGTCGATGCGCGCGAGCAGGTCGGCCTCCGACAGCGTTGCCGGGTACACATCCTTCAGCGAGAAGAAACCGTTGTCCTCGCAAGCCTTGATCTTGTTGCGCACATAGACTTCGCTCGCCGGGTTTTCGCCGACGAGGATCACCGCGAGACCGGGCTGGTGGCCGCGAGCGGTCAGGGCGGCGGCACGTTCGGCAGCTTGCGCGCGCAGGGTCTTCGAAAGGGCGTTGCCGTCGATGAGGAGGGCTGTCATGGTGGTGGGTCCTGCCGGGAAGTTGGAATGCGGGCGTGCGGCGCGCGAAGCGCCGCAGCAAAGCACGCAATTATACCGTTCGCCTGCTGCCGTCCGACAGCGAATCAGCGAGAAGCGTCATGGCCGCGGCGCTCGCGCGCCGGGAGGAAGGCCGCCGCCGCGCGAGTGGGCCGCATCGCGCGGGGCGGCGAGGGCCGGCACGCTATCAGCATGCACGGGCCCCGGGGGCCTGGCGGGCAGCGCCGCCGCGGCCGGCGAACGCTCAGGCCTGCTTCTTGGACAGCGCGAGGCGCAGCAGGTCGGCCACCGTGTTGACGTTGAGCTTTTCCATGATGTTCGCGCGGTGCGCCTCGACCGTCTTGATGCTGATGCCGAGATCGTCGGCGATCTGCTTGTTCAGGCGGCCCGCGATGATCCGTTCGAGCACCTGCTGCTCGCGCGCGGTCAGCTTCGACAGGCGTTCGGTCGCCGCACGCTGTTCCTGGACGCTCTTGCTTTCGCTTCGGGCCTTGTCGAGCATCCGCTCGACGAGCTTGCGCAACTCGGCTTCGTCGAACGGTTTCTCGATAAAGTCCATCGCACCCTTTTTCATCGTCGATACGGCCATCGGCACGTCGCCGTGACCCGTGACGAAGATGATCGGCAGCGCGGCATTGTCGGCAATCAGGCGTTCCTGCAGTTCGAGGCCGCTCATGCCCGACATCCGCACGTCGAGGATCAGGCACGCAATCTGACCGGCCTGCTGGGCAGGCTGGTACGCATCGAGGAATTGCTCGGCGCTCGAGAAGCATTGCACGCGATAGCCGTTCGCCTCCAGCAGCCAGCGCAGCGAGTCCCGTACGGCCTCGTCGTCGTCGACGACAAAGACGGTTTCCTGAGTGGTGGTGACAGGGCTATTCATAGTTCTCCCGTAACGGTATGTGATGCCGATGCCTCGCGCCCCCCTTGGCCGAGATCAGCGGGTTCCCCAATGGGCAGGCTGCAGTGGAACGTCGCGCCGGAAATGCGGCCATCCGGCTCGACGTTGTTGACCACCCACAGACGCCCCCGATGCGATTCGATGATCGAACGGCAAATGTTCAGCCCCATGCCCATACCATCGGACTTGGTGCTGTAAAACGGTTCGAACAGGCGCTCGGCGGTCGCTTCGTCGACGCCCGGGCCCTGGTCGATCACGCGGATGTCGACGAAGCCCGCATCGATGTCGGCGACGACGCGGATCACGCCGTCCGCCGACGCCGGCTTCACGTCGGCCATCGCCTCGGCCGCGTTTTTCATCAGGTTCATCAGCACCTGCTCGATCAGCACGGGGTCGACATAAATAATAGGCATTCTTGCGAGGATTTCCGTGACGATCCGGATCCTGCGCTTCCTGGCCTCGATTTCGGCGAGCCCGACCGCGTCGGCGACGATGTCCGCGACCCGCGCCGGCTGGCGCTTCGGCTCGCTGCGTTTCACGAATTCGCGGATCCGCTTGACGATCATCCCCGCGCGCAGCGCCTGCTGCGCGGTCTTTTCCAGCGCGGGCTGCAGCGTCTCGGGCGTGCCGCGGCCGCTCTTGACGAGCGCGAGCGTACCCGAGCAGTAGTTGTTGATCGCGGCGAGCGGCTGATTCAGTTCGTGAGCAATCGACGACGCCATTTCACCCATCGTCATCAATCGGCTCGTGAACTGCAGCTTCTCTTCCTGCTGGTGCGCGAGTTCCTGCGCCTTCTTGCGGGTCGTGATGTCGGTCGCGATCTGCATCTGCGCGAGGTGGCCGTCCACCCACTGGATGTACTGGCGCCGCACCTCAAACCACTTCTGGATGCTCTCGACGTACACCTCCTGCGCATCCGCGGTGCTGCTGCTCGTCAGCGCGGCGGCCGGGAGGCCGGCGAACGCGTCGACCATGTCGATCGAGTCGGACGATGCCTGAGCGTGGTCGAAGCCGCCGCCCGACAGCTCGAGATGGCCGTCCGGGCGGATGCCGAACAAGTGGCGGTAGTAGCGGTTCGCGAACAGCAGCTCGGCCTCGTCGGCGGCCAGCACCGACACCGCGGCGTCGAGGCTTTCGAGCACGGTCGTGAAGCGCTCGTGGGCGGCCGCGAGCTCCTCGCGCGCGCGCTTCGGCTCGGTGATGTCGGTCATCGACGACATCCAGCCGGTCTGACGGCCGGAGCTGTCGATCAGCGGCGACACGTACAGGCGCGCGTGGAACAGCGTGCCGTTCTTGCGCCGCACGCGCAGCTCGAAGCCCGAGCTCGGCGCCTTGCCGCGCAGCGTCATGTCGAGCTGGCGCTGCATTTCCGGGTAAGCGTCGCGCGGCCAGTACGGGAACGGCGCGACCTTGCCGACGAGGTCGGTTTCGTCCCAGCCGGTCATCCGGCAGAACGCGGGGTTCACGTGCGTGATGCGGCCGTGCATGTCGAGCACGCGCATGCCGATCAGCACCGAGTTTTCCATCGCGCGGCGGAAGAACGCTTCCGCGTACAGCGCCTGCTGCGCCTCGAAGCGCTGGCGCGTGTGCTTCCACAGACTCCAGAGGCTCCACAGCACGAAGCACGACAGGCCTGCCACGAGCCACACGAGCGTGTTGTTGGTCAGGTTCGTGAGCTGCGGGAACGCGTACACGCGCACGGTCAGCCCCTGGCCGGGCGGATCGAGCGGCAGGTCGTAGTGCGAGTCGCGCGGCAGGCGCGGGCGCGTCGACGTGGACGACAGCTCGCGGTTGTTCGCGTCGGTGATCGAGATCTTGTACTTCGACGACAGCTCTTGCGGGATGTCGTGCTTCAGGATGCCTTCGACCGAGAACACCGCGGCGATCGAGCCGAGATATTCGCGGTCGCCGCGCATCACGGGCGTCTGCAGCGTGATGAAGCCGTTGCCGAAGTCGTCGTAGATCAGCGGCGAATAGGCCTGGCGGCGCGTGCCGCGCGCTTCGCCGTAGGCGCCGCGCACGGCGTCCTGCAGCTGCGCGTCGCCGGGCTTCGCGAGCCGCTGGCCGAGCAGCGGCGGATGCACGGCCGGCCAGCGCTGCACGCCGGGCGCCGTGTACCAGTTCAGGTAGAGGATTTCCGGATGCGTCTGCATCACGTCCGCGACGGCCATCTGGAACGCGTTCTGGTCGAGGCGGCCGGACGCCAGATCGCGCGACAGCGCCTGGAGCTGCTCCTGCGCGCCCGTCATCGACAGGCGGATCTGCTGCTGCGCCCACGCGACGTTACGAAAGAGGGTGTCTTCCTGCTGCTGCTGTTCGCGGCGATTGAGGCTCCACAAAATGAGGCTCATCACCACGAGGAACACGAGGATCGACAGCAGCGGCGTCAGCAAATAGGAATTGGACCACCACGGTCCGTGGTGCCAACGGGACGGCTGCGACTCCGCCGGCGGGCCCGACGGTCGCGCCGAGCGTGCGAAAAGCCGATCGGTCAACATGGCAGGATTGTAGCGCAGCGCAATACATGGAAAACCTATACCGGATATGTTGAACGGAAACGGATTTGTTCAGCCGGGACGTGCCCGAGAGCCCTGAAATATGGGTGCGGCGCAGCAATATTCCGTATAGTGAGAAAAGATCTCACGATTCGAAAATTTTGTTGCGCAGGCCCGTGCACGCTCATTACAATCCGCTGAGCTTGCCCGCAGCCGGTCGCGTCGCGTCGTCTGCATGAGAGCGATCCTCACATTCCAGGACCCAGGAGACGAGAATGTCCGCTGTACCGAATGAAGTGATGAAATATGTCGCCGCCGAACGTGACGACGACCCGCAAGAAACCGTTGAATGGCTCGAGTCGCTCGACGGCGTGATCTCCTCCGTGGGCACCGGCCGTGCGCATTACCTGATCGAAAAGCAGATCGAGTTCGCCCGCATGCATGGCGAACACCTGCCGTTCTCCGCCAACACCCCGTACATCAACACGATTCCGGTCTCCGCCCAGGCGAAGATTCCGGGCGACCAGGACCTCGAGCACCGCATCCGTTCGTACACGCGCTGGAACGCGCTGGCGATGGTGCTGCGCGCAGGCAAGGACACGAACGTCGGCGGCCACATCGCATCGTTCGCATCGGCCGCGACGCTCTATGACGTCGGCTACAACCACTTCTGGCACGCAGCGTCCGACCAGCACGGCGGCGATCTCGTGTTCGTGCAGGGCCACTCGTCGCCGGGCGTGTACTCGCGTGCGTTCCTGCTCGGCCGCCTGAAGGAGGAGCAGCTCGACAACTTCCGCCAGGAAGTCGACGGCAAGGGCATTTCGTCGTACCCGCACCCGTGGCTGATGCCGGACTTCTGGCAGTTCCCGACCGTGTCGATGGGTCTCGGCCCGATCATGGCGATCTACCAGGCGCGCTTCATGAAGTACCTGCAGGCGCGCGGCATCGCGAAGACGGACGGCCGCAAGGTGTGGGCGTTCCTCGGCGACGGCGAGACGGACGAACCGGAATCGCTCGGCGCGATCGGGATGGCGAGCCGCGAGAAGCTCGACAACCTCGTGTTCGTGATCAACTGCAACCTGCAGCGTCTCGACGGCCCGGTGCGCGGCAACGGCAAGATCATCCAGGAACTCGAATCGGAATTCCGGGGTGCCGGCTGGAACGTGATCAAGGTCATCTGGGGCAGCCGCTGGGATGCGCTGTTCGCACGCGACCAGTCGGGCGCGCTGATGCGCCGCATGATGGAAGTCGTCGACGGCGAATACCAGACGTACAAGTCGGAGTCGGGCGCGTTCGTTCGCGAGCACTTCTTCAACACGCCTGAACTGAAGGCGCTCGTTGGCGACTGGTCGGACGACGACATCTGGGCGCTGAACCGCGGCGGCCACGATCCGCACAAGATCTACGCGGCCTTCCACGAAGCCACGAACACGAAGGGCGCGCCGACCGTCATCCTCGCGAAGACCATCAAGGGCTACGGGATGGGCGAGTCGGGCCAGGCGATGAACATCACGCACCAGCAGAAGAAGCTGCCGGTCGAGCAACTGAAGAAGTTCCGTGACCAGTTCCGCCTGCCGATCACCGACGAGCAGATCGCCGACGTGCCGTACCTCAAGTTCGAGGAAGGCTCGAAGGAACTCGAATACATGCGCCAGAAGCGCATGGACCTCGGCGGCTACCTGCCGCACCGCCGCGAGAAGGCGACGTCGCTGCCGGTGCCGGCGCTCGACGCGTTCGAGCCGCTCTTGAAGGGCACGGGCGAAGGCCGCGAGATCTCGACGACGATGGCGTTCGTGCGGGTCCTGAACATCCTGCTGAAGGACAAGGCGCTCGGCAAGCGCGTCGTGCCGATCGTCCCGGACGAATCGCGTACGTTCGGCATGGAAGGCCTGTTCCGCCAGATCGGCATCTGGAACCAGGAAGGCCAGAAGTACGTGCCGGAAGATTCCGACCAGCTGATGTTCTACAAGGAATCGGAAACCGGCCAGATCCTGCAGGAAGGCATCAACGAAGCGGGCGGCATGTGCGACTGGATCGCAGCGGCGACGTCGTACTCGACGCACGGCGAGATCATGGTGCCGTTCTACATCTTCTACTCGATGTTCGGCTTCCAGCGGATCGGCGACCTCGCATGGGCCGCGGGCGACATGCGTTCGCGCGGCTTCCTGCTCGGCGGCACCGCAGGCCGTACGACGCTGAACGGCGAAGGCCTGCAGCACGAAGACGGTCACTCGCTCCTGTGGGCGGCATCGGTGCCGAACTGCGTGAGCTACGACCCGACCTTCGGCTATGAGCTCGCCGTGATCATCCAGGACGGCCTGCGTCGCATGGTGCAGGACCAGGAAGACGTGTACTACTACGTCACGGTGATGAACGAGAACTACGAGCACCCGGCGATTCCGCAGGGCGAGCACGTGGCGGCCGACATCATCAAGGGCATGTACGCGTTCAGGAAGGCCGACGCCGACAAGAAGGCGCCGCGCGTCCAGCTGCTCGGCGCGGGCACGATCTTCAACGAAGTGATCGCTGCCGCCGACCTGCTGAAGAACGACTGGGGCGTTGCCGCCGACCTGTGGAGCGTGCCGAGCTTCACCGAACTCGCGCGCGAAGGCCACCAGGTCGAGCGCTGGAACCTGCTCCACCCGACCGAGGAGCGCCGCCTGTCGCACGTGCAGAAGTGCCTGAAGGACACGCAAGGTCCGGTCATCGCATCGACCGACTACGTTCGCGCGCTGGTCGACCAGATCCGCGGTCAGGTCGATCGCCGCTTCGTCGTGCTGGGCACGGACGGCTTCGGCCGCTCGGATACCCGCGAGAAACTGCGTCACTTCTTCGAGGTCGACCGTCACTGGGTCACCGTCGCGGCGCTCAACGCGCTGGCCGACGAAGGCACGATCGAGCGCAAGGTGGTCGCGGACGCGATCGCCAAGTACAACCTCGATCCGTCCAAGCCCAACCCGATGACCGTTTAACGCACACGCGCCGTGTGATGCCGCGCGCCGCTTCCGGGAGGGGCGCGCGCGGCCATGGAGACACAAAAAGATGAGTCAAGCGATCGAAGTGAAGGTGCCGGATATCGGCGATTACAAGGACGTGCCTGTCATTGAAGTGCTCGTGAAGGCGGGCGACACGGTCGAGCCCGAGCAGTCGCTCGTCACGCTCGAGTCGGACAAGGCGACGATGGACGTCCCGAGCCCGACAGCAGGCACGGTCAAGGAAGTGAAGGTGAAGGTGGGCGATTCCGTGTCGGAAGGCTCGCTGATCATCCTGCTCGAAGGCGGCGCCGCGGCGCAGGTGAACGGCGCGGCTGCGCCGGCAGCAGCGCCGGCCGCTGCGGCACCGGCAGCCGCACCGGCTGCGTCGGGCGGCACGCTCGAAGTGAAGGTGCCCGACATCGGCGACTACAAGGACGTCCCGGTGATCGAGATCGGCGTGAAGGTTGGCGACACGGTCGAGAAGGAACAGTCGCTCGTCACGCTCGAATCGGACAAGGCGACGATGGACGTGCCGAGCCCGGCTGCCGGCGTCGTGAAGGATATCAAGGTGAAGGTGGGCGATTCGGTGTCGGAAGGCACGCTGATCGTGCTGCTCGAAGCCGCAGGCGCACCGGCTGCCGCACCGCAGGCAAGCGCACCGGCTCCGGCCGCTGCCGCGCCGGCTCCGGCACCTGCCGCCGCACCCGCGAAGGCCGCACCGGCACCGGCTGCCGCCGCGCCGGCCGCGGCGCCGTCGGGCGAATACCGCGCCAGCCACGCGTCGCCGTCGGTGCGCAAGTTCGCGCGCGAACTCGGCGTCGAAGTCGCACGCGTGCAGGGTTCGGGTCCGAAGGGCCGCATTACGAAAGAAGACGTCACGGGCTTCGTGAAGGGCGTGATGACGGGCCAGCGCGCAGCGCCGGCCGCGGCAGCCGCGCCGGCAGGCGGCGGCGAGCTGAACCTGCTGCCGTGGCCGAAGGTCGACTTCTCGAAGTTCGGCCCGTTCGAGGCGAAGCCGCTGTCGCGCATCAAGAAGATCTCGGGCGCGAACCTGCATCGCAACTGGGTGATGATCCCGCACGTCACGAACAACGACGAAGCGGACATCACCGAGCTCGAAGCGCTGCGCGTGCAGCTGAACAAGGAACACGAGAAGGCGGGCGTGAAGTTTACGATGCTCGCGTTCGTGATCAAGGCGGTCGTCGCCGCGCTGAAGAAATTCCCGACCTTCAACGCGAGCCTCGACGGCGACAACCTCGTGTTCAAGCAGTACTTCCACGTCGGTTTCGCGGCCGATACGCCGAACGGTCTCGTCGTGCCGGTGATCCGCGATGCGGACAAGAAGGGCCTCGTCGATATCGCGAAGGAAATGAGCGACCTGTCGAAGGCCGCGCGCGAAGGCAAGCTGAAGCCGGACCAGATGCAGGGCGGCTGCTTCTCGATCTCGTCGCTCGGCGGGATCGGCGGGACGAACTTCACGCCGATCATCAACGCGCCGGAAGTGGCGATCCTCGGGTTGTCGCGCGGCCAGACGAAGCCGGTGTGGGACGGCAAGCAGTTCGTGCCGCGTCTCATGCTGCCGCTGTCGCTGTCGTATGACCATCGCGTGATCGATGGCGCGGAAGCCGCGCGGTTCAATGCGTATCTCGGCGCGTTGCTCGGCGATTTCCGTCGCATCATTCTTTGATGAGCGGGGAGATTGCTCGCGGGGGCGTGGGGTTGATGTCTGTGATTTGCGCCCTGTCGTTGAACCTGTTTCGCTAACGGTCTGCTAACGTCGCCCCTGCGCGGGGCGGCGGTCACTTTTCTTTGTCTTCCAAAGAAAAGTAACCAAAAGAAAGGCGCGTCCTTGGGCGGACAGCAAAGGTGGTTCTGCCTAGGTTTGCGTTTTCTTGTCAGGCCGTAGTCGGGTTCTTTCGCGGGTTTCTCCCTCTCTGTCTGCAGCTAATCAAGAAGGGGACAGTAATGAGTCTCATCGAAGTCAAGGTTCCGGATATCGGCGATTTCAGCGGCGTCGATGTCATCGAAGTCAACGTGAAGCCGGGCGACGTGATCGAAAAAGAGCAGACGCTCATCACGCTCGAATCGGACAAAGCCTCCATGGAAGTGCCCAGCGACGTCGCCGGCACGGTCAAGGAAATCAAGGTCAAAGCCGGCGAGAAAGTCTCGCAAGGCACCGTGATCGCCATCGTCGAAGCATCGGCAGGCGCCGCCGCACCCGCAAAAGCACCCGAACCGGCCAAGCCCGCAACAGCAGCGCCGGCACCGGTCGCAGCCGCTCCGTCGCCCGCGCCGCAAGCCGGCAGCTATGCCGGTGCGGTGGACATCGAGTGCGACATGCTCGTGCTCGGCGCCGGCCCCGGCGGTTACTCGGCCGCGTTCCGCGCAGCCGATCTCGGCATGAAGACGGTGCTCGTCGAACGCTACTCGACGCTCGGCGGCGTGTGCCTGAACGTGGGCTGCATCCCGTCGAAAGCGCTGCTGCACACGGCACTCGTCATCGACGAAGCCGCGGCGCTCGCGTCGCACGGCATCACGTTCGGCAAGCCGGAGGTCGATCTCGACAAGCTGCGCGACTTCAAGGGCGGCGTCGTCAAGAAGCTGACGACGGGCCTCGCCGGCATGGCGAAGGCACGCAAGGTCGAAGTCGTCACCGGCGTCGGCGCATTCGTCGATCCGTATCACATGGAAGTGCAGGGCGAAAACGGCAAGAAGGTCGTCAAGTTCAAGCAGGCGATCATCGCCGCGGGCTCGCAAGCCGTGAAGCTGCCGTTCATGCCGGAAGACCCGCGCGTCGTCGATTCGACGGGCGCACTCGAACTGCGCCAGCTGCCCAAGCGCATGCTCGTGATCGGCGGCGGCATCATCGGCCTCGAAATGGCCACGGTGTACGCGACGCTCGGCGCCGAGATCGACGTCGTCGAAATGATGGACGGCCTGATGATGGGCGCGGACCGCGATCTCGTGAAGGTCTGGGAAAAGTACAACGCGAAGCGCTTCGGCAACGTAATGCTGAAGACCAAGACGGTCGGCGCGGAAGCGAAGGAAGACGGCATCTACGTGAAGTTCGAGGGCGAGAAGGCGCCGGCGGAAGCGCAGCGCTACGACCTCGTGCTCGTCGCGGTGGGCCGCAGCCCGAACGGCAAGAAGATCGGCGCCGACAAGGCAGGCGTTGCCGTCACGGATCGCGGCTTCATCGACGTCGACAAGCAACTGCGCACGAACGTCCCGCACATCTTCGCGATCGGCGATATCGTCGGCCAGCCGATGCTCGCGCACAAGGCCGTGCATGAAGGTCACGTCGCCGCGGAAGCCGCGCATGGCGAGAAGGCGTACTTCGACGCACTGCAGATCCCGTCGGTGGCTTACACCGATCCGGAAGTGGCGTGGGCCGGCAAGACGGAAGACCAGTGCAAGGCCGAAGGCATCAAGTACGGCAAGGCCGTGTTCCCGTGGGCCGCTTCGGGCCGCGCGATCGCGAACGGCCGCGACGAAGGCTTCACGAAGCTGATCTTCGACGAGGAAACCCATCGCGTGATCGGTGGTGCAATCGTCGGCCTGAACGCGGGCGACCTGATCAGCGAAGTGTGCCTCGCCGTCGAGATGGGCGCGGACGCGGAAGACATCGGCAAGACGATCCATCCGCACCCGACGCTCGGCGAATCGGTCGGCATGGCTGCCGAGCTGTACGAAGGCGTCTGTACGGACCTGCCGCCGCAACGCAAGAAGTAACGCGACCGGCACGGCCGGTCACGCACCGGCCACGAAAAAACGCCGCCGCCCGGATTACCCGGGCGGCGGCGTTTTCTTTGGCCCGCGGCCGGCGATCAAACGATCGTTCGAGACCGGCAGGCGGCTGCCGGTTCGTGTGTGTTCCGGCGCCAGAAACGAAAAAGCCGCGCTGGGCGCGGCTCTTTCAGGAGCAGGGGACGCTTACGCGGCCGGCTTGCTCGAACGACGTGCGGCAGCGGCGGTAGCAGCCTTCGTTGCGACGGCAGCAGCGGCGTTGAAGTTCGTCTCGGCGATCTCGACGGCTTGCTTCGTTGCCTTCTGAACCGTTTCGTACGTGGTGTTCGCAGCGTTCAGTGCCGACTTCAGCGCGGCGACAGCCGTTTCCGAACCAGCCGGTGCGTTCTTCGCGACGTTGTCGACGAGTGCCTGGACCTTCTTGTTCTGCTCTTCCAGTTGCGCTTCGGCAACCTTCGTGAACTCGGCTTGCGTCGACGATGCGATTTCGTACAGGTGACGGCCGTACGACAGCACCTTTTCCGCGACCGGCTGCGACAGGCTGGCCTGCAGTGCGATCAGTTCCTGCGCGTCCTTCACCGACAGCAGGCGCTGTGCGTTTTCCTGGCCTTCGGCTAGCGTCGACTTCACGACCTGCAGGTTGAGTTCGATCAGCTTTTCGACGCCTTCGAACGCCTTGGTCGTCAGACCGAACAGGCTTTCGAGGTGGGCTTTCTGTGCAGCGGCGATTTGCTCGGGGGTCAGCAAGGACATGTCAAGCTCCTGAAAAGCGATCGCGTCGATCGCAGGGTAAAGGGCACTACGCTGGGGAATCTCGGATGTGCGTGCTTTGTGCAACGCAGCAATGAAGCCTATTTTAGGGCAGAGAAAACCATTGTCAAGTATTTTTTGTGCGTTGCACAATCGCGACAAATTATCGATAAAACAACGAGTTATCGTGAGCTTTCGGAACCGGTTTCACGCGAAATCCCAAATGGTGCGCACGACCCCGAGGCAGACACGGCGCACCATGATCATGCACAGGTAAACCTGACAGGGCTGTGGAACGTTATCCTTCTGTTCCTGTCGAAAAACGCGCCGTTTCGATGCGCGTGCCGTGGCGACGTGCCGCCGCCACGGTCGAGACCGGTGCCGCTGGCACGCCGAGCGCCGGATACGTAGTTTCCCCGCTTTAAATCGCCTCCAAAGTGACGTTATCTCAATTAACCGTGTGGTAATCGGGAGGCGGGTGCTGTTGGGCAGCGTATCCCATGAGTTTTTTCGATGGGGGCGGGAGGGTCGATCGACCGAAGTTTGGTCGACCCTTACATTCCGGTTTAACGACGATCGGTAAGTGCCTAATATTGCTCTTTTTTTCAGCTTTAACTACACTTGCGGAAACCTCCCGCCCGCTTTGTCCAGACCCCAATGAAAGCCGAATCGTTTTCACCGCGCAGATTGTTGCAGAGCATGACGCTCGGCACGGCTGTGTCGGTCGCAGTCGCCTTGCTGGCGACCACCGCGTCCGTCGCGCCCGCTGACGCCTTTGCCGCCACTGCGAAGACCCAACAAGCCGCCAAGAAAAAGGCCGCCGCTCCTGCTTCGTCCGCGAAGAAGAAGTCGGCCACGGTAGCGTCCGACAAATCCGCCAAGGTCGCCGCGGCCGATGCGCCGCGTGCGAAGGCGTCGCGAAAACGCGTGACGCTCGCGGCGAACGTGCATGGCGGCCACCGCGGCGCGGTCCGCAAGGTCGCGTTCCAGCCGCGCCGGCCGACGGTCGGCCAGGCGTTCGGCCTGCACGACACGCCCGACGCGCTCGCGCTGCGTTCGAGCGTCGCGTACGTCGTCGACCAGAATTCCGGCGAGCCGCTGTTCGACAAGAATTCGCACGCCGTCGTACCGATCGCGTCGATCTCGAAGCTGATGACGGCGATGGTCGTGCTCGACTCGAAGTCGCCGATGGCCGACCAGATCGAAGTCACCGACGAAGACCGCGACTACGAGAAGGGCACGGGCTCGCGCCTGTCGGTCGGCTCGGTGCTGTCGCGCGAGGACATGCTGCATATCGCGCTGATGGCGTCGGAAAACCGTGCGGCCGCCGCGCTGTCGCGTTACTACCCGGGCGGCCGTCCGGCGTTCATCGCCGCGATGAACGCGAAGGCGAAGTCGCTCGGCATGACCGATACGCATTTCGAGAATTCGACGGGCCTGTCGAGTTCGAACGTGTCGAGCGCGCGCGACCTCGTGAAGATGGTCAATGCGGCGTACCAGTACCCGACGATCCGCCAGTTCTCGACCGATCGTACCTACGAGGTGTACACGGGCAAGCGCAATCTGGTCTACAACAGCACGAACGCGCTGATCCGCGGCAACGGCTCGTGGGACATCGGCCTGCAGAAGACGGGCTTCATCAACGAAGCGGGTGAGTGCCTCGTGATGCAGGCGACGATCCACGGCCGGGCGATGGTGATGGTGCTGCTCGATTCGTTCGGCAAGTATTCGCGCTTCGCCGACGCGGCGCGCCTGCGCAACTGGCTCGATGCCGGCGGTGGCGAGCGCCTGACGGCGGCCAACACGCCGAACGGCGGGACCTGATCGTGTCGCGGCGGTTCGCCGTCGCGCCGATGGCTGCAAGAAAAAGCCCCGCAATCGCGGGGCTTTTTTCGTTCGGGGGCGCAGCGGCCGCCGAGAGCGGCTTACGCCAGCCGCTGCAGCCCGTCCGCGTCCTTCGTGGGCGCCGGCCGGTAGCCGAGCGATTCCGAGATGGTGAGGGCCGTACGGCTCAACTGGCCGAGCCACGCATCCTGCAGGCGATCGGCCGGGGCCGACAGCGACAGGCCCGCGACGAGCTTGCCCGAGTCGTCGTAGATGCCGGCCGCGATACAGCGCACGCCGAGCTCCAGCTCTTCGTTGTCGCGCGCGCACGATTGCTGGCGAACGATCGTCAGTTCGCGCTCGAGCTTCGCGATGTCCGTGATGCTGTTCTGCGTATGGCCGGACAGCCCCGTGCGCGTCGCATAGGCGCGCACGCGCGACGTTTCGTCGGCCGCGAGGAACAGCTTGCCGACCGACGTCAGATGCAGCGGCGCACGGCCGCCGATCGCGCGGACGACCTGCATCCCCGAGCGCTCCGAATACGCGCGCTCGATATAGACGATCTCGTCGCCCTGGCGTACCGACAGGTTCACGGTCTGCCCGGTGAGGCGGTGCAGCTCGCGCATCGGCATCAGCGCCGCGTCGCGCACCGACAGGCGCGCCTTCACGAGGTTGCCGAGTTCGAGCAGCCGCATGCCGAGCCGGTACGTGCCGGGATCGGAGCGATCGACCAGACGACAGGTCACCATGTCGTTGAGGATGCGGTGCGCGGTCGACGGATGCAGCTCCGTCCGCTGCGCGAGTTCCTTCAGACTGACGGGGTCACTGTGCGCGGCGAGCGCGTCCAGCAGCCGCATCATGCGTTCGATCACCTGGATCGACGTTTTTGAATCCGGGGTGGGTTGGCTCATGTCGGGGGAGAAATCGGTTGACGCGTCAAGCGGTATTGCAACGATTGTATCTCGTATTGTGAAAAAAGCGAACGCCGTTCGAGGAAGTCCTCGTTTCGCGCACGGCGGGCTTGCGCGCGAAGCGGCGTTGGTCTTGTCGGCCAAACGGCGGATAATGAGAGCCGTTTTCTCGAAGGAGCACGTATGCGAGTCGGTTTGTTCGTGACCTGCCTGGTCGATCTGATGCGCCCGGAAATCGGTTTCTCGGCGCTCAAGCTGATTCGCGACGCCGGCTTCGAGGTGATCGTGCCGCCCGCGCAGACCTGCTGCGGCCAGCCGGCCTACAACTCGGGCGAGCGCGCGCTCGCGCGCGATCTCGCGGAAAAGACGCTGCGCGAGTTCGAGCAGTTCGATTATGTCGTCGCGCCGTCGGGTTCGTGCGGCGGGATGATCCGCGCGCACTACGGCGATCTGTTCCGCGACGATCCCGAGCTGATGGGGCGCTACGCGCGGTTCCAGCAGAAAGTCTACGAACTGACCGATTTCCTCGCGAACGTCGCCAGAGTGTCGCTCACGCCGGGCGAGTTCGCCGGGCCCGTCACCTATCACGACTCGTGCTCGGGCCTGCGCGAACTCGGCGTGAAGGCGCAGCCGCGCGCGCTGCTCGCGCAGCGCGGCATCGCGGTCACCGAGATGAAGGACTGCGAGCACTGCTGCGGCTTCGGCGGCACGTTCGCGATCAAGTACGGCGATATTTCCGCGGCTATCGCGGACGAGAAATGCGCGAACGTGCGCGCATCGGGCGCGGGCACCGTGGTGCTCGGCGATCTCGGCTGCATGCTGAACATCGAAGGGCGGTTGCGCCGCACCGGCGACCGCGACACGCGCGTGCTGCACGTCGCGCAGGTGCTGGCGGGCGACGTCTGACGCCCGGTTCCGCTCACTTTTCCCCCGATACCGCGATGCAAGTCCAATCGATGCATTTCAAGGCGCGCGCCGGCCAGAAGCTGGCCGACCAGCGCCTGCAGCAGAACCTGAAGAAGCTGTCGACGAAGTTCGTGTCCGCGCGCGCCGACGCGATCACCTCGATCGACTTCCCGGCCACGCGCGCCGCGCTCAAGGAGCGCCGCAACCGCGCGCTTGAGAACCTCGACGTGTGGCTCGAAGCGTTCGAGCGCGAGGCGGTGCGACGCGGCACGACGGTGCTGTTCGCCGAAACGACCGAGGACGCCGCGCGGCTCGTGGCCGACATCGCGCGTCGTCACGACGTGAAGAAGGTCATCAAGACCAAGTCGATGGTGTCGGAGGAAATGCGCCTGAACGCGGTGCTCGCGGAGATGGGCGTGCAGTCGATCGAGACGGATCTCGGCGAATACATCCTGCAGATCAACGACAACGAGCCGCCGAGCCACATCATTGCGCCCGTTGTGCACAAGGACAAGGACGAGATCGCCGACCTGTTCGCGCGCACGCACCATCGCGAGCGGCTCACCGAGATTCCGGACATGACGCGCGAGGCGCGCGAGGTGCTGCGGCCGCATTTCATGTCGGCCGACATGGGCGTGACGGGCGGCAACTTCGTGATCGCCGAGACGGGCTCGGTCGCGATCGTGACGAACGAAGGGAACGAGGGGATGTGCACGGTGATGCCGCGCGTGCATGTCGCGGTAACGGGCATCGAGAAGGTGCTGCCGACGCTCGAGGACCTGGCGACCGCGATGCGTCTGTTGCCGCGCTCCGCGACGGGGCAGAAGACGTCGAATTATTTCTCTCTGCTGACCGGGCCGCGCGGGCCGGACGACGAGGACGGCCCCGAGCACAACTACGTGGTGCTCGTCGACGGCGGTCGCACGGGGCTGATCGGCGGCGAGTTCCAGGAGATGCTGCGCTGCATCCGTTGCGGCGCCTGCATGAATCACTGCCCGGTTTACCAGAAGGTCGGCGGCCATGCGTACGGCTGGGTCTACCCGGGGCCGATGGGCGCGGTGCTGACGCCGAGCTACGTCGGGCTCGACCGCGCGCTCGACCTGCCGCAGGCTGCGACGCTATGCGGCGAATGCGACAGCGTGTGCCCGGTCGGGATTCCGTTGTCGCACCTGTTGCGCACGCTGCGCGAGAAGCAGGTCGAGCGGCACCTGCGGCCGTGGCGCGAGCGGGCGGCGCTCGCCGCGTGGGGTTTCTTCGCGCGGCGGCCGATGCTGTACGCGCTGACGACCAAGCTCGCGGTGCGCGTCCTCGAGCGGCTGGGCGGCAACGGCGGCACGCTGCGGCGCCTGCCGATGATGGGCGGCTGGATGGATACGCGCGACATGCCGACGCCGACCGGGCGCACGTTCCGCGAACTGTACGCGGCCTCGCAAAGCCACCTCGGCTGACGACTGTTCATCGGGCGGCAACAGTGCGTTCGCTATTTACATATTTATCTCGATAGATGCGGTCTATAGAATTTGGTCTGTAGTCCCCGGAATTGGGTTTCGGGGTACGAGGTCAACGAGGTCGCATCATGAGAAAGACAATATCGATGTACTGGCCGCTGGCAATCGTCGTCCCGCTGGCCGCGACTGCCTATCTGCACGCGATGGCCGATGCGCCGTCGCGCGGCCCGCTCGCGGTTCACCAGGCGTCTGCGGAACTGGCGCGCACGGTGTCGTTCGGTCTGGTCGGCGACGTGGCGAAGCCGCTGCCGGCGGCATCGGGCAACGTCGTGCTCGCCGCGCCGAAGGCGCTGTAATGCACGGTGCCGTCGCTTTGCGCGGCGGCGCGATTTCGGCCGCCTTTGTATAATGGCGCGCTCTTCCCCCACGCGGCCCGCCGCGGCTTTCCGATAGTGCGATGACCCGTGTTGCGATCTGTTTCGTCTGTCTCGGCAACATCTGCCGTTCGCCTACCGCGGAAGGCGTGATGCGCCACCAGGTCGGCGCGGCCGCGCTGGCGGACCGGATCGCAGTCGATTCGGCCGGCACGGGCGACTGGCACGTGGGCGAGTCGCCCGATACGCGTGCGCAGGCCGCTGCGCGCAGCCGCGGCTACGACCTGTCGGCGCTGCGCGCGCGGCAGGTGAGTCCGGCGGATTTCGAGCGTTTCGACCTGTTGCTCGCGATGGACGAAGCCAATCTCGCCGAACTGCGCCGCCGTTGTCCGCCGCAGCATCGCGACAAGGTGCGCCTGCTGATGGAGTTCGCGCCGGGCTCGACCGAAACCGAAGTGGCCGATCCTTATTTCGGCGGCGCACAGGGCTTCGAGCAGGTGCTCGATCAGGTCGAACGCGCGTGCGCAGGCTTGCTGGAAACGCTCCGGGCCCGCACGGAGCGCTGATCGCGCGGTATTCAGCGGTCTGCGAATACCCTTTCAAAGACGTGGATACTTGACTAAATTCGTCAAATATTTATACTTGACCAAAATCGTCAAGATTGTAGTCCCCTAGACACCATGAGACTCACCACCAAAGGCCGTTTCGCCGTCACGGCGATGATTGACTTGGCACTGCGCCAGGAGCAGGGCCCGGTGACGCTTGCAGGCATCAGCCAGCGCCAGCGGATTTCGCTCTCGTATCTCGAACAGCTGTTCGGCAAGCTGCGCAGGCATGAAATCGTCGAATCCGTGCGCGGCCCGGGCGGCGGCTACAACCTCGCGCGTCGCGCGCAGGACGTCACCGTTGCCGACATCATCATCGCGGTCGATGAACCGCTCGACGCCACGCAGTGCGGCGGCAAAGGCACGTGCGACGGCTCGAAGCAGCCCGACGGCCATTGCATGACGCACGAGCTGTGGTCGACCTTGAACCAGAAGATGGTCGAGTACCTCGATTCGGTGTCGCTGCAGGATCTCGTCGATCAGCAGCGTGCACGCGAGGGCGCCCCCGCGGTGCTGCGCGACCGGCGCACGCCGGAGCCCGCTGCCGCGCCGGCCGAGCCCGTGCGCACGATGCCGCTCGGCCCCAATTCGGTGTTCAACATCGCGAGTTCGTGAGCGCGAAGGCGCCCGCCATACCCCATAACGCACATAGTCCCTGCACAGAATACCCGGAGCGACAGATGACCCAAGAGACTCTCCACCTGCCTATCTATATGGATTACAGCGCGACGACACCGGTCGATCCGCGCGTGGTCGACAAGATGGTGCCGTACCTGCGCGAGCAGTTCGGCAACCCGGCGTCGCGCAGCCATGCCTATGGCTGGGACGCGGAGCGCGCGGTCGAGGAAGCGCGCGAGCAGGTGGCCGCGCTCGTGAACGCGGATCCGCGCGAGATCATCTGGACGTCCGGCGCAACGGAATCGGACAATCTCGCGATCAAGGGTGCCGCAAACTTCTACAAGGGCAAGGGCAAGCACATCATCACGGTGAAGACCGAGCACAAGGCCGTGCTCGACACGTGCCGCGAGCTCGAGCGCGACGGTTTCGAAGTCACCTACCTCGACGTGAAGGATGACGGCCTGATCGACCTCGACGTGTTCAAGGCTGCGCTGCGCCCGGACACGATCCTCGTGTCGGTGATGCACGTGAACAACGAGATCGGCGTGATCCAGGACATCGAGACGATCGGTGAAATCTGTCGCGAGAAGGGCATCGTGTTCCACGTCGACGCCGCGCAGTCGACCGGCAAGGTCGGGATCGATCTCGCGAATCTGAAGGTCGACCTGATGTCGTTCTCGGCGCACAAGACGTACGGCCCGAAGGGCATCGGCGCGCTGTACGTGCGTCGCAAGCCGCGCGTGCGCATCGAAGCGCAGATGCACGGCGGCGGCCACGAGCGCGGCATGCGTTCGGGCACGCTGGCGACGCACCAGATCGTCGGCATGGGCGAAGCGTTCCGCATCGCGCGCGAAGAAATGGCGACCGAGAACGAGCGCGTCCGCATGCTGCGCGACAAGCTGCTGCGCGGCCTGTCGCAGATCGAGGAAACCTACGTGAACGGCGACATGGAGCGCCGTGTCCCGCACAACCTCAACATCAGTTTCAACTTCGTCGAAGGCGAGTCGCTGATCATGGCGATCAAGGACGTCGCGGTGTCGTCGGGTTCCGCGTGCACGTCGGCGTCGCTGGAGCCGTCGTACGTGCTGCGTGCGCTCGGCCGCAACGACGAGCTCGCGCATAGCTCGATCCGCTTCACGGTCGGCCGCTTCACGACGGAGCAGGAAGTCGACTTCGTGGTCAATCTGCTGAACAGCAAGATCGCGAAGCTGCGCGAACTGTCGCCGCTCTGGGAAATGCACCAGGAAGGCATCGATCTGTCGACGATCGAATGGGCCGCACACTAATACCGCATTGAATGCACCCGCGGGCGGATTGGCGCACGCAGACGTAACGAGTCAAGGAGTCTGAGTCATGTCTTACAGCAACAAGGTTCTGGATCACTACGAAAACCCGCGCAACGTCGGTTCGTTCGCGAAGGACGACGACACGGTCGGCACGGGCATGGTCGGCGCGCCGGCTTGCGGCGACGTGATGAAGCTGCAGATCCGCGTCGGCGCGGACGGCGTGATCGAAGATGCGAAGTTCAAGACGTACGGTTGCGGTTCGGCGATCGCGTCGAGCTCGCTCGTGACCGAATGGGTGAAGGGCAAGACGCTCGACGAAGCGCTGTCGATCAAGAACACGCAGATCGCCGAAGAGCTCGCACTGCCGCCGGTGAAGATTCACTGCTCGATCCTCGCAGAAGACGCGATCAAGGCAGCCGTGGCCGACTACAAGAAGCGCCACGACACCCAGGAAGGCGATCAGGCAGCAGCCTGAGCGGCATCGAGCGGCTTGAAGGAACGCGGCGGGCCCCGGTGGCGCGCCGCGGCAAGGACATCATGGCAATTACACTGACCGAAAAAGCAGCACAGCACGTCCAGAAATACCTCGTCCGTCGCGGCAAGGGTGTGGGCCTGCGGCTTGGCGTTCGCACGACCGGGTGCTCGGGGCTCGCGTACAAGCTCGAGTACGTCGACGAGCTGGCTCCCGAGGATCAGGTGTTCGAGAGCCATGGCGTGAAGGTCATCGTCGATCCGAAGAGTCTCGCGTATATCGACGGCACCGAGCTCGATTTTGCACGCGAAGGCCTGAACGAAGGGTTCAAGTTCAACAACCCGAACGTGAAGGACGAGTGCGGCTGCGGCGAATCGTTCCGCGTGTGACGAAGCGGATCTCCGCGCGATGCGGGCAAGAGGCGGCACGGGCCGCCTTTTTAATGTGCGGCGTTTGCCGCGCGACGAACCGGAATTGAACGCGACGATGGTCTCGCTGAAAGACAGCCATTTCGACCTGTTTCACCTGCCGGCGCAATTCGCGCTCGACGATACGGCGCTCGACGCTGCCTATCGGACGGTGCAGACGCAGGTGCATCCGGACCGCTTCGCGGCGGCCGGCGACGCGCAGAAGCGCATCGCGATGCAATGGGCAACCCGCGCGAACGAGGCATACCGCACGCTGCGCGATCCGCTGAAGCGCGCGTCCTATCTGCTGTCGCTGCGCGGCGTCGACATCGGGGCGGAAAACAACACCGCGATGGAGCCTGCGTTCCTGATGCAGCAGATGGAATGGCGCGAGGGCATCGAGGATGCCGCGGCCGCCCGCAACGTCGATGCGCTCGACGCGCTGCTCGCCGAGTTGCGCGACGAGAAGCGCGTGCGTGTCGAGCGCCTCGGCACGCTGCTCGACAGCGGTGCCGATCAGGCGGCCGCCGAGGCCGTGCGCCAGCTGATGTTCATCGAACGGGTCGCGTCGGAAGTGGGCGCGCAGATCGAGCGCCTCGAAACCTAACCGCGTGCCTTGCGGCACGCGCAGCAAACGGGCCAAGCGCCCGAACGAACCAAGATGGCTTTACTGCAAATTTCCGAACCGGGCATGGCGCCGGCGCCGCATCAGCGGCGACTCGCCGTCGGGATCGATCTCGGTACGACGAACTCGCTCGTCGCGGCCGTGCGCAACAGCGTGCCTGAAGTACTGCCGGACGAAGCGGGCCGCGTGCTGCTGCCGTCGGTGGTCCGCTATCTCGAGAAGGGCGGCCGCCGCATCGGCCACGAAGCGAAAGAGCAGGCCGCGACCGATCCGCGCAACACGATCGTATCGGTCAAGCGCTTCATGGGCCGCGGCAAGGCCGAAGTCGAGGGTGGTGCGAACGCGCCGTACGAATTCGTCGATGCGCCGGGCATGGTGCAGATCCGTACCGTCGACGGCGTGAAGAGCCCGGTCGAAGTGTCGGCCGAGATTCTCGCGACGCTGCGCTATCGGGCGGAAGATTCGCTCGGCGACGATCTGGTCGGCGCGGTGATCACGGTGCCCGCGTATTTCGACGAAGCACAACGCCAGGCGACCAAGGATGCCGCGCGCCTCGCGGGCCTCAACGTGCTGCGCCTGCTGAACGAACCGACCGCCGCGGCGATTGCCTACGGGCTCGACAACGCGGCCGAAGGCCTCTATGCGGTGTACGACCTCGGCGGCGGCACGTTCGACCTGTCGATCCTGAAGCTGACGAAGGGTGTGTTCGAAGTGCTGGCCGCGGGCGGCGATTCCGCGCTCGGCGGCGACGACTTCGACCACGCGCTGTTCGGTCATGTGCTCGCGCAGGCCGGTATCGACGCGAAGACGCTCGCGCCCGAGGACGTGCGCCTGCTGCTCGACCGTGTGCGCGTGCTGAAGGAAGCGCTGTCGTCCGCACCGCAGGCGTCGCTCGACGTGACGCTGTCGGGCGGCGCGCACCTCGTGCAGACGATTTCGCACGACACGTTCGCAGCGCTCGTCGAGCCGCTCGTGCAGCGCACGCTCACACCCACGCGCAAGGCGCTGCGCGACGCGCAGGTGACGCCGGCCGACATCAAGGGCGTCGTGCTCGTCGGCGGCGCAACGCGCATGCCGGTGATCCGCGATGCGGTCGCGAAATATTTCGGCCAGCCGCCGCTCGTCAACCTCGATCCGGACCAGGTCGTCGCGCTCGGCGCGGCGATCCAGGCCGACCTGCTGGCGGGCAACCGCGGCACCGGCGACGACTGGCTGCTGCTCGACGTGATTCCGCTGTCGCTCGGTGTCGAGACGATGGGTGGCCTCGTCGAGAAGATCATTCCGCGCAACTCGACGATTCCGATCGCGCGTGCGCAGGAATTCACGACCTTCAAGGACGGCCAGACTGCGATGGCGATCCACGTCGTGCAGGGCGAGCGCGAGCTCGTCGCCGACTGCCGGTCGCTTGCGCGCTTCGAATTGCGCGGCATTCCGCCGATGACGGCCGGCGCCGCGCGCATTCGCGTGACGTATCAGGTCGACGCGGATGGCCTGCTGTCGGTGTTCGCACGCGAACAGCTGTCGGGCGTCGAGGCGTCGGTCGTCGTGAAGCCGTCGTACGGCCTCGCCGACGACGACATCGCGAAGATGCTCGAAGACAGCTTCAAGACCGCCGAGATCGACATGCGCGCACGCGCGCTGCGCGAAGCGCAGGTCGAGGCCGAGCGGATGCTCGAGGCGACGCAGGCCGCGCTGGCGGTCGACGGCGAACTGCTCGATGCGGACGAGCGCACGCAGGTCGACGCGTTCGCCGCGGCGCTGCGCGCGGTCGCGCAAGGCGACGATACGAACGCGATCGAAGCGGCGACCAAGGCGCTGGCCGACGGCACCGACGAATTTGCGGCGCGCCGGATGGACAAGAGCATCAAGCGCGCGCTGTCGGGTCGCCGGCTCGACGAGATCTGAACCCACGAACTGCGCATCGGCCGGCGACGGCCCGCGCGATAATGAACCGTGCGGCGCCTGGCGCCGTACCCTGACTGACGGAACGGACATGCCTCAACTGGTGGTGCTGCCTCACGTCGAACTGTGCCCGGATGGCGCGGTGATCGACGCGACGCCCGGCAAGAGTATCTGCGACAACCTGCTCGACCACGGGATCGAGATCGAGCATGCATGCGAGAAGTCGTGCGCGTGCACGACGTGCCACGTGGTGATCCGCGAAGGCTTCAACGATCTGACGCCGTCCGAGGAGGACGAGGACGATCTGCTGGACAAGGCGTGGGGCCTCGAGCCGACGTCGCGCCTGTCGTGCCAGGCGATCGTGAAGGAAGATTCGGACCTGGTGGTCGAGATTCCGAAGTACTCGATCAACCACGCGAAGGAAAACCACTGACTGGAACCGGAGGCAGGCGATGAAATGGACCGATTCGCGTGAAGTAGCCATTGCGCTGGCGGAGAAGCACCCGGACATCGACCCGCAGCGGATCAATTTCGTCGAGTTGCGCCAGTGGGTGCTCGAACTCGACGGTTTCGACGACGATCCGAAGCACTCCGGCGAGAAGATCCTCGAGGCGATCCAGGCGCACTGGATCGACGAATCGGACTTCGACGACGACGATTGAGCACGGCGTGCGCCGCTATCGCGCATGCGGTTCAAAATGAGAAAACGGCTCGTGAGCGATTGCTCACGAGCCGTTTTCGTTTCCTGGCCTCTTGTCCGCGCCCGATACGCGGGCGCGAGACGATCATGCGATCACGCGCCGACCAGCGTTCCGTTCTCGATCCGCACGCGCTGGCCCTGGCCGAACGGCGGCTGCTGGTTGTGGTACGTGAACGTGCGCGTCGCGCCGCTTTCCATCTGCACTTGCACCTGGTAGTCGGTTTCGGCGCGCACCTGCTTCTCGACCTGGTTGCCGGCAAGTCCGCCGCCCAGCGCGCCGATGATCGTCATCGCGGTGCGGCCGTTACCGTGACCGAACTGGTTGCCCAGCAGCCCGCCCGCGGCGGCGCCGCCGACTGCGCCGATGCCCGAACCCTGGCCCGGCGTGCGGACCGACGTGATCGAGACGACCGTGCCGCAGGTCTGGCAGTAGGCCGGCTGCGCCGAGCCGGACGGCTGCTGCTGCGCATATTGCGGCGGCTGCGGCGCCGGCGTGTGGCGACGGTGCGTCGTCGCCGGACGCGGTGCCGGCTTCGGCTCGGCCTGTGCGATGGCTTTCTGTTGCGCGGCGGCCTGTTCGGCAGCCTGTTGCTGCGCTTGCGCGGCAAGCGCGGCGCTCGCGGCGGCTGCGGTGTCGACCGCCGGCTGCGACGCAATCAGCGCGGCCTGGGTCTGGCCGTTCTGTTCGTTGCTGCTGGTGGCCTTCGGGAACACGCCCGTGATCGCTGCCGTCGCCGCGAGGCTGGCGACGATGACAGCGCCGGCGGCGGTGGCGACGAGCGGGTGGAGGCGTTGCTTTTGCGGCGTGGTCTGATTCTGGTTGTCCATTTTTTCTCTCCGATGTCGATCCGGATCGGCACTGCGGCGCCGGGCCGGATCCCACGCTCGGGATCGATCAGACTTGGCGCTCCTGCGCCTTGTTCTGGTCCCGTGGTCATGCGTGGTGACGCAAACGGAGTGTCGTCCACCGACAAAAAGCACGCCGTATCAAGGTGTAACGAATTGCAGCGGGGCGTCGCCGGTCATTGTCGGGAAAACCCGGGGCACGTCGTCGCGACGAGGGAATAAAACAGGGGAGGATCGAAAGCCGGCGGACGCCGGCTGGCGGGATTTACGCGTCGTTACAAAGCTGATGCGTGCGCGCCACGGGGCGCGGCGCACACGCGGTTGCGGCCGTCAGTCTTCGCGGCGCAGATGGGGGAACAGCAGCACGTCGCGGATCGTCGGGCTGTCGGTCAGCAGCATCACGAGACGGTCGATGCCGATCCCGCAGCCGCCGGTCGGAGGCATCCCGTATTCGAGCGCACGGATGTAGTCGGCGTCGTAGAACATTGCTTCCTCGTCGCCCGCGTCCTTCTGCTCGACCTGCTTCTTGAAGCGCGCGGCCTGGTCTTCCGGATCGTTCAGCTCCGAGAAGCCGTTCGCGATCTCGCGGCCGGTCATGAACAGCTCGAAACGCTCGGTGATGCCCGGCACCGTATCCGATGCGCGTGCGAGCGGCGACACCTCGACCGGGTAGTCGATGATGAACGTCGGTTCCCACAGCTGCGCTTCGGCCGTTTCCTCGAACAGCGCGAGCTGCAGCGCGCCGATGCCTGCGTTCAGGAACGCCGGCTGCGACACGTCGACGCCGAAGCGCTTCAGTTCGGTGCGCACGAACGCGTCGTCCGACAGCTGGCCGTCGGTGTACTGCGGCGCGTACTTCTGGATCGCCTGCGTGATCGTCAGCCGATGGAATGGCTTCGCGAGGTCGAGTTCGCGGCCCTGGTACTGGATCGTCGCGGTGCCGAGCGCATCGATCGCCGCCTGGCGGATCAGTTGCTCGGTGAAGTCCATCAGCCAGCGATAGTCGGTGTACGCGGCGTAGAACTCCATCATCGTGAATTCCGGGTTGTGACGCGGCGACACGCCTTCATTCCGGAAGTTGCGGTTGATCTCGAACACGCGCTCGAAGCCGCCGACGATCAGGCGCTTCAGGTACAGCTCCGGTGCGATGCGCAGGAACATCTGCATGTCGAGCGCATTGTGATGCGTGACGAACGGCTTCGCGGCCGCACCGCCCGGGATCGGGTGCAGCATCGGCGTCTCGACTTCCATGAAGTCGGCCGAATCCATGAACTTGCGGATCGACGCGATCGTCTTGGTCCGGGCGCGGAACGTGTCGCGCGTTTCCGGCGTGACGATCAGGTCGACGTAGCGCTGGCGATAGCGCATTTCCTGGTCGGCGAGCCCGTGGAACTTGTCCGGCATCGGCCGCAGCGCCTTCGACAGCAGGCGCAGCTCCTTGCACTGGACCGACAGCTCGCCCTTGTTGGTGCGGAACAGCACGCCGCGCGCGGCGACGATGTCGCCGAGGTCCCACTTCTTGAATGCGTCGTAGGTTTCGGCGCCGACGTCGTTCGGCGTCACGAAGAACTGGATCTGGCCCGAACCGTCCTGCACCGTCGCGAAGCTCGCCTTGCCCATCACGCGCTTGAGCATCATGCGGCCGGCGACCGACACCTCGACCGGGTTCGCTTCGAGCGCGGCCTTGTCCGAGTCGGCGAATTTCGCCTGCAGATCGGCGGCGTGATGCGTCGGCCGGAAATCGTTCGGGTAGGCGACGCCTTGCTCGCGCAACGCGCGCAGCTTTTCGCGGCGCTCGGCGATGATCTGGTTTTCGTCCGCTGCGACGGCGGGCTGCGTTTGAGTCGGTTCGGTCATGATGGTCGGAATTCGGAGTGGGTGCGGCAACGCAAACGGGAAGGGCAAGGGTGGCGCGACCTGGCCAGGCCGCGCCGCGGCGCTTACACGCCCTGTTTGAGGCTCGCGCTGATGAAGTCGTCGAGGTCGCCGTCGAGGACAGCCCTCGTGTTGCTCATTTCGACGTTCGTGCGCAGGTCCTTCACGCGGCTCTGGTCGAGCACGTACGAACGGATCTGGTGGCCCCAGCCCACATCGGTCTTGCTCGATTCGAGCTTGTCCTGTTCGGCCTGGCGCTTGCGCATCTCGACTTCGTACAGGCGCGATTTCAGCATTGCCATCGCTTCGGCGCGGTTGCGGTGCTGCGAGCGGTCGTTCTGGCACTGCACGACGATACCGGTCGGCATGTGCGTGATCCGTACCGCGGAGTCGGTCTTGTTGATGTGCTGGCCGCCCGCGCCCGATGCGCGGTACGTGTCGATGCGCAGGTCGGCCGGGTTGATCTCGACTTCGATCGAGTCGTCGATTTCCGGATACACGAACACCGACGAGAACGACGTGTGGCGGCCGCCCGACGAGTCGAACGGCGATTTGCGCACGAGGCGGTGGATGCCCGTTTCGGTACGCAGGAAGCCGTATGCGTATTCGCCCGTGACCTTGACCGTCGCGTTCTTGATGCCGGCGACGTCACCGTCGGAGTCTTCGAGCACCTCGGCCTTGAAGCCCTTGCGTTCGCAGTAGCGCAGGTACTGGCGCAGCAGCATCGACGCCCAGTCGCACGCCTCGGTGCCGCCGGCGCCTGCCTGGATGTCGATGAAGCAGTTGTTCGGGTCGGCCGGGTTCGAGAACATCCGGCGGAACTCGATGTCGCCGACGCGTGCCTCGAGCTTCGCGGCGTCGTCTTCCGACGCGACGAGCGTGTCCTCGTCGCCTTCCTCGCGGGCCAGCTCGAACAGGTCGAGCGCGTCGCGCAGGTCGCTATCGAGCGCAGTGAGCGTCATGACGACGCCTTCGAGCAGCTTCTTCTCGCGACCGAGCGCCTGGGCGTTCTTCGAGTCGTTCCAGACGTTCGGGTCTTCGAGTTCCTTGTTGACTTCGGTCAGACGCGCAGCTTTGGCGTCGTAGTCAAAGATACCCCCGAAGCTCGCCCGCGCGATTGCGCAGGTCGAGCAGGGAGCTTTCGATCGCGTTGAGACGTTCCGCTTCCATGATCGTTCGCTTTTCTTGCTTCGTAAAAAAGCGGAATTATAGCCGATCGGCAGGGTTGCCCGGTGACGCAGACGGTGCTCGCACGCGCGCCGGGACCCCGTCCCGCGCGGCGTGCATGCAGGGGCGGGCGTCGCGGGCCGGGCAGCCCGCGCTCAGCCGGTCGCGTGTTCGACGATCAGCTGGATGCGCGTGACGCCGTTCCACGTGTCGGCGACGAGCCGGTACGCGATCAGCGCGCTCTCCGGCAGCGGCTCGGTGTGGTTGAACCAGATCGCATTGAAGCGCTGGCGGCCGCGCGCAAGCTGCAGCTTCAGGTGCTTTTCCTTCACGAGCGACTGCGACACGACGTCGAATTCGCCCGAGAAAAGCGGGGCCGGAAAGCCTTGCCCCCAGACGGCCTCGTCGAGCAACCCGACGAACTGCGGCGTGAAGTAGGCGTCCTCGAGCTCTCCGTCGGTTTCGATCACGCGGGCGAGCGCGTCGTCGGACAGCCATTCGCGCGCGACGGCTTCGAACGCGGCCGCGAAGCGCGGCACGTTTTCGGTGTCGAGCGTGAGGCCGGCCGCCATTGCGTGGCCGCCGAACGCGACGATCAGGTCCGGCTCGCGCTTCGACACGAGGTCGAGCGCGTCGCGCAGGTGGAAGCCGGCGATCGACCGGCCCGAACCCTTGACCCGCCGGCCTTCCTCGTCGGCGTGCGCGAACGTGAACGACGGACGGTGGAATTTCTCCTTCAGCCGCCCGGCGACGATGCCGATCACGCCCTGGTGCCACTCGGGATTGAACAGCGTGATCGTGCACGCGTCGGCCGGGTCGACGTCGGCGAGATCGGCGAGCGCCTGCTGCTGCATGCCGGCCTCGATCTCGCGACGCTCGCGGTTCATCACGTCGAGCTGCTGCGCGAGATCCCACGCGCGGCCGATGTCGTCGGTGATCAGGCACTCGATGCCGAGCGACATGTCGGAGAGCCGCCCGGCGGCGTTGAGCCGCGGGCCGAGGCCGAAACCAAGGTCGAAGCCCGACGCCGTGCGCGCTTCGCGCGCCGCGGCGCGGAACAACGCGGCGATGCCCGGCTGCATGCGGCCGTTGCGGATGCGCTGCAACCCCTGCGCGACCAGCACGCGGTTGTTGCCGTCGAGCCGCACGACGTCGGCGACGGTGCCGAGCGCGACGAGGTCGAGCAGGCCGTCGAGGCGCGGCTCGGCTTCCTTGCTCGCGAATGCGCCGCGGCGGCGCAGCTCGGCGCGCAGCGCGAGCAGCACGTAGAACATCACGCCGACGCCGGCGATGTGCTTGCTCGGGAACCCGCAGCCGGGCTGGTTCGGGTTGACGATCGCACGGGCGGCGGGCAGCGCGTCGCCGGGCAGGTGGTGATCGGTCACGAGCACGTCGATGCCGCGCGCGTTCGCGGCTTCGACGCCCGCGACGCTCGCGATGCCGTTGTCGACGGTGATCAGCAGGTCGGGCTTGCGCGCGGCCGCGAGCTCGACGATCTCGGGCGTGAGGCCGTAGCCGTATTCGAAGCGGTTCGGCACCAGATAGTCGATCTGCGCGCCGAACATCCGCAGGCCGCGCACCGCGACCGCGCACGCGGTCGCGCCGTCGCAGTCGTAGTCGGCGACGACGAGCAGGCGTCGCTTGTCGGCGATCGCGTCGGCGAGCAGCGATGCCGCGTCGGCGCAGCCTTTCAGCTCGGTGGGCGGGACGAGGCGAGCGAGCGCGGTCTCGATGTCGGCGGGGGATTGCACGCCGCGCGACGCGTACAGGCGCGCGAGGACGGGATGCAGGCCGTGACGCGCGAGCACTTCGGCGTCGGCGGACGCGACGGGGCGGGTAACGATCCGAGTCATACGGGGTCTGCTTGTTATTCGAACAGGGAAGCGAGCGCGCGGCGGCGCCAGAATTTGCGCAGGTCGCCGCGCGTCGCGTGCAGCGTCACGGAACTCGTGTCGCCGCACAGCGTGAAATCGGCGCTCGCCAGCTCGCCGTTCTGCAGCGCGGCGAGCGCCGGCGCGAACCAGTCGCGCTCGAGCGCGGCGAGCCCGTCGTGCCAGCGCGCCCAGTCCTGTTCGATGAACGGGGTGGTCAGCGCCGGCAGTTCGACGAGCGTCGCGCCGGCGGCGGCGGGCAGCGCGCCGAACGCGGCCGGCGGCGCACCGGCGTCGATCTGCGCGGCGCGCGCGAGGCCGAGCGCCGCGGGCGACGCGGACAGCACCCGCGCGAACGGCGCGCCGACCGGCTTCAGCGTGCCCTGTGCATGGAACCAGATCGAATTGACGGCCGGCAGGCCGCGCGCTTCGCGGGTTTCGTTGACCGGGTGCTGGAACCACGCCATCTGCACTTCGTTCTGCAGCTTCATCCACATCCGCGAGCGCTCGCCCGTGCGTGCCTCGTGCGGCAGCCAGATCTCGATGTTGCGGCCGCTCGCGCGCAGCGGCGCGGCGCCGGCGAGCCGGGCGAGCTGTTCGCTCGACAGGTACCAGCGCGCCGGGTTCGGCGCTTCGAGCCGCACGCCGAGTTCCTCGATCAGCGGCCGCGCGACCGCGAGCAGCGCGGCCGCGTCGCCGTCGTCGAGCGCGAGGGCCGCCGGATCGACGAGCACCAGGTGATCGTGCGCGATTTCGACGTGTACGGGCTCGACGCACGCCCACGCGTGCGCGCCGGGGTCGCCGCCGTCCGCCAGCAGCATGTAGGGCGCGAGCGGCGCCTCGTCAGCGGCGTTGCCCTGGGTCGCGCCGAACTGGCGGGCCAGCCAGCGCTCGTGCGGCAGCGTGCGCTGGAAGTCCTCGCCGGCCACGCGCTCGACGAGGCTGGCGCGGGCGAGCAACTTTTCGAGCGCGGGGCTGTCCAGCGTGTGCAGGGACGAGGCCGCATCGGCCGCCGACGGCAGCGCGAACGGAACGAGAAAATGGAGGCGTCGGTCGTGCATGATGGTGCGCATTGTATGGCAAACTGCGCGCGTGATCGGGCCGGCCGACGGCCCGTTCGCGTCCGGCGGCCGTTTTTCGACCGCGCCCGGGCCGGTGGTGGCCGCCGGGCGGCGGTCCGGCCGCGGGGCGCCTCCCCGCCGTAACCAGCAGAAAGGATTCGCTTGAAACTTCCGTACGAATGGCAGATCGGCTGGCGCTACACGCGCGCCGGCAAACGCACGACCGGCAACGGCTTCATTTCCTTCATCGCCCTCGTGTCGATGCTCGGGATCGCGCTCGGCGTCGCGGCGCTGATCGTCGTGCTGTCGGTGATGAACGGCTTCCAGAAGGAAGTGCGCGACCGCATGCTGTCGGTGCTCGCGCACGTCGAGGTATTCTCGCCGACGGGCTCGATGCCCGACTGGCAATTGACCGCGCAGGAAGCGCGCCGCAATCCGTCGGTGACCGGCGCGGCGCCGTACGTCGACGCGCAGGCGCTGCTCACGCGCCAGGACGCGGTGAGCGGCGTGATGCTGCGCGGCGTCGAGCCGACGCTCGAGCCGCAGGTGTCCGACATCGGCAAGGACATGAAGGCCGGCCAGCTCGGCGCGCTCGTGCCGGGCCAGTTCGGCATCGTGCTCGGCGACGCGCTTGCCGGCAACCTCGGCGTGACGGTCGGCGACAAGGTCACGCTCGTTGCGCCCGAAGGCTCGATCACGCCGGCCGGCATGATGCCGCGCCTGAAACAGTTCACGGTCGTCGGCGTGTTCGAGTCGGGGCATTACGAATACGACAGCACGCTCGCGATGATCAACATCCGCGACGCCGAGGCGCTGTTCCGGATGGCCGCGCCGACCGGCGTGAGGTTGCGGCTGACGGACATGCAGAAGGCGCCGCAGGTCGCGGTCGAGCTGTCGCATACGCTGTCGGGCAGCCTGTACATTCGCGACTGGACCCAGCAGAACAAGACGTGGTTCTCGGCCGTGCAGATCGAGAAGCGGATGATGTTCATCATCCTCACGCTGATCATCGCGGTGGCCGCGTTCAACCTGGTGTCGTCGCTCGTGATGACGGTGACCAACAAGCAGGCCGACATCGCGATCCTGCGCACGCTCGGCGCGCAGCCGGGGTCGATCATGAAGATCTTCGTCGTGCAGGGCGTGACGATCGGCTTCGTCGGCACGGCGTCGGGCGTCGCGCTCGGCTGCCTGATCGCGTGGAGCATCCCGTGGCTGATCCCGATGATCGAGCATCTGTTCGGCGTGCAGTTCCTGCCGCCGTCCGTGTACTTCATCAGCGAGCTGCCGTCCGAGCTCGTCGCAAGCGACGTGATCCGGATCGGGCTGATCGCGTTCGTGCTGTCGGCGGTCGCGACGCTCTATCCGAGCTGGCGCGGCGCGAAGGTGAAGCCGGCGGAGGCGCTCCGCTATGAATGACCGCGCGACCGCATTGGCGGATTCACGACAACACAACAGACAGGATTCGGCAGGTATGCAGGAATACGTGCTTCAGGCGCGCGGGGTCACGAAGGCGTTCGTGCAGGGCGGCTTCAACGTGCAGGTGCTCAACAATACCGAGCTGACGGTGCGGCGCGGCGAGAAGCTCGCGGTCGTCGGCGCGTCGGGTTCCGGCAAGAGCACGCTGCTGCACGTGCTGGGCGGGCTCGACGAGCCGAGCGCGGGCGAGGTGTCGCTGCTCGGCAAGCCATTTACGCAACTCGCCGAGCGCGAGCGCAACGAGTTGCGCAACCGCGCGCTCGGTTTCGTCTACCAGTTCCATCACCTGCTGCCCGAATTCACCGCGCTCGACAACGTCGCGATGCCGCTGCGCATCCGCCGGATGACGACCGAGGACGCGCGCGCGCAGGCGCAGACGATGCTCGAACGGGTCGGTCTCGGCCCGCGCGCGAAGCATCGGCCGGGCGAGCTGTCGGGCGGCGAGCGGCAGCGCGTCGCGATTGCCCGCGCGCTGGTCACGAAGCCCGCGTGCGTGCTTGCCGACGAGCCGACCGGCAACCTCGACGGCACGACGGCCGATACGGTGTTCAACCTGATGCTCGAGCTGTCCGAGACGCTCGAAACGAGCTTCGTGATCGTCACGCACGATCCCGATCTCGCCGCGCGCTGCGATCGCATCATGCGGCTGCGCGACGGCGTGCTGTACGAGGAGCCGGCATTGCCGGTGTGAACGCATGCCCTTCGCGAGGCGCCGGGTTCGTCCCGGTGCGGCGCGAAGGGCGCAGGAATGCCGCCATGTGGATTGATACGCACTGCCATCTCGATGCCGCCGAGTTCGATGCCGACCGCGACGCGGTCGCGCAAGCGGCGCGCGCGGCCGGCGTGTCGCGCATCGTGATCCCGAGCATCGGGCGCGACAACTTCACGACGGTGCGCGAACTCGCGCAGCGCACGCCGGGCGCGGTCTATGCGCTCGGCATCCATCCGATGTATACGCCGCAGGCGCGCGACGAGGATCTCGACCGCCTGCGCATGGAGATCGAGGCGAGCCTCGACGATCCTCGCTTCGTGGCGATCGGCGAGATCGGCCTCGACTATTTCGTGCCGGGGCTCGACGAGGGCAGGCAGCAGTTCTTCTACCAGGGGCAGCTCAAGCTGGCGCGCGAATTCGACCTGCCCGTGTTGTGCCACGTGCGCAAGTCGCAGGACCGCGTACTTGCCGGACTGCGCCGCTTCGGCGTGCGGCGCGGCATCGCGCATGCATTCAACGGCAGTTTCCAGCAGGCCGATGCGTATCTCGCGCAGGGGCTGCGTCTCGGCTTCGGCGGCAACGTCACCTTCGCGCGCGCGCTGCAGATCCGCCGGCTCGCGACGCAATTGCCGCTCGACGCGATCGTCGTCGAGACGGACGCGCCCGACATCGCGCCCGAATGGGCGTACCAATCCCGCAACACGCCCGACCAGGTGCCGCGCATCGGCGACGTGCTCGCCGAACTGCGCGGGCTCGACGCCGGCGCGCTGTCCCTATGCACTTCGGCTAACGCGCTCGCCGCGCTGCCGCGACTCGCACTTTCGTCCGCATAATCGTTGCCGGAAGGCGCCGCATTCGTGATGGCGGCGCCGGGTCGACGAGGAGGCGGGATGCGCGTGTGGTGGATCGCGTTCGCGCTCGGCGTCGTCGTGCTGCAGCGGCAGGCGGCGTTGCCGGGGGCGATTGCATGGACGGCCGGTGCAGCCGTGCTCGCGGGCTGCGCGGCGCTGGGCGCGTGGGGCATGCGTCGCCGGCGCACGCGCACGACCGTCGTGCTCGGATGGGTACTGTGCGCGCTCGCGGCCTGCGTGGCGGGGTTCGGCTATGCGGCCGCGCGGGCCGAATGGCGGCTGAGCGACAGTCTGCCCGCCGAGTGGGAAGGGCGCGACATCGTCGTCACCGGCGTGATCCGGGGGCTGCCCGTCGTCGACGAGACCGGCGCGCGGCTGCTGTTCGCGGTCGAGTCGAACGATGCGGGGCTGGCCCGTTTTCCGCCGTTGATCCGGCTGTCGTGGCGCGCGTACGGCGCAGCCGCGACGCGCGAAGCGCTTCCCGATCTGCATGCCGCACAGCGCTGGCATTTCGTCGTGCGCCTGAAGCGCCCGCATGCCGAGGCCAATCCCGGCGTGCGCGACAGCGAGGCGGCGTGGCTCGCCGCGGGCATTCGCGCGATCGGCTATGTCAGCGCACCCCGGCGGGCGGTATTGCTCGATGCGCGCGCAGCGGGCTGGCGTGCGTCGATCGATCGGCTGCGCGACGCGCTGCGGGCGCGCATCGGCGAGACGCTCGGTGGCGACGCCGGCCATCGCGGGATCGTTGCCGCGCTGGCGATCGGCGACCAGTCGGGCATCGGCGACGACGACTGGCGCGTGCTGCGCAACACGGGCACGAGTCACCTGGTGGCGATTTCCGGCCTGCATGTCGGGCTTGTCGGGGCGATCGCGGGCGGGCTCGTGTCGATGGTCTGGCGCCGACTGCGCTGGCGCGCCCGGGCCGCGACGCTCGTGTTGCCGGCACCGTATGCGGCAGCGCTTGCCGCGCTGGCGGCAGCGGCCGGCTATGCGGCGCTCGCCGGCTTCAACGTGCCGGCACAGCGCGCGTGGTGGATGATCGCGGCCGGCGGCATCGCGTATCTGGCCGGACGCAGCGTACCGACGTCCGCGGTGCTGTGCGCGGCGCTCGGCGGCGTGCTGCTTGCCGATCCGTGGGCCGTGCTGTCGGCCGGATTCTGGCTGTCGTTCGGGGCGGTCGCCGTGATCCTGCTGGCCGTCGCCGGCTGGCGCGCGGCGCGTGAGGTCGACGCGGAGGGCGGCGAGGGTGGCGAGGGTGGCGGTACGGCCGCCCTGTCGAGCCGGTTGCGCGCGTGGGGCACGCGCGCCGGACGCCGCATCGCCGAGGCCACGCGCGTCCAGTACGCGGTGACGATCGGTCTCGCACCGCTGACGGCCGCATGGTTCGCGCAGATTTCCCTGTCGGGCCCGTTCGGCAATGCGTTCGCGATTCCGTGGGTCAGCTCGGTCGTGACGCCGGTCGTGCTGGCCGGCATCGCGCTGCCCGCGCCGCTCGATGCGTATGCGTTCCGGCTCGCACACGCGGCGCTCGAGCCGATGATGACCTTGCTCGGATATCTCGCCGACTGGCCGGCCGGCGTGTTCTGGCTGCGCATGCCCGACTGGCCGGTGCTGGCGCTGGCATGCGTGGGCGTCGCATGGGCGCTGATGCCGCGCGGCTGGCCGTTGCGCTGGGCGGCGCCGCTCACGTGGCTGCCGCTCGTCGCGCCGGCGTCCGATGCGCCGCCGGCGGGCGGCTTCCGGCTGACCGTGCTCGACGTCGGGCAGGGCGCGTCGGTGCTGGTGGAGACCGCGCGGCGGACCTTGCTGTTCGATGCGGGGCCGGGCGCGGAGTCGACCCACGCCGGTACGCGGATTGTCGCCCCGGCGTTGCGTGCGCGAGGGATCGCGGCGATCGATTCGCTCGTGCTCAGTCACGCGGACGCCGATCACGCGGGCGGCGCACCGGCCGTCTATGCGGCTGCCGACGTGCACCAGCTGCTGGCCGGTATTCCGCCGCAGAGCCGGCTGTGGCGCGACGCGGCGGCCGCCGGCGTCGCCGACCGGCTGCCGTGCGCGGCCGGGCAGCGCTGGACCTGGGACGGCGTCGTCTTCACGATGCTGTGGCCGCAGGGCGGCCCGGGCACGGGCGCGTCGAACGGGCAGTCGTGCGTGCTGCGCGTCGACGCGGGCGGCACGTCCGCGCTGCTGACGGGCGACGTCGAGGCGCGCAGCGAGCGCCAGCTCGTGGCCGCTGCTCGCGACGCGCTGGCCGCGCAGATCCTGGTCGTTCCGCACCACGGCAGCCGCACGTCGTCGATCGAGCCTTTCCTCGATTCGGTCGGGCCGCGCGTCGCGGTATTTCCTGTAGGCTATCGCAATCGTTTCGGGCATCCGCACCGGACGGTCCTCGCACGCTACGAGGCGCGCGGGATTCCGCTGCCGCGTACCGATCGCGACGGCGCCGTCCGGTTCGACGTCGCGCCGGCCGACGGCGGGTTTGCCTTCGCGCGTCATCGCGACGAACGGCGCCGGTACTGGATGGACCGGTGAGCGCGGCGAGGGCCGGGGTATCAGGAAAGAAAGCCCGAAGCCGGGGCCCGGTAGAACGCGAAGCATGGGACGGGGGTAAGTGCTGAAGCGCTAACTCCGGTCGACCGCGAAGCATGGGACGGGAGTAAGTGCTAAAGCACTAACTCCCGCCGACAAAGGAGACATCGGCGTTTGAAGGACATCCTCCATTTCTCGCATGCGAACGGCTTTCCGGCGTCGACGTACCGGACGATTTTCGCCGAACTGGCCGACGACTACGAGCTGCGCTACATCGAACGGATCGGCCACGACCGCCGCTACCCGGTGACGCGCGACTGGCCGCATCTCGTCGAGCAACTGCTCGACGACATCGGCAGCCGCTACGAGCGTCCCGTCTGGCTCGTCGGCCATTCGCTCGGCGGCTACCTGTCGCTGATGGCTGCGTTGAAGAAGCCGCAATGGGTGCGCGGCGTCGTGATGATCGATTCACCGATCATCGCGGGCTGGCGTGCCGGCGCGTTGCGCGCGAGCCAGTGGGCAGGGCTCGACGAGCGGCTGTCGCCGGCCGCCGCGACGCGCAACCGGCGCACCCGCTGGTTGAGCCGCGACGAAGTCTGGCGGCACTTCCGCGAGAAGCCCGCGTTCGCGCGCTGGGACGAACGGATGCTGGCCGACTACATCGACTACGGCATCCCGCAGGCCGGTGCCGACGGCGAGCGCGCGCTCGCGTTCGACCGGCAGGTCGAATACCTGATCTACCGGACGCTGCCGCACACGCTCGGCCCGCGGCTCGCGCACGGCGCGCCGGTGCCGCTCGGCTTTCTCGCCGGCACGCGTTCGCGCGAGGTGCGGCAGGTCGGGCTCGACGCGACGCGCCGCGCGGCGCGCGGCCGAGTCGAATGGCTCGAGGGCAGTCACCTGTTCCCGATGGAGCGGCCGCTCGAGACCGCCCGCGCATTGCAGCGGATGCTGAATTCGCTGAAGGCGGGGGAGGGCGATGTTCCGCAGGGCAGTGCCCCGCTGGCGAAGCGCGCCTGACCCTTGCCGGGCGGCCGGACCGTGCCCTGGCGCGGGCAGTCGCGCCGACCGGCCGGCCGGTTCGATCCGGCGCGCGCGGCTCGCGCGAAAGGGCGCGATCATCACGCCAACTGCTGAGAGAAAGGCGGGCTTTACGGTATAATCCGCTTTTCCCGCGAGCATCCAGCGATGACCAAATATGTTTTCGTCACCGGCGGCGTAGTTTCTTCCCTTGGCAAGGGCATTGCCGCCGCTTCCCTCGCCGCGATCCTTGAATCGCGCGGTCTGAAAGTCACCCTCCTCAAACTCGATCCCTACATCAACGTCGACCCCGGCACGATGAGCCCGTTCCAGCACGGCGAAGTGTTCGTGACGGAAGACGGAGCGGAGACGGACCTCGACCTCGGCCACTATGAGCGCTTCATCAGCACGAAGATGCGTAAGGCCAACAACTTCACGACCGGCCAGATCTACGAATCGGTGATCCGCAAGGAACGCCGCGGCGACTATCTCGGCAAGACCGTGCAGGTCATCCCGCACATCACGAACGAAATCCAGGCGTTCATCGAGCGCGGGGCCGCGTCGGCCACCTGCGGCGAGCCGGATGTCGCGATCGTCGAGATCGGCGGCACGGTCGGCGACATCGAGTCGCTGCCGTTCCTCGAGGCCGTGCGTCAGATGAGCCTGCGCCTCGGCCGCAACAGCGCGTGCTTCGTGCACCTGACGCTGGTGCCGTACGTCGCGACGGCCGGCGAGCTGAAGACGAAGCCGACCCAGCACAGCGTGCAGAAGCTGCGCGAGATCGGCATCCTGCCGCACGTGCTGCTGTGCCGTGCGGACCGCCGCATCCCCGACGACGAATCGAAGAAGATCTCGATGTTCTCGAACGTGCCGGAAGACGCCGTGATCTCGGTGTGGGACGCCGACAGCATCTACAAGATTCCGCAGATGCTGCACGATCAGGGCCTCGACAAGATCATCTGCGACGAGCTGAAGCTGTCGCCGAAGGACGCCGACCTCACGATGTGGGCGGAGCTCGTCGAGAAGCTGGAGCACCCGAAGCACGAAGTGACGATCGGCATGGTCGGCAAGTACGTCGACCTGACCGAATCGTACAAGTCGCTGATCGAAGCGCTGCGCCATGCGTCGATCCACACGTCGACGAAGGTCAACATCGAGTACATCGATTCGGAAGAGGTCGAGGCGAACGGCGTCGACAGCCTGAAGCACCTCGATGCGGTGCTCGTTCCGGGCGGTTTCGGCCGTCGCGGCACGGAAGGCAAGATCGCGGCGATCCGCCATGCGCGCGACGCGCAAGTGCCGTACCTCGGCATCTGCCTCGGCATGCAGCTCGCGGTGATCGAGTTCGCGCGCGACGTCGTCGGCCTGAAGCAGGCGAACAGCACGGAATTCGATCAGGACACGCCGGAGCGCGTGGTCGCGCTGATCACCGAGTGGTACGACCGCGAAGGCAAGGTCGAGACGCGCACCGAGGAATCCGATCTCGGCGGCACGATGCGCCTCGGCTCGCAGCGCTGCCCGATCAAGCCGGGCACGCTGGCGGAAGAAATCTATGGCAAGGACGTGAACGAACGCCATCGCCACCGTTATGAAGTCAATAACCGCTTCGTGCCCCAGCTCGAAGCCGGCGGCCTTATCATCAGCGCCCGTACCCCGAGCGAGGATCTGCCGGAAATGATGGAGCTGCCGCGCTCGATGCACCCGTGGTTCGTCGGCGTCCAGTTCCACCCGGAATTCACGTCCACGCCGCGTGACGGTCATCCCCTCTTCAAGTCGTTCGTCGAAGCCGCGCTCGCCAACAAGCAAGCGCGCGGAGTGAAAGCATGAAGCTGTGCGATTTCGAGGTCGGTCTCGACAAGCCTTTCTTCCTGATCGCGGGTACCTGCGTCGTCGAATCGGAGCAAATGACGATCGACACGGCGGGCCGCCTGAAGGAGATCTGCGAAAAGCTGAACGTTCCGTTCATCTACAAGTCGTCCTACGACAAGGCGAACCGCAGCTCGGGCAAGTCGTTTCGCGGCCTCGGAATGGACGAGGGCCTGCGGATCCTGTCCGAGGTGAAGCGCCAGCTCGGCCTGCCGGTGCTGACCGACGTGCATTCGATCGACGAGATCGAGCAGGTCGCGTCGGTCGTCGACGTGCTGCAGACGCCCGCGTTCCTGTGCCGCCAGACCGATTTCATCCATGCGTGCGCGCGCTCGGGCAAGCCCGTCAACATCAAGAAGGGCCAGTTCCTCGCGCCGCACGACATGAAGAATGTGATCGACAAGGCGCGCGACGCGGCGCGCGAAGCGGGGCTGTCGGAAGACCGCTTCATGGCGTGCGAGCGCGGTGTCTCGTTCGGCTACAACAATCTGGTGTCGGACATGCGGTCGCTCGCGATCATGCGCGAGACGAACGCTCCCGTCGTGTTCGACGCGACCCACTCGGTGCAACTGCCGGGCGGGCAGGGCACGAGCTCGGGCGGCCAGCGCGAATTCGTGCCGGTACTCGCGCGTGCGGCGGTCGCGACGGGCGTCGCGGGCCTCTTCATGGAAACGCACCCGAATCCGGCCGAGGCGAAGTCGGACGGCCCGAACGCGGTGCCGCTGAACCGGATGGGTGCGCTGCTGGAGACCCTCGTCACGCTCGACGAGGCGGTGAAGCGCAATCCGTTCCTGGAAAACGATTTCAATTGAAGATCGAATGAACCTTGCGACGGCTTCGTGCGTCAGTAGCGAAAGCGGTTCCGCCACGCACGCCGTCGCAGTTTGAAGAATCCATCGTCATTCTCAGAGGAAACCCATGAGTGCAATCGTAGATATCATCGGCCGCGAGATTCTGGATTCGCGCGGCAACCCCACCGTCGAATGCGACGTGCTGCTCGAATCGGGCACGATGGGCCGCGCGGCGGTGCCGTCGGGCGCGTCCACGGGCTCGCGTGAAGCGATCGAACTGCGCGACGGCGAAGCCGGCCGCTACAACGGCAAGGGCGTGCTGAAGGCAGTCGAGCACATCAACACCGAAATCTCCGAAGCCATCATGGGCCTCGATGCGTCGGAGCAGGCGTTCCTCGACAAGACGCTGCTCGAGCTGGACGGCACCGACAACAAGTCGCGCCTCGGCGCGAACGCGATGCTGGCCGTGTCGATGGCCGTCGCGAAGGCTGCAGCCGAAGAGGCAGGCCTGCCGCTGTACCGCTACTTCGGCGGTTCGGGCGCGATGCAACTGCCGGTGCCGATGATGAACATCGTCAACGGCGGCGCGCACGCGAACAACAGCCTCGACATCCAGGAATTCATGATCGTCCCGGTCAGCCAGCCGACGTTCCGTGAAGCCCTGCGTTGCGGCGCGGAAGTGTTCCACGCACTGAAGAAGATCCTGAGCGACCGCGGCATGAGCACGGCAGTTGGTGACGAAGGCGGCTTCGCGCCGAACTTCGGCAGCAACGCCGAGTGCCTGTCGACGATCCTGCAGGCGATCGAGATGGCCGGCTACCGTGCGGGCGAAGACGTGCTGCTCGCGCTCGACTGCGCGGCATCCGAGTTCTACCACGACGGCAAGTACCAGCTCGCGGGCGAAGGCCTGCAACTGTCGTCGGCCGAATTCACCGACTACCTCGCGACGCTCGCCGACAAGTTCCCGATCGTGTCGATCGAGGACGGCATGCACGAAAGCGACTGGGCAGGCTGGAAGCTGCTGACCGACCGCCTCGGCAAGAAGGTGCAGCTCGTCGGCGACGACCTGTTCGTCACGAACACGCGCATCCTGAAGGAAGGCATCGAGAAGGGCATCGCGAACTCGATCCTCATCAAGATCAACCAGATTGGTACGCTGACCGAAACGTTCGCGGCGATCGAAATGGCGAAGCGCGCGGGCTATACGGCCGTGATCTCGCACCGCTCGGGCGAAACGGAAGACTCGACGATCGCGGACATCGCGGTCGGCCTGAACGCCGGTCAGATCAAGACGGGTTCGCTGTCGCGCAGCGACCGCATCTCGAAGTACAACCAGCTGTTGCGCATCGAGGAAGATCTCGGTGATATCGCGAGCTACCCGGGTAAATCGGCTTTCTATAACCTGCGCTAACGCGCTACTATCGGGTTCGTCATATCGACGCCGCTCTGTGCATGTGCGCGGAGCGGCGCTTCTTATATCTGCGTCTCTTACATGCGGCTTGTCACTGTCGTCCTGATTGCCTTGCTGGCGCTCATTCAGTACCCCCTATGGTGGGGACACGGCGGCTGGCTGCGGGTGCATGAATTGCGTCAGCAGCTTGACGACCAGCTCCAGAAGAATGCGGACGAGAAGCTGCGCAACGAGCGGACCGCCGGCGAAGTGCAGGATCTGCAGAGCGGCACCGCGGCCATCGAGGAGCGCGCGCGCTACGAGATGGGCATGGTGAAGGACGGCGAAGTATTCGTGCAGTTCGTGTCGCCGAACGCGCCGGCGAGCCCCCTGAACAACACGCCTTCGAGCACGTCGACGCGCGGTGCCGTGTCCGCGGCGCCGGTGCGTGTCGTGCCGAATCCGCAGTCGATTGCGAAGCCGTCGCGGCATCATGGCGGCGACAAGGGCAAGGCGGCGCACCACTGAGCGCGATAGCTCGAATCCATTAAAAAAGCGCGGGAAATGCCGCGCTTTTTTATTTCCTGCCAGTGTTCAATCGGTCGGGCGATGCACGCTCACCACCACCAGCCGGGGTAGCTGTAGCCGATGCCCGTGCCCCAGCGATTGCCCCATCCGCCGCCGTAATACCCGCCGTAGACGGTCACGGGCGGCGGCGAGTAATAAGCCCATGCGCGCGCGGCCGCCTCGGCCGCCATCGCACTGTTCTGTTCGCGCAGGACCTGCTGGTCGATTTCGTCGTAGCGCTTGCGTTCGGCGCTCGACAGCGCGGGCGGCTGCCCGCCCGACGCGCCCGGTTCGGGCAGGCGGCTCAGGATCGTGGAGGTCGGCGGCGGCATCGCGCAGCCGGCAAGCGCGAGCGTGCCGGCGGCAACGCTCGTCAGGACGATGGTGCGAAACGGGCGATTCATGAGTTTCTCCTGCAGCGCGCCGACGGCGGGAAGCGGCGTGCGCCGAAGGCCAGCCTCCGGCGCCGGAGCCGTGCGACGCTCGTGCGTCATTATGCGCCCGTGCCCGGACGGCGGGCATCGGGCGCGCCGCTCAGTGACGCTGGTCGGTTGCGGGCGAGACGCCGGTCTCGACGCCGGGGGCCGCGAACAACTGCGCGACGTCGACGGGATCGAATTCATAGCGCTGGTTGCAGAACTCGCAGTGAATCTCGACGTGACCGCGTTCGACGATCACGCTGTCGACTTCTTCATGTCCGAGCATGCGCAGCATCGCACCGACCTTCTCGCGCGAGCACGAGCACTGGAAGCGCGTGCCGGCCGGTTCGAAGTGCTGTACGTTCTCCTGCCAGAACAGCCGGCGGAACACGACTTCCGGTTCGACCTCGAGCAGTTCCTTCGCGGACAGCGTGCCGCCGAGCGCGCAGACGCGTTCCCACGTGTCGATATCGGTTTCGGCGTTGCGCGGCACGATGCCGCCGTCGCCAGGCAGCTTCTGCAGCAGCATGCCGACCGCACGGTCGCGATCGGCCGCGAGCCACAGCCGCGTGTCGAGCTGCTCCGAGTGATGCATGTAATGCTCGAGCACCTGCGACACCGATTCGAGCGGGCCGTCTACGCCGTTCAGCGGCACGATGCCCTGGTACGGCTGCTGGCCCGGCAGCTTGTCGGCCGGGTCGAGCGTGATCACGCAACGGCCGTGGCCGCTCGCGTTGACGAGCGACGCGAAGCTCGTGTCATCGCCGATCGTCTGCGCCGAGTCGCCGGCGAACTTCGCGGTGGCCCGCATCGACAGATCCGAACCGCACTGGACGACCAGCATCTGGACCGGCCCGTCGCCGAAGATCTGCATGATCAGGGTGCCGTGAAATTTCAGGTTCGCGGACAGCAGTGCGCACGCGGCCATCATCTCGCCGAGCACCGTGCGCACGGGGGCAGGGTAGTCGCGGCGGGCGAGCACTTCCTGCCACGTATTGCGCAGCGAAACGATCTCGCCGCGCACGGGCGCCGCATTGAACATGAATTTCTGTAACTGGTCGCTCACTCTTCTTCCTTGAAATCCGTGCGAATCACCCGATCCGCACGAGTTGCTCCTTGAAATGCGCACGCCGCTCGACGTACGTCTTCGCGTTCGCGCGCAGCCGCGCGATGTCTTCGGCCGACAGCTCGCGCACGACTTTCGCCGGAGCGCCGAGAATCAGCGAATTGTCCGGGAACGTCTTGCCTTCCGTCACGACCGCGCCGGCGCCAACCAGACAGTTGCGGCCGATAACCGCTCCATTCAAGACCACCGCCTGAATACCGATCAGCGAACCCTCGCCGATCGTGCATCCGTGCAGCATCGCCTGGTGCCCGATCGTCACGTTTTCGGCAATCGTCAGCGGAAAGCCGGGGTCCGTATGCAGTACCGCGCCTTCCTGGACGTTGCTGCCGGCGCCGACGGCAATCGTCTCGTTGTCGCCGCGAATCGTCGCGCCGAACCAGACGCTCGCGTTCTCCGCGAGCACGACCTTGCCGATGATGGCCGCCGTATCGGCGACGAATACGCTTTCGTGGATCGTCGGGGCCGTATCGCCCAGCTTGTAGATCGTCACGGAGTCTCCTTGTCTCTTCGGTGATGGGCGCCGGTAGAATGGCGCGTCTGGTTTGCCCGGCGCATCGCGCCGCGGAACAATCGCATATTGTAAACCGTCGCGTGCGTGCGCTCCCGCGACGCGTACGCAAGGTGTCCCCGTTTATGAGCATGGCGTCTTCTTCTTTCGGCAATGCGCCGGCTTGTGTGCGCAGCGTGGCGCTCGACGCGCTGCGCACCTCCGCACCCGCGGCCAAGGCCGCGCAGGTGCGCTCGTTGTACGACGCACTGCTGGCCGGGCAGGCCGCGATCGCGCCTTCGCTCGAGCTGCGCGAACCGGCCGATCTGCCCGGACGTCCGGAGCGCCCGCCGCTCGTCGAGCCGCGCCAGCTCGAGCGGCGCAGCATGCGTTCGCCCGAAGGGCGCGCCGTGCTGCTGCACGCGCTCGCCCATATCGAGTTCAATGCGATCAATCTCGCGCTCGACGCGGTCTGGCGTTTCGCCGGCCTGCCGGACGTGTTCTATGCCGACTGGCTGAAGGTCGCGGCCGAGGAGGCCTATCACTTCACGCTGCTGTCCGACCGCCTTGCGGCTTTCGGGCATGCGTACGGCGATTTTCCCGCGCACAACGGGCTGTGGGAGATGTGCGAGCGGACCAAGGACGATGCGCTTGCGCGCATGGCGCTCGTGCCGCGCACGCTCGAGGCTCGCGGGCTCGATGCATCGCCGCCGATCCGCGCGCGGCTCGTGCAGGCAGGCGACGATGCGTCGGCCGCGATCCTCGACGTGATCCTGCGCGACGAAATCGGTCATGTCGCGATCGGCAACCGCTGGTTCCGGCATCTGTGCGACGAAGCCGGCCGCGATCCGGTACCGGCTTACCGCCAGCTCGCCGAGCAATACCATGCGCCGCGGCTGCGGGGGCCGTTCAATTTCGATGCGCGGCGCGACGCCGGATTCGAGCAGGCCGAACTCGACGAACTGGCCGAGCAGGACGGGGCGGACGGAAACGCGGCGCGTTAACCGGATCGCGGATCGCGTTCGGCTGCGTTTTGTCTGCCGCCAGCCAGCCAGCCGTGCGCTCGACCGACGGTGCTTCCCAGCGGGCCCTCGAACGCCCTGCCGCTAGAGTTGTGCCTCGATTGCCGGCCGCCGGAGCGGGGGCGTCGCCGCTATAATCGAACGGTCATTCTTTTTTCTGGCGGCTGCAATGAAAACGTCGAGTTCTGTTTCCGATTTCGTCATGGTGCGCGGCGTCCGGCTGCATGTCCGGCGCTGGGGCCGGCCCGATGCGCCGACGCTGTTCATGCTGCACGGCTGGATGGACGTCGCGGCGTCGTTCCAGTTCGTCGTCGACGCGCTCGCGGGCGACTGGCAGGTGATCGCGCCCGATGCGCGCGGCTTCGGGCTGTCCGACTGGCCGGTCGCGCGGCAGGGCGGCGGCCACTACTGGTTCCACGAATACCTGGGCGATCTCGATGCGCTCGTCGACCACTATGCGCCGACCGGCGAAGTCAACCTGGTCGGGCACAGCATGGGCGCGAACGTCGTGTGCCTGTATGCCGGCGCACGGCCGGAGCGCGTACGGCGCGTGGTCGATCTCGAGGGTTTCGGGCTCGCGCCCGCGCGGGCCGAGCAGGCGCCGCGCCGGCTGCGCGGCTGGCTGGACGAGTTGCGCGAGCCGCCCGCGCTGCGCCCCTACGCGTCTCTCGACGAAGTGGCGGCGCGCCTGACCAGGACCAATCCGCGGCTCGACCCGCGCCGCGCCGCGTTCCTCGCCGCGCACTGGTCGAAGCGCGGCGACGACGGCCTCCATCACCTGCTGGCCGACCCTGCGCACAAGATGCCGGGCCCGCTGCTGTACCGGCTCGACGAAGTGATGGCGACCTGGGCGCAGGTGCGCGCGAAGGTGCTGCACGTCGAGGCCGTCAATTCGCCGACGCTTGCCCACCTCGCCGGCGACATCCCGCTGCCGGAATTCAAGGCGCGTTTCAACGCGTTCCCCGACTGGCGCGAGAAGCTCGTCGAGGATGCCGGCCACATGGTCCATCACGACCAGCCCGAGCAGATTGCGGCGCTGATCGAGGCGTTCTGCGCATAAGCGTGCGGCAGCGGCGGCGGGGCAGGCGGACGGCGCATTGCCGCGTTGCAGTAGAATGAAGCCTTACCTGCCATGCTGACAATGAACGCTGATCTCCACTGCCATTCGAATGTTTCCGACGGTTTGCTGTCGCCTGCCGACGTCGCGCGCCGCGCCCATGCGGGCGGCGTGACCCTGTGGGCGCTGACCGACCACGACGAAATCGGCGGCCAGGCGGCGGCGCGCAGCGAGGCGGAAGCGCTCGGCATGCGCTACCTGAGCGGCGTCGAGATTTCGGTCACGTGGGCGTCGCGCACCGTGCACATCGTCGGCCTGAACATCGATCCCGCGAACCCGGTGCTCGCCGACGGCCTGTACCGCACGCGCCACGGCCGCGCGGCGCGCGCGCTGGCGATCGGCGCGCAGCTCGCCACGCTCGGCATCCCCGACGCGTACGAAGGCGCGCTGAAATACGTGTCGAATCCCGACCTGATCTCGCGCACGCACTTCGCGCGTTTTCTCGTCGAGAACGGCCACGCCGAATCGACGTCCGACGTGTTCGATCGCCTGCTCGGCGACGGCAAGCCCGGGTTCGTCCCGCATCGCTGGGCGGCGCTGTCCGACGCGGTCGCGTGGATTCGCGCGGCGGGCGGCGAAGCCGTGGTCGCGCATCCGGGCCGTTACCGTTATACGCCCGTCGAATTCGACGCATTCTTCGGCGAATTCATCGATCTGGGCGGCCGCGCGATCGAGGTCGTCACGGGCAGCCACACGCCCGACCAGTACCGCGAATACGCGGACGTTGCGCGCCGCTTCGGCTTCGAAGTGTCGCGCGGCTCGGATTTCCATGCGCCGGGCGAGGGCCGTGTCGAGCTTGGCGGCCTGCCGCCGTTGCCGTCCGACCTGACACCGGTCTGGGAGCGCTGGCTCTGACACCTGGCGGCTGCCCGCCGCCCGCGTTGCCGCCGCGCGCGCATCCGATTCCTCCCCCTTTACGTGCCCCATGTCCCAGTTCTTCAGGATTCATCCGGATAATCCGCAGCCGCGCCTGATCAAGCAGGCCGCGGAGATCGTCAGCAAGGGCGGCGTGATCGCGATGCCGACCGATTCGAGCTACGCGCTCGCGTGCCATCTCGACGACAAGGATGCGGTCGAGCGCGTGCGCCGGATTCGCGGCCTCGACGAGAAACAGCACCTGTCGCTGCTCGTGCGCGACCTGTCGGAGCTCGCCAATTTCGCGATGGTCGACAACCGCCAGTACCGGCAGATCAAGTCGGTGACGCCGGGCCCGTACGTATTCATCCTGCAGGCGACGAAGGAAGTGCCGCGCCGGCTGTCGCACCCGTCGCGCAAGACGATCGGGCTGCGTGTGCCCGATCACGCGATCACGCTCGCGCTGCTGGAATCGCTCGGCCAGCCGTTGCTCGGCACGACGCTGATCCTGCCGCCGGACGACGAGCCGCTCAACGATCCCGACGACATTCGCGCACGGCTCGAGAAACAGGTCGATCTCGTGATCGACGGCGGCGCATGCCCGCGCGAGCCGTCGACGGTGATCGACCTGACCGGCGACGAGCCGGAGCTGGTGCGCGCGGGGCGCGGCGCGCTCGAGCCGTTCGGACTCTCGGCCGCGTAAGCGCGCCGTTCCATTTTTTGCGCGAGTGCGCTTGTTACAATAACGCGATATGGATGCTTCCCTGATACAGACCATCGCCGTCTACGCGCTGCCCGTGATCTTCGCGATCACGTTGCACGAGGCCGCGCACGGCTACGCCGCCCGCCTGCTCGGCGACAACACCGCCTACGTGATGGGGCGCGTGTCGTTCAATCCGATGCGCCACATCGATCCTCTCGGCACGATCGCGATCCCGCTCGCGATGTATTTCCTGACGGGCGGCGCGTTCCTGTTCGGCTATGCGAAGCCGGTGCCGGTTTCGTTCGGCAACCTGCGCAATCCGCGCTGGGGCAGCCTGTGGGTATCGCTCGCGGGCCCGGCCTGCAATTTCGTGCAGGCGCTGATCTGGGGCCTGCTGACCCTCGTGCTGCCTGCTGTCGGCATCGACGAGCCGTTCTTCACGCGGATGGCGTTTGCCGGGGTCAGCGCGAACCTCGTGCTCGGCGTGCTGAACCTGTTTCCGCTGCCGCCGCTCGACGGCGGCCGCATCCTGGCGGCATTGCTGCCGCCGAAGCAATCGATCGCGCTGTCGCGCATCGAGCCGTACGGTTTCATCATCGTCCTCGCGCTGGTCGCGACGGGCGTGCTGACGAACTTCTGGTTGCGCCCGCTCGTCAATGTCGGCTACGCCGTCCTGAGCGCCATCCTGTCTCCATTTGCCTCGCTTCTCTAACGACAATCATGTTCCCAGAACGTATTTTCTCCGGCATGCGACCTACCGGGTCGCTGCACCTCGGTCATTACCACGGCGTGCTGAAAAACTGGGTGAAGCTGCAGTCCGAGTACCCGTGCTTCTTCTGCGTCGTCGACTGGCATGCGCTGACGACGCACTACGAGACTCCCGAGGTCATCGAGAAGAACGTGTGGGACGTGCTGATCGACTGGCTCGCGTCCGGCATCGATCCGGCGCAGGCGACGCTGTTCATCCAGAGCAAGGTGCCCGAACATGCCGAGCTTGCGCTGCTGCTCGGCATGAGCACGCCGCTCGGCTGGCTCGAACGTGTGCCGACCTACAAGGAGCAGATGGAGAAGCTGAAGGACAAGGACCTGTCGACCTACGGCTTCCTCGGCTATCCGGTGCTGATGGCGGCCGACATCCTGCTGTATCGCGGCTCGCTCGTGCCGGTCGGCGAGGATCAGGTGCCGCACGTCGAGATGACGCGCGAGATCGCACGCCGCTTCAACTATTTGTACGGCCGCGAGCCCGGTTTCGAGGAGAAGGCGCTCGACGCGGCGAAGAAGCTCGGCGGCAAGCGCGCGAAGCTCTATCACGAACTGCGCAACGCGTATCAGCAGGAAGGCGACGACGAGGCGCTCGAACAGGCGCGCGCGATGCTGCAGGAATCGCAGAGCCTGTCGATGAGCGACCGCGAGCGCCTGTTCGGCTACCTCGAAGGCGCACGCAAGATCATCCTCGTCGAGCCGCAGGCGCTCCTGACCGAAGCGTCCCGGATGCCGGGCCTCGATGGGCAGAAGATGTCCAAGTCGTACGGCAACACGATCGGCCTGCGTGAAGACGCCGAGACGATCACGAAGAAAGTCCGCACGATGCCGACCGACCCCGCGCGCGTGCGCCGTACCGATCCGGGCGATCCCGACAAGTGCCCGGTGTGGCAGCTGCACCAGGTCTATACGGACGAAGCGACGCACGAATGGGTGCAGAAGGGCTGCCGCTCGGCGGGCATCGGCTGCCTCGACTGCAAGCAGCCGGTCATCGAAGGCATCCTGCGCGAGCAGCAGCCGATGCTCGAGCGTGCGCAGAAGTACATGGACGATCCGTCGCTGTTGCGCGCGATCGTCGCGGACGGTTGCGACAAGGCGCGCAAGTACGCGACGGAAACAATGCGCGACGTGCGCGACGCGATGGGCCTGTCGTACAACTGATCCGACTGAATGAGCGAATCCGTCATCGCCGCCGCGGGCGGCCACGTCGCACCGGCCGAGCCGTCGCGCTGGGTCGCGCAATGGTCGCGGCTCGTTCCGGCCGGCGGCGCGGTGCTTGACGTTGCCGCGGGCGGTGGCCGCCATGCGCGCTGGTTCGCGTCGCACGGGCATCCGGTCGTTGCGCTCGATCGCGATCCGGCCGCGCTGGCCGCATTGCGCGCGATTCCGGGCGTCGACGCCCGCGATGCCGATCTCGAAGGCGCGCCGTGGCCGCTGCCGGCTGGCGAGCGGTTTGCGGCCGTGATCGTCACCCATTATCTGCATCGTCCGCTCTGGCCCCATCTGCTCGATGCGGTGGCGCCGGGCGGCATGCTGATCTACGAAACCTTCGCGCAAGGAAACGAAACGGTCGGCAAACCGTCCAACCCAGCGTTCCTGCTCGCCCCGGGCGAGCTGCTGAGTGCCGTGCACGGCCGCCTGCGGGTGGTCGCGTACGAGGACGGTTTCGTCGCCGCGCCGCGCGAGGCGTTCGTCCAGCGTCTCTGCGCGGTGCGCGAGGACGCGACCCCGAAGGCGGGGGCGGGAATTCCACGTTACGAACTGCCCGGCTAATCCGCTACAATCTCAACGTTTACCGGTACACAATCAATCGCGTTTCATGGCTAACGGCACCCAAGACGGCATTCAAATCCGCGGCAGCATCCCCGCGATCGTCACCCCGATGCTCGAAGACGGCAGTCTCGACCTGCCGGCGTTTCGCAAACTGATCGACTGGCACATCGCGGAAGGCACCGATGCGCTCGTCGTGGTCGGTACGAGCGGCGAGTCGGCAACGCTCAACGTCGAAGAGCACATCCTGATGATCCGCACGGCGGTCGAGCATGCGGCGAAACGCATCCCGATCATCGCGGGCGCGGGCGGCAACTCGACCGCCGAGGCGATCGAACTGACGAAGCACGCGAAGGCTGTCGGCGCGGACGCGACGCTGCAGGTCGTGCCGTACTACAACAAGCCGACGCAGGAAGGCATGTACCGTCACTTCCGGGCGATCGCCGAAGCGGTCGACCTGCCGGTGATCCTGTACAACGTGCCGGGCCGCACGGTCGCGGACATGGCGAACGAGACGACGCTGCGCCTCGCGCAGGTGCCGGGCATCATCGGCGTGAAGGAAGCGACCGGCAACATCGATCGCGCCGCGCACCTGATCAAGGCGGCGCCGAAGCATTTCGCGATCTACAGCGGCGACGATCCGACCGCGATCGCGCTGATGCTGCTCGGCGGCCATGGCAACATCTCGGTCACGGCGAACGTCGCACCGCGCGCGATGAGCGAGCTGTGCCGTGCGGCGCTGGCCGGCGACGTGCAGACCGCCCGTGAACTGCACATGAAGCTGCTGTCGCTGCACAAGAACCTGTTCATCGAGGCGAACCCGATCCCGGTGAAGTGGGCGCTGCAGGCGATGGGCAAGATGCAGGGCGGCATCCGGCTGCCGCTCACGGCGCTCGACGAGCGCTGCCACGATGCCGTGCGTTCGGCCCTCGTCGAGGCCGGCGTTCTCGCCTGATGCCTAGGCGGCCGCGTCCTGCGGCCGCCGGCTCGACCCCTGACCAACCCGCACCGGCCGGCTCCGTCCGGCGCCGCTCCTGACGAGCGTTCTAGCAAGACGAAGGATTTCATGAAACGTTTCGCCTTTTCCTCTCGCGCCATCCAGATGTCGGTGGTGGCGCTGGCGCTGGGCGCGCTCGCTGGCTGCGATACGCTGAACGACTATCTGGCCCCCGACCGGGTCAACTACAAGAACACCGGTTCGGCGCCGCCGCTCGCGGTGCCGAGCGACCTGAAGCCGGTGCCGACGACCCAGCAGTTCATCGCGCCGCCGACCAACGCAGGGCTCGGCACGCTGCCGCCGCGGGTCACGACGCAGGCCGGCAACGCGACCGACGGCATCCCGAGCGCGCAGGATCCGCTCGGCATGCACATCGAGCGCGACGGCGATCGCCGCTGGCTCGTGGTCGATGGCCGGACGCCCGAGCAACTGTGGCCGATCCTGAAGGAGTTCTGGCAGGAGAACGGCTTCTCGCTGAAGACCGATGCGCCGTCGACGGGCATCATGGCCACCGACTGGGCCGAAAACCGCGCGAACATTCCGGACGACTGGTTCCGCCGCACGATCGGCAAGGTCATCGATTTCGCGTACTCGTCCGGCACGCGCGACCGCTTCCGTACGCTCGTGAACCGCACGTCGGACGGCAACACCGACATCTCGATCACGCACAGCGCGATGGAGGAAATGATGGTCGGCCCGCAGGGCGGCACGTCGTCGCGCTGGGAAGAGCGTCCGCGCAACCCGGTGCTCGAGGCCGTGTTCCTGTCGAAGCTGATGCAGAAGTTCGGCCTGACCGACGCGCAGGCGAAGCAACTGCTGACCGACGCGCACTCCGCGACGGCCCCGACGCAGGTCAGCGATACGAACGGCGGCGCGGCGACGCTGCAACTGGCCGAGTCGTTCGACCGCGCGTGGCTGCGTGTGGGCCTGGCGCTCGACCGTACCAACTTCACGGTCGACAATCGCGACCGCGAGAAGGGCGTGTACACCGTGCGCTATGCGAATTCGATGGAAGAGCTCAAGCGTGACGGCCTGTTCGGCAAGCTGTTCTACGGCGGTCCTTCGGCCGCGAAGCCGGGCAGGGAATTCCTGGTCAACGTGCGCGCGCAAGGCAGCGGCGGCACGCAGGTCGCGGTGGTCGGCGCAAACGGCCAGGTCGACAACTCGTCGGACGCGCAGCGGATCATTTCGCTGCTCCACGCGCAGCTGAACTGAGCGCGTGCGATTCGCCAGCCTCGGAAGCGGCAGCGAAGGCAACGCGCTGGTCGTCGAGGCCTCGAGCGGCACGACGACCACCCGCGTGCTGCTCGACTGCGGCTTTTCTGCCAAGGAGGTCGAGCGCCGGCTCGGCCGACTGAATCTCGGCATCGGTGATCTCGATGCGATCCTCATTACCCATGAACACAGCGACCACGTCGGCAGTGCGCTGACGCTCGCCCGCCGTGCGTCGCTGCCGCTCTACATGAGCTGGGGCACCGCGCGCGCGGTAGGCGCGGACGAAGCCGATGTCGATCTCCACGTGCTGTGGGGCGACGAGACGGCCGCGATACGCGATCTGGCCGTGATGCCCTATACAGTTCCTCACGATGCGCGGGAACCGCTTCAGTTCGTCTTTATGGACGGCAGCCGCCGGCTTGGCGTGCTGACGGACGTCGGGATGGCCACGCCGCACATCACGGCCGTCCTGAGCGGCTGTGACGCGCTGGTGCTCGAATCCAACCATGACACCGCGATGCTGGCCGCGAGCCGCTATCCGCAGTCGCTGAAGGCCCGGATCGGCGGCAATCATGGCCACCTGAGCAACGACGCGGCGGCCGACATCCTCGCGTCGCTTGAGCGCAGCCGCCTCCGGCACCTGGTCGCGGCGCACCTGAGCCAGCAGAACAACCTGCCGGAACTGGCCCGCCAGGCGTTCGGCGGTGTGCTGGGGACGAGCGGGGAGGACGTGATCGTGGCCACGCAGGACGCGGGCTTCGACTGGCTGATGCTCGGATGAACGGGGCAGGGCCGTTGCTGCGGCGGCGGCCCGGTGCGACTGCCGGGCGATGTGCGCAGAAACGACAGACGTAAAAAAACCGGCCCTCAGGCCGGTTTTTTTTCAGCTGACGCTGAGGCTTACTGGCTTGCGCCCGAAGCCGGAGCAGCCGTCGCTGCCGAAGCAGCCGACGCCACTGCAGCAGCAGCATCGCTCGCAGCAGCCGTTGCCGACGAAGCAGCAGCCGAAGCGTCGCTCGCAGCGCCAGCAACTGCCGAAGCAGCCGTCGAAGCAGCAGCAGCTGCGTCGCTTGCAGCCGACGAAGCAGCTTGATCAGCGCTCTTGTTGCAAGCAGCCAGTGCAACAGCAGCCAACAGGGAAGCTACGAGGAGGGATTTCTTCATGATCACGTCCTTTTATGGTTAAAGGTAAGCAACAGCGCGAAACAATACCGGTAATGTGCTCCAACACCGACCTGGGCCGCTGGTGGAGATGCACTTCTAGAGCGTGAATCTTCCCTACGGCTTGGGCGGAAATTATATGCACTTTCCTATCGACCGTCGACAAATGCGGGGTCAATACGTTGTCTTTCCCATACAGAATTTGATCCGTACGGGCATACGGGGTGAGTCACAACTAGTTCCGGTTTCCGACCCGTATCCAGCCCGCACGATACCACTCGTGCAATAAGGCTGTCATTGAGGGAACCCGGGATAGTGTTACAAACCGTTTCGCCTCCATCTGACGTTGATTGGCCAGCTCGGGCAGCCATTCGCCGGCTTGCTCGAGCGGTTCTTCCTCGCCATTAACGAAGTACGAGCGCGCGTTATACATCAATGCGGCCTTTCTGTCGAGACGCACACCGTGGCGTGATGCTTGCTTGACGAATGCGGCCTCGGATAGCGGGCGCGCGGGCGGGTCGAATACGACGCTCGGCTTGGGCTCGCTCAGGTAGCAGCCGAGGAATTCGGCGACGTCGCGCTTGCGCCAGCGGATGGCATCGACGATCTCGGCGACGCGCTCGACCATCGCCGGAGGCAGTTGCGCGGGCGTGTCGACGGCCGGCTGCTTCGGATCGCGGTAGAGATCATCGCCGCACCCGCCGCGCAGGCCGCCGCGCTCCGCGAGATAGTACAGGAACTGGGCGCCCAGCTCGCCGGCGGACGGGGCCCGGAAGCCGATCGAGCAGGTCATGCACTCGCCTTCGGCGACGCCGTCGTGCGCGATGTGCGGCGGCAGGTACAGCATGTCGCCGGGTTCCAGCACCCATTCGTCGCTCGGCTCGAAGTTTTCGAGGATCTTCAGCGGCACGTCGGGCTGCAGCGACAGGTCCTTCTGCGCACCGACGCGCCAGCGGCGCCGGCCTTCGACCTGCAGCAGGAATACGTCATACGAGTCGAAATGCGGGCCGACGCCGCCGCCGTCCGTCGCATACGAGATCATCAGGTCGTCCAGGCGCGCGTCGGGGATGAAGCGGAAGCGGTCGAGCAACGCGCGTGCCGCATCGACGTGCAGGTCGAGCCCCTGCACGAGCAGGGTCCACGCCTTACGCGAGACGGCGGGCAGCGAGCCGGGTTCGAACGGGCCCTGCGCGAGTTGCCACTTGTTACGAAAATGGGTGATCAGTCGCGATTCCGCGTCATAGTCCGCTGCCAGTTCGAACAGCGCGTCGCGCGAGACCGGCGACGCGATGCCGGGGATCGCCTGGCGGATCAGGAGCGGCTTCTTTTGCCAGTAGCCGCGCATGAATTGCGCCGGCGTGAGACCGCCGAGCAGCGGTGTGGGAAGATCGGAAGGTGGCGCGCCGAGCGAGGCGGCAGCGGCATCCCGCGGTTCGGCTTGAGACCGGTTGCGCATCGTATAATGAGACTTGTATTTGGGAGAATTGGATGAAAATCGCAAAAAACACCGTCGTGTCGGTCACTTACAAGCTGTCGGATGCACAGGGCAATCTGATCGAGGAAAGCGACGAGCCGATGGTCTATCTGCACGGCGGCTATGATGGCACGTTCCCCAAGATCGAGGAACAGCTCGACGGCCAGGAGCCGGGTTATCAGGCACAGGTTCAGCTGGAGCCGCAGGACGCGTTCGGCGACTACGATCCCGAACTCGTGAAGATCGAGTCGCGCGATCGTTTTCCCGAGCCGATCGAAGTGGGCATGCAGTTCGAAGGCACGCCGGAAGACGGTGACGAGGAAGTCGATTCGCTGATCTATACGGTCACCGACGTCGCCGACGACAAGGTCGTGCTCGACGGCAATCACCCGCTGGCGGGCATGGCGCTGCGTTTCGCGCTTACCGTGAAGGACGTTCGCGAAGCGACCGAAGACGAAGTCGAGCATGAGCACGCGCATGGCGCGGAAGGGCTCGAGATCGTCGACGAGGACGAGGACGAAGACGGCGAAGCACCGTCAGGGCGCACCCTGCACTGAGCTTGCAGGCAGGCCGGGCGCCGGCCCCGACGCAGGGGGCGGCGCAGGCCATGACGGGCCGCCGGGTGCGGCTCCGTCGCCCTGCAGCGGTGGCGCGACCGACGACGAGTCGGGCAGCGCGGGCAACGCGGGGATTTCCGGCATCTGCGGCAGCGGGACATCGTCGTGCGGCACGAGCGGCAGCGCGGGCGGGACAGGCAGGTTCTTCGGCACCTCCTGCAGGCTCACGTTGAAGATCGTCTGCCGTGCCGGCGACACGCTCACCTTTACCCACTGATTCGCCGGATGGCGCGGTCCGATCGCGACGCGCGTCACGTTGCCTACCAGCTCACCGTTGTCGGTGCGTAGCGGACGATCGATCAGAAAGCCGTTCGCCAGCGGTTCGCTGCTCGCGTGCATCACCAGTATCGGGCTGCGGAACGTCGCCGCCGCCTTCACCAGCGTTCGTTTCAGCTCACGGAAGCCGTCGCGCACGCGCGGTCGGTTGAAGCGCAGCCATGCGAACCGTTCCGAGCGTTCATAGCGTTCGAATTGCGGATCGCCTTCAAAAATCACCACCATCGCGCGTGCCTCGCGTCGCTTCGCATATTCGGCCGCGTGGTCGATCCAGAAACCATTCGCGATGATGCGGTCCTCGAACTCGCCGTTGCGGCCGCCGGCCGTCAGGTAGTGGTTGTTCGGCGCCGGCGCGTTGAGCGCGACGTAGACGATGTCATCGCGCATCCAGCGTGCGTTCTCGCGATACGGCCGGAACCGTGCGACTTCGCTCTCCCGCGTGATCTGCAGCGCGCCGGGGTCGGGCAGCGCCGAATCGGCGAGCATCGTCTGCCGCAGGAAGTCGAGTCGCTCGACCGGATCGTAGCCGCCGCCGGCCGCGGTATTGCACGTTATCCAGTCGTCGTGGCCGGGAATGAACACGAGTGGCACGCGTGCCGAATCCAGGATCGCGCCGCGCTGCGAATACAGTGCATCGCGGCACGCCTCCTTCGAGCCTTTGAGATCCCCCGCATAGACCACGAAAGCGAGGTTGCGCTCGCGCGCGATCGCATCGAGCAGCCGCTGTGCGGCCGGTTCGTCCGCCGGTACGTTGATGACGCCCGATACGACCGCGAACGAGTAGGGTGCAGCGGTGCGCTTCGGCGGCGCGGCCAGCGCGTCGGCCTGCGCGAGCGCGAGCACCGCCGCGGCGAACGCGGCGGCTGCGCGGGCCGGCAGGCCGTGCAGGATGGGCTTACGCGTGCCTGTCGGCATCGTGCGACCGGACCAGCGTGCGCAGTTCGTACAGCAGGTCGAGCGCCTCGCGCGGCTTGAGATCGTCGGGATCGATGTCGCGCAGTTTTTCGAGCGCCGGATGCGGCGTGTCGGGTAGCGCCGGCGCATCCGCGCATTCGAGATCGTCGATGGCCACCGGCTGCGCGCTGAACAGGTCGAGTTGCGGCGTGTGCTGCGTCGCCGACTGCTGTTCGAGATAGGCGAGGTGCTTGCGCGCGGCGCGGATCACGGGTGCCGGAACGCCCGCGAGCTGCGCGACCTGCAGGCCGTAGCTCTGGTTTGCCGGGCCTTCGTTGACCGCGTGCAGGAACACGATGCCGTGGCCGTGCTCGACGGCCGACAGGTGGACGTTGGCCGCTTGCGGGAATTCGGCCGGCAGTTGCGTCAGCTCGAAGTAGTGCGTCGCGAACAGCGTGTAGCACGCGTTGTGCGCCAGCAGGTGGCGCGCGATGGCCCACGCGAGCGCGAGGCCGTCGAACGTCGACGTGCCGCGACCGATCTCGTCCATCAGCACGAGGCTTTGCGGCGTCGCGTCGTTGAGGATCGCCGCGGCCTCGGTCATCTCGACCATGAACGTCGAGCGGCCGCCCGCGAGATCGTCGGCCGCGCCAATGCGCGTGAAAATTCGGTCGATCGGACCGAAGCATGCCGACTTGGCCGGCACGTAGCTGCCCACGTAAGCCATCAGTGCGATCAGTGCAGTCTGCCGCATGAACGTCGACTTACCGCCCATGTTCGGGCCGGTGATCAGCAGCAGCTTGCGCTCGGTGCCGAACCGGCAGTCGTTCGCGATGAACTGTTCGACCTGCGCTTCGACGACCGGGTGGCGGCCCTGTTCGATTTCGATGCCGATCTCGTCGGTGAAGGTCGGTGCGACCCAGTCGAGCGCGCGGGCGCGTTCGGCGAAGGCGGCGAGCAGGTCGAGCTCGGCGAGCGCCGATGCGACGCGCTGGCACTCGGGGATGAACGGCAGCAGCGCCTGCAGCACCGCGTCGTACAGCGCGCGCTCGCGCGCCAGCGCGCGTTCCTGCGCGGACAGCGCCTTGTCCTCGAAGGTCTTCAGTTCGGGCGTGATGTAGCGCTCGGCGTTCTTCAGCGTCTGGCGCCGGCGGTAATCGTCGGGCACCTTGTCGGTCTGGCCGCGCGTGACCTCGATGTAGAAGCCGTGCACCTTGTTGTATTCGACGCGCAGGTTCGCGATGCCGGTACGCGTGCGCTCGCGTGCTTCGAGATCGATCAGGAACTGCCCGCAGTTCTCCGAGATGTCGCGCAGCTCGTCGAGGTCGGCGTCATAGCCGCGCGCGATCACGCCGCCGTCGCGCACCATCGCGGCCGGCTCGGGTGCAATCGCGCTCGTCAGCAGGTCGAGGCATTCGGCGGGCGGCGCGAGCGCCGCGTCGACGCGCGTGAGCGCATCCGCGTTTGCGACGATCGCGCTGATGCGCTCGCGCAGCGCCGGCAGCGCGGCGAACGTGTCGCGCAGGCTCGACAGGTCGCGCGGGCGCGCGGACAGGAGTGCGAGACGCCCGGTGATCCGTTCGACGTCGGCGATCTGGCGCAGCGCGCTGCGCAGCGCATCGAGGCTCGCGTTCGCCGGCGCATCGAGCAGCGCGCCGATCGCCTGCTGGCGCGACTGCGCGGCGACCGACGCGCGCGGCGGGTGATGCAGCCAGTGACGCAGCAGGCGGCTGCCCATCGTCGTGCAGCAGGTGTCGAGCAGCGAATATAGCGTCGGCGATTCGGTGCCGCGCAGCGTCTCGGTCAGTTCGAGGTTGCGGCGTGTGGCCGGATCGAGCCCGATGTATTCGGTCTCGTTCTCGACCTTCAGGCTGCGCACGTGCCGCAGTTGCTGGCCTTGCGTGGCCGCGGCATAGAGCAGCAGCGCGCCGGCCGCGCCACACGCGCTCGTCAGCGAATGCGCACCGAAGCCGTCGAGGCTCGCGACATCGAGCTGGTCGCACAGGCGCTGCGTGCCCGATGCAGTGTCGAAGTGCCATGCCGGCACGCGCTTGCTAGCCCCCACGCCTGCCGGCACGGCGTCGGTCGCGCCGTCCGGCGTCAGGATTTCCGCCGGCCGGATGCGCTCGAGCGCGGCAGCGAGTTGCTCGGGCTCGATTTCGGCGAGCCGCAGCGCGCCGCTTGCGAGGTTCAGCCACGCGAGGCCGATATTGACCGCGACGCCGCGCTTGTTGTGGCCCGTGCACATCGCGAGCAGGTAGACGTCGTTCTTGTCGGACAGCAGCGCGGCATCGGTCAGCGTACCGGGCGTGACGACGCGCACGACCTTGCGCTCGACGGGGCCCTTCGACGTGGCCGGATCGCCGATCTGCTCGCAGAGCGCGACCGATTCGCCCATCTTCACGAGCTTTGCAAGATACTGCTCGACCGCGTGATGCGGCACGCCGGCCATCTTGATCGGCGTGCCGGCCGATGCGCCGCGCTGGGTGAGGGTCAGGTCGAGCAGGCGTGAGGCCTTTTCCGCATCCTCGAAGAACAACTCGTAGAAGTCGCCCATCCGATAGAAGACGAGCGTGTCGGGATGATCGGCCTTGATGCGCAGGTACTGCTGCATCATCGGAGTGTGGCCGGCGAAGGCCTCGGGCGACAGCGTGGTCATAGGTCAGGCGGAAAGTTGTTGCTTGGGTTGCCCGAGTTTACCAGTGGCTTCGACGTGCAAGCGCGAAGTTCGCCGTTTGGCCAGTTGCCGGAGATCGCGACCGGCGGCGATCGACCCTGTACGCTCAGTCGATCGCGCTCGCCGGACGACATTCGACAGTCGGCTTCACTCGGCGCACGGACCTTCGCGCGCCGATCCTGTCCCGCCTATCAGGATGCGTGCGCCGACGTCAGGCTGAGTGCCAACGCCTGAGCGACTTCGATGCCGTCGATGGCTGCCGAATAGATGCCACCCGCATACCCCGCGCCTTCGCCGGCCGGATACAGGCCTTCGACGTTCATGCTTTGATAATCGTCTCTGCGTCGAACCCGGATCGGTGACGACGTGCGCGTCTCCACGCCGGTGAGCACGGCATCGTGCATCGCGAAGCCGGCGATCTTCTTGTCGATCTGCGGCAGTGCTTCGCGGATGGCTTCGATCACGTAGTCGGGGAGCGCGGTGCTGAGATCGGTCGGATTCACGCCGGGCTTGTACGACGGCTCCACGGAGCCCAGCGACGTCGACGGCCGGCCTGCGATGAAATCCCCGACCAGCTGGCCCGGCGCGCGGTAATCGCCGCCGCCGAGTTCGAACGCGCGTTCTTCCCATTTGCGCTGGAACGCGATGCCCGCCAGCGGACCGCCGGGATAGTCTTCCGGCGTGATGCCGACGACGATGCCCGCATTCGCATTGCGCTCGGCGCGGGAATACTGGCTCATCCCGTTGGTGACCACGCGGCCCGGCTCGGAGGTCGCCGCGACGACCGTGCCGCCCGGGCACATGCAGAAGCTGTAGACCGCCCGTCCGTTGCTGCAGTGGTGGACCACCTTGTAGTCGGCCGCGCCGAGTTGCTTGTGGCCCGCAAACTTGCCGAAGCGGCTGCGATCGATCAGCCCCTGCGGATGTTCGATGCGAAAACCCAGCGAAAACGGCTTGGCTTCGATATATACGCCGCGATCGTGCAGCATCTGGAAGGTGTCGCGCGCGCTGTGGCCCACGGCCAGCACCACGTGGTCGCAGCGGAGCGTTTCGCCGTTCGAGAGCTTGAGCGACCGCACCTTGCCCTGATCGATTTCGATGTCGTCAACCCGGGTTTCGAAGCGTACTTCGCCACCCAGTTCATGGATGGAGGCGCGCATTTTTTCCACCATGCTGACGAGGCGGAACGTGCCGATGTGCGGCCGGCTCAGATACAGGATGTCTTCCGGTGCGCCCGCCTTGACGAATTCGTCCAGCACCTTGCGGCCGTAGTGGTTGGGATCCTTGATCTGGCTGTACAGCTTGCCGTCGGAAAACGTCCCGGCCCCGCCTTCGCCGAACTGCACGTTGGATTCGGGGTTGAGTACGCTCTTGCGCCACAGGCCAAAGGTGTCCTTGGTGCGCTCGCGCACGGCTTTGCCACGCTCGAGGATGATCGGGCGGAATCCCATCTGCGCGAGGATAAGTCCTGCAAACAAGCCGCACGGCCCCATGCCGATGACGACCGGGCGCAGGAAAGCGGTGTGCTCCGGGGCCTTCGTGACAAAGTGGTACGCCATGTCGGGCGTCGCGCCGCAATGCGGTTTGCCGGCGACGCGCTTGAGCGCGGCCGCTTCGTCCTTGACCTCGACATCGACGATATACGTCAGCTTGATGTCGGAGCGCTTGCGTGCATCGTGCGCACGGCGGAACACGGTGTAACGGAGGAGCTCGTCCGCCGCCACGCCAAGCTCCTCGAGGCGCGCGCGAATCGCGGCTTCGAGTGCGCTTTCGGGGTGGTCGAGGGGGAGTTTAATTTCGCTTAGCCGTAACATGGGGACTCGGATGCGATTGCCACGGCGTCGTGGCGGTGTTGATACAGGCGGGGGCCGGTATGCGGGCGGCGGCGTTGTCCGCCGCGCGGGCATGCCGGACGCAAGCCATTCATTGTCATTGCGGGAAAAGCGGCACGAGCGACAGTACGCCGGCGCGCCCGAACAACTCAAGCAACTTCAGGATAGGCGCACGAAGCGGCCTTCGTGCACGGAAGATTTTCCCGCCTCCCGAGCGGTCGGGAGGCGAACGGCGCGCCATCATGACGATACCCGCGAGCGGTTTGCGCGAAAGCCGCGCCATGCGGGCGCGGCCCGGGCTTACTCCGCCGCCGGATGCATGCGGCTGTAGCGGTTCAGGATCGGGATCATCTGTGCGTAGATCTTCGGGTTCGCAGCGACGATCTCATGGCGGTGCAGGAAATCGGCGTCGCCCGTGTAGTTGCCGACGAGGCCGCCGGCTTCGGTGATCATCAGGCTGCCCGCTGCCATGTCCCACACATTGATGCCCTGTTCGAAGAACGCATCGAGGCGGCCGGCCGCGACGTTCGCGAGATCGAGTGCCGCCGCGCCCGGGCGGCGCAGGCCCGTGCAGGCCTGCGTCATTTCGGTGAAGAGGCGCGCGTACGCGTCGAGGCCGTCCTTTTCGCGGAACGGGAAGCCCGTGCCGACCAGTGCGTCCGACAGGCGGTCGCGGCGGCCGACGCGGATGCGGCGGTCGTTCAGGTACGCACCGCGGCCACGCGTGGCCGTGAACAGGTCGTTCTTGTTCGGGTCGTAGACGACGGCCTGCGTGACGACGCCCTTGTGCTCGAGCGCGATCGATACGCAGTAGTACGGGAAGCCGTGGATGAAGTTGGTCGTGCCGTCGAGCGGATCGATGATCCACTTGAATTCGGATTCATTCTCCGATTCGCCCGATTCTTCCGCGAGGATCGCGTGGTCGGGGTAGGCGGTCTTCAGCGTCTCGATGATCGCGTCTTCGGCGGCCTTGTCCACTTCGGTAACGAAGTCGTTCTGCTGCTTCTTGCGGATCTCGATCAGGTCGAGATCGAGGGACGCGCGATTGATGATCTGTCCGGCGCGGCGCGCAGCCTTGACAGCAATGTTGAGCATGGGATGCATGAGCCTGGATCCTGTAGCCGGCGGCACGGGCCGCCACGAAGTGGAACAACCGCCTGGAACGGCGCAAGCGTGCCGGGCGAGGTGAGACGCGAATTGACAAAGAGCGGGGTACGACCCGCGCCGCACGAGGCGCGACGCGTAAAGGCATGATTTTACCCGATTTTTGACGGTTTCAGGCGACCGGAGTGCGGGGAAACCCCCACTGTCCGTCCGGACGAGTGGGTTTGCCGCGGCGATGGCGATACCATACGGCCATTCTGATGAACCGAGTCGTATCGTAGTGGAAACTCCGCAGAACACCGCCGCGCCGTCCGAGCCGGGCGCGGCCTCGTCCCGGCCGCCGTCCGGCGGCTTTACGTCCACCCGCTTCGTGCTCGTCGAGCCGAGCCATCCCGGCAATGTCGGGGCGGCCGCCCGCGCGCTGAAGACGATGGGCTTCTCGCGTCTCGTGCTGGTCGCGCCGCGCGTGCCGCACGTGCAGAGCGACCCCGAGGCGATCGCGATGGCCAGCGGCGCGGACGATGTCCTCGCGTCCGCGCATGTCGTGCCGACGCTCGGTGAAGCGCTGTCCGGCGTTCACTGGTCGATCGCGCTGACTGCACGCACCCGCGAATACGGGCCGCCGCGCCTGGCGCCGCGTGCTGCCGCCACGCAGGCGTGCGCGCAGGTCGGCACGGGCGATATCGCGCTCGTGTTCGGCAACGAGCGTACAGGCCTCGCGAACGAGCATGTCGAACAGTGCAGCGCGCTTGCACATATCCCGGCGAACCCGGCCTACAGCTCGCTGAACCTCGCACAGGCCGTGCAGGTGCTCGCGTACGAGCTGCGCGTCGCGTTTCTCGAGCAGGCGAGCGAGCTGTCGCCGCAACCGGCGGCCGAGGCCGGCACGCTCGCGCAGAGCGACGAGATCGAGCGGATGTACGTGCACCTCGAGAACGCGCTGATCGCGCTCGATTTCCTCGACCCGCGCAATCCGAAGAAACTGATGCCGCGGCTGCGGCGCCTGTTCGCGCGTACGGGCCTCGAGCGCGAAGATGTCAATATCCTGCGCGGCGTCGCGAAGCACATCCTGCTGAAAACGGGCAAACCGGACGGCGACGCGTAAGCGGCCGGCGCACCGGCAACCGGGCGCTCAGGCGCAGCCTCAGCCTCAGCCTCAGCCGCCAGCCGCCAGCCGCCAGCCGCCAGCCGCCAGCCGCCGTGGCGCCGTTCGTTCCGCCTGGCCGAACATTCCGGGAACACCGCAGCAGCGAGCATTCCGCCCGAATACCCGCGCCGGCGGCGGGGTGAACGCCCGACCTCGTGCGGCGGTGCGCGACTGGCCCTACAATCGCCGGACGTCATAAGCAAATTACCCGGCGCGATAACGGCCGGTCATTGCCGGCGGTGCGCGCCGGCCTTTTCCCCGATCAGATCATGTTCACGAGACTGCGCGAAGACGTTGCAACGATTCGCGAGCGGGATCCCGCCGCTCGCAGTGCCTGGGAAGTACTGACCTGTTATCCGGGGCTGCATGCGCTCGTGCTGCACCGTTTCGCGCACGCATGCTGGCGTGCGAAGCGCTACTGGCTCGCGCGGTTCGCGTCGCAGGCCGGACGGTTCCTGACGGGTATCGAAATTCACCCCGGCGCGACGATCGGCCGGCGCGTGTTCATCGATCACGGCATGGGTGTCGTGATCGGCGAGACGGCGATCATCGGCGACGACTGCACGATCTATCAGGGCGTGACGCTGGGCGGCACGTCGCTCACGCGCGGCGCGAAGCGCCACCCGACGCTCGAGGCCGGTGTGATCGTCGGCGCGGGCGCGAAAGTGCTCGGCGGTTTCACGGTCGGCGCGGGCGCGAAGATCGGTTCGAACGCGGTCGTCGTCAAGCCGGTGCCGGCGGGCGGTACGGCGGTCGGCAATCCGGCGCGCATCGTGATGCCGGCGCAGCCGAAGCCGCAGCCCGAACGCGCAGCGTTCTGCGCATACGGGATCACGCCGAATGCCGACGATCCGATGTCGCTCGCGATTCATGGCCTGATCGATCACGCGGCGAAGGAAAGCCGCCGCGTCGACGAGATCGTCGCGGCGCTCGAGCGGCTCGGCACGCATCTTGAAACGCTGCAGGGTGCCGATGCGGCGCGCCTCGACCTGCGCAGGCTGTCGGCGGTGCTGGAAGGAAAGGCGGTCGAACGCCAGGCGTAAGGCGATATGCGCCGACGGCTGCCGGGCGGTGTGACGGCAGCGGCGGCGTCAGTCGAGCGGCATCGCGTGGATGCCTTCCGCGTCGACGCGCAGGTAGCCGCCGTGCGGCGTACCGTGGTCGAGATCCCAGTCGGGCAGCACCCAGCGTATGCCGCCCGGTTCGGCGTGGCACGCGGGGCGGTGCGTGTGGCCGTGAATGATCACGCCCGCGCGGCTTTTCCGGAACAGTGCGGCCACCCCTTCACGCGTAACGTCGTAGATCGCAGAAGCAGGGCGCATCCGGCCCGCTTCGCTGTTCGAACGCATGCGCTGTGCGAGCGCGCGGCGCCAGCGGAGCGGCCATACGAGAAACAGCCATTGCGCGACGCGGTTGCGTGCGAAGCGGCGGAACACCTGATAGCCGCGGTCGGCCGTGCATTGCGCGTCGCCGTGCGCGAGCACGATGCGCTGGCCGAATGCCATGACCAGCGAAGGGTCGGGCAGCAGCATCGCGCCGGCTGCCTTCATGAAGCGCCGGCCGAGCAGGAAGTCGCGGTTGCCGTGCATCACGTAGAGTGCGATCCCGCGCTCCGAGAACGTGTGCATCAGCGCGGCCATGCGTGCCGCGAACGGATCGTCGTCGAGTATGTCGTCGCCGATCCAGTATTCGAACAGGTCGCCGAGGATGAACACCGAGTCGGCGCTGTCGGCGGTGTATTTCACGAAATGCTCGAACGCGGCGACCGTCTTCGGAATCGCTGCGCTCAGGTGCAGATCGGAGAGAATCAGGAACGGGCGTGCGGCTTGCGCGTATTCGCGCTCGCCCGGCACGCCCGCGGAGACGCTTCGCGGCGGACTCTCCTGCAACATCGAAGTGCCTCCGTAACTGTGCGTCAGACCACGACGGCCTTCTCGATCACGACGTCGTCGGCCGGCACGTCCTGGTGGAAACCAGCGTTGCCCGTCTTGACGCCCTTGATCTTGTCGACCACGTCCTGGCCTTCGACGACCTTGCCGAACACCGCGTAGCCCCAGCCCTGCGGCGTCGGCGACGAGTGGTTCAGGAAGTCGTTGTCGTTCACGTTGATGAAGAACTGGGCGGTCGCCGAGTGCGGATCGTTCGTGCGCGCCATTGCGACCGTGTAGTTGTCGTTCTTCAGGCCGTTGTTCGCCTCGTTGTCGATCGGCGCGTCGGTCGGCTTCTGCTTCAGGCCCGGCTCGAAGCCGCCGCCCTGGATCATGAAACCGTTGATCACGCGATGGAACACGGTGCCGTCGTAGTGGCCCTTCTTCACGTAGTTCAGGAAGTTCTCGACCGACTTCGGTGCCTTTTCGGCGTCAAGTTCGAGCTTGATCACGCCGTGGTTCGTATGCAGTTCAACCATGATGAATTCCTTCGGTGAGGCGGTTTAAATGGCACGCGGCCGGTCGTGCGACGCAGCCGCGTGAGGCGCCGGACGTGCCGGCAGGTTCTTACTTCGAGACGATGCTGGCCGATTCGATCACGATCGGTTGCGCGGGCACGTCCTGCATCGGGCCGCGCGAGGTCGTCGCCACGCCTTCGATCTTCTTCACGACGTCGAGACCCGACACGACCTTGCCGAACACCGCGTAGCCGTTGCCGTCCGGGTTCGGGTAGTCGAGACCGTTATTGTCGACCGTGTTGATGAAGAACTGCGCGGTGGCCGAGTTCGGATCGCTCGTGCGCGCCATCGCGATCGTGCCCGTCAGGTTCTTCAGACCATTGCGGCTCTCCAGCGGGATCGGCGCGCGAGTCGGCTTCTCTTCGAAGTTGGCCTTGTAGCCGCCGCCCTGGATCATGAAGCCCTTGATCACGCGATGGAAGATCGTGCCGTTGTACTGGCCGGCCTTCACGTAATCGAGGAAGTTGGCGACGGACTTCGGCGCCTTCTCCGGATAGAGCTCGACGCGGATGTCGCCCTGGGAGGTCTTCAGCTGCACGACGGGGTGCGCGGTAGCCGATTGCGCGAACGCGGGCGCAGTCGCGAGAAGGGCGGCGCCGCCAAGCGCCAGCAACAGACGTTTCATTGCGATCCTCAGGTTGGGAAGGAAAGGGGGCCGCGCCGCTTATCGCGACGGCGCGACGTACGGCGCCGCCAGTGCGCCCGACGGACCGTTGAACTGGAACGTCGGCGACATCGGCAGCGTGGTGGTGCTCACGTTCGCGGCTGCGCGGTCGGTGTAGTCGCGCGTGGCCGGCGTGACCGCGCGGGCGTTCGGCGCGGCCTTCGGCGGCGACACGATCTTCTGCAGGTCGGCGAGGCGCTGCGCGGTCGCGCCGCTCGTGCGGCCGAGCGATTGCGCACGCTTGTACGACTCGGCGGCGAGGCGCAGGTAGAGATCGCCGAGGTTCTCGTACGCGAGCGAGTAGCTCGGGTTCGATTGCGTCGCCGTGACGAGCGCGGTGCGCGCTTCGTCGTAGCGGCCGTGCTTCGCGTAGAGCGCCGCGAGGTTGTTGTACGGCTCGGGCAGTTCGGGGTACGCCTGCGTGATCGCGACGAATTGCTGGATCGCGTCGTCGTCGCGGTTCAGGCGGGCCAGCACGGTGCCGCGCTTGAACTGCGCCTGCACGTCGTGCGGGTTCGACGCGATGCGCGCGTCGAGCTGCGCGAGCGCCTGCTTCCACTGCTTGCCGGCGATGGACGCGTCGACTTCGGGGGTGCCGTCGGCGGTGGCCGGGGCCTTCTGCGCGAGCGCCGCGGGAGCCGCGAAAAGCGTCAGCGCGACGCCCATGACGGTGGTCGCAACGAGGGTCGCAGCGCTCTGCGCGCGGCCGCGATGAGGTTTCATAGGCGTAAATCGGAATGTTATACTCCGACCCATTCTAACAAAACGTCTGCGCGTTCCGGCGAGCGTCAGACAGTCTTTCTTTGCCTCTCGTGGCCGTCACCGCTGTGCTTGCAGCCTGACCGCCCCATGTGATATCGAGGACGCTCGGCCTGGCGCCGCAGCAGATGGTCCGTCCGTTTCGCATGCTGGGCTGGCTTCGCCAGGGCGGTTTCCTTCGGCTCACGGTTCATCTCTATGGAATCACTGCGCATCTACAACACGCTCGCGCGTGACAAGCAAGTTTTCGTGCCGCGCCATTCCGGCGAAGTGCGGATGTACGTATGCGGGATCACCGTCTACGACTATTGTCACGTGGGCCACGCGCGCATGCTGGTCGTGTTCGACCTCGTCCAGCGCTGGTTGCGTGCGATCGGCTACCGGGTCACGTATGTGCGCAACATCACCGACATCGACGACAAGATCATCCGCCGCGCGGTCGAGAACGGCGAGACGATCAAGTCGCTGACCGACCGGTTCATCGGCGCGATGCACGAGGATGAAAGCGCGCTCGGCATCCAGCGGCCCGACCTCGAGCCGCGCGCGACGCAATTCATTCCGCAGATGCTCGGCATGATCGAGACGCTCGAGACGAACGGCTACGCGTACCAGGCGACCGACGGCGACGTCAATTACTCGGTGCGCAAGTTCGCGAACTACGGGAAGCTGTCGGGCAAGTCGCTCGACGATCTCCGCGCGGGCGAGCGCGTCGCCGCGAACGACGCGAAGGAAGATCCGCTCGATTTCGTGTTGTGGAAACGCGCCAAGCCGGAAGATCCGGAAGGCGCGTCGTGGGCGTCGAAGTACGGGATGGGCCGCCCGGGCTGGCACATCGAGTGCTCGGCGATGGGCTGCACGCTGCTCGGCGATCATTTCGACATTCACGGCGGCGGGCAGGATCTGCAATTCCCGCACCACGAGAACGAGATCGCGCAGAGCGAAGGCGCGACCGGCCAGACGTTCGTCAACTACTGGATGCACAACGGCTTCGTGCAGGTCGACAACGAGAAGATGTCGAAATCGCTCGGCAACTTCTTCACGATCCGCGAAGTGCTCGAGCGGTACGACGCGGAAGTCATGCGCTTCTTCATCGTGCGCACGCACTACCGTTCGCCGCTCCACTACAGCGACGTGCATCTCGACGATGCGCGCGCGTCGCTCACGCGTCTGTATACGGCGCTGAAGGATGTCGAGGTCGACACGCTCGCGCTCGACTGGAACGAGCCGCACGCGCAGCGATTCGCGGCCGCGATGAGCGACGACTTCAATACGCCGGTCGCGGTGGCGACGCTGTTCGAGCTGGCGGGCGAGGTGAATCGCACGCGCGACGCGTCGCTCGCGCGGCAACTGAAGCAACTGGCGGGCCTGCTTGGCCTGCTGGGCCGCGAACCGCGCACGTTCCTGCAGCAGGCGTCCGGCGCCGCGCAGGCGGGCGGGCTCGCTGCCGACGAGATCGAAGCGAAGATCGCCGCGCGTGTCGCGGCGAAGCAAGCGAAGGACTATGCCGAAGCGGACCGGATCCGGGCGGAACTGCTCGAGACCGGCATCGCACTTGAAGACAAACCGGGCGGATCGACCGAATGGCGTCGCGTATGAGCGCGGTGCGTTCCACTGACCGATCCGTCAGGTAGGAGGCAAGATGGCAACGGCTAGAAAAGCGCCGGTCAGGCGCGCGACCCTGGTCGCCGCGCGTCCGGCAGCGAAGCGCGTGCCGGCGGCGAAGGCGGACGCGACGCGCGCCGTGCCGAACGGCGCGCTCAACGGTCATGCGCAGCCGGCGGCCGCGCTGCCGGCCGCCGACGCGGCCCGCAAGACGCATGTGTCCGAAGCGGACGGCGAGGAGGTCGTCGTGCGTCCCGCATACTGGGACAAGGCGTGTGCGGACCTCGTCAAGCGCGACCGGATCCTGAAGAAACTGATTCCGAAGTTCGGTCCCGCGCATCTGGTGAAGCGCGGCGACCCGTTCGTCACGCTCGCGCGTTCGGTCGTCGGTCAGCAGATTTCGGTGCCGTCCGCGCAGTCGCTGTGGGCGCGTATCGAGGACGCCTGTCCGAAACTCGCGCCGCAGCCGGTGATCCGGCTCGGTGCGGACAAGCTGATCGCGTGCGGGCTGTCGAAGCGCAAGACGGAATACATCCTCGATCTCGCGCAGCATTTCGTGTCGGGCGCGCTGCACGTCGACAAATGGACGTCGATGGACGACGAGGACGTGATCGCGGAACTCACGCAGATCCGCGGCATCAGCCGCTGGACGGCCGAGATGTTCCTGATCTTCAACCTGTCGCGGCCGGACGTGCTGCCGCTCGACGACCCGGGCCTGATCCGCGCGATCAGCGTCAATTACTTCAGCGGGGAACCCGTCACGCGCAGCGAAGCGCGCGAAGTCGCGGCCAACTGGGAACCGTGGCGCACCGTCGCGACCTGGTACATGTGGCGCAGCCTCGATGCGCCCGACGCCGACGCCTGAGTGGCGACTATCGGGTTTTAAATATCAATAGTTGAGAGCCGGTTTTGAGCGTCGCCGGCGCGGGTAGAATACGCGCTGCCGCAAGACCCAAGGATTCGAACACATGAAGACCACGTTTCTGGATTTCGAACAGCCGATTGCCGAACTTGAAGCCAAGATCGAAGAGCTGCGATTCGTGCAGGACGACTCGGCTGTCGATATTTCGGAAGAAATCGAGCGGCTGTCGAAGAAAAGCCAGCAACTGACGAAAGACCTCTACGCGAACCTGTCGCCGTGGCAGGTTTCGCAGATCGCGCGGCATCCGCAGCGCCCGTATACGCTCGATTACGTTGCGGAACTGTTTACCGATTTTCACGAGCTGCACGGCGACCGCGCATTCGCTGACGATCTGTCGATCGTTGGCGGTCTCGCGCGCTTCGGCGGCCATCCGTGCATGGTGATCGGCCATCAGAAGGGCCGCGACACGAAGGAGCGCGCGGCGCGCAACTTCGGGATGCCGCGTCCGGAAGGCTATCGCAAGGCCGAACGCCTGATGCGTCTCGCCGAGAAGTTCGGGCTGCCGATCTTCACGTTCGTCGACACGCCGGGCGCGTACCCGGGCATCGGCGCGGAAGAGCGCGGCCAGTCGGAGGCGATCGGCCGCAACCTGTACGTGATGGCCGAGCTGAAGACGCCGATCATCACGACGGTGATCGGCGAGGGCGGTTCGGGCGGCGCGCTCGCGATCGCCGTGGCCGACACCGTGATGATGCTGCAGTTCTCGACCTACTCGGTGATCTCGCCGGAAGGCTGCGCGTCGATCCTGTGGAAGAGCGCCGCGAAGGCGCCTGAAGCGGCGGAAGCGCTGGGCCTGACCGCGCATCGCCTGAAGGCGCTCGGCCTGATCGACAAGATCATCAACGAGCCGCTCGGCGGCGCGCATCGCGATCCGAAGGGCATGGCTGCGTTGCTGCGCCGCGCGCTTGCCGATTCGCTGCGCCAGTTCCAGGGCATGAGCATCGACGCGGTGCGCGAGCGCCGCTTGGAGCGCCTGCTGGCCTACGGCAAGTTCAAGGAAACCACGCCGGGCGCATGACCGGCCGCATGCTCAATTCGCGCGCCGCTGCGCGCGCGTCCATCTCGTGATCCCGCCGACTGAATTTTCCGCCGACCGCGTCGTACTCGACGCGGTCGGCGTTGCGCTTTCCGGCATGCCGTCCGATGCGCGCATCGCGATCGCTTACAGCGGTGGCCTCGATTCGACGGTGCTGCTCGACGCGGCCGTGCGCGTCGCGGGCGCGTCACGCTGTGTCGCGCTGCACGTGCATCACGGCCTGAGTGCGAACGCCGACGCGTGGGTCGCGCATGCCGAAGCGAGTGCAGCCGCGCTCGGCGTCGAATTCGAATCGATGCGTGTCGACGTGCCGCGCGACAGCGGCCTCGGTATCGAGGCAACTGCGCGCGAGCGTCGCTACGCGGCGCTCGACGCGATGTGCGAACGCCACGGCGCGGCTGCGCTGTGGCTCGCGCAGCATGCGGACGACCAGGCCGAGACCGTGCTGCTGCAGTTGTTGCGCGGCGCCGGGATCGCGGGACTGGCCGCGATGGCGCCGCGCTACCGTCCCGAGGGCGTGAGCGTCGAGCGTGTGCGTCCGTTGCTGCGACTGTTGCGCGCGCAACTTGAGCGCTATGCGACGCAGCACGCGCTCGCATGGATCGACGACGAATCGAACGTCGACACGCGCTATGCGCGCAATGCGCTGCGCATCGACGTGCTGCCGGCGCTGGCCGTGCATTTCCCGGGCTTTCGCGACGCGCTCGGCCGCGCGGCCCAGCATGCGGCCGCTGCGCAGCGGCTGCTCGACGATCTGGCCGAACTGGACTTCGCAGTCGCCGCGCGCGATGACGGACATGCGCTGTCGCGCGAGTCGCTGGTCGCGTTCGACGACACGCGCGGCGCGAACCTGCTGCGTTTCTGGATGCGCCGGCTCGGCTTGCCGGGCGCGTCGGCCGCCCGGCTCGCCAACATGATGCGGCAGTTGCGTGCCGCGCACGACGCGCATGCGCTGCGTGTCGATCATGCGGGGCAGTGCCTGCGGCTCTATCGCGACGTCATCTACTGGGAAGCAGGCGACAGCAGCGAACCGGCCGACGACGGTACGGGGACGCCGCACCCGGAATCGACGCTCGGGTGGGACGGGCAGGACGTCTGGCACCTGCCGGGATGGCGCGGCACGTTCGTGTTTGCGCTGGCCGACGCGGGAAGCGCCGGCGCGGTGCCGGAGGCGCTGCTGCGCGGTGCACGGCTCGCGGCGCGCGCCCGCGCGGGTGGCGAGCGGATGCGCACGTCGCCGGGCGGCCCGGGCCGCACGCTGAAGAATCTGTTCCAGGAGCGCGGTGTGCCGGCATGGCAGCGTGACGTGCCGCTGCTGTTCGTGGGCGACCGGCTGATCTACGTGCCGCGCCTTGGCGTGAACCGCGACGGCGGCTTGTCCGGCGATGGCGCGTGGCGCCGGATCGAGTGGCGTCCCGACCTGCTGATCGCGTAACGGCGGGCAGGCTTCCGGCGGCGCGATGGCGCGCCCATTTTCACCATTTGGTAAACAGCGCCGGAACGGTTGTAGGGACGGCGGGCGGCTTGTCAAGCGGGCTTCTATCGGGTACGCTCAGTCGTTTGCTCGGCTCGATTTTTGAGCGATTTGTGCAGGTTTTCCGCGTGACGTACCCGGTTTGCGCGGCCTGATCGGCCTTCCGGGCAAAATCCGTCACGCTTGCGCGTTGCGTCCCAGCCGTCCCCCTCGTCGTCCGTCCACAGCCACAAGCCGCGTGACCGAACGGCTACACGGCCTGCCCAGCGCGCCCGTGCGGTTTCTCCTCCAGTTCAGAACGACAATGGCACTCATCGTACACAAATACGGCGGCACTTCGATGGGCTCGGTCGAGCGCATCAAGAACGTCGCGAAACGCGTCGCAAAATGGCATCAGGCCGGGCACCAGATGGTGGTCGTGCCTTCGGCGATGTCCGGCGAAACCAACCGTCTGCTCGGTCTTGCGAAAGAGATTTCGAGCCAGCCGAGCCCGCGTGAGCTCGATATGATCGCGTCGACCGGCGAGCAGGTCAGCGTCGGCCTGCTGTCGATCGCGCTGCAGGAAATCGGCGTCGAGGCCGTGAGCTATGCGGGCTGGCAAGTGCCGATCAAGACCGACAGCGCGTTCACGAAAGCGCGCATTCACTCGATCGACGACGAGCGCGTGAAGGCCGATCTGAACGCAGGCAAGGTCGTGATCATCACGGGCTTCCAGGGCGTCGATCCGGATGGTCACATCACGACGCTGGGCCGTGGCGGCTCGGACACGTCGGCGGTGGCGGTCGCGGCTGCGCTGGGTGCCGAAGAGTGCCTGATTTATACGGACGTCGACGGCGTCTATACGACCGATCCGCGTGTCGTCGAAGAGGCGCGACGCCTTGATCGCGTGACGTTCGAGGAGATGCTGGAAATGGCCAGCCTCGGCTCGAAGGTCCTGCAGATCCGCTCGGTCGAGTTCGCCGGCAAATTCCAGGTGAAGACGCGCGTGCTGTCGAGCCTGACCGATCCGCTGATTGCGCTCGACGAAGAAATGCGCTCGGGCACCCTGATTACTTTTGAAGAAGACGAGACCATGGAAAAGGCAGTCATTTCCGGCATCGCGTTCCAGCGCGACGAAGCACGCATTGCTGTGATGGGCGTGCCCGACAAGCCGGGCATCGCGTATCAGATCCTCGGCCCGGTTGCCGACGCGAACGTCGACGTCGACATGATCATCCAGAACCAGAGCGTCCAGGGCAAGACCGACTTCACGTTCACGGTCGGTCGCGGCGACTACCAGAAGGCGATGGACATCCTCACCAACCAGGTGAAGGGCCATGTGAATGCCGAGCAGGTGCAGGGCGACCCGAAGGTGTCGAAGGTGTCGGTCGTCGGCGTCGGCATGCGTTCGCACGTGGGCGTCGCGAGCAAGATGTTCCGCACGCTGTCGGAAGAGGGCATCAACATCCAGATGATCTCGACGTCCGAAATCAAGATTTCGGTGCTGATCGACGAGAAATACATGGAGCTGGCCGTCCGCGCGCTGCACAAGGCATTCGAACTCGACCAGGCATCGTGAATTTTTCGTGATGCATTGAAGAAAATGCATCGCGGAAATTGACCAACGGCTCCAAACCCTATATGATCTTGTTCTCGTCGCACTGCCTCCCTGGTGCGAGCGAAGGTTTGGGAGACGTGGCCGAGAGGTCGAAGGCACTCCCCTGCTAAGGGAGCATCTGGGCCAAAACCTGGATCGAGGGTTCGAATCCCTCCGTCTCCGCCAAAAGCGGTGACAAAGCCCCGCAAGTTCTCGGACTTGCGGGGCTTTTTCTTTTTCCGGTCCGTGCGTGCCAAATACGCGATGCTGCCTGATCTCATCCGCGGACGGACCGGGTCGGGGCAGCGAATCCAGGCAATGAGTGCTCGACTTGAGCGACGATAGTGCGCTACATATCGCGTATCGTTTGGCTCGACTCAAGGTGATGCTCTTGGCAAGCCCGGATTCCGTTCTGACTGTCCTCTCTCATCGACCTGTCGACGGACTTGTCGATAACCATGCGCATTACGCGCGGCTGCACGGTTACCGGCATGCGGCGGTCGACGGCATGCACGTGTATGGCGAGCGCCAGCAGGTCCTGCACAAGTACCACGCGATCATCGCGCAGCTCGTCGCGATGGAGCCGGGTGCGTTGCTGCTGGTGCTCGATCCGTTCTCCGTCGTGTTCGACCCGCACGCGCTGCAGGATGTCGCACGCGGTTACGATGCGATCGTCACAACGCAGACGTCGAAGTCGGCGCTGCCCGCCGCAAGCGGCATGATCTTCCGCAACGTGCCCGACGTGCGCGAGCGGTTGCGCAAGCTGGCGGTCGAACTGGGCAAATGGGCGATGCACCTTCCGGAGCGGCGACACGCGTGCGAGGCGACGCTGCTGGCGGAGTACTTTTCGCCGCTGCCGTTCGACGCGCCGCTCGCGAACGGCTATTTCGCGTCGGCCCAGACGGTCTGGAGCGACGGGGTCGCGATCGATTCGATCGCAGGCGCCCGGCCGCTCGTGGCGCACCAGGCGCCCGAGTGGCGGCAGGTGGACGGCGTCTGGGCGCCGGCTGCCGACTACGATTTCCGCTATGTGCTGGCGCTGGTCGACGATGCGGAGCGGTTCCAGCGCGGCGATCTCCCGCACGCAATGAACGACTGGCGAGCCGCGCAGCAGCGAACGCGCGACGCGGAGCGGCATGTGAATCCGCAAGCGCGTATTGCGTTCGTGAGCCTGCATACGTCGCATATCGCGGGCTATGGCGATCTGCACGAGGAGAACTTCGTTCGCTACTGCACGCGGCATGGCTATGCGTACCACACGTATCGCGAACCGCCCGCATTTCTGCCGGACGGCATCGATGCGAACTGGGCAAAGCTCCATCTGATTCGCGAACATCTGCCGCATCACGCATTCGTGTTCTGGGTCGATGCGGACATCCTGGCGATCGATCAGAGTCAGCCTGTCGACAGCACGATCGACGGCCGCGACTTCGTGATCGGTACCGATCACACGGCGTGGGCGATCAACTCGTGCATGATCGGCGTGCGCAACGTGGCGCCGATGCGCGAACTGGTCGAGCGCATCTGCGCGCGCATCGAGAGTTTCGGCGATCGTTCGTCGGTCTACGCGAGCGGCGGCGACCAGCAGGCGATCTATGTGGAACTGCTCCAGTCCGGCATGATCGATGCGCGCCATATCGTCGATGCGATGACGCTCGCGTCGTCGCCGGTCTATGCCACGCGCGACAGCCGCTTTGTCCATTTTCCCGCGCAACACAACCACTACCGCGCGGTGACGATGCGCATATGGGACCGTCTGAGTCACCTGCGTTAGCGGCACGGACGTGAAACGTGCCGTACCCGCCGCGAAGCCGAACGGCGGGGCGGCCATTCGCTCCGGCCACATCAAAGCCGCATCGATTGAAATAAAAATGAAAGTATCGATGTAAGGATTCAGGCGCCGTGCGATCGCCGCTCGTCGCGACGACCATCATCACATTCCTGCCCGCCGTAACGACCCGTCGACATCAAAATTGCGGCGCTGCGTCGTTTTTCGTGGGGTCCGGCATCACGGATGCGAAAAATTACCCATCAAAAACAACAGCTTGCTTCGATTCCAGAGATCGAGATTCTGGTGCGATGCAAAAAATTGTCAATCGCTTTATGCTCGTTAACCCGATTGCGATTGAGCGGCGTCAAGTTTTCCCCGGATGCCACTTTACATTTTGCCAACATTGGCGGTTCGCGAAATCTATCTTTCGATTTGATTTCGTTCCTTTCGTTTCGCCTGTCCCCGACGCAGCGCGCGACTATCTCAAGGTCTTGTTGACATGCATGATTTCCCTTTCCTGAGCCTGGCCATCTGGGTTCCGATCCTGGTTGGCGCATGCCTGCTGCGTGCCGGTTCCGACCAACATCCGCGCCGGACCCGACTGATCGCGCTTGCCGGCGCGCTGGCGGGGCTGGCCGCCGTCGTTCCGCTTGTCGCCGGTTTCGATTCGCATTCGGCCGCGATGCAGTTTGTCGAAAACCGCGACTGGCTGGCGGCGTTCAGTTCCGGATGGCGCGTCGGCATCGATGGCGCGTCGCTATGGCTGGTCGTGCTGACCGCATTCACGACGCTCGTGGTGGTGATCGCGTCGTGGGAGTCGGTCACGGTGCGTGTCGCGCAGTACTACGCGTCGTTCCTGATCCTGTCGGGGCTGATGGTCGGCGTGTTCGCCGCACAGGACGGGCTGCTGTTCTTCATCTTCTTCGAGGCGACGCTGATCCCGCTTTACCTGCTGATCGGCACGTGGGGGCGGGAGCGCCGCGTGTACGCGGCCGTGAAGTTCTTCTTCATCTCGTTCGCCGGTTCGTTGCTGCTGCTGATGGCGATGCTGTACCTGTACGCGCAGTCGCATACGTTCGACATGGCCGTGTGGCGTACGCTGCAGCTCGGCTTTGCGCCGCAGTTGCTGGTGTTTCTCGGCTTCTTTGCCGCGTTCGCGGTCAAGGTGCCGATGTGGCCGGTCCACACGTGGCTGAGCGACGTCTACACGGACGGCCCGACGGGTGCCGCGCTGATGCTCGCGATGCTCAAGCTCGGCGGCTACGGGTTCCTGCGCTTCGCGTTGCCGATTACACCGGATGCGAGCCACTTCTTTGCGCCGGCCGTGATCGCGCTGTCGCTGTTCGCGATCGTTTACGCGAGCCTGATCGCGCTCGCACAGACCGATCTCGGCAAGCTGCTCGCGTATTCGACGGTCGCGCACATGGGGATCGTCACGCTCGGGCTGTTCCTGTTCAACCGGATCGGCGTCGAAGGCGCGATCGTGCAGCTCGTGTCGTACGGCTTCGTCGCGGGCGCGATGCTGCTTTGCGTGAACGTGCTCGTCGATCGCACGCAGCAGCGCGAGATCGCCGCATACGGCGGTGTCGCGGGCGTGATGCCGCGTTTCGCGACCTTCACGCTGCTGTTCGCCATGGCAAACGTCGGGCTGCCCGGCACGTCGGGATTCGTCGGCGAGTTCATGGTCATCATGGGCGCGATCCGTTTCAACTTCTGGGTCGGCGCCATCGCGGCGCTGACGCTGATCCTCAGCGCGTCGTACACGCTGTGGATGCTCAAGCGCGTCGTGTTCGGCAAGGTTGCGAGCCAGCGTGTCGCGAAGCTCGCCGACCTGAACCGCCGCGAGATCGTGATGTTCGCGTCGCTCGCGCTGGTCGTGCTGGTGGTCGGCGTCTACCCGAAGCCGTTTACCGACGCGATCGATCCGACCGTCGCACGTCTGATCGAGGACGCCAGCCGGTCGAAGGTGCCGGCGGGGGATGGTCCCGTGCAGCCGCAGCCGTCGTACATGGCATCGACGCACGACTGATCGCCGTATGCCGTGCGAGCAGGCCGCGTCGCACGGCGCACACCCGTTGCGCACACATCGATCGAGGTCCGGTGCCGGCGGCGCCGGGCCGGCTTTCGGCTGCGTGAAATTGCCCCGCGACAATGTGTCTCACAGCGGATTCTGCAATGATGATTTGCCGCATCCATCGGTTTTTCATTGCACTCGCGCGACGTATGATTCGCTCACTTTCGTGGATCGAATGCGCATCAGGCATACGCAACGGATTTAATGACCCTCGGGCTGTGTGATGAAAAGAAGAGCTTCAAGAGGCCGGTCGGCGCTGATTTCAATCGGCGCGGCGCTGAGCCTGTCAGGTTGTAATTTAGATGTACTAAATCCGAAAGGAAGCGTGGGGGCTGCCGAAAAGGCACTGATCGCGACGTCCACATGGGCGATGCTGGTCGTCGTCGTGCCGGTGATCCTGCTCACGCTGTGGTTTGCGTGGCGTTACCGCGCATCGAACCGCAACGCAACCTACGCGCCGAACTGGTCGCATTCGACCGCGATCGAAGTCGTGATCTGGACGGTGCCGACGCTGATCATCCTGTTCCTCGGCGTGCTCACGTGGAAGACCACGCACGAGCTCGACCCGTACAAGCCGCTCGAGTCGTCGGTGAAGCCGATCGACGTCGAGGTCGTCGCGCTCGACTGGAAGTGGCTGTTCATCTATCCGGAACTCGGCATCGCGTCGGTGAACCAGCTCGCGATCCCGGTGGGCACGCCGGTGAACTTCCGCATCACGTCGGATTCGGTGATGAACTCGTTCTTCATCCCGCAACTCGGCGGCCAGGTCTACGCGATGGCCGGCATGCAGACGCGTCTGCATCTGATCGCGGACGAGCCCGGCAACTACGCGGGCACGTCCGCCAACTTCAGCGGCCGCGGCTTCTCCGACATGAAGTTCCGTACGCTCGCCGAGCCGCGCGAACAGTTCGACGCATGGGTGCAGAAGGTGAAGGCGTCGCCGGACCGGCTCGACGCGACCGTGTACGGCACCGTCGCGCAGCCGAGCGAGAAGGCGCCCGTGCGCTACTTCTCGTCGATCGATCCGCGGCTCTTCCACAACATCATCGCGAAATACAACGATGGCCACGTCCTCGACCTGAAGGACGCCGCCTGCGGCACGAAGGGGTAACGCATGTTCGGCAAACTCACACTATCGGCGATCCCGTTCGATCAGCCCATCATCATGGTGGCCGGCGCCTTCATGGGGCTGGCCGTGCTGGGCATTCTCGCCGCGCTGACGATCACCGGCCGGTGGAAATGGCTGTGGACGGAATGGTTGACGACGGTCGACCACAAGAAACTCGGCGTGATGTACATCATCGTCGCGCTGATCATGCTGCTGCGCGGCTTCGCGGACGCGATCATGATGCGCATGCAGCTTGCGCTCGCGTACAACGCGCCCGGCTACCTGCCGCCGCACCACTATGACCAGATCTTCACGGCACACGGCGTGATCATGATCTTCTTCATGGCGATGGTGTTCATGGTCGGCCTGATGAACCTGATCGTGCCGCTGCAGATCGGCGCGCGCGACGTCGCATTCCCGTTCATCAACTCGCTGAGCTTCTGGATGACGGCCGTCAGCGCGATCCTGATCAACGTCTCGCTCGTGATCGGCGAATTCGCGCAGACGGGCTGGCTCGCGTACCCGCCGCTGTCGGAGCTGCAATTCAGCCCGGGGGTAGGGGTCGATTATTACCTGTGGGCGCTGCAGATCTCGGGCGTCGGCACGCTGCTGACCGGCGTGAACTTCTTCGTGACGATCATCAAGATGCGCGCGCCGGGCATGACGCTGATGAAGATGCCCGTGTTCACGTGGACCGCGCTCTGCACGAACGTGCTGATCATGGCGTCGTTCCCGATCCTGACCGCGACGCTCGCGCTGCTCGGCCTCGACCGTTACCTCGGCATGCACTTCTTCACGAACGAAGCCGGCGGCAACGCGATGCTGTACCTGAACCTGATCTGGGCGTGGGGCCATCCGGAGGTGTACATCCTGATCCTGCCGGCGTTCGGCATCTTCTCGGAAGTCATCGCGACGTTCGCGAAGAAGCCGCTGTTCGGCTACAAGACGATGGTGTACGCAACCTGCGCGATCATGGTGCTGTCGTTCCTCGTGTGGCTGCATCACTTCTTCACGATGGGCTCGGGTGCGAACGTGAACGCGTTCTTCGGCATCATGACCATGATCATCGCGATCCCGACCGGCGTGAAGGTTTTCAACTGGCTGTTTACGATGTACCGCGGCCGGATCGAATTCACGACGCCCGTGCTGTGGACGATCGGCTTCATGGTCACGTTCACGCTCGGCGGCATGACCGGCGTGATGATGGCGATTCCCGGCGCGGACTTCGTGCTGCACAACAGCCTGTTCCTGATCGCGCACTTCCACAACGTGATCATCGGCGGCGTGCTGTTCGGCTATCTCGCTGGCTTCAACTACTGGTTCCCGAAGGCGTTCGGCTTCAAGCTGAACGAGAAGCTCGGCAAGGCCGCGTTCTGGTTCTGGCAGATCGGCTTCTACGTCGCGTTCGTGCCGCTCTACGTGCTCGGCTTCATGGGCATGACGCGCCGGCTGAATCACTACGACAACCCGGCATGGCATCCGTGGCTGCTGGTCGCCGCGTTCGGCGCCGTGCTGATCGCGATCGGCATCGCGTGCCAGCTGCTGCAGCTGGTGGTCAGCATCCGCAACCGCAACCTGCCCGAATACCGCGACACGACGGGCGATCCGTGGGGCGGCCGCACGCTGGAGTGGGCGACTACGTCGCCGCCGGCCGACTACAACTTCGCGGTGATCCCGCAGGTGCGCACGCTCGACGCGTACGCGGACATGAAGGCGCACGGCGAAGGCCGGCCGAACCCGGCGGCGATCCGCGACATTCACATGCCGTCGAATACCTGCGCGGGCCTTGTGGTCGCGATTTTCAGCCTGGTGCTCGGCTTCGCGCTGGTGTGGCACATCTGGTGGATGGCGATCACCGGTCTCGTCGGGATCGTCGCGACGCTCGTGATCTACAGCTCGCGCAATAACGACGGCTATTACATCCCCGCGTCGACAGTGCGGAAGATCGAAGACAAGCAGCCGACGAAGCGCGTGGCCGCGCGCGTCGACGACGTGGAACTGGAGGCCAACTGATGTTGCAGAAAACCTTGAGCGCAACCCTGCTCGAGCACGACGACCATCCGCCGTCGCATTCGGTGTTCGGTTTCTGGCTGTACCTGATGACCGACTGCGTGATCTTCGCGGCGCTGTTCGCGACGTTCGCGGTGCTCGGCCACCAGTATGCGGGCGGGCCGACCGCAAAGGACCTGTTCGACATTCCGGGCGTCGCGGTGGAAACCGCCGCGCTGCTGCTGTCGAGCATCACGTACGGTTTCGCGATGCTGGCTGCCTACAAGCAGCGGCGCGGTGCGCTGCTCGCGTGGCTTGCGGTGACGTTCGTGCTCGGTGCGGCGTTCCTCGCGATGGAGCTGCGCGAGTTCTCGCACCTGATCGCGGACGGCGCCGGCCCGCAGCGCAGCGCGTTCCTGTCGGCGTTCTTCACGCTGGTCGGCACGCACGGGCTGCACGTGACGGCCGGCCTGCTGTGGATGATCGTGCTCGCCGGGCAGATCGTGTTCCGCGGCGGCGACCTGACCGATCGCGACCTGCGACGCCTGACGTGCCTGAGCCTCTTCTGGCACTTCCTCGACATCGTATGGATCTGCGTGTTTTCCTTTGTCTATCTCGCGAGCGTGATCTAAATGGCCCATTCGCATTCGTCTCAACTCGAAGAAGGGCACGGCAGTGTCGGCGGCTATGTCGCCGGTTTCATCCTGTCGGTGCTGCTCACGGCTGCGTCGTTCGGCCTCGTGATGGGCGGCGTGCTGTCGCCGCATGCGTCGCTGATCGCGCTCGCGGTGCTCGCATTCGTGCAGATCGTCGTGCACCTCGTGTACTTCCTGCACATGAACGGTTCGTCGGGCCAGCGCTGGAACGTGATGGCATTCAGCTATACGGTGCTGACCGCGGCGATCCTGATCGTCGGCACGCTGTGGGTCATGCACAACGTCAGCATGAACATGATGTCGCGCTGAGCGGTATCGCGGCGCAGCGATCGATATCCATGCGCGTTCATGAAGAAAAGGCGGCACGCGAGTGCCGCCTTTTTTGCTTTTTCCCGGCGCGCGACGCGACGCGGTCAGTGCTGCGCGCCCGCGTCGGCCGTCAGCGCATGCGTGCAATCCGCACGGTACTCGGCGGCAAGCCGATGCTTCGCGCCGTCCAGATCGTCGGGGTAGTAAGGGCTCGCGTGCGCCGGCTCGTAGCCGACCTGTTCGAGTTCGGTCAGCTCGCGCACGAGGTCCGCATGCGTGACCTCGTGACCGGTGTGGACGAACGGATAGGCGTTGCATTCCTGCGGTGTCAGGTGCGGTGCCGCGAACGCGGCGGTGCTGGCGCATGCGAGCAGCATGCAGGCGACGGTAGTCGACAGTTTCATCCGGTGGCTCCTGGTTTCGCGGCCCGATGCCGCATGACGTCAGCGTAGGCGGAGCGCACGACGAGGCGGGCGACGCACGGATGAAACATGTTTCACGCGCGCTCGCCAGGGCGCCGGATGAAGCAATTTTCATGTAACGCCGGACGTCGGTCGGGGCGTCTACGATAGTCGCGGGCGCATCGTGTGTGCCCGTCATGAAGTTCATTGCGAGGACAGCCATGCGAGTACTGACGGTCGAGGACGATGCGGTGACCGCGAACGAAATCGTCGGCGAACTGACTGCGCGCGGGTTCGAGGTCGACTGGATCGACAACGGCCGCGAAGGCATGCTGCGCGCGATGAGCGCATCGTACGACGCGATCACGCTCGACCGGATGCTGCCGGGCGCGGACGGCCTCGCGATCCTGACCGCGATGCGCACGGTCGGCATCGATACGCCGGTGCTGATGCTGAGCGCGCTCGGCGATGTCGACGAGCGCATCCGCGGGCTGCGCGCGGGCGGCGACGATTACCTGACGAAGCCGTTCGATTCCGGCGAGCTGAGCGCCCGCATCGAGGTGCTGCTGCGTCGCCGGCAGGCATCGGGCGTACCACAGCAGACGCTGTTGAAGGTCGGTGCGCTCGAGCTCGACCTCATTTCGCGCCGCGCGCGCCGTGGCGTCGACGAGATTGCGCTATTGCCGACCGAATTCCGCGTGCTCGAATTCATGATGCGCAACGCGGGCCAGACGATCACGCGCACGATGCTGTTCGAGACCGTATGGGGCTATCACTTCGATCCCGGCACCAACCTGATCGACGTCCACATGGGCCGGTTGCGCAAGAAGATCGATCCGCCCGGCGCGAACCCGATGATCCAGACGGTGCGCGGCTCGGGCTACATGCTCGCATGACGGAGGCGGGGATGGATGCGGCTCGCGCGGCGAACTTCACGCGCCGCTGGCACACGACGACGTTTCGCTGGCTGTGCGCCTATGCGGCGATCTTCTCGGTTTCGCTGCTGCTGCTCGCGGGCGTGATCAGCGCTGCCGCGACGCACACGATGACGCGCGACACCGACGAGGTGCTCGCGTGGCAACTGATCTATTTCGATTCGATTCCCGATGCCGAGCTGCCGCTCGCGATCCACCGGCGGCTCGAGCACGAGCACATGCATACGAGTTTCTACGGGCTGTTCGACGCGAACGGGCGCCGCGTGGCCGGCGACATCGCGACGCCGCCCGCGCTGCGCACGGATCGCCACGGGCGCACGCTGCAACGCACGCTTGTGCCGCTCGACGGTCAACCCGCGCCGATCACGCGTGCGATGGCCGTGCGCCGCGACAACGGGATGACGCTGGTTGTCGCACGCGACCTGTCGCATTTCATCCAGATCCGCGATGTCGCGATCCGCGGGCTCGTGATCGGTGGCGTGATGATCCTGATCGCGGGCATCGCGGGCGGCAGCATGCTCGGCATGCGGCAGATGCGCCGCGTCGCCGCGATCCGGCGCGTCACGCGGCAGATCGCCGAGGGCGATCTCGGCAAGCGGCTGCCGGTCGGCCGCTACGACGAACTCGACCTGCTCGCGCATCTCGTGAACCATATGCTCGACGAAGTCGAGCGGCTGATGGGCGAGGTGCGTCATACCTGCGACGGTATCGCGCACGATCTGCGCACGCCGCTCGCACGCGTGCACACGATGCTGGCTCGGCTCGCGGAGCAGCCGTTTTGCGCGGACGACCCTGCGTCGTCGGCACTGCTGGCGTCGGCGCGCGACGAGACCGACCGGCTGCTCGAGCGCTTTCGCGCGATGCTGCGCATCTCCGAGATCGGTACGCTGAGCCGGCGCGGCGGCTTTGCCGCGGTCGACGTCGCGGCATTGCTGCGCAGCGTCTGCGAGCTCTACGAGCCGCTGGCCGAAGCCGTCGACGTGTCGTTCGAGCTCGACGCGGCACCGGTCGACGGCATTCATGGCGATCGCGCGTTGCTGTTCGAGGCGTTCAGCAATCTCGCGGACAACGCAATCAAGTTCACGCCGCCGGGCGGTCGCGTGCACGTCGCACTCCACGCGACGCCGAGCGGCCCGCTCGTCCGGTTCGAGGACACCGGCCCCGGCATCCCTCCCGGCGAACGCGACGCGGTGCTCGAACGCTTCTATCGCGGCGCGCGCACGCGCCATGTGAACGGCTCGGGGCTCGGCTTGAGTATCGTCTCGGCGGTGATGCGCGTGCACGGCTTCGCGCTGCGGATCGGCGATGCACCGCTGGCCGGCGCGGCGATCACGGTCGAATGCTGGCCGCGCTCGCTCGCATGACGGCGCCGGGGAACGGTCGATGCGCATCCTGCTGATTTCCCCGCCGAATCCGGAGGCGGCATGGCTGGACAAGGCGTTTCGCGAGAGCACGCACGGCGTCGAGCGCGTCGACGGATGGCGCGACGGCTGCTTCGTGGCGACCCAGGACCGGTTCGATGCAATCGTGATCGTTGCGCCCGACGCCGCCGCCGGCACGTCGATCCTCGATGCATTGCCGCGACTCGCCGTATCGGCCGGAGGCGCGACGATTGCCGCGATCGTCGCCGGTGCGACACCCGCGCAGCGTGCGCGGATGCTCCAGGCCGGCTGCGACGTGTGTCTTGCCCATCCGTGTTCGTTCGTGGAACTGCACGAGCGGTTGCGCGCGCTGTGGCGCCGCGCGGGCGTCGGCGCGATGCGTGAGTCGGTCCGGCTCGACACGGCCACGCGCGCACTCGAAGAGCGTGGCCGGAGGTTGGCGCTCAGCGCACGGGAATTCCGTCTCGTCGAATGCCTGCTGCGCGAATCGGGGCGACCGGTCGGGCGTGATGCCGTGTTGCGTTATGCATGGGGCGATGCCGATGTCGAGCCCGAAACGGTCAATGCGCTGGTCGTGCGGTTGCGGCGCAAGCTGGCCGCGCACGCTTTTTCCGCGCGCATCGAAACGGTCGCGCGATTCGGGTTCAGGTTCGACACGGGCGGATGACGGTGCGGTATCGCGCCACGCTTGCGGACGGCAGGGATGCCGCGCGTCGCGCGGCAGGTTCGATTGCGTGCGGTCAGTGCGAATAGAGTTCGCGATTGAGCTGCACGAGCTGGCCGTCGTGTTCTGCGCGGACGAGTTCGCGATAGACCTGCGCACGTGTCAGCGGCGTTGCCTGCGGCGCATTCCATGCCTGTTGCGATGACAACGGTGCGGGCGCGGTCGATGCGAAGGTCTGCGGCCCGGTCGCCGTTGCGGGCTGCGTTGCGCTGGCTCGGCCGGGTAGCACGACGCAGAGGGCGCAGAGGAGGGTAGCGAACATCAATGTCTTCATGGCGTGATCCTGGTCGAATGGCGGAGACCGGTGTCGCGGGTGCGATGCCGGCCGGAAACACGTTATCGGGTGCACCCGTGCGGGCGTCCGGCGCGCCGATGAAGAAACGTTCATGAACGCGCGTCGTGCCAGCCGCCGCCGAGCGCGCGCACGAGCCCGACGGATGCTTGCAGGCGCCGCGCATTAGCGTCGAGCGACGCGATCTGCGTATCGAGTTCGGTCGTCTGCGCGGTGACCACGTCGAGATAACTGACGGCACCGTCGCGATAGCGCGACATCGCGAGCGCCAGTGAATGCCGCGCCGCGACGAGCGCCGCGTCGTCCTGGTCCGATTCGTCGCCGAGGCGGTGCAGTTGCGCGAGATCGTCCTCGACTTCACGGAACGCCTGCAGCACGACGGCCCGGTAGCGCGCGCCCTGTTCGGCGAACTGCGCGCGCGCCTTGCGTACGCCGGCGGCGCGCAGGCCACCGTCGAACAGCGTCATCGCGAGACGCGGCCCGATCGACCAGATCTCGTTCGGTGCGGCGAGCCACGGCGAAAACGTATCGCTCTGGAACCCCGCGTCGAGGCCGAGCTGCAGGTCGGGAAAGTAGGCGGCGCGTGCGACGCCGATCCGCGCGTTCGCGGCCGCGACGCGGCGTTCGGCGGCGGCGACGTCCGGGCGGCGTTCGAGCAGCGTCGACGCGAGCCCGGTCGGAATCGACGGCACGCCCGGCAGCGCAGCGACGGGCGGCAGCGAGAACGTCGACGCGGACGCCCCGACGAGCGCCGCGATCGCGTGCTCGTCGAGCGCGCGGCGCGCGGCGATGTCGGACGCGCGAGCTTGTGCAAGCGCGAGTTGCGTTTGCGCACGCGATACGTCGAGCCCCGACGCGAGGCCGCCGCGATGGCGGCTGACCGTCAGTTGCCACGCACGGCGGTAGGTGTCGATCGTTTGCGCGAGCGTGTCCGCTTCGCGGTCGAGTCCCGCGAGATCGAAGTAGGTGCTGGCGACGCCGGCCTCCAGGCTGAGCCGGACCGACGCGAGGTCGTCGCCGGCCGCCTGCGCGTCGTCGCGGCCGGCCGCGACCGTGTTGCGGACCTTGCCCCACAGATCGACGTCGTAGCCGAATCCTGCTTCGAGCGTGTTCGACTCATAGACGTCGGGCTGGCCGCTGCCGCGCAACGGCCGGCGCGCCGACTGCCGGTCGCGGTCGGTCTCGGCATCGATGCCGAGGGTCGGCAGCAATGCCGCGTGGGCCTCGTCGAACAGCGCGGCGGCTTCGTCGTGCCGCGCGACGGCGGCGGCGAGATCGGGATTCGCGCGCGCGACGAGCGGCTCGAGCCGGTCGAGCGTCGCGTCGCCGTACACGCGCCACCAGCCGTCGCGCGGCAGGCGGTCGGCGGGCGCGGCGTCGATCCATGGGCCCGTTTCGCGAAAGGCGGCCGGCACCGGCACCGCCGGCGCGCGATACGTCGGCGCCAACGAACAGCCGGCGAGCAGCGCGACGCTGCCCAGCAACGCAGCGAGCAGACGGTCAGCCATGCGCACGCTCCGTCGTCGTGGCGCCGGCGATACGCACGGGGTCTCCGTCCGCGAGCGAATCGGGCGGATTGTCGATCACGCGATCGCCAGCCGCGAGCCCCGACGCGATCTCGACGCGCGTGCCGAGATCGGTCGCGATCGAGACATTGCGCAGCCGCGCGTGCCCGTTCGCATCGAGCACGGCGACTTGCAACCCGTCGTGGCGGAAGATCAGCGTGCTGGCCGGAATCGTCAGTGCATGCGCGGCGCCGCGCATCGCGATCCGCACTTGCGCGTATTCGCCCGGGAACAGCGTGCCGGCCGGGTTGGCGATCGAGAACTGCGCGAGCAGCGTGCCGGAAGCCGGGTCGATCGACTGCGCGGAATCCGCGAGCGTGGCGTCGAATGTCGCGCCGGGGCGCTCGGGGACGGTCAGCGCGACCTGCATGCCCGCCCGGATCGCGGCCGCATCGTCTTGCGGGACATGGACGTACAGCCGCAGCCGCCGCGCGTCCGAGACGGTGAAGAGTTCGGCGCCGTGGCCGCTGCCCGCGTCGATCAGTGCGCCGACATCGGTCTTGCGGGCGGTCACGACGCCGTCGAACGGCGCGGTGAGCCGCTTGAACGATTCGAGTGCTTCGAGGCGCCGCACGTTGGCGGTGCTCGCCGCGACGGCCGCGAGTTTCGCGTCGAGGTCGCTGCGTTTCTCGTCGGCCTCCTGCTGCGAAACGGAATCCTGCGTGAGCATCTCGGCCCAGCGTGCGGCCGTGACGGCCGCAAGCCGCTCGTTCGCGCTCGCGCTCTGCAGGTCGGCGCGCGCCTGCTGCAACTGCTGGTCGAGATCGGGCGTGTCGATCGACGCAAGCAACTGGCCGGCCTTCACGTGCGCGCCGATGTCGACGTACCACGCATGCAGGTAGCCGGGCACGCGTGCGTAGATCGGCGCGTCGACGTACGCGTCGAGCCGGCCTGGCAGCATGAGCGCATCGGCTGCGGCCGGCTGCGGCGCGACCGTCGCGACGGTCGGGATCGCCTGCTGCACGGTCCAGGCGGCGACCGCGCGCGCGTCGTGCAGGCGGGCGACGAGGCCGGCTGCAGCGACGGCGAGCGCGGCGACGGCGCCCGCGATCGCGAGCGGCTTCAGGTAACGCGGCGTGCCAGGGGGACGGACTTCGAATTCAGTGGACATGCTGTTCTCCCGGAGTGAGGGACAGGGATTCGGAACGAGGCGCGCGATCGCGCCGGTGGACGAGGCTGAATACGACGGGCACGAACACCAGCGTCGCGACGGTCGCGCATAGCAGGCCGCCGATGACCGCACGGCCGAGCGGGGCGTTCTGTTCCCCGCCGTCGCCGAGACCGAGCGCCATCGGCGCCATGCCGATGATCATCGCGAGCGCGGTCATCATCACGGGCCGAAAGCGCGTGAAGCCTGCCTCGAGCGCGGCGACGGCCGCGTCGGCGGTATGTGCGAGCCGTTCGCGCGCGAAGGTGACGACGAGGATGCTGTTCGCGGTCGCGACACCCATGCACAGGATCGCGCCCGTCAACGCCGGCACCGACAGCGGCGTGCGCGTGATGAACAGCATCCATACGATGCCGGCGAGCGCGGCGGGCAGGCCGCTCACGATCACGAACGCGTCGCGCCACGAATGGAAGTTGACGACGATCAGCAGGTAGATCAGCAGGACCGCGCCGGCGAGGCCGGCGAGCAGCCCGCCGAATGCGCTGTTCATGGTCTGCACCTGGCCGCGCACGGTCACGCGCGATCCCTTCGGCAGGTCGGCAGCGCTCGCGCGCAGCACGCGGTCGATGTCGGCGCTGACCGCGCCGAGATCGCGGTCCTGCGTCGTCGCGAAGATGTCGTACAGCGGCGCGATGTCGTAGTGCGACACGACCGCGTCGGTCTGACCGCGCACGATCGTCGCCAGGCCGCCGAGCAATTGCGGGGCGCCCGCGTGGCCGGTGACGGGCAGCGCGCGCAGGTCCGACAGCGATGTCATCCGGTACTGGGGCGTCTGCGCGACGATCGGATACGACACGCCGTTGTGCGGATCGAGCCAGTAGGTCGGCGACACCTGGCTCGTGCCGGACAGGCTTGCCACCACGGCATTGGTGACATCCTGCTCGGTGATGCCGAGCTGCGCGGCACGCGCGCGGTCGACCGACACCGTGAACTGCGGATAGGTCGACGCCTGCTGTACGCGCGGGTCGGCAACCCCCGGCACCGTGCGGATGCGCCGCAGCAGATCGGTCGCATAGGCGCGGTTGGCGGCCTGGTCGGGGCCTGTCACCTGTACGTCGATCGGCGCGGGCGCGCCGAAGTTGAGGATCTGGCTCACGATGTCGGCGGGCAGGAACGAGAACGTCACACCCGGAAACGCGCGCGGCAGCACGGTACGCAATTGCTTCACGTAGCCGGCCGTCGGTGCGTGGTCGCCCGTGAGCGACACGAGGATGTCGCCGTCCTGCGGGCCGATCGTGCCGCTGTTGCTGTAAGTGAGGTTGATCCCGCTGTTCGGTAGGCCCATGTTGTCGACGATGCTCGCGAGCGAGCGAGGCGGCACGACGCCGCGCACCGTGTGCTCGACGTGGTCGAACAGCGCGGCCGTTTCCTCGATGCGCGTGCCGATCGGTGCGCGCACGTGAATCGCGATTTCTCCCGCGTCGACCGACGGGAAGAAATTACGGCCGAGCCATGGCACCAGCACGAACGACAGCGTAACGACGGCCAGGAACAGCGCGACGAAGCGCGCGCGATGCACGAGCGCGAGGCCGAGCACGGAGCGGTAGCCGGCGCGCAGCGCCGCGAAACGGCGTTCGAATCCCTGCTGGAACGCGACGAGCGGATTGCGGGCGCGTGGCGGCGGGAACGGCGCGCCGTGCGGCGCGAGCACGGCCGCCGGATGCGCGGCATGCGGTTTCAACAGGTAACGGGCCATCATCGGCACGAACGTGCGGGACAGCACGAACGACGCGATCATCGCGAAGATCACCGCTTCGGCCATCGGCACGAACAGGAAGCGGGCCACGCCATCGAGCAGCAGCATCGGCACGAACACGATGCAGATGCACAGCAGCGACACGAAGGCCGGCGCGACGATCTGCGACGCGCCGTCGAGGATCGCGCCGCGCACGTCCTTGCCTTGCTCGAGATGCCAGTTGACGTTCTCGATCGTGACGGTCGCGTCGTCGACGAGAATGCCGACCGCGAGTGCAAGCCCGCCGAGCGTCATCACGTTGAGCGTCTCGCCCGCGGCCGCGAGCGCGGCGATCGCGGCCAGCACCGCGAGCGGGATGGACGCGGCGATGATCAGCGTCGAGCGCCAGCTGCCGAGGAACAGCAGGATCATCGCGGACGTGAGCGCGGCGGCGATCAGGCCTTCGCGCGCCACGCCGCTCACGGCGCCCTTGACGAATACGGACTGGTCGCCCATCACGACGAGCCTGAGCGAAGGCGGCAGCGTCGCCTCGATGCGCGGCAGCTGTGCCTTCACGCCAGCGATGATGTCGAGCGTCGATGCCGAACCGCTTTTCAGCACGCTCATCAGCACCGCGCGGCGGCCGTCGACGCGCACGATGTTGCCCTGCGGCGGATAACCGTCGCGTACGTGCGCGACGTCGCGCATGAAGATCACCGCGCCGTTCACGGTCCGGATCGGCAGCGCATTGAGCTGGTCGATGGTCAGCGGGCTGTCGTTGAGCCGGATGTTGTATTCGAAGCCGCCGATCTTTTGCGTGCCGGCCGGGATGATCTGGTTCTGCTGCGCCAGCGCGGTTGCGACGTCCTGTGCGGACAGCCCCTTGGCCTGCAGCGCCTGCGGATCCAGGTCGATCTGCACCTGGCGTACCTTGCCGCCATACGGCGATGGAATCGCGACACCCGCGACGGACAGCAGCTGCGGCCGGATCACGTTGGTTGCGTAGTCGCCGAGCTGCTGCTCGTTCAGTGTGTCGCTCGTCAGCGCAAGCTGCAGCACGGGCACGGTCGACGCGTTGTAGTTGAGGATCTGCGGTGGTGTGGTGCCGGGCGGCATCTGCTTGAGCACGGTTTGCGAGATCGACGTGACCTGGGCGGTCGCGGTGCGGATGTCGACGCTCGGCTGGAAGAAGATCTTGACGATCCCGAAGCTGCGGAACGATTGCGACTCGATGTGCGCGACGTCGTTGACCGTCGTGCCGAGCGTGCGCTCGTAATAGGTGACGATGCGCCCGGCCATGTCGGCCGGCTGCAGGCCTGCGTAATTCCACACGACACTGATGACCGGAATCCGGATGTCGGGGAAGATGTCGGTCGGCGTGCGCAGCGCCGCGAGCGGCCCCGCGATCAGGATCAGCAGCGCGAGGACGATGAACGTGTAGGGGCGCGCGAGCGCGAGTCGGACGAGTTTCAGCATCGGCGAGGTCTCCGCCGGCGCGGGGGCGCCAGCCTGTCAGCAAATTGCCGAAACGCGGCGGGAGCCCGGTTCGGCTCGCGCAGTGTGCGTGGCACCGCTTAACGCCGGGCGCGGGCCAGGATGAAAGATGTTTTAGGAACGGGCGGGACGAGGGCCGGCAGGCGTCGATTGTTACAAGACGTAAGTGCGGGCTTCCGTTGCGATGCCGCGCATCAGTTCTTACAAACTTGAAATATGCGGAGAGGGTGCCTGCCGTTATAGTCGAATCACACATGACACAACCAGAAGAGGAATCCATGAAGACCTTGCGTGTTGCCTCGCTCTTGACCGGTATGACGGCCTTGCTCGTGTCGGGCGCAGCAATGGCGGGAGTCAATGTCGGGATCAACGTCGGCGTGCCGGCACCGGTCTACGTCGCGCCCGCGCCCGTGTATGCGCCGCCGCCGCCGGTCGTCTACCAGCCGGCGCCCGTCTATGCACCGGCACCCGTGTATGCGCCTGCGGTCGTGATCGGCTGGCATGGCGACCGCTACTGGGACGGCCGCCGCTACTGGGGCCGTGACGAGTGGTATCGCCGCCATGGCCGCGGCTGGGGCGGCGATCGGGACCACTGGGATCACGATCGCGGCCGCCACAACGGCTGGCATTGATCGATGCGCCGCGCACGCCGCTTGCGTGCGCGTTCGCGTTCGCGAAGAAACCGCCCTCGAGGCGGTTTTCTTTTGTGCATGAGGGCGGTCGTCGCCCCGATTTCCGGCATGAAATCGCGCACGAAAGGCCGCCGGATGGCTCGAAGCCGGTTTGAATGGGTAGAATCGTCCCACGTTACTACCCCCATTCGACCGACAGGGCCTCTATGACGAAGGGTTCGCCCCGGGCCGCCGCCGCGCGCGTCCGCTTCGGCGCGCTGCATGCCGTACGGGCCGCCGGCCGCATTGCCGCGGTGTTCGCGATGCAGGCGGTGCTTGCCACGGCCGCGCACGCGGCCTACGCCATTGCGCAGTACGGCGAGCCGAAGTATCCGCCGGGCTTCACGCATTTCGACTACGTCAACCCCGACGCACCGAAGGGCGGCACGCTCGTGCTCGCGAACCCGAGCCGGCTGACGTCGTTCGACAAGTTCAATCCGTTCACGATGCGCGGCAACTCGGCGCCGGGCATCGACATGCTGTTCGAGAGTCTCGCGACGGGCAGCTCGGACGAACCGGCCTCTGCGTACGGGCTGCTGGCCGACGACATCGACATCGCGCCCGACCGCCGTTCGGTCACGTTCCACCTGAATCCTCGCGCGCGCTTCTCGAACGGCGATCGCGTCACGGCCGACGACGTCAAGTTCTCGTTCGACACGCTGAAGAGCAAGCTGGCCGCGCCGCAGTTCGGCGCGTATTTCGCGGAGATCGCGAAGGCCGTGGTGGTCGATCCGGCTACCGTGCGTTTCGAGTTCCGCAGCGCGAATCGCGAACTGCCGCTGATCGCCGGCGGCGTGCCCGTGTTCTCGCGCAAGTGGGGATTGCGCGCGGACGGCTCGCGCATCCCGTTCGACCAGCTCGCGTTCGAGCAGCCGATCGGCAGCGGCCCGTACCTGATCGAGCGCTACGACAATGGCCGCACGATTACCTACCGGCGCAACCCCGCGTACTGGGGCGCCGACCTGCCGGTGCGAGTCGGCACCAACAACTTCGAGCGGATCGTCTACAAGCTGTACGGCGACGGTGTTGCGCGGCTCGAGGCGTTCAAGGCCGGCGAATACGATGTGCTCGTCGAGTACATCGCGCGCAACTGGGCGCGGCGCGACGTCGGCAAGCGTTTCGACAACGGTGAGCTCGTCAAGCGCGAATTCCGCCAGCACAACGGCGCCGGCATGCAGGGCTTCTTCATGAATCTGCGCCGGCCGCTGTTTCGAGACGTGCGCGTGCGCCAGGCGCTCGACCTCGCGTTCGACTTCGAATGGCTGAACCGGCAACTGTTCTACAGCGCCTACACGCGCCTCGACAGCTATTTCGCCGACACCGACCTGCAGGCGACCGGCATGCCGGGCGCAGGCGAGCTGAAGCTGCTGGAGCCGCTGCGCGCGCAGCTCGACCCGGCCGTGTTCGGCCCGATGGTCTCGCAGCCGGTCACGAACCCGCCGGGCTCGCTGCGCGCGAACCTGCTGAAGGCGCGCGCGCTGCTTGCGCAGGCCGGCTGGACCTATCGCGACGGCGCGCTGCGCAACGCGAACGGCGAGCCGTTCACGTTCGAGATCCTCGACGATTCGGGCGCTTCGATGACAGGTGTGGTGGCCGCCTATCAGCGCAATCTGACAAAGCTCGGCATCGACGCACGCTTTCGCACCGCCGATTACGCGCTGCTGCAAAAGCGCCTCGATGCGTTCGACTACGACATGACGACGATCCGCTGGCCGGGCGTGCAGGTGCCGGGCGCCGAGCAGTTCTCGCGTTACGGCAGCAAGTTCGCCGACGAACCGGGCTCCGACAACGTCCTCGGGCTGAAGTCGCCGGCCGTCGACACACTGCTGCACGCGCTCGGCACCGCGCAGACGCGCGACGAACTGCTCGACGCGACGCACGCGCTCGACCGCGTGCTGATGCACGGCTACTACACGGTCCCGCAGTGGTACAGCGCGACGCACCGGATCGCGTACAAGCGCACGCTCGCGTATCCGCAAACACTGCCGCTGTACTATTCGGCCGAGGGTTGGGTCGTATCGACCTGGTGGGCCAGGCCCGATCACTGAACCGAGCCGGCCCTTCGTCCAATCCAGCCTACCGATCGCGAGTCGACGCCCTATGTGGAGCTACATCCTCAAACGCCTGCTGCTGATGATCCCGACGCTCATCGGCGTGCTGACCCTCACGTTCGCCGTGATCCAGTTCGTGCCGGGCGGCCCGGTCGAACAGGCCGTGCTCGAGCTGCGCAAGGGCGCGACGGAGCAGGGCGGGGTGCCGTTCGGGATGCGTGCGCACACCGGCGTCGACGCGCAGCAGCTCGCGCAGCTCAAGGCGCTGTACGGCTTCGACAAGCCGCCGCTCGAACGCTACTGGCTGATGCTGAAGCGCTTCGCGCGCTTCGATCTCGGCGACAGCTATTTCCGCCACCAGAGCGTGTGGTCGCTGATCGTGCAGAAGCTGCCCGTGTCGATCAGCATCGGGCTGTGGACGTTCTTCCTCACGTACCTGATCTCGGTGCCGCTCGGCATCGCGAAGGCCGTGCGCAACGGTTCGCCGTTCGACGTCGCGACGAGCCTCGTCGTGCTCGTCGGCTACGCGATTCCGGGCTTCGTGCTCGGCGTGCTGCTGCTCGTGCTGTTCGGCGGCGGCTCGTTCTGGCAGCTCTTTCCGCTGCGCGGCCTCACGTCGGACAACTTCGCGCAGCTGTCGCTCGTCGGCAAGGTGCTCGACTACCTGTGGCATATCGCGCTGCCGATCACCGCGTCGGTCGTCGGCAGCTTCGCGGTCATCACGATGCTCACGAAGAATGCGTTCCTCGACCAGATCCGCCGGCAATACGTGCTGACCGCGCGTGCGAAGGGGCTCTCCGAGCGCAACGTGCTGTGGAAGCACGTGTTCCGCAATGCGATGCTGCCTCTGATCGTCGGCTTTCCGGCCGCGTTCATCGGCGCGTTCTTCACGGGCAGCCTGCTGATCGAGACGCTGTTCTCGCTCGACGGCCTCGGGCTGCTGTCGTACGAGTCGGTCGTGCGGCGCGATTATCCGGTCGTGCTCGGCACGCTGTACCTGTTCACGCTGATCGGGCTCGCGACCAAGCTGATCTCCGATCTCTGCTATGTGTGGGTCGATCCGCGCATTCAATTCGACAACCTGGAGCGCTGACATGAAACGATCCGTCCGCCTGTCCGGCGTTACCGGGCGAGGGCCGCGATGAACCGGGCCGTCGTGTCGTCCCGCATCGACGCGGCGCGCGCGCGCGTGTCGCCGTCGCCCGCGCGTCGCGTGTGGCAGCGCTTCAGGCAGCAGCGGCTCGGCTACTGGAGCTTCGTGATCTTCGTCGTCGCGTTCGCCGCGAGCCTCGCGGCGCCGCTGTGGTCGAACGACAAGCCGCTCGTCGTGCGCTACGACGGCCAATACTATTTCCCGCTGTTCCATGCGTATCCGGAGACGACCTTCGGCGGCGATTTCCCGACGCCGGCCGACTATCTCGATCCGTATGTGCGCAAGCGGCTCGAGGCGCCCGGCAACTTCGTCGTCTACCCGCCGAACCGCTACTACTACGACACGCTGAACTACTTCTCGAACGTGCCGAACCCTGCGCCGCCGTCGCGCGCGAACTGGCTCGGCACCGACGCGCAGGGGCGCGACCTGCTCGCGCGGCTCGTGTACGGGTTCCGCGTGTCGGTCGAGTTCGGGCTGATCCTGACCGTGATCGGCACGCTGCTCGGGATCGCCGCGGGCGCCGTGCAGGGCTTCTTCGGCGGGCGCATCGACATCGTCGGGCAGCGGCTGATCGAGATCTGGAGCTCGCTGCCCGAGCTGTACCTGCTGATCATCTTCGCGTCGATCTTCGAGCCGAGCTTCCTGCTGCTGATCGTGCTGCTGTCGCTGTTCGGCTGGATCGGGCTCGCCGACTACGTGCGCGCGGAATTCCTGCGCAACCGCACGCAGGACTACGTGCGCGCCGCGCGCGCGATGGGGCTCACGAACTGGCAGATCATCTGGCGCCACGTGCTGCCGAACAGTCTCACGCCGGTGATCACGTTCCTGCCGTTCCGGATGAGCGGCTCGATCCTCGCGCTCACGAGCCTCGACTTCCTCGGCCTCGGCGTGCCGCCGCCGACGCCGAGCCTCGGCGAGCTGCTCGCGCAGGGCAAGGGCAACCTCGACGCCTGGTGGATCTCGCTGTCGACGTTCGGCGTGCTGGTCACGACGCTGCTGCTGCTGACCTTCATGGGCGACGCGCTGCGCAACGCGCTCGATACGCGGATTGCCGATTCGGTGCGCGCGGCGGGAGGTCAGCGATGAGCGAACCGGTTGTATCGGCACAGCATGAGCCGCTGCTGTCGCTCGAACGTCTGCATGTGCGTTTCGGCGATACGGTCGCGGTGGACGACGTGACGCTCGCGATCGGACGCGGCGAGCGCGTCGCGCTCGTCGGCGAGTCGGGTTCGGGCAAGAGCGTGACCGCGCTGTCGATCCTGCGGTTGCTGCGCGACGCCGACATGAGCGGCGCGATCCGCTTCGCGGGGCAGGACCTGGCCGTCAAGAGCGAGCGCGAGATGCGCGGGCTGCGCGGCTCGGACATCGCGATGATCTTCCAGGAACCGATGACGGCGCTCAACCCGCTGTATACGATCGGCGTGCAGATCGGCGAGACGATCGTGCTGCACGACGGCGTATCGGCCGTCGAGGCGCGCAAGCGCGCGATCGCATTGCTCGCGCGCACCGGCATCGCGGAGCCCGAGAAGCGGGTCGACAGCTACCCGCACCAGTTGTCGGGCGGCCAGCGGCAACGCGCGATGATCGCGATGGCGCTCGCGTGCCGGCCGCGCCTGTTGCTCGCCGACGAGCCGACCACCGCGCTCGACGTGACGATCCGCGCGCAGATCGTCGACCTGCTGCTGGAGTTGCAGCGCGAGGAAGCGGAAAAGCGCGGGATGGCGATCCTGCTGATCACGCACGACCTGAATCTCGTACGGCATTTCGCCGATCGCGTCGCGGTGATGGAGCGCGGCCGGCTCGTCGAGAGCGGGGCCGTCGAGCGGATTTTCGCCGAACCCGAGCATCCGTACACGCAACGCCTGCTGAACAGCCGGCCGCAACGCGTGATCGCGCCCGTGATGCCGATCGCGCCGGTCGTGCTCGACGCGCGCCACGTAAGCGTGCAGTTCGCGCGCAAGCGGCCGGGTTTCGCGGGCTGGTTCGGCACGGTGCCCGTGACGGCCGTCGCGGACGTATCGGTGTCGGTGCGGCAGGGCGAGACGCTCGGCATCGTCGGCGAATCGGGTTCCGGGAAGTCGACGCTCGCGATGGCGCTGCTCGGGCTGCAGAAGACGGCCGGCGGCGAGATCGAATTCCAGGGGCGCGCGCTGTCGACCTATCGCGGCCGCGAACAGACCGCGCTGCGCTCGAACATGCAGGTCGTCTTTCAGGATCCGTTCAGTTCACTTTCGCCGCGTCACACGATCGAGCGGATCGTCGGCGAGGGGCTCGAGCTGCATCACCCGGAAATGACGCCCGATGCGCGCCGCGCGAAGTCGCTCGCGGTGCTGCGCGAAGTGGGCCTCGACCGCACGGTGCTGCATCGTTATCCGCACGAATTCTCGGGCGGGCAGCGCCAGCGGATCGCGATCGCGCGCGCGCTGGTGCTGGAGCCGCGCATCCTGATCCTCGACGAGCCGACTTCCGCGCTCGACGTGTCGATCCAGCAGCAGGTGCTGAAACTGCTCGCGAATTTGCAACAGAAATACAACCTCGGCTATGTATTCATCAGCCACGACCTGGAGGTGATCGGCGCGATGGCGCACCGTGTCGCGGTGATGCAGGACGGTGCCGTCGTCGAGTCGGGAGACGTGGCCGACATCCTCACCAGACCGTCACATCCTTACACACAAAAGCTGTTGAAAGCGGTCTGGAAAGCGTGATAAGCCGCCAATGGTCTGATCATCTCGATTGTATTTATTAATTTGTTTTGACAAACGATTACGCGCTGGCTAGTATCGACCGAAATTTTCCGCCAATCAGCTGATTTTTAAGCAAATTCCATCGACCAATGCAGCATCGATCCCTGACCCAGGCATGCGCGCGCACCATCGCCGGGCTGTTCATCGGCGCCCTGTTCGCAGCAGCTCCCGGCGCGTTCGCCGACGAAGTCAGCAGTTTTAACCAGAATGTCACGAATTCGACTCAAATCGGGTCGACTTCCTCCCTCCAGCAGACCAGCGCGCAGCCGTCGAGCGGCGGTGCGAAGTCGTTCCTTGCCGGCATGGCGGGCAAGGCGGGCGACGTGGTCGTCGGCGCGCTGAACATGATCGGCGTGCGATATCGCTGGGGCGGCAACTCGCCGGATTCGGGCCTCGACTGCAGCGGCTTCGTGCGTTATGTGTTCCAGGACACGCTCGGCATGTCGCTGCCGCGTCGTGCGGAAGAAATGAGCCGTGTCGGCGAGAAGGTGAGCATGAGCAACCTGAAGCCGGGCGACCTCGTGTTCTTCAACACGATGCGCCGCACGTTCTCGCACGTCGGCATCTACATCGGCGACAACAAGTTCGTGCACTCGCCGTCGACGGGCAGCACCGTCCGCGTCGACGATCTCGACAACGGCTACTGGGAAAAGCGTTTCACCGGCGCGCGCCGGATCGAGTCGGAGTTCCCGATGAAGGCCGAGGATCTGCGTCAGCGCGTGCGCGCGACGCTCGGCGACGATTCCGCGAACGGCAACAACTGACGTTCGCCGGTCAGTCGGGCCGGATCGAAAAAACCCTGTCACCGAAAGGCGGCAGGGTTTTTTGTTTTGGGGCCGGCGCGGGCAGCGAGGCGGAAGTCGTTCCGCCGGTCGCGGGGCGGCGGCGCGTACCGCCCCTTCCCGCGAATGACGTGCTTACGCGGCAGCCGTGCCGCGCGCTTCCGCAAGCTTGCGCTGCAGTTCCGGCATGATGCGCGCGACTGCTTCCTCGCCGGCGAGGATCGCCGCGTTGCGCTGGTTGAAGTCGCTGCCGCCCATGGCCGCGAGGTTCGGTCGGATCACGACGTCCGCGTATTTGTCGAGTTCGTAGGTCTTGATCGTCTGGCCCATGATCGTGAAGGTCTGCAGCAGCATCTCGATCGGGTTGTTGGTCGCTGCGCCGTCCGGCCGGGCCGAGATGTCGACCGCGATCACGAAGCTCGCGCCCATCTTGCGCGCGTACGACGCGGGCACCGGGCTCACGAGGCCGCCGTCGACGTATTCGCGGTTGCCGATCTTCACCGGTTCGAACACCGACGGCACGCTGCACGACGCGCGCACCGCGAGCCCCGTGTTGCCCTGCTGGAACAGGATCGGCTGACCGCTCTGCAGATCCGTCGCGACGATGCCGAGCGGCTTCGCCATCTTCTCGATCGGCCGGTTGTTGAGCGTCTTGTTCAGGAAGTTCTGCAGCGCGACGCCTTGCAGCAGGCCGCGCGAGCGGAACGGCAGTGCCCAGTCGCTGATCGACGCCTGGTCCATGTCGAGCGCGATCTTGTTGATCTGCAATGCGCTCATGCCGGACGCATAGAGCGCACCGACCACCGAGCCCGCGCTCGTGCCCGCGACGATTTCGACCGGGATGCCGCGCGCTTCGAGCGCCTTCAGCACGCCGATGTGCGAGAAGCCGCGCGCGGCGCCGCCGCCGAGCGCGATGCCGATCTTCACGGGCTTCTCGTGCGGGGCGGGGCTGGATGCGTTGTCGGAGCGGGACTTGCCGCCGAACGACGTACAGGCGGCGAGGCCGGCGGACGCGCAAGCGATCGTGAAGTGGCGGCGCGACAGGCGAGGGGACGACATCGAATGGTTCTCCGGCGGCGGCGGGTTACATGGCCCGCGGCGGCGATAGGTTCCGAGCAGCCGCGCGGCGGGTTCCGTGCGGCCGGCGCCGCGTCGGCTGGCGGCCGCGGCGCGCACATCATAAAGCAAGCGGTGCGCTTGGCGCGATGTCCGGCGCGAGTATAATTCCGGCTTCTTTCCCGTTCCGGGCGTCGCCGGCCCCGTTGCTGTCCGGGCTGCCGCCGTCGATCCCGCGTCGAATCATTCATGCGCCCCAGGCGTTCGAGTTACCGTTTATGACCCGTCCTGTCCGTACCCGCTTCGCGCCGAGTCCCACCGGCTTCATCCACCTCGGCAACATCCGCTCCGCGCTCTATCCGTGGGCGTTCGCCCGCAAGATGAACGGCACGTTCGTGCTGCGCATCGAGGATACCGACGTCGAGCGCTCGTCGCAGGAAGCGGTCGATGCGATCCTCGAAGGGATGCAATGGCTCGGCCTGGATTTCGATGAAGGCCCGATCTACCAGATGCAGCGGATGGACCGCTATCGCGAGGTGCTCGCGCAGATGCTGGAGAAGGGTCTCGCATATCCGTGCTACATGTCGGCCGAGGAACTCGATGCGCTGCGCGAACGCCAGCGCGAGGCCGGTCTGAAGCCGCGCTACGACGGCACGTGGCGTCCGGAGCCCGGCAAGGTGCTGCCGGAGCCGCCGGCGGGCGTGAAGCCCGTGCTGCGCTTCCGCAATCCGCTGACGGGCACGGTCGTGTGGGACGACGCCGTGAAGGGGCGTGTCGAGATCTCGAACGAGGAGCTCGACGACCTCGTGATCGCGCGTCCGGACGGCACGCCGATCTACAACTTCTGCGTGGTGGTGGACGACATGGACATGGGCATCACGCACGTGATCCGTGGCGACGACCACGTGAACAACACGCCGCGCCAGATCAACATCCTGAATGCGCTCGGCGGCGAGGCGCCCGTCTACGCGCACCTGCCGACCGTGCTGAACGAGCAGGGCGAGAAGATGAGCAAGCGGCATGGCGCGATGAGCGTGATGGCGTACCGCGACGCGGGCTTCCTGCCCGAAGCGGTCGTCAACTATCTCGCGCGCCTCGGCTGGTCGCACGGCGACGCCGAGATCTTCTCGCGCGAGCAGTTCGTCGAATGGTTCGATCTCGAGCATCTCGGCAAGTCGCCCGCGCAGTACGACCACAGCAAGCTGAGCTGGCTGAACGCGCATTACATCAAGGAAGCCGACAACGCGCGCCTCGCCGCGCTCGCAAAGCCGTTCCTCGATGCGCTCGGCATCGACGACGCGGCGATCGCGACGGGCCCGGCGCTCGACGCGGTGGTCGGGCTGATGAAGGATCGCGCGACGACGATCAAGGAGATCGCCGAAGGCGCCGCGATGTTCTACCGTGTGCCCGTGCCGGAAGCCGATGCGCTCGCGCAGCACGTGACCGATGCGGTGCGGCCGGCGCTGGCCGATCTCGTCGTCGCGCTGAAGGCGGCCGACTGGACGAAGGAGGCCGTGTCCGCTGCGCTGAAGGCGACGCTCGGCACGCACAAGCTGAAGATGCCGCAACTCGCGATGCCGGTGCGTCTGCTGGTGGCAGGGACGACGCACACGCCGTCGATCGACGCGGTGCTCGTGCTGTTCGGTCGCGACGTGGTGGTGTCTCGCATCGAGGCCGCGCTGGTCTGAGGTTCGTGCGCGAGCGAAGCTGTTTGCGCGTCACATCGAGGCAGCTTCGCAAAAAATTTCGCGCGAATCGCAAAAAGGGTATTTACAAGTTCAAAGTCGGTCCATATAATCTCATTTCTGTTCTGCAAGGGGGTATAGCTCAGCTGGGAGAGCGCTTGCATGGCATGCAAGAGGTCAGCGGTTCGATCCCGCTTACCTCCACCAACAGAACGAACTGGATTGATTTGCGAAGCAGCGGTGGTAATAAATGCTTCACAAAATGATTCAAAGCAGTTAGAATTCCGGCCTTCGCTGTTGACCAGAAGTGAATAGCGAAAGTCAGACAGATCTGAAAAGATTTTGTCCCCTTCGTCTAGAGGCCTAGGACATCACCCTTTCACGGTGAGTACAGGGGTTCGAATCCCCTAGGGGACGCCAGATTCAGCGGCGTTTCGTAGAAGTGCCGCAACGCGTGCAGGAACGTGACGATGTCCTGCAGGCGATAGTGCAGAAAGCTGGAGCGGTAGTTCAGTTGGTTAGAATACCGGCCTGTCACGCCGGGGGTCGCGGGTTCGAGCCCCGTCCGCTCCGCCAGAACGAAGCCCGTTCAAGACGTTTTTGAGCGGGCTTTTGTATTAAGGATGTAAGCAGTACGTTGTCCCCTTCGTCTAGAGGCCTAGGACATCACCCTTTCACGGTGAGTACAGGGGTTCGAATCCCCTAGGGGACGCCAGATTCAGCGGCGTTTCGTAGAAGTGTCGCAGCGCGTGCAGGAACGTGACGATGTCCTGCAGGCGGTAGCGCAGAAAGCTGGAGCGGTAGTTCAGTTGGTTAGAATACCGGCCTGTCACGCCGGGGGTCGCGGGTTCGAGCCCCGTCCGCTCCGCCAGAACGAAGCCCGTTCAAAAAACGTTTTTGAACGGGCTTTTTAGTTAAAGATGTAAGCAGTACGTTGTCCCCTTCGTCTAGAGGCCTAGGACATCACCCTTTCACGGTGAGTACAGGGGTTCGAATCCCCTAGGGGACGCCAGATTTCGGCGTCGTTCGAACAAACGATGCGCCGGCAGGAAGCAACCGACGCCTGCCAGGCAAGCAGCAACACTGGAGCGGTAGTTCAGTTGGTTAGAATACCGGCCTGTCACGCCGGGGGTCGCGGGTTCGAGTCCCGTCCGCTCCGCCAGAAAATGAAGAAGCCCGCCTTGTGCGGGCTTCTTCATTTGTATCGTCGATTGCGCCCGCTGGCGGGCGCGCGGCATCCGGGTGTCACGCGCCGAGCTGCTACGAGAAATTCGCGATTGCATCCGCACGCGACTGCGCTATCGTGGCGGGATGCGTTCTTGACCCCTGCGCGATGCTCGATCCGACCGACCTGCGACTCCTGTATCAGCTCCGTCCCGCGGAGCCCGGCGATTTCCCGTTTGCCGAAGCGCTGACGCACGGCAACATGGGCGGCTACTACAAGCGCCATGGGCTTGTGTGGCGCAGCGACCTGTTCTATGCGAGCTGGCGCGAATCCGAGAACTTCATCCTCGAGGCCGACGGCGAGCGCATCGGCGTGCTGCGCGTGACCGAGGAAGGCGACTCGCTGCATATCCGCGACGTACAGATCGCGGCCGGCCATCGCGGGCAGGGTGCCGGCACCTACATGCTCGACATGTCGCACCGCTGGGCGCGTGCGCGCGGGCTGCACGAACTGCAATTGCGCGTGTTCGTCGACAATCCCGCGGCACGTCTCTACCTGCGCATGGGCTATCGGGTATCCGGGCCGCGGCTCGCGCAACTTGGCTCGATCCGCCACATGGTGCGGCCGGTCTGACGACCTGGAGTGAGGCGGTCAACGGATAGCGCCGATCGCGTCGTCGTCCGGTATTTCGTCGTCCGCAAGGCTGCCTTCCGGGCCGCGGTGCTCGTAGCCGCGCAGCATGAACGCGCGCGGGCTTTGGCCGAATGCACGGCGGAACATCGCCGAGAAGGCGCTCTGGCTCTGGTAGCCGAGTTCGCGCGCGATATGCGACAGCGGGCGTCCCTGGTTCAGCAGCGGGATCGCCCGTGCCAGCAGCGCCTGCTGGCGCCACTGCGAAAAGCTCACGCCCAGTTCCTGCTTGAAGAGCCGCGAAATCGTGCGCGTGCTCGCGCCCACCTCGCTCGCCCAGTGTTCGAGCGACTCCGCATGCGCCGGGTGCGCGAGTACCGATTCGCACAGCATGCGCAGGCGTTTCTCGTCGGGCATCGGCACCGCGAGCGGCAGCGGTTCGGCGTGACTCAGCTCGTCGAGCACGAGTCCGCACAGCAGGCGCTCGCGCGCGCTGCTCAGGTCGCGCGCGTCGAGTGCGACGATCAGTTCGCGCAGGAGCCCCGTCACTTCGACGACGCGGCACGCGTCGAGCCCGCCCGGCACGACCGACTCGTCGATATACAGCGTGCGCAAATACGCTTCTTCGACGATCACGACCTCGTGCGTTACACGCGGCGGCACCCAGATCGCGCGGGACGGCGGCACCATCCAGGTCGTGCCGGTCGTCGCGACGCGCAGCACGCCGCGCGATGCGTACGCGAGCTGCGCCCACGCATGCGTGTGCAGCGGAATGCGGCGGCCGGCGTCGACCTGCCGTGCGCGCACGCGCATCGGATGGACGGCGGTCGGCGCGAATTCGGGCGGGATGTCGATGACGTCGAATGGGCTCGATACGTCGGCTTGGACGGGCGGATTCATGGACGGTTCGGACAGCGCGGCGGCGATGCCGTTATTTTAGAAGGCGCCGCGCAAGCGCATGCGGCGGTTTTTCGGGCGATCATGCCGCGTTCAAATGAACTTTGTATGGACCCCGGCGAATTCGGGCGGCCGCCCGGGGCCGCGCGCGTCTGCGGGTTCGAACCATCGGGCCGATATCGTGGTCTATCGATGCGTGAGCGATTTCGCATGAATCGCGCGCGAACACGGCAATAACGAATCGAAGAGGAGAACCAGGATGCGCCATGTATTCGTCTACGGCACCTTGAGAGCCGGGGAGGCCAACGACATCGGCCATGCGGCCGCGCGACACGGGATTGTCCCGCCGACGCTGCTGGGTGCGGTCGCGCTGCCGGGCGAACTGTACGATTTCGGCACGTATCCGGGGATGATCGCCGGGCCGGCCGGCAAATCGCTGGTCTGGGGCGACGTCTACGAGGTCGACGATCAGCTCGTCCCCGTGCTCGACGAGATCGAGCGCGTCTATCCGGGCGTCGACTCGTTGTTCAGGCCGGAAGAGGTGACAGTCGAGCTCGGCGGGCGGCAGTACGCATGCCTGTATTATCCGGTCGCCGCGCACGCGGTTGCCGAACGTCCGCGCATTGCGTCGGGCGACTGGGTCCAGCACCGGCGCGAGCGGGAAGCCGCCTGACCGATCGCGCGGCTGCCGGTCTTGCCGCAAAAGGAAAAGCGCCCCGCGGGGCGCTTTTTTCATGCCGGCATCGCTTGCGACCGGCGGCGGCGCGTGGCCGGCCGCCTTTCGCAGCGGGCAGCGTCGTCAGATTTCCTCGTACAGCGGCAGCGTCAGGAATTCAGTGAAGCCTTCCGACGTCGACATCTGCTCGAAGATTGCCGCGGCGCGTTCGTACGGCTGCGTGTTGCCGCCGACCGAGCGCTTCACGTTGTCGAGCTCGATCTTCGCGAATTCGCGCACCAGTTCGGCCGTGACCTTGCGGCCGTCGTCGAGCACGCCCTTCGGCGAGCGGATCCATTGCCACACCTGCGAACGGGAGATCTCGGCCGTGGCCGCGTCTTCCATCAGGTTGTGGATCGGCACGCAGCCGTTGCCGTCGAGCCAGGCGCCGAGGTAATGGATGCCGACGTTGATATTGTTGCGCAGGCCGGCCTCGGTGATCGGCGCTTCCGGCTGGAAGTCGAGCAGGTTCTTGCCTTCGACCTGCACGTCGTCGCGCTGCTTCGCGATCTGGTTCGGCTTGTCGCCGAGCACCTTGACGAACTCTTCCATCGCGATCGGCACGAGGCCCGGGTGCGCAACCCAGCCGCCGTCGTAGCCGTCGGTCGCGTCGCGCTGCTTGTCCGAGCGCACGCCGCCCATCGCCTTGTCGTTCGCCTCCGGATCGTTCTTGATCGGGATCAGCGCGCTCATCCCGCCGATCGCCGGCGCGTTGCGCTTGTGGCAGGTCTTCAGCAGCAGCAGCGCATACGCGCGCATGAACGGCACCGTCATCGTGATCTTCGAACGCTCCGCCAGGCAGAAATCGCGGTCGTTCTTGAACTTCTTGATCGCCGAGAAGATGTAGTCCCAGCGGCCGGCGTTCAGGCCCGAGCTGTGTTCGCGCAGTTCATACAGGATCTCGTCCATCTCGAACGCGGCGAGGATCGTCTCGATCAGCACCGTCGCGCGGATCGTGCCGCGCGGCACGCCGACCGCCTCCTGCGCGGCGACGAAGATGTCGTTCCACAGGCGCGCCTCGAGATGGCTTTCCATCTTCGGCAGGTAGAAGTACGGGCCCGAGCCGCGCGCGATCAGTTCCTTCGCGTTGTGGAACAGGAACAGCGCGAAATCGAAGAGGCCGCCGGACACGCGCTGGCCGTCGACCGTCACGTGCTTCTCGTCGAGGTGCCAGCCGCGCGGACGCACGATCAGCGTCGCGACCTTGTCGTTCAACCGGTACGACTTGCCGTTCTGATCGAGCGAGATCGTGCGGCGCACCGCGTCCTTCAGGTTGATCTGGCCGTCGATCTGGTTCGTCCAGTTCGGTGCGTTCGAATCCTCGAAGTCCGTCATGTACGAATCGGCGCCCGAGTTCAGCGCGTTGATGATCATCTTGCGCTCGACGGGGCCCGTGATCTCGACACGGCGGCATTGCAGGTCGGCCGGCAGCGGCGCAACCTTCCAGTCGCCTTCGCGGATCGCCTTGGTATCGGCCAGGAAATCGGGGCGCTCGCCCGCGTCGAGGCGATTCGTGCGCTCGACGCGCGCCTGCAGCAGCGCCTGGCGGCGCGGTTCGAACGTGCGGTGCAGCGCTGCGACGAGTGCGAGCGCTTCGGGCGTCAGGATCGCTTCGTAACCCGGCTTGATTTCGCCGGTGATCGTCATGCCTTGCGGCAGCGTGATCGGGGTGCTCATGAGTCTCATCTCCTTGGTCGGTCAGTTGCGGTTTCGGTGAAGGGGGAAGGCGGCAGCGCTGCGAACGTCATGCACCCGGGCCGGGGCGCGTGCGGTTTGCGGGCTTGCCGGACGGAGCCGGGGTGGCGAGGAATGCGAGCAGGTCGGCCATGCCGGTGCCCGTGCCGTCGGGCGGCGCGCCGAGTTCCTCGGCGGGCGCGCCCGTGCGGTTGAGCCAGAACGTCGTGTAGCCGAACCACGCGGCCCCGGCGACGTCCCAGGCGTTCGACGACACGAACACGATGCCGCGCGGGTTCGGCCCGAACGCGGCGGTGCCGAGCGCGTAGACGGCCGGACTCGGCTTGTAGGCGCGCACGGTGTCGGCCGACAGCACGCGATCGAACAGCCCGGACATGCCGGCGCTCTTGATCGCGATGTCGAGCATCTGCGGGTTGCCGTTCGACAGGATCGCCAGCGGCGGGCGTGGTTCGAGCGCGCGCAGCTGGCGCAGCGCGGGCACCGTATCGGGATAGGTGGACAGGCACGCGTATTCGTCCATCAGCCGCTTCTCGGCCGCGCTGTTCAGCGCGAGGCCGAGCGCGCGCGCGGCGAACCTCAGCGCGTCGAGCGTGATGTCCCGGAACGGGCGATAGCGGGCACCGGCCGGATCGGCGAGCGTGCGCAGCTGCGAGTATTCGATTTGCTTGCGTCGCCACAGCTGCGACAACCGTTCCCCGTGACCGGGAAACATCTGCTCTGCCGCGGCCACGACCGCGTGCACGTCGAACAACGTGCCGAATGCGTCGAAGAGGATTGCGTCGGGAGAGGAGAGTGTCGTTGTGGCCGACATAGCCTTGCGCTCCAGTTTCAGAGGTCGAGATCGATTCTATTCGTGATCGTAGGTGCTAAAAAAGACGCTAATCATCACTTGATCTTTTACTTTCATATACCTAATCTTGAGCGGCTTAAGCTATTTGAAGGGCGGCAGCGCCGTCCTTGCGAGTCATGGACCGGTTCAAACAGATCGAGACGTTCGCCGCGGTCGCGGCAAAAGGCAGCCTGTCGGCAGCCGCGCACGCGGAGGGCGTCGCGCCGGCGATCATCGGCCGCCGCCTCGACGCGCTCGAGGAGCGGCTCGGCGTCAAGCTGCTGGTGCGCACCACGCGCAAGCTCACGCTGACGTTCGAGGGTTCGGCGTTCCTCGAGGATTGCCAGCGGATCATCAACGACATGCAGAACGCGGAGGCGAGCGTGTCCGCCGGCGGCGTCAAGGCGAGCGGCCACCTGCGCATTTCCGCACCGGCCGGTTTCGGCCGGCGGCACGTCGCGCCGCTCGTGCCCGAATTCAGCGTCGGGCATCCGGACGTGTCGGTCACGCTCGACCTGTCCGACCGGATGGTCGACCTCGTCAACGAGGGGTTCGATTGCGCAGTGCGGCTCGGCGAACTGCCCGATTCGTCGCTCGTGTCGCTGAAGCTCGGCGAGAATCGCCGTGTGTGCGTCGCTTCCCCCGCGTATCTCGCGCGGCGCGGCACGCCGGTCACGCTCGCGGAGCTGGCGCGGCACAACTGCCTCGCGCTTGCGGCGAACGCGAACCAGCAACGCGGCTGGGCGTTCCAGGAGGACGACAAGGTCGTGGCGATCCGCGTGAACGGCACGATGGAATGCTCGGACGGCGCGGTGCTGCACGAGTGGTGCCTCGCCGGCCACGGCTTCGCGTGGCGCTCGTGGTGGGAGGTTGGCGAGGACATCGCGGCCGGCCGGCTCGTCAGCGTGCTCGACGCATTCGCCGCGCCGCCGATCGGCATCCACGCGGTGTTTCCGCAGCGCCGGCATCTGCCGCTGCGCGTGCGCCTGTTTCTCGATTACCTGAAGCATACGTACGAACGGCCCGGCTATTGGGGCGAGTAGGCGGTGCGCGCCCGCGCGTTTCCGATATGAGGGCGAACCCGCTTCCGGTGCCGGCCGGGCGGTTTCGCACACTACAATCGTAAGAGGCATGTCCGACGCGTCGCGGCCGGCCAGGATGGGATCGCGGCGCGCGGAGTGCGATTGACGAAGGAGGGCGCGATGTTCCGGCACATCCTCGTTCCAACCGACGGTTCCGAACTGTCGCAGAAGGCGATCGACGGTGCGATCGACCTCGCTCGCGCGGTCAGCGCTCGCGTGACGGCCTACGCGTGCCTGCCGCAATATCCGTACTCGCCGTTTTCCGAAGTGATCATCGAGCCGCCCGCCGATTTCCGGGCGCGCAGCGAGCGCGAGGCACGCGCGCACCTCGACGACGTGGAAGCAGCCGCGAAGGCGGCGGGCGTCGCCTGCGACACGTGGACGAGCGTGCATCCGTCGCCGTATCTCGGCATCATCGAGGCGGCCGAACGCGGCGGCTGCGACGTGATCTTCATGGCGTCCCACGGACGCCGCGGGCTCGGTAGCCTGCTGATCGGCAGCGAGACGCAGCGCGTGCTGACCCATACGAAAATTCCGGTGATCGTCTATCGGTAGGGCGTCGCCGGCCGTAGCCGCGCGGGCGGCGCGTTGGAAAAAGGGCGCGCCGGACAGAGCCGGCGCGCGTCGTTGCTGGCGGCCCGCAGGCCGCGCGGCCGGTCGCGCGATCAGCGTCGCGCGCCTGCCGTCTCCTCCCTGATTTTTGTACTGTTGCCGATGCCGCGCCGCTTGCGCGCGTCAGGCGACCTTCTTGCTGCCGTCGAAGAACTGTTCGTCTTCGGTCGAGCCGTGCAGCGCGGTCGTCGATGCTTCGCGCTCGACCGTCTGCGTCACGGCGTCAAAGTAGCCCGTGCCGACTTCGCGCTGGTGCTTGACGGCCGTGAAGCCCTTGTCGGCTGCCGCGAACTCGGCCTGCTGCAGTTCGACGAACGCGCTCATCTGCGTGCGGGCATAGCCGTGAGCGAGGTTGAACATCGAGTAGTTCAGCGCGTGGAAGCCGGCCAGCGTGATGAACTGGAACTTGTAGCCCATCGCGCCGAGCTCCTTCTGGAACTTCGCGATCGTCGCGTCGTCGAGGTTCTTCTTCCAGTTGAACGACGGCGAGCAGTTGTACGACAGCAGCTTGCCCGGGAACTGCCGGTGGATCGCTTCCGCGAATTTCTTCGCGTACTCGAGATCCGGCTTGCCAGTTTCGCACCAGATCAGGTCGGCATACGGCGCGTAGGCGAGACCGCGCGAGATCGCCTGCTCGAGGCCCGGCTTCGTGCGGAAGAAGCCTTCCACCGTGCGCTCGCCCGTCAGGAACGGCTTGTCGTTGTCGTCGACGTCGGACGTGATCAGGTCGGCCGCTTCAGCGTCGGTACGGGCAACCAGCACGGTCGGCGTGCCCATCACGTCAGCCGCGAGACGCGCCGCCGACAGCTTCGCGACGGCTTCGCGCGTCGGCACGAGCACCTTGCCGCCCATGTGGCCGCACTTCTTTACCGAAGCGAGCTGATCCTCGAAGTGAACGCCCGACGCGCCTGCCTCGATCATCGCCTTCATCAGTTCGAATGCGTTCAGCACGCCGCCGAAACCGGCTTCCGCGTCAGCCACGATCGGCGCGAAGAAGTCGACATAGCCTTCATCGCCCGGGTTCTTGCCTTCCGACCACTGGATCTGGTCGGCGCGCGTCAGCGTGTTGTTGATGCGCTTCACGACGAGCGGCACCGAGTTCGCCGGGTACAGCGACTGGTCCGGGTACATTTCGCCCGCGACGTTCGCGTCGCCGGCGACTTGCCAGCCGGACAGGTAGATGGCCTTCAGGCCGGCCTTCACCTGCTGCATCGCCTGGTTGCCGGTCAGCGCGCCGAGCGCGTTGACGAACGGCTCGTTGTTGATGAGGCTCCACAGCTTTTCCGCGCCGCGCTTGGCCAGCGTGTGCTCGATCGGGATCGAGCCGCGCAGGCGGATCACGTCCTCGGCCGAGTAGCCGCGCTTGATACCCTTCCAGCGCGAATCGGTTTCCCATTGCTGTTGCAGTTCCTGTGTCTGTTGCTGACGCGACATGATGAGCTCCTTGATGCGGTGTGATGCCGAATGGGGCGAATCTGACGTGAGGCTGTTCTCGAAGCCGGAAGTGATGCGTTCCGTTTCGTGAAGTCTTGTATAAGAGTCTAGACAAATCGCCGGAAGCGAAGCAGGAACTTTCTCGGGACGTGCGTAAATTTTTAATTGTTTTAAATCAACGGATTGGATATTGAATTTCGAGATGAGAAATGCTTTTTCCCATCCCGCAATCGCATGGATTGTGCCGCGCAGCATGATTTTTTACGACACAAAAAATTTTTCCGTATCGTGAAATTTGCGTCGGGACGAAAAAAAACCGGCGCAGGTGCGCCGGTCGGCTGGATGGGCGGGCCATCCGTGGGGCGGCCGAGGGCCGCCCGTGCGTGCTTACGACGCGGAATTGCTGCGACGCGGGCCGCTGCTACGCTGGCCGTCGCGACGCGGGCCGCCGTCACGGCTGCCGCCCGGCTTGCCGCTCCAGCCGCCGCCGTTGCCGCCGCCGCCGTAGCTGCGGCCGGTGCCGCCATGGCCGCCGCCCGGCTTGCCGCCGAAGCGTCGACCGCCGCCGTTACCGCCGCCCGGACGGCCGCGGCCACCGGTGCCGCCGTTGCGCGCAGGGGTCTTGCGCGGCTCGAAACCTTCGATCACGTTGACCGGAAGCGGCGAGCGCACGAAGCGCTCGATGCGCTTGAGCGCGCCCTGCTCGGCGTGGTGCACGAGGCTCACCGCGGTGCCCGAACGGCCCGCGCGGCCCGTACGGCCGATACGGTGCACGTAGTCTTCCGCGAACTTCGGCAGGTCGTAGTTGAACACGTGCGTGATGCCCGGGATGTCGATGCCGCGTGCCGCGACGTCGGTGGCAACCAGCACGCGCACACGGCGCTCGCGCAGCGCACGGATCGTGCGGTTACGCGCGCCCTGCGGCAGGTCGCCGTGCAGCGCGGCCGATTCGAAGCCTGCGTCGGCGAGACGGCCGGCGAGCTGGTCGGCGTCGATCTTGGTCGCCGTGAAGATGATCGCCTGGTCGAGCGCGTCGTCGCGCAGCAGGTGATCGAGCAGACGATCCTTGTGGTCGCGGTCGTCGACGTAGTGCACGGTCTGCGCGATGTTCGTGCGCGACTCGAGGCGCTGCTGGATCTCGATGCGCTCGGGGTCCTTCAGCAGGCGGCCCGTCAGCGAACCGATCTTGCCGTCGAGCGTGGCCGAGAACAGCATCGTCTGGCGCGACGCGGGCGTTGCCGCGACGATGGTCTCGATGTCGTCGATGAAGCCCATGTCGAGCATGCGGTCGGCTTCGTCGAGCACGAGCATCTTCAGCTCGGACAGGTCGATGCGGCCGCGCTCGAGGTGATCGAGCAGACGGCCCGGCGTGGCGACCAGGATTTCCGGGTTCTTCGCGAGCAGCATCAGCTGCTGGCCGTAGGCGACGCCGCCGAGGATGCTGACCGTGCGCAGGCGCTTCAGGTGCTTGCCGTAGGTCGTTGCGGCCGTGGTGACCTGCATCGCGAGTTCACGGGTCGGCGTCAGCACGAGCAGGCCCGGGCGCGCGACGGGTTGCGGGCGGCGCGCGCGGCGGTCGCCCTGGTTCGGTTCACGCGGCGCGCGCGGTTCCTGCGCCTGCGCCTTCTGGAGCTGCGCGAAACGTTCGATCGCGGGCAGCATGAATGCGGCGGTCTTGCCCGAACCGGTCGGGCTCGACACCAGCAGGTCGCGGCCGGCGATGCCGGCCGGAATCGCGCGCTGCTGGACCGGCGTCGGCTTCACATAGCCGGCGGCCTGCAGCGCGGAGACGATCTCCGGCGACAACCCGAGCGACGCGAAGCTCGGCTCGTCCGACGCCGGTTCGACCGCGGCCGGTACGGCGGCGTCGTCGAGACCGAGCGCCTGGTCGGCGATCGCGTTGAGCGGGCTGGAGTTGATGCTCGAAGTCATAACAATCCTTGAAACACAGTGGGTGAAACGTCGGCGCCAATCGCGCATACCCAAGTCGTCGGATTCAGCGAGCAAATCGGGAAACGGGGGTGCAATCCGCCGAACCGTCGGCGGATGAGGCATTAGAAGCTGTTTTGGGTGCGGCGCGCTTCAGGAGCGGGGCCGCCAGCCTGATAAGTGACGACCGCGAGGGTCGAAGCAGGAGGGGACAGGTTCTAAACCGGATTGGAGCATAACGCTACGAGGCGTCTGGCCGGAACGGCTTTCGAGCCGAGCGCGGGGGTGACGCAGGCCGCATTATAAAGAAATTTGCTGCGCTGCGCCACTGATTTGATTGCCTATTGCGGCGGGGACGATCCGGTCAGGATGCCGTGCCGTTTTTCAGCGATTCGACGAGTTCGACGTACTGCTGCTTCGCCGCATCCTGCGACGTGCCCTTCAGCGCGTCCCATGCGTCGTACTTGTATTTGCCGACGATGTCGGTGAAGCCCGGCTTGTCGCCATGGGCATCGCCGTCGGTCGCCTGCTTGAAGAGCGCGTACAGGCGCAGCAGGGTCAGGTTGCCCGGCCGTTCCGTCAGTTGCTTGACGTCGATCTGGGCCTGGTCGAATTGGGCGGTGAGTTCGCTCATCGGGTGTCTCCGTAAGGGTTTCAGGTCGGGCGATCTTAACAAGCGGGCCGCCGCGCGGGGTCGAGCGATCCTTCCAAACCGCCGCCGGCGCCGCGCGCACGCACAGATCGGGCCCGATCGCCCGTGGGAGCGGGGCGCCGCATTACAATATCGGCCATGACGCAAACAGTGCTCCTCGCCATCGATACGTCGACCGAATACTGCTCGGTCGCGCTGCTGCGCTCGGCTCATGCCGATGACGCCGTTTCCACCCCGCAAACCTGGGTCCGCCACGAGCCGACAGGCGCCGTGTCGAGCACGCGCGTGCTGCCGGCGATCCAGGAACTCTTCGCCGAATCGGGGCTGACGCTCGCCGATTGCGACGCGATCGCGTTCGGCGCGGGCCCCGGCTCGTTCACGGGCCTGCGCACCGCGACGGGCATTACCCAGGGCCTCGCGTTCGGACTCGGGCTGCCGGTCGTGCCGATCGGCACGCTGCTCGCGTGCGCGGAGCACGCGCGGCTGCGCGCGCCCGCTACGACTCGCGTGCTTGCCGCGCTGGACGCGCGGATGGACGAAGCCTACTGGGCGGACTTCGTCTGGGACGACAGCGCCGGCGACTGGCGCACGCTGCATCCGGCTTCGCTCGATGCGCCGGACGTCGTCGGCGTGCCCGACGCGCCGTTTACGCTCGCGGGCAATGCGGCCGCCGCGTTCGGCGAGCAGTTGCCGGCCGCGGCGCGGGCGGCGGTGATCGACGGCGAAGCGATGCCGCATGCGCTGGCGGTCGCGCATGCCGCGCTGCGCGCGTTCCGCGCCGGGCGGGCGGTACCGGCCGATCAGGCCGCGCCTGAATACGTGCGCGACAAGGTCGCGCAGACGACCGCCGAGCGCGTCGCGGCACGGGCCGCGCAGACGGGCGGAGCGAAGGGATGACGGGTGTACTGCTGAGCGACCGCTATCTGGCGCCGATGACGGATGCCGATCTCGACGAGGTCGTCGCGATCGAGCAGGTCGCCTATGAATTCCCGTGGAGCCGCGGCAACTTCGAGGATTCGTTGCGCAACGGTTATCTGGGCGTGTGCCTGCGGCACGTGACGGGTTCGCTCGTCGGCTATTGCGTGCTGATGCCCGTGGTCGACGAGATGCACCTGCTGAACCTGTGTGTCGCGCCGGCCGCGCAGCACGCGGGCGCGGGCCTTGCGCTGCTGCGCGAGGCGGTGCGCATTTCGCGCGCGGAGCGGCTCGACGGCATGCTGCTCGAGGTGCGGCCGTCCAATCCGCGCGCGGTCCATCTGTACGAGCGTTTCGGCTTCGTGACGATCGGCCGGCGCAAGAACTACTATCCGGCGAAGCATCGCAGCCGGGAGGACGCGATCGTGATGCGTCTGACGCTGAACAAGGACGAGGGGGACGCGCATGGCATGGGCTGAAGCGGCGCTCGAGGAAATGGGCCTCGCGCAGATCTGGGTGCGGCGAGGGCAGCGCGCGGACGAAGGCGCGGCAGCAGAAGTGCCTGCCGCGGCGCAAGTCGGTGCGGCGGACAGCGCTTCCGCGATCGCGGCCGATCGACCGGCGCGCGCGGCGCGTGTACCGGTGCGAGACGAGGTGCCGCAGGCCATCGATGCCTCGCCGGCTCGCGAGCCGGGTGCACCGGCGCGCCGTGTCGTCGATGGCGATCGCGCGCCCGCGCCGGCCGCATCGGCCGATGCGATGCCGCCGATGGACGACGCACCGCCTGCCGGAGCGGACGATTTCGCGTGGTTCGACGCGACGCCGCCGGGCGATCCCGTGCCGGCTGCCGAATCGCGTCCCGCCGCCACGCCGGTTGCCGTGCTCGACTGGGATGCGCTGGCCGCGCGCGTGGCCGACTGCACGCTCTGCCGGCTGTGCGAGAAGCGGACCAACACCGTATTCGGCGTCGGCGACCGCGAAGCGGACTGGATGCTGATCGGCGAGGCGCCGGGCGAGAACGAGGACAAGCAGGGCGAGCCGTTCGTCGGCCAGGCCGGCAAGCTGCTCGACAACATGCTGCAGTCGCTGTCGCTCAAGCGCGGCGACAACGTGTACATCGCTAACGTGATCAAGTGCCGGCCGCCCGGCAACCGCAACCCGGAGCCGGACGAGGTCGCAAGCTGCGAGCCTTATCTGCAGCGTCAGGTTGCGCTCGTGAAGCCGAAGCTGATCGTCGCGCTCGGACGTTTCGCCGCGCAGACGTTGCTGAAGACGGACGCGAGCATTGCGTCGCTGCGCGGCCGCGTGCATGCGTACGAAGGCGTGCCGGTGATCGTCACCTACCACCCGGCGTACCTGTTGCGCAGCCTGCAGGACAAGTCGAAGGCATGGGCCGACCTGTGCCTCGCGCGCGACACGTTCCAGCGCGCCGAGGGTGCCGACGCGAACGGCCCGGCCGGGCAATGACGACCGGCGCGGCGTTCGCATTCGTCGATACGCTGCGTGACACGGCGGTTCGCGATCTGGGCTGGCTGCTCGCGAGCCCGAGCCTGCTGACCGCGGTGCCGGGCGCGCCGCTCGCGCACCCGTGGCCGGATCCGGCCGGACAGTCGGCTGTCGAAGCGTGGCTCGCCGCGCTCGATGCGGAGCCCGAGCCGCTGCACCGCGCGCTCGACGGGTTGCGGCCCGTACGGCTCGGCCGTTACGCGGAATGCCTGCTCGAGTATTTCCTCACGCACGGGCCGTCGCTGCGGCTCGTCGCGGCGAATCTCCCGCTGCGCAGCAACGGCAAGACGCTCGGCGAAGTCGATTTTCTCGTCGATGCGCCGGACGGGCAGCGCCTGCACTGGGAGCTCGCGGTGAAGTGCTATCTGTGCGCGCCGGTGCACGCCGGCGCATCGCTCGCCGATTTCGTCGGCCCCAATCTCGTCGACCGCTTTGACCGCAAGCGCCGCCGGCTGCTCGACCACCAGCTGCGACTCGGCGATCGCGACGGGTTTGCGCGGCTCGGCTACGGCGCGCCGTCCGACGCGCAGATGTTCATCAAGGGCTGGCTGTTCTATCCGCACGGGGCGCCGTTGCCGCCGGTGTCCGCGGAAATCGCGCCGGATCACCCGCGCGGTTTCTGGCTGACGCACGCGCAGTGGCCGGCGTGGGCGGCCGCGCAGCGTGCCGGCGTCGCATGGAGCGTGTTGCCTCGGCTTGCGTGGCTCGCGCCGCGGCGTGTTGCCGCCGATGTCGGCTTCGAACCCGACCCGCTGGCGGCCGCTCTCGAGCTGCCGTCCGTGTTGACGACGCGCGAGGCCCCCGCGCTGATCGGCATTCATGAAAAGGGCGACGACGGCACGTGGCGCGAGACGGCACGCGGCTTCGTCGTGGCCGACGACTGGCCGGCGCGCGCCGAGGCGTTCGCGGCCCGGGACGACTGACGCCGGGTCAGCCGGCGCTTACCACCAGCGATGGAAGTGATGGACGGGGCCGACGCCGTGGCCGACGTCGAGGTGGCCGCTCGCGGCGATCGCGCCGGTCAGGTAGGCCTTCGCTTCGCGCACCGCGCTTTCGAGGTCGGGCTGCTGCGGCAGCAACGCGGCGATCGCCGACGACAGCGTACAACCCGTGCCGTGCGTGTTGCTGACCGGCACGCGTGGGCCGTCGAGCCGCACGCTGCGCGCCGCATCGACGAGCCAGTCGGGGCTCGCGGCCGCATCGGGCAGGTGGCCGCCTTTCATCAGCACGGCGTGCGCACCCGTCTGCAGCAAGGCCCGGCCTTGCCGGACCATGTCGTCTTCGGTGGTCGCGGGTGTATCGCCGAGCAGCGCGGCGGCTTCGGGCAGGTTCGGCGTGACGACGGTCGCCAGCGGCAGCAGTGCATCGCGCAACGCATCGACCGCGTCGGGCGCGAGCAGCGCGTGCGAGCTCTTCGAGATCATCACCGTGTCGAGCACGACGAAGCGCGGCGCGTAACGTCGCAGCGCGTCGGCAACCGCGTGGACGATCGCCGCGTTCGCGAGCATCCCGATCTTGACCGCATCGATGCGGATGTCGTCGAACACCGCGTCGAGCTGCGCGGTCACGAACGCGGCGTCCGGCGCATGCACGCCCGTCACGCCGCGCGTGTTCTGCGCGGTCAGCGCGGTGATCACGCTGGCGCCATACGTGCCGAGCGCGGAAAACGTCTTCAGGTCGGCCTGGATGCCTGCGCCGCCGCCCGAATCGGAGCCGGCGATCGTCAGGATGTTGGGTATCGGATGCGTCATGAGGGCAACGCGCCGGTTCGAAGACCGGCGCCGGCGGACGGAAACGGCAAGTGTAGCGTCAGTGCCGCGATTCGCCGATCAGCGCGACCGAGTCGAACTGACGCTGGTTCGCCTGGTGGCGGCGCATCACGAGCCACATCGTCAGGCAGACGAACGTGCCGAACAGCACGATCACGACGCCGACCGGCACGTCGAGCCACACGAGCACCGCATAGAGACACAGCATCACGAGCACCGACAGGTTCTCGTTGAAGTTCTGCACCGCGATCGAGTGGCCGGCCGACAGCAGCACGTGGCCGCGATGCTGCAGCAGTGCGTTCATCGGAACAACGAAGTAGCCGGACAGCGCGCCGACACCGATCAGGAAGATGTAAGCGACGATCAGGTACACGGGCATGCGCAGGTGGCCGAAGTGCACGGCCCAATTCGACGGGAACAGGTTGCGCGTGTAGAACGCCATCAGCATGACCGCGATGCCCATGATGATGCCGACGGGCAGTACGGTCAGCGACTTCTTCAGCGGGATCCGGGCCGCGGCGGCGATTGCGCCGGCCGCGACGCCGACCGCAACCACGGCCTGCAGGATCGCGCCTTCCGACAGCGACATGCCGAGCGATACTTCGGCCCACTTCAGCACGATGAACTGCAGCGTCGCGCCTGCGCCCCAGAACAGCGTCGTGACCGCCAGCGAAATCTGGCCGAGCTTGTCGCGCCACAGCACCATGAAGCAGTCGGCGAAATCCGTCAGGAGCTTGACCGGGCCGCGCTCCTGCTTCGGGTAGCGGGCACCCGTATCGGGAATGCGCAGGTTGAACAGCGCGGCGATCACGTAGATCGCCATGATGATCGCCATCGCTGCTTCGGCGGGCGTGCCGATCCAGGCGGGCGTGTGTGCGATCACGTGCGACGCGATATGCGGGCTGATCAGCGCGCCGCCGAGCACGGTGCCGAGGATGATCGAGCTGACGGTCGTGCCTTCGATCCAGCCGTTCGCGGCGACCAGCCGGTCGGCCGGCAGCAGCTCGGTGAGTATCCCGTATTTGGCGGGCGAGTAGGCCGCAGCGCCAAACCCGACGATCCCGTACGCGATCAGCGGGTGGGCGCCGAGCAGCATGATCATGCAGCCGACCACCTTGATCGAGTTGGTGATGAACATCACGCGACCCTTCGGGCGCGAATCTGCGAAAGCACCGACATACGCTGCCAACACCACGTACGACAACACGAAGAACAGCTTCAGCAGCGGTGTCATCCAGTTGGGAGCGTGGAGGTCTTTCAGCAGGGCGATGGCGGCGATGAGGAGCGCATTGTCGGCCAGCGACGAGAAAAACTGCGCGGCCATGATGGTGTAAAAACCTTTTTTCATCTGATGCGATGCTTTCGTCGCTGCGGCAGGGCCGCGTAGGCCGCCTGATATGCGATCGGCTTATTCCGTTCGAAATGGGTTGTGCGCACGGCTTTATAACATGAAAATACGCCAATTCGGACTAGCAAGATTCCCCGATCGTTCCGCAAATTGTCGGCTTCGGTGCTCAAAAGGCGCGGTAAGCTGATGATTCGCAAGCGTCTTTACGTAAATTTCCCATGCCGCGCCCGATCTCCGCCACCATCCACACCGCCGCTCTCGCGAACAATCTCTCCGTCGTCCGCCGCTTTGCCGGCCCGTCCAAGGTCTGGGCGGTCGTCAAGGCCAACGCGTACGGCCACGGTCTCGCCCGTGCGTTTCCCGGCTTGCGCGGCACCGACGGCTTCGGCCTGCTCGACATCGACGAGGCCGTGAAGCTGCGCGAGCTCGGCTGGGCCGGCCCGATCCTGTTGCTCGAAGGGTTCTTCCGCTCGACCGACATCGACGTGATCGACCGCTACAGCCTGACGACGACCGTCCACAACGACGAGCAGATGCGGATGCTGGAGACGGCGAGGCTGTCGAAGCCCGTCAACGTGCAGCTCAAGATGAACAGCGGGATGAACCGGCTCGGCTACGTGCCGGAAAAATACCGCGCCGCATGGGAGCGCGCCCGCGCGTGCCCCGGCATCGGCCAGATCACGTTGATGACCCATTTTTCGGATGCGGACAACGAGCGCGGCGTCGCCGAGCAGCTCGCGACGTTCGAGCGCGGCGCGGCAAGCATCGCCGGCGCGCGCAGTCTTGCGAACTCGGCTGCCGTGCTGTGGCATCCGGATACGCATTTCGACTGGGTGCGGCCGGGGATCGTGCTGTATGGCGCGTCGCCGTCCGGGCTGTCGTCCGATATTGCCGACACGGGTCTGAAGCCCGCGATGACGCTCGCGTCCGAGCTGATCGCGGTGCAAACGATCGCGAAGGGCCAGGCCGTCGGCTATGGCTCGACGTTCTCCGCGCAGGCGCAGATGCGGGTCGGCGTGGTCGCATGCGGCTACGCGGACGGCTATCCGCGCGTCGCGCCCGAAGGCACGCCCGTGATCGTCGACGGCATCCGCACGCGGATCGTCGGCCGCGTGTCGATGGACATGATTACCGTCGACCTGACTCCGTGCCCGCAGGCCGGCGTCGGTGCGCGCGTCGAGCTGTGGGGCAACGCACTGCCGATCGACGACGTCGCCCGCCATTGCGGCACGATCGGTTACGAGCTGATGTGCGCGGTCGCCGGCCGCGTGCCCGTGCGCGCGGAATAAGGGCGTCACGCGTGGCCAAACAGAAAACCGTTTATGTCTGCAGCGAATGCGGCGGGCAGACCCCGAAGTGGCAGGGGCAGTGCCCGTCGTGCCAGGCCTGGAACACACTCGTCGAATCGGTCGCCGAGACGCCGGCCGCCCATCGTTTCCAGTCGCTCGCGAAGCGGGCGCCCGTGCAGCGCCTCGTCGACATCGAAGCCGCCGACGTACCGCGCTTCTCGACCGGCATCGGTGAATTCGATCGCGTGCTCGGCGGCGGGCTGGTCCCGGGCGGTGTCGTGCTGATCGGCGGCGATCCGGGCATCGGCAAGTCGACGCTGCTGCTGCAGTCGCTCGCGGACATCGCGAACGAGCGGCGCGCGCTCTATATCAGCGGCGAGGAATCGGCCGCGCAGATCGCGTTGCGCGCGCAACGGCTTGCGCTGCTCGACGGCGGTACGCCGGCGGCCGAGCTGCAGCTGCTCGCCGAGATCCAGCTCGAAAAGATCCAGGCCGCGATCGACGCGGAGCGGCCGGACGTGGCCGTCATCGATTCGATCCAGACCGTCTATTCGGAGGCGCTCACGTCGGCGCCGGGCTCGGTCGCGCAGGTGCGCGAATGCGCGGCGCAGCTCACGCGCATCGCGAAACAGTCGGGCACCGCGATCATCATGGTCGGGCACGTGACGAAGGAGGGTAACCTCGCCGGCCCGCGCGTGCTCGAGCACATCGTCGACACGGTGCTGTATTTCGAGGGCGACACGCATTCGTCGTTCCGGCTCGTGCGTGCGTTCAAGAACCGCTTCGGTGCGGTCAACGAACTCGGCGTGTTCGCGATGACCGAGCGCGGGCTGCGCGGCGTCGCGAATCCGTCCGCGCTGTTCCTGTCGCAGCACGAGCAGGTCGTGCCCGGCTCGTGCGTGCTCGTCACGCAGGAAGGCACGCGCCCGCTGCTCGTCGAAGTCCAGGCGCTCGTCGATACGGCGCATGTGCCGAACCCGCGCCGGCTTGCGGTCGGCCTCGAGCAGAACCGGCTCGCGATGCTGCTCGCGGTGCTGCACCGGCACGCGGGCATCGCATGTTTCGACCAGGACGTCTTCCTCAATGCAGTCGGCGGCGTGAAGATCACCGAGCCGGCCGCCGATCTCGCGGTGTTGCTCTCGATCCATTCGTCGATGCGCAACAAGGCACTGCCGAAGGGGCTGGTCGTGTTCGGCGAAGTGGGGCTGGCGGGCGAGATCCGGCCGTCCCCGCGCGGGCAGGAACGGCTGCGCGAGGCGGCGAAGCTCGGCTTCACGTCCGCGCTGATCCCGAAGGCGAACGCGCCGAAACAGGCGATCGAAGGGCTGAACGTGATGGCCGTCGAGCGGATCGAGCAGGCGATCGACCGCGTGCGCGATCTCGAGTGACCGGCCTGGCAGGCGCACGGGCTGTGCCTGCCGGCGAACTGTCGCGTAATTCGCTGTAAAGAATATGTAGGCGCCTGTAACCCGCCGGACATCGCTTTTCCCTATCCTTTGCCGGATTGCCGAACCAGCAATGCGAAGGGAACCTATGTTGAAATCGTATGGGGAAGCGCCGGGCGGACGCCTTTACAACCTGCGCGGCTGCCGCGTGTCGGAGCCGATTCGCCAGCCCTGGGGCGGCGGATGCCGGATCGTCGAATGGATCGACGAGGAAGGGCGCCTGGCGCGCAAGGTCGTGTCCGAGGACGTGACGGAAGCGGAGGTTGCCGCGGCGATCAGGCGGCCGGCCGAAGGGCGCCGGTACCTGATGGGCGACGACGAGCAGATGCCGCGCGACACGTTGCCGCGACGCTGAGCCGGAAGCGCGACGGCAAGAAACTAACAGGCCGGGCCGGCGCGCCCGGCCTTGTCGCATCCGGGCCCGGCGAGGGCCCAGTGGGTTATCGAGGCACCATGGGCACTGGCGTGCCGGGCCGGCGATCGGCCGGCCGGCACGCGGCCGCGTTCAGCCGATCTGCTCGAGCTCCTCGTGCGCGGCGAGCCAGTCGGCCTCGATCGTTTCGAGACGTGTGTTGACGTCTCCGAGCTTGCGGATCGCGTCGGTCAGTTCCGTCTTGCGCGCGGCCTCGTAGCTCGCCGGATCGGCGACGAACGCATCGAGTCGCGCCTTCTCCGCGTGCAGCGTCTCCATTTCCTTTTCGAGCTTCGTGATGCGCGTCTGCAGCGGCTTTTTCAACACCGACAGGCGCTGCCGCTCCTCGGCGGCCTGACGCTTCTGGTCCTTGCGGTTGGCCGCCGCACCCGCGCCCGGCGAAGCCGCACCGTCGGCCTTCGCGGCCGCGCGCTGCTCGGCCGCGTGCTGCAGCAGCCAGTCGCGATAGTCGTCGAGGTCGCCGTCGAACGGCTGCAGCCGGTGCTTCGCGACCAGCATGAACTGGTCGGTCGTCGCGCGCAGCAGGTGGCGGTCGTGCGATACGAGGATCAGCGTGCCTTCGAACTGCGCGAGCGCCATCGTCAGTGCGTGGCGCGTTTCGAGGTCGAGGTGGTTGGTCGGCTCGTCGAGCAGCAGCAGGTTCGGCTTCTGCCAGATGATCAGCGCGAGCGCGAGGCGCGCTTTCTCGCCGCCCGAGAACGGGCCGACGGCACTCGTCGCCATGTCCCCCGAGAAATTGAAGCCGCCGAGGAAGTCGCGCAGCTCCTGCTCGCGCGTGTCGGGCGCGAGCCGCGCCAGATGAGCGAGCGGAGAATCGTCCTCGCGCAGCGTTTCGAGCTGGTGCTGCGCGAAATAGCCGATCGTCAGCCCCTTGCCGTCGCGGACGTGGCCCGACAGCGGCGCGAGCGTGCCGGCGAGCGTCTTGATCAGCGTCGACTTGCCCTGTCCGTTCGCGCCGAGCAGGCCGATGCGCTGCCCGTTCTGGATCGACAGCGCCACGCGCTCGACGATCGGGATTTCCGCGCCGTCGTCGGCGTGGTAGCCGCAGCGGACGTCTTCCATCACCATCATCGGGTTCGGCGCGGCGTCGGGCGTGCGGAATTCGAACGTGAACGGCGACGCGATGTGCGCGGGCGCGATCAGCTCCATCTTCTCGAGCGCCTTCATCCGGCTTTGTGCCTGCTTGGCCTTGGTGGCCTTGGCCTTGAAGCGGTCGACGAAGCTCTGCAGGTGCTCGATCGTCTTCTGCTGCTTTTCGTATGCGTTTTGCTGCAGCGCCAGTTGCTGCGCGCGCAGCACTTCGAATTGCGAGTAGTTGCCGCCGTAGCGCTTCACCTGGCGGTTTTCCAGATGCAGCGTGACGTTACAGATCGAATCGAGGAATTCGCGGTCGTGCGAAATCACGACGAGCGTGCCGGGATAGCGGTGCAGCCAGTCTTCGAGCCAGACGATCGCGTCGAGGTCGAGGTGGTTCGTCGGTTCGTCGAGCAGCAGCAGGTCGGAGCGGCACATCAGCGCTTGCGCGAGGTTCAGGCGCATGCGCCAGCCGCCGGAGAAGCTGGCGACGGATTCGCGCGTCTGTGCAAGCGTGAAGCCGAGGCCGAGCAGCAGCGCCTCGGCGCGGGCGGGCGCGGTGTAGCCGTCGGCGTCGGCGAATGCCGCGTGCGCGTGGGCTTCGGCGGCGCCGTCATGCGCGGCGGAAGCGGCGGCGATGCGTGCCTCGATCTCGCGCAGCGCGGCATCACCGTCGAGCGTGTAGTCGAGCGCCGAGCGATCGACGGCGGGCGTTTCCTGCGACACATGGGCGATCCGCCACGACGGCGGCATCGAGAAATCGCCGGCGTCCGAGTGCAGCTCGCCGCGCAGAACCGCGAACAGCGTCGACTTGCCGGCGCCGTTCGCGCCGATCAGGCCGGCTTTCTCGCCGGGATTGAGCACGAACGAGGTCGAGTCGAACAGCGGCTTGGTGCCGCGCGCAAGGCTGAACTGATTGAAACGGATCACGGCGGAAATGACTGGCCAAAACCGCTATTCTAGACTGCGCGCCGCCCGCACCGGACATCGGCCGCTCGGCGGATGCCGCAACGGTGAAATTTCGCCTAGACTCCACGTCGATCCGGTTTCGTAAAAGGAGTGCCCGATGTCCACCCTGTATTCGTTCAGCGCAGAGACGCTCGCCGGTGCGCCGGCCTCGCTCGACGCGTATCGCGGCAAGGTGCTGCTGATCGTCAACACCGCCAGCGAGTGCGGTTTCACGCCGCAGTACGCGGGCCTGCAGAAGCTGTACGACCAGTACGCCGCGCGCGGCTTCTTCGTGCTCGGCTTCCCGTGCAACCAGTTCGGCAAGCAGGAGCCCGGCGACGCCGCGCAGATCGGCACGTTCTGCGAGCGCAATTACGGCGTCACGTTCCCGATGTTCGCGAAGATCGACGTGAAGGGCGACCATGCGCATCCGCTGTACCGCTACCTGACCGACGAGGCGCCCGGCATTCTCGGCCTCAAGGCGATCAAGTGGAATTTCACGAAATTCCTGATCGACCGCGAAGGGCGCATCGTCAAGCGCTACGCGCCGTCGACCAAACCCGACGAAATCGCCGCGGATATCGACAAGCTGTTGTGACGGCTGCCGACGGCGTTCGCGGCGTCGGTGCCGATTGCACGGACGCCGCCGTCGTCCCGGCCGTTACAGGATCGGCGCGAACAGCCGCGCGACGTGCATCGCGATGCGCCGCCATGCGGGCGACTGGCGGTATTCGTTCGCATCGACCTCGTACGCTTGCGCGAAGTCGGCATCGAGCATCGTCTCGACCTCGTCGGCGAATGCGCGGTCGACGGTCAGCACCATGATCTCGAAATTGAGGCGAAACGAGCGGTTGTCGAGATTCGCGCTGCCGATCGCTGCCGCGATGCGGTCGATCAGTACGACCTTCTGGTGCAGGAAGCCCGGCCGGTAGCGGAACACCTTGACGCCTGCATCGACCAGGTCGCGTGCGTACAGCCTCGATGCCTCGAATACCACGTAGTGATCGCGCCGGCTCGGGATCAGGATGCGCACGTCGACGCCGCGCATCACGGCGAGCTTCAGCGCGGCGATCACGGCTTCGTCGGGGACGAGGTAGGGCGTGGTGATCCAGACCCGCTCGCGCGCGGCGTTGATCGCCTCGACGAAGAACAGCGAGCCGGTTTCCTGCTTGTCGGCCGGCCCCATCGGCACCGCGAGGCAATGCATGTTGTCGCCGGGCTGCGCGGGCGGCGGCAGCGCGAGCGGCGGCAGCTTCTGCGTCGCCCAGTGCCAGTCTTCGGCGAACACGTACTGGATGCTCGCGACCACGGGGCCGCGTATCTCGATGTGCGTATCGCGCCAGGGCGACAGGCGCGGCTTCGCGCCGAGATATTCGACGCCGACGTTGTGCCCGCCGACGAACGCGCGATTGCCGTCGACGACGACGATCTTGCGATGGTTGCGGAAGTTCAGCTGGAAGCGGTTGACGAACGTCCGGTTGGTCGCGAACGGATGAACCTCGACGCCGCCCCGGCGCAGCGTGTCGACGTAGCTGTGCGGCAGGTCGAAGCTGCCGATGCTGTCGTACAGCAGGCAGCAGCGCACGCCGGCCGCCGCGCGTGCGAGCAGCGAGTCGCGCAGCATCTGGCCGAGCGCATCGTCGCGCACGATGAAGAACTGGACGACCACGTAGTCGCGCGCGGCGTCGATCGCCGACAGGATCGCCGAGAACGTCGCGTCGCCGTTCACGAGCGTGCGCACCGAATTGCCGCCGAGGAACGGCATGCCGCCGAGCCGCGTGAGCGCGAGCACGGCAGCCTGGCCGAGCGCGTCGGCGGCCGGCCCGTCGGTCGCATCGGTGCTGGGCCAGGGAGAGCGCGGTGTGTGCATGCGCAACATTTCCAGCTCGTGGCGCCGCGCGTCGACGTAGCCGGAGAACTTGCTGCGGCCGAGGAACAGGTACGGAATGAGCGTCAGGTACGGCATGGCCGCGAGCGAGACGGCCCATGCGATCGCGCCTTGCGACGTGCGCGTGTTCATGATCGCGTGGCACGCCGCGACGATCCCGAGCACGTGGATGGTCAGGATCAGGGTGCCGAGATGTAGCCAGTCGAGGGTCATGGGCGCGTGACGGACTCCTGAGGTCGTGCGGCGCGACGGCCGCCTACGCGCATCTTACCCAACCGTGCGGCGCAGCGGTGCGCCGCACGGTTGGGGAGCCGGGGGCTCAGGCCTTGCGCGGCAGGTCCGATGCCTGGATCAGGAACACGGTGTCGTCGCCCGCGCTGGTGGGCAGCCACGTGAGTTCGAGGCCGCCGAACGCGGCTTCGACGTGCTCGCGCTCGTTGCCGATCTCGACGACGAGCACGCCGTCGTCATGCAGCCAGCGATGCGCTTCGGCGACGATGCGTCGCACGATGTCCATCCCGTCGTCGCCGCCTGCGAGTGCCATTTCCGGCTCGTGCCGGTATTCGGGCGGCAGCGCGGCCATCGACGACGCGTTCACGTACGGCGGGTTCGTCAGGATCACGTCGTAGCGTGCGCCGGGATCGGTGCGGAACGCGGGCAGCGGCGCGTAGAGGTCGCCGCGGTGCAGTGCGACGCGGTCTTCGAGGCCGTAGTCGCGCACGTTGATCTCGGCCACCTCGAGTGCCTTGTCGGACAGGTCGACTGCGTCGATCTCGGCGTTCGGGAACGCGCTCGCCGCCAGGATCGCGAGGCAGCCGGAGCCCGTGCACAGTTCGAGCACCGCGCCAACCTGCTCGGGATCGGCGACATACGGCTGCAACCCGTCGTCGAGCAGTTCGCCGATGAACGAGCGCGGCACGATCACGCGTTCGTCGACGTAGAAGCGGTGGCCATGCATCCAGGCTTCATGCGTGAGGTACGCGGCCGGCACGCGGTCGGTCGCGCGCCGCTCGATCACCGCGAGCACGGCCGCGATTTCGTCGGGCAGCAGCCGTGCGTCGAGGAACGGCTCGAGCGTGTCGAGCGGCAGCTCGAGCGTGCGCAGCACGAGGTAGGCCGCTTCGTCGTACGCGTTGTCGGAGCCGTGGCCGAACGCGAGTTTCGCCTTCGAGAAGCGCGTGACTGCGTAGCGCAGCAGGTCGCGAACAGTTACAAAAGGTGTCGTCATGCGAGGCTCCATCAGGCGATCAGTTGTTCGAGCACGCGGCGGTACACGTTCTTCAGCGGGTCGACGAAGCGCACCTCGATGTGCTCGTCGATCTTGTGGATGCTGCCGTTCGGCGGGCCGAACTCGATCACCTGCGGACAGATGCGCGCGATGAAGCGGCCGTCCGACGTGCCGCCCGTCGTCGACAGCTCGGTCGTGATGCCGGTCTCGGTATGGATCGCGTTTTCCAGCGCGCCCGACAACTCGCCGCGCGGCGTGAGGAACGGCAGGCCGCTCACCGACCACTTCAGCGTGTATTCGAGGCCATGCTTGTCGAGGATCGCGTGCACGCGTGCCTGCAGGCCCTCGACCGTGCTGGCGGTCGAGAAACGGAAGTTGAACAGCAGGTCGGCGTGGCCGGGGATCACGTTGGTCGCGCCGGTGCCGGCGTGCAGGTTCGACACCTGCCAGGTGGTCGGCGGGAAGTATTCGTTGCCTTCGTCCCACTGCTCGGCCGCGAGCTCGGCGAGCGCCGGCGCGAGCAAGTGGATCGGGTTCTTCGCGAGGTGCGGATACGCGATGTGGCCCTGCACGCCCTTGACGACCAGTTCGCCCGACATCGATCCGCGGCGGCCGTTCTTGACGACGTCGCCGAGCTCGGCGGTCGACGTCGGCTCGCCGACGATGCAGAAGTCGACGCGTTCGCCGCGCGCCTGCAGCAGTTCGACGACCTTCACGGTGCCGTCGGTGGCCGGGCCTTCCTCGTCGCTCGTGATCAGGAACGCGATCGCGCCGCGGTGGCCGGGATGGGCCGCGACGAATTCCTCGGCCGCGACGACGAACGCCGCGAGCGACGTCTTCATGTCGGCCGCGCCGCGGCCGTATAGCTTGCCGTCGCGATGGGCGGGAATGAACGGCGGCGAGGTCCACTGCTCGAGCGGGCCGGTCGGCACGACGTCGGTGTGACCCGCGAACGCGAGCAGCTTGCCGTCGCGGCCGTCGGCGCCGCGCTTGACGGCCCACAGGTTGGTCACGCCGTGCGACGCGATGGTCTCGCATTCGAAGCCGAGCGCGGTGAGGCGCTCGGTCATGATCTGCTGGCAATGCTGGTCGTCGGGCGTCACGGACGCGCGGGCGATCAGCTGTTCGGTAAGGGCTAGGGTGGCGGACATGGTTCGGACCACTTTCGATAAAAAATGCCGGCACGGTGGCCGGCAGCGACAAGACGTCGGGCTGCGCCGACAGGCGCAGCGCGGGCGGCCCTATGCGGCAAACAGCGACGCGTATTGATCAGCCGCGAAGCCGAGCGATTTCACGCGGCCGTTGACGACGAGCACGGGACGCTTGATGACCGACGGCTTGTGGATCATCAGCGCGACGGCGCCGGCCTTCGTTTCGGCGGCCGCCTTCATCGCATCGCCCAGGCCGCGCCACGTGGTGCCGCGCTTGTTCACGAGCGCGTCGAGCGACACGTCCTTCAGCCAGTCTTCAAGCAGCGGCGCGCTGACGCCGAGCTTCTTGAAATCGTGAAACTCGAATTCGACGCCGTGATCGTCGAGCCACACGCGGGCCTTCTTCACGGTGTCGCAGTTCGGGATGCCGTAGACGACCACGGTGTGCGGCTTCGCCATCAGTCGCCTCGCAGCAGCTCGTTCAGGCCGACCTTCGCGCGCGTCTTTGCATCGACCTTCTTGACGATGACCGCGCAGTACAGGCTGTGCGAGCCGTCCTTCGACGGCAGGTTGCCGGCGACGACGACCGAGCCGGCCGGGATGCGGCCGTAGCTGACTTCGCCCGTCTCGCGGTCGTAGATCTTCGTGCTCTGGCCGAGGTACACGCCCATCGAGATCACCGAGTTTTCCTCGACGATCACGCCTTCGACGACTTCCGAGCGCGCGCCGATGAAGCAGTTGTCTTCGATGATGACGGGGTTCGCCTGCAGCGGCTCGAGCACGCCGCCGATGCCGACGCCGCCCGACAGGTGCACGTTCTTGCCGATCTGCGCGCACGAACCGACCGTGGCCCACGTGTCGACCATCGTGCCTTCGTCGACGTACGCGCCGATGTTGGTGTACGACGGCATCAGCACGACGTTCTTCGCGATGAACGAGCCGCGGCGAGCGATGGCCGGCGGGACGACGCGGAAGCCGCCCGCGGCGAAGTCTTCGGCCGTGTAGTTCGCGAACTTCGACGGCACCTTGTCGTAGAACTGCGAGTAGCCGCCGGCCGGCATCGGTGCGTTGTCTTCCAGGCGGAACGACAGCAGCACGGCCTTCTTCAGCCACTGGTGCACGGTCCAGTTGCCGTCGATTTTCTCGGCGACGCGCAGCGCGCCGCGGTCGAGCTGCTCGATCGCGTGAGCAACGGCTTCGCGGACGTCGGCCGGTGCGGCCTTCGGCGACAGCTCGGCGCGGTTTTCCCAGGCGGTATCGATGATTTGCTGAAGTTGTTGCGACATGTTCGTTTTCGCAGGAGATGGGGTGGAATTGATCGGGATGGACGTTTTACCGCGCGAGAGCCCGGCAGAAATCGACGATGCGTTGCGCGCCCTCGACGCATTCGGGGGTGCCCGCGACGAGCGCGATCCGGATGAAATCGCGGCCCGGGTTGGTGCCGTGCGCGTCGCGCGCCAGGTACGAGCCGGGCAGAACCGTCACATTATAGTCGGCGTACAGGCGGCGGGCGAACTCGGTGTCCGACAGCCCGGTGCGCGACACGTTGGCCCACAGGTAGAACGCGGCATCGGGCAGTTTCACGTCGATCACGTCGGCGAGCATCGGCGTGACCGTCTTGAACTTCTGCAGGTACAGCGCACGGTTCTCGCGCACGTGCGCCTCGTCGTTCCACGCGGCGATGCTCGCGTGCTGCCAGACCGGCGACAGCGCCGCGCCGTGGTACGTGCGGTACAGCAGGAATTTCTTCAGCAGCGCCGCGTCGCCGGCGACGAAACCCGAGCGCATGCCGGGCACGTTCGAGCGCTTCGACAGGCTCGACAGCATCACGAGGCGCTCGAAGCCGCGGCCGAGGCGGTGCGCGGCCTCGAGACCGCCGAGCGGCGGCGCCGCTTCGTCGAAATAGATTTCCGAATAGCACTCGTCGGATGCGATCACGAAACCGTGGCGGTCGGACAGCGCGAACAGCTCGCGCCAGTCGTCGAGCGTCAGCACGGCGCCCGTCGGGTTGCCCGGCGAGCACACGTATAGCAGTTGCGTGCGCGCCCAGACTTCGTCGGGCACGGCCGCGTAGTCGCACGCGAAGTTGCGGGCCGGGTCGCTGTTCGCGAAATAGGGTTCGGCACCGGCCAGCAGCGCCGCGCCTTCGTAAATTTGATAGAAAGGATTCGGACAGAGTACGATCGCCTTCTCGCCCAGCTCGGACGGACGCGCGTCGATCACGGTCTGCGCGAGCGAGAACAGCGCCTCGCGCGACCCCGACACGGGCAGCACCTGCGTGGCCGGGTCGATCGCCGGCAGCCCGTAGCGGCGCTCGAGCCAGTGCGCGATCGACGTGCGCAGCGCGTCCGAGCCGGCGGTGGCCGGATACGACGCGAGGCCGTCGAGCGCGGCCACCACGGCGTCGCGGATCAGCGCCGGGGTCGGGTGCTTGGGCTCGCCGATGCCGAAGCTGATCGGTTTGAGGGCGCCGGTGGGCGTCACGTCCTTGAACAGGGCGCGCAGCTTTTCGAAGGGATAGGGCTGGAGCGAGTCGAGTCGAGGGTTCACGGGCGAAGCGGCCATCGCGGCCGGTTGGAGCGAAAGAAGCGGCGGGCGCGCCGCGCGGCTGCGAACGGGCGCCGACGGCGCGCGGGTCGCAACGGATGATTATAGCGTGATGGACTGCGGTCACGGCCCGCCGGAGCGGCGGCCGGGCCGGTCGAATAAAGGGTATTGAACCAAATGAATAACGCGGTACGCGGCAGCCTGCCGACGCTGGCGATCCTGATCGGCGCATCGGTATGGGGCCTGATCTGGTATCCGTTGCGGATCCTCGCGTCGCTCGGCGTGACGGGCACGCTGGCGAGCGCGCTGACGAGCCTCGTCGCGTTCCTGTTCGTGATCGTCGCGCGGCACCGCACGATCGCGACGCTGCGCTGGCACTGGGTGCTGCCCGGCATCGCGGTGACGGCCGGCGTGACGAACCTCGGGTTCGTGTGGGGCACGATCCACGGCGAGGTGCTGCGCGTGATGCTGTTGTTCTACCTGACCCCCGCCTGGACCGCGATCTACGCGCATTTCCTGCTGCGCGAGCGGCTGACCTGGGCCGGTGCGGGGCTGGCGGCGCTGTCGATCGGCGGCGCGATGCTGATGCTGTGGTCGCCGAAGCTCGGCTTGCCGCTGCCGGCCAATCCGGCCGAATGGGCCGGTCTCGCGGCCGGGCTGAGCTTCGCGATGAGCAACGTGCTCGTGATCAAGGCGAGCCGCGAGCTGCCCGGGATGCGCGCGGAGATGCGTACCGCGACGCTGTTCGGCGGCGCCGCGGTGTTCGGCGCGATCGCGTCGCTGTTCGAAGGGCTGCCGGCCGTGCCGGCGGGCGGCCAGCTCGGGGTCGCCGCGCTGATCATCGGCGCGATCGGCGTGACGATGGCGGTGAACAACCTGCTCGTGCAATACGGCCTGGCGCGCGTGCCGGCGAACCGCGCGTCGATCATCATGCTGTTCGAGATCGTGATCACCGCGCTGTCGGCGTGGGTGTTCGCGAACGAGCTGCCGACCGCGCGCGAGTGGGCGGGCGGCGTGTGCATCGTGCTGGCGACGCTGCTGTCGAGCCGGGTCCATCGTGCCGCGCCGGCACCGGACAAACCCGGCGACGGTCGGGACGGCGCACGCGCGATGGTATGATGGAAGCCGTTTGCGGGGCCCAACGCTGTATGCGCGCGGCCCCGTTTTTGAATTCCGGGGCGCGTCGCGCGCATGGGCCGTCCGGCCCCGCGCAGCGCGGCCCCGTCCGTTTCACACCTTCTTCACATCCGATACCGCCGTGCGTCTGAGCTCGATCAAACTCGCTGGCTTCAAATCCTTTGTCGATCCCACGCATTTCCAGGTTCCGGGCCAGCTTGTCGGCGTGGTGGGCCCGAACGGGTGCGGCAAGTCCAACATCATCGATGCCGTGCGCTGGGTGCTCGGCGAGTCGCGCGCCTCCGAGCTGCGCGGCGAGTCGATGCAGGACGTGATCTTCAACGGCTCGACCGCCCGCAAGCCCGGCAGCCGGGCAAGCGTCGAACTGATCTTCGACAACTCCGACGGCCGTGCGGCCGGGCAGTGGGGCCAGTACGGCGAGATCGCCGTGAAGCGCGTGCTGACGCGCGACGGCACGTCGAGCTACTACATCAACAACCTGCCGGCGCGCCGCCGCGACATCCAGGACATCTTCCTCGGCACGGGCCTCGGGCCGCGTGCGTACGCGATCATCGGGCAGGGCATGATCGCGCGGATCATCGAGGCGAAGCCGGAAGAGCTGCGCGTGTTCCTCGAGGAAGCCGCGGGCGTATCGAAGTACAAGGAACGCCGCCGCGAGACCGAGAACCGCCTGCACGACACGCGCGAGAACCTGACGCGCGTCGAGGACATCGTTCGCGAACTCGGTGCGAACCTCGAGAAGCTCGAGGCGCAGGCCGTCGTCGCGACCAAGTACAAGGAACTCGTCGCCGACGGCGAGGAGAAGCAGCGCCTGTTGTGGCTGCTGCGCAAGAACGAGGCCGCCGGCGAACAGCAGAGGCAGCAGCGCGCGATCGAACAGGGGCAGATCGACCTCGAGGCGCAGACGGCGAAGCTGCGCGAGGTCGAGTCGCAGCTCGAGACGCTGCGCGTCGCGCATTACTCGGCGAGCGATGCGATGCAGGGCGCGCAGGGTTCGCTCTACGAGGCGAATGCCGAAGTGAGCCGCCTTGAAGCCGAGATCAAGTTCATCGTCGAATCGCGCAATCGCGTGCAGGCGCAGATCGCCGCGCTGAACGCGCAGCGCGAGCAATGGCGCGCGCAGGCCGAGAAATCGCAGGACGAGCTCGAGGACGCCGAAGAGGCGCGCGCGATGGCCGACGAGAAGGCCGCGCTCGCCGACGACAACGCAGCCGCGAAGCACGACGCGCTGCCGGCGCTCGAAGCGAAGTGGCGCGACGCGCAGGCGCAGCTCAACGACGAGCGCGCGCGGATCGCGCAGACCGAACAGTCGCTGAAGCTCGAAGCCGCGCACCAGCGCAACGCCGACCAGCAGCTCCAGCAGCTTCAGCAGCGCCATGAGCGCCTGAAGAGCGAAGCGGGCGGGCTCGACGCGCCGGACGAAGTCCAGCTCGAAGAGCTGCGCATGCAGCTCGCCGAGCAGGAAGAGATCCTCGCCGAAGCGCAGGCGCGCCTCGCCGACGCGCAGGAAACGGTGCCGCGTCTCGATGGCGAGCGCCGCGCCGCGCAGGAGCGCGTGCAGGCCGAAGCCGCGCAGATCCACCAGCTCGAGGCGCGCCTTGCCGCGCTGAAGCAGTTGCAGGAAAACGTGCAGACGGAAGGCAAGGTGCAGCCGTGGCTCGACAAGCACGAGCTTGGCGCGCTGCCGCGCCTGTGGAAGAAGCTGCACGTCGAAGCGGGTTGGGAAGCGGCGCTCGAGGCCGTGTTGCGCGAGCGCCTCGCCGCGCTCGAAGTGTCGAATCTCGACTGGGTGAAGGCGTTCGCGACCGATGCGCCGCCCGCGAAGCTCGCGTTCTACGCGCCGCCCCCGGCCGGCGAACCGCCGGCGGCCTTGGCCGGGCTGCGCCCCGTGCTGTCGCTCGTGCGTATCGACGACGCCGGCATTCGCGCGGTGCTGAACGACTGGCTCGGCAACGTGTATGTCGCCGACGACGTCGCGCAGGCGCTCGCGACGCGCACGCAGTTGCCGGCGGGCGGCGCGTTCGTCGTCAAGGCCGGCCATATCGTCACGCGTGTCGGCGTGCAGCTTTATGCGGCCGATTCGGAGCAGGCCGGGATGCTGGCCCGCCAGCAGGAAATCGAAAACCTGACGCGCCAGGTGCGTGCGCAGGCGCTGCTCGCCGACGAGGCGCGTACGGCCGCCGTGCGCGCGGAAGCCGCGCACACGCAGGCCACGCAGGCGCTCGGCGACGTGCGCGCGCAGGCCGAGCGCGCGACGCAGCGCGTGCACGCGCTGCAGATGGACGTGCTGAAGCTCGCGCAGGCGCATGAACGTTACACGCAGCGCAGCACGCAGATCCGCGAGGAACTCGAGGAAATCGGCGCGCAGATCGAGGAGCAGCGCGCGCTGCGCGCGGAGTCGGAAGCGAATTTCGAGCGCTTCGACGGCGAACTCGCGGAACTGCAGGCGCGCTTCGAGGACAACCAGCTCGCGTTCGAATCGCTCGACGAATCGCTGACGCAGGCGCGTCAGGAAGCGCGTGACCTGGAGCGCGGCGCGAACGACGCGCGTTTCGCCGCGCGCAACGCGGTGACCCGGATCGACGAGCTCAAGCGCAGCATCCAGGTCGCGCACGAGCAGAGCGAGCGCGTCGCCGCGTCGCTGGAAGACGTGCGCGCCGAACTCGAGACGATCAACGAGCAGACCGCGCACACGGGCCTGCAGGACGCGCTCGAGATTCGCGCGGTGAAGGAAGAAGCGCTGCAGGCCGCGCGGATCGAGCTCGACGACCTGACCGCGAAGCTGCGCGCGTCGGACGAGCAGCGCCTCGTCGCCGAGCGCTCGCTGCAGCCGCTGCGCGACCGCATCACCGAATTGCAGTTGAAGGAGCAGGCCGCGCGCCTGTCCGTCGAGCAGTTTGCCGAGCAGCTCGCGACGGCCGAGGTCGACGAGGCCGCGCTGTCCGCGAAGCTGACGCCGGACCTGAAACCGTCGTACCTGCAGGGCGAGGTCACGCGGCTCAACAACGCGATCAACGCGCTCGGCCCGGTGAACATGGCCGCGCTCGACGAGCTGAAGGCCGCGAGCGAGCGCAAGGTGTTCCTCGACGCGCAGTCGGCCGACCTGATCGATGCGATCACGACGCTCGAGGACGCGATCCACAAGATCGACCAGGAAACCCGCACGCTGCTGCAGGGCACCTTCGACGAGGTCAACCGTCATTTCAGCGACCTGTTCCCGCGCCTGTTCGGCGGTGGCCAGGCGAGGCTGATCATGACGGGCGACGAGATCCTCGATGCCGGCGTACAGGTGATGGCGCAGCCGCCCGGCAAGAAGAACGCGACGATCCACCTGCTGTCGGGCGGCGAGAAGGCGCTGACCGCGACCGCGCTGGTGTTCGCGATGTTCCAGCTGAACCCGGCGCCGTTCTGTCTGCTCGACGAGGTCGACGCGCCGCTCGACGACGCGAACACCGAACGGTTCGCGAATCTCGTGCGCGCGATGTCCGAAAAGACGCAGTTCCTGTTCATCTCGCACAACAAGATCGCGATGGAGATGGCGCAGCAACTGATCGGCGTGACGATGCAGGAGCAGGGCGTGTCGCGGATCGTTGCGGTGGACATGGAAACCGCCGCGGGTTTTGCCCAGAATTGACGTTTGACGAAACCGGATCGCGTTCGCGCGGCGCATGGGCGCCCGTTCGCGGTCCCGACGAAAAAGAATTGCTGATGGAGCATGCATGGACGAGTTGACACTCGGTTTGATCGGCGCGGGCGCTGTCGTGGTGGGCGGCGTCGTGGTCTACAACGCATGGCAGGGCGCGAAGGTGCGGCGCAGGATGCCGCGTCCGATGCCGGAGGAAGCGGCCGAGGCGATGAACCGCCCCGAGCGCGACGAAGAGTTGCCGTTCATCGAGCCGGTGCGTCAGCCGGTGCGTCGCGAGCCCGCGGCACCGGCCGCGGCGACTGCCACGCCGGCTGAAGTTTCGCGCGTCGAGCCGACGTTCGGCGGCGCGGCGCCTGCCGATATGCCGGCCGATCTGCAGGCCGAGGCGACCGGCGTCGATATGCCGCCCGAGTCGACGGAGCCGGCTGCCGGTGAAGGCACGGTGACTGCCGCCGTGCACGAAGCGCCCGCCGAGGCGGCCGAGCCGACCGAACCCGTGCTGCCGGCCGCGACGACGATCTCGTCGGCGCCGCCCGCGATCGTCGATCGCCGGATCGACTGCATCGTGCCGATCCGTCTCGCCGGGCCGCTGCCGGGCGACAAGATCCTGCCGGTCGCGCAGCGGCTGCGCCGCGCGGGCAGCAAGCCCGTGCATATCGAAGGCAAGCCGGAAGGCGGCCAATGGGAGCTGCTGCAGAACGGCGTGCGCTACGACGAACTGCGCGCGGCCGCGCAGCTCGCGAACCGCGGCGGTGCGCTGAACGAGCTCGAGTTCTCCGAATTCGTGACGGGCGTCCAGCAGTTCGCCGACGCGATCGACGGCGCGCCGGAATTTCCGGACATGATGGAGACGGTGGCGATGGCGCGCGAGCTCGACGCGTTCGCCGCGCAGTGCGACGCACAACTGTCGATCAACGTGATGTCGGACGGCGCACCGTGGTCGGCGAACTACGTGCAGGCGGTCGCGTCGCAGGACGGGTTGCTGCTGTCGCGCGACGGCACGCGCTTCGTGAAGCTCGACGCGAAGCAGAACCCCGTGTTCATGCTGCAGTTCGGCGACACGAACTTCCTGCGTGACGACCTCACGTACAAGGGCGGCAACATGATCACGCTGGTGCTCGACGTGCCGGTCGCCGAAGAGGACATCCTGCCGTTCCGGCTGATGTGCGATTACGCGAAGTCGCTGTCGGAACGGATCGGCGCACGGGTCGTCGACGATTCGCGCCGGCCGCTGCCGGAGTCGACGCTGCTGGCGATCGAGCAGCAGTTGATGAAGCTGTACGCGAAGCTCGAGGAAGCCGGCATTCCGGCCGGTTCGCCGGTCACGCGCCGCCTCTTCAGCCAGTAACGCGAAGGAGCGGGCGGCGGGCTTCGGCGCCGCCGTTCATCGCTGCAGCGCACACCTTTCCGGGTGCGCTGCAGCACGCTCATCGGGCACGCATTGCACGCCCCGCCGCGGCGTCAAACTGAGATAATCGGGCATCCGATTTTCTCAGAACGAATCTGCCGCCAGCATGGCCCGAACCCAAGCCGAACCGCCAGCCAGCCAGCCCGACGCGCGCGCCGCGTGGCTGCGCGACCAACTCGAGCGGGCGAACTACGCCTATTACGTGCTCGACCAGCCGGATCTGCCCGACGCCGAATACGACCGGCTGTTCCGCGAACTGCAGCAGCTCGAAACCGACCATCCCGAACTCGTGACGCCCGATTCGCCGACGCAGCGCGTCGGCGGCGAGGCGGCCGGCGGTTTCACGCCGGTTGTCCACGACGCGCCGATGCTGTCGCTGAACAACGGCTTCGCCGACGAGGACATCGCCGCGTTCGACAAGCGCGTTGCCGACGCGCTCGACAAGACGACCGATCTCGCCGGCTCGGTGACGGAACCCGTCGAATACGCGTGCGAACTGAAGTTCGACGGCCTCGCGATCTCGCTGCGCTACGAGCAAGGCGTGTTCGTGCAGGCGTCGACGCGCGGTGACGGGACGACGGGTGAGGACGTGACCGAGAACGTGCGCACGATCCGCTCGATTCCGCTGAAGCTGAAGGGCAAGAACGTGCCGGCCATGCTCGACGTGCGCGGCGAGGTGCTGATGTTCAAGCGCGATTTCGCACGCCTGAACGAACGCCAGCGCGCGGCCGAGCAGCGCGAATTCGCGAACCCGCGCAACGCGGCGGCCGGCAGCCTGCGCCAGCTCGACTCGAAGATTACCGCGCAGCGTCCGCTGTCGTTCTTCGCGTACGGGATCGGCGTGCTCGACGGGATGCCGATGCCCGACACGCACAGCGCGCTGCTCGACTGGTACGAGTCGCTCGGTCTGCCCGTGAACCGCGAGCGCGCGGTCGTGCACGGCGCCGAAGGCCTGCTTGGCTTCTTCCGCACGGTCGGCGAGAAGCGCGAGTCGCTGCCGTACGACATCGACGGCGTCGTCTACAAGGTCAACCGGCGCGACGAGCAGGAGCGGCTCGGCTTCGTGTCGCGCGCGCCGCGCTTCGCGCTCGCGCACAAGTTCCCCGCGCGGGAGGCGCTGACGAAGCTCGTCGCGATCGATGTGCAGGTCGGCCGAACCGGCGCGATCACGCCGGTCGCGCGCCTCGAGCCCGTGTTCGTCGGCGGCGCGACCGTGACCAATGCGACGCTGCACAACGAGGACGAGGTGCGCCGCAAGGACATCCGGATCGGCGACACCGTAATCGTGCGGCGCGCGGGCGACGTGATTCCGGAGGTCGTCGGCGCGCTGCTCGACCGACGCCCGGCCGATGCGGCCGAATTCGTGATGCCGACCGAATGCCCGGTGTGCGGCTCGAAGATCGAGCGCCTGCCGGACGAGGCGATCGCCCGTTGCACGGGCGGCCTGTTCTGCCCGGCGCAGCGCAAGCAGGCGCTGTGGCACTTCGCGCAGCGCCGCGCGCTCGACATCGACGGGCTCGGCGAGAAGATCATCGACCAGCTCGTCGAGCTGAATCTCGTGCGCACGCCGGCCGACCTGTTCAATCTCGGCTTCGCGACGCTCGCCGAGCTCGACCGGTTCGCCGAGAAGTCCGCACAGAATCTGCTCGACTCGCTCGAGAAGGCGAAGCACACGACGCTCGCGCGCTTCATCTACGGGCTCGGCATCCGTCATGTCGGCGAATCGACCGCGAAGGATCTCGCGAAGCATTTCGGCTCTCTGACGCCGATCATGGACGCGTCGATCGAAGAACTGCTCGAAGTCAACGATGTCGGGCCGATCGTCGCCGAGTCGCTTCACCAGTTTTTCGCGGAGGAGCACAACCGGACCGTGATCGAGCAGTTGCGCGCGCCGGGCAAGGTCACTTGGGCGGAAGGGCCGCCCGCGCCGAAGGCGCCGCAGGGCGTGCTGGCCGGCAAGACGGTCGTGCTGACGGGCACGTTGCCGACGCTCACGCGCGATGCCGCGAAGGAGATGCTCGAAGCGGCGGGCGCGAAGGTGGCCGGCTCGGTATCGAAGAAGACGGATTACGTGGTCGCGGGCGCCGAAGCCGGCAGCAAGCTCGCGAAGGCCGAGGAACTCGGCATCCCCGTGCTGGACGAAGACGGTCTGCACCAACTCCTGGAGGGCAATACGCCATGATTCGCGAGATCCTGAAGATGGGCGACCCGCGCCTGCTCGAAGTCGCCGAACCGGTCGAGCGGTTCGATACACCTGAACTGCACGAGATCGTCGCGGACATGTTCGAGACGATGCACCATGCGAACGGCGCCGGGCTGGCCGCGCCGCAGATCGGCATCGGGCTGCAGATCATCATCTTCGGCTTCGGCAACAACAACCGCTACCCGGATGCACCGCCGGTGCCCGAGACCGTACTGATCAATCCGAAGATCGAGTACCTGCCGCCGGACATGGAAGAGGGCTGGGAAGGCTGCCTGTCGGTGCCGGGCATGCGCGGCGTCGTCAGCCGCTACGCGAAGGTGCGCTACAGCGGCTTCGACCAGTTCGGCGCGAAGATCGATCGCGTCGCCGACGGCTTTCACGCACGCGTCGTCCAGCACGAATACGATCACCTGATCGGCAAGCTGTATCCGATGCGGATCACCGACTTCACGCGCTTCGGCTTCACCGAGGTGCTGTTCCCGGGGCTCGATCCGGCTGCCGACGACTGACTGCCCGGCTTCTCGCAGAAAGCAAAAAAGCCCGCTCGCGCGGGCTTTTTCATTGCGTGGCGGACGTGACGTGCCCGCGGTCAGAACGTCTCGTCGGCCGACAGATAGCGCCATTGCCCCTGCGGCAGTGCGCCGAGCATCACGCGGCCCATCCGTACGCGCTTGAGGCCGATCACTTCGAGGCCGACCAGTTCGCACATGCGGCGGATCTGGCGCTTCTTGCCTTCGCGCAGCACGAAGCGCAGCTGTTCGCCGTTCTGCCAGCTCACCATCGCGGGCTTCAGTGCGACGCCGTCGAGCTCGAGGCCGTGGCGCAGCTTCGCGAGCGATTCCGCGGGGAAGTGCTGGTCGATATCGATGAGCTGTTCGCCGAAGCGCACCCGTACCAGGTACTCCTTGTCGATGTCCGATTGCTCGCCGATCAGCTGCTTCGCGATCCGGCCGTTCTGCGTCAGCACGAGCATGCCGGTGGAATCGATATCGAGCCGGCCGGCCGGCGCGAGCGCGTGCAGGTGCTGCGGCGAGAAGCGCAGCGGCGAATGGTCGCCGCTCCAGCGGTTCGCGCGCGTGACCAGCACGGCCGCGGGCTCATAGCCGTCCTCCGCCTGACCCGACACATAGCCGACCGGCTTGTGCAGCAGGATCGTCACCTGCGCGGCCTGCTCGGCGCTCGCGCGCTCGTCGATCTCGATTTTCTGGTCGGCGCGTACCTTGGTGCCGAGCGTATCGATGCGTTCGCCGTCGACGAGCACCCAGCCCTTTTCGATCCATTCGTCGGCTTCGCGGCGCGAGCACATACCGAGCTCGGACATCCGTTTCGACAGGCGCATCAGGCCCGTTTCGTCGCCGTAATCGATGTCGGCTGCCTGGCGCTTGACGGGTTGCGCGGCCTTCAGGCCCGCGCCGGACGAGCGGCGCTCGGTGCTGCCACGCTCGCCGTCGCGTGCGGGGCGAGCCGGACGGTCGCCGAAGCTGCGCTTCGCGCCTTCGCCGGCTGCCTTGTCGCGGTAGGGTGCGCGGGCGCCGCCTTCTGCACCTGCGCGGCGCGGTCGTGCATCGTCATCGCTACGGCGGGGCGGGCGATCCGACGATGTACGGCGGTCACCGAAGCTGCGCTTCGCGCCTTCGCCGGCTGCGTTGTCACGATAGGGCGCGCGTGCGCCGCCTTCAGCACCTGAGCGGCGCGGTCGCGCATCGTCATCGCTACGGCGGGGCGGGCGGTCGGGCGACGTACGGCGGTCGCCGAAGCTGCCCTTCGCGCCTTCGCCGGCTGCCTTGTCGCGGTAGGGTGCGCGTGCGCCGCTTTCGGCACCCGCACGGCGCGGTCGCGTATCGTCATCGCTACGGCGGGGCGGGCGATCCGACGACGTACGGCGGTCACCGAAGCTGCCCTTCGCGCCTTCGCCGGCTGCCTTGTCGCGATAGGGTGCGCGTGCGCCGCCTTCTGCACCGGCACGGCGCGGTCGTGCATCGTCATCGCTACGGCGGGGCGGGCGGTCGGACGACGTACGGCGGTCGCCGAAGCTGCGCTTCGCGCCTTCGCCGGCTGCGTTGTCACGATAGGGCGCGCGTGCGCCGCCTTCTGCACCGGCACGGCGCGGTCGCGCATCGTCATCGCTATGGCGGGGCGGGCGATCCGACGACGTACGGCGGTCGCCGAAGCTGCGCTTCGCACCTTCGCCGGCTGCGTTGTCGCGATAGGGTGCGCGCGGGCCGCCTTCGGCACCCGCACGGCGCGGTCGCGCATCGTCGTCGCCACGACGGGGCGGTCGCGCGTCGGGCTTGCCGCGGCTGAACGGCTTGTCGCCGCTGCGGCGATCGCCCGCCGGCCCGGCATCGGCGCCGCGATACGGGCGGGACTCGCCGCGCTCGCCACGTGCCGCAGGTTTGCCGTCGGTGCCGCGATAGCTGCGTTCGGCACCGCCGTCACGCGGCGCACGCTTGGCCGTTGCACGATCCGCGCCCGGGCGCTCGGCGCCCGCGGCACCGCGCGGCTTGAACGTGCGTTCGCCGGCGGCTGCCGGGGACGCCTTCTTCGGGCGGGCCGGCTTTTCTCCTGCGGGCGGCCCGACGGGGCGCACCGCCTTGCGGGCGACGTGGCTGCCGGAGCGGACAGGTGCGCGGGTCGGCGACGCCGGCTGCGGATTCTTGACGGTCAATTTGGTGCGCATAAACGCTGGAATTCATTCAGACTGCGATCGCACGCAGCAACTCGGTTTCGAGCTGGATCTGCAGGCGGTTGTCGGACAAGCCGGCGCCCGCGAGCAGGAAGATATCCTCGACGCGTTCGCCGAGTGTATTGATCCGCGCCGCATGGACGCCGATCCGATGCTCGGCGAGCACGCGCGCGATCGAATAGAGAAGGCCCGGCCGGTCGTTGGCGGACACGGACAGGATGTAGTACTGGCCTCGCTCGTCGGCCCGCAGGTCGACGCGCGGCGTGATCGGAAACGTTCGGGACAGCCTGGACAGGCGGCCCTTGGACGGCTCCGGCAGCGGCGCGGTTTCGGCGAGCCGCATCGCGAGCTGCTGTTCGACGAGATTCGCGATGTCGCGGTACTGCACGTCGCGTTCGGTCTGCGTGACGATGAAGTTGTCGAGCGCATAGCCATGCCGCGTCGTGCTGACGCGCGCGTCGAGCACCGACAGCCCGTTGCGGTCGAAATACGCGCAGATGCCCGCGAACAGGTCGGGGCGGTCCTTCACGTACACGAGCACCTGCAGCGCGTCGCCGATCGGCGACGGCCGCGCGCGGACGATCGCGGTTTCGGCGTTCACGTGCCGGTGCAGCACACGCGTCTGCCATGCGATGTCGGCTGCATCGTGACGCAGGAAGAAGCCGATGTCGAGTTGATCCCACAGCGCGCGGTGCGCATCGTCGGGCACGGTCTCGAGGCGCAGCAGCGCGAGCGCCTGCTCCTGCCGCGACTTCAGCTCCGAATGCGCGTCGGGGTTGGCGCCGCCGAGCACCGCGAGCGTGACGCGGTACAGATCCTCGAGCAGCTTGCCCTTCCACGTGTTCCACACTTTCGGGCTCGTGCCGCGGATATCGGCGACGGTCAGCAGGTAGAGCGCGGTGAGGCGCCGTTCGTTGCCGACGAGCTCGGCGAAGCGCTTGATGACTTCGGGGTCGCTCGTGTCCTGCTTCTGCGCGACCTGGCTCATCGTCAGGTGATGCTGGACGAGCCACACGATCAGCGCTGCGTCGTCGCCGGCGATCGCGTGTTCGCGGCAGAAGCGCCGCGCGTCGGCCATCCCGAGCGTCGAGTGGTCGCCGCCGCGGCCCTTCGCGATATCGTGGAACAGTGCCGCGACATACAGTACCCACGGGCGCTCGAAGTTGCCGATCAACTGGCTGCAGAACGGGTATTCGTGCGCATGCTCGGCCACCGCGAAGCGGCGGATGTTGCGCAACACCATCAGGATGTGCTGGTCGACCGTGTACACGTGGTACAGGTCGTGCTGCATCTGGCCCACGATGCGGCGGAAATTCAGCAGGTAGCGGCCGAGCACGCTCGTCTGGTTCATCAGCCGGAACGCGTGCGTGATTCCTTCGGGCTGCTGCAGGATCATCATGAACGTGCGGCGGTTCTGCGGATCGCGGCGCCACACGTTGTTCATGATTTCGCGCGAGTTGTACAGCGCGCGCAGCGTGCGTGCGGACAGGCCCTTCACGCCGCGGGTCGTCTCGTACAGCAGGAACGCTTCGAGGATCGCATCGGGATGCCGTTCGAACACGCCGTCGTCGACGATCTCGAGCATCCCCTGCTTCTCGACGAAGCGGTCGGGCGACAGCACGCGCGTGATGCCGCTCGTCGCGGGGAAGAGCTGCGCCTCGATGTTCTGGATCAGGATCGTCGCGAGCTGCGTGACGGCTTTCGCGGCCCAGTAATAGCGGCGCATCAGCTGTTCGCTCGCGCGCTTGGCCTGCGTCGGCTGGTAGCCGAAGCTTTCGGCGGCCTGAGTCTGCAGGTCGAAGACGAGCATGTCCTGGCGGCGGCCGGCGATCACGTGCAGCCGCGCGCGCAGCGTCTTCAGGAAGCCTTCGTTGCGGCGCAGCTCGCGCGCTTCGCGCTCGGTGATGAGACCGCGCGTGTCGAGTTCGCGCCAGCTGCTGCCGAAGCCGGCCGCGCGCGCAATCCACAGGATCGTCTGCAGGTCGCGCAGCCCGCCGGGGCTTTCCTTCACGTTCGGTTCGAGGCTGTACGGCGTGTCCTGGAACTTCGCGTGGCGCTGGCGCATCTCGAGCACCTTCGCGGTGAAGAACGCGCGGGCGTCGAGTGCCTCGTGGTAGCGCACCGTGAAACGCTCGAACAGCGCGGTGCTGCCGACGATGCGGCGTGCTTCCAGCAGCGACGTTTGCACCGTGACGTCCTGCGACGCCTCCTCGATGCACTGCGCGACCGTGCGCACGCTGCTGCCGATCTCGACGCCGAGATCCCACGCCATCCCGATGAAGCGCTCGATGCGCGGGTCGAGCGCCGGGTCGTGCGCATCGGGCAGCAAGACGAGGATGTCGACGTCGGAATGGGGCGCGAGTTCGCCGCGCCCGTAGCCGCCGACGGCGACGAGCGCCAGCGTCGCGGGCAGCCCGCAGTCGTCCCACACGCGCTTGAGTGCGTCGTCGGTGAGTTTCGACAGCGCGTGCATCAGCGCCGCGACGTTCGTCGCGCGGCGAAAGCGCTCGAGCATCTCCGTCTTGGCGGCCTTGAATTCGGCGCGCCGCGACAGCGCTTCGGGCGAGGGGGCTGCGTGAGCGTTCATGGGCGGCCGGTCAGGTGCGGGCGGGGCGGGCTGGCGCGACGGCGCTCAGACCGCGGCGGCCGGTTGCGCGAACACGGGGCGCGCCGGCGTGCCGGCCGACACGGTCAGCACCTCGTAGCCGGTTTCGGTGACGAGCACCGTATGCTCCCACTGCGCGGACAGGCTGCGGTCGCGCGTCTTGACCGTCCACTGGTCGGGCATCGTGCGGATGTCGCGCTTGCCGGCGTTGATCATCGGCTCGATCGTGAAGATCATCCCGGCCTTCAGTTCGATGCCCGTGCCCGGACGGCCGTAGTGGACGACCTGCGGATCCTCGTGGAACACCGTGCCGATGCCGTGGCCGCAGTACTCGCGCACGACGCTGTAGCCCTGCGCTTCCGCGTGCTTCTGGATCGCGTAGCCGATGTCGCCGAGGTGCGCGCCGGGCTTGACCTGGTCGATGCCGAGCCACATGCACTCATAGGTGGTCTGCACGAGGCGCTTCGCGAGGATCGAACCCTCGCCGACGATGAACATCCGGCTCGTGTCGCCGAAGTAGCCGTTCTTGATCACGGTGATGTCGATGTTCAGCGCGTCGCCGTTCTTGATCACCTTCTCGCCGGGAATGCCGTGACAGATCACGTCGTTGACCGAGATGCAGGTGGCCTTCGGGTACGGCGGGTAGCCGGGCGGCTGGTAGTTCAGCGGCGCCGGGACCGTGCCCTGTTCGTTGAGCATGAACTCGTGGCAGAGGCGATCGAGTTCGGCGGTCGTGACGCCCGCGACGACGTGCGGCGTGATGAAGTCGAGCACTTCGCTCGCGAGACGGCAGGCGACGCGCATCTCGGCGATATCGTGTTCGTTTTTGAGCGTAATAGCCATCGAGGTGTGCCTGGAATACGGTGAATTGACGGATTATCGCACCTTATGGCGGGTATCGCAGCCCCTGCCGCCCGCGCGGATGCGGGTTTTCGCGGATTGTCCGGCCGGCTGCCGCACGGCTGGCGAAAGTGGCGGGCGACTTGAGAGCGGACAAATCGGCGTGCTATACTCTTTGGCTAAGTCGATATCCAAATGCCGATGCGCTCCGTCTTGGGGCGGCATCGCGGTGGAAGGCTTACGGCACGGGCATTTCGCACGTGTCGAATCGCAAGCCGGCGCAACCAGGGTGCCGGCCGCGCAGAATTCGACGCCCTTCGGGGCAGGTTCGCGCGGCGGTACGGCAGCCGGCTTAAGACCCAACCCTCGTGGAGAATTTACATGGCAGTTACGATGCGCCAAATGCTGGAAGCGGGTGTCCACTTCGGTCACCAGACGCGCTTCTGGAACCCGAAGATGGCTCCGTTCATTTTCGGTCACCGCAACAAGATTCACATCATCAACCTCGAAAAGACGCTGCCGATGTTCACGGACGCACAGAAGTACGTGCGTCAGCTGGCAGCGAACCGCGGCACGATCCTGTTCGTCGGCACGAAGCGTCAGTCGCGTGACACGATCGCCCAGGAAGCGCAGCGCGCAGGCATGCCGTTCGTCAACGCACGCTGGCTCGGCGGCATGATGACCAACTTCAAGACGCTGAAGGTATCGATCAAGCGCTTGAAGGACATGGAAGCGGCCGTCGAATCGGGCGAAACCGAGAAGATGAGCAAGAAGGAAGCGCTGCTGTTCGAGCGCGAAATCGCCAAGCTGCAGAAGTCGATCGGCGGCGTGAAGGACATGGGCGGCATTCCGGACGCAATCTTCGTCGTCGACGTCGGCTACCACAAGATCGCCGTTACCGAAGCGAACAAGCTGGGCGTGCCGGTCATCGCCGTGGTCGATACGAACCACTCGCCGGAAGGTGTGGATTACGTGATCCCGGGCAACGACGACTCGAGCAAGGCAGTCGCGCTGTACGCTGAAGGCGTGGCCGACGCGATCCTCGAAGGCCGTGCGAACGCGGTCAACGAAGTGGTCCAGGCCGCACGCGGCGACGACGAGTACGTCGAGGAAAACGCGTAACTGGCCCCGAGCCGGCGCAAAAAGGGGGCTCTCAACAGGCCCCCTTTTTTTAAGCTTGTGCGCCGGACCTGATCGCGCCCAATCGGCGCAGGTCCGGAAACGAATCTCGGCCGTTCGCGTCAAAGCGGGCGGCGTTGTGAATACAGACTCAAGGAGCGAATGATGGCGGCAATTACCGCAAGCATGGTGGCAGAACTGCGCGCAAAGACCGACGCACCGATGATGGAGTGCAAGAAGGCGCTGACGGAAGCCGACGGCGATCTGGCCAAGGCTGAAGAGTTGCTGCGCGTCAAGCTCGGCAACAAGGCGAGCAAGGCGGCATCGCGCGTGACGGCCGAAGGCGTCGTCGCATCGTTCGTCGGCGGCAACGCAGGCGCGCTGGTCGAACTGAACTGCGAAACCGACTTCGTCGCGAAGAACGACGACTTCCTCGCGTTCTCGAAGACGGTTGCAGAACTCGTCGCGACGCAGAACCCGGCCGACGTGGCCGCGCTGTCGGCGCTGCCGCTCGACGGCTCGACGGTCGACGCAGTGCGTCTGGCGCTGGTCGGCAAGATCGGCGAGAACGTGTCGATCCGCCGTTTCGTCCGCTTCGAAACCGCGAACAAGATCGCTACGTACCTGCACGGCGCGCGTATCGGCGTGATCGTCGAGTACACGGGCGCGGAAGAGCAGGTCGGCAAGGATGTCGCGATGCACATCGCGGCAATGAAGCCGGTCGCGCTGTCGTCGGCCGACGTGCCGGCCGAGCTGATCGAGACGGAACGCCGCGTGGCCGAGCAGAAGGCTGCGGAATCGGGCAAGCCGGCCGAGATCGTCGCGAAGATGGTCGACGGCAGCGTCCAGAAGTTCCTGAAGGAAGTGTCGCTGCTGAACCAGACGTTCGTGAAGAACGACAAGCAGACGATCGAGCAGATGCTGAAGGCAGCGGATGCCGCAGTGCAGAAGTTCGCGCTGTTCGTCGTCGGCGAAGGCATCGAAAAGCGCCAGGACGATTTCGCCGCCGAAGTGGCCGCGCAAGTCGCAGCAGCAAAGCAGCAGTAAGCAGTCAGGCAGTATCCGCGGCGGGCGCCCGCTCCGCCGCGGTCGGCGCCGCCGCCGGCCGGCCGGGAACCCCGGTCCGACCGTCGGCGCTTGCCCGAATCAGTATTTCGCCCCTACAGTTCGTGGTTGTCATCCTCTCGTCGCTCGGAAGCCCCTATGTCCAATGCCTATAAACGCGTCCTCCTCAAACTCTCCGGCGAAGCGCTGATGGGCGACGATGCCTTCGGCATCAATCGCGCGACGATCGAACGGATGGTGGCCGATATCGCCGAGGTCGTGCGGCTCGGTACGCAGCTCGCGGTCGTGATCGGTGGCGGTAATATTTTCCGCGGTGTCGCGGGTGGCGCGGCCGGCATGGACCGCGCGACCGCCGACTACATGGGGATGCTCGCGACGATGATGAACGCGCTGGCGCTGCAGGACGCGATGCGCCACGCCGGCATCGAGGCGCGCGTGCAGTCCGCGCTGCGGATGGACCAGGTCGTCGAGCCGTACATCCGGCCCCGCGCGATCCGCCAGCTCGAGGAAGGCCGCGTCGTGATCTTCGCGGCGGGCACGGGCAACCCGTTCTTCACGACGGACACGGCCGCCGCGCTGCGCGGTTCGGAAGTGGGCGCCGAGGTCGTGCTGAAGGCGACCAAGGTCGATGGCGTATATTCTGCCGATCCGAAGAAGGATCCGGCGGCCACGCGCTACACGACGATCAGCTTCGACGAGGCGATCAGCCGCAACCTGCAGGTGATGGACGCGACGGCCTTTGCGCTGTGCCGCGACCAGAAGCTGCCGATTCGCGTGTTTTCGATCAACAAGCCGGGCGCGCTCAAGCGCATCGTGCTGGGCGAGGACGAAGGTACGCTCGTCCACGTGTAAACTCCCGCGGGTGCGGGTCATCGGCCGCGGCGCGCAAGATGCGCCGGGCGGGGCCCGCGTTCTTTGAAGGTTTGAAGGTTCGGAGGTTGAAATGAGTGTCGCTGATACCAAGAAGGGCGTCGAGCAAAAGATGCAGCGCTCGATCGAAGCGTTCAAGAACGATCTGGCAAAGATCCGTACGGGCCGTGCACACGCCGGTCTGCTCGATCACGTGCAGGTCGACTACTACGGGTCGATGGTGCCGATCTCGCAGGTCGCGAACCTGACGCTCGTCGACGCGCGCACGATCGGTGTGCAGCCGTGGGAAAAGAACATGGTCGCGAAGGTCGAGAAGGCCATTCGCGAAGCCGATCTCGGCCTGAACCCGGCAACGTCCGGCGACCAGATCCGCGTGCCGATGCCCGCGCTGACGGAAGAGCGCCGCCGCGAGCTGACCAAGGTCGTCAAGAGCGAAGGCGAAACGGCCAAGGTCGCGATCCGCAACCTGCGCCGCGACGCGAACGAAGCGCTCAAGAAGCTCGTGAAGGACAAGGAAATCTCGGAAGACGACGAGCGCCGTGCGAGCGATGACGTGCAGAAGCTGACCGACAAGCACGTCACCGAAATCGACAAGCTCGTGCAGAGCAAGGAAGCCGAGATCATGACGGTTTGACGACCGTCCTCGCGCGCCGCCTTCTTCCCGCATTACTGTCTCAACGGCCATGACCTATACCAGCTCTACCGTTCGCGTGCCTGACGTCGGCGTCGTGCCGCGTCATATCGCGATCATCATGGACGGCAACGGCCGTTGGGCGACCGAACGCCGCTTGCCGCGCGTCGCGGGGCATACCCGCGGCGTCGATGCCGTGCGGGCGGTGGTCGAAGGCTGCGCGCGCGCCGGCGTCGAATACCTGACGCTGTTCGCGTTCAGTTCGGAAAACTGGCGCCGGCCGAACGACGAAGTGTCGTTCCTGATGCGGCTGTTCATCACCGCGCTCGAGCGCGAGGTCGGCAAGCTGCATGCGAACGGGATCCGCCTGCGTGTCGTCGGCGATCTCGACCGCTTCGAGCCGCGCATCCGCGAACTGATTCGCCGCGCCGAAACCAAGACGGCGCGCAATACGCGTCTTACGCTCACCATCGCTGCCAACTACGGCGGCCGGTGGGACATCCTGCAGGCGACGAAGAAGCTCGTCGAGCAGGCCGTGCGCGAGGGTCGCGAGGTCGAAGTGACCGAGGACGCATTCGCGCCGCACCTGGCGATGGCCTATGCGCCGGAGCCCGATCTTTTCATCCGGACGGGCGGCGAGCAGCGCGTCAGCAACTTCCTGCTGTGGCAACTCGCGTACGCCGAATTCTATTTCACCGACAAATACTGGCCGGATTTCGACGGCGCGGCGCTGGCCGACGCGATCGCGTCGTATACCGAGCGCGAGCGCCGTTTCGGGCGTACGAGCGCGCAGCTCGAGCCGCAATCGCAGAACGCCGATTCCCTTTCATGCTGAAAACCCGTGTGATCACGGCGCTCGTGATGCTGGCAGTGCTGCTGCCGGTGACGCTGTTCGCGCCGCTCGCCGCGTTCGGCGCGCTGATCGGCGCCGTGCTCGTGTGCGCCGCGTGGGAGTGGGCGCGCCTGCTGAAGCTCGGCGGCGCCGGCCCGGTCGTCTATGCGGTCGTCGCGGCGCTGGCGCTCGCGGCAACCACGCCGCTCGGCATCGATGCGGCTTCGTCCCGTCCCCTTTTCATGGCGGCCGGTGTGTTCTGGCTGCTGGTCGGCCCGTTCGCGCTGCGGCGCAAGCCCGAACTCGCCGGCGGCGTATGGCGGCCGTTCCTGCTGGCGGCCGGCCTCGTGGTGTTTGCGGCCTGCTGGCATGCGCTCGTCGCGGCGCGCGCGCAGGGCGTGCCGTTCGTGCTGTCGCTGCTTCTGGTCGTCTGGCTGGCCGATATCGGCGCATACTTCGCGGGCAAGGCCTTCGGAAAGCGTAAACTGGCCATCACGATCAGCCCCGGGAAGAGCTGGGAAGGCGCGATCGGCGGCTGGGTCGCGGTGATGGTCGTCGCCGGTGTCGCGATGGCTGCGCATGCGTTCGAGCCGACCCTGTTTTCCGCGTTCGCCGTGCGCTACGAGATGCCCGGTGCGTTGGCCGCGCTGACGCTGCTGGTCGCGTACAGCGTGATCGGCGACCTGTTCGAGTCGCTGCTGAAGCGGCAGGCGGGCGTGAAGGATTCGAGCGGACTGCTGCCTGGCCATGGAGGCGTGCTCGACCGTGTCGACGCGCTGCTGCCGGTGCTGCCGCTCGCGATGCTGCTGCTTGGTTAAACCATTATTTCTGTTATGCAAAAACGTCTGACATTGCTCGGTTCCACGGGCTCGATCGGAGACAGCACGCTCGATGTGGTCGCGCGCCATCCCGAGCGCTTCTCGGTCTACGCGCTGACCGCACACCGCAACGGCGACAAGCTCGTCGAGCAGTGCCTGCGCTTCGCGCCCGAAGTGGCGGTGGTCGGCGATGCCGCGACGGCCGCGCACGTCGACGCGAAACTGCGCGCGGCGGGCAGCAAGACGACCGTGCTGCACGGGCCGCAGGCGCTCGTCGACGTGTCGAAGAGCGACGGCTGCGACACGGTGGTCGCGGCGATCGTCGGTGCGGCCGGCCTGGTGCCGAGCCTCGCGGCCGCGCGCGCGGGCAAGCGGATCCTGCTTGCGAACAAGGAAGCGCTCGTGATGTCGGGCGCGATCTTCATGGACGCCGTGCGCGACCATGGCGCGATCCTGCTGCCGGTCGACAGCGAACACAACGCGATCTTCCAGTGCATGCCGCGCGATGCGGCCGAGCACGGCGGGATCTCGAAGATCATACTGACCGCGTCGGGCGGCCCGTTCCGCACGCGCGAGCCGGCCACGCTCGTCGACGTGACGCCGGACGAGGCGTGCAAGCACCCGAACTGGGTGATGGGCCGCAAGATCTCGGTCGATTCCGCGACGATGATGAACAAGGGTCTCGAGGTGATCGAGGCGCACTGGATCTTCGGGTTGCCGGGCGACCGGATCGATGTGCTGATCCACCCGCAGAGCGTGATTCACTCGCTCGTGTCGTACCGCGACGGCTCGGTGCTCGCGCAGCTGGGCAACCCCGACATGCGCACGCCGATCGCGCACGCGCTCGCGTTCCCCGAGCGTGTCGATGCGGGTGTCGACCAGCTCGACCTTGCGCAGATCGCCCAGTTGTCGTTCGAGCAGCCCGATTACGCGCGCTTCCCGTGCCTCGCGCTCGCGCTGAAGGCGCTCGAGGAAGGCGGCATCGCGAGCGCTGCATTGAACGCGGCGAACGAGATTGCGGTCGAAGCGTTTCTCGAGCGCCGGATCGGCTTCATGGCGATCGCGGCGACGGTCGACGCAGTGCTCAACGCGCTGCCGAACCGTACGCCCGACGGGCTCGACGACGTCCTGGCGGCGGATGCCGAGGCACGCCGCCTCGCCGCCGCGATCATTGCAAAAGCGCCTGCGCCACGCGTCGAGCGTACTGTCTGAATGGGGTGCTCATGAACGTGCTGGTCGAACTGATCGCGTTTGCGGTGGCGATCGGGGTGCTGGTCGTCGTGCATGAGTACGGACATTATCGTGTCGCGCGCTGGTGCGGCGTGAAGGTGTTGCGTTTCTCGATCGGCTTCGGCCAGCCCGTTGCGCGCTGGGTCAGCCGCAGGACGGGCACCGAGTGGACGCTGTCCGCGCTGCCGCTCGGCGGCTACGTGAAGATGCTCGACGAGCGCGATCCGGGCCCCGGCATCAAGCCCGAGGAGCTCGGGCAGGCGTTCAACCGGCAATCGGTCTACAAGCGCATCGCGATCGTCGCAGCCGGGCCGATTGCCAATTTCTTGTTGGCAATCGTGCTGTTTTCCGTCGTATTCGCCAGCGGCGTGACCGAGCCGGCCGCGATCGTCGCACCGCCGCCCGCCGGCACGGTGGCGGCGCGCGCGGGCTTCGACGGCAGCGAGACGATCGTGTCGATCCGCAACGCGCAGGGCGGCGAGTCGGAGCAGGTGCGGTCGTGGTCGGACCTGCGCTGGAAGCTGTTGGCGGCCGCGTTCGATCACCGCGAGATCGTGCTCGGCGCGCGCGACGGCAACGCGACGTTCGATTTCCGCGTCGACCTCCGCAATGTTCCCGAAAGTCAGCTCGACGACGATTTCATGGCCCATCTGGGCTTCGAAGCCGGCGGCGGCACGCTGTCGGTCGCGTCGGTGCAGCCCGGCAGCGCGGCGGAGCAGGCGGGACTGAAGGCCGGCGACAAGCTGGTCGCGCTCGACGGCAAGCCGATCGGCGGTGCGTCACGCTTCATCGATTCGGTGAAGCACCATGGGGGCAAGGCGCTCGACCTGCAGCTCGAGCGCGACGGTGCCGCGCAGACGGTATCGATCGTGCCGCAGATGCAGCGCGACGACGAATCGGGGCAGCAGGTCGGCCGCATCGGCGCGGCGCTGTCGATGCACGCGCCGTCCGTCGACGTGCGCTACGGGCCGATCGAGAGCCTGCAGCTCGGCGTGCACCGCACTTGGGACATCTCCGTGTATTCGCTGCGGATGTTCGGGCGGATGATCACGGGCAACGCGTCGCTGAAGAACCTGTCCGGCCCCGTGACGATTGCCGACTACGCGGGCAAGAGCGCGCGGCTCGGTCCGTCGGCGTTCCTGTCGTTCCTCGCCCTTGTCAGCATTAGCCTTGGCGTCCTGAACTTGTTGCCGATTCCCGTTTTGGACGGGGGGCATCTGTTATATTATGCGGTTGAAGCCGCGACCGGGAAAGCCGTCTCGGAGCGCTGGCAGCTGATTCTGCAAAGAGCCGGGTTGATCTGCATCGTCGCATTGTCGGCGATCGCGTTGTTCAACGACCTGGCTCGGTTAATCCATTTCTGAAGCGTCAGGCGGCCGCCGCTGGGCAGCCGCCCGATTTGATGCAGCTAAATATTGGGGATGCATGTTGTTCAAACCTCATCGCTTTGTACCTAAGACAGTTGCAGCGGCCGCGCTCGCCGCTCACGGCCTCGCGGCGCATGCAGCGGCACCGTTCGTGGTGCAAGACATCAAGATCGAGGGGCTGCAGCGCGTCGAAGCGGGTTCGGTGTTCGCCTATCTGCCGATCAAGCAGGGCGATACCTTCACGGACGACAAGGCATCCGAAGCAATTCGCTCGCTGTACGCGACGGGCTTTTTCAACGACGTGCGCATCGCCACGCAGGGCAACGTCGTGATCGTGCAGGTGCAGGAGCGTCCGGCCATCGCGTCGATCGACTTCACCGGCACGAAGGAATTCGACAAGGACAACCTGACGAAGGCGCTGCGCGCAGTCGGTCTCGCCGACGGCCGCTACTACGACAAGGCGCTCGTCGACAAGGCGGAGCAGGAGCTCAAGCGCCAGTACCTGACGCGCGGCTTCTACGCGGCCGAGGTCAAGACGACGGTCACGCCGGTCGACGCGAACCGCGTGTCGATCCTGTTCGCGGTGGCCGAAGGTCCGAGCGCGAAGATCCGCCAGATCAACTTCATCGGCAACAAGGCGTTCAAGACGAGCACGCTGCGCGACGAGATGCAGCTGTCGACGCCGAACTGGTTCTCCTGGTACACGAAGAACGACCTGTACTCGAAGGAAAAACTGACGGGCGACCTCGAGGCCGTGCGCTCGTACTACCTGAACCGCGGCTACCTCGAGTTCAACATCGAGTCGACCCAGGTGTCGATCTCGCCCGACAAGAAGGACATGTACCTGACGGTCACGCTGCACGAAGGCGAGCCGTACACGGTGTCGGGCATCAAGCTGTCGGGCAACCTGCTTGATCGCGAAGCCGAACTCACCAAGCTGATCAAGATCAAGCCGGGCGACCGTTTCTCGGCCGAGAAGCTGCAGCAGACCACCAAGTCGATCGTCGACAAGCTCGGCGAATACGGCTACGCGTTCGCGGCCGTCAATGCGCAGCCGGACATCGACCAGGCGAACCACAAGGTGAACCTGAACCTCGTCGTCGATCCGAGCCGCCGCGTGTACGTGCGCCGCATCAACGTCGTCGGCAACACGCGCACGCGCGACGAAGTGGTGCGCCGCGAAATGCGCCAGCTCGAAAGCTCGTGGTTCGATTCGAACCGCCTCGCGCTGTCGAAGGATCGCGTGAATCGTCTCGGCTACTTCACCAACGTCGACGTGACGACGGTGCCGGTCGAGGGCACGAACGACCAGGTCGACGTGAACGTGAAGGTCGACGAAAAGCCGACCGGCGCGATCACGCTGGGCGCCGGTTTCTCGTCGACGGACAAGGTCGTGCTGTCGGCCGGCGTGTCGCAGGACAACGTGTTCGGTTCGGGCACGAGCCTGTCGGTGAACGTCAACACCGCGAAGAGCTACCGCACGCTGACCGTCACGCAGGTCGACCCGTACTTCACGGTCGACGGCATCAAGCGGATCACGGACGTCTACTACCGCACCTACCAGCCGCTCTATTATTCGACGAGCTCGAGCTTCCGGATCATCAGCGCGGGCGGCAACCTGAAGTTCGGCATTCCGTTCTCGGAAGTCGACACCGTCTACTTCGGCGCGGGCTTCGAGCAGAACCGCCTCGACGTCGATTCGAACACGCCGCAGAGCTACCAGGATTACGTGAACCAGTTCGGCCGCGTGTCGAACACGGTGCCGTTGACCATCGCGTGGTCGCGCGATGCGCGTGACAGCGCGCTGATTCCGAGCCGCGGCTACTTCACGCAGGCGAACATGGAGTACGGCGTACCGGTCGGCAAGATCCAGTACTACAAGGCCGACTTGCAGGCCCAGTACTACTATTCGTTCTCGCGCGGCTTCATCCTGGGCATGAACCTGCAGGGCGGCTACGGTAACGGCATCGGCAACCCGTACCCGATCTTCAAGAACTACTACGCGGGCGGTATCGGCTCCGTGCGTGGCTACGAGCCGAGCTCGCTGGGCCCGCGCGACACGAAGACGAACGACCCGATCGGCGGTTCGAAGATGCTCGTCGGCAACATCGAACTGACGTTCCCGCTGCCGGGCACGGGCTACGACCGCACGCTGCGCGTGTTCACGTTCCTCGACGGCGGTAACGTGTGGGGCAACGCGCCGGGCGGTACGAGTACGGGCGCCAACGGCCTGCGTTACGGCTACGGCGTGGGTCTCGCGTGGATCTCGCCGATCGGCCCGCTGAAGCTGAGCCTCGGCTTCCCGCTGCAGAAGCACGAAGGCGACCAGTACCAGAAATTCCAGTTCCAGATCGGGACGGCGTTCTGACCGAACGCATGACAACAGCAACGAGAGGGTAATTTTGCTAACCGGTAAGTTTTCGAAACGAGTGATGTGCGCGCTGACCGTTGCGCTGGCCTTGGGCGCGGCGACGGTGCACGCACAGGACGTCGCCCGCATCGCGGCGGTCAATTCGGATCGGATCCTGCGCGAGTCGGTGCCCGCGAAGGCGGCGCAGACGAAGCTCGAAGCCGAGTTCGCGAAGCGTGACAAGGATCTGCAGGATCTGGCGGCACGCCTGAAGTCGATGTCCGATTCGCTGGACAAGAGCGGCACGTCGCTGTCGGCGGCCGACCGCGCGCAGAAGCAGCGCGATCTCGCCCAGCTCGATACCGACTTCCAGCGCAAGCAGCGCGAGTTCCGCGAAGACCTCAACCAGCGTCGCAACGAGGAACTGGCAGCCGTGCTCGAGAGGGCGAACAAGGTCATCAAGCAGATCGCCGAGCAGCAGAATTACGACCTGATCGTGCAGGAAGCCGTGTACGTCAGCCCGCGCATCGACATCACCGACAAGGTGCTCAAGGCGCTCGCGTCCGGCTCGACGAACTGAACGGAGCAGACGACGAATGGCATTGACGCTTGAGGAACTCGTAAAGCGGTTCGGCGGCGAGATCGCCGGTGACGCACAGTGCAAGGTGAGCGGGCTCGCGCCGCTCGACCAGGCCGGCCCTCAGCAGCTCGCGTTCCTCGCGAATCCGAAGTACCTGTCGCAGGTCGAGTCGACCCGCGCGGGCGCGGTGCTGATCACACCGAAGGATCTGGAAAAGCTGGGCGCGGCCGCTAGCGGCCGGGCGGCTGACCCCCAGGCGACCCCCCGCAATTTCATCGTGACGCCGAATCCGTACGCGTACTTCGCGCGCGTCGCGCAGATGTTCATCGATCTGGCCGCGCCGCCGCGCGCCGCCGGCGTGCATCCGAGCGCGGCGATCGATCCGGCCGCGAAGGTCGCCGCGAGCGCGGTGATCGGCCCGCACGCAACGGTCGAGGCCGGCGCGGTGATCGAAGACGGCGTGCAGCTCGATGCGGGCGTATTCGTCGGCCGCGGCACGACGATCGGCGCGGGCTCGCACGTTTATCCGAACGCATCGGTGTACCACGGCTGCAAGGTCGGCCCGCGCGCGATCATCCATTCGGGCGCGGTGATCGGCTCCGACGGCTTCGGCTTCGCGCCGGATTTCGTCGGCGACGGCGACGCGCGTACCGGAAGCTGGGTCAAGATCCCGCAGGTCGGCGGCGTATCGATCGGCCCGGACGTCGAGATCGGCGCGAACACGACGATCGATCGCGGCGCGATGGCGGATACCGTCATCGAGGAATGCGTGAAGATCGACAACCAGGTCCAGATCGGCCACAACTGCCGGATCGGCGCCTATACGGTGATCGCCGGCAGCGCGGGCATCGCGGGCAGCACGACGATCGGCCGCCACTGCATGATCGGCGGCGCGGCCGGGATCGCCGGCCACGTGACGCTCGGCGACTATGTCATCATCACCGCGAAGTCGGGTGTATCGAAGTCGCTGCCGAAGGCCGGCATCTATACCAGCGCGTTCCCTGCCGTCGACCACGGCGAATGGAACAAGAGCGCCGCGCTCGTGCGCAACCTCGACAAGCTGCGCGACCGCATCAAGGCGCTTGAAGCCGTGCTCGCCGCCCAGGGCGGCACGGACGCCTGAGCACACCATGCGAGACCACGAACCGGGCACGGCCAGCGCAACCGGCCCGGTTTGCCAGACTGGGCCGCGCGGCGGCCCGCTTCAGCCTTTGCATCACCACCGCGCAGCCTCTGCGTGAGACGAACCATCATGAGCACTGAAAAAATCAATCTCGACATCCACAAGATCCTCACGCTGCTGCCGCATCGCTACCCGATTCTGCTCGTCGATCGCGTGCTCGAACTCGAGCCGCACAAAGGGATCAAAGCGCTGAAGAACGTGTCGATCAACGAGCCGTTTTTCCAGGGGCATTTCCCGAAGCGGCCGGTGATGCCGGGTGTGCTGATCCTCGAGGCGCTCGCGCAGGCCGCGGCGCTGCTGACCTTCTCGGAAGAGCAGCCGAAGGATCCGGAGAACACGCTGTACTACTTCGTCGGGATCGACCGCGCGCGCTTCAAGCGCCCGGTCGAGCCGGGCGACCAACTGATTCTGAACGTGACGTTCGAACGCTACATCCGCGGTATCTGGAAGTTCAAGGCGGTGGCGGAAGTGGACGGCAAGGTGGCGGCGGAAGCTGAACTGATGTGCACGGTCAAGACGACCGACGCGGCGCCCTGAGCGACGCGGCACGCATGGGCAACGCAACGCGACACATCATATCGAGAGGCAACGGCGCATGACCAGGATTCATCCCACCGCGATTGTCGAGCCGGGCGCGCAGATCGACGAATCGGTCGAGATCGGCCCGTACGCGATTGTCGGTCCGCACGTCACGATCGGCGCGCGCACGACGATCGGCTCGCACAGCGTGATCGAAGGCCATACGACGCTCGGCGAGGACAACCGCATCGGCCATTACGCGTCGGTCGGCGGCCGTCCGCAGGACATGAAGTACAAGGACGAGCCGACGAAGCTCGTGATCGGTAATCGCAACACGATCCGCGAATTCACGACGATCCACACGGGCACCGTGCAGGATGTCGGCGTGACGACGCTCGGCGACGACAACTGGATCATGGCCTACGTGCACATCGGCCATGACTGCAGCGTCGGCAGCCACGTGATCCTGTCGAGCAACGCGCAGATGGCCGGCCACGTCGAGATCGGCGATTGGGCGATCGTCGGCGGGATGTCGGGCGTTCACCAGTTCGTGCGCATCGGCGCGCACTCGATGCTGGGCGGCGCGTCGGCGCTCGTGCAGGACATTCCGCCGTTCGTGATCGCGGCAGGCAACAAGGCCGAGCCGCACGGGATCAACGTCGAAGGGCTGCGCCGGCGCGGCTTCTCGGCCGACGCGATCTCGGCGCTGCGCAGCGCGTACCGCCTGTTGTACAAGAACGGCCTGTCGCTCGAGGAGGCGAAAGTGCAGTTGCGCGAGCTGGCGGAGGCGGGCGGCGAGGGCGACGCGCCCGTGAAGGCGCTCGTCGAGTTCATCGACGCGTCCCAGCGCGGCATCGTCCGCTAAGCGATGTCGCTTTCGACCAATCAGCTCCGGCTCGCGATGGTGGCCGGCGAGCCGTCGGGCGACTTGCTCGCGGCGTCGCTGCTCGGCGGGCTGCGCGAGCGGCTGCCCGAATCGACGCAGTACTACGGGATCGGCGGCCAGCGGATGATCGCGCACGGCTTCGACTCGCACTGGCAGATGGACAAGCTGACCGTGCGCGGCTATGTCGAGGCGCTGGGCCAGATTCCCGAGATCCTGCGGATTCGCGGCGAGCTGAAGCGCCAGTTGCTCGCCGAGCGGCCGGACGCGTTCATCGGCATCGACGCGCCCGACTTCAACTTCAATGTCGAGCAGGCCGCGCGCGACGCGGGCATCCCGTCGATCCACTTCGTGTGCCCGTCGATCTGGGCATGGCGCGGCGGCCGGATCAAGAAGGTCGCCAAGTCCGTCGATCACATGCTGTGCCTGTTCCCGTTCGAGCCGGCGATTCTCGACAAGGCAGGCGTCGCATCGACCTACGTCGGCCATCCGCTCGCCGACGAGATTCCGCTCGAGCCCGACACGCACGGGGCGCGAATCGCGCTGGGACTGCCGGCTGACGGCCCCGTGATTGCGGTGCTGCCGGGCAGCCGGCGCTCGGAAATCGCGCTGATCGGACCGACGTTCTTCGCAGCGATGGCGCTGATGCAGCAGCGCGAACCCGGCGTGCGGTTCGTGATGCCGGCGGCGACGCCCGCGCTGCGCGAGTTGCTGCAGCCGCTCGTCGATGCGCATCCGCAGCTCGCGCTGACGATCACCGACGGCCGCTCGCAGGTCGCGATGACGGCCGCCGACGCGATCCTCGTGAAGAGCGGCACGGTCACGCTGGAAGCCGCGCTGCTGAAAAAGCCGATGGTGATCTCGTACAAGGTGCCCTGGCTGACCGGGCAGATCATGCGCCGGCAGGGCTACCTGCCGTATGTCGGCTTGCCGAACATCCTGGCGGGACGTTTCGTCGTGCCCGAACTGCTGCAGCATTTCGCGACGCCCGAGGCGCTCGCCGATGCGACGCTCACGCAGTTGCGCGACGACGCGAACCGCCGCACGCTCACTGAAGTGTTCACTGAAATGCATCTTTCGCTGCGGCAGGACACGGCCGCGAAGGCGGCCGAAGCGGTCGTGCGCGTGCTCGAACAACGCAAGGGGCGCGCATGACGGCAGTACGCGCACCGCGCCGCCGCGCGTCGAGCGACGTGCAGGGCGGCTTCGACTTCAGCCGCCCCGACGAGATCGTCTGCGGCGTCGACGAAGCGGGCCGCGGCCCGCTCGCGGGGCCGGTGGTGGCCGCCGCGGTGATCCTCGATCCGGCGCAGCCGATCGACGGGCTCGACGATTCGAAGGCGCTGTCCGCGAAGAAGCGCGACGCACTGTACGACCTGATCGTCGCGCGTTCGCGCGCGTATTGCGTCGCGTCGGCAACGGTCGACGAAATCGATACGCTGAACATCCTGCACGCGACGATGCTCGCGATGAAGCGGGCCGTCGAGGGCCTGTCGGTCCTGCCGACGCTCGCGCAGATCGACGGCAACCGCTGCCCGACGCTGACGGTGCGCGCCGAGGCGATCGTCAGTGGCGACGCGCTCGTACCGAGCATCTCGGCCGCGTCGATCCTCGCGAAGGTCACGCGCGATCGCATGCTGGTCGACCTGCACGAACGCTTCCCGGTGTACGGCTTCAACGTGCATGCGGGCTACGGCACCGCGAAACACCTTGCCGCACTGCGCGAGCACGGCCCGTGCGAAGTGCATCGACGCTCGTTCGCACCCGTTCGCGCGGCACTTGACCTGATTCGATGAAAAGCATTACTTCTCGCGACAACCCGTTGTACAAGCGCCTGAAGGCGCTCGCGGGTTCGACGCCCCATCAGCGTCGCAGCGGCCAGGCGCTGCTCGAAGGATTCCATCTCGCGAGCGCGTACCTCGATACCGGCGCGACGCCCGAGCTGTGCGTGGCGACCGAGGGCGCGCTCGGCCACGCCGAGGCCCTGGCGATCGTCGCACGCATCGATGCGCAGCGTGTCGTCACGCTGCCCGACGCGCTGTTCGGACAGTTGTCGAGCGTCGTCAGCGGCGTCGGTTTCCTGCTGCTCGTCGACCGGCCGGTGCAGCCGCTGCCGACGCGCGTGACGCACACGTCGGTCGTGCTCGACGGCGTGCAGGACGCCGGCAACGTCGGCTCGATCCTGCGCAGCGCGGCGGCCGCGGGTGTGCGCCACGTGTTCTGTGCGCCGGGGACGGCTTACGCATGGTCGTCGAAGGTGCTGCGCTCGGGAATGGGCGCGCATTTCCTGCTGTCGATCCACGAGGACGTTGAAGCCGGCGCGCTCGCCGAACGCCTCGATGTGCCGGTCGCGCTGACCGACTCGCACGGCGCGCAGGCGATCTACGATTGCGACCTGTCGGGGCCCGTTGCATGGGTGTTCGGCAACGAGGGCGCGGGCGTGTCGGCGTACTGGCGCGATGCGGCCACGCATCGCGTGACGATTCCTCAGCCGGGCGGGATGGAGTCGCTGAATGTCGCGGCCGCCGCCGCGGTATGTCTGTTCGAGCAGGTGCGGCAGCAGCGGCCCGCATGACGTCGCACGCGCATTCCGCACAACGAAAAAAGGCCGCGTTCGACGCGGCCTTTTTGTTTCCGGCGGCCACGCGGCCGCCCAGTGCGCAGGTGTTCAGTACGACTGCCGGTCGAGACGGATTTCCTGCAGGATCGTCGTCGCGATTTCCTCGATCGACTTGTGCGTCGACGACAGCCACTTGATCCCTTCGCGGCGCATCATCGCCTCGGCCTCGTTGATCTCGTAGCGGCAGTTCTCGGGCGCCGCGTACTTGCTGCCCGGACGCCGCTCGTTGCGGATCTCCGACAGGCGCTGCGGGTCGATCGACAGGCCGAACAGCTTCTCGCGGTGCGCGGCGAGCGCCGACGGCAGCTTGCCGCGTTCGAAATCCTCCGGGATCAGCGGATAGTTCGCGGCCTTCACGCCGTACTGCATCGCGAGATACAGGCTCGTCGGCGTCTTGCCGCTGCGCGACACGCCGACGAGGATCACGTCGGCTTCCGACAGGTTGCGGTTCGACTGGCCGTCGTCGTGCGCGAGCGAGAAGTTGATCGCCTCGATCCGCGTCTTGTATTCCTCGGTGTCCGCGTTCTGGTGGCCGCGGCCCATCGCATGGCTCGACTTGAGCTCCAGCTCCTGCTCGAGCGGTTCGACGAAGCGCTGGAACATGTCGAGCACGAGCGCGTTCGAGCGCTTGACGATGTCGTTCGACTCGCTGTCGACGAGCGTCGTGAACACGATCGCGCGGCGCCCGTCGTGTACGGCGGCCTCGTTGATCTTCTCGACGGTCGCGTAGGCCTTGTCGGGCGAGTCGACGAACGGCACGCGCACGAGACGGAATTTCTGGTCGAACTGGGAGAGGATCGAGTGCGCGAAGGTCTCGGCAGTGATCCCGGTGCCGTCGGAGACGATGAATACGGTAGGCAGCATGAATCTGGATGTCGAACGTGAAAGGCGGTTGCGCGGGCGGCTGGAGGTTCGCCTCCAGACGCAGTGACAAGGTCGCGCCACATCCGGCAGCCGGCACGGTAGAATAGCGGCAACCTGTTGGATAAGCAATTGCGGGGGCAGGGCGCGAACGGCGCCCCCGGCTTGGCCGCTCGATTCCAAAATTCCCGGCAAGTTTGGCGATTTGTCTGCAAATTTCGCCTTCGGCCGGGATTTTTGCAAATCGGGTCGGAAGATTTTTCGCCACTGCGATTGTTTATCTAACAGGTTGCGCAAGACGCGCCGCGCCTTTTTGCAGGCGCCCGCGTCCAAGCCCACTTGCGCGATCGAGCATTTTCTTCACACTTAGGGGCTTGTATGACTAACGCAGCAAACGTCGCAAAGGACCAGGCGTATGTAATTCCGTTCGAGCAGTTGCGGATGACCGATGTGGAAATCGTGGGCGGCAAGAATGCGTCGCTCGGCGAGATGATCAGCCAGCTTTCCGAAGCAGGCGTTCGCGTACCCACCGGTTTCGCCACGACCGCGCTCGCGTTCCGTGATTTCCTCACGCACAACGACCTTACCGATCGCATCGCCAAGCGTCTCGAGTCGCTCGACATCGACGACGTGAAGGCGCTCGCCGAAGCCGGTGCCGAAATCCGCAAGTGGATCGTCGACGCACCGATGCAGGCGCGCCTCGAGCAGGAAATCCGCGCGCAGTTCGAAGTCCTGAAGAACGGCTCGCCGGCTGAACTGTCGTTCGCCGTGCGCTCGTCCGCGACCGCGGAAGACCTGCCCGACGCATCGTTCGCCGGCCAGCAGGAGTCGTACCTGAACGTCGTCGGCATCGAAGACGTGCTCGACCGCATGAAGCACGTGTTCGCGTCGCTGTATAACGACCGCGCGATCTCGTACCGCGTGCACAAGGGCTTCACGCACGCCGAGGTCGCCCTGTCGGCCGGCGTGCAGCGCATGGTCCGCTCGGACGTCGGCGCGGCCGGCGTGATGTTCACGATCGACACCGAATCGGGCTTCAAGGACGCCGTGTTCATCACGTCGAGCTACGGCCTGGGCGAAACCGTCGTGCAGGGCGCGGTGAACCCGGACGAGTTCTATGTGTTCAAGACGACGCTCGCACAGGACAAGTACCCGATCATCCGCCGCTCGATCGGCTCGAAGCTGATCAAGATGGAATTCACGCAACCGGGCGAGCCGGGCCGCGTGAAGACGGTCGACGTGCCGCACGAACAGCGCAACCGCTACTCGATCACCGACGAGGACGTGATCGAGCTGGCGAAGTACGCGGTCATCATCGAGAAGCACTACCAGCGTCCGATGGACATCGAGTGGGGCAAGGACGGCCGCGACGGCAAGATCTTCATCCTGCAGGCACGCCCGGAAACGGTGAAAAGCCAGGCGACCGGCAAGGCCGAGCAGCGCTTCAAGCTGAAGGGCCAGTCGCAGGTGCTGGCGACGGGCCGTGCGATCGGCCAGAAGATCGGCGCGGGCCCCGTGCGCGTGATCCAGGATCCGTCGGAAATGGAACGCGTGCAGCCGGGCGACGTGCTGGTGGCCGACATGACCGACCCGAACTGGGAGCCGGTGATGAAGCGCGCGGCCGCGATCGTCACGAACCGTGGCGGCCGGACCTGCCACGCGGCGATCATCGCGCGTGAGCTCGGCGTGCCGGCGGTCGTCGGCTGCGGCGACGCAACCGACGTGCTGAAGGACGGCGCGCTCGTCACCGTGTCGTGCGCTGAAGGCGACGAAGGCAAGATCTACGACGGGCTGCTCGAGACGGAAGTCACGGAAGTGCTGCGCGGCGAACTGCCGGAAATCCCGGTCAAGATCATGATGAACGTCGGCAACCCGCAGCTCGCGTTCGACTTCTCGCAACTGCCGAACGGCGGCGTGGGTCTCGCGCGTCTCGAGTTCATCATCAACAACAACATCGGCGTTCACCCGAAGGCGATTCTCGAGTACCCGAACATCGACCAGGACCTGAAGAAGGCGGTCGAGAGCGTTGCGCGCGGCCACGCGTCGCCGCGTCAGTTCTACGTCGACAAGCTGACGGAAGGCGTCGCGACGATCGCTGCGGCGTTCTATCCGAAGCCCGTGATCGTGCGTCTGTCCGACTTCAAGTCGAACGAGTACAAGAAGCTGATCGGCGGTTCGCGTTACGAGCCGGACGAGGAAAACCCGATGCTGGGCTTCCGCGGCGCGTCGCGCTACATCGCCGAAGACTTCGCACAGGCGTTCGAGATGGAGTGCCGTGCACTGAAGCGCGTGCGCGACGAGATGGGCCTGACCAACGTCGAGATCATGGTGCCGTTCGTGCGTACCGTGAAGCAGGCGGAGCGCGTCGTCGGCCTGCTCGACAAGTTCGGCCTGAAGCGCGGCGAAAACGGCCTGCGCCTCGTGATGATGTGCGAAGTCCCGACCAATGCGATCCTTGCCGAAGAGTTCCTGGAGCACTTCGACGGTTTCTCGATCGGCTCGAACGACCTCACGCAGCTCACGCTCGGCCTCGACCGCGACTCGGGTATGGAACTGCTGGCTGCCGACTTCGACGAGCGCGACCCGGCCGTCAAGTTCCTGCTGAAGCGCGCGATCGACACCTGCCGCAAGATGGGCAAGTACGTCGGCATCTGCGGCCAGGGCCCGTCCGATCACCCGGACTTCGCGCAATGGCTGACCGACGAAGGCATCGTGTCGATCTCGCTGAACCCCGACACGATCATCGCAACGTGGCAAGCGCTGGCCAACCGGAAGTAACGGTCGGTCATGTGCCTTCGGCGAAAGGGCGGCGCGTCCGCGCTTTCGTTGAAGGCAAAATGCAAGGTTCATGATATAAACACCCCGGTAACACCGGGGTGTTTTCGTTTGCAGGAGACCACATGATGTCGGGGCATCTGTTCTGGTGGGTCGCGGTGGGCGTGCTGGTCGTGGCCGAGTTGCTGACGGGCACGTTCTATCTGCTGATGATCGCGCTCGGCTTTCTCGCCGGCGGACTGCTGCAGCTGGCCGGTTTCGCGCCGCACGTGCAGTTCGGTGCGGCCGCCGCGGTCGCAATCGTCGCGATGATCGTGCTGCGCCGCTCGGGGCTCGGGCGCAAGCAGAAACGCGACACGTCGACGAATCCCGACGTCAATCTCGATATCGGCTCGACCGTCACGGTCGACGCGTGGCGTGACGGCCGCGCGCGCGTGCAGTATCGTGGTGCCGACTGGGACGTCGAACTCGCGAACGGCGAGCGCGACGATGCGCGCGTGTATCAGGTGAGCGCCGTGCGCGGCAACTGTCTCGTGGTCGTGGCGAAACCCGCGGGCTGATCGTCTGCTGATATAACAAGGAGGGAATATTTCATGGATTCGCTGATCATCTGGGTTGTCCTGCTCGTCATCGCGATCGTGATCGTGTCGAAGACGGTGAAGATCGTGCCGCAGCAGCATGCGTGGGTGCTCGAGCGCTTCGGGCGCTATCACGCGACGCTGTCTCCGGGTCTCAATATCGTGCTGCCGTTCGTCGATCGCATCGCATACCGGCACGTGCTGAAGGAAATTCCGCTCGACGTGCCGAGCCAGATCTGCATCACGCGCGACAACACGCAGCTTCAGGTCGACGGCGTACTGTATTTCCAGGTGATGGACCCGATGAAGGCGTCGTACGGGTCGAGCAACTTCGTGTTCGCGATCACGCAGCTGTCGCAAACGATGCTGCGCTCGGTGATCGGCAAGCTCGAGCTCGACAAGACCTTCGAGGAGCGCGACTTCATCAACCACAGCATCGTGTCGGCGCTTGACGAGGCCGCCGCGAACTGGGGCGTGAAGGTGCTGCGTTACGAGATCAAGGACCTGACGCCGCCGAAGGAAATCCTGCACGCGATGCAGGCACAGATCACCGCGGAGCGCGAAAAGCGCGCGCTGATCGCGGCATCCGAGGGCCGCAAGCAGGAACAGATCAACCTCGCGTCGGGTGCGCGCGAAGCGGCGATCCAGAAGTCCGAAGGCGAGCGGCAGGCCGCGATCAACCAGGCGCAGGGCGAGGCCGCCGCGATTCTGGCCGTAGCCGAGGCGAACGCGCAGGCGATCCAGAAGATCGCGAACGCGATGCAGTCGCAGGGCGGGATGGATGCGGTGAACCTGAAGGTCGCCGAGCAGTATGTCGGCGCGTTCGCGAATCTCGCGAAGCAGGGCAACACGCTGATCGTGCCGTCGAACCTGTCGGATCTCGGCAGTGCGATCGCATCGGCGATGTCGATCGTCAAACGCGCGTCGCCGGCCGCGGGCGGGAAGGGCTGAGCCGGAATTGCCCGATGCGCGGGCGGTTGCCGCGTGCGGTCGGCGTGCGGCGCATGGTCGCATGGTCGCGCAGTCGGGCCGGTTCGGGTGAAGCTTGCGGGATGCCGCTGGCGCGTATCTTCAGCCGAAGCAAGCGGCGTTGCGCGTGGAATCCAGCCGGCAGGCTGCGCCGGTCGACCGGTATCGACGATTCATGGAGTTCAAGACGACACGGCCCGCTTCGAGCGGGCCGTGTCGTTTGCGATGCGCGTCGCGCGCGTCAGGTGCCGGCGCGCATGATGCGTGCCTTTTCGCGTTCCCAGTCGCGCTTCTTCTCGGTTTCGCGCTTGTCGTGCAGCTTCTTGCCCTTCGCGAGCGCGATGTCGCACTTTACGCGGCCGCCCTTGTAGTGGAAGTTCAGCGGCACGAGCGTGTAGCCGCGCTGCTCGACCTTGCCGATCAGTTTCTTGATTTCGTCGCGGTGCAGCAGCAGCTTGCGCGTGCGAACCGGGTCGGGCGTGATGTGCGTCGAGGCCTCGGGCAGCGGGCTGATATGGGTGCCGATCAGGAAGATCTCGTCGTGCTTGATCACGACGTAACCTTCCCTGATCTGGCCGCGCCCGGCGCGCAGCGCCTTGACTTCCCAGCCCTCTAGCACGAGCCCCGCCTCGTAGCGTTCCTCGATGTGATAATCGAAGTGCGCTTTCCTGTTGTCGATGATGCTCATGAAAGGATCGGGCCAACTCGTTTAAAATCACGATTTTAGCAAAGCAGGGCGGGAATCGCCCGGCTTGCGTTCCCACCTTGAGCGATGCCGCGCGATTTATGGCAGATGTCCAGAAAACCGTATTGATCCGTCATTCGGCGGAACAGATGTTCGACCTTGTCACCGACGTGGCCGACTACCCCAATTTCCTGCCCTGGTGTGGCGGCGTCGAAATTCGCCGTCAGGACGAGAGCGGGATGGAAGCGCGTATCGACATCAACTTCAAGGGCATCAAGCAGCATTTCGCGACGCGTAACACGCAGCAGCGCCCGACGCGGATCGACATGGAGTTCACGGACGGCCCGTTCAAGAAGTTCACGGGCACCTGGCGCTTCACGGCACTGCGTGCGGATGCGTGCAAGATCGAATTCGCGCTGCACTACGAGTTTTCGAGCATCCTGCTCGAGAAGATCATCGGGCCCGTATTCAGCCATATCGCGAACACGTTCGTCGATTCGTTCGTGAAGCGCGCGGACCAGCGCTACGGGAAGGGGTGACGCGATGCTGTCGATCGAAGTCTGTTACGCGCTGCCGGACCGCCAGACGCTGATTCCGCTGTCGCTGCCCGAAGGGGCGACCGTTCGCTCGGCGATCGACGCGAGCGGCGTGCTCGCGCTGCACCCGGAAATCGACCTCGCGCACGCGAAGACGGGCGTGCACGGCAAGGTCGCGCCGCTCGACGCGCCGCTCGCCGACCACGACCGTGTCGAGATTTACCGCCCGTTGATCGTCGATCCGAAGCTCGCGCGCCAGCGGCGCGTCGACAAGTCGCGCCGCGATGGCTCTGTCGAGGGCCGCAAGTGGATGCACAAGGACGCGCGCTGACGTACGCGGTTTCGCGCGTCCCGTCCCGATCTTCCCGATTTGTCTGATTTAACGCCGCGGCGCTCAGTGGGCCGCGACGTTCGCGTTTGCCGTTGCGCTGCCCGGCGTATCGCCGCCGGCGGGTGTGTCGCCGTGCTGTCGCACCGAGCCGTACACGCCTGCGAGCAGCAGCACGAGCGCGGCGATCTCGAGCGCGTGCGGCATCCGCTGGTCGTACACGAACGCGTAAAGCATCGCGAATACGGTTTCGAACACGATCAGCTGGCCCGACAGCGTAAGCGGCAGCCGCTTCGACGCGGCATTCCACAGCCCGTTGCCGAGCCACGACGCGCCGATCGCGAGCCCGAGGTTCAGCAGCCAGAACAACTGCCAGCGCGCCGCCGGTACGCCCGCCTGCATCGTGCCGGCCGGCAGCGCGAGGATCGCGATCCAGCAGAGGCCGCCGATCAGGCCCGTCACGACGCCCCACAGTACCGACCACTCGTTGCCGCCGAAATGATGATGGCGCTGCAGGTAGCGCGCGTTTGCGACCGCATACCAGGTCCAGCTCGCGAGCGCGCCCGCCGCGCAGGCAATGCCGGCGAGCTTTTGGCCGAGCGTCGTCGTGTGCGCGGCCTCGGACGTGAACAGGTCGACGTTGATGCAGACGATGCCCGCGATCACCAGCGCGAGCGGGGCGGCGAGCCGCCGCAGCGGTACGGCGCCGTGGTCGCCGAGGCCCGCGAGCGTGACGGTGACGGGCAGCACGCCGACGATCAGTGAGCTGGGTGCGATGCCGATCAGGTGCACGGCGCCGGACAGCAGCATGTAGTACGCGACGTTGCCGACGACGGCGAGCTTCACGAGCGCGACAAGATCGTCGCGGGTCAGCCGCGCGAGCAGCGAGCGGGCGGCCGGCAGCGCGGCCGCGAGCGAGACGAGACCGTACATCGCGTAGCGGCCGGCGCTCAGCAGCACGGGCGAGAAGTCGGTCAGCAATCGCGGAACGAGAAATACCATGCCCCACAGGGCACCCGCCAGGACACCATAGACCACACCGCGCTGCATCGACCGCTCCAAACAAATGACTGACGAGCGCGCATCTTAACGACGCCGTCCCGGCGTCGTCTTGTTCATTCCTGCACTCGGCGCAGGCAGGGCGGGCTTCGGCGCGCGGCACGCGCGAGCGGTCGCGACAGGCGGCGGATCAGCCGTCCGCCGGATCGGGCGTTGCCCCCGCGCTGTCGCCCCACGCACGCGTACGCACGGGACGACGCACGACGCGCAGCTTGCCGCTGTTGCCGCCGCCGCAGTAGAAGCGGTCGTGGCCGTCGGATTCGAGCCCCGATACGCCGACGCCGGGCGGCATGTCGACCTGCTCGAGCACCTGGCCCGTGCGCGGATCGATGCGCCGCAGGTCGCTCTGGTCGGCTTCCCAGGTGCCGTGCCACAGCTCCCCGTCGACCCACGTCACGCCGGTGACGAAGCGGTTCGATTCGATCGTGCGCAGCACGGCGCCCGATTGCGGATCCACCTGATGAATCTTGCGTTCGCGGTACTGGCCGACCCACAGCGTGCCTTCGGCCCATGCGAGCCCGGAGTCGGCGCCGCCGCCGGGGGCCGGGATCGTCGCGAGCACGCGGCCCGATTCCGGATCGATCTTCTCGATGCGATCGTCGACGATCTGGAACAGGTGGCGTCCGTCGAACGCCGTGCCCGCATGGGCGGAGATGTCGAGCGAGCGGACGGTCGTGCCGCGTTCCGGATCGAGCGCATTCAGCTTGTCGCCGGACGCGTACCACACGTGCTGCCCGTCGAACGTGACGCCGTGCACGCCGTCGACGCCCGGAAACGGGCCGTATTCGCGAATGATGTCTGCACTGGAGCGTTTCATGTTCGTCACCTCGTCGTTCGGTGAAGCCATCCTAATCTCCCGGCAGCGGGGCAGGGAGTAACAAGGTCGTCGCGAATCCGGGCAACGGCGGTGTCATCCAGCGGCGTGCGCGGCCGCGGCCGAGCGCCTGTACCTTGTCCGCTTCGGCGAGCGTGTCGAGCGCGCGCTGCACGGTGCGCTGGCTCGCGCCGAGCGCGAGCGCCAGCGCCGAGCTCGACCACGCTTCGCCGTCGGCGAGGAGCGCGAGCACGGCCGCGTGGCGATCGTCGACCGGGCGCGCGAGGACGACGGTCTCGCGCACGCCGAGCGGCTCGAGTGCGAAGCCGCGCGGCGTCGCGATGACGTTCGCGAGCGGCCGCAGCACCGCGCGCAGCCGGCCGATCTCGACGCGCAGGCGCGCGCGATGCGATTCGTCTGCCTGTTTCGCGCGGAACGCGGCGGCGACGAGCGCGTTTCTCGACACGTCGGCCGGCCATGCCTCGCCGAGCGCGCGGGCGAGCACGAACAGCACGGGGCGCCGCGCGAGCGACACGGTCGTGCGGGCATCGCGCACCGTGTGGCGGCACGCATCGACGACGAGCGTATTCGACGCGAACAGTGTCTCGACTTCGTCGAGCTGCACGAGCCGCGACGTGCCGCGCGCGATGAGTCGCGCGGCCGGTGCGTCGAGCACGCGTGCCGCGGTGTCGACCTCGGCCGTCAGCGCGGCGATGCCGGCGTCGCGGGCGGCTGCGCGCGCACGGGCGAGCGCAGCGCGGGCCGCGTGCGTGCGGATGCGGCGCATCGCGATGCCGGCCGCGATCAGCTCATGGGCGGCGCGCGATGCGGCCGGCAGCGGCGCCGGATCGAGATTCGCGAGCATCCGTTCGGCTTCGTCGATGTGACCGATCAGCAGCAGCCGGCGCACGCCGAGATAGCGGGCGTGCGCGGCGTTCGCGCGGTCGCCGTGCGCGTCGAGCGTCACGCAGGCGGCATCGAGCGCGCGCGTCGGCCAGCGGAGGTCGCGCGACGCGAGCGCGATCTCGGCTTCCGCGACGACGCAGCGCGCACGCGCCACGCCTTCTTTCGCACCGAAGGCGCGCGCGGCGCCGCGTACGAGTGCGCGCGCACGTTCGAAATCGCCGAGCTGCGCCATCGCGATGCCCCGCAGCGCGAGCGCCGGCGCATCGTCGCGCAGCGCGACGCGGTTCAGCGCGCCGAGCGCGTCACCGGCCGCGAGCGCGCGCGCGGCCGCCGTGATCAGCGAATCCATCCGAATCCCGACACACTTGTCACTCCCTCCGGTCCGTTGCCCGGCACTAATCTAGCACCACGCACACGGCCCCGTACGCCGTGCCCGGATACCCATCGGAAGGAGGAACCCGCAATGACGACTCATCTCACCGGAACGCGCGACGAATGGCTGGCCGAACGCAAGGCGCTGCTCGATGCCGAAAAGGCGCTGACGCGGCAAAGCGACGAACTCGCGCGACGGCGCCAGGCGCTGCCGTGGGTGCGGATCGACAAGACCTACCGGTTCGACACCGAAGACGGGCAGGCGACGCTCGACGACCTGTTTCGCGGCCGTTCGCAACTGCTCGTCTATCACTTCATGTTCGGCCCCGACTACAAGGCCGGCTGCCCGTCGTGCTCGGCGCTCGCCGACGGTTTCGACGGCTTTGCCGTGCACCTGGCGAACCACGACGTGACGCTCGCGGCCGTGTCGCGCGCGCCGCTTGCGAAGCTGCTCGCCTACCGGCAGCGGATGGGGTGGACCTTCCCGTGGGCGTCGTCGGTCGGCAGCGATTTCAACTTCGACTTCAACGTGTCGTTCACCGAAACGCAGCAGCGCGCGGGCGACATCGAATACAACTACGCGCGGGCGGGCCATGCGATGGACATGGATCCGCCGCCGGCACCCGTCGTGCAGTTCGCGGCGACCTGCGGCACCGACGCGGCCACGTATTCGCTCGATCGGCCCGGGATGAGCGCGTTCGTGCGCGAGGATGGCGCCGTCTATCACACGTACTCGACCTATGCGCGCGGGCTCGACGGGCTGTGGGGGATGTATCAGTGGCTCGATCGTGCGCCGCGCGGGCGCAACGAGGCGGGCGTCTGGTGGCGCCGCCATGACGAGTACGCGCGCGGCTGAGCGTGGGCCGGCGACGGACGGGAGCGCGCGATGACACGGCCGGCAGCCGGCGGGACGGGCCCCGATCCGCGGGCATTCGGGGCGGCGTTCGCGGCCATGTTCGCCGTTGCCGCGATGGCGACGCTGGCGCAGCACGCGTCGATGGCCGCGATGGGCGGCGAACCGATGCCCGGCGGCTGGATGACTTCGGCCGCATGGCTGCGGCCGTGCGGATGGGGTGCCGGCCGCGCGTTCGCGGCGTTCGCCGGCATGTGGGGCGCGATGACGGCGACGATGATGCTGCCCGTTCTGGCGCCGGCACTCTGGCGATACCGGCAGCGCGTCGGTCCGCTGGCCACAGCGCGTTCGACCTGGCTCGTCGTTGTCGCGGGCGCCGGGTATTTCGCGGTATGGATGGCGCTCGGGGCGCTTGCGTTTCCGGCCGGCGGCGCGCTGACGGCCGCCGCGGCACGGCTGCCGGCGTTGGCCCGCGCGGTGCCGTTCGCGGCCGGCGCGGTCGTATGCGGTGCCGGCGTGCTGCAGTTTTCGGCATGGAAGGCGCGACGGCTGATTTGCTGCCGGTACGCGGCGGAGGACGCACGCCGGCCGCGAACGGCTGCCGGCGCCGCGTGGCGGTACGGCGTGCGAGCTGCGATGCGTTGCAGCGCCTGTTGCGGGAACCTGATGGTGGTCGCGCTGGCGGCCGGCGTGATGGATCTGCGCGTGATGGCCGCCGTGACGGTCGCGATTGCCGCCGAGCGCCTGGCGCCGGCTGGTGAGCGCGTTGCGCGGATCGCCGGCGGCGTCGCGATCGCGGGCGGCATCGTCATGATCGTGCGCGCGGCCGGGCTGCTGTAAGACCGGGGAGGCGAGCCGATGCGGCACGTTGCCGGGCCGCGTGCGACCGCGGCCGTCACCGCCACGCGGCCCGGCCGCGACGGGCGCCGTTGCCGCTTCGCAGCCCATTGCGCGAATGGCTCGATGCAGCAGTGAAACGAAAGACGATCGAAAACGAACCGAACGGCGATCCGAACGATTCGGCCCCCGAACGCCTGGAAACGGCTAAGCCGTTGTTCGTGTTGTGAAAATTCGCAGCGCTTCGCGTATAATTCGCTTTTGCGCCCATAGGATTTGCCATGCGTCTGATCCAAAAAGCACTCACTTTCGATGACGTGCTCCTCGTTCCCGCCTTCTCCGACGTTCTGCCGCGCGACACCAGCCTCAAGACCAAGCTGACCCGCAACATTTCCCTGAACATGCCGCTCGTGTCCGCCGCCATGGACACGGTCACCGAAGGCCGCCTCGCGATCGCGATGGCGCAGCAGGGTGGCGTCGGCATCGTCCACAAGAACCTCACGCCGGCCGAACAGGCCCGCGAGGTCGCGAAGGTCAAGCGTTTCGAATCGGGTGTCGTCCGCGATCCGATCACGGTGCCGCCGCAAATGAAGGTGCGCGACGTGATCGCGCTGTCGCGCCAGCATGGCATCTCGGGTTTCCCGGTCGTCGAAGGCCCGCAGCTCGTCGGCATCGTCACGAACCGCGACCTGCGTTTCGAAACGCGCCTCGATGAGCCGGTCAAGTCGATCATGACGCCGCGCGAGCGCCTCGTCACGGTCAAGGAAGGCACGCCGCTCGCCGAGGCGAAGGCGCTGATGCACAGCCACCGCCTCGAGCGCGTGCTGGTCGTCAACGACGCGTTCGAACTGCGTGGCCTGATGACCGTCAAGGACATCACGAAGCAGACCGAGCACCCGGACGCCTGCAAGGACGAACACGGCAAGCTGCGCGCAGGCGCGGCGGTCGGTGTCGGTGCCGACAACGAAGAGCGCGTCGAGCTGCTGGTGCAGGCCGGCGTCGACGTGATCGTCGTCGATACCGCGCACGGTCACAGCAAGGGCGTGCTCGAGCGTGTCCGCTGGGTCAAGCAGAACTTCCCGCACGTCGAAGTGATCGGCGGCAACATCGCGACGGCCGCCGCCGCGAAGGCGCTGGTCGAATACGGCGCGGACGCGGTCAAGGTCGGTATCGGCCCGGGCTCGATCTGCACGACGCGGATCGTCGCGGGTGTCGGCGTGCCGCAGATCAGCGCGATCGCGAACGTCGCGGACGCGCTGAAGGGCACGGGCGTGCCGTGCATCGCCGACGGCGGCGTGCGCTTCTCGGGCGACGTGTCGAAGGCCCTCGCGGCCGGCGCGAACGCGGTGATGATGGGCAGCATGTTGGCGGGCACCGAAGAGTCGCCGGGCGACGTGTTCCTGTACCAGGGCCGCCAGTACAAGGCGTACCGCGGCATGGGGTCGGTCGGTGCGATGAAGGACGGTGCGGCTGACCGCTACTTCCAGGACAACTCGGCGAACATCGACAAGCTCGTGCCGGAAGGCATCGAAGGCCGCGTCGCCTACAAGGGCTCGGTCAACGCGATCCTGTTCCAGCTGGTCGGCGGCGTGCGTGCCAGCATGGGCTACTGCGGCTGCAAGACGATCGACGAGCTGCACGACAAGGCCGAATTCGTCCAGATCACCGCGGCGGGCATGCGCGAGTCGCACGTGCACGACGTGCAGATCACGAAGGAAGCACCCAACTACCACGTGGACTGATCGCCGATGAAACCGCTGCTGCGAGCCGTGCTGATCATCGATGCCGTGCTGCTGCTGGCGTTCGGCGTGCTGTTCGTGCTGACGCCCTGGCAGTCGCTGTTCAACGCGCTGCAGCTGGCGAACATCCAGCCGGCGATGCTCGGTCAGGCGTTCGGCATCGCATTGCTCGGGCTCGCGTGGCTCGCGTTTCATGCGGCGTTCAACGGCGATCTCACGGCACCGGTCGCGCGGTCGGTCGGCCACGTGTACTGGCTGACCGGCGTGCTGACGATCGTCTGGTCGATCGGCACCGGCAGCGGTCCCGCGCTCGCGGCCGCCGGCAGGGTGCTGTCGGCCGTGGCCGGTGTCGCGCTGATCGTGCTCGGCCTCGGCGGCGTGCGGCTCGCATCGGCCGTGCGGCGGCGCGAGAAAGCGCAGGCGCTCGAGGCGCGCGCGCCGGCGCAGCGTCCGGCCGAGCCGGCGATGACGCCGGCGTCGTCGCCCGCATCGCAGCGTGTCGAACCTGTCGTCAGCCGCCCCGCGGCACCCGCTGCACAGTCCCCGGCCGCATCCAGCCATTCGTCAGGCACCGTCGCACTCGACGAGCGCCCGCCGATGCAGGATTGACCGGCCATGCGTCGCGCGTGCCGCCTACCGCCCGACGCAGCTGTCCATGCTATTGATGCAGCGCATGATGCGCTGCTTTTCTTATTCTCTTCATCCCGTCCGCAGCCATGCACGACAAAATCCTGATTCTCGACTTCGGTTCGCAAGTCACCCAACTGATTGCGCGGCGCGTGCGCGAAGCGCACGTCTACTGCGAAATCCATCCGAACGATGTGTCCGACGACTTCGTCCGCGAGTTCGCGCCGAAGGCGGTGATCCTGTCGGGCAGCCACGCGAGCACGTACGAAGACCATCAGCTGCGCGCGCCGCAGGCCGTGTGGGATCTCGGCGTACCGGTGCTCGGCATCTGCTACGGCATGCAGACGATGGCCGTGCAGCTCGGCGGCAAGGTCGAGTGGAGCGACCACCGCGAATTCGGCTATGCGGAAATGCGCGCGCACGGCCATACGCGCCTGCTCGACGGCATCGAGGATTTCACGACGGCCGAAGGCCACGGGATGCTGAAGGTCTGGATGAGCCACGGCGACAAGGTCGCCGAGCTGCCGCCGGGCTTCGCGCTGATGGCGTCGACGCCGAGCTGCCCGATTGCCGGCATGGCCGACGAGGCGCGCGGCTACTACGCGGTGCAGTTCCACCCGGAAGTCACGCACACGGTGAAGGGCCGCCAGATCATCGAGCGTTTCGTGCTGCAGATCGCCGGCGCGAAACCCGACTGGGTCATGCGCGACCACATCGAGGAAGCCGTCGCGAAGATTCGCGAGCAGGTGGGTGACGAGGAAGTGATTCTCGGCCTGTCGGGCGGCGTCGATTCGAGCGTCGCGGCCGCGCTGATCCATCGCGCGATCGGCGACCAGCTTACCTGCGTGTTCGTCGACCACGGCCTGCTGCGCCTGAACGAAGGCAAGATGGTGCTCGACATGTTCGAGGGCCGCCTGCATGCGAAGGTCGTGCACGTCGACGCGGCCGATCAGTTCCTCGGCCATCTGGCCGGCGTGACCGATCCGGAAGCGAAGCGCAAGATCATCGGCCGTGAGTTCGTCGAGGTGTTCCAGGCCGAGGCGAAGAAGCTGTCGAAGGCGAAGTGGCTCGCGCAGGGCACGATCTATCCGGACGTGGTCGAATCGGGCGGCACGAAGACGAAGAAGGCGACGACGATCAAGAGCCACCACAACGTCGGCGGCCTGCCGGAAACGCTCGGCCTGAAGCTGCTCGAGCCGCTGCGCGACCTGTTCAAGGACGAGGTGCGCGAGCTGGGCGTGGCGCTCGGCCTGCCGCCGGAGATGGTGTACCGCCATCCGTTCCCGGGCCCGGGCCTCGGCGTGCGGATTCTCGGCGAAGTGAAGCGCGAGTTCGCGGACCTGCTGCGCCGCGCGGACGCGATTTTCATCGAGGAACTGCGCAACACGACCGCGACCGCGCAGGATGCGGCTGCGGGCCTGTGCGGCGAGGCCGACGTCGGCAAGAGCTGGTACGACCTGACGAGCCAGGCGTTCGCGGTGTTCCTGCCGGTGAAGTCGGTGGGCGTGATGGGCGATGGCCGCACGTACGACTACGTGACGTCGCTGCGCGCGGTGCAGACGACCGACTTCATGACCGCGCACTGGGCGCACCTGCCGTACGCGCTGCTCGGCCGCGCGTCGAACCGGATCATCAACGAGGTGCGCGGGATCAACCGTGTGGTGTACGACATCTCGGGGAAGCCGCCGGCGACGATCGAGTGGGAGTGAGTCTCGTGAAGCGGGCGGCTGGTTCAGTCCGTCCGCTGCCCGGATCCGGACAAGAAAACGGCCTGGCTTTTGCCAGGCCGTTTTTGCGTTAACGCATGGCCTTATGCGTGCGGGCGCACGAGCGAACGCAGATACATCGGCACTTTCGCCTTGGCCGTCGTCTGGACACGCGTCATCAGTGCGTGATCGATGCGGTCCAGTCCGTAAGTCCGCGTAATGTCGTGCTGCAACCGGCACCACAGATGGCTGGCCATCTCGGCGTCGACCATTGCCCGGTGCGCACGGCCCGTTTTCGGCAACTGCAGCATGTCTGCCAGGTTCGACAGGCGGTGACTCAGCGCGTGCGGGTAGATACGTCGCGCGACAAGCATCGTGCAAGCAAAGGCATGCTCGGCTGACAGACCCAGCAGCTCGAGCTCCGCCTGCCAGAACCGTTTGTCGAAACCGGCGTTGTGAGCCACGACGGCATGCTTGCCGACGAACGCGGCCGCTTCCTTCATGACGGTCGATGCCGGGGGCGCCGACGCAATCATGTCGTTCGTGATGCCGGTTAGCGCGACGACATCGGACGGTATGCGTCTGCCCGCATTCATCAAACTCTGGAAACGATCGACGATTTGCCCGTCACGGAGCAGGATGACGGCAATTTCGGTGGCACGGTCGCCCAGATTCGGCGAAAGGCCCGTTGTTTCAAAGTCCAGTACCGCAACGGTTTGCATGGTTGAATCCTATTGCTTCATGCGGTGGCGTTTAGTTTGGCCGAGAGGTTAGCATCTTCGAGCCTGCGAAAGACTTGTTCAGCCCGAGAAACGCTCGATCGTCGTCGCCATGTCACCGTTTTGCGGTCTGTCGCCATGCGATTGCCGCTAACGTCCCACCCCGCAATGGGGCCTCGAGTGCGAGCGGGCCGACGTCCGATTGACGATAATAGACTTCACTATTGGCCTGCCTGCCTGCCTGCCATGCTGCCGTGACCCAACTGACGCTACCCGGCTTCGACGTGCCGCCACCGGTTCCCGAGCATCGTTTCTTCTTCGCGGCGATGCCGGATCCGGCCACGGCTGTGCGCATTGCCGGGATGGCCGAAAGTTTGCAGTCAGGGAAGGAAAGGACGCTGCGCACCGAGCGCCTGCATGTCACGCTGTATGTTCCGGGCGACTTTGCTTATGTGCCGGGTGCCGCTATCGCACGTGCATGTGCCGCGGCGGATCGCATCGAGGCGCGATCTTTCCGAGTGACCTTCGACAAGCTCGTCAGCTTCAATGGGCGGCTTGACGATCAGCCGCTGGGGCTGGCGGGGAGCGCGGGGCTGGAGGTCTTGATCGACTTTCAACTGCAACTTCGAGAGGCACTGAAAAGGGCAGGCCTGCGTGCGTCAGGTGCGCGTTTCAATCCGCACGTGACGTTGCTGTATGGCAAACGCAGGCCGGATCAGTACAAGATCGAGCCAGGTTACCTGGACCGTACTCGACTTCGTTCTGATTCACAGTTGGCTCGGCAGGTCGCACTACGACGTAATAGGGCGCTGGCCGTTGACGGTCGGCAGTCCGTCTGAATGATCTTCATGTCGCCAGCGCGTGCTTGCCTGCGACCATTCGGACCCAACCTGTGGTTTGTCCGGCACCCTGCCTGATGCTGAATTCGATCAGGTCTTCGTCAATCTCCCGCTGCCCGGCTGGCCGGGGTTGCGTCGCCGTGTCGGCAGACGGCCCGGCGGCCGCGGCTATGCCATATCCGCCAGATACGGCCACGGATAGATGCCGCGCGCGTGGCCGTCGCCGAATACGAGGCGGATGCCGTAACCGGCCGCTTCCACGCCCGCAAGCGTCAGGTCGGGCCGCGCATCGACCCGGCTGCCGTCGTGTCGAATCCGTCGGCATTCCGCACACGGGCAATTGCCGCGCAACTGCGCATAGCCGATGCGCTGCGTGTCGCCGTCCGGCCAGCGGAGCGTCAACGTGCGTGCCGGATGATCGAGTACGATTTCGGTCGGCGAGATCATCGCGGAGCCTCGTCGATTTGCCGGATCGCGATCCGCACGGCCTTGCGTACTTCCGGATCTCGATCCTCCAGCGCATGGTTCAGTGCAGACAGCGCCAAGCGGTCGCGCAATTCGCCGAGCGCAAGCGCGGCTTCCTTGCGCAGATTGCTGATCGCATGCGAGAGCAGCGCGACGACGGCCGGTGCCGCGGCAGCATCGCGTAGCTGCCCGAGCGCGCGTGCGGCACGCAAGCGCACCTGCCAGTAATCGTCGTCGAGCGCGGCGACGAGCGGTTCGCGCGCGACGGCGACGCGCAGCTTGCCGAGTGTGGTTGCCGCTTCCTCGCGGACCTGCCATGCACGGTCGCGCAGCGCGGTAAGCAGCGCTTCGATGACGACTGCATCGTCGGGCGCGGCGAACCCGATCGCGCCGACCGCGGCGCGCCGCACGTCCGCATCGGCATCGGCTGTCGCGACGCGCGCGAGCGGCGGCAGCGCACGCGGATCCTTGAGCCAGCCGAGCACCGCAACGGTTTCGGCGCGCACGGCAGCGTGTTCGGCATCTAGCGCGTGCAGCGCGGGCGCGAACGCATCGGGGTCGCGCAGCTCGCGCAAGCCGCGCAGTACGGCGCTGCGCACGAACGGCTCGCGCCGGTGAGCCCAGCGGCACAGCACGGCGCCCGATGCCGCGTCCTTCAGTTCGGACAGGCTTTGCGCGGCGGTGGCGCGCACGCCGTCGTCGGGATCGAGCAGCGCGCCGCACAGTGCGTCGACGACGTCGGGTTGCTCCCACGCGCCGAGTACGCGGGCGGCTTCGCCGCGCACGTCGGCGGACGGATCGTCGCGCAGCGCCGCGACGAACGCGGGCACGAAGTCGGGATCCTCGAGATCGGCGAGATCGGCGAGATTGAGCAGCGCGATGCGGCGCACGGAGGCGTCGGGCGCGGCGAGGCGGACGACGAGCGCGGCCTGGTCGGGATCGTGCGTGCCGGGCAGCGGGGAGGCGAAGGCAGAGGCGGTCATGGGTGAAAGGTCGGGGGAGGGAGAGAGCCTGTCGCGCGCACGATCAGCGCAGCAGGTACGGGATGTCGACCTTGACCGCGCCTGTCGGGCAGTCGCGCTCGCACGGCATGCAGTACCAGCATTCGTCGAACTGCATATAAGCCTTGCCTTTCGTCACGTCGATCGCGAGCAGGTCGAGCGGGCACACGTCGACGCAGACGGTGCAGCCCTTGTCGGCGATGCACAGATCCTCGTCGATCGTGACGGGCGCGTTGCTGCGCAGGAAAATGTCGTGCGGGGTATGGGGCACGGTTGGGTTCCTCAGAGGGCGGCCGCGAGCGCGGCCGGTTCGCGGATGCGCAGATGCGCGTAAGCGCTGCGCTCGTCGTCGGCGAGCGGCACGACGTAGGGCTCGACCGCTCGCTTGTCGCTGCGCATCGCGCCGTCGGCGTCCTTGCGCAGCCACGTGTGGCAGAACCACTCGGCGTCGTTGCGCTGCGGGAAGTCGATGCGATGGTGGTACAGCCCCCAGCGGCTCTCGGTGCGGAACAGCGACGCGCGTGCGGCCATCTCGGCGCAGTCGCGGATCGCGCGTACTTCGGCGGCGCGCATCAGTTCGTGTGGATGGGTCACGCTGATCGATTCGATATCCTCAGCAATCTCGGCAAAGCGTTGCAGCCCGATCTCCATCTTGCGCGTCACCTTCGGCGGCTGCAGATAGTCGTTCACCATGCGGCGCAGCTTGTATTCGACCTGCGCGGGCGCGAGGCCCTGCTCGCGCGCGAGCGGGGCCAGCACGCGTGCACGCTCGGCTTCGACCTGTTCGTCGTCCACCGGCGCATGCTCGCGGCCGGCCACGTAGTCGGCCGCGTTCTGCCCGGCGAACCAGCCGTACGTGAACGCGCCGAGCATGTAGTTGTGCGGGACGGCCGCCATGTCACCGGCTGCATAGAGCCCCGGCACGGTCGTTTCCGCGCGGGCGTTCACGTACACGCCGGACGCACTGTGCCCGCTGCAGAAGCCGATCTCGGAGATGTGCATCTCGACCATCTGCTGCCGGTAGTCGGTGCCGCGCCCCGCATGGAAGCGGCCGCGGCTCGGCCGCTCGTTCGTATGCAGGATCTGCTCGATGGTCTGGATCGTTTCTTCCGCGAGATGGTCGAGCTTCAGGAACACGGGGCCGTTGCCGCTTTGCAGTTCCTGGTAGAACTCCCACATCATCTGGCCGCTCCAGTAATCACATTCGATGAAGCGTTCGCCCTTGCCGTTCGCGGTGAAGCCGCCGAGCGGGCCCGTCACGTATGCGCACGCGGGACCGTTGTAGTCCTTGATCAGCGGGTTGATCTGGAAGCATTCGAGATTCGCGAGCGCGGCGCCCGCGTGATAGGCCATCGCGTAGCCGTCTCCCGCGTTGGTCGGGTTCTCGTAGGTGCCCATCAGGTAGCCCGATGCCGGCAGGCCGAGGCGGCCGGCCGCGCCGCAGCAGAGAATCACGGCCTTCGCGCGGATCACGTGGAAATCCGCGGTGCGGCAGTCGAAGCCGAGCACGCCGCTCGCGCGGCCCTGCGCGTCGGTCAGCACGCGCGTCGCGACGATCCGGTTCGTGATCGCGATGCGCGCGCGCTTCAGCTGCCGGTACAGCACCTTCTTGATGTCGTGTCCTTCGGGCATCGGCAGTACGTACGAGCCCATGTGATGGACCTTCTTCACCGCGTAGTCGCCGGTGCCGTCCTTCTCGAACTTCACGCCCCAGCGGTCGAGCTGCTCGATCGTCGCAAAGCTGTGCGTCGCATACGCGTACACGGCTTCCTGGTCGACGATGCCGTCGTTGGCGATCGTGATCTCGCGCGTGTACTGCTCGGGCGTCGCATGCCCGGGGATCACCGCGTTGTTCAGGCCGTCCATCCCCATCGAGATCGCGCCGCTGCGCTTCACGTTGGCCTTTTCGAGCAGCAGCACGCGCAGGGACGGGTCGCGCTCCTTCGCCTTGATTGCCGCCATCGGGCCGGCCGTGCCGCCGCCGACCACGACGACGTCGTATTCGAGTACCTGGGTATTCATTGCGGATTCCTTGCGGGTTTGCGGGCTTTCTGCCGGTCGACGCGCAGCCGGTACTGGAACGCGTCGCCGCGGAAGTAGAGATGTTCGTAGTCGATCGGCGTGCCCGTTGCGTCGTGCGTGAGGCGCTCGATGCGCAGCACGGGGCTGCCTTCCTCGACGCGCAGCGCGTCGACGATCTCGTCGTCGGCGAGGATCGCGTCGATCGCGACGTCGGCGTGGCCGAGCGGCACGCCGCAGTCGTTCTCGAGGATCAGGAAGATGTCGCGGGTGACGAGATCCGCGTTCGCGAGACGCTTGCCGAGCGCTGCGGGCACCCAGGTCTGTTCGAGCGACACGGGCTCGCGGTTCAGCAGCCGCACGCGGTGGATCTCGACGAGCGGCGCGCCTTCCGGCACGTTCAGCTTCGTGGCGAGATGGCGATCGGCCTTCACGGTGCGGAAACTGCGCAACTGGTTGACGATCTCGTAGCCCATCGACGACATCGCCTCCGCGAAACCCTGCAGCGAGGTCACGTTCTGGAACGCCTTCGGTTTCGACACGAAGGTACCCTTGCCGTGCAGCTTGAACAGCAGTCCTTCCTTCTGCAGGTCGCCGAGCGCTTGGCGCACCGTGATGCGGCTGACGTCGAACATCGCGCAGAGTTCGTGCTCGGAAGGCATCCTGCTGTGCGGTGCATGAGTGCCGTCGAGAATGCGCGCGCGCAGCGTGTCCTTGATCTGCACGTAGAGCGGGGGCGGCGACAGCGGAACGACGTTGGACGTTGGCATCGGTCAACTTGTTATGACAAGGTGGGTCGAGTGTAGTCAGCTCGATCACGCACTCAAACCAACCATTTCTGATTTCGACTTTCCGATTCCGGAAAAGCGGGATGGGTGGGCGGCACGCGGCGGACCGAACCGGCGATTCGGCATCCGGAGGCGACCCGATCCACCCCTTGCCGGCCGCGCGGAAGCGCCGACAATGAAAAAATTCGCCAATGCTTGCGTCGCGCATGTCGATTTCCCGACGCGTCGCCCGTCGTATCCATGTCGACCGGGCTCGCGGCGCCGCAGGAGCCCGGTTTCCAGGCGTTGCCGAAACGAGAAAGGAGACGACACATGCCGGATTCCCGATACCGCTGGGTGATCGTCACCGCGGGCGGCCTGATGGGCTGCATCGCGATCGGCGCGATGTTTTCGCTGCCCGTGTTCCTGCGGTCGATTGCGCGCGACACGGGCTGGTCGATGACCGGCATTTCCGGCGCGATGACGCTCGGCTTCATCGCGATGGCGTTCGCGAGCATGGCGTGGGGCAGCCTGTCGGATCGCATCGGCACGCGCCCGGTCGTCATGACGGGCGCGGTACTGCTGTCGGCGAGCCTGGCGCTGGCGAGCCGCGCGCCGTCGCTGCTCGCGTTCCAGCTGACCTTCGGCCTCGCGGTCGGCAGCGCGACGGCCGCGATATTCGCGCCGATGATGGCGTGCGTGACGGGCTGGTTCGACACGCACCGCAGCCTGGCGGTGTCTCTCGTGTCGGCCGGAATGGGGATGGCGCCGATGACGATGGCGCCGCTGGCCGCGTGGCTCGTGTCGGTGCGCGACTGGCGCACGTCGATGCTGCTCATTGCCGCGCTGGCGGCCGTCGTGATGATTCCGGTGTCGCTGCTGGTGCGCGGGGCGCCCGCGCTCGACGGCGCGCACGCGGCACCTCCGCCGGCCGGCGCACCCGCGGCGATGTCGGTCGCGGACGCATTGCGTTCGCCGCAGTTCGTGGTGCTGCTGCTGACCAACTTCTTCTGCTGCGCGACGCACTCGGGCCCGATCTTCCATACGGTCAGCTATGCGGTGACTTGCGGGATCCCGCTGATCGCCGCGGTGTCGATCTACAGCGTCGAAGGGCTCGCCGGCATGGGCGGCCGGATCGCGTTCGGGCTCCTCGGCGACCGCGTCGGCGCGAAGCGCATGCTGGTGGCGGGGCTGCTTGCGCAGGCGCTCGGCGCGCTCGGCTACTACTTCGTGCGCACGCTCGACGGGTTCTACGCGGTCGCGACGCTGTTCGGCTTCATCTATGCGGGCGTGATGCCGCTGTATTCGGTGCTTGCGCGCGAGAATTTCCCGCTGCGGATGATGGGCACGGTGATCGGCGGCTGCGCGATGGCCGGCAGCCTCGGGATGGCCGCCGGGCCGGTCGCGGGCGGCCTGATCGTCGATACGTTCGGCAGCTACGGTTGGCTTTATCTCGGCTCGTTTGCGATCGGCGTCGGCGCGTTCCTGATCGCGACGCTGTTCCGCCCGTTTCCGAAAGTGCAATCCGGCACGGTCGCGGTGTGACGCGCCGTCGACAGACGGCGGGCGGCGAACGTAGCGGGGCGGCGGGTCGAACGTCGTGACGGGTCGACGATCGACGGATCGCTCCCATCGAAAAACAAAAACGGGGCCGGACACGGTCGACACAAACCTTTGCGCCCATCTTCCCGTTCCTCGCTGCGCAGCAGCAGACGGGCATCTGGCGCCGATCGGCCCGTATCCGCTAAACGGTACACACCGTACCCGCGATAGCCGAATGGCGGCCGATGCCACGTTCGTTGTCCCGTTGTCTCGCGAGTTTGCCAGTCGCAGGTGCCACGCCGTACCAAGACATCCCGGTTTCAGGCGGCGCTGAACGGATGCTCGGACGGGATGATTTTCCGACGGTGTCGGATTACCAATCGTCTCCGGAAAATCTCTGATTCATCGTGACGAACCATATTTTCACTAAATTTTTTATAGGGCATGATTTTGAAAATGGATATCACTAAAAAATAGATTCCATGCTGGAATTAATATTGTGAAGGATTTTCACCAATAGAGACTTGCAATCGGAAAGTGTGTGATGTGATACTGGTTGCCGAGGTCGGGGTTGTGCTGGATTTTTTGAAAAATCGCATGCTTCATATATCGGATCGGCGTTTTTTTTTTGCGAAGGTTGTTGTTTTGTGGTGATCGGTTATTGAATTTTGGTTGGATAATAAATTTAAATAAAATATTGGCCGCTCGTTTTTTGATCATACTTTTTCGGCCTTGATTTATCGTCGTGAATCCACAGTCGAATTAAAATCCGACCCGATCCTATGAGGAGTCGCGGTCGGAACGCGCGTGGCGTGGTGCATTGTGCTGTCGAAAACATCGAGGAGCAAACATGCAGCGGTTATCGATTCATCAATCCGATCCTTCGACGCCGGCGGTCTGTTCCGCCAAGCGTTGGCCTGCTCCGATCGAGCGAGGCAAGCCGCGGCGTGAGCCGAGCGGATAATCGATTCGTCATCGAATTCGTGTCTTGCGGTCTTCGATCGGAAGTTTCGGCATTGCATCGTCTCGAATCCTGACGGTGAACTTCCTTGCTAGTGTGAACCGTGAAATATCGGAGTTGGCGCCGTGCCGGGTGCGAGATCCGTCTGCCAGATTATTGCAGGCATTTTCTGCGGTCATTAAATCTCCGTGTGGGAGTACGATTTTGAAAACAGTAACCGTCTATCCGGGCGGCCGGCTCGCGGGGGAAGTTTCGATCCCCTCGTCAAAGCCGCATATGCAACGGGCATTGCTGTTGGCTTTATTGAATTCCGGGAAAACACGCATTAATAATGTCTCGTGGTGTACGGAAACCGAGAAATTACTCACTGCGCTGACGCAATTCGGCATGAAGGTGCTGGCGCGTGAATCGAATGCGTTGCTGTTGCAGGGGGTGGGGCGGGACGTAGAAGTCGGCGAACCGATCGAGGCGGAGGGCTCCGGCATGCTGTTCCGGATCAGCACCGCGCTCGCGTCGCTGGCGAACGGCGTGGTGCGCATTCGCTGCAACGATTCGCTGTTCAGTCGCGACAGCGTGTTCGACGAAGCCTTCTTTTCCCATCTCGGCGTGCAGGTGAGGCGCCGCGAACGCAATCTTGTCGAGATTGCGCGCAAGTCGTATCCGGCGCGGCTTCCCATGACCACGCACAAGAGCACGCAATTCGCGTCCTTCGCACTGTTCGTGGCCCCGTTCGGCGAACCGTCGATTCTGGTCGAGCCGGAGGCGGGGCAGGCCGGCTACATCGACATGACGATCCAGTCGATGGCGCTGCTCGGCAGCACCGTGATACGCGAGCCCGGCCGCATGATCGCGAGCGCCTATCGGGCCGGCGACATCGCGATCGATATTCCGTCCGACTTCACATCGCTCAGCTATATCGCCTCGTCGGTGCTGAGCATCGGCAAGCCCGGCGGCGTGACGATTCGCGACTACTATCCCGGCCGCACGCTGAACGAGCAGACGCTGTTCGGTCTGTATCGGCAGTTCGGCCTCGCGCTTCGCTGCGACGAACAGGGCCATACGCTGAAGGTGTCGCGCGAGGAGGGCGTGAGCGAGGCGAGTGCGGAGATCTCGCTCAGCGAACTGCCGTCGGTGGCGGCGAACCTGATTGCGGCAACCTCGAACCTCGGCGAGCGAATTCGCTTCAGCGGCGTGAGCGGTATCAACAATCACAAGTGTCAGCGTGCGTTGGTGATCAGCGAGAACATCCGCGCGATGGGCGGCCGGAGCTCGCTGCTCTTCAACGGCATCGGCATGTTCGATCGTATCGAGATCGAGGGGCGCGGGCCGCTCGCCGGCGGGGCGGCGCTGCCGAGCTACAAGGATCACCGGATTTGCGCGGCGAACATCATCGCCGCGCTGGGGGCGAAGCAGAAAACGCTCGTCCACGACGTCGACAAATTGGACGATGGCTTTCCCCGCTTCATCGAGACGCTGCGTGCCCTGGGCGCCGAGCTTGCATGACCTCGAGTGTCATTCACCCACCTGCCAATGGAACAGCCATGACAACACGAAGCAATCAGTCGCCGAGTTTCTTCGAAATCAGTCACACGTTGAAGCTCGGCGGGACTATCGATCTGCCTGCCTCGAAGAGTTCGTCGACGCGCGCGCTGTTGACGGCGTCGCTGACGCCTGGCATCAGTTCGATCCGCAACCTGGCCTCGGGCTTCAATGCGACGGCGATGAAGCACAACTGCGAACGCTTGGGCGCGGTGTTCGGCAGCGACGGCAGCCATACCACCGTCAAGGGCGTCGACGTGCGCCATGTCGATCGCAAGATCAGCTTCGATCCGGGCAACTCGGGCGTGGTGCTGCGTCTGCTGATGGGCGTGGCCGGCTATCTCCCGGATACGGAGTTCGTCACGCAGTATCGTTACTCGCTCGGCGTGCGTTCGCAGGTCGAGATGGTTGATGCGCTGCGCCGGTTGAACGTGCAGTGCGACGCGGTGGGCGACGATGCGCGGCTGCCGATTCGCATCCGCTCAGATCGGCGCCTGGGCGGCCGCACCGAGGTGTCGTGCCGCAAGAGTTCGCAATTCCTGAGCGGGCTGCTGTACCTCGGCGCCGTCAGCGACAGCGATCTCGAGATCCAGGTGGTCGACCACATCACGGCGCCGTCGATGGTTCACACGACCATCAACAATCTCAAGCACGCGGGTGTGCCGGTCGAGTACGACCAGGCGTTTCGCCGCTTCTTCGTGAAGGGCGCGAGCCGCTTCAACGCCAGCAGCTTCACGGTGGGCGCCGATCCGGCAAGCACGGCCGCGATCCTCGCGCTGTGCGGCTCGCTGTCGACCGATGTGACGCTGAACGGATTTTTCGAGGAGGAGCTCGGCAATGGCGCGGTGATCCAGTACCTGACGGACACCGGCACGAAGATCACGCACCTCGAACACAACCGGATTCACATCGAGGGCGACACCGAGATCCGGGCGCGCGATTTCGACGGGGCGCTCGCGCCCGACGCGGTGCCGGCGCTGGCTGCCCGCGCGGCCTTCGCGAACGGCACGAGCGTGTTCTACAACATCGAGCACATTCGCTACAAGGAATCCGACAGGATTTCCGATTTCCGACGCGAGCTTGACAAGCTCGGCGTGCGCTCCGATGAAAAAGTCGACCAGCTGATCATCCACGGCAATCCGCGCGGCTATGCGGGCGGCGTGGTGCTCGATGGCCACTTCGATCACGGCCTGATCATGGGGCTGACCACGATCGGCCTGCATTGCCGGGAACCGGTGCTGATCAAGGAGCCGTTCCACGTCGGCCAGACCTATCCCGAGTATTTCGCCGACATCGCTTCGCTAGGCGCGAACGTTGCCGAACTCGTCTATCCGATCGCGGCCCTCGAGCGTGCGTAAGCGGATCGGCCTGCTCTGACAAAAACTCCATTACTGAGAGAAAGCCATGTGTGGAATCGGCGCCATTTTCACCACGGAGCGTTCGTCAATCGACGGTCTTGAACAATCGCTCACCGCACTGATGAAGAAGATCGCGCATCGCGGCGACGCGTCGCGCTTCAACGAGAACCTGGTCAACGCGCGCTTCGGCCTGTCGACCAACCGGCTTGCGATCCTCGAACGCGAGCACGCCCGCCAGCCGGCCTCCGATCACGCGCGCGACATTCATGCTGTGCTGAACGGACAGATCTACAACTACAAGGAGCTGCGCGATGCGTTGAAGGCGCGCGGCCATCAGTTCCAGGGCGGCGACGCGGAAGTGCTGCTGAAAGCCTACATCGAGTACGGCCCGGAATTCGCGGCGAAGCTTGACGGCATGTTCAGCTTTGTGATCTACGACAATCGTAACGGCCGCTTTCTGATCGGCCGCGATCATGTCGGCATCAAGCCGCTCTATTACGCGAGCCGTGACGGTATCTGGTACGTCGCTTCCGAGATCAAGTCGCTGATCAATCTCGACGCGCAGGTTCATACCCTCGAACCGGGCACCCTGTTCGACGGCGAGACGATGTACCGCTACGCGGAGTACAACGAACATCATCCCGTCAACCACGACAGCTTCGAAGTCGCCAGGGCGCGCGTGCGCACGCTGCTCGAGGAATCGGTGCGGCGGCGCGTCGACACCGATCTGCCGATCGCGGTGATGTTCAGCGGCGGTATCGACAGCGCGATCGTGCTGTATCTGGCCAAGCTGTATCACCACGACGTCACTGCGATCACCTTCGGCCTGCCAGGCTCGAAGGATACCGAGGTCGCGCAGCGCTACTGCGCCGAACACGACATCCGGCTCGTCACCTACACCTTCACCAAGCAGGACCTGATCGCCAACATCGACGATGCGGTGTACTACGGCGAGTTCTTCGAGAAGATCGACGCAATCGATTCGACCATTGCGCATTTCGGCTACTACATCGCGAACCGGCTCGGCTTCAAGGTCGCGCTGTGCGGCGAGGGGAGCGACGAGATTTTCGCCGGCTACGACCTCTTCAAGACGCATGCGTCGCCGGGCGACCTGTCGCTGTATCGCCTCAACAACCTGCACCGCACCGACCTGCAGCGCGTCGATCGCGCCAGCATGCGCAATACCGTGGAAGCGCGCGTGCCGTTCATGGATTCGGCCCTGATCAGCTACGTGCTCGGCCTGGATTTCTCGTACAAGCTGCATGACGGCATCGAGAAATACATCCTGCGCGAGGCATTCCGCGATGCGCTGCCCGACTACATCATCGATCGGCCGAAGATTCGCATGCCCGACGGCAGCGGCGTGAAGAACACCATCATCGACCACATCGAAGGGCTCGACACGGCCGTGTCCGGCGACATCGTGGTGGTGGACCGGCTCAGGGAAATCGGCCTGACCGATCGTCCGGCCTTGTACTTCGCGCAAAAGTACCTGTCGAGCGGCTACCCGTTTCCGACCCGGCGCTTCAAGGAAGCCGGCAGGGACTACTCCGAATCGGGGTACTTCAACTTCGTGTCCTGAGCGAGTTGCACGCGTCGCGCCGATCGCGTGAATCCGCGGGTCGATCGCGACGCGCGGCGCCCGTCTTCCGTTTCCCCACTCCACGACCCATGAGGTGAAACCAGCATGTCCACCCGTCTCGATTCGGCAAGAAGCACCGTGTTCAGCCCGTCTTTCTGGGAAGATAAGATGGGCTACGCCCGCGGAAAGCGCGTCGGCAATCACGTTTTCATCGCCGGTTGCGTGGCCTCGGACGGCAGTGCCGAGGTGATCGGCAGCAATGCCTACGACCAGACCCGCTTCATCATCGACAAGATCGAAAGGTACCTGAACGAACTGGGTGCGGAGCTCGACGACGTCGTCAGTACGACGACGCACTTGACCGGCTTCGATCATTTCGACGGCTACTGCCGCGCATTCAGCGAACGCTTCGGCGAGATCCGACCTGTCAATACGACGGTGGCGGTGGCGTCGCTCGTCGATCCCGGGCATTTCGTCGAGATCACCGCGATCGCGATCGTCGACGACTGATACCGCGGCCTTGGGCGATCGGCGCGGCAGGGCCGGTCGCCGCGTGATCCGGTGCGGCATTCCAAGTCAAGAGGAACGGCAAGCATGAAGACATTTCTGTTCATCGAGGCGCGTCCGGTTGAATCCGCCGGCATCGAATACCTGCGCGCATCGGGTTTTTCTCCGGTGCTGATGACCTCGCTGAACCGCATGAACCAGCAGCTCTACGACGATCTCGACCTGTCGCTGTTTGATGCGGTCCACGACGTCGATACGCACGATGTCGCGGCGATCCTGACGCGCGTCGAGACGTTGGGCCTGGACGTCGCGGGGGTGCTGGGCTGTTTCGACGCGTTCGTGATTCCGGCGGCGCGAGTCGCGGCGGCACTGGGCCTGCCGCATCCGTCGCTCGAAGGATTGAGCAATGCGTTCAGCAAGAAGCGCATGCGTGACGTGTTGATCAGCCGCGGTTTCGAGCAGCCGGCGTATGAGCTGCTGTCGGCGGACGATCTGCCGGCGCGGCCGGGTATCGGCTTTCCGTGCGTGATCAAGCCGCTGCGCGATGCCGGTGCCTACAACGTGAGCCTGTGCCGCGATCTGCGCGACTATGCGGCGGTGGTGGCGCGTATCCAGGCCGGCCACGATACGCCGATGCTGGGCGGGACGCATGCGACTTATCTCGCGGAGGAATTTCTGGAGGGGCGTTTCTATGGCGCCGAGCTGATCCATGCGGCCGGCGTGTGGCGGATTCTCGGCATCAACCGGATCTTTGTGGCCCCGGAGGACAGCCTGTGCATGACGGGGATTTCGCATCCGTCCGATCTGTCGTCGGCCGATGCCGATGCGCTGGGCGCCGTCGTGCTCGACTGGGTCGACGCGCTCGGCCTGCACGGCGGCGCGCTCAATGTCGAGTTCATCGTGACCGCGCGCGGGCCGATGCTGGTCGAGATCAACCTGCGCGTCGCGGGAGCGCGCGCGGTCCGGCAGATCGCGCTGACCTCGGGCGTCGACATGATCCGTCACCTGATCGACTTCTGCCTCGGGCGCTCGGGGCCGGTTGTGCCGAGCCGCGAGCGTAGCCATGCTTACGTGGCCGATGCGTTCGTGTTCAGCCCGAAGGCCGGCGTCATCCGCGAGATCGCCTTTGCGCCGTCGGATCCGCATTATGTCGATAGCGGCTTCCGGCATTTGCCGCTTGTCTCGACCACGGGCTCGCGCAATTTCGGCGCCGTGATCGGTTACGTGATGGCGCATGGCGCGAGCTGCGAGGAGGCGATGAAGCGTGCCCGGTCGCTGGCCGACAGCGTGCATGTCGAGGTCGAATGAGACGCGGTGCACGGCCGGCCCGCAAAGGCGTCCCCGTCACAATGACGGTTCAGGCGGCGTGACGACCCCGCCGCATTCCCTTATCCAGGTGAGAGAGACGACATGGCAATTCTGATGGGCCTGATATCGGCCTTGTGCTGGGGCAGTACTGACTTCATGGCCGGGCAGGCCGCGCGGCAGGTCGGCGTGACGCGTTCGCTGTTCTACAGCCAGTCGTTCGGTTTCCTGTTGTTGACGATCGCACTGGCGTTTCATCCGTCGTTGCTGCATATCGCGGCCCTCGATGCGGACCTGCTGATCGGTATTGTCGCGGCGATCTGTAACCTCGTGGCGATGGCCGCGCTGCTCAAGGCGTTGTCGATCGGCAAGGCGTCGGTGGTGGCGCCGATCGTCTCGCTGTACGGCGCTATCACGACCGTGCTGGCCGTGCTCGGCGGGCAATCCGTCACGGGCATGACGGTGGCGGGCCTCGTGATCTGCATCGTCGGCGCCAGCCTGGCCAGCATGGCGAAGTCGAGCGGCGGCGAGGCAGAGTCGCCGGCCTCGATCGGCTTCGCGCTGCTTTCCGCGGTGATGTTCGGACTCGGCTTCTGGCTGCAGGGGGCGTTTGCCGTCAAGAGCCTTGGCGTGGTCAGCGCGCTGTGGGTCTACTACCTGACCGCCGTGGTGATCCTGTTCCTCGTTCTGGCCAGCAAGCGCAACATCTCGGTGCCGCCGGGCTCGATCGTCGTATTGCTGATGTCGATCAGCCTGTTCAGCCTGCTCGGCTTCTTTTCGCTGGCTTTCGGCGCCACCACCGGCCACGTCGCGATCGTCACCGTGCTCAGTTCGCTTGCCAGCGGCGTGACCGTGCTGCTCGGTTTTTTCATTCGGCACGAGCGACCCAGCTACGCGCAGTGGGGCGGTATCGTCGCGATCATCGTCGGGGTGGTGATGTTGAAGGTGACGCCGCAGTTGCTGGCCGGCTGAGCGCCCGGCCGGTTCTGCGCGGCGACGCGCGCGGGTCATCGGGCGGCCGGCGGGGGCCGTCGTCGAAGAAGGCAGTCTGGCGAGCGTTTGCGCCGCCGGGATGGACAACGCCGTGAGGACGGAGAAGATCATGCGATCCGAGGAGCAGGTATCGGGCTGGAAAGCCTTGTTGGACGTAGCGGGCGCGGCAGGGCGCGTGGCCCGGGCGGCGCCGGGCAGCGAGGCCTCCGTGGGTGCCGACGTCGCCGTGATCGAGCGCGACGCGGCGAGCCTGCGGCCCGACGATCTCGGCCTGCCGCACCTGCTGCTTGCGCAAGCGCGGCGCCAGCCCGAGGGGACGGCGGTGGTATTCGGCGACGAGCGCTTGTCCTACCGCGAGTTCACGGCAGCCAGCCTGCAGGTGGCCGCGCATCTGCGGCATCTCGGTTGTGCGGCGGACGACTGCATCGGCATGTATGTGGAGCCGTCGATCGAACAGATCTTGCTGGCCTGGGGCGTGCTGTTCGCCGGCAGCGCCTACCTGGCGTTGTCGCTCGAGTATCCGGAGGAGCGCTTGCGATACATGATGGCCGACGCGAAGGTGGCGATCGTGGTCACGCAGCGCCGGTTCCGCGAGCGGCTCGCGGCGATCGTGCCGCCCGGCACGCGGATCGTCGTCATCGAGGATGTCGCAGCCTACCTGCGCAGCCACGCTGTCGCCATCGATCCGTCGGCGTATGCGGATCGGGTGCGGCCCGCACAGCTGGCCTACGTGATCTATACCTCCGGCAGCACGGGCAAGCCCAAGGGCGTGATGATCGAGCATCGCAGCATCGTCAACCAGATGCGTTGGCTTGCCGAGTCCTGCGGGCTCGGGCCCGGCAAGACGCTGCTGCACAAGACACCGATCAGCTTCGACGCGGCACAGTGGGAAATCCTTGCGCCGGCCTCCGGCGCGACGCTGGTGGTCGGTCGCCCTGGCGTGCATCGCAGCGTCGACGAACTGATCGACACTCTCGTGCGTTATCAGGTGACCACGCTGCAATGCGTGCCCACGCTGTTGCAGGCCTTGCTCGACAGTGGCCGCTTTGCCGCCTGCCGGTCGCTGCGACAGATCCTGAGCGGTGCGGAAAGCCTGTCAACCAAGCTGGCCGGCCAATGCCTCGACACGCTGCCGCAATGCGAGCTGATCAACATGTATGGGCCGGCCGAGTGCACGATCAATGCGTCGGCGGTCACGGTGACGCGCGAACGGATCGCCAGCAGCACCAACGGCATTTCGATCGGCCGCCCGGTGCGTAACACGACGCTCCATATTCTCGACGAAGGGCTTTCGCCGGTGGCCGCCGGCGAGATCGGCGAGCTGTATGTCGGCGGCATCCAGCTGGCGCGTGGCTACCTGAATCTGCCCGAGCTGACGGCCGAACGGTTTCTCGACACGCCGATGTTGCGCGAACGTTACGGTTCGCGTCTGTACCGCACCGGCGATCTCGCCAGCTGGAACGCGGACGGTAGTGCTCAGTTCGCGGGGCGCAAGGACAGCCAGATCAAGTTTCGCGGTATGCGCATCGAGCTCGAGGAGATCAAGCTGGCGCTGGAAGGACTCGCGCCCGTGAAGAGCGCGGCGGTGTTGACGCATGCCAACCGGCATAGCGGAGCGCAGCAATTGCTGGCGTGCGTTGAGTTGAACGCCGATGCCGCGCGCGACGTGGGCAGCCGCCCGGCCGGCGAAGTGGCGGCGTCGCTGCGCGCGGCGCTGAGCGAGCGCTTGCCCGATTACATGGTGCCGGGCGAGTTCCGGGTGGTCGACCGCCTGCCGCTGACTGTCAGCGGCAAGATCGACTTCCGGGCGCTGGCGGCGTGGAGCGAGTCGGATCAGGTACGGCCCGTCGTGCTGCCGCGCACGGCGGCGGAAAAGCGGATCGGCGCGATCTGGATGCAGACGATGAAACGCGTCGACGTGTCGATCCAGGACGATTTTTTTGCCTACGGTGGTGATTCGCTGGTCGCGGTCGAGCTGATCGAGAAGATCAATGCGGCGTTTGGTACGTGCCTGCAGCTGCATGCGTTGTTTCGTGCGCCAACCATCGAGAAGCTGGCGCAGCTTGTCGAGGGCGGGGTGCCGGATGGCGGTTCTTCGCGGCTGATTCGTCTGAAGGCGAAGGGCACTCTGTCGCCGGTATTCTGCTGGCCGGGGCTCGGCGGGTATCCGATGAACCTGCGCATACTGGCCGGCAAGCTGTCGATCGACCGGCCGTTCTACGGGATTCAGGCGCTCGGCATCGGCGACGGCGAGGTGCGGTGCCGCACGGTCGAGGCGATGGCCCGCCATGATATCGCGGCCATCCGGTGTATCCAGCCGGTCGGGCCGTACACCTTGTGGGGTTATTCGTTCGGCGCGGGCGTCGCGTTCGAGGCGGCGCATCAGCTCGAGCAGCAGGGCGAACAGGTCGAGAGCCTGGTCCTGATCGCACCCGGCCGGGCGCAGATCGGGCTCTCGCCGTCGGCGCTCGACGATGACTATCCCGTGTATGGCGATCCGGCACTGGTCGCGCTGCTGTTCTCGGTGTTCGCGCGTGGTGCCGGCGATGCCGATCTCGCCGAGTGCCTGGCGTTCACGCGCGACGAAGCGAGCTTCGCCGACTTTATCCGCAGCCGGCACCCCGGGCTCTCGATCGATCAGATCCGGCGCATCGCCACCATCGTGGTCCGGACGTTTGCGCTCAACTACACGGACGCACAGGTGCGCGCGCGCGTGATTGGTGCGCCGATCACGATCTTCAACGCGCGTGACGACGGGGTGTCCTTCATCGAGCGATGCGGCGACTATCCGTCTACGCCGTGCGTGCACGACCTCGACGCCACCCATTTCGATGTGCTGAAACCTCCGCATCTTGACCAGTTGATCGAGCTGATCCATCTGCACCAGTGGTCTGCCTCCTGAAGCGAGCAGGGCTGCCCCTCATCGAAGGACTGTCGTGACCCTTTCAACACCGATCGATACAGCTGGCACGGGCCGTGCCGAATCTGCGCCGTCAAGTACGTCCATCGGGCCCACGCGCCGTTGCGTGGTGATCGGCGGCAGCACGCTGGCGATGCGCTGCATCGCGATGCTGCGCGAGGCGGGATACGTCGTCGCGGCCGTGCTGCCGACCGAGCCGACACTCGCAACGTGGGCGGCCGGGCAGGCACTGCCGTGCTTCGATACGCTCGCCAACCTAGAGGCGTGGCTTGCCCATCGCGAGACCGAATGGCTGTTTTCGATCGTCAATCCGCTCGTGCTGCCTGCGTCGTTGCTGGCGCGTTTTCGTCGGGGAGGCTTCAATTATCACGATGCACCGTTGCCGCGCTATGGTGGAACGCATGCGACCACGTGGGCGCTGCTCGCGCAGGAGACCCGGCATGCGATCACCTGGCACCGCATCGCCGCCGCGGTCGATGCGGGCGACATCGCGGTGCAATGCGAGGTCGAGATCGAGCCGGCCGAATCGGCGCTGTCGCTCAATCTCAAGTGTTACCAGGCGGCTGCCGACGGGTTTGGCCGGCTGCTCGCCGAGCTGGCGGCCGACACGCTCGTTTGTCGGCCGCAGGATCCGTCGCGACGGTCCTTCTTTGCGAAGCGGCGGCGTCCCGAGGCGGCCGGTTGCCTGCGCTGGGACCAGCCTGCGCAGGCCCTGTCGGCGATGGTGCGTGCGCTGACTTTCGGGCCCTACCATGCCAACCCGATGGCCCTGCCGAAGATGCGGATCGACGGCCGGCATCTGTGGGTGAGCCGGCTCCACGTGTTGCCCGAGCGTTCGGGCCTGTTGCCGGGTACGCTCGTTGATGTCGCGCCGGATCACTGGCGCATCGCGACCGGCAGCGAGGACGTTGCCGTCGAATTCTCGGCACCCGACGGGACACAGCTCGATTCGTTCGATCTCGCTGCCGAGCATGGCGTGCTGGAGGGCGAGCGCTTTCCGATCCTCGGCGATGCCGAAGCGCGGCGCCTGGAACGCGTCCATGAAGCGGTGGCACTCGATGAAGCATTCTGGGTGGGACGGCTTGAGCGCTTCGAGGCGTCGTCGCTGCCGTTCGTGGCCCGGCAGGATTCCACCGCGACGGGGGCGAAGGCAAGTGCGTGGCGACCATTGCCGGGGGTAGCGGTGCGCGCGTCCGATGCCGCGATCGAGTTGGCCTGGGGCGCGTGGCTGCTCCACGTTGCGGACCTGGCGGGCACGACGCATTTGCAGCTGGGTTGGTCGGTCGCCGGGCAGGACGACCTCGATATTGAGGCAGGCGGTGCCGCTTGCTTCGCCCCGATCGTGCCGACCGACATCGATCTCGATTGCACGTGGACGCCGGCGGAACTGATCGAGCGGGTGGCGGCCGAGCACGACCGCCTGGCTCGGCACCGGACCCATGCGCTCGACCTCGTCGCGCGGTTTCCTTCGCTGCGTGCGGTGCCGTTGCTGCATGCGCGTCAGCCTTGGCCCTTCGGCATCGCGATCACGTGTGAAGCCGGTGAGGTAAGCGACGGCGCCGTCCGGTCCGGCATTGCGCCAGGCCGGATGCTATGGCTGCAGATCGATGCGCTCGGCCGCAAGTTTCGACTCGTGGCCGAGGCGTCGGGCGTCGCGCATGCCGAGCTGAATTCGATGATGTCCGAGCTGGTCGAATCGATGATCGCGCTGGGCCGCCCGGAGCAGGCGGATCGGGCGATCGGGCGCGTTCGCGAAAATCGCGAACGTCGCGAATTCGACGCCTGGGCGGGACCGTCACGCTGACCGCCGGCCGTCGGCGGATGGTCCGGCCTGTGGCGGGACGCTTGCAGTCGGCACGCATCGGGCATGCGGAACGGCCGCTATTCCGGTTGCACGGGCGGGTTCTCCTCCGCCCAGCGCCCGAGTGCGACGATCACGGGCTGCAAGGCTGCGCCGCGGCGGGTCAGCACATATTCGGCATGCGTGGCGCCGCATGTCGGCGCTGCGGGCTGGAGCAGTCCGCCCTCGACCAGTTGTTGCAGCCGATTCGAGAGGATATTGCTGGCGATGCCGAGGTCCTTTTGTAGCAGGCAGAAGCGGCGGATCCCGAGGAAGATGTCGTAGAGGATCGACAGTGACCATCGATCACCGATGAGACGTTCCGCACGAACGATTGGGTGGGGCGAAACGGGTAGCAGCCGTTGTTTTTTCATCGATGGCTCCTGGAGAGTTCGGAGAAGCAGGTGACGGCCGCCGCATGGCGAGGCCCGCGCGGGGCCCGATGCGATTGTGCGTCACGGCGGTTTGCCGTTGAGGGGAGCGTGGCGTCCGCCGCGGCATTCGCGTGCCGCGACACCGGTGGCCGTCAGGTCGCACGTGCCGCGTTGCGCGGCGGGAAGCCGTGCACGTTGGCGCGCCATGCAATCAGGATCGCCAGTAGCAGGAGTGCGATCAGCGCCCACGGAAACGAGCTGGCCTGCCAGGTCTGCAGCAGCACGCCGCCGATCGCGCCGCCGGCTGCGATTGCGACGTTCCATGCGGTGACCAGGATCGATTGCGCCACGTCCGCGCCGGCGCCGGCCGCCTCGGCGGAGGCCGTCTGCAAGAGCGCGGCGGAGCCGCCGAAGGTCAGCCCCCACACGGCCACCGCAAGGTAGATGACCACCGGCTCGCGGCCGCCGAAGGCAAGCGCGAGTGATGCCAGCGCGAACAGGGCCAGCCCGGCGAGCACCAGCGAACGCAGCATGCGATCGATCAGCAGGCCGCTCAGCCAGATGCTGGCGAGCGAGGCCACGCCGAATACGAACAGCACCACGTCGATGCGGCTCGCGAGCCCCGCGGGGGCGATGAACGGCACGAGATAGGTGTAGAGAATGCTGTGTGCGAGCACCCAGCAGACCAGCACGGCCAGCACCGACCGCACGCCGGGCGTCGTGAACACCTTGAGGATCGGGTCGCGCTGCTCGACGGACTGGCCAGGGTAGTCGGGCACGCGGGCGAGCACCCAGACGATGGCGACGACGGTCAGCGCAGAGACCAGCCCGACAGTGGGCCGCCAGCCGAAGCTGGCGCCGAGGAAGGTGCCGATCGGCACGCCCAGCGACAGCGCGAGCGGAGCGCCGACGCCGGCCAGCGCCAGTGCGCGGCCCTTGAGCGGATCGGGCACCATGCGGCGCGCGTAGCCGGCGAGCATGCCCCAGATCAGGCCTCCGGCCATGCCGGCCAGGAAGCGGGCGGCGAGCGCGACGACGTAACTGGTGGTCACGGCGGTGAGGGTGTTGAAGGCCAGTAGGCCGGCCAGTGTGGCGAGCATCAGCTTGCGGCGCCGCCAGCCGCGGGTGGCGGCAATCAAAGGAATCGCGGCCACCAGGGAGCCGATCGCGTAGAGCGTGACGAACTGGCCGGCCAGCGCTTCGGTAATCGAGAAGCTGGCGCTGATATGGGCCAGCATGCCGGCAGGAAAGGTCTCGGTGAGCAACGCGAGGAAGCCGGTGGTCGCCAGCGCGAGTAGCGCGGAGACGGGTAGGCTCGCGGGCGCGGCATCGAGGTGATGCACGGTGCTTGTGCCGGCGACCTCGGCGGTGTTGGGTGTCGTCATGGTGTTCCTTTTGTTGAGGCCTTCCGGAGACGGAGCCGGATCGGATAGGTGGCGCAGCCGGACTCGGCCTGCGCCCCGTTGGCTGATGCCGCCATCCGGTATAGGTTGGCCGAAAACGAATCCATGAAAAATAGGATAAAGTTCACAATATTTATGACACAGATGTCATAGATGGCGGGTGAACCCATGGAACATCATCTCGGATCGCTGGGCGTCTTCGTGCGTGCTGCCGAGGCGCGCAGTTTTACGGCCGCAGCCCAGCAGCTCGGTCTGTCGTCGTCGGCCGTCAGCAAGGCTATCGTCCGGCTCGAGGAACGCGTCGGCGTGCGGCTTTTCCACCGCTCGACGCGCACCGTGACGCTGACGCCGGAGGGGGCGCTGTTCCTCGAGCGTTGCCGGCGCATTCTTGGCGAGGTGGAGGCGGCGGAAAACGAACTGCTGCACTTGCAGAACAGCCCGCGCGGCAAGTTGCGGATCAGCCTGCCGTCGATCAGCATGGTGTTCATCGAGAAGATCGCCGCCTTCAAGGCGCTCTATGGCGAGATCGAACTCGATATCGACTACAGTGACCGGCTCGTGGACATGATCGAGGAGGGCTTCGACGTCGTGATCCGTACCGGCGAGCCGACCGATTCGCGCCTAATGGCGCGTACCATCGGCAGCTACCGGCGCGTGATCGTCGGGACGCCGGCGTATTTCGAGCGCGTCGGGTTGCCCGAGCGGCCCGAGGATCTCATCCGGCATGCCTGCCTGCTCTATCGTTACCCGACCACCGGCAAGCTCGATGTCTGGCCGCTCGGCAAGGACGCGCGCACCATCAGCGCCGAGCTGCCGGTCAGCATGGTGACCAATACGCTGAACCCGCTGGTGTGCTTTGCCGAGCAGGGGCTTGGCGTGGCCTGCATTCCCGATATCGCGATTCGGGAGCAACTGGCCCGTGGCACGCTGATCAGCGTGCTCGACCGCTACAACCAGGACGTCACGACCTTCCGGATCATGTGGCCTTCCAGCCGCCAGCTGTCGCCGAAACTGCGCGTGTTTGTCGACTATCTCGTCGACCACCTGTTTCCGCTCTGACCAGTCGCCCAAAAAAAGAGACGCGACCCCGTCTGCGCCCGGCGATTCGGCCCCTAAAAAACCAATATCGAGCATATATTCAAAGGGCCTGTCATACCCGCGTCACCCTGCTAGAATTCGGCCTGCCGCATTGTTCCCATTGACTGATGAGATTGCTTGACGCCCTGGTCGAACAACGTATTGCCGCCGCCGCCGCGCGGGGCGAGTTCGACGATTTGCCGGGTACCGGCGCGCCGCAGGCGCTTGATGACGACCTGCTCGTGCCCGAGGAGGTGCGGGTGGCCAACCGTATCCTGAAGAACGCGGGCTTCGTGCCGCCGGCCGTCGAGCAATTGCGCGCGCTGCGCAACCTGCACGACGAAGTGCAGGCGGTCAGCGACCGCGCCGCGCGCTGCCGGCTGCAGGCGAAGATCCTCGCGCTCGACATGGCGCTCGAATCGCTGCGCGGCGGCCCGATGGTGATGCCGCGCGACTACTGCCGGCGCATCGCGGAACGCCTGTGCGAGCGCGGGCTCGACGAAGCGCCCGCCGAAGCGGGGCCGATGTGACGTCCGACACGCTGCACGACGCAGCCCCATCGGCAGCCGCCCCGGCGGCCGAACCCGTCGCCCATGCTCCTGCTCCCGAAGCCGCGCCCGTATCGGCGCGCGACCTGCATTTCATGCGTCTCGCGCAGGCCGCCGCCGAAGAGGCGCGCGCGGCCGGCGAAGTGCCGGTCGGCGCGGTGCTGGTGCGCGGCGACGAAGTGATCGCACGCGGGTTCAACCATCCGATCGGCGGGCACGACCCGTCGGCCCATGCGGAAATGGCCGCGCTGCGCATGGCCGCGCAGCATCTGCAGAATTACCGGATGCCCGGCTGCGAGCTGTACGTGACGCTCGAGCCGTGCCTGATGTGTGCGGGCGCGATCATGCATGCGCGCATCGCGCGGGTCGTCTACGGCGCCACCGACCCGAAGACGGGTGCGTGCGGCAGCGTGATCGACGCGTTCGCGAATCCGCAGCTCAACCACCATACCGAAGTGCTCGGCGGCGTGCTCGCCGACGAGTGCGGCGCCGCGCTGAAGTCGTTCTTCGCCGAGCGTCGTCGTGCGCTGCGCGAAGCACGGCTCGCCCCCGACGCCGAATCCGGCGCGTCATAGGCGCGCCTGCCGCGCCGGCCGCCCGGACCGAGCGGGCGCGCACGTTTCCTTGAACCGGAGACGGTTCGGACCCTCTAAGCAGGTTTGACGACCCGACACCTTTCGCCATGTCCTTCCAGCCCGCCGCGTCCTACACCATCCGCCTGCTGGCGCCGTCCGGCTATCCGCACGACCCCGACGCGATCAACCGCGCGCTTGAGCGCCTCGGCACCGCGGAGCATCGCATCGAGAACATCGAAGCGACGCAGCGGCGCTTCCAGCGTTTCGGCGGCACCGACGGCGAGCGGGCAGGCGACCTGAACCGTCTCGCCGATCCCGAGCGGCCGCTGCCGGACATTGCGCTTGCGGTGCGCGGCGGCTACGGCGCCGCACGCATTTTGCACGGGCTCGACTATCGCGGGCTCGAACGCAGGCTGCGCGACCAGCCGGTCGCGCTCGTCGGCCACAGCGACTTCACGGCGATCCAGCTCGCGTTGTACGCGAAGGCCCGCATCAAGACGTTCGGCGGCCCGATGCTGTCCGCCGACTTCGGCGCGGAGACGCCGAGCGATTTCACGATGCAGCACTTCTGGCAGACGCTGACGCAGCCGAGCACGACGATCATCGCCGAGGCGCCGCAGGTGCAGACCGTGAACGTGACGGGCACGCTGTGGGGCGGCAACCTCGCGATCCTCACGTCGCTCATCGGCACGCCGTACATGCCGGACATCGAGGGCGGCATCCTGTTCATCGAGGACGTCAACGAGCAGCCGTTCCGGATCGAGCGGATGATCTACCAGTTGCACCTGTCGGGGCTGCTCGCGCGCCAGCAGGCGCTCGTGCTCGGCCAGTTCACCGGCGCGCGGCCGTTCGAATACGACAACGGCTACGACATGCAGGCGATGATCGACCAGGTGCGCGCGGTGGTCGGCATTCCGGTCGTCACGGGGCTGCAGTTCGGCCACGTGCCCGACCTGCTGACGCTGCCGTTCGGCGCGCAGGTGCAACTGGTCGCGAATGCGCACGGTTTCCGGCTCACGCTGTCGGACTATCCGCATCTCGGCTGATGCCGGCGCGAACGATCGAAAGGCGGGTTTTCCCGCCTTTTTCTTTATGTGAATGCGCAACTAACGGTCAAATATTTCGACGCACATCGACAGAATCGTCATCGAATCTTGCACCAGTTTTGTCAACAAAATGACCGGGATGGCATGCGACGAGAGCAGCCTCTGTCAAGGCGTTCAGGCTTGATATGCATGGATTTCGCGCATCGTGCACCGATTGGAGTCGAGCCTGTGCACGCCGATTGTGCGAAATTCAGGAAAAGAATTGTTGACAATCTTTATGTCCGTCCTAGGATGAGGACCATCACACGATGCAGAACATGAACGAGCCCGATTCCCACCCGTCCGGCGCAGCCGGCCCCGAAGCGATCGCCGAGCGGATCCGCATGGCGATCCTCGAGCATCGGCTCGCGCCCGGCGCGAAGCTGACGGAGGCGCAGCTCTGCGACGTGTTCGGCGTGAAGCGCGGGACGATCCGCCAGGCGCTCGCGCAGCTCGCGACCGACAAGCTGGTCGAGCTCGAGCCGAACCGCGGCGCGTTTGTCGCGAGTCCGACGCTGCAGGACGTGCACGAGGTATTCGAGATGCGCCGGATCATCGAGCTCGCCGTCGTCGAGCGGCTCGCGACCGGGCCCGGCGCGAAGCGGCTGAAGGGCGTCGCCGCGCTGATCGACAAGGAACGCAAGGCGTTCGAGCGGCACGACTTCGCGGCATGGATCCGGCTGTCGGGCGAATTCCATACGGCGCTCGCCACGCTGATGGGCAATGCGACGCTCAGCGAGTGCCTCGAGGGGCTCGTCGCACGCTCGACGCTGATGTCGGCGCTGTATGAATCGCACGGGCGCAGCCCGTGCTCGTGCGACGACCACGACGAGATTCTCGCCGCGCTGGAGGCGGGAGACCCGAAGCGGGCGGTGACGCTGATGGCGCACCACCTGCAGCATGTCGAATTGAAGATGCTGGATCGGCCCGCGCAAGGGCAGGTCGATTTGCGCGAAGTGTTCGGCGGCGCCTGACCGGCGACGCGAACCTGGCCGCGCGCCACAGAACGAGAGCAATGCTGGCCTGCGGTGTTTGCCGCGGGCCGCTGGTCCGACTCCGGGCGATGATCCGGAGCGATATCGATGACGGTGGAGCGGCCATCCGGCCGCGTCAAGGAGAGGTCATGGCTCAGTTCAGTGTGGCGCACGACAGCGCCTATCCGGTGGAAGAAGGCGGCGAGGGCGGCGATCCGACGCTGCCGGGTGGTTATAGCAAACGTCTGTACAACGAAGATTTGGCACCCCTAAAAAATCAGACATGGGGTTCGTACAACATCTTCGCGTTCTGGATGTCGGACGTGCACAGCGTCGGCGGTTACGTGTTCGCAGGCAGCCTGTTCGCGCTCGGGCTGACGAGCTGGCAGGTGCTGATCGCGCTGATCGTCGGGATCGGCATCGTGAACCTGCTGTGCAACCTGATCGCGCGGCCGAGCCAGCAGATCGGCGTGCCGTATCCGGTCGCGTGCCGCGCGACGTTCGGCGTGCTCGGCGCGAACGTGCCGGCCGTGATCCGCGGGCTGATCGCGATCGCGTGGTACGGCATCCAGACCTATCTCGCGTCGAGCGCGCTCGTGATCGTCGTGCTGAAGTTCTTCCCGCAATGGCTGCCTTACGCGGACGTCCATCGCTACGGCTTCCTCGGGTTGTCGGCGGTCGGCTGGGCCGGCTTCATGCTGCTGTGGGTGCTCCAGGCGTTCGTATTCTGGAACGGGATGGAGACGATCAAGAAGTTCATCGACTTCGCGGGCCCGGCCGTCTATGTCGTGATGTTCATCCTCGCCGGCTACATGGTGTGGCGCGCGGGCTGGCGCAACATCGGCATCAACCTGGGCGGCGTCAAGTACCACGGCGCGGAAGTGATCCCGGTGATGATCACGGCCGTGTCGCTCGTCGTGTCGTACTTCTCCGGCCCGATGCTGAACTTCGGCGATTTCTCGCGCTACTGCCGCTCGTTCGGCGATGTGAAGCGCGGCAATTTCTGGGGGCTGCCCGTCAACTTCCTCGCGTTCTCGCTCGTCACGGTGATCACGACGGCCGCGACGCTGCCCGTGTTCGGCGAACTCATCACCGATCCCGTCGCGACGGTCGGCCGCATCGACCATCCGACCGCGGTGATCCTCGGCGCGCTGACGTTCACGATCGCGACGATCGGCATCAACATCGTCGCGAACTTCGTGTCGCCGGCGTTCGACTTCTCGAACGTCGCGCCGCGGCTGATCAGCTGGCGCGCGGGCGGGATGCTCGCGGCCGTCGCGTCGATCTTCATCACGCCGTGGAACCTGTTCAACAACCCGGCCGTGATCCACTACACGCTCGACGTGCTCGGCGCGTTCATCGGGCCGCTGTACGGCGTGCTGATCGCCGACTTCTACTTCGTCAAGCGCGGCCGGCTCGTGCGCGACGACCTGTACACGATGTCGGAACGCGGCACCTACTGGTACACGGGCGGCGTGAACCGCCGCGCGCTCGCCGCGCTGCTGCCGGCCGCGGTGATCGCGATCGTGTGCGTGATGGTGCCGGGTTGGGAGGGCGTCGCGAACTTCTCGTGGTTCATCGGCGCCGGGCTCGCGTTCGTGTTCTACCGGTTGCTCGTGAGCGCGAAGGCCTGAGGAGCGTGCGATGAAGATCCGACTGATCAATCCGAATACGACGCAGCGGATGACCGATGCGATGGGCCGCTGCGCGCGCGACGTCGCGGCGGCGGGCACCGAGATCGTGGCCGTGAGCCCGCCGATGGGGCCGCCGTCGATCGAAGGTTATTACGACGAGGCGCTCGCGACGCCGGGGCTACTCGCCGAGATCGCGCAGGGCGAGCGCGACGGCTGCGACGCATACGTGATCGCGTGTTTCGGCGATCCGGGCCTGTACGCGGCGCGCGAGCTCGCGCGCGGGCCGGTGATCGGCATCGCCGAGGCCGCGATGCATGCGGCGAGCGTGCTCGCGCCGGGCTTCTCGGTCGTCACCACGCTCGCGCGCACGTGCGGGATGGCGTGGCACCTCGCGGAGCGCTACGGGATGAAGCGGTTCTGCCGCAACGTGCGCGCGACCGACGTCGCGGTGCTCGAACTCGACCGGCCGGGATCGGCCGCGCGCCGGATCATCGTCGACGAGTGCCGGCGCGCGCTCGACGAGGACGGCGCCGACGCGATCGTGCTCGGCTGCGCGGGAATGGCCGAGTTCGCGCACGAGATCGAGCAGCAGATCGGCGCGCCGGTGGTCGAGGGCGTCACGGCGGCCGTCAAGTGGGCCGAGGCGCTCGTTGCGCTGCGCCTCGCGACGGCGAAGCGCGGCGATTACGCGCGGCCGCTGCCGAAGCGCTACGACGGCGCTTTTGCCCGCTTCAGCCCGCCGGACGGGGATGTGGCGGAACCGGTCCCGAATTTGCCGCAACCGCACATACACACCGTCTGACATGCACTATCTGCGCCGCTGTATGGGCGCGTATGGACGTTTTCGCTACACTGGGCCGTCATCGCATCGGCGTGCGCGGCCAGCCTCCGGCATTCGCGCGGGTCGATGCGAACCCATTATTTCAGCCCGCTTTCGTCGCACTTCGAACCATGCCACTCGATCCCAACTATCCTCGCGACCTGATCGGCTACGGCCGCCATCCCGTTCAGGCGAACTGGCCGGGGCGCGCCCGCGTCGCCGTGCAATTCGTGCTGAACTATGAGGAGGGCGGCGAGAACTGCGTGCTGCACGGCGATCCGGGCTCCGAGCAGTTCCTGTCCGAAATCGTCGGCGCGGCCGCGTATCCGGACCGTCACATGAGCATGGAGTCGATCTACGAATACGGGTCGCGGGCTGGCGTGTGGCGCATCCTGCGCGAATTCGAGAAGCGCGGGATGCCGCTGACGGTATTCGGCGTCGGCATGGCGATCGAACGTCACCCGGAGCTGGCGCGCGCATTCGTCGAGCTCGGCCATGAGATCGCGTGCCACGGCTGGCGCTGGATCCACTACCAGGCCATGACGCCCGAGCTCGAGGCCGAGCACATGCGCCTCGGGATGGAAGCGATCGAGCGCGTGACGGGCGAGCGCCCGCTCGGCTGGTATACCGGCCGCGACAGCCCCAATACGCACCGCCTCGTCGCGGAATACGGCGGCTTCCTGTACGACTCCGACAACTACGGCGACGACCTGCCGTTCTGGATGGACGTCGAAGTGTCGGGCGGCGGCACGTCGCCGCAACTGATCGTGCCGTACACGCTCGACACGAACGACATGCGCTTCGCGACGCCGCAGGGCTTCAACACCGGCGATCACTTCTTCGACTACCTGCGCGACGCGTTCGACGTGCTGTACGCAGAGGGCGACGAGGCGCCGAAGATGCTGTCGATCGGCATGCACTGCCGCCTGCTCGGCCGGCCGGGACGTTTCCGCGGGCTGCAGCGTTTTCTCGACCACATCGAGAAGCACGATCGCGTATGGGTGACGCGCCGTGTCGATATCGCGCGTCACTGGCGTGAACATCATCCGTATCAGCCCAATCATCGAAACGAAGGGAAAGCATGAAGGCGATGCGCTACACGTTGGATCAACTGAACACGATGGCGCCGAGCGCATTTGTCGCGGCGCTGTCGGGGATCTTCGAACACTCGCCGTGGGTGGCCGAAGTCGCCGCGGGCGAGCGGCCGTTCGCGAGCATCGACGCGCTGCACAAGACGATGTCGGGTGCGGTGGAAACGGGCGGCGAAGCGCGCCAGCTCGCACTGATCAACGCTCACCCGGAGCTGGCCGGCAAGGCTGCCGTGCGCGGCGAGCTGACCGCCGAGTCGACGCGCGAGCAGAGCGGCGCGGGCCTCGGCCAGTGCACGCAGGAAGAGTTCGACAAGCTGCTGACGCTGAACCGCACGTATCGCGAGAAGTTCGGCTTCCCGTTCATCCTCGCGGTGCGCGGCTATGACCGGCACGGCATCATCGCGAACTTCGAGTCGCGCGTGAATCATTCGCGCACCGAAGAGCTGCGCGCGAGCCTCGACCAGATCTACCGGATCGCGCGTTTCCGCCTCGACGACCTGATCGACGCCTGACACCGCAATACGGCCTGCTGCGTCGCAGCGGCCCGATCGCATCACTGAAACAAGGAAACATCATGGCTGTTCCGCTTCTCGATCCCAACGCCCCCGATTTCACGCGGCGCTACGTGAATCTTGCCGACCCGCGTCTCGGTGCGCAGGCGCTCGAAGCCAGCGACGATTTCTTCGCGCCGAAGGACCGGATGCTGAACCCCGAGCCGGCCGTCTTCATCCCCGGCAAGTACGACGACCACGGCAAGTGGATGGACGGCTGGGAGACGCGCCGCAAGCGCACGACGGGCTACGACTGGTGCATCGTCAAGCTCGCGCGCCCGGGCGTGATCAAGGGCTTCGACATCGACACGAGCCATTTCACCGGCAATTTCCCGCCGGCCGCATCGATCGAGGCCGCATTCGTGGCAGACGGCGCGCCGACGCATGCGGCCGAGTGGGTCGAGATCGTGCCGTCGACGACGCTGCAGGGCAACAGCCATCACTACGTCGAAGCGAGCGACGCCCGCGCGTTCACGCACCTGCGCGTGAACATCTACCCGGACGGCGGCATCGCGCGCCTGCGCGTGTACGGCCAGCCGCAACTCGACTGGGCCGGCGCGAGCACGACCGAGCAGTTCGATCTCGCGGCGATGGAAAACGGCGGCTATGTCGTGGCCGCGAACAACCAGCACTTCGGCGTCGCGTCGAACCTGCTGCTGCCGGGCCGCGGCGTGAACATGGGCGACGGCTGGGAAACCCGCCGCCGCCGCGAACCGGGCAACGACTGGGCGATCATCGCGCTCGCGCAGCCGGGCGTGATCCGCAAGATCGAAGTCGATACGGCGTTCTTCAAGGGCAACTATCCGGACCGCTGCTCGATCCAGGCCGCGTACGTGTCGGGCGGCACCGACAGCTCGCTGGTCACGCAGTCGATGTTCTGGCCGGTGCTGCTCGGCGAGCAGAAGCTGCAGATGGACAAGCAGCACTACTTCGAACACGACATCGCATCGCTCGGCCCCGTCACGCACGTGCGACTGAACATCATTCCGGACGGCGGCGTGTCGCGCCTGCGTTTGTGGGGGACGCTCGACAAATGAAGACGCTTGCAATCGAACCGCTGACCAAGGAAGCCTTCGCGCCGTTCGGCGACGTGATCGAGACGGCAGGGGCGAAGCAGATCCCGATCAATCTCGGCACGACGATCCGCTTTCACGATCTCGCGAAAGTCGACGTGACCGATGACGACGGCCGCACGCTCGTCAACCTGTTCCGCGGCCAGCCGCGCACGCTGCCGTTCGAAGTGAAGATGCTGGAGCGGCATCCGCTCGGCAGCCAGGCCTTCGTGCCGCTGAACGACCAGCCGTATCTCGTCGTCGTGGCGCCCGCGGGCGATCTCGATCCGGCGCAGATCCGCGCGTTCGTGACGAGCGGGTGGCAGGGCGTCAACTATGCGAAGGGCGTGTGGCATCACCCGCTGATCGCGCTCGGCGGCGTCAGCGACTTCATCGTCGTCGATCGCGGCGGCGACGGCCTGAACCTCAACGAGCAGGACCTTCAGGAATCGCTGTGGCTCACCGACGAGGCGCTGCACGCGCTGACCGCCTGAGTCGCCGGCGTTTCTGCCGGCGCCTGTCGAAGCCCGCGCGTTTTGCGCGGGTTTTTTTATGTGCGGCCGTCGTCGTGCGATTCAGGTCGTCACGGCTTTGCGCGTATCCCGCGAACCGTGGCCGCCGCGCCGCCGGTTCGCGACCGGCGCATGCTGCGCCATCAGGTCGGCGATCCAGTCGACGAAGACGCGCAGCTTCGCGCTGACGTGCCGGTGCGGCGGGAACGCGACGTACATCGGCATCGGTTCGAGCCGCCATCGTTCGAACAGCGGCACCAGTTCGCCACGGGCGCGATACGCGGCGGCCATGTAGTCGGGCAGCCACAGAATGCCCAGCCCGGCGAGGCCGGCCTCGAGGTAGGCATTGCCGTCGTCGACCGCCAGGACGTAGCGTCCGCGCACGTTGATTTGCTCGCCGTCGCATTCCATCGCAAACGGCAGCGCCTTGCCGGTGCGCGCCCAAAGAAAGCCGACGATCCGGTGATGCGTGTCTTCCAGTTCGCCCGGATGCGCCGGCATGCCGGCGCGCGCGAGATAGGCCGGCGACGCGTACACGCCGAGCCGCAGGTCGCCGACGCGGCGCGCGACCAGCGACCGGTCGGCCGGTTCGCCGCCGCGCACGACGCAGTCGACGTTCTCGCCGATCACGTCCACTACACGGTCGCTCACGCCCATGTCGAGCTGGATGTCCGGATAGCGCGCGTGGAACGCCGGCAGCGCGGGAATCAGGATCAGGCGCGCGAACGGGCTCGGCACGTCCACGCGCAGCCGTCCCCTGGGCGCGGCCGACGCAGCGGACAGGCTCGTTTCGGCATCGTCCATGTCGGCCAGCAGTCGCACCACGCGGTCGTAGTACGCGGCGCCGTCGGCCGTGACGACGACCTTGCGTGTCGTGCGGTTGAACAGCTTCACGCGCAGCCGCGCTTCGAGCTGCTGCACCAGTTGCGTGACGGTGGTGCGGCTCATGTGCAGCGTCTCGGCCGCCTTCGTGAAGCTTCCGGCTTCCACCACGCGGGCGAACGCCTGCATTGCGTCGAATCGATCCATCGGGTCAGGGCTCCGCGTCGGTCGGAAATTGTTTGGGGCGCGCAAACAGTGTTGGACAGGGTTGCCCGTTTATCCGCCGCGCAACGCGCCATAAAGTGCCTTCATCGTTGATGCGGGGGCGGCTTCGCCCCACTGACAGATGGAGGTGTTGGATGGCAAAGCGTAGCGTAGTTTTTCCGCCCGGTCGCCAGGCGCTGTACGACCGCAACCGCTATTCGCCGGCGCTGCGCTCGAACGGTTTCCTGTTCGTGTCCGGGCAGGTCGGCAGCCGCGAGGACGGTTCGCCCGAACCGGAACTGGGCGCGCAGGTCCGCCGCGCGTTCGACAACCTGAATGCGGTGCTGCGCGCGGCCGGCTGCACGTTCGACGATGTCGTCGACGTGACGGTCTTCCTCGTCGATCCCGAAGCGACGTTCGAGCGGGTCTGGGAGATCGTCCCCGAATACTGGGGCGATGCGCCGCATCCGACGCTGACCGCCGTCGGCGTGACCTGGCTGTACGGGTTCCAGTTCGAGATCAAGGCGATCGCGCGGCTGCCGGAGGCTGTCGACGGGTAAGCCGTGCCCGCCAGATGTCCGGCGTGAACCCCCGCGCCCCCGCGTTTCGCGCCGGTATCGCGCGTGCTATCGTGCCCGCATCGCCACCGCACGACGTCCGGTTCAGGACGTGTTCTTCCGATGAGCCAGCCTGAAAACGACCTTGCGATCCTGTTGCGCACGATGCAACCCGAACTGCATCCGGGCGCATTCGCGTTCGTGGCGCTGCCGGCCGATGCGGAAGTATCGTTATCCGAAACGATTGCGACGTTCCGCGAAACGGAAGGGCTGACGGTCGTGGTCGACGAGGAGACGGCCGCGCGTCGCGGCTGGCCCGTGCTGTTGCGCGCCGCGTGGATCACGCTGACCGTGCATTCCGACCTCGCGGCCGTCGGCCTCACGGCCGCATTCGCGCGCGCGCTCGGCGCGGCAGGCATCAGCTGCAACGTGATGGCCGCCGCATACCACGATCACATCTTCGTGCCGTTCGACGACGGCCCCCGTGCGCTCGATGCGCTCGTCGCGCTGCAGCGCGACGCGATGCGCGGCTAGCGGGCGGCGCCTTCGGAACACGCAAAAAGACGGGCCCGTCACCGGGCTCGCGAACGGAGAGGATCGCGCCGGCGACCGATACCCGGCAACCGGCGCACGGCGGCTTACTTGACCGCGCCACCCTCGAACCAGGCGGCGAGCTTCATACGCTCGTCGTCGGTCATGTGCGTGACGTTGCCGATCGGCATTGCCTTCAGGCGCACGGCCTGTTCGTAGATGCGCTGCGCGTTCTTCGACACTTCGTCCGGCGTGTCGAACATCACGCCCGCGGGTGCGCTGCCCATCAGCGTCGGCTTCGACGAGTGGCACTCGACGCAGCGTTGCTGCAGGATCGGCATGATGTCGTTGATCACGATCTTCGGCGCGTTCGCGGCCTGCGCTTCCGGCGCGACCGGCTTCGGCATCGTCCACACCAGTGCGCCCGACAGCAGCGCGACGCCGCCGATCGGCAGATACCACAGCTGCTTGCCGCGGTGACGCATCACGAAGAACTGGCGGATCAGCGCGCCGGCCAGCATGATCAGCACGAGCACGACCCAGTTGAACTTGTTCGTGTACGTCATCGCATAGTGGTTCGACAGCATCGCGAACACGACCGGCAGCGTGAAGTACGTGTTGTGCACCGAGCGTTGCTTGCCGCGCTTGCCGTAGATCGGGTCCGGCTCTTCGCCCTTGAGCATCTTGTCGACCATCTTGCGCTGGCCGGGGATGATCACGTAGAACACGTTCGCCGACATGATCGTCGCGAGCATCGCGCCGACGATCAGGTAGGCGGCACGGCCCGAGAAGATGTGGCACGCGAGGTACGCCGCGACGACGACGTAGAGGCCGACGCAAATGCCGAGCACGCGGTCGTTGGTGCCGAGGATGCGGCACAGCGAGTCGTAGACGATCCAGCCGGCCGCGAGGAAGCCGAGCGCGGATGCGACGGCGACCACCGGGCCCATGTCGAGCACGCTCTTGTCGATCAGGTACGTGTTCGGTGCGAGCAGGTACAGCACGAAGAACAGCGAGAAGCCCGACAGCCAGGTCGTGTACGACGGCCACTTCGACCAGTGCAGGTCATCCGGCATTTCCGGCGGGGCGACCGTGTACTTCTGCATGTTGTAGAAACCGCCGCCGTGGACGTGCCACAGCTCGCCGAACACACCGCGCTTGCGCTGGTTCGGGTCGGTCGGCGGTTTCAGGCTGTTGTCGAGCGCGACGAAATAGAACGACTCGCCGATCCACGCAATGGCGACGATGACGTGCAGCCATCGCAGCGCGAGGTTCAGCCAGTCGGTGATGAAGCCTTCCATGAAACTCCTCCAGACTCAGATCGTTTGTCTTGATACGGGCGCTGATGCGTGTGTCAGCTGCCGCGATAGGTGCTGTACGACCACGGCGACACGAGCAGCGGCACGTGGTAGTGCGAGCCGGTGTCGGCGATGCCGAAGCGGAGCACGACGCGGTCGACGAAACGGGGTTCGGGAACCTTCACGCCGAGCGACGCGAAGTAGTCGCCGGCATGGAACACGAGTTCGTATTCGCCGGCGGCGAGCGCGGCGCCTTCGAGCAGGGGTTCGTCGCAGCGGCCGTCGCTATTGGTCAGCACGGTCTTGATCGCGCGGCGCGATTCGCCGTCCAGCGCGTAGAGGTCCACCTTGAGTGCGGCGCCGGGACGACCGTGCGCCGTATCGAGTACGTGGGTAGTGAGCTTTCCCATTCGTTGTGTCCTTGTGTGAATGCGAGGTTCGGCGGCGACTCGATCCATTGACCGTGCGGCGGATCGAGGCTCCACGTCACGTGGCTACATACCCGTCGGCGAAATTGAAGCGAGCGCCGTGCAGGCATTGTAAAAAGGTTCCCCGTGCAAATACGGGCGCGATATCGAAGATAATGCGCCGCGCATGAGCGGCTGTCGACGGCACGCCGGATACGGTTTTCAGCGTATGTTTCGGGCGTCCGGCGGGGCCTCGTGCGGCGTACCATATCGAAACCGTGAAACACGGTATTCCGGATCGCGCATTGTGCGCCGCGCGCGCTTGGGCGATCCTCCCGCCGTGCGCGTCGGCCCGTGGCCCGCGCGCACCCCGAAGACGGCGAGCACGCCGGGTAACCGGGCCAGGGCGTTCGAACGGACGCAGGCACCGGGGCGTGCCGCGATTCAGCGTTCGAACGGCTTTGTGACCGCCTCCAGGATCAGCCCCTGGGGGCTGACCGACGCGGAGAACGCATGAACCTCGAGCAGCACGCCGGCGCACGCGCGCCGAACGCATCCCCATCCCGCCCGAAAACCCTGCTGGTCAAGCACGCCGACGTGCTCGTGACCATGGACGACACGCGCCGCGAGCTGCGTGACGCGGGGCTCTACATCGAAGACAACCGGATCGTCGCGGTCGGCCCGACCGGCGAGCTGCCCGACACGGCCGACGAGGTGCTCGACCTGCGCGGCCACCTCGTGATCCCGGGGCTCGTGAACACGCATCACCACATGTACCAGAGCCTCACGCGCGCGGTGCCGGCCGCGCAGAACGCCGAGCTGTTCGGCTGGCTCACGAACCTGTACCGGATCTGGGCGCACCTGACGCCCGAGATGATCGAGGTGTCGACGCTGACCGCGATGGCCGAGCTGTTGCAGTCGGGCTGCACGACGTCGAGCGACCACCTGTACATCTACCCGAACGGCAGCCGGCTCGACGACAGCATCGGCGCCGCGCAGCGGATCGGCATGCGTTTTCACGCGAGCCGCGGCGCGATGAGCGTCGGCCAGCGCGACGGCGGGCTGCCGCCCGATTCGGTCGTCGAACGCGAGCCCGACATCCTGCGCGACGCGCAGCGCCTGATCGAGACCTATCACGACGAAGGCCGCTACGCGATGCTGCGCGTGGTGGTGGCGCCGTGCTCGCCGTTCTCGGTGAGCCGCGAGCTGATGCGCGACGCGGCCGTGCTCGCGCGCGAATACGGCGTGTCGTTGCACACGCACCTGGCCGAGAACGTCAACGACATCGCGTACAGCCGCGAGAAGTTCGGGATGACGCCCGCCGAATATGCGGAGGATCTCGGCTGGGTCGGCCACGACGTGTGGCATGCGCACTGCGTGCAGCTCGACGATGCGGGCATCGGCCTGTTCGCGCGCACCGGCACGGGCGTCGCGCACTGTCCGTGCTCGAACATGCGGCTCGCATCGGGCATCGCGCCGGTGAAGAAGATGCGTCTCGCGGGCGTGCCGGTCGGCCTCGGCGTCGACGGCTCCGCGTCGAACGACGGCGCGCAGATGGTCGCGGAAGTGAGGCAGGCGCTGCTGCTGCAGCGGGTCGGTTTCGGACCCGATGCGATGACCGCGCGCGAAGCGCTGGAAATCGCGACGCTCGGCGGTGCGAAGGTGCTGAACCGCGACGATATCGGCGCGCTGAAACCCGGCATGGCCGCGGACTTCGCCGTATTCGACCTGCGCCAGCCGCTGTTCGCGGGCGCGCTGCACGATCCGGTCGCGGCGCTCGTGTTCTGCGCACCGTCGCAGACGGCGTATACGGTGGTGAACGGGAAGGTGGTGGTACGGGAAGGGCGGTTGGCGACGCTCGATCTGCCGCCCGTCATCGAGCGTCATAACGCACTCGCGCACGCACTCGTCGAAGCATCGCGCTGAAGAAACGCTGAAGCCGCGCGGCGGCCGCCTTGCCGGGCGTGCCGCGGTCGCCGCGCCGCGCCGGCACGGGCGGCGCGTACCGTTACTGCTCGATCAGCGTGCGGGTGGCTTCGGCGACGAGGCTGCGCAACCAGCGCACTTCGTCGGAGTAATGGCAGCGCTCGTGCCACAGCTGGTAGTACTGCATCGGCGGGAAGTCGAGCGGCGCCGGCACGACCGACAGCGGCAGGAACTTCGCGTAGTGATCGGCGAACAGGCGCGTTGTCGTGAAGATCAGGTCGGACTTCACGAGCACGTAAGGTGCAAGGTTGAAGTACGGCAGCGTGACGACCACGTGGCGCTTGAGCCGTTCGCGCGCGAGATGCACGTCGATCGCGCCGCGCTGGCCGACCGAGTACGGCGTCGGCGCAAGATGCGGCGCGTTCAGGTACTGGTCGAGCGTGAGCCCGCCGCGCTTCGCGAACGGATGCGTGTTGCTCATCAGGCAGACGATTTCGTCGACGAACAGGTTCGACAGGTGCAGTTGCTCGGGCGGTTCGGGCCAGTTGCCGACGACGATGTCGAGCTTGCCGTCCTCCAGCGCGAGCTCGTAGTCGAACGCGGGGCCGAGCGAGTGGAACTCGAGCGTCGCGTTCGGCGCGGCCAGGCGGAAGCGCTCGACGACGGTGGGCACGAACAGCACGTTCAGGTAGTCGGGGCAGCCGATCCGGTAGCAGCGGATCGACGTGGCTGGGTCGAAGTTGTGCTGCTGGAACTTGATGCGCTCGATTTCACGCAATGCGTTCTGTACGGGCTCGAGCAGGCGCAGCCCGTATTCGGTCGGCACCATGCCGGACTTGCCGCGCACCAGCAGCGGATCGCCGGTGATGTCGCGCAGGCGCCGCAGCGCGGCGCTGATCGCCGGTTGCGACTGGTTCAGTTTGACGGCCGCGCGCGTGACGCTGCGCTCCATCAACAAGGTGTGCAAGACGCGCAAGAGGTACGTGTCGATCGCCTCGCGTTGCTGACTCATGTTATCTCCGGTTTATATGGCTCGGCTGATCGAGGGGTGGGGTGGGTATATCGTTTTTAATATGAACGAAAATCAGCGTCAAGAGATGGATACCCGCGGCTACCCGCCGGCGGGGGCTCGACCAGGGGACCGAACGAGGTGAAATGCGGGACGCGCGGCGCCGCGCGGGTCCGTATTGCACGGATCCGGATCGCGACGCGGCGGGTGAGGGGACGGGCGCGTCAGTCGTCGATGCGCATGCCGACCTTCAACGTGACCTGCCAGTGCACGACCTGGTCGCCTTCGATGTGGCCGCGTGTTTCGGTCACCTGGAACCAGTGCAGGTTGTGCAGCGTCTTGCCGGCTTTCGAGATTGCGTTGCGGATGGCGTCGTCGCTCGATTGCTGCGACGAACCGGTCAGCTCGATCATCTTGTACACGTGGTCGCTCATGATGCGCTCCCTGGGATATCGGTATGGTTCGCCGGCGCAAGCCGTGGTCCCGAAGCGGCGCCGCGCGTGCCCGGCTTCTTTGAGTGATAGGTATGATGGGCTGCAAGTTCAACCCATATCGGAGACGGGGCATATCGTGGAAGTCGGATTTTGCGGACCGGGATTGATGGGCGCGCCGATGATTCGGCATTTGCTGGCGGCCGGGCATCGGGTCAGCGTGTGGAATCGCTCGCGCGACAAGGCCGAGGCGCTCGTGAAGGACGGCGCGCAGGTGGTCGGCACGCCGCGCGAACTGGCGGAACGCGTCGACACGGTATTCGTGTGCGTGCTCGACGGCCGTGCGGTCGGCGACGTCGTGTTCGGCGAGCACGGGCTGCTTTCCGGCGACGCTGCTGCGCGCCGCCTGCAGCGCATCGTCGATCATTCGAGCATTGCGCCCGCCGCGACGCGCGACTACGCGGCGCGCGCGGCCGCACTCGGCGTCGGCTGGGTCGATGCGCCGGTGTCGGGCGGCGTGCCGGGCGCGCAGGCCGGCACGCTCGCGGTGATGGCCGGCGGCCGCGCGGCCGATCTCGACGCGGTGCGGCCGTTGATCGACACATATGCGTCGCGCATCACGCACATGGGCGACGCGGGCGCGGGCCAGACGGCGAAGCTGTGCAACCAGGCGATCGTCACCGCGACGGTGACCGCGATCGCCGAGGCCGTCGGTCTGGCGCAGGCGAGCGGCATCGACGCCGCGCGCCTGGCCGAGGCACTGGCCGGCGGCTGGGCTGATTCGGTGCTGTTGCAGACGTTCGTGCCGCGCATGACGTCGGGCGGTCATCCGCCGATTGGCGCGCTCAGTACGTTCCAGAAGGATGTCGACGCTATCGCCGACGCGGCGCGCGACACGGGCGCGGTGATGCCCGTGTCGGCCACCGTGCAGCAGGTGCTGCGGCTTGGTGCCGCGCAGGGGCTCGCTGGCGCCGATTTCGCCGCGTTCATCGACATCGTGCGGCCGGGCAACGGCCGCCAGCAGGCATCGTGACGAGCAAGCGGGGCGCGTGAATGGCAGATGGGCCGCCCGGAGGCGGCCCATCGAATGGCTGGCGGATCAGCCGAGCGAGCGAGGTGTCGTGTCGCCGGCGTTCTGGCGACCGAGCCCGCCGCGCAGGCTCGCTTTCGTACCTGCACCAAACTCGGGCAGGATGCGCGCACGCGCACGGCTGGCGAACACGAGGAAGCCGAAGCCGTTCGCTTCGTACCAGTATCCGCCGTTTTCGAGGCCGTCCAGCGGCTGCTCGAGCGCGTTGGCGATCGATTCGATGCAGCGCTTGCGCAGATCGGCGATGGCCGGATAGGGCGGCTGGGCGCCGCGCACGCTGCACAGGAGCACATCGAGACCGGGCAGCACATGCGCGTAGAGGACGGGTTCGTCCTGCGCACGGGCGCGGGCAATCTTGGTGTCGAGCTGGGCAAACGGTTTCGAGTGGCGCAAAACCGCGAGGAATGACTCCTGGCCATCCTGTTGGGCACGCCGACGTTTTTTCGGGAAGGACATAAACACTCGCCTCAAAAACAATTGCAAGAAATGCGGCACTTTCATGCGACCCACTCCCGGCTATGTACGCCGCATGTCGATCCTTTATAGCACACGAAAATGCTGCATTCGTGCAGTACGACGATCAATGTCTCCCGTCGACCTGCTCGCCATGATCGACACAGCCAGCGTCTTGGCGCCCGTACTGTCGTTTAGTCTCCATCATAGACCTGCTTTCCCCGCGCGTGCATTCGCCCGTCACAAAAAAGTGAGATAGGCCGCATGCGGCAGTGCACGGCGCGCGCAATAAAAAGGCCCGCACGGGGCGGGCCTGGCAGGCGAGGCGCTCGGCGATCAGCGCTGCTTGAGCGAATCGCGGATCTCGCGCAGCAGCACGGTATCTTCCGGCGTCGCGGCCGCCGCGGCTTCTTCCGGCTTGCGCAGCTTGTTGATGAATTTCACCATCAGGAAAATGATGAATGCGAGGATGACGAAATTGATCGCCACCGTGATGAACGAGCCGTAACCGAACGCGGCGACACCGGCGGCCTGCAGGTCCTTGAACGAATCGGGATTACCCTTGAACGTCGGGGGGATGGTGCCGAGCAGAACGAACTTGTTCGAGAAATCCAGGCCGCCCGTCAGCAAGCCGATGACCGGCATGATGAGGTCTTTCACGATCGAGTCGACGATCTTCGAAAACGCACCGCCGATGATCACGCCGACGGCGAGATCCATCACGTTGCCCTTGACGGCAAACTCCTTGAATTCCTTGATGATGCTCATGAGCGGCTTTCTCCTTCCTGATTGGGGCGAGGGGAGGCGTGCCGCGACGCGCAGGGATGCATTGCGTCGAATGAGGGTCGGTGGCACGCCGATGGCCGCATGATAGCGAACGCTCCCCATTGCCGGTAGCCCATCTTGAAATGATTGACAAATCCGCGCGTCGGCGCGGCGGGTCATGCAGGGGAGCGTAGCGTGCGTTGCAGCGTGTCGCGCGGTGCGTCGACGCGCTGCGCAGGGTCAGGTGTTGTCGTCCGTCCAGCCGTCGTCGTTGCTGCCGAGATCCATGCCGCCGCCACCGCCGCCACTGCCGTCGCTCCAGCTGGAATCGTCGCCGCGGCCGACGTCGAAGCCCGGGCCGGCGTCCTGCCGGCGGTGCTCGCCGTCGACGATCACGTCGCGTTCGACCACGCGCTCGCGGCCGCCCGACATCGCCTCGCCGAGCAGTACGCCGGTCAGCAGCCCGCCCATCCCGCCGCCGAAACCACCGCCGCCTTGCTGGATCACGACGGGCGGCTGCTGTTGCGGGTAAGGCTGTTGCGGATACGGCTGGCCCGGCGCGCCCGTCATGCGATCGGCTTCCTGCGCGTACACGGAGCCGCTGCCGTTCGCCGGTGCCGCGGGTTGCGCGGCCGGGTCGGGACGGCCTTCGACGCGTGCCTTCACGCTGGCATGGCGCTGTTCGAGTTCATCGACGCGATACGGCGGCACCGGGTTCTTGCCGTTCGACAGCGCCTCGACGAGCGTGCGCGCGTCGGTCTCGATCGCTTCGAGTTCGCCCGTGAGCGCCGCGACGCCGGGCGCCGTCGACAGCTTCGCGTCGAGCTTCAGCGGGCGGATGTCGTTCAGCACGTCGGTGGCACGCTTGAGCTGCGTGCGGCGTTCGTCGTCGGCGCGGCTGTCGTCGGTCGTGCGTGCGCGCCGCAGCGTCCAGCGCAGCACCAGCGCGATCACCGCGACGATCAGCCCGAGGCCGATCCACATCCCGGTCGACGGGCCGTGTTTTTCGGCCGGGGCGACGGCGGGCGCGAGCGACGGCTGCAGCGTACCGGCCTGCGTGGCCGACGGCGCGGTGCCGCTCACGCGCGCGGCGTCGGCGCGGATGCGCGACTCCGTCTGCGCGAAACGCGACGCGTCGGTGAACTTCAGTTGCGGATCGAGCGATTTCGCGCGCTGCAGTTGCGCGAGCGCATCGGACGCGCGGCCTTCGCGGTCCAGCACCTGCGCATACAGGTAGTGCGCGTGCGCGTTGTTGGGATGGGCGTCGATGACTTGCGACAGCTGCGTGTCGGCGCGTTGCCAGTCGCGCTGCGCGATCGACTGCTCGACCTGCTGCAGCGACGGTACCGCAAACGCGGCGGACGACAGCAACATCAGCGAGAGGCCGAGTGCGGCGAGAGATTTCTTCATGGTCGAACCGGGCGCAGGCGCCCGTCTCCTGACGATCGGTTCGCGCCGCGTGCCCGGGCCGGGCCGCGGCGCGGTTGCCGTTACTGCGCGGGCGTGTCGAGCTGCTTCTTCAGCGCGGCGAGGCGATCCTCGACCGACGGGCCCTTGTTCAGCGCGGCGAGCTTGTCGTCGAGCGCCTTGCCGCTCGACGTGTCGGCGGAATTGAGGCGCGCGTCCGAGCGTGCGTTCTGCAGCGCGACCTTGTCCTCGAGCTTCTGGAAATCCTCGGACAGGTTCTTGCCGCCGATGCCGCCCAACGCGCCGGCCGCGACGTCCTTCGCCTGTGCGATTTCCTGCTTGGCCTGCAGGATGTTCGAGCGCGCATTCAGGTCGTTGCGGCGCCGGCGCATGTCGGCGATCTGCCCCTTCAGCTTGTCGACCGACGGCTCGAGCGTCGTCAGTTCGGCTGCGAGCGCATCGCGCTCGGCTTCCGCGTTCGACTGCGCAGCGAGTGCCTCGCGCGCGAGCGCTTCGTCGCCGGACTGCAGCGCGCGCTTCGCGCCGTCCTCGTACTTCTTCACCTTGTCGTCGGCCGCATCGCGTTTGCTGCGCTGGGTCGCGACCTGTGCCTCGATCTCGATCAGCGAATTCTCGGCACGGCCGATGCTGTCGTCGAGCTCCCGCACGATCTGCCGTGCGTCGCGCGACGGATCCTGTACCGAATCGGCCGCATCGTTCAGCAGGCCTTTGATCGTGCGCGAAACAGAGTCGAAAAGCGACATGAAATCCTCCGTGGTTGAAAGGCGCCGCGTGACCGCGGCAGTACCCGTTGCGAGCCGGTTCCGACCCGCGTGAGCCGGCGGATATTACACCACCGGTTCACTTAAATACGGCTTAAACGCGCGAGTTCAAGCGGCTTGCGCATCAGGATGTCGAACCTTTCGCGATTGAAAGAAAATCGGCCGTGCGCGCCGGATTGCGTGTCCATGATAGGCCGAGGATGCCGACAATACGTTCCGCAAATCACGGCGTTGCGGGAATTTTTACAAAAAATCGCGAAGGCACCCGGTCGATTTCATTAAAATGCGCTGTCACGTCGCGGGAACGGATCGCCGCGCGGCGGGGTCTGTCGACGTGACAGCCGCATCACGATGCACCCACTCTGATTCATCCGCTTGCATTTCCGCATGCGTTCGAGGGCGCGATGTACGCCCGCCATTCCGACATGCCAATTATCAAACGACCGCCTTCTTCTTCCGACAGGAACGAACCCCACTACACGTTGCGCCGTTCACCGTCCGGAGCCTATTACCCCGATGACGACGATCGCGACGACGGCCGCCGCGCACAGCGCAGCGACGGCAGCGGAGGGCACCGTCGCACGTTCGGCTCGCGCGTCGCGTTGTGGTTCGCCGGGCTGTTCGCGACGCTGGCGATCGTCGGCGCGCTGATCGTCGGCTACGCGCTGGTCGTGATGGCGCCGCAACTGCCGTCGCTCGATGCGCTGACCAACTACCAGCCGAAGGTGCCGCTGCGAGTGTTTTCGGCCGATCACGTGCTGATCGGCGAGTTCGGCGAGGAGCGCCGCAGCCTCGTGCGCTTCCAGGACATTCCCGACGTGATGAAGAAGGCCGTGCTCGCGATCGAGGACTACCGCTTCTACGAGCACGGCGGCGTCGACTTCGTCGGCATCCTGCGGGCGGGCGTCGCCGACCTGATGCACGGCGGCGCGCGCCAGGGTGCGAGCACGATCACGATGCAGGTCGCGCGCAACTTCTTCCTGTCGAGTGAAAAAACCTACACGCGCAAGATCTACGAAATGCTGCTCGCGTACAAGATCGAGAAGGCCCTGACGAAGGACCAGATCCTCGAGCTGTACATGAACCAGATTTATCTCGGCCAGCGCTCGTACGGCTTCGCGGCCGCCGCGCGCGTGTACTTCGGCAAGGACCTGAAGGACGTCACGCTCGCGGAAGCGGCGATGCTCGCGGGGCTGCCGAAGGCGCCGTCCGCGTATAACCCGGTCGTCAATCCGAAGCGCGCGAAGGTGCGCCAGGAATACATCCTGAAGCGCATGCTCGAGGTCGGCTACATCACGCAGCCGCAGTACGACGAGGCCGTGAAGGAAGAAATCCACGTGCGCACGCCGGGCAACCAGTACGCGGTGCACGGCGAATACGTCGCCGAGATGGTGCGGCAGATGATGTACCAGCAGTACAAGGACGAAACCTACACGCGCGGGCTGACCGTCACGACGACGATCAACTCGGCCGACCAGGAGGCCGCATACCAGGCCGTGCGTCGCGGCATTCTCGACTACGAGCGCCGCCACGGCTATCGTGGGCCGGAAGCGTCGATCAACCTGCCCGCGGCCGGCGACGAACGCGACGAGGCGATCGACGACGCGCTCGCCGATCACCCGGACAACGGCGACCTGCAGTCGGCGGTCGTGCTGTCGGCCGCGCCGAACGCGGTCGAGGTGCAGTTCGTCGGCGGCGCGACCACGACGATCGGCCCGGCCGGGCTGCGCTTCGTGTCGGCCGCGCTCGGGCCCCGCGCGAACAATGCGCTGCGCATCAAGCCGGGCTCGGTCGTGCGCGTGCTGAAGGACGGCAAGGCGGGCTGGCAGGTCGTACAGCTGCCGCAGGTCGAAGGCGCGCTCGTCGCGATCGCGCCGCAGGACGGCGCGATCCGCTCGCTCGTCGGCGGCTTCGACTTCAACAAGAGCAAGTTCAACCACGTGACGCAGGCATGGCGGCAGCCGGGCTCGTCGTTCAAGCCGTTCATCTACTCGGCCTCGCTCGACAAGGGCATGGGGCCGGCGACGATGATCAACGACGCGCCGCTGTACTTCCCGCCGAGCGTACCCGGCGGCACCGCGTGGGAGCCGAAGGACGACGACCAGCCGGACGGCCCGATGACGATGCGCACCGGCCTGCAGCGTTCGAAGAACCTCGTGTCGATCCGGATCCTCGCATCGATCGGCACGCAGTATGCGCAGCAGTACGTGACGCAGCGCTTCGGCTTCGATCCCGCGAAGACGCCGCCGTACCTGCCGATGGCGCTCGGCGCGGGCCTCGTGACGCCGCTGCAGCTCGCGAGCGGCTATGCGGTGTTCGCGAACGGCGGCTACAAGGTCGATCCGTACCTGATCGCCGAAGTCGACGACGCGCGCGGCCAGCCGCTGCAGAAGTCGCAGCCGGTGATCGCGGGCAGCACGGCGCCGCGCACGATCGAAGGCCGCAACGCATACGTGATGAACAGCCTGCTGCATTCGGTCGCGACGGCCGGCACGGGCGCGGGCACCAACGCGCTGGGCCGCGGCGACCTGCAGGGCAAGACGGGTACGACGAACGACGCGAAGGACGGCTGGTTCGCCGGCTACCAGCAGTCGATCGTCGCGGTCGCGTGGATGGGCTTCGACCAGCCGAAGAGCCTCGGCAGCCGTGAATTCGGCGCGCAGCTCGCGTTGCCGATCTGGGTGAACTACATGCGCACCGCGCTGAACGGCGTGCCCGAGCAGCAGATGCCGATGGCGGACGGCCTGACCTCGATCGACGGCGAGCTGTACTACGCCGATCGCACGCCGGGCAACGGCTTCGTCGCGAACGTCGACATCAACCCGGCCGAGAATGCGATCAGCGCGAACGACGCGCTCGGTTCGGCCGGCGCGGCAGGGCTCGCACCGCCGCCCGTCACGCCGCAGGAGAAGCAGCAGATCATGGACATGTTCGAGAACAAGTAAGCGGTACGCCGCTGTTCATGCATGCGACGGGCGCCTTCGGGCGCCCGTTTTTTTTGCGCGTCGCCGACAGCGGGGGAAATGGAATCAGAACGACGCGCAGGCCGGCACGAGCGTCATGCCGACCGATTGCTGCCGGAATCGCTCCGCGTACGCTTGCCGGATTGCGGCGAGCCGTGTGCGCGTATCGGGCGTATCGCCGGCGATGATACGGATCACGAAGCTGTCTTCGCGTGTGATCCCGCCGCTTGCGCGGTCGCGCCACTGGCCGTGCGTGTCCCAGTAGGTGAGACCGTCGGGGAAACGCGGCGTGACGGTGTCGGCGAGGAACGCCGCGCGTTCCGCATCGGTGACGGGGCCGCGCCCGGCGATGTCGCGCCCGAACAGCAGATCGGCCTGCAGCATGCGGTTCTCGCCCGGCCGCGTGCAGGCCGGCGGCGCGTTGACCATGGGCGAGGGCGGGGTTGCGCAACCGGCGAGCAGCGCGATCGCGATGGCGCCGATCAGCGGCCGCATCTGCCCATTTCGCGTCGATCGACCCCCGCGCGGGCAAAACGCTGCGCGCTCAACCACTTGCGTGCGTGTGCGGCGGGTTATCAACAGGGCTGTCAACATAATCTGGGGATAACCCTAGGGTCTGTTTACATATGGAACGCGCATGCGTTGCCACGAGAACGGCCGCTCGCGAGGCGCGTGACGCCGCGAATACTGACGTATTCGCAAGGAGCGCAACGCGGCGAGCGGCCGTTCTCGTGGCAACCCCAAATTAAAAAATCAAGTCACGGGAATGCCCGAAATCGCCCGTATGGCGGCGTCGCTCGTCGCTTGTTTGGCACGGCCAAACGGCGCTCCTCACTTCTTGCCCTCCGAGCGATTTCGGGCATTCGCATGTGCGTTCCATATGTAAACAGACCCTAGGTTTGTTCGCCGGTGCCCGGTGCGGGGTCAGTGCTGCAGTTTCGCGTGCGCGAGATGCATGCCGAGCGTGCCGGGGTCGGTATTCGTGCCCGACAGCAGCACGCCGACGCGCTTGCCCTGCAGCGTTTCGCGCAGCGGGCCGAGCAGCGCGGCGAGCGCGGCCGCGCACGCCGGTTCGACCGACAGTTTCAGGTGCGAGAACAGGAACAGCATCGCCGCGCGCAGCGCGGCGTCGGACACGGTGACGATGCGATCGACGTGGCGCCGGCACAGCTGGTAGCTGTATTCCTCGGTATGCGGCGCCATCAGCGAATCGGCGATCGTCTGCATCGCGCTCATCTTGATCGTGTGATTCGCCGCGAAGCTGCGGCTCATCGCGTCGGCGCCTTCCGGCTCGACGCCATACACGTGCACGCGCGGATTCGCGAGCCGCAGCGCGGTCGCCATGCCCGCCGCGAGCCCGCCGCCGCCGATCGGCACGATCACCGCGTCGAGGTCGGGTGTCTGCGTCGCCCATTCGTAGCCGAGCGTCGCGGTGCCGAGTATCGTGTGATAGCCGTTGAACGGATGGATGAAGAAGCGGCCTTCCTCGGCTTCGATCCGCCGTACGAGATCGAACGCCTGCGATGCGCTGCCCGCGAGCACGACTTCCGCGCGGTACTGCTTGCACTGCGCGATGCGCGTCGGGCTCGCGGTATGGAACATCACGACCTTCGCGCTGCTGCCGAGCCGCATCGCCGCATACGCGACGGCCGCCGCGTGATTGCCGGCCGACACGCAGGTGACGCCGGCATTCTTGCGCGCCTGGTCGAGCGCGAGCAGGTGCGTGAATGCGCCGCGCGCCTTGAAGCTGCCGCTCGCCTGCAGCAGCTCGAACTTGAAGTTGACGTGCGTGCCCTCGAGGGACGGCAGGTCGGCGCGTTCGAACACGGGCGTGCGCGCGACCCAGGGTGACAACGCGAAATGCTGCGCGGCAATTTCGTCGAGCGTCGGAATCGGCTCGCCGTCGATCGTCGTATGGGCAGTGCCCTGTTGTTCAGTCGGCATGACGTGGCGGGTGGCGGAGTGGGCCGGCCCGCACACGCGGGCCGGCGTGGCGGGAGGCAGTCAGTGCGCGTCGACCGACATGCTGCGGATGAACTTGCGCAGGAACTGCTCGCAGCCGGCGAGCTGCGCGAGCTCGACATATTCGTTCGGCTTGTGAGCCTGCTCGATGTTGCCGGGCCCGCATACGACGCTCGGAATGCCCGCGCGTTCGAACAGGCCGGCCTCGGTGCCGTACGCGACCTTGCGCTTGTCCTGGTCGGCCGTCAGCGCGCGCACGAGCTGCGTGATCGCGGCCTGTTCGGTGGCGTCGAGCCCGGGCGCCGCGGCGATCTTCGAGAACTCGATCGCGGCATTCGGATGCTCGCGGCGCATCTGCGGCAGCAGCGTTTCCTGCGCATACGCTTCGATGCGCGTGAAGATCTGCTCGGGATCGAGCGTCGGCAGGTTGCGGAACTCGAAGTCGAAGCGGCATTCGGCCGGCACGGTGTTGATCGCGTTGCCGCCCTGGATCGTGCTCGTCTGCGCGGTCGTGAACGGCACGTCGTACAGCTCGTCGAACGGGCCTTCGGCGCGGAAGCGGTCGGCGATGTCGCGGATGTGGCAGATGAGGCGCGCCGCATACTCGATCGCGTTCAGCCCCTTCGGCGTCAGCGACGAATGCGCCGCGTGGCCGCGCACACAGCAGCGGTACGCGTTGATGCCCTTGTGCGCGATGATCGGCCGCATGCTGGTCGGCTCGCCGACGATGCAGCCGGACGGCTGCACGCCGCGCCTGACGAGGTCGGCGATCATCAGCGGCGCGCCCGCGCAGCCGATTTCCTCGTCGTAGGACAGCGCGAAATGGATCGGCTTCGCAAGCTTCGTCGCCTGCATCTCGGGCAACAGCGCGAGCGCCGTGCCGATGAAGCCCTTCATGTCGCAGGTGCCGCGGCCGTACAGGCGGCCGTCGCGGATTTCCGGCGCGAACGGGTTGCTGTCCCATTGCTGGCCGTCGACCGGCACGACGTCGGTGTGCCCCGACAGCACGATGCCGCCGTTCGTCGAGCCGTCGTGCGCGGGAACGGTCGCGAACAGGTTCGCCCAGCCTTCGCGCGGATCGTGCGTGATCGTCGATGCGATGCCCTTCGCGGCGAGCGCGTCGCGCACCGTTTCGATCAGGCCGAGATTCGGCACGCGGCTCGTCGTGTCCATCGACACCAGTTGCTTGATCCAGGGCAGGCCGACGAGCGACGCGTCGCCTTCGGTTGCGGCGGACGGCGCCGTCGCGTCGAGAGTGGACATGGCAAAACTCCGTCTGATGAATGGGAAAATCATACTCAAAAACGCGTCGGCCCGCCTTCGCCGGGCGCGATGCGGTGCAGCATTGCCGCGGCCGTCAGCGCGCCGCGGCCACCGCTCCCTGCTTCGGGCCGAGCGCGCGCAGCGTTTCCTTGATCGTCGACACGCGGATCGCGAGATCGGGCGAGCGCGTCTCGATACGCAGCTTGTCCTGTCCCGCGAGCTTGATGTGCCGGTGCTTCTGCACCATCTCGATGATCCGCATCGGATCGATCGGCGGATTCGGCTCGAACTGCAGCCCGATCGCGACCTCGCTCGCGTCGATCTTCACGATGCCGAGCGGCTTCGCGGCGATCCGCAGCCGGTGCGTCTCGACGAGCGCGTGGGCCTGCGGCGGCAGCTTGCCGAAGCGGTCGATCAGTTCCTCCTGGATGCCGTCGATCGCGTCGCCGTGCTCGCAGTTCGCGAGCCGCTTGTACAGCGACAGCCGCTCCTGCACGTCCGCGCAGTAATCGGCCGGCAGGATCGCGGGTGCATGCAGATTGATTTCCGTCGTCGCGGCGAGCGGGGCGGTGAGGTCGGGCTCCTTGCCGTTCTTCAGCGCCTTCACCGCGTCGTTCAGCATGTCCGTATACAGCTGGAAGCCGATCTCGTGGATCTCGCCCGACTGCTTGTCGCCGAGCACTTCGCCTGTGCCGCGGATCTCGAGGTCGTGCATCGCGAGATAGAAGCCCGAGCCGAGCTCCTCCATCTGCTGGATCGCCTCCAGCCGGCGCTGCGCCTGCTTGGTCAGCGCCTGCGGATCGTGGACCAGCAGGTATGCATAGGCCTGGTGATGCGAGCGGCCGACGCGACCGCGCAACTGGTGGAGCTGTGCGAGGCCGAACTTGTCCGAGCGGTGCATGATGATCGTGTTCGCGCTCGGCACGTCGATGCCGGTCTCGATGATGGTCGTGCACAGCAGCACGTTCGCGCGCTGCGCGACGAAATCGCGCATCACGCGCTCGAGTTCGCGCTCGTGCATCTGGCCGTGCGCGATCACGATGCGCGCCTCGGGCACGAGCACCTCGAGCTTCGCCTTGCGGTTCTCGATCGTCTCGACCTCGTTGTGCAGGAAATACACCTGGCCGCCGCGCTTCAGCTCGCGCAGCATCGCCTCGCGGATCACGCTTTCTTCCTCGCGGCGCACGAAGGTCTTGATCGCGAGGCGCTTCTGCGGTGCAGTCGCGATCACCGAGAAATCGCGCAGCCCTTCGAGCGCCATCCCGAGCGTGCGCGGGATCGGCGTCGCGGTGAGCGTCAGCACGTCGACTTCCGCGCGCAGCGCCTTCAGCGCTTCCTTCTGGCGCACGCCGAAGCGGTGTTCCTCGTCGATGATCACGAGGCCGAGGCGCTTGAACTGCACGTCCGACGACAGCAGCTTGTGCGTGCCGATCACGATGTCGACGCTGCCTTCGTTGATCTGCGCGATCGCCGCGTTCACTTCCTTCGTGGTCTTGAAGCGCGACAGCTCGACGATCCGCACCGGCCAGTCCGCGAAGCGGTCGGCGAAGGTCTGCGTGTGCTGCTCGGCGAGCAGCGTCGTGGGCGACAGCAGCGCGACCTGCTTGCCGCCCAGCACCGCGATGAATGCGGCGCGCAGCGCGACCTCGGTCTTGCCGAAGCCGACGTCGCCGCACACCAGGCGGTCCATCGGCTTGCCGCTCGTCATGTCGCCGATCACGGCCGCGATCGCCGCGGCCTGGTCGGGCGTCTCCTCGAAGCCGAAGCTTTCCGCGAATTTCACGTAGTCGCGCGGGTCGAGCGAGAACGCGTGGCCCTCGCGGGCCGCGCGGCGCGCGTACAGGTTCAGCAGCTCGGCGGCCGTATCGCGGATCTGCTGCGCGGCCTTGCGCTTTGCGCGCTCCCACTGGCCGGAACCGAGCGCGTGCAGCGGCGCGCTGTCGGGATCGGCGCCGCTGTAGCGCGAGATCACGTGCAATTGCGCGACCGGTACGTAGAGCTTGCTGTCGCCCGAGTATTCGAGATGCAGGAATTCGGTCTCGCCTTCGCCGAGATCCATCGACACGAGGCCCATGTAGCGGCCGATGCCGTGCTGCGCGTGGACGACCGGGTCGCCGATCTTCAGCTCCGACAGGTCGCGCACCATCGCGTCGACGTTGCTGGCCTGTTCCTGGCGGCGGCGTCCCGCGCGGCGGCCGAGCGCGCCGTACAGCTCGGTTTCGGTGACGACCGCGTAACCTTCGCCCGGCACCGCGAAGCCGTTCGACAGCGGCGCGACACCGAGCGCGAAGCGCTCGTCGCTCGCGAGCCAGCCCGCGAAGTGGTCGTTCGACGCGGGGCGCAGATGGTGTTCGGCGAGCAGTTGCAGGATCGTTTCGCGGCGGCCGGCCGATTCGACCGTCAGCAGCACACGCTTGGCCGAAGTTTCGACGAATGCGCGCAGCGACGCGAGCGGATCGTCGGAATGGCGGTCGACGGCGAGTTCGGGCAGCGCCGTCGCCCAGCCGCCGGCCGGCTGCGCGGGCAACACGACGCGCGCGAACGGCTTCGCGAACGCGAAGAAATCCTCGTCGGACAGGAACAGCCGCTGCGGCTCGAGGATCGGCCGCTCGCGATCGTGCGACAGGAACGCGTGGCGCTGCTTGGTATCGGCCGTGAAGCGGCGGATCGACGCTTCGAGATCGCCGGTGAACACCAGGTGCGCGTCCTGCGGCAGGTAGTGGAACAGCGTGGCCGTCTCGTCGAAGAAGAGCGGCAGGTAATACTCGATGCCGGCCGACGGCACGCCGTTGCCGATGTCCTTGTAGATCGGCGCGCGGCTCGGGTCGCCTTCGAAGGTCTCGCGCCAGCGGCTGCGGAACGCCGTGCGCGCGGCTTCGTCGAACGGAAACTCGCGGCCCGGCAGCAGCCGCACGTCGCGCACCGGGTAGAGGCTGCGCTGCGTGTCGGGGTCGAACGCGCGGATCGAGTCGACCTGGTCGTCGAACAGGTCGATCCGGTACGGCAACGGCGAGCCCATCGGGTACAGGTCGATCAGCGAGCCGCGCACGCAATACTCGCCGGGCCGCACGACCTGGCTGACGTGCTCGTAGCCGGCCAGCGTGAGCTGCGCCTTCAGCTTCGCCTCGTCGAGCCGCTCGCCCTGCGCGAACGCGAACGTGTACGCGGCCATGAACGACGCGGGCGGCATCCGGTACAGCGCGGTGGTCGCGGGCACGAGCAGGATGTCGCAGCGGCCCTCGCCGAGATCGTGCAGCGTCGCGAGACGCTCGGACACGAGGTCCTGGTGCGGCGAGAACGTGTCGTACGGCAGCGTTTCCCAGTCCGGCAGCAGGCGCACGCGCGCATCGGGCGAGAAGTAGCGGATTTCCTGCGAGAGCCGCTGCGCGTCGACCGCATTCGCGCAGATCACCGCGAGGAGCGGCACCTCCTGGCGGTTGTCGGCGAGATAACGGGCGATGGCGAGCGCGTCGGCGGAGCCATGCGCGCCGTCGAAGGCGAAACGCTGGCCGGGTTTGACGTAGGCAACGGGCGAGGCGAACGGGGTGGAAGCGTTATCTGGCATAGGGACGACAGGGGTGGCGTGCACGGGCGCAGCGCGGTGCGCCGGTCGAGACGAAAGACCTATTATAAAATCCGCTTCTCGATTTCATCTTTCCGGCGTTTTCCCTTCGTGACTTCCCGACTTTTCGCCCTGATTCCCTGTGCCGGCACGGGCAGCCGTTCCGGCTCGGCCGTGCCGAAGCAATATCGTACGCTGGCCGGCCGCGCGCTCCTGCATTACACGCTTGCCGCGTTCGACGCGTGCAGCGAATTCGCGCAGACGCTCGTCGTCCTCGCGCCCGACGATTCCCATTTCGACGCGCGCCGCTTCGCGGGCCTGCGCTTCGCGGTGCGCCGCTGCGGCGGCGGCTCGCGGCAGGCGTCGGTGCTGAACGGGCTGCTCGAGCTGGCCGAATTCGGCGCGACCGACCACGACTGGGTGCTCGTGCACGACGCCGCGCGCCCGGGTATCACGCCGGAGCTGATCCGCACGCTCGTCGCGACGCTGAAGGACGACCCGGTCGGCGGCATCGTCGCGCTGCCGGTTGCCGATACGCTCAAGCGCGTGCCGGCCGGCGGCGACGCGATCATCCGCACCGAGTCGCGCGACGCGCTGTGGCAGGCGCAGACGCCGCAGATGTTCCGCATCGGCATGCTGCGCGAGGCGATCCTGCGCGCGCAGCGCGAAGGGCACGACCTGACCGACGAGGCGAGCGCGATCGAATGGGCTGGCCATACGCCGCGCGTCGTGCAGGGCAGCCTGCGCAATTTCAAGGTCACGTACCCGGAAGATTTCGCGCTCGCGGAAGCGATCCTCGCGCGCCCCGCGAGTGCTTCCTGACTTTCACCCCATCTCAATCGGAACACGCATGGATTTCAGAATCGGACAAGGCTACGACGTGCACCAGCTCGTCCCGGGGCGCCCCCTCATCATCGGCGGCGTGACGATTCCGTACGAGCGCGGCCTGCTCGGCCACTCGGACGCGGACGTGCTGCTGCACGCGATCACCGACGCGCTGTTCGGCGCGGCGGCGCTCGGCGACATCGGCCGCCATTTCTCCGACACGGACGCGGCATTCAAGGGCGCCGACAGCCGCGTGCTGCTGCGCGCGTGCGTCGCACGCGTGCAGGCGGCCGGCTTCGCGATCCAGAACGTCGACAGCACCGTGATCGCGCAGGCGCCGAAGCTCGCGCCGCATATCGACGGGATGCGCGCGAACATCGCAGCCGATCTCGGGCTGCCGCTAGATCGCGTGAACGTGAAGGCGAAGACCAACGAAAAGCTCGGCTATCTCGGCCGTGGCGACGGCATCGAGGCGCAGGCCGCCGCGCTGCTGGTGAAGCAGGGCGGCTGACGCCCGGCCGTTGCGGCGCGCGGTTCGCGCCGCACGTCATGCCGCCGAAATGAAAAATGCCACGCGGATGCGTGGCATTTTCGTTGGAAGCGAGCGGTGCGCCCGGCATCGCTGCCGGGAGCGCGACGCAACCGCTTATTCGCCTTCGGCGGCGATGACCTGCGCGGCGGCGTTGATCACCGACACGATGCGGCCGACGTCGCGCAGCTGCGTGACGGTCATTCCCTGCTCGTTCTTCAGCAGCGCGTAGTGCGACTTAACGCAGAAGTGGCACTTGCCGACGATCGACGCGGCGAGCGCGTACATCTCGAACTTGCGCTTGTCGACGCCACCGTGCGTCGCATACGCGCCCATCCGCAGCTCGGCGCGCTGCGTCTTCAGGTCGGCGTCGTCGGCCATCTCGACATACGGATACCAGGTGTTGTTCATCCCCATCAGCGCGGCCGCCGTCAGCACGGCGTTCGTCTCTTCGGGCGACAGCACGCCGGCTTCGCGGATCGTCTTCACGAGCACGGTGCTCTTCGCCGCGATCGCCGCCGCCAGCGCGACGCCGACCGCGTCGGTGCCTTCGAGCGACGAGCGCGAGATCGTGCCGTCGAGGTTCAGGCGAATGTCCTTCGCGTAGTCGGGAATACGTGCCTTAATCGATTCGATGAATTCCATTGATATCTCCTATGGGTTGGCCGTTAAAAAAGCCCGCAGGCAAGACGTGCGCCGCGGGCTTCGTGCATCGATGCGCTTACAGCGTTGCGCCGCCGACTGCACGGTTGCACGGGCACAGTTCGTCCGTTTGCAGGCCGTCCAGAATACGCAGGACTTCTGCCGGGCTACGGCCGACGTTCAGGTTGTTCACCGAAACGTGCTGGATCGTGTTGTCCGGATCGACGATGAACGTTGCACGCAGGGCCACGCCGGCTTCCTTGTCGCGCACGCCGAGCTGGTCGATCAGCTCGCCCTTGACGTCGCCGAACGAGTAGTGGTTCAGCTTGTCGAGGTCCTTGTGCTCACGGCGCCATGCGAGCTTGACGAATTCGTTGTCCGAGCTGCCGCCCAGCAGGATGGCGTCGCGCTCTTCGAACTGCTTCGTGAGCTTCGCGAACTCGACGATTTCCGTCGGGCACACGAACGTGAAATCCTTCGGATAGAAGTAGATGATCTTCCACTTGCCCGGGAACGACGCTTCGGTGACGGTCTCGAACGCCGACTGGCCGTTTTCCTCGTGATTGTTGAAGCCCGGCTTCGCGGCTACGACGGTGAATGCTTCGAGTTTATCGCCCACGGTTTTCATGCGGATACTCCTGTATGAGTTGGGAAGAAGACTGAGTCAAGCTACCTCGGTGCTGCAACGATGGTGTGACAGCATGGGGCAAACTATAACACTATTAATAAAGCGCTTCAATAGATTTTGACTAACGATCTTCATAGTTTTTTTCAACCGGATCGATAGTGTGAAGTGCGGGAAGCGTGCGCGAGCGCGTCACGCAGTCGCACGCGCCTTGCCGGCGCCGGGGAATTCGACCGTGACTTCGAGGCCCGCGTCGGGGTTGCGGTTGCGCAGGCGCAGCGCGCCGCGATAGCGGCCGACCAGACGCAACACGATCGCCATCCCGAGGCCCGTGCCGTCCGCCTTGGTGCGCGCGGTGTCGACGCGGTAGAACGGCCGCATCACGAGCGGCAGTTGATCCTCGGGGATGCCGGGGCCTTCGTCGCTCACCGACAGCTCGACGCGCGCGTGCGACACGCGCGTCTCGAGCGTGATGCGCGAGACGCCGTCCTGCTTGCTCTGGCCGTACTTGCGCGCGTTCTCGACGAGGTTGCCGATCACGCGGCGCATGTCGGTCTCGTCGGCTTCGATGATCGCGCTCGGCGCGAGCCGCGTGCGGATCTCGACGCTGTCCTCGCCCGATACGCGCGCGGCGACTTCCTGCGCGATCGACGACAGGTCGACGGGTTCGGGCTTGCGCTGAGACGGGCGCGCGTAATCGATGAAGGCCGCGATGATGCGGTCCATCTGCTCGATGTCGTCGACCATCGCGTCCTTGGTCGCCTGGTCGGACGGGCTCATCTCGGTTTCGAGCCGCAGCCGCGCGAGCGGCGTGCGCAGGTCGTGCGAGATGCCCGCGAGCATCAGCGCGCGGTCGGCCTCGAGCTGTTCGAGGTCGCGCACCATCTGGTTGAAGCTGCGGTTGGTGTCGGCCGCGACGCCCATCCCGCGTTCGGGCAGCAGTTCGGGCGCCTGGCCCGAACCGACCTGGCGCGCGGCGAGCGCGAGCCGCGAGAACGGCCGGTTCACGAGGCTCGTGATGAACGCGGAGCCGAACAACGACAGCGCGAGCGCGAACAGCCCCCAGCCGGCCCACTGCAGGCCCGTGACGTTGTCGAGCTGGTCGCGGTCGAGCGCGACCCAGTAATCGTCGTCGTCGATCTTGAAGCTGATCCACACGCCGGGAATGTCGTTGACCGACTGCGCGATCACGGTATCGTCGCCGAGGCGGCTGCGGATATCGTGTTCGATCAGGCGGTTCAGCGATTCGTCGGGCTGCAGCTTGAACTTGTCGGTTTTCTCGCGCGGGTAAACGCGCACGCCCTCGTTGCTCTCGAGATCCTGGAGCAGCGCGCGCCGCAGATCGGGATCGGAATAGAGCAGGGCGGTGCGCGTGAGCTTCACGACCGCGACGAGCTGCAGCGCGACGCGCTGCGCACGCGGCTCGCGTTCGATTACGCGAAAGCTCTGGAACCACGCGGCGAGACTGACCGAGATCAGCAGCGCGATCAGCAAGAAGGTGCGCCAGAACAGCCCGCCGAACGCGAGCTGCAGGAGGCGCCGGTCAATACGCATGGGACGGGCCGTGGACGGGCGAAACCGGGAGGGAAAAGGTCAGGCGGCGCCGTCCGGGATGAACACGTAGCCGAGGCCCCAGACGGTCTGGATGAAGCGCGGGCTGCCCGGATCCGGTTCGATCAGCTTGCGCAGGCGCGAGATCTGCACGTCGAGGCTGCGGTCGAACACTTCATATTCACGGCCGCGTGCGAGCTCCATCAGCTTCTCGCGCGACAGCGGCTGGCGCGGATGACGTGCGAACACCTTCAGCACCGAGAATTCGCCGGTCGTCAGCGGAATTTCCTGGCCGGACTTCGTCAGCGTGCGCGTGGCGAGGTTCAGCGAGAACTCGCCGAACTCGAACACCTCGGTGGTTTCCGACGGCGCGCCCGGCAGTTCGGCCGGAGCCTGGCGGCGCAGCACTGCATGAATGCGCGCGACGAGCTCGCGCGGGTTGAACGGCTTCGGCAGGTAATCGTCGGCACCCATCTCGAGGCCCACGATGCGATCGACGTCCTCGCCCTTCGCGGTGAGCATGATGATCGGCGTGCGGTCGTTGCTGCCGCGCAGGCGGCGGCAGATCGACAGGCCGTCTTCACCCGGGAGCATCAGGTCGAGCACGAGCAGGTCGAAACGCTCGCGTACCCAGAGCTTGTTCATCGCGGTCGCGTTTTCCGCGACATATACGTTGAAACCCTGCTCGCCGAGATAGCGGCGCAGCAGGTCGCGCAGGCGCGGGTCGTCGTCGACGACGAGAATCTTGGAGGGGTTTTTCGTTTCCATGATCGGCATCTTATCGCGAATGGGAATTGGCGCACGGCTACGTATTTTCGTGCGTTACAGTCAGTTACAAAATTTACCCGTAGTGTCGCGCCGAGTAAAGGCAGGCTATATAGATTCCTTTACTCGAAGCCGAAATTCGGTAGATACTCCCCTGCACTCCATCTTTCATCTTTGCACACCCGAATTCCGCAGGGTTTTTCAAGTACCAGAGGTAGCCGGTTGCCGCGTGACGAAGGGAACAAATCGACCAAAGAAGCGAGGACGGTCATGCGATCTGCACGGATTGCACTGATGCTGACGATCGCGCTTGCCGGTCCATATGCGTCGAACTTCGCGTATGCGCAGCGCTCCGAGCAGGGCGCACCGTCGCGCAAGCTGCCGCGCGGCAAAGCGCCGCAGTCCGATCATGCCGCCGAGACGACGGTCCGTTCCGCCGTGCCCCCCGATCTCGAACAGCGCCGCCGCGACGGGCACATGACGCTCGAGGAGCGGCACCTGTTGCGCCAGCACATCGAAGACGCCGTTCGCGAGCTGTACAAGCGCTGACGCGCGCCGTCTTTCGCGCTGCGCGGAACACACCGCGCGGAAAGAATTCGTAGCACTTTTTCCGTCAACTTTCGCCTGCCGAATGCCGTTGTACCGGCATCCGCACCGCCGGTGCGTTCCGGGAGTCCATGACGATGAAAGCGAACGCTGCCGTACCGGCGCCGTCGCCCACCATGCAGTCGCCGCTCGACGCCGATGATGCGCTGTTTTTCCTGAGTCGCACCGGTTTTTCTCCCGCGCCCGCCGATGTCGCGCGCGTCGTCGGCATGACGCGCGCGCAGGTCGTGGCCGACACGCTCGGCAGTGTGCGCCGCGAACCCGTCACGACGTGGCCCGACTGGCTCGGCGAGCTGCCGCCGACGCGCGCGCAGCGGCAGGCGCTGACACCCGACATGCGGAGCGACGAGCAGCGCGAACGCAATCGCCGCTACGATGCGCTGCGCGCGGCCTGGGTCAACGAGATGGTCGTCACGCCGTCGCCGCTGACCGAGCGCATGACGCTGTTCTGGCACGGGCACTTCACGTCGGGGCAGGACAAGGTGCCTTACCCGCAGACGATGGCCGCGCAGAACGCGCTGTTTCGCCGCGAGGCGCTCGGCAACTTCGGCACGCTGCTGCACGCGGTCGCGAAGGATCCGGCGATGCTGCAGTATCTCGACGGCGCGAGCAATCGCAAGGGGCGCCCGAACGAGAATTTCGCGCGCGAGGTGATGGAGCTGTTCACGCTCGGCGAAGGGCATTACACGCAGTACGACGTGACCGAAGCCGCGCGGGCGATGACGGGCTGGACGATCGATCCCGATACGCTGCGCTTCGAAGCGCGGCCGGAATGGCACGATGCGGGCGACAAGACGATCCTCGGCGAAACGGGGCCGTTCGACGGCGACGGCTTTCTCGACATCCTGCTGAAGCGGCCGGGCACCGCGCGCTTCATCGTCGGCAAGCTGTGGCGCGAGTTCGTGTCCGATACGCCCGACCCGGGCGCACTCGATAGCGTGGCCGAACGGTTTCGCGCGAGCGGCTACGACATTCGCGTGGCGCTCGCCGCGCTGTGGTCGACCGACGCGTTCTGGGATCCGCGCAACCGCGGCGTGCTTGTCAAGTCGCCGGTGGAATTCGTCGTCGGGTCGGTGCGGCTGTTCGACGTCGCGTACGGCGATCCGCAGATGCTCGCGAACACCGTGCGCACGCTCGGGCAAAACCTGTTCTACCCGCCGAACGTGAAGGGCTGGCCGGGCGGCGCACTGTGGATCAACAGCACCACGCTGCTCGCGCGCAAGCAGTTCGTCGAGCAACTTTTCCGCGCGACCGAGACGGCCGGCATGCGCTCGCCTGCCCGTGCGGCGGCGCCGCCGCCGAACGCGCGTGCGCACGCGATGCCGGTGGTCGACACGGCGTCCGCCGCCGGCACGCGCGGCACGCCCGCGAAGCCGGTGCGCGGCGGCTTGCGTTTCGACCTCGAACGCTGGCTTGCACAGTATCGTGCGCGGCCGCAGGCGATCGCGGGATTGTCGACCGAGCTCCAGCTGCAGCACGCGGTGCTGCAGCTTTCGCCGGTCGCGGCGATCGATACGGATTCGACCGGCAGCGCGTATCTCGAGGCGCTGCTGATGGATCCGGCCTATCAACTGAAATGATGCAAACGACGACGACGCGGGAAGTCGCTGCGGCAAAGGTGCCGGGCGGCGAACCAAAGGATGCGCGATGAACCGACGTGATTTTCTGGCGCTGACGGGCGCTGCGGCCGCCGCCGGCGTGTCGCTGTGGCAAGCGCCCGCGATGGCGGCTGCCGCGACGCAGGCGGGACGGCAAGCGGCGGCCGGGTATGCGAACGTGCTGATTCTCGTCGAGCTGAAGGGCGGCAACGACGGCCTCAACACGGTGGTGCCGTACGCGGACCCGTTGTACTACCAGTTCCGGCGCAGCATCGGCATCAAGCGCGAGCAGGTGCTGCAGCTCGACGCGCACACGGGGCTGCACCCGTCGCTCGCGCCGCTGATGCCGTTGTGGCGCGACGGGCAGGTCGCGGTCGTGCAGGGCGTCGGCTATCCGCAGCCGAACCTGTCGCATTTCCGCTCGATCGAGATCTGGGATACCGCGTCGCGCTCGGACCAGTATCTGCACGAAGGCTGGCTCACGCGCACGTTCGCGCAGGCGCCCGTGCCGCCCGGTTTCGCGGCGGACGGCGTCGTGCTCGGCAGCGCCGAGATGGGGCCGCTCGCGAACGGCGCGCGCGCGATCGCGCTCGTCAATCCCGCGCAGTTCATCCGGGCGGCCCGGCTCGCCGAGCCGTCGTCGCTGCGCGAGCAGAACCCGGCGCTCGCGCACATCATCGACGTCGAGAACGATATCGTGAAGGCGGCCGACCGGCTGCGTCCGCGCGGCGGGATGCGCGAATTCAAGACGGTATTTCCGGCCGGCGCGTTCGGCACGTCAGTCAAGACCGCGATGCAGGTGCTGGCCGCCTGCGAGGCGTCCGGGCCCGGCACGCAGGATGGCGTCGCGGTGTTGCGCCTGACGCTCAACGGTTTCGACACGCACCAGAACCAGCCGGGGCAGCAGGCCGCGCTGCTCAAGCAGTTCGCGGAAGGGATGAGCGCGATGCGCGGCGCATTGATCGAACTCGGGCGCTGGAACCAGACGCTCGTGATGACGTATGCGGAATTCGGGCGGCGCGTGCGCGAGAACCAGAGCAACGGCACCGATCACGGCACGGCCGCGCCGCATTTCGTGATGGGCGGCCGCGTGGCCGGCGGGCTGTACGGTGCGCCGCCGGCGCTCGGGCGGCTCGACGGCAACGGCAACCTGCCGGTCGCCGTCGATTTCCGCCAGCTTTACGCGACCGTGCTCGGGCCGTGGTGGGGCCTCGACGCGACGCACGTGCTGCAGCAGCGCTTCGACACGCTGCCGTTGTTGAAGGCGTGATGCGTCAGGGTCAGCGCCGGCGCGCGCCACGCCACGTGACCCACAGCTTGCGGATCGGCGTCAGCGCGATGCGCTGGTGCAGCACCTGGTAGCCGTCGCGCTCGATTTCGTCGAGCAGCGAGCCGGCCAGTGCGATCTGCGCGCGCAGCGTGCGCTGCGCTCGGCGTTCGGATGCGGGGATCGCCGCTGCGGCGGCCGCAAGCGCTTCGCGCGCACGGGCCGTCTGGAATTGCAGCAGTTCGGTGAAGGCCGGGCTGTAGCGGCGGTTCAGCAGATCGGCCGCGGTCACGTTGTAGCGCTGCAGTTCATCGATCGGCAGATAGATGCGGCCGTGGCGCGCGTCGTTGCCGAGTTCCTGCACGAATTGCGCGAGCATCAGCGCGCGGCCGGCGTCCGCGGCCCATGGCTGCGGGTCGGCCGGGTTCGCCGCGCTTGCGCGCGCGACCAGCGACGCGAAGGTGCCGCCGACCTGCGCGACGTAGCGCTGCAGGTTCGCGAAATCGAGGTAGCGCGCCTGTTCGAGGTCCATCCCGTAACCGTTGACGAGCGTGCGCAACGCGTCGGTCTCGGCGGCGATCGCCGGATGATGCTGTGCGAGCGCCTTCGTGACCGGGTGCGACGGCTGCCCGTCGGCCAGCGCCGCGAGTTCCTTGTGCCACCACGCGAGCTTCGTGTGGCCGATGGTCGGGTCGCTGGTTTCCTTGACGGTTTCCTCGAGTTCGCGGCGCAGCGCGAACAGCGCCGTCAGGCGCGGCTGCGTGGCAAGCGGCGCCTGGCGCAGCGCGTAGTAGACGCTGGAGCCCGCGGGGGCGGCCTTTTGCTGACAGTAGTCGTCGAAGTTCACGGGCGGAATCGTGTGGGGGCGGGTTCGGGGGACACGCGGCGGCGTGGTGCCGAAACGTCGAGCGCGGCATTCTAGCACCGCTGCACGACGGGTGCCGGCAGGGCGAGACAAGGCCGTACGGATCGGGTAGAATCTCGCGCTCGCCTGATCGGGTGTGCCGGTTTTCAGGCCAGCACGATGTCCCGGGCGCGTGGAGAACGTATCTTGCGTGCCGCGCGGTCAGGCGACAGAAAATACGCGTGAGTGGCGAAATTGGTAGACGCACCAGGTTTAGGTCCTGACGCCCGCAAGGGTGTGCCGGTTCGAGTCCGGCCTCACGCACCAGAAGTCGGACGCGCCCCTGCCCGGGGCCGTTCACGAAAAAGCGCTGCCGGTCGGCTGACCGCAGCGCTTTTTTGTTGATGCCGGCTCCGCCGGGTATGCAGACCGCGCACAAGCCCGTACACGAAGGATCGAGCCGCGTGTAATATCGTGCTCACTTTTCATAGAAGAAGCACAATCACACCGCGGGGCCGCCGATGAAAAACACCGTACGTATCCCGATTTCCGTCCTGACGCTGATGCTGGTTGCGCCGGTATTTGCCAATACGCCTGCCGACAACATCGCATGGAGTGCCAAATCCGTGCAGACGGTTGCATCGCCGTCGGCGTGCTCCGCGTACTCGGGGCGGGTGGCGTCGAGCGGCGAGCCGCTGTCGACCGAGAGCGTGCTGAAAGCGCTCGGTACGTCGCTGGCCGGCGCCGCGCTGGGCGCCGTCGCCGGCGGATATCAGGGCGCAGCCCCCAATCCGTGCCCGCGTCCCGGCCTGTGACCGGCTCGCAAGCGAACCGCTGGGCTCACCGCTTCACCTGAAAACAAGTTCGATGACAAGCGCCGCGCGTCGCCCGACCGCGGCGCTTTGTCGTTTCCGGCGCGTTTACTCCCAGAAGCTCCGGATCGCGACCGCCACGATCACCGGCACCGAGAACACCAGCGGAATCGCGAAATACTGCGCTTCGCGATCGACGACCCAGCTATAGATCACCCACGCCGCGCCGATCGCGAACGTGATGAGGCCGACCGTCACGGCGGCGATGTTCAGGGCCAGCTTCGAAGGCTGGCGGCGCGTTTTGGCGTTGTCGTTGTTATCGCGCGGGGACGATTTCATCGGAAGAGTGCGGCCGTGGGCCGGAACAGGGGTAAAAGCACAGGAAACCCCATCCGCACGGATCGCGCAAGGGCCGGCGCGGGCCGGCCCGGTTTCATCGCTTCCCGCGCGTTACAACCCGAACGATGCCGCCAGTTCGTCGAGCAGTTCGCGCTGGAACGCGACGAACCGCTCGCCCGGCTGCTGCGAGATCGCGAGGTCGAGCATCGGATCGGCGACGTCGGTGCGAATGCCGGCCAGTTCCTCGACGATCGCGAGCCCGCAGAACGGTACATAGGCCTCCGAATAGCCGCCTTCGTGAACGATCGCGAGCCGCCCGCCGCAATGGCGCTGTGCGGCCTCCTTCACCGCGCGCGTCATGGACCGGTAGCTGTCGGTATGCAGCTGCATGCGCGCGAGCGGATCGACCGCGCTCGCGTCGAGGCCGCTTGCGACGACGATCAGCTCGGGCCGGAAACGCACCAGCGCCGGCAGCACGATCCGCTCGAACGCGTAGCGATACGCGTCGTCGCCGCTGCCCGCGAGCAGCGGCACGTTCAGGTTCGCGCCGACACCCGCGCCTTCGCCGCGATCGTCCGCGCCGCTGTAGCCGGGCGGGAAGCAGCGGTCCTGGTGCAGCGAGATGGTCAGCGTGTCCGGATCGTCGTAGTAGATCGACTGCGTGCCGTTGCCGTGATGGACGTCCCAGTCGATCACCGCGACGCGTTCGATGCCGTGCTTCGCGCGGGCGGCCTCGATCGCGATCGGGATGTTCGCCAGCATGCAGAAGCCCATCGGGCGGTCGCGCAGGCAGTGATGGCCGGGCGGCCGCGACAGCGAGAACGCATTGGCCGCGCGCTCGCCGACGACCGTATCGATCGCCGCGATCGCGAGGCCGGCCGACAGTGCGGCGATCTCGTAGCTGCCCTTGCCGAACGGCGCGAGATCGCCGAGGTCGCCGCCGTTCGCGTCGCTGAGGGCGCGGAACGCGTCGAGATAGTGCGCCGGATGAATGCGCAGCAGGTCGGCCGTCGAGGCCGGCGCGGCACCGCGCAGGTCGAGCTGTGCGGCCAGGCCCGAGGCTTGCACGAGCGACAGGAAGCGGCGCTTCGAATCGGGCGATTCCGCGTAGCCCGCGCTCGACGGCGGCTGGACCCACCCGCCGACCGGGAAGAACAGCGCGTGCGTGCCGCCGGTATGCCAGAAAGTGCGTTCGTCGGTGAAGAAGGCAGTGCGATTCATGGATGTGCGTGAGCTGTCACGGTTGGGAGGAAGCGGAAGGGTGTGCGCGGCGATCGACATGGCGCAGCGTGGCGAACGAGACGATCGCGACGGCCGTCGCGGCCGCGAACAGCGCGTGCATCGTGCCGCCGGCGTCGAGCATCAGCCCGGCGAGCAGCGGGCCGGCCGCGAGGCCGGCGCCGATCACGAAATTGAGCGTCGCGACGAGGCGGCCCGACGTGTCGATCTGCGCGACGGTCGCGAGGATGAACGGGAGCACGAACGTCCACGCGAACTTGAACACGAAGATCGCCGTGCTGTAGCCGCCGGCATGCCGCATCGCGGCGAGCGCGACGAGCGAGGCCGCGAGCAGCGCGTAGCCGGCCGCCAGCATCGCGCGCCGTGCAAGCCGGCCGCCCGCGCACGACGCGAGCGCCGCGCCGGCAATCCCCATCGCGCTCGCGATCGCGAGCACGTTGCCGGTCGACTGCGGATCGAGCCCGGCCTCGGCTGCGGCACGGCTCGCGAACGTCCATACGCTGCCGATCGCGAGATAGAACGTCAGCACTGCGCCGATCGCGAGCACGCTGAACCGCCGTGGCGTCTGCGTCGCGTCGCCGCGCGCGGTTTGCGCGGGTGCCGTTCGCGCGCCGAGCGACGACGGAAAGCCGCGCGACAGCGGCGCCGCGAGCAGCGCGAGCACGGCAAGCGCGACATACAGCGCGCGCAGCCCGAACGCGGCGAACACATGCGGCAGCACGAACAGGCCGATCGCGCCCGCGATCAACTGGCCGACGACCCACAGGCCGTACACGCGGTCGCTGTTCTTGCTCGTCGCCGCGCTCGTCATGCAGAGCACCATCAGCGAGCCGCCGCCGAGCGCGGTGACGGCGCGCAGCGCGAGCAGCGCGGCAAAACCCGGCATCCACAGCGCGGTCAGCAGGTTGCCGGCGCCGAACAGCGCGATCGCGAATGCGGCGACGCGGCGCGCGTCGACCCGGCCGAGCCACAGGTACGACGGCACGGTCGCGAGGCTGAACGCGCCGAGTTCGACGAAGAAGTAGGTGCCGATCTGCGACGCGGACAGCCCGAGCTGCGTCGCGAGCTGGCCAGCGACGGCCGGCGCCACGAGCAATAGCAGCGGCGTGATGGCCGCGAACACGACGAGCGCGACGAGCGTCGAGCGCGCGAAGGTCGACGTGCGGCCGTCGGGCGATAGTGCGGCATCCGGGGACAGGGTTTTCATGGCGGGATCTCGTTTGGGGGATCAGAACAGGTGGTACATGCCGACCATCGCGCCGAACTGCGATGCGCCGGCGAGCGGCGTCGGGTCGTATTCGTAGACGGTCTGCGAGCTCTGGCCGCTGTTGCGTGCGTAGCCGAGGTTCACGTACGCGACGGTGCGTTTCGACAGCGCGTAGGTGGTGCTCGCGATGAACAGCGTCGGGTGGCCGATCGCCGGCGTGTGCGAGTCGGTGTGGTAGACGCCCGCATTCAGGCCGATCCCGTTCGGTGTCAGATAGCGCGCACCGCCCCAGACGATCGTGCGCGCCGCGTCGAGGTCGCCTGTCAGTCGTTCGACGCCCGCATAGACGGTCAGCGGCAACGCGGCGAACGCATAGCGCGCGGCGAGCGTGCCGAGTTCGCGGCGCCGCGCCGACGCATCGTCGGCCCCCGACACGTCGCCGTGCGCCTGATGCAGCACCGCGCTGACCGACAGCCCGTTGCTCGTGTACTGGCCGCCGAGTTCGAGCACGCGTCCGGCGCGCGTATTGCCGGCGACGCCGGCCGTCGCGGCGAGTGCCTCGACGTCGAAGCCCGCGAACGTCGGCGACTGGTACTTGACCGAGTGGTCGATGAAGTTCGCGTTCATCGGCACGATCACGCCCTGGCCGCTGTACGACGCATACCAGAGCGGGTCGTAGAACAGCGTCTTGTCGAACAGCACGCTGAACTGCCGGCCGAGCGTGACGGTGCCGACAGGCCCCGCGATGCCCGCGTACGCGCCGCGGAAGAATGCATAGCCGGGCACGGTCGGGGTGCCGTCGTTGAGGTTGAGGCCCTGTTCGAGCTTGAACAGCGCGCGCCAGCCGCCGCCGAGATCCTCGTTGCCCTTCAGCCCGATCTGCGAAGGCAGGATGCCGTAGTTCTGCAACTGCACGGCCGAGCGGCGCCCGTCGGCGTGCGTCAGGTATTGCACGCCGGCGTCGAGCGCGCCGTACAGCGTGAGAGTCGACTGCGCGTGCGCGGCGGCGCTGCACGCGGCAAGCGTCGCGACGGCCGCGGCCGTGCGGATGAAGCGGGGTTTCGTCACGTGGGGTTCTCCATACCGTCCTGCACCGGTTTGTCGTTGGTGTTGTCGCGACGCAGTGTCCGCAGCGGTAAAACCTTCGAACAGTCGTACAGATGAACGGTGCGGAAAACCCGCGGTGCACGGCATGGACGCGGCACGATGCCGCTGCGCGCCGTGCTGCGGAGCAGCAACGTGCCGTGCACCGTTCAAATGGATGGGGTTGGCGCCCGTTCCGGCGCCGTGGCCCGTCAAAAAAGCCGATCGCTATAATCGGCCGGTGTCGTTGCGCACATCAGCAGCCCGATCGGGCAGGGGAGCGGAAGGTGAGGATCACGACCGATATCGGGCAGGATCTCGAGGCACTGCGCGCCGTGCCGGCCGCCATCGTGCTCGACGAATTCGCGTGGCCGCCGCAGCCGTCCCGGCGCGCCGATTTCGACGGCGTCACGCGTGGCGACGCGTCGCAGCGCGAACTCGGGCTGATGCTGCTCGACCTGTACGCGGTGGCCGCGCGGTCCGCCATCGGCGAATTCGAATGCCGCTTCTTTTCGCTGCTGCAGGCACTCGTTCCGTTCGATGCCGCATGGACCGGTGTCGCGACCCATGTGCCGACCGGCCCCGTGATGCACAACAGCTTCCTGTACCGTTTGCCGCATGCGTTTTTCAGCGACTGGAAGCGCGTGCGCGATTGCGACCCGCTTGCGCACCGCACGTCGCACGGCGCGCACGGTCGCGCGGTGCGGCTGTCGGTCGTCGAGCCGGGGCTCGATGCACGGTTTCGCGACTGGTGCGTGAAGTACGGCCTCGCGCAACTGATGTGCGTGTGTACGCTCGATCGCCGCTTCGGCCTGACGACGTTCATGTCGATCTACCGCCAGGGCCTGAATCGCCCGTTCAGCGACGACGATGCACGCCGTTTCGAGGAAGTGATTCCGCATCTTGCGGCCGCGCTGACGATCAATCGCGCCGTACAGCTCACGCGCGAGCGCGGCGAGACGGTTGCACCGGCGGCGCGCGCGCTGTGCGACAACTTCGGCGTGCTCCACCACGCCGATCACGGCTTCGACGATGTGCTGCGTGCCGAATGGCCGGCGTGGGCCGGCGCGCGCGTGCCGGAGCCGCTCGTCGCGCACCTGCGGCGCCAGTCGGGCCAGCCGTTCGTCGGCGACGCGCTGCGCATCCAGTGCGTGCCCGTCGCTGGGCTGTTCCAGATCGAGGCGCGGCCGCGCTCGCTGCTCGACCGGCTGAGCCCGCGCGAACTCGCGGCGATCCGCTATTACGGCGCCGGGCGTTCGCACAAGGAAGTCGCGCAACAGATGGCGATTTCGCCGACGACCGTGCGCCACTATCTGCGCTGCGCGTACCGCAAGCTCGGCATGCACGACAAGAGCCAGATCGCAGGCGTCCTCGGCGCGACGGGCGGCGCGGCCGACGACGAGCCGGTGGAAGCCGGCGGCGAGCCGCACTGAATCGCGTGCATGCGGGCGCGTCGCGCGCCGCCGCGAGAATGGTTGTGCCCGCAACCATTGAGCGTTATGCTCGTCAGCTCCCAGGAGACGGAATTCCATCATGAACGACACGAATTCAGGGTCGGTGCGCGCGGCGGTGGTCGGTGTCGGCGCGATCGGCGGATTGCTCGCGGCCGCGCTGTCGCGGGCCGGCATGACCGTAAGCGCGTACGCGCGCGGCGCGACGCTCGACGCGCTGAACGCGCACGGCGTGCGCGTGATCGACGAGGCGGGCGCGACATCGTCGGTTCCGGTGCGTGCGAGCGACGATGCGGCCGCACTCGGCGTGCAGGACTACGTGGTGATCGCGCTGAAGGCGCAGGCGCTGCCGGCGCTGGCCGCGCGCATTGCGCCGCTGGTCGGGCCGGACACCGTGATCGTCGCGGCGATGAACGGGCTGCCGTGGTGGTTCACGCACGGGCTCGAAGGGCCGATCGACGGCGTGCCGCTCGATGCGGTCGATCCGGCCGGCGCGGTATCGGCGGCGTTGCCGCCCGCGCAGGCGATCGGCTGCGTCGTGCACCTGTCGTCGAGCACCGATGCGCCGGGCGTCGTGCGCCGCGGGCGCGGCAACCGGCTGATCGTCGGTGCGCCCGATCCGCGGCTCGACATGGCCACCGCACGGTTCGCCGCAGCGCTCGCGGCGGGCGGTTTCGACGTCGAGTCGACGCCCGCGATCCGCGCCGAGATCTGGACGAAGCTGTGGGGCAACATGAACATGAATCCGCTGAGCGCGCTGACGGGGTCGACAGCCGAGCAGTTGCTCGACGATCCGTACACGCAGGGTCTCGCGCTGCGGATGATGGAGGAGGCTGCCGCGATCGGTGCGAAGCTCGGCCTGTCCACGGGGATGAGCGGGCCCGAGCGGATCGCGGTCACGCGCAAGCTCGGTGCGTTCAGGACGTCGATGCTGCAGGATTTCGAAGCGGGGCGCTCGCTCGAGATCGGGCCGATTCTCGGCGTGTTTCCGGAACTCGGGCGCAAGCTCGGCGTGCCGACCCCGTATTGCGACGCGGTGCTCGGGCTGCTGCGCCAGCGCGCGACGAACAGCGGGCTGTAGCGCGTGCGGGGCCGCTGCATGCGCGGCCTCGGGCCGGCGGCGAACGGCGATCCGTTCGCCATGCACGCTGCATGAAGCGAAGCGGGCCGCCCGCGTCGCTGGTCAGGCGGCCCGGGCAGCCCTTCGAATTCGCCGGATCGATACTGCCGGTGCCGAGCCCGTGCTGCGGCTCAGTCGTCCCGCTCGGTTGCGTGCGCGACGACCTTGTCGAGCAGCCGCTCGAACGTCTGGCGTTCGCTGTCGGACAGGCACGTGAGCAAGCCGTCGTTCCACTTGCGCACGATCGGCATGATCTTGCGATGCAGCGCGCGGCCGTCGGCGGTCAGCGCGATCAGCACGATCCGGCCATCCTCGTCGCTCGCGCTGCGCTCGAGCAGACCTTGGCGCAGCAGCGCCTCGGCCGCACGGCTCGCCTGGCTCTTGTCGAGGTTGGTGTGGCGTGCGAGATCCATGATCGAGAACGGACCGAAGGCGCCGACGGCGGCGATCACGCGCGCCTCGGGCAGCGAGATGTCGAGCTTGTGCCGGTACACCTCGCCGATCCCGCGGTCGGATCGCTTCGTGAGCGCGTGGAGGCGATAGGTCAGAAACTGATCGAGCCCGGCTTGACGGCCTTTCATGTCGAATCCTGAAGAAAAAGGGCGGGCCCGATTGTTCCTGTATCGCGCGCTCGGGTCAACGGTCAGAGTGCGCCGTACTTCAGGCGCGTCAATTGCTCCGCTTCGTTCGCGAGCAGGTTCGCCGCGTCGCGGATCGCGACGTCGAGCGTGATCGGCCCGGGAGCCGGCGAGAAGCAGCCGGAAAAATGTTCGGACAGGCGCGGCAGCGCGGCCGGGTCGACCGCACCCGACAGCAGCGACGCGGGCACGCCGGCGGCCTGAGCGTGCCGGCACGCGATGAACGGCGCCTTGCCGTGCAGCGTCTGCACGTCGGAGCGGCCTTCGCCGGTGATCAGCCAGTCGGCGCCGGCGAGCGCCGCGTCGAGCCCGACCTGCCGCGCGACCACCTCGGCGCCGGCTTCGAACTGCGCGCCGAGCATGTGCAGCGCGAAACCGAGGCCGCCCGCGGCGCCGGCGCCCGGCAGGTCGCGGCTACGACCAACGGAAGTCCCGGTGGGACGCCGGTCGAGCGCGGCTTCGAGCAGATCGGCGAAGCGGCCGAGGGCGGCGTCGAGGGTCGCAACCTGCTCGGGCGTCACGCCCTTTTGCGGGCCGAACACGGCGGTCGCGCCGTGCGCGCCCGTCAGCGGGTTGTCGACGTCGGACATGCCGACGAATTCCGTTTCCTTCAGGCGCGGGTCGAGCCCCGACGCATCGATACGCGCGATGTCGGCGAGCCGCGACGGCACGGGCTCGACCGGCTGGCCGTCGGCGTCGAAGCACTGCAGGCCGAGGCCCGCGAGCAGCCCGGCGCCCGCGTCGTTGGTGCTGCTGCCGCCGAGCGCGACGAAGAAGCGGCGCACGCCGTCGTCGAGCAGCATGCGGATCGCCTCGCCCATCCCGCGCGTGCTGCGCGCGTCGACCGGCACGCTCATGCCGACCGGATCGGTAATGCCGACGACCTCGGCCGTCTCGACGATCGCGGTGCGCGCATCGATCACGCCGACCGCCGCGTCGCGTGCCGCGAGCGACGCGCCGGCCACCCGCAGCGAGCGCCGCGTGCCGCCGCCTGCCAGCATCGCGTCGAGCGTGCCTTCGCCGCCGTCGGCCATCGGGCAGCCGCGCACGACCGCGTCGGGCCGGGCGCGGCGGATGCCGGTGGCGATCGCGTCCGCGACCTGCTCCGCGGAAAGCGAGCCTTTGAACGAATCGGGCGCGACGACGACGACAGGCGCGGACGGGTGTTGCGGCATGGTGTCTCCGGAAGGCGTGATTGGTGTGAGGAATGATGGCGCCGCGACGGCGGCGCACCCTCAATCGGAGCTTACAGGATGGCGGGCCCGCAGTGGATACGGCGTTCGGCATAGCGGCGATCCGCACGCGTTGCCGTGCACGGGGGCTGCCGACGCGGCGGGGACGCACCTGCGTCGAGCCCGATCTGGCGGTGCGAGGAAAATTGTTTGCTAGAATAGTCGATTCTTCCGGCCAAAGCCGTGCTCCGAGCCGCTTGCGCTAGCCATTCGGCGCGTGCAGGGATGGCGTGGCGCTCCGGCGCGGCGTGACCATGTGACGCACATCACGCTGCAGGCAGGTACGGCAAGGAAAACCCGATTCGCTCGAATAATTTTAGGACGATTGAAGCCATGGCTAACGTTGTTGAGAACCTCGGCAAGCTTGAACGCCGCGTGACGATTTCCCTGCCGAAAGACACCGTGCAGAAGGAAATCGACGCCCGTATCCACAAACTCGCGAAGAACGTGCGCATGCCGGGTTTCCGCCCGGGCAAGGTGCCGCTGAAGATGGTCGCGCAACAGTACGCGGGTCAGGTCGAGGCGGAAGTGCTGAGCGACAAGATCGGCCAGGAGTTCTTCACGATCAGCCGCGCGGAAAACCTGCGCGTCGCCGGCCAGCCGAGCTTCGAGCCGAAGCAGGAACAGGCTGAAGATGCATACGCGTTCGACGCGACGTTCGAGGTCTACCCGGAAGTGAAGATCGGCGACCTGGCGACGGCTGAAGTCGAGCGCTCGACGACGTCGATCGGCGACGCCGAAATCGACCGTACGCTGGACATCCTGCGCAAGCAGCGCGTGCACTTCCACGCACGCGGCGAAGCCGGCGAACACGGCGACGGCGGCGCGGATACCGCAGCCAAGAACGGCGACCGCGTGACGGTCGACTTCGTCGGCAAGATCGACGACGTCGCGTTCCAGGGCGGCACGGCCGAAGATTTCCCGTTCGTGCTCGGCGAAGGCCGCATGCTGCCGGAATTCGAAACCGCGGCGCTGGGCCTGAAGGTCGGCGAAGCGCGTACGTTCGATCTGAAGTTCCCGGACGATTACCACGGTGCCGACGTCGCGGGCAAGACCGCGCAATTCACGGTCACGATGAAGAAGATCGAGTGGCCGCACCTGCCGGAAATCGACGGCGAATTCGCGAAGTCGCTCGGCATCGAAGACGGCGACCTCACGAAGATGCGCGGCGAGATCAAGGAAAACCTCGAGCGTGAAGCGAAGCGCCGCACGCAGTCGATCGTCAAGAACCAGGTGATGGACGCACTGCTGAAGATTTCCGAACTCGACGTGCCGAAGGCGCTGATCGAGCAGGACCAGCAACGCCTCGTCGAAATGGCTCGCCAGGATCTGGCGCAGCGCGGCGTGCCGAACGCGAAGGACGCACCGATCCCGGCCGAGATGTTCGCCGAGCAGGCCGAGCGTCGCGTGAAGCTGGGCCTCGTGCTGGCCGAGCTCGTGAAGTCGAACAACCTCGAAGCGAAGCCGGAGCAGATCCGCGCGGAAGTCGACGAGTTCGCCAAGAGCTACGAAGACCCGAAGGAAGTGGTCCGCTGGTATTATTCGAACCAGCAGCGCCTCGCCGAGATGGAAGCGTTCGTCGTTGAAAGCAACGTCGTCGATTTCGTGCTGGGCAAGGCGAAGGTGACGGACAAGGAAGTGAGCTTCGAGGCACTCGCGAGCGCATCGGCGCAAGCGTAAGTGTCGCTCTAGCGGCGTGCCGGCTGTCGGAGCGACGGCCCGCACGCCGTTTTTACGTCAAGCGCACGGTTGCCATTAATATGGCGATTGAGCGGGCGGCTTCCTTCCGTTCAATTTTCCATTCGAACAAGGTTCATTGAATGATCACTCGCGCTGAATTGCTGGACATGCTTGCTTCGAACGCGCCGCAGGGGTTCGAGGCGCAAGCACTGGGGCTGGTGCCGATCGTCGTCGAAACGAGCGGCCGCGGCGAGCGTTCGTACGATATTTATTCGCGTCTCCTGAAGGAGCGCCTGGTGTTCATGGTCGGCGAAGTGAACGACCAGACCGCCAACCTCGTGGTGGCGCAATTGCTGTTCCTCGAGAGCGAGAATCCCGACAAGGACATCAGCCTGTACATCAACAGCCCGGGCGGGTCGGTGTCGGCCGGCATGGCGATCTACGACACGATGCAGTTCATCAAGCCGGACGTGTCGACGCTGTGCATGGGGCTCGCGGCCAGCATGGGCGCGTTCCTGCTCGCGTCGGGCGCGAAGGGCAAGCGCTTCGCGCTGCCGAACTCGCGCGTGATGATTCACCAGCCGCTCGGCGGCGCGCGCGGCCAGGCGTCCGACATCGAGATCCAGGCGCGCGAAATCCTCTACCTGAAGGAGCGGCTGAACAATCTGCTCGCGCAACACACGGGCCAGGACGTCGAGCGCATCGCGCGCGACACCGACCGTGATAACTTCATGTCGAGCGAAGACGCGAAGGCGTACGGGCTGATCGATCAGGTGCTGCTGAAGCGCCCGTGAGCTTAAGTGGGGTGCCGCCCCGATTTGCGCGGCGCCCCTGCGACGTCCCGAACGCCCCGGGCATCTGCGGCAAGCGCATCCGGCCGGCTCCGGTCGCGCCCTAGGCGCGGCGTTCGGAGCATTCGGCGTATCATGTCATTTACCTGTCCGGAGGCTCTACATTCATGGCGGACAAAAAAGGTTCGAACAGCGAAAAGCTGTTGTATTGCTCGTTTTGCGGAAAGAGTCAGCATGAGGTGAAAAAACTCATCGCGGGCCCGTCGGTGTTCATCTGCGATGAATGTATCGACCTCTGCAACGAAATCATTCGCGACGAGGCGGCTGCCGCCGGCGTCGAGGCCAGCCTGTCCCGGTCGGATCTGCCGAGCCCGCAGGAAATTCGCGACATCCTCGATCAGTACGTGATCGGCCAGGAGCGCGCGAAGAAGATCCTCGCGGTGGCCGTGTACAACCACTACAAGCGCCTGAAGCATCTCGACAAGAAGGACGACGTCGAGCTGTCGAAGAGCAACATCCTGCTGATCGGCCCGACGGGCTCCGGCAAGACGCTGCTCGCACAGACGCTCGCGCGGTTGCTGAACGTGCCGTTCGTGATCGCCGATGCGACGACGCTGACCGAAGCCGGCTACGTCGGCGAAGACGTCGAGAACATCATCCAGAAGCTGTTGCAGAACTGCAACTACGAGGTCGACAAGGCCCAGCGCGGGATCGTCTACATCGACGAAATCGACAAGATCAGCCGCAAGTCGGACAACCCGTCGATCACGCGCGACGTGTCGGGCGAGGGCGTCCAGCAGGCACTGCTGAAGCTCGTCGAGGGCACGATGGCGTCGGTGCCGCCGCAGGGCGGCCGCAAGCACCCGAACCAGGATTTCATCCAGGTCGACACGACCAACATCCTGTTCATCTGCGGCGGCGCGTTCGACGGCCTCGAAAAGGTGATCACCGATCGTACCGAGAAAACCGGCATCGGCTTCGGCGCGACGGTCAAGAGCAAGCAGGAGCGCGACGCGGGCGAAGTACTGCGCGAGACGGAACCGGAAGATCTGATCAAATTCGGTCTGATCCCCGAATTGATCGGCCGTCTGCCGGTGGTCGCGACGCTCGGCAAGCTCGACGAAGCCGCGCTGATGAAGATCCTGGTCGAGCCGAAGAACGCGCTCGTCAAGCAGTATCACAAGCTGTTCGCGATGGAGCGCGTCGAGCTGGAGATCCGGCCGGGCGCACTGCAGGCAGTCGCCCGCAAGGCGATCCGCCGCAAGACCGGCGCGCGCGGTTTGCGTTCGATCATCGAACAGGCGTTGCTCGACGTGATGTACGAGCTGCCGACGATGAAAGGGGTCAGCAAGGTCATCATCGACGAGAACGTCATCGATGGAGACGGCAAGCCCTTGCTGATCTACGAGGACACGCCGAAGGTGGCGGGTTCGAACTGACCGGCTGGCCGACGATGTTCTGCGAAAAAGGCCGTTCATGAGTCCGTGGGCGGCTTTTTTTCGTTTATCTTGTGGGTAACTCTGACTCGACACGCGGTGGTTACTTTCTTACCGAATATTTCCCGCACTTGAAGGCTTGCAATTCGTTGTGGCGGCCTCAATTACCGAACAATTGATTCCACTCATGGGGAAATGAAATGTCAGGCACCCAACTTCTCCCGCCGGAACGCATCACGCTCCCGCTGCTGCCGCTGCGGGACGTCGTCGTTTTCCCGCACATGGTGATTCCGCTCTTCGTTGGCCGGCCGAAATCGATCAAGGCCCTCGAAGCAGCGATGGAAGGCGGCAAGCACATCATGCTCGTCGCCCAGAAAACCGCGGCCAAGGACGAGCCGACCGAAAAGGACATGTACGAGGTCGGTTGTATCGCCAACATCCTGCAGATGCTGAAGCTGCCGGACGGCACCGTGAAGGTGCTCGTCGAGGGCCTGCAGCGCGCGAAGGCGTTGTCGATCGAAGAACAGGAGACGCAGTTCTCCTGCGAAGTGATGCCGCTCGAGCCCGATCATGCCGACAGCGCTGAAACGGAAGCGCTGCGCCGCGCGATCGTGTCGCAGTTCGACCAGTACGTGAAGCTGAACAAGAAGATCCCGCCGGAGATTCTCACGTCGCTGTCGGGTATCGACGAGGCCGGCCGTCTCGCCGACATGATCGCCGAGCGCCTGCCGCTGAAGCTCGACCAGAAGCAGCACATCCTCGAGATGTTCCCGGTCATCGAGCGCCTCGAGCACCTGCTCGCGCAACTCGAAGCCGAGATCGACATCCTGCAGGTCGAAAAGCGCATCCGCGGGCGCGTGAAGCGCCAGATGGAAAAGAGCCAGCGCGAGTACTACCTGAACGAGCAGGTCAAGGCGATCCAGAAGGAACTGGGCGAGGGCGAGGAAGGCGCCGATCTCGAGGAACTCGAGAAGCGCATCAACGCCGCGCGCATGCCGAAGGAAGCCAAGAAGAAGGCCGATGCCGAGCTGAAGAAGCTGAAGCTGATGTCGCCGATGTCGGCGGAAGCCACCGTCGTGCGCAACTACATCGACACGCTGATCGGCTTGCCGTGGCGCAAGAAGAGCAAGGTCAACAACGACCTGTCGAACGCCGAGCAGGTGCTCGACGAGGATCACTTCGGCCTCGAGAAGGTCAAGGAACGCATCCTCGAGTATCTCGCGGTCCAACAGCGTGTCGACAAGGTCAAGGCGCCGATCCTGTGCCTCGTCGGGCCCCCGGGCGTCGGCAAGACCTCGCTCGGCCAGTCGATCGCCCGTGCGACGAACCGCAAGTTCGTCCGGATGGCGCTCGGCGGCGTGCGTGACGAAGCCGAGATCCGCGGCCACCGCCGTACGTATATCGGCTCGATGCCGGGCAAGATCCTGCAAAGCCTCGCGAAGGTCGGCGTGCGCAATCCGCTCTTCCTGCTCGACGAAGTTGACAAGATGGGCATGGATTTCCGCGGCGATCCGTCGTCGGCGCTGCTCGAGGTGCTCGATCCCGAACAGAACCACACGTTCGCCGACCACTACATCGAGGTCGACTTCGACCTGTCGGACGTGATGTTCGTCGCGACGTCGAACTCGCTGAACATCCCGCCGCCGCTGCTCGACCGGATGGAAGTGATCCGTCTGTCGGGCTACACGGAAGACGAGAAGGTCAGCATTGCCCAGCGTTACCTGCTGCCGAAGCAGAAGAAGAACAACGGGCTGAAGGAAGGCGAGATCGACGTCACCGAGCAGGCGATCCGCGACATCATCCGCTACTACACGCGCGAAGCCGGTGTGCGTTCGCTCGAGCGGGAAGTGTCGAAGATCTGCCGCAAGGTCGTGAAGATGCTGCTGCTGAAGAAGGCATCGGGCGCGATCAAGGTCGACGGCGAGAACCTCGACACGTTCCTCGGCGTGCGCAAGTACGACTTCGGCCTCGCGGCGAAGGAAAACCAGGTCGGTCAGGTGACGGGCCTCGCGTGGACGGAAGTGGGCGGCGATCTGCTGACGATCGAAGCCGCGGTGATGCCGGGCAAGGGCAACGTGATCCGTACGGGTTCGCTCGGCGACGTGATGAAGGAGTCGGTCGAGGCGGCGCGTTCGGTCGTGCGCTCGCGTTCGCGCCGTCTGGGCATCAAGGACGAGGCGTTCGAGAAGCAGGACATCCACATCCACGTGCCGGAAGGTGCGACGCCGAAGGACGGTCCGTCCGCCGGCGGTGCGATGACGACCGCGCTGGTGTCGGTGCTGACGGGTATTCCCGTGCGTGCCGACGTCGCAATGACGGGCGAAATCACGTTGCGTGGCGAAGTGCTGCCGATCGGCGGGCTGAAGGAAAAGCTGCTGGCCGCGCATCGCGGCGGCATCAAGCTCGTGCTGATCCCGGAAGAGAACGTGAAGGATCTCGCGGACATTCCGGACAACGTGAAGAACGCGATCGAGATCGTGCCGGTCCGCTGGATCGACAAGGTGCTGGAGCTCGCGCTCGAGCGTTCGCCGACTCCGCTGCCGCCGGAAGAAGAAGCGAAGGCAGCGGCGCCGGTCGGCGAGGCGGCGAAGGATGCCGGCTCGACGGAAGTCGTCAAGCACTGAGACCCTGAACGCCGTCCTTCCTGACGGTTGTTCACGAAACCCGCGGCGATGTCCGCGGGTTTTTTTTATGTGCATCGGAAGCGTGTGCGCGAGCGATCCAAAAAAATCGCGTCGGGGCTTGGCAAAATGATCGGGGATGAATTAAACTTGCGGGCTCGCTGATTGTTGATGCGGAAACGCAGATCGCAGTCAGAACGAATCGGAAACGGGTGCTTAGCTCAGCTGGTAGAGCGGCGCCCTTACAAGGCGTAGGTCGGGGGTTCGAACCCCTCAGCACCCACCAGTTTCCCGATTCAGCCAGACCCAGGAGCGGTAGTTCAGTTGGTTAGAATACCGGCCTGTCACGCCGGGGGTCGCGGGTTCGAGTCCCGTCCGCTCCGCCAGAAAATGAAGAAGCCCGCCTTGTGCGGGCTTTTTCATTTGTACGTCCAGTTGTTGCGCCCGTTCTCGGGCGCGTGACTGCGGCGCGGAGGAAGCCGCCTGCGCGGCTTCCGGCGGGACTCGAAGGGATGCGCGTGCACGCGCATCCGCGGCCTGCGGGAGGTAGGCGAGTCCTGTCCGCTCCGCCAAGCAAATGAAAATGCCCGCCCTGTGCGGGCATTTTCGTTTGTATTTCCGATTGCGCCCGCACGCAGCACGTCTGCTTTTCTCCCGTCCCACCCCGTATGTTGTAATATCGGTCGTTTTGTCCAATTTTCCCGTCACGCATGCTCGATTTCTTCCGTAATCACCAGCGCCTGATGATGGCGCTCCTGCTCCTGATCGTGTTGCCGGGGCTGGGTTTCGTCGGGATCCAAGGCTTCCGCGGTTTCTTCGACGATAGCGCGAACGTCGCGGCAGTCAACGGGCACAAGATCACGCGGGTCGAATTCGACGGCGCGTTCCGCCAGCAGATCGACCAGGCGCGTCAGGCGCTCGGCGGGCAGTTCGACATCAAGATGTTCGATACGCCCGAACACCGCAAGCAAGTGCTCGACGGCCTGATCCAGCAACGCGTGCTGGCCGACGAGACCCAACGCCTGCACCTTACTGCGTCCGACAATGCCGTGCGCGACGCACTGATGAGCGACCCGATGATCGCGTCGCTGAAGAAACCCGACGGTTCGATCGACGTCGAGCGCTATGCGCAACTGCTGTCGTTCCAGGGGATGACGCCCGAGCAGTACCAGGAGCGCGTGCGCTACAGCCTGTCGCTGCAGCAGATTCCGGCCAGCATCGTGTCGAGCGCATTCACGCCGAAGAGCCTCGCGCAACGCCTGTCCGAACTCGCCGCGCAGCAGCGCGAAGTGCAGGCGCTCGTGCTGAAGACGAGCGACTACGCAGCGAAGGTCCAGCCGACCGACGCGCAGCTCACCGCATACTATGACGCGCACAAGCAGGGCTTCGCGACGCCGGAGACCGCGACGATCCAGTACCTCGTCTATTCGCCGGCCGCGGCGGCCGCGAGTGCGCAGCCGACCGATGCGGACATCAAGAAGTTTTACGACGACAACCCGACGCACTTCCGCACCGAAGCGCAGGTTCGCGTGAGCCACATCTTCATCGCCGCGGCTGGCAGCGCAAGCGCGGCCGACAAGGCCGCAGCGAAGACGAAGGCGGAGCAACTGCTCGCCGATGTGAAAGCGCATCCGGACCAGTTCGCGCAGATCGCGCAGAAGGACTCGCAGGACGCGCCGTCGGCCGCGAAGGGCGGCGACCTCGGCTTCATCACGCGCGGTTCGACGGCAGGCGGCAAGGCGTTCGACGATGCCGCGTTCGCGCTCAAGCAGGGCGACGTGAGCGGTATCGTGCAATCGGATCTCGGCTTCCACATCCTGAAGGCGACCGAAGTGAAGCCGGCGGCCGTCAAGCCGTTCGCGGAAGTGAAGGACCAGATCGCGACCGAGCTGAAGCAGCAATACGCATCGAAGGCGTTCACGGACAACGCGGAAGGATTCACGTCGACCGTCTACGAAAAGGCGAAGACGCTGCAGCCGGCCGCGGACAAGTACAAGCTGACGATCCAGACGGCCACCGTCACGCCGACGCCGAATCCGCAACTGCCGCCGACGAGCCCGCTGAACAATCCGAAGTTCCTGGCCGCCGTGTTTGCAAGCGACTCGGTGAAGAGCCAGAACAACACGCAGGCGATCGACGTCGGCAACAACACGCTGATCTCGGCACGCGTGACCGACTACAAGCCGGCCGCCGTGCCCGCGCTCGACGCGATCAAGAATGTCGTGCGCCAGAAGGTCGTCGCCGAGCAGGCCGCGGAACTCGCGAAGAAGGACGGCGCGGCGAAGCTCGCCGAACTGCAGAAGTCGAAGTCGGCCGACGGGTTCGCGCCCGCGCAGAAGGTGGCGCGCACGCAGTCGCAGGGCCTGACGCCGGCTGCGCTCAGCGCCGTCTACAAGGTCGACGGGAAGGCGCTGCCGGCCTACGTCGGTGTCGATCTCGACGCGGACGGCTATGCGATCTACCGCGTGAATGCGGTGATCCCGGGTTCGGCGGTCGATCCACAGCAACTGGCGGCCGCGCAGCAGCAGATGGCGCAGGTCGACGCGCAGAGCGAAGGCGAGGCGTATCTCGCCGCGCTGCGCGATCGCTCGAAGGTGAAGCTGTACGGGGCGACGACCGGCCAGTCGCAGGATGGCGGCAACTGAGCCTGAGCATCGTTTCGTACGCAACAACCAAAAGCCCCGCTTCGAGCGGGGCTTTTGGTTTTCCGGCGGGGCTGCGTCGTCAGCCGCGCGGCTTGCCGAGCAGCGGCTTCAACGCCGGCCAGACATTGTCGAGCAGAATGCCCTGAGCCCGCTGCGCGGGATGCATCTGGTCGGACTGGAACATCTCGGGCTTGTTCTCGATGCCGGCCAGCAGGAACGGCACGAGCGGCACGCCGAGATCCTTCGACAGCCGCGTATAGACGGCGTGGAACTTCTGCGTGTAATCGGGGCCGTAATTGGGCGGCACATACATGCCGACCAGCACGACCTGCGCCCGCGCATGCCGCGCGCCGGCGATGATGTCGCGCAGGTTCTGCTCGGTTGTCGCGAGCGGCACGCCGCGCAGCGCATCGTTCGAACCGAGCTCGACGACGACGATCGACGGCTTGAGCCGCTGCAGCACCGCGGGCAGCCGCGCACGGCCGCCGCTCGTGGTGTCGCCGCTGACGCTGGCGTTCGCGACGCTATAATCGATTCGCTCGGTCGTGAGTCGTTGCCGCAGCAATGCCACCCAGCCGGTGTCGCGCGGCAGCCCGTATTCGGCCGACAGGCTGTCGCCGAGCACGACGATCACGGGCTGGCCCGATGTCGGGGCCGGCGCCGTCACGGCGCGTGCGGGCGCGGTGACGGCCAGCAGGGTGCCCAGCAGCGCGGCGACCGCCGTGCGTCTTTTCCAGCGAAATGTCGTGTCCATGTTCAAGATTACCGATCCGATCATCGAAGTCCGTGACGTGTGCAAACGGGTTGCCGACGCAACGGGCGAGCTGACGATTCTCGACAGCATCACGCTCGCCGTGCGGCCGGGCAGCAGCCTCGCGATCGTCGGCGCGTCGGGGTCGGGCAAATCGACGCTGCTCGGCCTGCTTGCGGGGTTGGACAGCGCGACGAGCGGCACGGTTCGCTTGCTCGGACGCGCGCTCGACCAGCTCGACGAGGATGCGCGCGCCGCGCTGCGCAACGGCGCGGTCGGGTTCGTATTCCAGTCGTTCCAGCTGATGCCGCACCTGACGGCGCTCGAGAACGTGATGCTGCCGCTCGAACTGCAGGGCGGCATCAGCGCGCGCGACGCGGCCGACCGGGCACGGGCGCTGCTCGTGCAGGTCGGTCTCGGCGAACGCACCGCGCATTATCCGAAGCTGCTGTCGGGCGGCGAGCAGCAGCGCGTCGCGCTGGCACGCGCGTTCGTCACGCGCCCGGCGATCCTGTTTGCGGACGAGCCGACCGGCAGTCTCGATGCGGCCACCGGCCACGCGGTCATCGACCTGATGTTCGAGCTGAACCGCGCGCACGGCGCGACGCTCGTGCTCGTCACGCACGATGCCGAACTCGCGCGGCGTTGCGCGACGACGGTGACGATCGACGCCGGACGCATCGTCGCACCGCACGCGGTGTAGCGCGACGCTGAATATTCTTGCCGGCCGCAACGGGCGGAATCGCCCGGTGTGGCCGGCATGTGCATGATGCGTTGCGTCAGCGCCCGAGCGCGGCACGCGCGCGCTCGATCAGCGCGGTCGTCGACGAATCGTGCTTTGCCGGATCGATCGACTCGGCCGTCAGGTCGGCTTCGACCACCTTGCCGAGAATCTTGCCGAGCTCGACGCCCCACTGGTCGAACGGGTTGATGTCCCACACCGTCGCCTGCACGAGCACCTTATGTTCGTAAAGCGCGATCAGCGCGCCGAGCGTGCGCGGCGTCAGCGCATCGACGAGCAGCGTCGTGGTCGGGCGGTTGCCCGGGAACGTCAGGTGCGGCGCGAGCGCCTCCTTGCCGGGCCCGGCGACCTTGCGCGCTTCTTCGAGCGTGCGGCCGAGCATCAGTGCCTCGCTCTGCGCGAAGCAGTTCGCGAGCAGCTTCGGATGATGGCTCGCGAGCGGATGCTCGGGCGTCAGCACCGCGATGAAGTCGATCGGCACGATCGTCGGCCCCTGGTGCAGCATCTGGAAGAACGCATGCTGGCCGTTGGTGCCCGGCTCGCCCCACGTGACGGCCGAGGTCGGGTAATCGACGAAGGTGCCGTCCAGGCGCGCGGATTTGCCGTTGCTCTCCATTTCGAGCTGCTGCAGGTACGACGGCAGGTAGTGCAGCGCTTCCGAATACGGTGCGACGAGATAGCTCTGCGAGCCGAAGAAATTCCGGTACCAGATGCCGATCAGGCCGAGCAGCACCGGCAGGTTGCGCTCGAGCGGCGCTTCGCGGAAATGGCGATCCATGTCGTTCGCGCCCGCCAGCAGCTCGTCGAATTGCTCGGGGCCGATCGCGATCATGATCGACAGCCCGACCGCCGACCACAGCGAATAGCGGCCGCCGACCCAATCCCACATTTCGAATACGTTGTCCGCGGCGATGCCGAACTTCACGACTTCGGCCGGGTTCGCCGACACGCCGACGAAATGTTTCGCGAGCGCGTCCTCGGGGCAGCCGCGCGTGACGAACCAGTCGCGCAGCGAGCGTGCGTTCGTCATCGTCTCGAGCGTCGTGAAGGTCTTCGACACGATGATCGCGAGCGTTTCCTCGGGATCGACCTGTTCGAGCACGCGCGCGAGATCGGCGCCGTCGACGTTCGACACGAAGTGGGTCGAGATGTCGGGTGTCGCGACGTGGTGCAGCGCATGGACGACCATCTTCGGCCCGAGATCGGAGCCGCCGATGCCGATGTTGATCACGTGGCGGATACGCTTGCCCGTGTAGCCCGTCCACGTGCCGCTGCGCACGGCGCGCGCGAAGGTCGCCATCTTCGCGCGCTCGGCGCTCACCTGCGCGTGGAACGGCGCTTGCGGGTCGGTTGCGCGCAACGCGGTGTGCAACGCGGCGCGGCCTTCGGTCGGGTTGACGATCTCGCCCGCGAACATCGCGTCGCGGCGCGCTTCGACGCCGGCGTCGCGCGCGAGCTGCACGAGCAGGCGCAGCGTTTCGTCATTGATGCGGTTCTTCGAGAAATCGGCCGCGAGACCGCCGCCCGGGATCGTGAAGCGTTCGGCGCGAGTCGGCGCGCGGTCGTTTTCCGGCGCGAACCAGTCGCGCAGCCGGGCGTGGCGGATCTGTTCGAAGTGGGATTGAAGGGCAGTCCAGGCGGGGAGCGAATTCAGCGTCATGGCGGTTCGAGTGAAGCGTGAATCGGGAGGAATGCCGCGCCGGCTCATCGGGATCGGAAGGCCGGCGGACGAGAAGGCCCGCCGTGCGGCGGGGCAGTCAGTATAGCGGCGTTACGTGTCTGCGCGCGGCGACGGATAAAAATGGCGATTGATCAACGTGCGTACCATCGGCGCGAGTTCGCCCGCGGTGAGCCCGGCCGGCCCGGTGCCGTTCGCGGTCAGCGTGTCGGCCGCGAGGCCGTGCAGGTAGACGCCTGCGAGCGCCGCTTCGTATGGCGCGACGCGCTGCGCGAGCAGCGCGCCGATCAGGCCGCCGAGCACGTCGCCGGTGCCGCCCGTGGCGAGCGCCGCATTGCCGGTCGGATTGATCGTCACGCGGCCGTCGGGGGCCGCCATCACCGTGCCCGAGCCTTTCAGCACGACGATGGCCGCATGGCGCGCGGCGAGCGCCTGCGCGGCCGCGACGCGGTCGCGCTGCACCGTCGCCGTGTCGCTGCCGAGCAGCCGCGCGGCCTCGAGCGGATGCGGCGTCAGCACGCACGGATTGCCGCGCGCGCCGCGCGTGGCGACGGCGGCCGCGAGATCCGCGTGCGTCGCGACGAGGTTCAGTGCGTCGGCATCGAGCAGCGTCGCGGCGTCGTGCGTCAGCACGTCGCGCACGAGCGTGGCCGCGGCCTCGCGCGTACCGAGCCCGCAGCCGGCCGCGATCGCGGTCATCGCGCCGAGATCGAGGTTGTCGGCCGGATGCAGCATCAGTTCGGGGAACGGTGGGTCGTACGGCGGCGCGCCGGTGCCGAGAAAGCCGACGTGCACCTTGCCGGCGCCCGCGAACAGCGCGGCGCGCGCGGCCAGGATCGGCGCGCCGCACATGCCCGTGTCGCCGCCGAGCACCGCGAGGCTGCCGAACGTGCCCTTGTGGGACGCGAACGCGCGCGCGGGCAGCGCTGCGGCGAACCGCGCCGGCGCGTTCAGCACGATGGCCGGCACGGCGGGCGGCGCGACGTCGAGCGACGCGACGTCGATCTCGCCGGCGAGATCGCGGCCGTCGCCCGTGTAGAGGCCCGGCTTCGCGCCGATGAAGGTGAGCGTGTGGGTGGCCGCGACGGCGACGCCCGCGCCGACGATCCGGCCCGTATCGCTGTCGAGCCCGCTCGGCACGTCGAGCGCGAGCACGTGGCCGCCGCTGCGCGCATGCGCGGCGATGCGCGCGGCCTGCTCGGCGAATGCGCCGTCGAGCGCGCGGCCGAGACCGATGCCGAACAGCCCGTCGACGACCCACGCATAGCCGTCCAGCGAAGCGGGCGGCGTGGCCGACAGCGGGACGCCGGCTGCGCGCGCGAGGCCGAGCGCCCATTGCGCGTCGTCCGGCTTCACCGGCACCGGCATCCACGCCTGGATCGCGACGCCGAGCTGCTGAAGGTGCGCGGCGGCAACCAGCGCGTCGCCGCCGTTGTTGCCGGGGCCGACCGCGAACCATACGGGGCGATCGTCCCCGGAGACGCGCTCGGACAGCCAGCGCGCGGCGGCGGCGCCCGCGCGGCCCATCAGCGTGTGCGGCGGCAGCGCCGCGGTTGCGTCGGCTTCGGCCGCACGCAGGTCGGCGACGCGCAGCAGCGCGATCGGATCGGAATCGGGAAGCGGGCGGGTAACGGTCATCGCGGGATCGTGGCGGGTGGCAAGGATGCCGCCCGGGACGAGCCCGCGGCGGTCAGGTCGTGAAGCGCCCGGCGCGCAGCGCGGCGAGCGTGTCGGCGGGCCAGTGCTGCACGTCGCCGCCCAGATAGTCGGTCACCACTTTAGCAGACCCGCACGCGAGCCCCCAGCCGGCCGGGCCGTGCCCGAAATTGACGAACACGCGCGGATGCGGGGTCGGACCCACGACCGGCAGGCCGTCCGGCGACAGCAGTTGCGTGCCTTGCCATGACAATGCGGCCGAGATCCTGGCGGCGCCGGGCACCCAGTCGTGTACGGCCTGGCCGAGCAGCGCGAGCGCGGCCTCGGACAGCGGCTCGGCGAGCGGCTTCGCGGTGTCGGGCAGGCTTTGCAGCACGGCGGCGCCGCCGACGCGCAGCCGCTGGTGGGTGCGCGTGATCGAGATCCGCTTGATCGAGTCGACGACGCTCAGGTGCGGCGCGTGTTCTTCGTACGCGACCGGCGCGGTGAGCGTATGAACGCGCACCGGGTGCAGCGGCAGGTGCCAGCCGAGCCGTTCGAGCAGCGGCAGGCTGCCGGCGCCGGCGGCGACCACGATCGCGTCGGCGGAGATCACGTCGACTTCGCGTGCGTTCGCCGCATTCCGGTTGCCGGGCGGGACGAGCTCGACTGCGGCGCGGCCGGTGTCGGCGCGGATCGCGGCGACGTCCGCGCCGAAGCGAAACTGCACGCCGTGCTCGTCGAGCGTCTGCTTGACCAGTTTCGCGAACAGCGGGCAGTTCCCGGTGCGTTCGGTCTCGAGCAGCACGCCGCCGGCGAAGCCGGGCTCGGCCGGCACCGACGGCTCGAGCGCCGCGCATTCGTCGGCGTTCAGCGTGCGATACGGCTGGTCGAGCGTGCGCAGCAGGTCGAGCGCGGGCTGCATTGCTTCCCAGTCGCGCGGATCGCGCACGACATGCAGGATGCCGGGCTTCTGCTCGAACTCGAGTTCGAGGTGCGCCTCGATGTCGGCGAGCATGTCGCGCGACGCATCGATCAGCGGCCGCAGCCGCGCGTACTGCGCGGCGAACGCGTCGGGTTCGCGCAGCGTGCCGAGCTGCTTGACGAAGCGGCGCACGCCGCCGTTGAAGCCCGGCTTGTAGACGATGCCGCTGTCGCGCGGCTGGCGCTGACGCATGAAGGTCGGGCCGAACCAGACGTCGAGCGGGCTCGGCAGCAGTGCGCCGCCGTCGCCGTAGGTCGCACCCTGCGCGACGGTCGCGTGGCGTTCGACCACGCACACGCGATGGCCGGCCGCGCGCAACTGGTAGGCGGTGGCGACGCCGCTGATTCCGCCGCCGATGACGATGACATCCATGGATTGCTTCGATGACGGGTGGCGCGCACGCCGCCCGGTGAGAATTCGCTGAGGGCCCCGGCCCGGTGAACCCGGAATGATAGCGCCAAAATCGCGGGAACCGGCGTCGGGCGAGCGCGTACCGTGCGGCCGCGCCTTGGCCGCCGGCTGCCGCGCCCGCGGGGCCGGCCCGGCGGGCGGCCGTGCGCGCCGCGCGCCGGGGCACTGTGGCGGTGCATGCGGACTGCCGATCGGCCGGTCGTGGGCGGCCGACTTCCGGGTATAATTACGGCCTTCCTTTCGCCCCACGTCGCCACCTCGCGCGACTCATCGACGTCAGTCCAGCCCATGGCTCACTTCTCGTGTTTTCCCGGCGCTTCGGCCCTCTCCGATTTCCGTCAAACCCGTCTGCTCGACACGCTCAGGCAAATCGACGCCAACATCGTCGCGGTGCGCGGCCGGTTCCTGCACTTCGTCAATGCGGCCGAGCCGCTGTCGGCGGACGACAGCGCGCGCATCGACGCGCTGATGCACTACGGCGCGCCGTTCGAACCGGCGGCCGAGAAGGGCGCGGCCGAGACCTTCGTCGTCCTGCCGCGTTTCGGCACGGTCTCGCCGTGGGCGAGCAAGGCGACCGACATCGCGCAGCACTGCGGCCTCACGCATGTGCGCCGCATCGAGCGCGGCGTCGAATTCACGGTCACGCTGAAGTCGGGCTTGCTTGGCGGCAAGAAGGCGCTGTCCGACGACGCGCGCGCGGCCGTTGCGGCCGCGCTGCATGACCGGATGACCGAAAGCGTGGTCGCGGCGCGCGACGACGCGAAGCATCTGTTCGACGAACTGCCGGCCAAGCCGCTTGCGAGCGTCGACGTGCTGGGCGTCGGCCGCGGCGCGCTCGAACGCGCGAACGTCGAGCTGGGCCTCGCGCTTGCCGACGACGAGATCGACTACCTGGTCGACGCGTTCCGCAAGCTCGAACGCAACCCGACCGACGTGGAGCTGATGATGTTCGCGCAGGCGAACAGCGAACACTGCCGCCACAAGATCTTCAACGCGCAATGGACGATCGACGGCGAAGCGCAGGACATGTCGCTGTTCGCGATGATCCGCAACACCGAGAAGCTGAACCCGCAGGGCACGATCGTCGCGTATTCGGACAACTCGTCGATCATGGTCGGCGCCGAAGCCGAACGCTGGTTCCCGCGCAACGCGGGCGCGGCCGGCGAGCCTGGTGAGCGCTATGGCCGCCACACCGAGCTCACGCACACGCTGATGAAGGTCGAGACGCACAACCACCCGACGGCGATCTCGCCGTTCCCGGGCGCGGCGACCGGCGCGGGCGGCGAGATCCGCGACGAAGGCGCGACGGGCCGCGGCGCGCGTCCGAAGGCCGGCCTCACGGGCTTCACCGTCTCGAACCTCGACCTGCCCGGCGCGCGTCAGTCATGGGAAAACGCGCGCGACGCGGCACAGCCGGTCGGTGAGCGCAACCCGGGCGATGCGCACGGCCCGTACGGCCGTCCGGACCGCATCGCGTCGCCGCTGCAGATCATGATCGACGGCCCGCTCGGCGGCGCCGCGTTCAACAACGAATTCGGCCGCCCGAACCTCGGCGGCTACTTCCGCGTGTACGAGCAGAACGTCGGCGGTCAGGTGCGCGGCTATCACAAGCCGATCATGATCGCGGGCGGCCTCGGCAACATCGCCGACCAGCACACGCACAAGCACGACGTGCCGGCCGGCTCCCTGCTGATCCAGATCGGCGGCCCCGGCATGCGAATCGGGATGGGCGGCGGCGCCGCGAGCTCGATGGCGACCGGCGCGAACACGGCCGAACTCGACTTCGACTCGGTGCAGCGCGGCAACCCCGAAATCGAGCGTCGCGCGCAGGAAGTGATCAACGGCTGCTGGCAGCTCGGCGCGGAAAACCCGATCCTGAGCATCCACGACGTCGGCGCGGGCGGCCTGTCGAATGCATTCCCCGAAATCGTCGACGGCGCAGGCAAGGGCGCGCGCTTCGAGTTGCGCAAGGTCGCGCTCGAGGAATCGGGCCTGTCGCCACGCGAAATCTGGTCGAACGAGGCGCAGGAGCGCTACGTGCTCGCGATCGCACCGGCCGACCTGCCGCGCTTCGAGGCAATCTGCGCGCGCGAGCGCTGCCCGTTCGCGGTGGTCGGTGTCGCGACCGACGAGCGCCAGCTGCAGCTCGTCGACGACGAAGCGACGGGCACGGACGAATACCCGGTCGACATGCCGATGGAAGTGCTGCTCGGCAAGCCGCCGCGCATGCACCGCGACGTCGCACGTATGGCGACCGAGCGCGTACCGGTCGACGTGACGGGCATCGCGCTGTCGGAAGTCGCGGTCGACGTGCTGAAGCACCCGACGGTCGGCAGCAAGTCGTTCCTGATCACGATCGGCGACCGGTCGGTCGGCGGCACGTCGGTGCGCGACCAGATGGTTGGCCCGTGGCAGGTTCCAGTGGCCGACTGCGCGGTCACGGCGCTCGACTACGCGGGCTTCAAGGGCGAGGCGATGACGATGGCCGAGCGCACGCCGCTCGCGGTGATCGACGCGCCGGCATCGGGCCGCATGGCGGTCGGCGAGGCGATCACGAACATCGCGAGCGCACCGATCGCGTCGCTCGACAAGCTGAAACTGTCGGCGAACTGGATGGCTGCGTGCGGCACGGCCGGCGAGGACGCCGCGCTGTTCGACACGGTCAAGGCGATCGGCATGGAGCTGTGCCCGGCGCTCGGGATCGGCATCCCGGTCGGCAAGGATTCGCTGTCGATGAAGACGAAGTGGGACGAGCAGGGCGTCGCGAAGGAAGTGGTCTCGCCGGTGTCGCTGATCATCTCCGCGTTCGCGCCGGTCGAGGACGTGCGCCGGCACCTGACGCCGCAACTGCGCCGCGTCGCCGACGCGGGCGACAGCGTGCTGATCGCGATCGATCTCGGCCGCGGCAAGAACCGGATGGGCGGCAGCATCTTCGCGCAGGTCACGCAGCAGGTCGGCGACACGACGCCGGACGTCGACGATGCGGAAGACCTGAAACGCTTCTTCAACGCGATCCAGTCGCTCAATGCGCAAGACAAGCTGCTCGCGTACCACGACCGCTCGGACGGCGGCCTGTGGGCGACGGTGTGCGAAATGGCGTTCGCGGGCCACGCGGGCGTGTCGCTGAACGTCGACATGCTGACGCTCGACCCGAATCACGAATCCGATTACGGCGATGCGAAGGACTGGGCAAAGCAGACGAGCGGCCGTCGCGACGATCGCACGCTGCGCGCGCTGTTCTCCGAAGAACTCGGCGCCGTCGTGCAGGTGCGCACGGCCGACCGTGACGCGGTGCTCGGCGCGCTGCGCGAATTCGGCCTGTCGACGTGCTCGCACGTGATCGGCTCGGTCAACGATCGCGACGTGATCGAGGTGTACCGCGACGCGAAGAAGATCTTCGACGCACCGCGCACCGAACTCCATCGCGCGTGGGGCGAAGTGAGCTGGCGCATCGCACGCCTGCGCGACAACCCCGCATGCGCGGATGCCGAATACGACGCGCTGCTCGATGCGGCCGATCCGGGCATCTCGCCGGTGCTGAGCTTCGATCCGGCCGACGACATCGCCGCGCCGTTCATCGCGACGGGTGCACGGCCGCGCGTCGCGATCCTGCGCGAGCAGGGCGTGAACTCGCATCTGGAAACGGCCTACGCGTTCGACCGCGCGGGCTTCGATGCGCACGACGTGCACATGAGCGACCTGCTCGCGGGCCGTGCAACGCTCGCCGATTTCGCGGGCGCGGTCGCGTGCGGCGGCTTCTCGTACGGCGACGTGCTGGGCGCGGGCGAAGGCTGGGCGAAGACGGTCCGTTTCAACGCGAATCTCGCCGACATGTTCTCGGCATTCTTCGCGCGTCCCGACACGTTCGCACTCGGCATCTGCAATGGCTGCCAGATGCTGTCGAGCCTCGCGTCGATGATCCCGGGCGCGGAAGCGTGGCCGAAGTTCACGCGCAACAAGTCCGAGCAGTTCGAGGCGCGCTTCTCGTTCGTCGAGGTGGAGAAATCGCCGTCGATCTTCTTCGCGGGGATGGAAGGCTCGCGGATCCCGGTCGCGGTCGCGCACGGCGAAGGCTATGCGGACTTCTCGCAGCAGGGCGACATCGATCGCGTCGCGGTCGCGATGCGTTTCATCGACCACCGCGGCGAAGCGACCGAGCGCTACCCGTTCAACCCGAACGGCTCGCCGGCCGGCATCACGTCGGTCACGACGGCCGACGGCCGCTTCTCGGTGCTGATGCCGCACATGGAGCGCGTGCACCGTACGGTCGCGATGAGCTGGCACCCGGAAAGCTGGGGTGAAGCGAGCCCGTGGATGCGTGTGTTCCGCAACGCGCGCCGCTGGATCGGCTGATCCGGATGATGTTCGACCCGAACGCGCCGGTCGAGGTCGTCACGCTGCGCGACGAGCGTGCGAGCGAGGCCGACGCGATCGGCCGCGTGATCGTCGCGGCGTTCGCCGGCGAGCCGCAGGGCGGCCAATTCGAACGGCGGATCGTCGACGCGCTGCGTGCGGACGGAGCATTGAGCGTATCGCTCGTCGCGGAGCGCGACGGCCGCGTCATCGGGCACGTCGCGTTCTCGCCGGTGTCGATCGGTGGCGAACCGTCCGGCAGCCAGGGCTGGTACGGACTTGCGCCGCTCGCGGTGCTGCCCGAATGCCAGCGGCAGAGTATCGGTGCGGGGTTGGTGCGCACGGGGCTCGACGCGTTGCGCCGGCTCGGCGCGCGCGGCTGCGTCGTGCTCGGCGAGCCCGCGTATTACGCGCGCTTCGGGTTCACGCCGTCCGGCGACATCATGTTTCCGCACGTGCCGCCCGGGTATTGCCTCGCGCTGTCGTTCGACGAGTCGGCGCCGCGGCCGTCGGGTGACGTTCGCTATCACGACGTGTTTTATCCCGCGTAGCGAATGCTGCGGTGCGGGTGAGGTCTGGTACTGGAAAGGCCGCTCTTCGGAGCGGCTTTTTTTTGGTTCTTCGTAGATTTCCGTGGAGGTCGCTTGTCGACCCAGAGCAGACGGCGGTCGAGCCACTAAGCAGGCGACGGTTGCCGAGGGTCAAGCAGCCATTCGCCACCAACGAGCCTTTCGCCCCAGCGGCGTCCTTTGTGCCGCTTCGGATCGAATGGACACAATCTAACGGCAACCATGTCCTCGTTGGGATCGGCTCGCGACAATCCCTAGCTTTCAAGGCTGTTTGGAGCAGATCGGTAGGTGCTGTTCAGCTGTGCGCGAGATTCTGTAGCGCGAGCTTCGCATAGCGTATCCACGCCACGTAGGCACCCGACAGGGACCGCGCTTGGGGTCAACTGGCTTACGGGCTTCGATTTCCAAATCAAGGGATCCATCCTATCCGAAACGGGAAACGATTGATCGGGTTTGAGGGGCGCGCGGAGCGGCAACTACCAAAGTCTACTGCCCCGCAACGCGCCTTAACGTCGGCGTCAACTTTCTGGCCCCGCGTTTCCGCGTCGCGGCAAGAGCACCAGGTCGGCCGCTTCGTCAGCATCTTTAAGGAGCGTCTTGCGCGGCGTGCCTATCTGCGCACGCATTGTCAGCCCACGAGCAAAATCCGTGACTTGCGTTGCGCGCGCGACTACGGGGAAGTCAGATGCGATTTCTCCCGCACTGATCCCGTCCCGGAAACGGCGCTCCACTAGCGCCGTGCCACCCGCGACGGCGCTCTGCAGAAACCGCTGAACCTCGGCGTCGTTCACAAGCGGCGCGACGCACACCATAAGGCAGCCCCGGGCGGACCCTTTCTCGGTCGCACTCTCGACGGCGAACCTCAAAAAGCCCGCGATAGAGTCGCGAAGACTCTCTGGCGAGAGGAGCGCCTTCGCGGCTTTTGCGCCTTTCCGTTCTGCATACGCCTTAAGGACGCGCAAGAATATCGCCCGCTTGTCGCCGAAGACGGAATACAGGCTCGGCCGTCCCACGCCCATCCCCGCGACAAGGTCGTCGATCGTGACGCCATCATAGCCTTTCGACCAAAACACCTGAGTTGCCTTTTCCAGCGCGTCTATCTCGTCGAAACTGCGGGGCCGTCCACGCGGCGCGGGTGAATTCTGAACCATTTAGTTTAAAACTCCTTGACACCTGTTCTTGCATCAATATATAACCGAATAGTTCTAAATTAGCAAGTTGGCCCCAGCCTCGCGGGACCATACGGCTCGACCTTAACCCTTTACCAGGGAGACGCCCTTGGAACATTCGATCGCTCTCGTAACCGGCACCACCTCCGGGCTCGGTCATGCTGCAGCCCGCCTCCTTGCCGGAGAGGGCTGGCGCGAGATCATCATCACCGGGCGCAGCCTGGCTCGAACCCGGGAAACGGCCGCACAGCTTGCAGCGGAGACCAAAAGACAGATCTTCACGCCGCTCGAGCTGGACCTGAACACGCCCGCCAGCGTTCAGTCCGCCCTCGCCGCGCTTGTCAAGCGAGGTCGGCCGATCGATTTCCTGCTGCTCAATGCCGGGATGGTCCCAGGTAAGCAGCGGGTGATTACTACGGCGGGCGTCGAGGCTTCTCAGGCCCCGCTCATCGGCCATCATCAATTGACTGTCGGATTGCTCCGCGCCAACCTGCTGAGCCCCAACGCACGGATTGTTATCGCCAGCGCGGAACCTGCCCGAGGGGGCGTACCCATGTTCAAGTACACCGACGTCGACGCACTCGCTGCCAAATACCACGGAGGCGACCTGACCGCTGCTATGGAAGCCCTGCTTCGGAATGGGCCGAACGTGAGGTATGTGCCCAACAATGCGTATGCCGACGCGAAGCTCATCGTTGCTTGGTGGGCTGCGGCGCTGGCGCGTCGGCTACCTTCCGACATGGCCGTGTACGCTGTCTCGCCCGGTGCGGCGACCTCTACTAAGGTTTCGCGACAAGCTAGCCTGGCCGTGAAGTATCTGTTTATCCCAATCGCGAACCTCCTTCCCGGCATGAATCAGACGCCGGAGACGGCGGCGGGCCGGTATATCCAGGCCTCGAAGTTCGGAACCGACGTCTCAGGGCAATTCTTCGCCTCGGCTGAAGGGAAGTTCTCAGGCCCAATTGAGGCGCAGCGCCACCCACACCTACACGATGGCGCTTTTCAAGAAGCCGCGTGGCAGGCCGTCGTCAACATCTCTGGCGTCAACCTCCCTGTCGTCAACTTGTCTTAAGCGATCACGGGAGCCGGGGCTCTGCGCTCAAACGCGAAGGAAACCTAAATGTCACTATTGAAAAACAAGATTGCGGTCGTCACGGGCGGCACCAGCGGTATCGGCCTCGCGACTGCCAGGAGGTTCGTTGAAGAGGGGGCCTTTGTCTTCATCGCCGGTCGCCGTCAGGCGGAACTCGAAAAGGCCGTCGCGGAGATCGGCAAGAACGTCACCGGGGTAAAGACCGACATCTCAAAGCTCGATGACCTCGACCGCTTCTACGAGACCGTCGCGAAGAAGGGCAAGATCGACGTGATTTTTGCGAGCGCGGCCTTCGTTGAAAAAGCGATGACCGCCGACGCGACGCCCGAGCATTTCGACAATACATTCAACACCAACGCTCGCGGCACTTATTTCACCGTTCAAAAGGCTTTGCCTCACTTGAATGACGGAGCCTCCATCATCCTCGTGGCGTCCGCCGGAAAGAACAAAGGCTTACCGGGCCGCAGCACCTACAGCGCCACCAAGGCGGCGCTGAGGTCATTAGCCCGGACGTGGACCAGCGAGCTTAAAGAACGAAAGATCAGAACCAACGTGTTAAGCCCTGGCGCCGTTGAAACGCCGATGTTCAACGAACAATACCCCTCTCAGGATGCCGCCGCCGAAGCCCGCAAGCAGATCACTTTGATGACCCCGCTCAACCGCCTGGGCCGCCCAGAAGAGATCGCCGCCGCTGCGCTGTTTCTTGCCTCGGACGAAAGCAGCTTCATCGCGGGTATTGACCTTCCGGTCGATGGCGGATTAACAGCAGTTTGAGCAAAAAACAGAAGCCACACGGCAATTACAGTAGTTTGACTTAGGTTTCAAATTTCCTTGACACGGTCGTCGCGTCTAATTTTTTACCAAATAGTTCACAAATCGCACACCAACCCCAACCTCGCAAAGAGAAAACACATGAAACGGTATCAAGATAAAAAGGTGGTCATTATTGGCGGCACGAGCGGCATGGGGCTCGCGACGGCGAAGATGCTCCTTGATGGAGGCGCGCGCGTACTGGTGACGGGTCTCTCGAAGGCCGGCCTGGAATCGGCGCAGAAAGAGATTGGACAGAACGCCGTCGTGGTTTCGGGCGACGCACGATCGTTGACAGACATCGACACCCTCGCCGCTCAGGTAAAGGCCGAGTTCGACACCATCGACCTGCTTTTCGTCAACGCCGGGTTCAGCATTCCAACGCCTGTCGCGAACGTGACGGAGGCCGTCTACGACGAGGTGTTCAGCCTGAACGCCAAGGGCCCCTTTTTTGCGGTACAGAAGCTCACGCCGCTGATCAATCGGGGAGGCGCTGTCGTCCTCACGACCTCCGTCGCCAACGTCAAGGGACTGCCGGGCCAAGCCACATATGGAGCCGCCAAGGCTGCGCTGCGGTCATTCGCCCGCGTGCTTGCCGCCGAGCTGCTTCCTCAGGAGATCCGCGTAAACGCGGTGTCGCCCGGCCCCATCGACACGGGCATCCTCGAAAAGGTGTTCCCTACGGAAGAGATGCGTACACAGGTCAAGGGGCACACCGTCGGCATTATTCCCATGAAGCGCTTCGGGACGTCGGAGGAAATCGCCAAGGCCGTCCTATTCCTTGCGTTCGACGCGACCTTCACTACCGGTGCGGAACTGCCGGTTGACGGCGGGTGGTCGCAGCTTTGAACGCGGTACAGACTGCACGCGTCATCAGACGGGGGCTTCACGATGAATAGGTTGGCAGCCGTCCGCTACTCGACCGGATGAACGTCCGCGTCCGGGCGCTTGGTGTGGCCAGGCCGATGGCAGCTATCGGGTCGGGAGACGCACTGCCGACTGGTCGATTCTGGGAAGCGGAATTCCGCTGGCCGCTTTCCGGCGATGAAGTTGTAGATCGGGCTGACGCAACCCGATCCGGAGCGGCCATCAATTCGATGGCGGCCATTCGTCTTGCAACCTATCGTGGTAGAACCGTCCTGTAATTCCAGCCTCGCGCTTGTGTTAGCCATTGATCGTACATCACTTGGCGATCTACCAGGTCCATGCTCTGCGCTGCCATGGCCATATACTCCAGCACGCGCCAGTTCGCATCGTCGCCTTTCCTGAAAGAGGCTTCGATTGCGTCCAACGCCAGTTCCAACTCGTTGTGCTTCAAGAACCCCTCAAACTCTGCGATCTCATCCGCGCAAACGCCCTCGGCAGCTTCCGAGAGGTGGGCTCGCGCCTCGCGAAGATACTCCGAGGTTCTGCTCCAGCTCGAGTGGAAATCGCGATCAGCCGGCATATGAGTTCTCTTTAGGTCGGACGTGCTCGATTGTCGGCAATTTAAACCCGAATGCCGACAGTCCTCCCCGCGTTCCCCGGTAATCTGCGATGAACCTTTTTTTGCACGCCGGCTGACTGCCGGCACCTTGCGATGCGCGCGCCAAAAGAAAAAGCCGCTCCCGATGATGGAGAGCGGCCTTTCGATTGCGCTGGCGACGAGCGCCGGCGTTACTGGATCTTCGCCTGCTGGCGCAGGCCTTCCTCGAACGCCTGCAGCTTCTGCTGCACGATCTGCTGCGCGATCTGTGCCTTCACCTGCTCGAGCGGCGGCGGCGCGATGTCGCGGATGTCGTCGACGCGGATGATGTGCCAGCCGAACTGCGTCTTCACCGGCGCGTCGGTCATCTGGCCTTTCTGCAGCTTCTGCGCGGCCGCCGCGAATTCCGGCACGTACGCCTTCGGGTCGGACCAGTCGAGATCGCCGCCGTTCTTGCCCGAACCCGGATCCTTCGAGTATTGCTTCGCGAGATCCTCGAACTTCGCGCCGGCCTTGATCTTCGCGATCAGGTCCTTCGCTTGCTGCTCGTTGTCGACGAGGATGTGGTGCAGGTGGTACTCGCGATTGCCGCCGGCGCCCTTGACGAGGTCGTCGTAGCGCGCCTTCACTTCGGCGTCGGTCGGCTGGTTCTTCTTCAGGAAGCTCTCGATCATCGAACGCAGCACGACGGTCTGTTGAGCGACGGCGACCTGCGCCTTCACGTCCGGACGGTTCGGGATGCCTTCCCGGATCGCTTCCTGCATCAGGATTTCGCGGTTCACGAGTTCCTGGCGAACGGCCTGCTGCAGTTGCGGGCCGTCGGTCTGGCCTTGCTGGACGAGCTGCGCGACCATCGCGTCGGCGCGCGACTTCGGAATCGGCGTGCCGTTGACGACGGCGATGTTCTGGGCAAATGCCGGTGCCGCTGCGAAAGCAGCCGCCGCGACCCACAGGCGGGGGGATTTCAGGATCATCGGGAATTCCTAATGAGACTAGATAGAAGATTCGTTGAATTCTTCGGGCGTATAAGCCACGATCGCGAGCGCGTGAATGCCGCGCTGCATCGCATCAGCGAGCGCATCATACACCAGCCGGTGCCGCGCGACGCGCGGCTTGCCCGTGAAGGCGGCCGACACGATCGTGACCGTGTAGTGGCCGCCGGAGGCCGCGCCGGCGTGGCCCGCGTGCTGCGCGCTGTCGTCGCGCACGGCGAGCGACAGCGGCGCGAGCGACGCGGTGAGACGCGCTTCGATCAGCGCGATGCGTTCGTCGGGCGATGCGTGGAGAAAGGCGTCCGTCATGTCACTCGTCCTTCAGGTACTTCGTGAGCCACAGGCTCTGCAGAATGATGAACACGACCATCGCGCCCGTCGTGCCGAACAGCTTGAAGTTCACCCATTGCGATTCGGTGAAGTTGTGCACCACGTACAGGTTCGCGACGCCGAGCACCGCGAAGAACAGCGCCCATGCGGCGTTCAGCTTGTCCCACACCGGGTGCGGCAGCGTGAGCTGCTTGCCCATCATCTTCTCGATCAGGTTGTTGCCGAACGCATAGCGCGCGGCGAGCAGCCCGATCGCAAACAACCAGTACAGCACAGTCGGTTTCCATTGAATGAATTTCTCGTCATGCAGGACGAGGGTGGCCCCGCCGAAGACGACGATCACGCCGAGGCTGACCCACAGCATCGTGTCGACCTTCCGGTGCCGGAAGGCGACCCACGCGACCTGGGCCAGCGTCGCGACGATCGCGACGGCGGTGGCGGTGAAGATGCCCCAGACCTTGAAGGCGACAAAAAACAGGATGATCGGAAACAGATCGAACAGGAATTTCATGGCGCTCGCAGCTGCGTGACAGGCCGCTTGCGCGGCCTTTCACCGTTGTAGGGACCCGCCAGGCACCGTCGTCGCGGATCAGGGCGGCCGGCCCGAGGCTGGCCGCCCGGCAGATCCGCCCGGCGCCGCTTATTCGTTTTCGGGTCGGGACTCGAAGTTTAACGCAGCCGAATTGATGCAGTACCGCAAACCGGTCGTGTCGCGCGGTCCGTCCTCGAAGACGTGGCCGAGATGCGCACCGCAGTGGTTGCAGCGAACCTCGACGCGCACCATCCCGTGCGAGCGGTCGACCTTTTCGTCGATCACCTCGCCGTTGAGTGGCTTGAAGTAGCTGGGCCAGCCGCAGCCCGAGTGGAATTTGGAACCGGATTCGAACAGCGGCGTGCTGCAGACGACGCATTTGTAGATGCCGGCGTCTTCGGTGTCGGTGTATTCGCCGGTGAACGCGCGCTCGGTCGCCGCATGCTGCGTGACCTCGTACTGCATCGGCGTGAGCCGGCGGCGCAGCTCGGCATCGTCCTTCTCATACGGGAAGGTCTTGTCGTCGGAATCGTGGGACATGTGGGGTTCTCCTGATGGGTCGGTCGATACGCGCGGGTTGGCGCTTCAGGACGAGCAGCTCACTTCGAGCGACCCGGCCCAGTCGGGCGGCAATGCTGCGTACGCTTCATGCTCCGGTTGTTCGTCGAACGGCCGGCGCAGTACCTGTGCGAGCCGTTCGACTTCCGAAAAATCCTTTTCCTTCGCGCGCCGGATCGCGACTTCGGCCAGATGGTTGCGAAGCACGTATTTCGGGTTCGCGCGGTTCATCGCGGCCGCGCGTGCCGCGTCGTCGCGCGTTTCCTCGGACAGCCGCGCGCGGTAGAGGTTCGCCCACGCATCGAATGCGTCGCGGTCGATGAACAGGTCGCGCACGGGTGCGTCGCGGCTCGCGTCGTGCTTCGAGATCTGCGCGAGCCGGCGGAACGTCAGCGTGAAATCTGCGTGGCTCGCATGCATCGTCTCGAGCAGCTTGTTGGCGAGTTCGGCATCGTTCTCGCGTTCGAGCTCGAGGCCGAGCTTCGCGCGCATCGCGCGTTCGAGCGCGGGGCCGAAACGTTCCGGGAACTTCGCGAGCACGGCCTGCGCGTCGTCCACCGCGCGCTCGGCGCGCGCATCGTCGTCCGCGATGCCGTGCTGCAGCCCGATCAGCGGCAGCAGCGCCTGCGCGAGGCAGTAGCAGTTCCAGTGCGCGATGCGCGGCTGCATCCGGTACGCGTAGCGGCCGCTCGTGTCCGAATGGTTGCAGATGTGGTTCGCGTCGAACGCATCGACGAAGCCGAACGGGCCGTAGTCGATCGTCACGCCGAGGATCGACATGTTGTCGGTGTTCATCACGCCATGGCAGAAGCCGACGGCCTGCCACTGCGCGACGAGGTCGGCCGTGCGCAGCGTCGCGGCTTCGAGCAGCGCGAGGTAGGGATCGTCCGCGTCACGGCACGCCGGATAGAAGCGGTCGATCACGTGATCGGCGAGCTGGCGCAGCAGGTCGGGGCGATCGTTCGAGAAGAAGTGCTCGAAGTGGCCGAAGCGCACGAAGCTCTCCGACACGCGCGTGACGACGGCCGATGTTTCGATCTCCTCGCGCACCACCGGCTGGTCGGAGCCGATCACCGTCAGCGCGCGCGTGGTCGGGATGCCGAGATGATGCATCGCTTCCGAGCACAGGAATTCGCGGATCGACGAGCGCAGCACCGCGCGGCCGTCGCCCATTCGCGAGTACGGCGTGCGGCCGCTGCCTTTCAGTTGCAGCTCGTAGCGGCGGCCGTCGGTGCCGGTGCGCTCGCCGATCGTCAGCGCGCGGCCGTCGCCGAGCTGGCCGGCCCACACGCCGAACTGGTGGCCGGAATATACCGATGCATACGGCATCGCGTTCGCGGGCCAGTCGCGTGTCGGATTGCCGGCGAACAGCTCGGCGAAGCCGGGCTGCGCGGCGATCGATGGCGGCAGGTCGAGCAACTGCGCGACTTCGCCGGACAAGCCGACGACATACGGCGCGGCAAGCGGCGCGGCCGGCAGCCGCGTATGAAACGCGTCGCCAAGCTGGACGAACGCGCCAACGGCTGGCGCGCCGAGCGTGGCGGCGAGGTCGGGGAGGGTGTCAGCCGTATCGGCTGCGCTTCGGGAAAACGACATGTTGAGCGCCTCTGGGTAAGCCGATATTGTAAGGCGGCGCCGCGCCGCCCGCATGGCGGCCCGCGCACCGTGCGCCACGCCCGTCCGGGCCGCTGACGGGCGTACGCCGGGCTGGTCACCGATTCGCGTCCTCCAGGGAGAACAAGACGATGGGTAAGCCGTTGCTGGGCCAGATGATGGACATGCCGTTGCTGGTGTCCTCGCTGATCGCGCATGCCGCGCGGCATGCCGGCGACACGGAGATCGTGTCGAAGCGCGTGGAAGGCGACCTGCATCGCTACACGTACCGCGATTGCGAACGCCGCGCGAAGCGGCTTGCTCAGGCGCTTGCGCGGCTCGGCGTCGAAACCGGCGACCGCGTCGGCACGCTGGCGTGGAACGGCTACCGGCATCTGGAGGCCTACTACGGGATCGGCGGCATGGGCGCCGTGTGCCACACGATCAACCCGCGCCTCTTCCCCGAGCAGATCGCGTACATCGTCAATCACGCGGAAGACTGCTACGTCCTCTTCGACATCAATTTCGCGCCGCTCGTCGACGCGATCGCGCCGCAGTGCCCGCACGTGAAGGGCTGGATCGCGATGACGGATGCCGCGCACCTGCCGTCCGGCGCGACGCCGTTCCTCTGCTACGAAACGCTCGTCGAAGCCGAGGACGGCCGCTACGACTGGCCGCGCCTCGACGAGCAGCAGGCGTCGGGGCTCTGCTACACGTCGGGCACGACCGGCAACCCGAAGGGCGTGCTGTATTCGAATCGCTCGACCGTGCTGCACGCGTACGGCGCCGCGCTGCCCGACGCGATGAACCTGTCCGCGATGGACGCGGTGCTGCCTGTCGTGCCGATGTTCCACGTCAATGCGTGGGGGTTGCCGTACGCGGTGCCGCTCACGGGCGGCAAGCTCGTGCTGCCCGGCAAGGGTCTCGACGGGAAGTCGCTGTACGAGTTGATGGAGGCCGAGCGCGTGACGTTTTCCGCGGGCGTGCCGACCGTGTGGCTCGGCCTGCTCAACTACATGCGCGAAGCCGGCGTGCGTTTCTCGACGCTGAACCGCACGGTGATCGGCGGCTCTGCATGCCCGCCCGCGATGCTGCGCACGTTCGAGGACGAATACGGCGTGCGCGTGATCCATGCGTGGGGGATGACCGAACTGTCGCCGCTCGGCACGCTCGCGAAGCTCAACTGGGCGCAGTCGCAGCGGCCGCTCGACGCGCAACGCCGGCTGCTCGAGAAGCAGGGGCGCGTGATCTGCGGCGTCGACATGCGCATCGTCGGCGAGGACGGCCATGAGCTGCCGTGGGACGGCGTCGCGTTCGGCGAACTGCAGGTGCGCGGACCGTGGGTGATCGACCACTATTTTCGCGGCGATGCGTCGCCGCTGTCGGACGGCTGGTTCCCGACCGGCGACGTCGCGACGATCGACCCCGACGGCTTCCTGCAGATCACCGACCGCAGCAAGGACGTGATCAAGTCGGGCGGCGAGTGGATCAGCTCGATCGACCTCGAGAACGTCGCGATCGCGCACCCGGGCGTGGCCGAAGCCGCCTGCATCGCCTGTGCGCACCCGAAATGGACCGAGCGCCCGCTGCTCGTCGTGGTGCCGCGCGAAGGGGCGAACCTGAGCCGCGAGACGCTGCTCGCGTTCTACGAAGGCAAGGTCGCGAAATGGTGGATCCCCGACGACGTCGTATTCGTCGAATCGCTGCCGCACACCGCGACCGGCAAGCTGCAGAAGCTGAAGCTGCGCGAGACGTTCCGCGATTACGTGTTGCCGACGGCGGTGTGCGAGCCGTAAGGCCGGCGCCCGGGCCGTTGACGGCCCGCGATCCGGTCGCCCGATCCGTCCCCGGATCGGGAACAAAATTCAAATTGAACGACCGTGCTTTTTCGTTGTATGCTGCCTCAGTTCATCCGGACACGCGGCTGTTCGACCGCGCACAATGACGCGTAGCCACCCCGGCGCGCGATGCATGGAGGCAGGCAGATGGCAGTGGATTACTCGACTCGCGACGGCGTAGCCGTCATCACGCTCAACAATCCGCCCGTCAACGGGCTCGGCTTGTCGACCCGCCAGGGCGTCATGGACGCGCTCGATCGCGCCGCGCAGGATCCGTCGGTCACGGCGATCGTGCTGACCGGCGCGGGCCGTGCGTTCTCGGGCGGCGCGGACATCACCGAATTCAATACACCGAAGGCGCTGCAGGAGCCGACGCTGCACACCGTGATCCGTGCGGTGGAAGCGAACGCGAAGCCCGTCGTCGCGGCGCTGCACAGCGTCGTGATGGGCGGCGGCCTCGAGCTTGCGCTCGGCGCGCACTACCGCGTCGCGGCGCCCGGCGCGCAGGTTGCGCTGCCCGAAGTGAAGCTCGGCCTGCTGCCGGGCGCGGGCGGCACGCAGCGCCTGCCGCGCGCGGTGGGGCTCGAAACCGCGCTGAACATGATCGTGTCGGGCGCGCCCGTGCCGTCGGAGCAGCTCGCGAAGAGCGGACTGTTCGACGAAATGGCCGACGGCGACCTGCTCGACGCGGCCGTCGCGTTCGCACGCAAGGTCGGCGCGCAGAAGGGGCCGCATCCGCGCGTGCGCGATCGCAAGATCGTCCACGAGAACGCGGCGGGCTTCATCCAGTTCGCGCGCAATTCCGCGCAGGCCGCCGCGCCGAATTTTCCCGCGCCGCACAAGTGCATCGATGCGATCGAGGCCGGCGTGCTGCACGGCTTCGACAAGGGTAGCGTCGCCGAGCGCGAGGGTTTCGTCGCGCTGATGATGACGCCGGAAAGCCGCGCGCTGCGCCATGCGTTCTTCGGCGAGCGCGCGGCGAGCAAGATTCCCGACGTGCCGGCCGATACGCCGCTGCGCGAGATCCGCCGCGTCGGCGTGATCGGCGCGGGCACGATGGGCGGCGGGATCGCGATGAACTTCGTCAACGCGGGCCTGCCCGTCACGCTGCTCGAGACGAAACAGGAGGCGCTCGAGCGCGGGGTCGCGACGATCCGCAAGAACTACGACGCGCAGGTGAAAAAGGGCAAGCTCACGCAGGAGAAGCTCGACGCGCGCATGGCGCTGATCACGCCGACGCTGTCCTATGACGACCTGAAGGACGCCGACCTGATCGTCGAAGCCGTGTTCGAGGAACTCGGCGTGAAGGAGCAGGTGTTCACGAAGCTCGACGAAGTCGCGAAGGCGGGCGCGATCCTCGCGTCGAACACGTCGACGCTGGACGTCGACAAGATCGCGGCGTTCACGAAGCGTCCGCAGGACGTCGTCGGCATGCACTTCTTCAGCCCGGCGAACGTGATGAAGCTGCTCGAGGTCGTGCGCGGCGCGCAAACCGCGAAGGACGTGCTCGCGACCGTGATGGCCGTCGCGAAGAAGATCCGCAAGACGGCGGTCGTGTCGGGCGTGTGCGACGGCTTCATCGGCAACCGGATGATCGAGCAGTACATCCGCCAGGCGCTCTTCATGCTCGAGGAAGGCGCGTTGCCCGCGCAGGTCGACCGCGCGATCGAGAAATTCGGTTTCGCGATGGGGCCGTTCCGGATGAGCGACCTCGCCGGCAACGACATCGGCTGGGCGATCCGCAAGCGCCGCTACGTCGAGAAGCCCGATCTGCAGTACTCGAAGATCGCCGACCGGCTGTGCGAACAGGGCCGCTTCGGCCAGAAGACAGGCGCCGGCTGGTACGACTACGTGCCGGGCGAGCGCAAGGCGAAGCCGTCGTCGCTCGTCGACGAGATGGTCGTCGCGTATTCGAAGGAGCGCGGCGTCGAGCGGCGCAAGATCGGCGACGACGAGATCGTCGAGCGGCTGGTATTTGCGCTCGTCAACGAAGGCGCGAAGATCCTCGAAGAGAAGATCGCGTCGAAAGCGTCCGACATCGATATGGTCTACCTGACCGGCTATGGCTTCCCGCTGTGGCGCGGCGGCCCGATGCTGTACGCGGACGTGGTCGGCCTCTACAACGTCGAGCGCGCGATTCGCCGTTACGCGGCCGCGCCGAACGGCGACGCATGGCAGCTTGCGCCGTCGATCGCCGAGCGGGCGTCGGCCGGCCGAGGATTCAACGGCTGACGTGCCGGATCGCGGCACGACCGATATTGCAGGAGAAACGCATTGACGTCCTCCGCCGCCTAAAGGCTGCGGATTCCCACACCAGGCGATGCACGTCCGCATCGGAGAATGTTCAGCGCAGCGTTGATATCACGATCATGTGCGACACCACAGCTACTGCAGGCCCACTCTCTTACTCGCAGTCCCGCGATACCTTTCGGTCGCGTCGTGCTGTCTTTCGACCCGCACGCCGAACAGGACTGGGTGGAACCGCTTTCGTCGACTTCCTCGAACGTGGCCCCGTGCGCCATCGCTTTGTAACGGAGCTTGTTTCGGAAGGACGACCAGGATGCGTCGTAGGCGCTCTTCGCCATCCTGGTTCTGGCGAGTTTCGCCGCCGACACGTTGCCGACTGCGATGTAGTCGAAGCGCCGTACCAGTTCAAGCGCGAGCTTGTGCTGGAAATCGGCGCGCGCATTCGCGACCTTGGCGTACAGCGTCGCGATATGCCGCTTGTGCTTACGCGCTCGCTGAGCTTTCGCGAGCTTCTCGGCCGCGCGCCGTCCGAACCGGTCGTTGGGCAGCTTCTCGCCAGTCGAAAGTGTGGCGAAGTCTTTCAGGCCGAGATCGATGCCGACACCGGAACGGATCGGGCGAGCCTGAACATCGAGCATCTCGATCACGATGTTGAGAAACCAGTTGCCGCGCGCATCCTGCGCAAAGTTGGTTCCGTCCTTGATCTTGCCGTCGGGAAGTGGCCGGCTACTGAACACGCGGAAGGTGTTGCCGGCGAAGCGGAACGCGTCGCCTTCGCGCTTCAGGTCTCGGCCCTTCAGCGGCACCCAGCCCAGCGATTTCCTGCCGCGATAGCGCAGGTAAGGCCGACGGTGCTGACTGCGCGACTTCGCGTATTGCTCGCACGTCGCGTTGATCGTGCCGGAGTGGATGCCGAGCGCCTTGCTGCTCCCCGTCGTCAGCACGTTCAGATCGAATCCCGTCGGCCACTTCTTGCTCCACTTGAGCGCGTGCTTCTGCGTGTCGTTGCAGAAGTTCCAGACGTAGTTCACCGCACGGCTCTGCTTGTTAAGCAGTCCGTTGAGCGACTTCACGCGGTAGCGGTAGACAAGAATCATGCCGGTGATCCTAACCCGGGGAAGAAGCTCCCTGTCAACAGCACGCCTTTCATTCCCGCCATCAATGGCGGGGTTTCTCGGAGCAAATTCTGATGAAACGCACCGACGACGTACTGCTCGTGATCGACGTGCAATACGACTTCATGCCGGGCGGCGCGCTCGCGGTGCCGGACGGCGACGCGGTCGTGCCGGTGATCAACGCGCTGGCGCAACGCTTCGACCAGGTCGTGCTGACGCAGGACTGGCACCCGCGCGAGCACGTGTCGTTCGCGGCGAACCATCCGGGCCGCGAGCCGTTCTCCACGCTCGCGCTGCCGTATGGCGAGCAGGTGTTGTGGCCCGTGCACTGCGTGCAGGACACCAACGGCGCGGCGCTGCATCGCGATCTCGACATCCCGCAGGCGCGGCTCGTGATCCGCAAGGGCGGCGACGCGCAGGTCGACAGCTACTCCGCGTTCGTCGAAGCCGACCGCACGACGCGCACGGGGCTCGCGGGCTATCTGCGCGAGCTCGGTGCGAAGCGCGTGTGGTGCTGCGGGCTCGCGACCGACTATTGCGTTGCGTGGTCGGCGCTCGATGCACGCGCGGCCGGTTTCGAAGCCGCGGTGATCAACGACGCGTGCCGCGCCATCGACCTGAACGGGTCGCTCGCGCACGCATGGCAGCAGATGCAGGCAGCGGGCGTCGCGCATGTGACGTCCGCGGGCGCACGCCCGGCGGCGTAGCGCATTTCCCATCCGAAACAGACCCTGACATGAAGCAGGACCGAAGGAGACTCGCATGACCGAAGCCGTAATCGTATCGACCGCACGCACGCCGCTGGCGAAATCCTGGCGCGGCGCATTCAACATGACGCACGGCGCGACCCTCGGCGGCCACGCGGTCGCGGCCGCGCTCGAACGCGCGAAACTCGACCCCGCACGCGTCGAGGATGTGATCATGGGCTGCGCGAACCCCGAAGGGGCGACCGGCGCGAACATCGCGCGGCAGATCGCGCTGCGCGCCGGGCTGCCGGTGACCGTGCCGGGGATGACGGTGAACCGTTTCTGCTCGTCGGGGCTGCAGACCATCGCGTTGGCTGCGCAGCGGATCATCGCGGGCGAAGGCGACGTGTATGTCGCGGGCGGCGTCGAATCGATCTCGTGCGTGCAGAACGAGATGAACCAGCACATGATCCGGGAAGGCTGGCTCGTCGAGCACAAGCCCGAGATCTACTGGAACATGCTGCAGACGGCCGAGAACGTCGCGAAGCGCTACGGGATCGCGAAGGAGCGGCAGGACGAGTATGGCGTGCAGTCGCAACTGCGGGCCGCGGCTGCCCAGGAAGCCGGGCGCTTTCGCGACGAGATCGTGCCGATCACCGTGCTCGCGGGCATCGCCGACAAGGCGACGGGCCGCCTGTTCACGAAGGAAGTGACGGTATCGGCCGACGAAGGCATTCGCCCCGACACGACGCTCGAAGGCGTGTCGAAGATCCGTTCGGCCGTGCCGGGCGGCGTGATCACCGCCGGCAATGCGAGCCAGTTCTCGGACGGCGCGTCGGCATGCGTCGTGATGAGCGCCGATGCGGCGCAGCGCGAAGGGCTGCAGCCGCTGGGCGTGTTCCGCGGCTTCGCGGTGGCCGGCTGCGAACCGGACGAGATGGGCATCGGCCCCGTGTTCGCGGTGCCCAAGCTGCTGAAGCAGGCGGGGCTGAAGGTCGACGACATCGGCCTGTGGGAGCTGAACGAAGCGTTCGCTGTGCAGGTGCTGTACTGCCGCGACACGCTCGGGATTCCTGAGGATCGCCTGAACGTGAACGGCGGCGCGATCGCGGTCGGCCATCCGTACGGCGTGTCGGGCGCGCGCCTGACGGGCCATGCGCTGATCGAAGGCAAGCGGCGCGGCGTGAAGTATGTGGTCGTCACGATGTGCATCGGCGGCGGTCAGGGCGCGGCCGGCCTGTTCGAAATCATCTGACCTTTGTCGGGCGGCGGCCGCGGTTCCGCTTCGGCGATGCCGGCGGCCGCGGCTTGAATCGGCGCGGCAGGGGCGGGTGATTCGGAACGAACGGGAAACAAAAGGCAGGCACCCGGCAATGCCGTTTCCCCTTACTTGTCAAACGAATTGCCCCACCTATACTTGCTCTGACATTTGCCTTTCGGCATGATGGGCCGGATCGTGCATTGCACGATCCGTGCCGCGAAGATTCGAACCAACGCAGCAGACCGACCGGGGACCGAATGAGTACGACCTATGCAGCCGGGGAACCGCCGCGTGTCGTCAGCGCGGCCGCGAGGCTCTACGCGAGATGCCTGCTGATCGGATTCGCGTTGCTGCCCGCCTATCTGATCGCCTATCTGTGGGTTTTCGGCGACCCGCACGTCGTGTTCGAGAACCACGCGTTCCATGAACTCGCGATCGCGGCCGCGACCCTCGAGGGCGCGTTCGTCACCTACGTGACGTGGGTGTGCTACCGGTCGTCCGGCGAGCCGCTGCTGCGCTGGCTGACGCTCGGCTTTCTCGGCTTCGCGATGATCTATGCGCTGCACGGTGCCTTCACCGGGATGGCGCACCACAATATCTGGCTGTTCCTGTTGTACGGTCCCGCGTCGCGGCTCGTGATGTCGATCCTGCTGCTCACCGGCCTGCTGTCGTATTCGCGCCCGCCTGATCGCATCGAGAAGCGCACGAGTGTGTGGACGTGGCTGCCGTGGATCGTGTTCTTCGTGATCGTCAACGTGGCCGTTGCGTACATTGCGTATTCGCCGGTTGCCGGTGCGCCGGGCACGCGACTGTCGATGGAAGGCGGCGCGCTCGTGTTCTCGCTGCTGAACGTCGGCGTGCTGCTCGCGCGGCGGATCCGCTCGCCGCTGATGGTGATCTATGGCATGTCGATCATGGCGTTCGCGCTGTCGTCGCTCGCGTTCATTCTCGGCAAGCCGTGGAATCACATGTGGTGGCTCGCGCACGCGATTTTCGCCGGCGGCTTCTTCCTGCTCAGCTACGGCGTCGTGCAGGCGCTGCAGACGACGCGCTCGTTCTCGGCGATCTACAGCCAGGAAGACCTGATGAGCCGGCTGTCGGAATCGATGGCGCGCGCCGAGAGCGCGCTGCAGGAACTGCGGCGTACGAACCAGAAGCTCGAATACATGGCCGCGACCGATCCGATGACGGGCGCGTCGAACCGCCGGCAGTTCATCGCGCAGGTCGAGCGCGAGATGGTGCGGGCCGAGCGCGACGGCACGCCGTTTTGCCTGCTCGCGCTCGATCTCGACAATTTCAAGAACATCAACGATGCATACGGGCACCAGATCGGCGACGAGGTGCTGCGCGGCGTCGTGCGCCAGTGCCTCGACGCGATCCGGCCGGCGGGCGGGCTCGCGCGGGTCGGCGGCGAGGAGTTCATGGCGCTGCTGCCGGAAATGCCGCTCGAAGGCGCGCGGATGACGGCCGAGCGCGTGCGCTCGTCGATCGCGAGTTCGCCGTTCGGGCTGGACTTCAAGCGCGTGCAGGTGACGGTCAGCGTCGGCGTCGCGCAATATGGAGTGGACGGCAGCACGGTCGATGCGTTGCTGCGCGTGGTCGACGATCGGTTGTACCAGGCGAAGCGGGAAGGGCGGAACCGGGTCGTGTCGCGGTGAAGAGGGTTCGGGCGGCACGCCGGCGCCAGTGATCGGTTGCGGTGGGTTCGGCAACGCGGTCGTGCGGAAGAAGCGCCGATCGATTCAATCCGACCGAAACCCCGGAGGCGGCAGCGCCCCCGGGGCTTTGGCATGCTCGGCCGGCCCGCGCCGGGCGATGTGCTATGGCGATGCCACGGCCGCCGCGTTCTTCGGCTGCGCGTCCTGCATGCGCTGCGACGCCTGCCACCAGTATTTGCCCGCGCGCTGCTGCGGATCGCGGATCGCGAGATACGTCGTACTCCAGAGCTGCGCCGCATTGGCTTCGGTCGCATCCGCGCTGCGCGTGCCGAACGCATCGGTCTGGTACTGGCCGTTCACGTAGGACCACGTCCACATTTCCGACGTCCGCATGTCGCGTCCGTTCGAGATCACCTGCCAGATCGTCTGCCGCGCCTGCGTGAGCAGCGTGCGTGTCGTGGTCGACAGGTCCTGGCGCGCGAGCTGGCGATCGAGCCCGGCCACCCACATCGCCTGCTGCCAAGACCAGATCACCGTGCCGTGATACGCGGAGCTCGTGAACTTGGGCCACAGCGACGGGTTCGCATACGCCGGGTTCGCGATCAGCATCCCGGCATCGGTCACGAGCCCGGCCGGGAACGGCCGCGTGACGTCGGTGACGATCCGCTGGAGCTGGTCGTCCGGTGGCGTGCCGAACAGCAGCGCGAAGCCGCCGTCCGAATTCATCACCGGAACGGGATTGCCCTGCTGATCGAGCGACAGCGCGTAGAACGCCAGCGGTGCGCCGGGCGCGGCGCCGGCCGGCACGCCGGCGGACGGCGCATAGGCCGACACGTCGGTGGCCGCCTGTGCGGCCGGCACGCTGACCTGGAACAGCGGCGGCGCCTGCGTTTCCCACGTGGCGGCCTGGCTTGCCGTGCTGGTGAGCGTCGCGCGCTGTGCGGCATCCAGGTACGGATCGAGCAGGCCGCGCGTGAGGAACGCGTTCGCCGCGCGCAACGCGGCCGGCACGAGCACCGCGTTCACGTCGTACGGGTAGACGCCGCCGCCGAGCCCGTCGGTACTGTCGCGCCAGTTGCCGACGATCTCGCCGGGCCGCAGGTGGATCAGGTTCGCGACCGACGGCTGCTGCGCGAACGGCTGCGCGGTCGTCGCGACGTGCAGCAGGTTGACGACCAGGCGGCTGCCGTTGGTCTGCCCGTCGCTGCCGCGCTGCGCCAGATACGCAGCTGCGCGGGCCTGGCCGCGCGTATCGTCGATCAGCCAAGCGGCCGCGATCGGCGCGAGCAGGTAGTCGCTGTCGATCATCTTGTAGTCGTAGGTCGGTGTCGGATCGTTCGGCCGCCCGTTCTTCTGGTTGTCGATCAGCGCGAATTCGCCGATGCCTTCCTCGTGCGCGACCTTGCCGTCGGCCGACAGCCGGCTCAGTACCGACGACAGGCCGGCCTCGATCGCCGCAGGTTCGAGCACGGGCATCAGCATGCGGACCGAGATCAGCGTATCGCGGCCGAAGTACGTGTCGTACTGCCACGAGCCGGCCAGCAGCTTGTCGTGGAAGCTCAGGAATTCGAGCACGTTCTGGCTCACCGGGTCGGGGTTCACGGACGGCGCGAGCAGATCGGCGCGCGTGATCGGCGACAAAGGCGTCTCGCCCGACAGCGCATCGACATGCAACTTCAGCGTGTGCGAGCCCGCCGGCGCGCTCAGCACGAGCTTGCCGCCCGCTGCCGGCGCGATGCTGCCGCCGTCGCGCAGCGTGATGCGCAGCGCATAGCCGGGCGCGCCGTCGATCCGGTCGCGTTGCCATTGCGCGGCGCTGCCCTGGACCGTCGGCGCAGTGACGACCTGCTGCGGGATCGTCGCACCGCCGTTGAAGTCGCGCAGGAAGCGCACGTTGCTGAGCACGCCCTGGCGGATCGTCAGCGTGCTGGTGTCCACCGATACGTCGGCGCCGATGCCGTACAGCGGGCGGCCGTGCGGGTCGGGGGCCGACAGCGCGGACGGCGGCGTGTCGAGGCTCCAGTTCACGGGCTGCGCGGTGTCGTCGAACCACAGCCCGGTGCCGCTGTTGCCGGCGGGGAAAACCACGAGCAGGCGGGGTTTCGTCGATGACCGGGCCAGCAGGTGCGCGGCGACCTTGTCCTGCCGGTAGAACGCGTTGATCTGGCCGCCGGTGTCCATGCGGAACGACAGCGCGGCGTTGTGCGACGGCGTGCCGCTCGACTGGACGTCGTCGTCGTTGCAGGCCGCAAGCAGGCCGGCGCAGACCAACCCGAGACACAGCGACTTCGCAAGGCGATGCATGTTGATGTCCCTCCTGATGACTGGTGGTTTCTTATCGGAATGATCGAATGAACGGATCTTCTGTCCGCGTGGTCCTGGGTTGCAGGTATTCGGGTGAATTCCCGGTATTAATCTGGATGTGATGCTTTTTCGGTATGCGAATCGGGCAGAAAATATGCGGGCGCCTGATAAATACCGAAAACTGAAATGACAAGGGGCGTCACCCCGGTGTGGAACGGGAAAAGACTATGCGGAGGCCTTCGCGTGGACGAATGGCGACGCGTGAGCGACGGAAGAAAATGAAACGTAAGCCGTCGTAGGGGATTCTAAATTTTCGGGAAAGTCGAAGTCAACGATGTTTTGCGATTTCGAATGATGGATTGAAAAGGCGATCGCAATTATTACTCGTCGGGTCGGTAAATTATGCGATTTAACGGGGATGGGTGATGGAATCCGGATATCGAACGACGAAACGATTGGCAATGACGTTTCATTTCGATGATTGATGCCGTCAGGAATTGAATCGCCGCATTTGTGCCGGCCGGTGTCGGAGAATGTCGGAATGCGCAGAGCAATCCGCGTTCCCGCAATTCAACCGAAGACCGCGCGATCGTTTCGTCGGAGCCGTCACCTTGCCGGACGCGGCGGCTGTCGCTGCGCCTTTCTGCAGTCGATCACCGATACGCCGATCCAGATCGGCAACCAAGACACGTACGCGGTGCTGGCCGGCAAGTGGGTGATCGAGCTGGCCGAACTGGATTCGTTGAACAAGGCCGACTCGTCGGCGGCGAAGCGCTTCTTTGCGACGGCCGTCGACCGGTTCCGCAACTTCTACGGCAAGCGGGCAACCGACGTCCCGCGTCAGTGCGTGTTCGCTGGCGCGGTCAACTTCGACACGTACCTGAAGGACGAAGCGGGCAACCGGCGTTACTGGCCGCTGCGTGTCGGCGATCTGGTCGACATCGACCGGCAATTATCAATCGGTTTGTTCACTTCTTAGTGGAGCCTGTGATGCCTGCAAACAATCTCACGGTTCGTCCTTTGGTCGGCGGTATCAAAATTGTGACCCGCAGCAAGATTGGCACTTTAGGTCTGGTTGTGAAATATGACGGGGACATGTGCTTTGCGACGGCGGGCCATGTGTTGGGAAAAGGGGATGAGAACGTGGGTCAGCCTGACGACGCAAATCAGGTGGGTGCTCTGTTCGAAAGTTTCCTGGAGCACAATCAAGATATCGCTATCGTGAAGGTGTCGCCTGAAGTCAAGGCAACTCCCAATGAGATTTGGACAGATAGCGGTAACAAGCAGGTGGGGTTTGGCTCAAATGTTCGTCCCGTAAAGCACCAGCGTTTGTGGTTGCAGGGTGCGTTATCCGGTCTCGTGAATTGCTCGGTTTCTGAGCCAGAGGTTGATATCACGGTGCCGGATACTCCCGATAAAGTTAACCACGTCGTCCTGCTTAACTTGGACGGCGATGCTCAGACGCAACCTGGTGACAGTGGCGCACCCGTGGTGGGAAAAATCAACGACAAGGACGTCTGCTACGGTGTGTACGGAGGGAAAGTAGTGGTCAACTCAAAAACGTATGGATGGTTCACTCCGTTCGAGAACCTGGTGTGGGATTAGTTCGGCAGACGGCGTATTGAACACGATGAGCGTGGCTCGAATCCAATGATGTGTTGTGCGGGGAGATTGAGGCACACCCAAGCGTTGGTCATCGAACGTGACAATGTCAAAGCCCTGAGTGCGAAAGCCCTCAGGGCTTTTGCGTTGAGGCACCGAAACGCGAACCGAGTCGACGATCACCGGGCCGAGTGAGGTCTGGTCGACGCGGGGCTGGCGTTCTTTACTGTCACTATGTTGGCCTTCCTATTCCACCTGTAGAGAGTGGCATCGCCTACTGGCGAATTCATGAGCGCTCCCTTTGGGATCGGGCGGAAGTCTCCTAAGGGTCGCGAGCGCCCAGTCGCGACCCACCGCCAGGGCGACGACGGTCCTCCTTGCACTGCCGCGTCGGCGAGAAATCTCGCCGTCGCGGGGGGGATGATTCTAGACAGCCGGCGGAGTTCAGGCTGCTGCCGCCTGATGACTCGAGTCGTGCTGATCACCGCCCAAGATATCGACAAGATTGGTCAACATCCGCCCCAATTCACCCGTCATCAGCGTGACATCCGAGTCGAAGCGTTCAGCATCGTTCTGCGCGGTCGGATCAGCCGCCTCCTTGATCACGTCGAGCGGCGTAACGCGCTTGATCGTCAGCGACGGCGTCAGCACGAAGGAGATCCGGTTATCCCAGGTCATCGCAAGGCGCATGCATTGTTTGCCGGCCTCGATGTGCCGGCGCATGTCGTTCGCTTCCAGCGCGTGGCCGACGTATCGCACCGTGGCGCCGCCTTCGCCGCTCGAGCGCAACTCGGCGTCCTGGTCCACGGTGAATCCGCCCGGCGCCTCGCCGGACAACAGCCAATCCGTCATCGCGGCGACCGGCGAAAGCGCCACATGAACGTTGGCGAGCGGCAACTGATCGATCGACTTGACGAGCAGGCCGCGAACGTCGTCGGCAAGAGCCTGTGCGGCTGCATCGATGACGAGCCAGCCGTTCGCCGTATCGATCCACACGCGGGTATCGCGGCGAATGGTGAACGCGCGCGGGAGCAGTTCGTCGGTAACCTGCTCCTTGAGTTCGCGCAGCTGTTTTCGACCCACCTTGAAGCCCTGCTGCTCCTCGACTTCAAGCGCCCGTGCCTTGGTTACCTGATTGACGACCGACGCCGGCAGCAGCTTCTTTTCGGCACGAAACACCAGCAACATTTGCCGGTTGATCGAATACACCAGTGCGCCGTCGTCACGCGGCGACGCCCATCCGAGGCTCTGCATCTCGACGCTGTTGCCCGGCTGAAACGCGTGGGGCGCCAGCCATTTTTCCATCTGATCGGGGGTAACGGCCCAAGGTGCCGGAAGACGATGAAGCTGAAGGTTTTTGAACCACATAGGAGTACGGGCAAAACGCGTCATTCTATATGACGGTGACGCTTCCCGTGCAGATTCGGTCGCTCGACGTGACGGTCCAAATCGTTGACGGTTGTCGCTCCACCTTGCGCTACGAATCAAACAGAACGGATGGATGTCCGTCTGTTCTTCTACTGGCGCTCCAGTCAATTAGGTAGCCGATGCAGAGGGCGATGAAATATCTCTGATCCATCCTTGTACCTCGGACTCGACCCATGGGCACGCAAGCATCGTAGGTTGAGCGCGAAGGCGTTGGCGAGTCCCGGCCGCTATAACCCGAACATCACGCCGTGGGTGTTCGGCATGCACGATGCGCTCGACGATGGATGCAGTCCCGCTCGTGACGAGCAAGCGGGCATCGTCACGTGCCACGCGTGCGTCTTGGAGACTGACGGCCGGGTATTCGCCGATCGCGAAGAGATTCTCCTTCCCGGCAATTCTGTATCGGTATCGCCAGAGCCTGGAGCCGGACGGGCTCACCAAAGATGCAGTCCGTTGCCGTCGGCAAGTTTGGTAGGCTTGTCGCCTGCCTTCGCTTGTCGGATCCTGACGTCGGTAAGTGGCACGGTGAAAAAGCGGGTATCGTCTTTGTATGTTCGAAACGAGCCACGCTTTATTACCCGCTTTTCCCTCGACCGAGCGCGTTTCCCGGCGAACGCGAGCGAACGGTGGAAGGGCGTAGAATGCCCGACTGACAAGGGTTACAGGCAGATCGCCGAATCAACACGAACAGGAGCAACCGAAGTGATCCGACATATCGTCATGTGGAAGTTGCATTGACATTCTTGATCGTAATTTGTTGATTAATAAAGAATCGTGTCAAGAGGTTGGCGTTTGATACCCCCTCTAATACCCCCTTTTTCATGTGCTGGAACGACTGGCGAAAGCGCGACCATGGACGTTGAACCGTTCGACTGGATTTGTCGCCATCCGGCCGGATGTTGCTGACGCCGACCGGTACTCCAGTGCCCCACGCTGCTGCTTTTACACAGCCTCGGCCAGTTGCGGTCAGTCGACAGGCCAGCGCAGATCGTCGACGAGTTGTTTGAAGCGAAGAGGATTACCTTGGGAATAGGCGAAGACATCTGGGACTTACGCGGTTGCGGCGTTGTACGCTGTGGAGTTTTACCATTTCCGGCGCCGAGTCCCGCTGCCGTAGCGAAAGCGTTCGAGTTGCGCGATGACGACGCTTGTTACCGCGAAATCGATGAAAGTGAGGCGCGTTGGATTATCGCTGAGGTGCTACATCGCGACCAAGCGTACCGCGCTGAGCTAATGACCGCGGCTCAGGCGGAACAGTTGACAGCTGAATTTCTTGAGCAATTCGGCGCTCAAGCTCGGTACTTCACCCATAACGGATATTCGGTTACCGAAGCCACGTTCGACACGGGGGTCCTCGTGATCGGTGCCTTGCAGTCCGGGTGTCTCTGGGTCGAAGACGAGGATTGAGGTGGTTACCGCCGCCTCGGAATGGCTCCTGTCGTATTGGTCGGCAGACGGCCATTTACGGCCGCTCGCCAAAACGGTCACCAGAACATTCGAGCGTCCCAATCACCCCAGGTAGCGCCCCTGACGACTGTGTTTGTAGCAGCTACCCTCATCGGGCGTTTCACGAGCACGCGTACAAACGACCGTTGTGCAAGCAATTGTCGGGAGGCGACTATTGCTTGCTCCGTGTTTCAGTAACTTCGCCTGGACATTCTGCGTTGAGCAACTACCCTTCATAGAAAACCTTGCGAGGTGTCGCATGAAGATCGTTTTCATACTCACTGTATTGTTTATTGCGGCTCTCGCCGCAAAGACCGCCAACGCCCTCACTCAGGCAGAGGCTGAACAGATTCCCCCTCAAAACTACCCAACGACCATGCCATGCAACGAGCACGGACACTCACGAGACAAATGTATCGGAATTGACGATGGCGGACAAGTTTGCAAACCGGTCACTGACAACATGTGTCCCGCATAAATATTTTGTGCTCGTCGGCAGGAAAAGATGAGTAACTTAAAAAGGCTGCTTTCCGCGGCGATTTCAGTTGCATTGATTTCAATTCATGCCTCTGGAAAAAACTGGTTCGATAGCGAGACCAGGGAGTGTGACTTCATTTCCTCGTCTGCCACATCAATACCGTCGACGACGATGCTTGCGACCGCCTTGATTCGGAAGAATACGAATAACGGGGGGCAATATTTTGAAATCAAAAAATCACTTTTCGATAAAATCCTCTCAACTCCAGGCGGGGCATTATTTGACGAGTCCACGCTTTCAGATTCAGATATAGCGAGCTTCAAGGGTAACATCCAATCGCAACGTACCGGACCGCAGGCTAGCTCTATAGCCTTGAGCATTGCTGGTGATGTGACCCAGTTAACTGATGCCGTCGGCGTCGGCCCAGGAAAGCTGATGGACTGGCTGAAGACTTACTTAGATGCAAAGGTGACAAATGCTGATCGACTTTTGGACTTCATTACTGAGGGAGGAAAAATCAGGGTAGAGCTATCTTTCCGTCCGGGTCCGGTTGGCTTTAAACCTTACCTGCTTGAGACAAGAATGTATGAAGTACAGGTTGGCACCGAAACGTCTCCTAGACGGTGGCTCCTGTCCGCTTGCTTACTGCCCATCGAAATTGAAGCAAACGAAATCGATACCGGACCGACCGGACCAACTAATAACAATATGCAGTTCACTCGCCAGCCGAACGGTACTTGGAGGCCGTATTCGGTGGACGATAATAGGTACGAAGACGCGTATCCTCTTTACTACACCGGACAGGACGAAACGTTCCTTTATTTCCTTAGGCAAGGAAACGAGGAATATCGTGTTCCGATCTATAGCGGCGGCCCGATCGACTATCAACGGTCTGGCTCCTCAACGTGGACGACTCTGTGGAGATCCAGTAAAGTGCGGTAGCTAGGCTTACACCTAATAGCATATTGCTTGAATTCCAATTGCACTGCTGACAGTGCAGCCAGCGTTAGGGCGACGGACAGGCTGGCTGTCCCGACACAGGATCCCAGCCGCTAATTTCACAGTGTCCATCGGCGTAACAGTAGGCTCGATTAGCATGCCCAACCGGTTGGCCATCCGGAGACGGGCCGCCGCATGGACTTTGATAGGTCGGCGGTTCTTCTGCATATACTTGACAAGATAGCGCGGCCGCAAAGAGCGCAAATAGAATCCTGTTCAGTTTCATGGCACCCCCCCCCGTCTTCCCATAAACATTAGGTTTTCCGTTGTGAAAGGCAAGGTTATTTTTGGCGCGACGCGAAATAGAGGTTACGGAATGTCTGGCAGATTATGGCAGTCCACCAACTCACGCGAGTTCGCGTGGCCCGCCCCGGACTCTGCCGCAGTTAGTCCATTGAGCAACGCCTTCTCAATTGGTCATGTGGGTGCCTAGCGAGCAGAAGGTTCTGTTCGCGAATGACCGTTGGGACTTCGTGAACTGCCGTCGTGGTCGCCGCGGCCCGGACGACAGTTGAGGGTCGATCACAGCCGTTGAAGAGGTCACATCCAAGTCATTTCGGACCTGATCAGATGCTGGCTGAGGGATCAGGTCTAGACTTAAACACGTTATTGGGCGGTGGACGTTTCGCGTGATGTGATGGAACGAATCCATGCTTGTACTTCTGTCTCTGCCCATAGTGAGAGATTGCGAACTCGTCGTGGTCTCGGGAAACTACCTTCCTTCATCATGTCGTAGATCGTCGTCTTGCCCAAGCCGACCATGTCGAGAACGGTTGGCAGTCGCAACAGTCGTTCGGTTGTGATGTTCAATTCTCTGTCCCTCGTTATTCGATGATGGGCTGAGTTGCACGAGCGAGCTGCATGAGCCCCGTTTCGAGCGTGATTGCGGCGGTCGCGGCCCAGGTGCGCGCATCTTGCGCCGCCTTGTGGCGAGCGAACGAGCCGATCTCGTCGGCCATCAGGTCCAGCAGCTCGATGTCGGCCGTGTGCGAGATGTCAGCGATCAGCGAGCGGATTTTGATGCGTAGGTCGTCGAGCTGCGTGAGCCTGCCTTGGCGGGTATCCGCCAAGGCTTCGTTTGTCTGGATTGCTTTACGCCGCGCGAGCGGCGCATCGTTGTTCTGGATCGCTGTTGCGGGCGTCAGCCCGCTGCTGTTCGACTGCGTTGAAGAGCCGTTGACGCTCGCGAGCGCGATAGCTGGACGCTGTTTCGCGTGTTCCCGCTTTCGCGGCAGCGGACGTGGGGTAGAAAGGGCCGGGCGCGAGGTCATTGAGCGGCCTCCTGCGCTATTTCGGGCGTCCAGTCGGGGTCGGGCATGACGTACAGCTTGTCGAGCCACGCGTGAATCGACGGTGCGCTCTTGTCGGTTGCCCGATCGTGCTGCTGCATAGCACGGGTGATGTCGCTGACAGCGGCCCGGATGGCTTGGACGCGGGTCGGATATGTAGCGGCAAACGTCCGCATCGACGGGAGGGCAGACGACATGCCTCGTCCGGCGCGAAGGGTCGTCGTATAAATCCACGCACCGTCGTCAATATGAGCAAGATGAATTTCGGCCGGCTCAGACCCGGCGCGCTTTGACTTCGGGGCCTTGATGGTCTCGCATTGCGCGAACACGCCGTTCTCGTTCGGGGAGTGAATCGGATGCTTCTGCGGGCGGGCCGGCAGGTCGAGCAGATCTTCAAGGCCCGTCAGGGATCGATGGACGCCTTCGATGGTCCCCGGCGAGAGATTCCCGAAGCCGGGGTCGTGCAAGACAGACTGCAGGGCCTGAAAAAGTTGCTTTGCACGCGCTTCGTTGATCTTCGTCGCTTTGGGCGCAACCGGCTTGGAGGTCGACGTGCCGCCGGCCAGGTGCTTCTTCGTAACCTTGCTCTTGCCGGCTTCCTGCGCTTTCGCCAGCCCGGACACGATGCGTTCGAGTGCCTTGTCGCCGCCGTGTGTGCGGATCACTTCGATCGCGAGTGTGCCGGCGATCGAGCCATTGCGTACGATAGCGTGCAGCTCGGCTGGTGCCTTTTCAAGCAGTGCGGCATCACGGATCGACTGCTCGGAAATGTGCAACTGGGCGCAGATGGCTTCCGCGTTCATTTTGTGAACATCGCGGAGTTCCGCAATCGAGGTGGCGAGATCGAGCGGCGACGATGGCTTTGAACGATTGCTCAAGTAGCCGTCGACGACCATCTTCGCGCGGTCGACTTCGCGGCTGTCGCGCACTACCAAGGGGATCTTGCCGAGATCCTTTCCCGCCTCGATTGCCTTGCCGGCTGCGAGATAGCGGTGTTGCCCCTTGTAGACGTAGAACAAATCCTTTCCGCCGACTTTGCGCACGTAGCAGTGCAGCGGTGAACCCTTGTCGTACCCATGCTGGATCATCAGAACCGCGAGTTCGTGTACCCACGCAAGGTCGACGGCACGAATGTTGTCGGCCGGGTCATAGTGAATTTGGTCGTACGGCACCATCCAGAGATCGGCGGACTTGGCACCGGCCTGCGCTGCTGCAGCCTTCGTGTTTCCGGTTGGGATCGGCGCGGCCAGGTCGAGTTGTTGCGTGCGATCGTCCATTACGCAACCTCGCGCGTCGCTGCTGTGCGAGCCTTCCCGGGCTTCTTCGCCTTGTTGATCGCCTTCGATGCCTCGATATCCGCTGCCCGCTTCGCGTCACGGAGACGCTTGATTGCGTCGGCGCAGTTGCCTTCGTCCGGGATCGAGATCTGCTTGCCGGCGATCTCAGTGCCGTCGAGGATCAAATACTCCGTATGTACGCTGTCCGCCAAGGGGCGGCGACCAACAACGTATTTGCCGACGAGAATCGGCGTTGAGGGGCGTCGAGCTTTCGGGTCGTAGCGGACGATCGTGCGAAGGGACAGGGTGTCGCGGCGTTCGACGTCGGCGAAGGGAAGGGATTGGAGCTTCTTGCGCGGCATGGTTGTCTCCATGACGCCGGGGGCGCTTGCCCCGGCAGGGTCGGGGCGGATTAGACGGCGACGTGGTACGCGGTCGTCGGGACGACGACCGGATCGTCTTGGAACACGTTCACGGCAACAAACAGGAGGGCGGCGACGACCGTCCAACGGAAGATCGGCGACTTTTCAAAGTTGCTTTGGCGGGCAGGTTCGGACGGGGTAAAGCGGGGTGTTTGCTCGTCGCGGAGCCAGTCGTGACGGGCTTCCGCGTTCAGATCGGTAGGTTTCATGGTGGGATCTCCGGTTGAGCGTCGAGCGACGCGACAGCCGAAGTATCCCCGTTAGGATATTTCTATGTCAATCCCTATAGGGATATTTTGCGCGAAGAATACCCCGCAGGGGATGGCGGGGTGACGGGATTACTGGCGTGGGGTGTGCTTTCGGCCGCTAAACGGGGCGAGTAGCTGGCCGGCGAGTACGGTGGCGCAGTCGAGCCACGGTATCTCGTTGACGTATGCGAAGGCGAGCAGCGCAATAGCTGCCATTAGGGCGACTGCGGCATACCCGCCTTGCCGGCTGCCGGGCTTTGGCTTTCCCTTGGTGTGGTGGCGAATGCGGGCCGACAGGTGTCCCAGTCCGTCGAGCATGTCGTCGGCGAGATCGGCTTCGATTCCTTTGGCGGAGATGCTGATCGTTCCGTCGGCCTGCATTGTCACGCAGGCGATTGCGACGATCGACTCTTCGGTGTGCCGAGCTAACTGGTCACGAAGGTGCTCGCGAATTGCCCGGTGCCGAAGATTGAGGTCGTGATTCGGAAGATGGTAGACGTTATCGGCGGTGCTTTTTGGTCTCTCGGAATGCTGTTTCGCGGCGTGGTTTCTCATTGCTCACCGTTTCATTTGATAATGGACGTTGAGCAGCCACACCCGCGCGGCGCCTAGACTCGTTTGTTGCGGGGACTTCTTCCGAGATGCTGAGCGAGCCGTCGCTTTCAGTGTGAACGGCTTCCGACTGGCTTAAAACGAACTCGATGTAACTCTCGATCTTGGCTTTCTCTGGGGCGGGCAGTGCGGCCACGAGCGATCGATTGAATCGCAGCAATTCCTGCTCGACTTCGTCGTCCATAAGGAGCGACCCAGGTGGCACGCCGATGGCGTCCGCAAGCGCTTCAATAACAAAAAGTTGGGTGTCTACTTCGCCCTTAAGCACGCGAGCAACGCTGCTCTGCGCCACGCCAGCGGCTTTGGCGAGCTGCACTTGCGTGCGGATGTCTTCGTTCGCCGCCATGTGCCGGCGAATGTTCCGCGCCAAGATTTTCCGAAGCGGCATCTTATTCATGGCTGCATATTGCCGGGAAAGGTCAATCCCTTGCGAGATATTGCGTGGGCGGTAGGTGTTGAGTGAATATCCCGAATGGGATATTATTTGGGCGGCCATCATCCAAGGATCGTCCAATGCGGAACAACAAAGAACCGATGCTCGCTACCGTGCTGCGCAACCTTGACGCAGCCAAAGGTGCGTGGCCGGACATTTCCCGCCAGTGCGGCATCCCCTATCAGACGCTGACAAAGATCGCGCTGCGCATCCATCGCGATCCGCGCGTTTCGACGGTCCAGATCCTCTACGACCACTTTTCCGACCATCCGGTCGCGGGCGCTGCGCAGCCTGCGGTGCATTGACATCGTCCACCTATCCATTGGCCGAATCGTAATCGCGGGATGTGATCTGCGACAGGATGAAAGCCGCTTCAGCTCAATATCCGAAATGACCTGCCGATACGACAGTACCGAATGGCTGGACGTGCTCTATACGTCCGTTCGAAACACGCCCGGCGGTGTCGCCGACGCGGCTAACCACCTCACGATCCGACGCGGTAAGAACATCACCTCGGAATCGCTTCGTCTGCGTTTGCGTGGCGTCGGCGACAGCCGCTTGTCGATGGAGATGTTCGAGCTGCTGATTGAATGGATGCAGGAAAAGGCCGAGGGCGAGGTGTATGCGCTCGACGCGCTGCATGCGTTGAACGCGCGCTTCGGGCTGGTTGCTGAACACGTCGACGACCACGCCGCGGACGATGCCGGTGAGCCCGGCACGTTGCATCTCGTTTCGACAGCGTTGCACCTGCAGGCGCATGTCGGACTCGTCGCTGATGGCGTCACGCGCGCGTTGGCGGATCAGCGGATCGACGATCACGACGCGGAGAAGATCATCGCGACGGGCCGCAAGGGCCAGCGCCTGTTCCAGCGCCTGATTCATGCTGCTCGCAACCTCGCTGCACGTCGCCGTCGTCGTCATGGAGCGGTTTAAGCCCGGCATGGGGTGCTGTCGGCCCGCGCGTGAACAGATCGGCCTCTGCTGCTCGCCTGAGCAGCAATTGGCATGTGCTGTAACGACACTCGCATCCCGATTCGAATACGCCCCCGCCGAAGCGGGGCGCTTGCTATCCGAACTGATCGCCACGTTCCCCGATCGCCTTGATCCGATTCTTGCGGAAGCGAGCGCAGCGGGGCGCGTGCATTTGTTCGTCGAGCGAGCCGCGCGCGCATGCGCCGCGCTCGCAACCAAAGCGGAACGACATGCGTTCCGCGACCAGCTTACCGATCGTCTCTGCGCGCTGGACCTTACTGCGTTCGACGATTCCATGTCGGCCGAGTGGTGTCGACTGCGCGGCAAATAACCGGAGACCCCTGTGAACGTGAACGGAATCAGCAGCGCGTTGCGACGCGGCACATCGCAGTACAGCCGCTCGCCGAGTGGACGGCAGTGCTATGTGGCCGGGCGAAGCGTATGGCGAAGCTTTTCACACAAGGTCGAGCGCGACCGCCGCCTCCTTGAGCTGGATGCGGCTCGGCGTGCGAGCTAACAGGGCGCTGCGTCGATTGCCGGCGCAGCTCAACGAATCGTGATCTGGCCGCGACATGCGGCCAAAGTGACTTTGATGGAGGGAATTATTGTATGGCAACACTGGACCAGATCACTCAGCAATTGCGTGCGGCGGGGCATCCTGACCTGCCCGCCGGCCATCCGGTCGCTGACGGCAAACATCATCGGTACGGGCCGCGCAAGAAATACTGGTATCAGCTGCGAGAGGTCATCAGCAAGGGCGCGGTGATCGGTTACGGCGGTACGTTCGGCCATTTCTCGGGCGACGATCCGGGCACCGAGCGATTCGAGTGGAGTGGCGCACCGATGAGCGAGGAAGTGCTCGCGGAGACGCGTCGACGGCAGGAAGCCGCCGAGCGCGAGCAGGCCGAACGAGATGCACGACAGGCGCAGCTCGCCGCGAACCGCGCGCGGGATCAGTGGAGCCGTGCAGCCGAGCATGGCGAATCCGCGTACCTGGGCCGCAAGCGCATCACGGCCGAAGGCGTGCGTTTCGACGCGGACGGCACGATCTTCGTGCCGATGTATCAGTATGGCGACGACGCCCGTCTCGTCGGCCTGCAGAAGATCACGCCGGACGGCGCGAAGCGCTTCAACAAGGGCATGGAAAAGAAGGGTGCTTCGTACCTACTCGGTGAGGTCGGCGCAGACGACCAGATCGTGCTGGTCGCCGAAGGCTATGCAACCGCGCGTGCGATCCGCATGGCGATCGACGATGCGTTCGCCGTCGATATCTGCTTCGATGCGGGCGGCATCCTCCCGGCCGTGCGCTACCTGCGAGCGACGTATCCGGATGTGCACGTGCTGGTCTGCGCCGACGACGACTGGAAGATCGAGCAGCGCGTTCGCGACTGGCTCGCCGACGAATTCGCTTTCCGTGGCGAGCTGGTGTTTGGTGCCGACCCGGTGCGGATCGAGGCGAAGAATACGTGGTACATGATCGCCGTGTCGCGACGTCGTGACGACAACGGCGTTCCGTACGTCGAAGTGAGCTACGGCAACGACGTGATGCCGCAGCGCCGTAAGCGGTTCGAGAACACGGGCCTGAAGCGTGCGTATGAGGCGGCAGCGACGGTCGACGACGTCAGCGTCGTCTATCCGGCATTCGCGAATCGCGGCGAGCGCAAGCTGACCGACTTCAACGACCTGCACGTTGAAGAAGGCTCGGACGCTGTCGGGGCGCAGGTACAGGCGGCAATCTTGCGCGTCATCGCGCCAGCGAACGAAGAGATCCGGCCGGCGACAGTCGACGTGTCGACCGCGGACGTCACGCCGACGAAACTCGTCGCGACGTCCGCTGCCGCGAAACAGCCGGAATGGGATGGCCGTGACGCAGAGAACGGCGCACACACGTGGGAGCAGGATCTGGCGCGGTCGGACAAGGGCACGCTGCTGCCGACGCTCGGCAACGTGCACCTGATCCTGTCGAACCACAAGGCATGGCAGGGCGTCATCGAGCAGGACGACTTCGGTGGCCGCGTGATGAAGCGCAAAGCGCCGCCGTTCCCGCAGGGTGTGATCGGCGAGTGGACCGACATGGACGATCAGCGCTGCGTTCTCTGGTTGTCGCAGCGCTACGGCCTCTCGGTGCGTACCGATATCGTGATGAACGCGGTCCTGTTGGTGGCGGACGCGACCCACTTCCATGACGTGCGCGAATACCTCGAAGGGCTGAAATGGGACGGCGTGTCGCGCGTGCGATCGATGCCGTCGACATACCTGCGCGTGGCCGACAGCGAGTATGTGCAGCTCGCGTTCATGAAGTGGATGATCGCGGCCGTCGCGCGCGTGATGGAGCCGGGCTGCAAGGTCGACAACGTCCTGATCCTCGAAGGCAAGCAGGGGCATCGTAAATCGACCGCGCTGAAGGTGCTGGCCGGCGCACCGTGGTTCACCGATACGCCGATCCAGATCGGCAACAAAGACACGTACGCGGTGCTGGCCGGCAAGTGGGTGATCGAGCTGGCCGAGCTGGACTCGCTGAACAAGGCCGACTCGTCGGCGGTGAAGAGCTTCTTCGCGACGGCTGTCGACCGGTTCCGCAACTTCTACGGCAAGCGTGCGACCGACGTCCCGCGTCAATGCGTGTTCGCTGGCTCGGTCAACTTCGACACGTACCTGAAGGACGAGTCGGGCAACCGGCGCTACTGGCCGCTGCGTGTCGGCGGCCTGGTCGACATTGACGGCATTGTGGCCGTTCGTGAACAGCTTTGGGCGGAAGCCGTACACCTGTATCGCTCGGGCGTCGTGTGGCACGTCGAAGAGCATGAACGCCCGCTGTTCGAGATCGAGCAGGCAGAGCGCTACGAAGGCGACGTGTACGAGGACAAGATCGCGAAGGCCCTGGAATTCGTGTCGCGCACGACGATGGAAGAGATCCTCGCGGACATCCTGAAGCTTGATACGTCGAAGTGGACGTTGGCGGAACAGCGCCGTATCGGCAAGGCGTTGAAGTCGCTAGGTTGGGTGCGCAAGCGTGAGTCGACCGGATCGCGCGGCTGGTACTACGTGAAGGAAGAGCAAGAGCTGGAAGCGGAACGCGAACTGGTCGCGGCGGGTGATGACGACAGTCCGCTGTGACCGCTTGGCGCGCTGTGCCTGCACGGTAAGCGCGCCACTTGCCCCGTCGTGGCGCGCTGCGGACGTCCCATGTCCCAATGTCCCAAGGCGCGGTCTCGGGCGCGGGTGCAGGGGCGCGACATGCGCGACGTGAGCGGCGCATGTCGCGCATGTCGCAGGCGCGCACCCCCGCAAGCCTTATCCCTTGGGACATTAGGACATTAGGACGAATAGGAGAGAGTGATGATCGATTTGAAAGAGCGGGTAGGCGTTGCTATGAGCGTTCGTGGTCAGTTCACCGACCCGATTGCCGATCCTAAAGTTACTTTGGGCGCGCTCGCCTTTGCGAACGATCTCGGTAGCTCGCTGGCCCGAATCAAGGCCGGGCCGCTGCCGACGCCTGCGATGGTTCGACGTGCAACGTTGCTGTTGGCGCAGATGATCCGGACGTCGGGCCGATTCAAGCGTGCGCGGTTCACGGGCCTCTCGCGCGACGAGCGTCGCGATCAACGTGCGGGGCATGCTGTCGAGCGATCGAACGTCGACATCGTCGAGCGGTTCGCGCTGCGGTTGCTGGACGAGTGGGTGAACGATCAGTGCGTCGAGTGCGAGGGGCGTGGTGTTGTGCGTCGTGCACGACCAGTCACGACAGCAACGCACGCGTGCGATGTATGTGGGGGCAGCGGGAAGGTGTGTGTTTCGGAGGAGCGGATTCCGTTCTTCGAAGGGCGTAACGGGCCGCTGGTCTTCCGGGAGTACGAACCATGCGACGACTGCGGCGGGATGGGGCGGATCGCCGCGTCGCCGGTTTCGGATGCGAAGGGACGGCACATCTGCCCCGTCTGTTCCGGTTCCGGTAAGCGGCAGGTTGACGATGCTGGCCGGGCGCACGCGCTCGGTGTATCGCTCGATGAGTACAGGAAGAATTGGTCGTGGCGCTTTCACGACATGCTCGCGCTGTTGGATACGGTAGATGGATCGGTGTACGACACATTGCGTCGGCAATTGCGAGGATGAAACGTATTCCATTTCAAGAGCGGATCGCGTAAACTTTGCACATCCTTTACCGCGTCACTGGATACGTGAGCGACCGCACACTCGTGTCGCAACAATCGCCCGACAGGCGTACTGAATCGCGGGAGCGCCGCGACCAACAACGATAACTGTCAGTCGGGATCTGTTGGGAGGGCGTTCGCCCTTGCGAAATGAATATTGAAGCCCTGAGTGCGAAAGCCCTCAGGGCTTTTTGCATTGGGGCGCTGAAATGCGAATCGAGTCGACGAGCGCCGGGCCGAGCGAGGTCTGGTCGACGTGGGATGAAGATCGAAGCATGGGGCGCGTTACGGCGCGGTGCTTCGTGTTTGAAGATGTAATGGACCGCGTCGTGTGGGTGATGGACCGGGCAGGTCATCGTGAAGCAGCGGATACGGCTGCGTGGAGATTTTACGGTTCGACGTGACGAAGCCCTGCGGGACGCTGCACGCAGGGCTCCCGATTGCTCGGCTTAGTTGAAGTTCGGCGATTTGATTTTCTCTGCCAGGTCATTGATCAGAGTGGCGAGGTACTGAGCATCTTGCGCGGCGTAATGCGCAGGACCGTCCAACCCCATCGGTCCATTCAGCTTGATTGCACCGCTTTCGAGAGCCGCTTTCACGAGTGCTACTGCATGGCTTGAAGCGTCCGAGCGCGCGAAGCTTGTGGTCATACTGGTCTCCTTCTAAGTGGATGAGCGATCAATCGTATCAGACGCTAACGTGTCGCGTGCCGAAAGAATGGGGACCCTGAGGGGGGCCCGGTACGCGGGGGCTCGCACCCGCGTTTTTTCTCTACTGGCGAGTTTCCATAGGGGGTCATATTCATGCCGACTCAGCAGCAGATCGCCGACCATCTCGACCTTGATCAGTCGGCCGTTTCGCGGTTCGTCGACAAGGTCCGGCTCGATTACCGCGCGGTGTCAATCGACGAGATCCGCATCGCCTACATTCGGCACTTGCGTGAGGTTGCGGCTGGCCGCTCCAGCGAGACCGGGATCGATCTCGTCGCGGAGCGCGCGATGACGGAGCGCGTCGATCGTGAGATCAAGCTGCTGACGCTGGCCGAGAAGAAGGGGCAGCTCGTCAATGCGGCGCAGCTCGAACAGGCGTACGGCCTGATGGTCGGCGCATTTCAAACCGAGCTGCTGTCGCTGTCCGACAAGCTGGTGCTGGAGCTGCACACGCTATACGGCGTTGAGGTAGACGTCGAATGGTTGAACGAGCACATATATGGATGCCTTGAGCAGCTTTCTGAATACGACCCAGACAGTCCACGCGGTGATTCGCCGGATCGCGACGATGCTGCGCCCGCCGGAGAAGATTGGGACGACGGAGTGGGCGCGCAAACGACGTAGGTTAAGCGCGAAGGGATCGGCCAGCCCCGGCCGGTACAACCCGAACATCACGCCGTGGGTGTTCGGCATGCACGAAGCGCTGGACGATCCGACCGTGCAGAAGGTCGTGTGCATGAAGTCGGCGCAGGTTGCGTGGACGGACGGCGTGCTGTTGAACTACATCGGCAAACGGATCGACGTCGACCCGTGTCCGATGATCATCATGTTCCCGAAAGAGAAGACGGCGAAGAAGTTCAATCTGGAGAAGTTCGAACCGATGGTCGAGGTGACGCCTCGCCTGTCGGCGAAGCTGCCGGTTCACGCGGCCCGCGACAAAAACAATTTGTGGGATCACAAGACGTTCGCGCGCGGCTTCCTGAAGTTCATCACGTCGAATGCGCCGGACGATGTGAAGTCGACGCCGGCCCCGGTCGTCGCCGTCGAGGAGCCGGACGACGCGAACACGAACGTGCGCGAGCAAGGCGATTCGATCACGCTGCTGGAGGAGCGCAACAAGAGCTATTCGGACCGGCGACGCAAGATGATCTTGGGCGGCACGCCGACCGTCGACGGCCTGTCGCGTATTCAGCAGGGCTATGCAGCGTCAGATCAGCGCGTGTATCTGGTGCCGTGCCCTGATTGTGACGAGGAGCATGAGCTGGCGTGGGAAAACGTCACCTGGAGCGAAGGCGCCGACGTCGCGCATGAGGTCTACGGCCGCGCACAACCGGAGTCGGCCCGTTACACCTGCCCGCATTGCGGCTCGTTGTGGGATGACGCAACGCGTATTCGCGCTGTGCGTCGCGGGCGATGGGTTGCGACGGCACCGTTTCATGGCGTCGCCGGCTTCCGCATCAACGAGCTGGTGTCGCCGTTCCCCGGCTCGAACATGGCCGAGCTGGTCAAGAAGTGGCTGACGGCCGACAAGGCGCTGCGCGAGGGCGACGATACGAAGATGCGTTCGTTCGTGAACAACTCGCAGGGCCGGGCGTACAAGTACAAGACCGATTTGCCCGAGCTGGACGTGCTCGCGCAACGTGCGCTGCCGTACGCGGAGCTGACGGTGCCGGTCGGCGGTCTGTTGTTGACGCTTGGCGTCGACGTGCAGCACGACCGCCTCGCGATCGTCTTGCGTGCGTGGGGGCGCGGAGAGGAAAGCTGGCTCGTTTTGTGGGGCGAGATCTACGGCAACGTGACGGAGCAGCAGCAAGACCCGATGACGGGCGGTGTATGGGGCGCGTTGACGATGCTGCTGTCGCACGCGTACCGGCATGAGAACGGCTGGATGCTGCGCGTACGTGCAACGTCGATCGACTCGTCGGACGGCTCGACGTCGGACGCGGTATACAAGTACGTGCGCGCGGCGCAGCAGGCCGGTTACAACGTGATGGCCGTCAAGGGCAGTAGCAACGTCGACGCGGAGATCTTCAGCGTTCCGAAGGCGTCGATCGACTCGACGCGCAATAACAGCAAGGCGGCGAAATATGGGCTGCGCCCATACATGGTCGGCGTGAGCCGGGCGAAGGATCTGATCCTCGAAAACCGGCTGAAGCTCGAAGGCGACGGGCCGGGTCGCATGCACTGGTACAGCGGGGTCCGCAGCGACTACCTGTCGCAGCTCACCGCAGAGGTAAAGGTGCCGGGTCCACGTGGCGGTAAGCGCGTGTGGAAGAAAATCAGCCCGAGAAACGAGGCGCTGGACTGCGAAGGGTACGCGTTGCACGCGGCCCGCAGCGTGAAGGTACACCTGATGACCGAGGCGCACTGGCAGGTCGAGCAGCATCGTGCGTCGCAGGTCTCGCTATTCGATGCGGTTCCGGTGCTGGAGGCGTTACCCTCGGCGCTGCCTGCCGAGGTGCCGCCCGATCCGCCGGACGCGCCCGAGATTATCGTGACGCCGCGGCCGTCGCCGCCTACAGTAAAACCCGCCGAAACCCCGCCGCCGAGCGGGGTTTCGCGCATTCAGGGCCGTCGTGTTGGTCGGTCGACGTACCTGAAGCGCCGCTAAACGAGGGAATCGCATGGGATACACAAGGCAGGATCTGGAGCGCATCCAGTCGGCAATCGCGAAGGGCGAGCTGGAAGTCCAGTATGCCGACCGGCGAGTTAAATATCGCTCAATCGGCGAGCTGCGCGAAGCCCGCACCGAGATCATTCGGGACCTGAACGGTGCGGCCGGACGTTCGTCGATCGTCCGGATTCGTCACGCAGGCAAGGGGGTGCGATGAAGTCGGGCTATCCGTCACTCGCACGGCGCGGGTTCGTGGTGCCGACGCGGCTGAAGGCGGCGGCCTACGAGTCGGCGAGCACGTCGGGCGCACGGGCGAAGTCGTGGCGGGCGTCGGGCGCGGGACCGAATGCGGCGGCGGTGCAAAACCTGCCGCTGTTGCGGTCGCGCGCTCGCGACGCGATCCGCAACGATCCGTGGGCGAAGACGGCGATCGCTCGACTCGTATCGAACACGATCGGGAACGGTATCCAAGCGCACCCGCAGCATCCGACCGACGCGGTGCGCAAGATGCAAAAGCAACTTTGGGAGGATAGCTGCGAGGAGATCGACGCGGACGATCTGTTCGACATGGGGGGCGTGCAGACGCTCGCTGCACGTGCGTTCTTCGGCGACGGCGAGGTGCTGGTGCGTCGCCAGTTGCGCAGCCCGAGCGAGGGCTTGGCGGTCCCGATGCAGATCCGGCTTCTCGAAGGGGATCTGCTGCCGATGGAGAAGAACGAGATCGTGCCGGGCGGTGGCGAGATCATCAACGGCGTCGAGTTCAATGCGGACGGCCGACGTGTCGCGTATCACCTGTTGCAGCGTCATCCCGGCGAGTACGGACGCGCATCGACGACCAGCATGCAGACCGTGCGCGTGCCGGCCGACGAGATCGCGCACGTTTTCCTCGCGCTTCGGCCCGGCCAGGTGCGCGGCGTCCCCGAGCTGTCGACCGTGCTGTTGCGGCTCAAGTCGCTGGACAACTTCGACGACGCAGTGCTGTTCCGGCAGGAGGTCAGCAACCTCTTTGCCGGCTTCATCACGAAGCCGCCTGCCGAGCCGGGCCTGATGGGCGATCCAGTTACAGGCGCTGCGATGGAGTACGACGTCGACGGCTTTTCGCCAGTCGTATCGCTCGAACCGGGAAGCATGCAGGAGCTGGCTCCGGGTGAAAGCGTCACGTTTGCAGAGCCGCCGGGAGCGGGGACGGACTACGGTCCGTTCATGCGTCAGCAACTGATGGCCGCTGCGGCGTCGGTGGGCATGCCGTACGAGGTCATGACCGGCGATCTGCGCGATGTGAGCGATCGCGTGCTGCGGGTGATCTTGAACGAGTTCCGGCGGTCGATCGAGCAGATCCAGTGGAACGTGTTCATTCATCAGTTTTGCCGGAAGGTCTGGCGCTGGTGGGTCGATGCGTGTGCGTTGTCGGGTGCGATGCCGATGCCGGACTACTACCGACGCCGTCGCGACTATTTGCGGGTGCGGTGGGTGCCGCAGGGCTGGCCGTATATCCATCCGGTGCAGGACGTCACGGCGAAGCGGATGGAGATTCGCTCCGGGCTGGCGAGCCGGACAGGTGCGGTGCTCTCGCGTGGTGATGATCCGGAGCAGGTCGACCGGGAGAACGCGGACGATCTCGCTCGCGAGCGCCGGCTCGGGATTCGATATGACACGCTCGATCCGGTCAACGGGGCGAGCGATCTTTCTAATGGGGATGGCGAATGAAAGGGAAGAAGCGCTGGTGGGACATCCGCGCGCAAGCGAACGCGGGTGGCGAGCAGGAGGTCGAGATTCGGCTCTACGGCGACATCGGATTCTGGGGCACCGATGCCGATCTGTTTGTCGCGAAGCTCGACGAGGTAGCGGTGACGGCAGCGTCGATCGTCGTTGCGATCAACTCGATGGGTGGGGACGTGTTCGACGCGTTCACGATCTACAACGCCCTGCGTCGACATGCTGGCAAGGTGACGGGGCGCGTCGACGGCGTCGCCGCGTCGGCCGCATCGTTGATTCTGATGGCATGCGACACGATCGAGATGCCGTCGAACGCGAGGCTGATGATTCACAACCCGCATACGGTCGCGGCCGGCGAGGCCGGGGATCTGCGCAAGCTCGCTGACCTACTCGATAGCACGTCCGACAGCATGTTGGCGGCCTACGTTGAGCGCAGCGGCCGGACCGAAGAGGAGGTTCGCGTGATCATGGACGCGGAGACCTGGCTCACGGCGGCGCAGGCGAAGGAGCAAGGCTTCTGCGATGCAGTTGTCGACCCGATCCGCATCGCGGCGTACGCGGGCGCGGCGCGACTCGCCGCTCGCTTCTCGGCCGTGCCGGCCGAGATCCGCGCGGTGCTGGAGGACGACGGCGAGGTGCCGCCGTCCGATCCGAAGCCGAATCCGCCGGCTGATCCTGCGCCGCAGCCGCCGGCAACGCCGGACGTGACCGCATTGGCGTCGCACGTGTACGCAGCATGTCGTGATGCGCGGATCGAGCACTGCGCCGAAGGCATCGTGCTGGCGACCGGCCTGCGCGATCGCGCGACTGTCGACGCGGCGATCCGCAGCGCACAGGACATCGCAGGTATCTGTCTGGCCGCGAGCCTGACCGAGCTGACGGCCGGCTTCGTTGCAGACGGGCTGACGGCCGATCAGGTGCGCGCGCGGTTGTTCGAGCGTGTGACGGCCTCGCAGAAGCCGATCAACCATCGTGCTGCCCCGGTTGCGTCGCAAGACGCGCCCGTGGTCGCGAATGCGCCGCGTGCGGCGTCCATCTACGCGGCTCGCAAGAGCGGCAAGTAACTTTGACGTAACCCGAGGAGGGGAAACACATGTCGAACTGGAAGGTACAGGCAAATCTCCCGGCCGAATTTCTCGTGTCGGAGGGTAACGGGCAGATTTCGCGCGAGCGGATCGTCGTGAAGGCGGGTGCGGCGCTGTCGTCTGGCCAGGTGCTCGGGGTGACGAGTACCGGCGAATATGCGCCGTACGACAACGCAGCAAACGACGGTTCGGAAGTCGCCGCAGCGATCCTCTATGCGCCGCTGGCGGCGTCCGAAGCGCCACGACCGGCGACGGGTGTCGTCCGGCTCGCCGAAGTCGTTGGCGGGCTTCTGACGGGCCTCGACGCGGCCGGTCGTGGCGATCTCGCCGAGCGACACGTGATCGTCCGCTGATCACAACGTACCCCATTCAAGGCCACGCCGACCGCGTGGCCTTTTTTGTATCCATTTTCATGTCGGAGGTTGTATGGCGGATATCGCCCTGTTTCAAGACGATGCGTTCTCGCTGTCGTCCCTGAGTGCCGCGATCAACGAGCAGCCGTATGTGCCCGGCCGTATCGGCACGCTCGGGCTGTTCGAAGAGGACGGCATCACCACGACGACGATCCAGATCGAGCGCGACGGCGACACGCTCGCACTCGTAGCGGCCGGCGAGCGCGGTTCGCCGGCCGCCGTGGTGGGCGGCAGCAAGCGCAGCATGATTCCGATCAACGCCGTCCACCTGCCGCAGCGTGCAGTGATCAAGGCGGACGAGATCCAGAATCTGCGCGCGTTCGGTTCGGAGACCGAGCTGGAGGCGCTGCAGACCGTCGTGAATCGCCGGCTCGCGAAGATGCGTCGCCAGCTCGATGCGACGCATGAATTCCATCGCATCGGTGCGATCAAGGGGGCGGTGCTGGATGCGGACGGCAAGCGGGTGCTGATCGACCTGTGGAAGTACTTCGACATCGAGCAGACGGTGATTCCGTTCGAGCTGGGCAAGGCCGATACGGAGCTTCGCACGAAGTGCATCGAGGTGCAGGACGCGATCGAAGATGCGCTTGGCGCGACGACGTACACGGGTGTGCGCGTGCTCTGCGGTCGAGTGTTCTGGAACAAGCTGATCAGCGCGAAGTCGGTCAAGGAGACGTATCTGGCTTCGGTGATGGCGGCGCAATTGCGGGGCGACGCGCGCGAAGCGTTCGACTTCGGCGGTTGCACGTTCGAGCGCTATCGTGGCCGCGTCGGTGACGTTGGCTATGTGGCGGACGACGAGGCACATGCGATTCCGGAAGGTGTTCCGGACCTGTTCATCTCGCGCTTCGCGCCGGCCGACTACGTCGAGTCGGTCAACACGACCGGCATTCCGTACTACGCGAAACAGGAGCTGATGGACTTCGGCAAGGGTGTCGAGATCGAGGCGCAGTCGAACCCGATCCACCTGTGCACGCGCCCGAAGGCGCTGATCAAGCTGAAGGCGTGACATGGCGTTCCGGGATCTGATGGCCGACGTCGACACGGCCGTGAAGCGAGACCTGTCGGACGATGTGAAGATCGACGGCAAACCGCTGCAAGGCATGTTCAAGGCGCCGTGGCTCGGCCCTGATCTCGGGACGCAACGCACGCAGCTCGTTGCGCCGATCCTCGACATCACGGACGACGACGCGGCCCGCGTACGCGAAGGCAGCATCGTCGAAGCGGGTGGCGAGCGCTTCCGTGTCCTCGAGATCCGCCCGGCAGGTACGGGCTGGACAATCCTGATTCTGAGGTGACGCGTGGATCTGCTGAAGATCGAGATCGATGTGAAGGGGGCGCTCGAAGCGCTCGCGGGCCTGCCGCCTGCAGCAATGCAGGCGGCATGGCGTCGGACGCTGCGGAAGACCGGCGCATGGATCAGGAGCCAGACCGCGAAGGAGGTCGGCAACGCGACGGGCATCCAGCAAAAGCTGCTACGGCAGCGGATGTACTTCTTCATGCGATCGGCCGATACCGGGAAGGTGTGGCTCGGGTTGAACCCGATCGAGGCGCATCGACTCGGTGCGGTCCGACGCACGAAGAAGGGCATCCGGGCCGGTAAATCGCTGTTCGAGGGCGCATGGCGCAAGACGACGCGTCAGCCGGACGGGCCGATCTTCCGTCGGACCGGGAAGGCGCGAACGCCGTTCGAGGTCGTGACGGTCGAGTGGTCGCAAACGGGCGACCCGGCGTTTCGACGGGCCGCCCGCGCGTGCGAAGCGCGACTGATGACGGTGTTGCGGCAAGAGGTCAACTATGAACTGCAAAAGGCGATGAACCGTGCTCGATAACCTGAAACAACTGCACGACGGCATTGAGGCCGGCCTGCGCGAACGGCTGCCGGATCTGGAACGCATCCATGCGTATCCGAAGATCGGCAAGGCGATCGACACGCCGTTCGTTGCGATCGAGCTGTCGGAGCTGGAGCCGGGGCACGATGACGGAACGGGGCGTGTGCCGCTGATCGCGCGTATGCAGGCCCGCGTGATCGTCGACCCGTTGGTCGAGGATGCTGACGTCCAGGTGCGCGAGCTGTCCGCCCGCGTGTTGCAGAAAGTGCACGGCGCAACGTGGGGGCTGCCCGTGACGCCCGGCAAACAGGTCGGCTCGGCCGGTGAAGATCCGTTCCGGCCCGAGCTGGACACGTATCTCGTTTGGCTCGTCGAGTGGGTGCACGAATTCGACCTGGGCGACGCGTACGAGCCGCCGACGAAGGGGCGCGCGGTGTTGTGGGGCGTCGATCCGGAGACCGGACCGGGGCACGAAGACCGTTACTGGAATTCGGCGGATCAGGGAGCGGGGTGACGTGTGAGCGACTTCGAGCTTGGCGAGATGGATCGCCGCATGGCGTGTCTGACGCAGTCCGCGGTCGTCGAGGCGATCACGTACGACCCGCCGCGCGTGAAGGTGCGTGTCGGTGATTGGGTGAGCGACTGGATCAAATGGCAGGCGGGTGCGGCCGGCAAGGTCCGGCAGTGGCGTCCGCCGTCCGTCGACGAAGAGGTCGCGCTGTGGGCACCGTCCGGAGATCTAGCGGGGGCGTTCGTCGCACCGGGGTACTACACGGCGCAGCACGGCGGGTCCGGTCGGTCGAGTCCAGACGAGACCGCGACCGACTTCCCGGACGGCGCATTCGAGCAGTACAACCATGCGAGCCATGAATATGTGCTGTCGGTGCCGGCCGGTGGTCGGATCGTGTTTCGCATCGGCGGGACGGAGTTCGAGCTGAAGGCGGACGGTGCGACGCTGCGCAGCGCGAAGCTGCTGGCGGACATTCCGGACTCGACGTTCACAGGCAACACGACGACCGAGCAAATGCTCACGTTCAACGGCGGTATGCAGGGCAAGGCGGGCGAGGGCGGCGTTATCGCGATGAAGATCGCGGGCAGTGCCGAATATACCGAAGACGTTGTTGCCGGCGGTAAGTCGCTCACGAAGCACAGTCACCGTGAGCAAGGTGACGGCGAGCTTGTTGGCCCGCCAGTGTGAGCGCAGCAAAGTAACTTTGGACCCCGCCCCGTGCGGGGTTTTTCGTTTGTGGGGGTGGTTATGGCGAAAGACGCGCAGCAAGGCGGGGCGGTAGCGCCCGTGACGTACATCGATACCGAGTTTCGCAGTCGCGTGATCGTGTTTCCGGATGGCTCTTACGTCGCGGTGTTGGCGGGCAAGGCGACTGTGACGGACCCGGCGCACATCCGGTACATGGACGACCGCGCAGACTTCAGGCGCGTTGACGCGAAGGTGATCTGATGGTTGCGCTGGTCGGTATGTGTCGCCGTACGGGCCGACTGATCGGCGGTCTCGATCATCTCGTGCAGAGCATCGCGGACATTCTCAGCACGCGCAAGGGAACTCGCCGCGAGCGTCCCGATTACGGCTCGGATCTCCCGGCGATGGTCGATCTGCCCGTGACACGCGGTTGGATCTCTGCTGCACAGGCCGAAGCCGCACGCGCAATCGGACGGTGGGAGCCGCGCATTGCGCTGGATCGCGTCAACGCGCTGTCGGTTGTGGACGGCAAAGTAACTTTTCGAATCGCCGGGCAGTACGAAGGCGACGATGTTGTATTCGAGGTGACGATATGACAGTGATTGATCTGTCGGCGCTTGATCCGCCGGATCTCGTCGAAACGCTCGACTTCGAGGAGCTGTACCAGCGCAAGTTGGAGCACTTCAAGCGCATCTATCCGGATTGGACGGCTGCGCTCGAATCCGATCCGGTCGTCAAGGTGCTGGAGCTGGCCGCGTACGAGGACGTTCGGTTTCGAGCGCGCGTCAATGACGCAGGTCGTGCCGTGCTGCTGGCGTATTCGACGGGCGGGGATCTTGAACACCTGGCGGTGCTCTGGAATTTGCAGCGGGAGATCGTGGACCCCGGTGATCCGGAGGCGCATCCGCCGGTTCCCGCGACAGTCGAGCGCGATGATCGCTTGCGGTTGCGCACGCAGATGGGTATCGAGCGCGCGTCGACGGCCGGGCCGTTCGGCTCGTATCGGTCGTTCGCAATGGATGCGTCAGGGGACGTCGCCGACGTGCGCGTCGACCGTCCTGAGCCGGGCGTCGTGCGCGTGGTGGTGAAGTCGTATTCGAACGACGGGATCGCGAGTGCTGCATTGCTCGACACGGTGCGCCGTGCGCTTTCGCCGGAAGATCGCCGGCCGCTCAACGACACGCTGCTGGTCGTGGCCGCTCGACCGGTCAATTATTCGATCGTCGCGGACGTATACGTCGGTCGCGGGCCAGATCCGGGCGTTGTGCTCGCCGCGCGTCGGAAGGATCTCGACATCGCCATTGCTGCCGGCGAAGGCCTGCGTGTAGGCATGCCGCGATCGGCAGTTACCGGGGCGCTGCATCCGAAGGAATCGGGCGTTGTGCGTGTCGATCTGAAGCTGCCGGCAGCCGACGTTGTGTGCGCAATCGATCAGTTCGCGCGGTGCACGTCGATCGTGCTGAACCCGAAGGTGAACGATGACGACTGAAGCGCTGCTGCCAACAAACCAGACGACGCTCGAAGCGGCGCTCGCACAGGTGATGCGGCCGAGCGTCGATCCGGACGTGATCCGTACGCTCTGGGATGCGGACCGCTGCCCGGCCGCATTCCTGCCGTGGCTTGCTTGGTCGCTCGCGGTCGACGGGTGGGAGTTGGCCGAATCCGAAGACGCTCGCCGCGCGCTGATCAAGTCGTCTCTAGCGATCTATCAGAAGAAGGGCACGCCGTGGGCGATCCGCGAGATCGTGCGGCGGCTCGGCTTCGGCGAGATCGACATTCAGGAGGGGCGGCAGATCAAACGCCGGGACGGGTCGTTCAAGCGTAACGGTCGGTATCTGCATGGCGGCTCGACGGCGTGGGCCGAGTACATCGTGACGCTGCGGCGGCCGGTGACGCGAGATCAGGGCGAGAACCTGAAGCGGGCAATCGAGCGCTACGCACCGGCCCGCAGCCGGCTCGCATGGCTCGACTTTTCTGAGGTTGCGATCCGACACAACGGTGTCGCGACGCGCAATGGTCAATTTACGCGAGGGGTGATCGGTACATGGCCAATCTGAAAGAAGAAAGTAAGTGGGAGGACGGGGTCTATCAGTTCGAGACGTCGGACCCCGTACAGGGTGGTCCCGATGGGGTCGACAACCTGCCGACAAAGCAACTTGGGAATCGCACGCGCTACCTCAAGGATCGCGCGGACGCGGCCGACAAGGTCGTCGCGGGACTCGGCAGCGATAAGCTGGATAAGTCGGGTGGTGCGGTGTCGGGGGCGTTGCTTGGGAAGCCCGGCGCGATCACGGGAAACAATCCGAAGAACGTCGGGTATGCGTTCGACGCTGATCCCGATACGGGCATGTTCTCGCCGGCAGATGGTCATCTTCAGCTCGGCGCGAACGGCGTGCCCTACGTTGTCATGCTCGGCAACAACCTGACGCTTGGCGCAGGCGGTTGGCTTTCGCTGATCTCGGGCGGTAAGGAACGTGGCCGCTTCACGCCCGAGGGGCGATTGCTTCTCGGCACGACGGCTGACAATGGTCGGGATGGTTTGCAGGTTGCCTACCGCGCTTCGTTTGCGAACGGCGTTCAAATTACCGGGATGGAAGGGCCCGATGGTGGGCATCTCCGTGCGACGGATGGCGATTATGGGGTGCTGCTGCGCCATGACGGCACATCCGCGTACTGGCTGCAGACGAAGAAGGGCGATCCGCTGGGCACCTGGAACACGTACCGTCCGTTTGCGTGGTCACTGGACACGGGTGTCGTCACGATCGACGGGACTGGTCTCGGTACGAAGGTCGGTGGGGATCTGTCCGTGGCACCGCAGGCCGCCGAAGGGCGAATCCGGGTGGGGGCGGCGAGCGGCTACTTCTACGGCAATGCCGATTCGGCAGGTTGGTGGGGAGGCAACGCCGGGTCGTTCCAGTACTACGCGGCAGACGGATCGTTCCGCATCAACGGCAAGCCTGCATGGCATTCAGGCAACCTGACGCCACTGGATCTGAACAGTGGCGGGACCCTCAAGGGGGCGCTTTGGCTGGCTGCAGGGGCCCGGATTTACCTGTCGGAGGGCACGCCTCAGAATCCGTCGCTGACGTTCGACAAGGACGGTGCACCTGACACGGGCATGTATCACATCACCGATGGTGAGTTCGGCGTGAGCTGCAATGGATTGGTCAACGTACGGTTCACGGCCAACAAAGGCACGATCTTCGATCGTTCAGTGCAGGTTCCGACGCCTGCGGCCGGCGACCGGTCGAGCAATGCGGCGTCGACGGCTTTCGTCGTGGACGCGATCGCATCGGCGTCGATCGGGCAGATCATTTTCGAATCACGAACTGCGCCGCGCGCAGGCTGCCTTGTCCTGAACGGTGCGGTCCTGAATCGTGCCGACTATCCAGCGTTGTGGGCGTATGCCCAAGGTAGCGGCGCACTGGTCGAGGACAAGGATTGGGCGAACGGGAACTTCGGATCATATTCGAACGGAGATGGGGCAACGACGTTCCGTATCCCCGAGTTTCGCGGTGAGGGTATTCGGTGTGCGGATGCGGGGCGCGGTGCCGATCCCGGCCGGCGAGTCGGGACGTGGCAGGACAGCCAGAACCGCTCGCACGCGCACGGTGCTTCGGCAAGTGCGGTCGGAGATCATGTGCACGGCGCCTGGACAGACACACAGGGCTGGCACGGCCACCATGGCTCGACCGCAGGCGCGGGCGAGCACGCCCACCAACTGGATTACATCGTCCCGCAATATGGTGGTGACACTGACCGTGGCGGTGCTTCGAGCCTTTTCTCCATCGACAACACGGCGCAGCCGAATACGAGACCTGCCGGCAATCATGCGCACGTTTTCGATACCGACGGGTCGGGTAACCACGCCCACAACGTCGGCATCGGTGGCGGTGGTGCACACGCCCACACGATCAGCATTGCAGCCGATGGTGGCGCAGAAGCGCGCATGCGCAACGTCGCGGTTCTCGCCATGATCCGCGCTTTCTAACTGACGAGGTACAGGATGCTTTGCAATCAATTCGATAGCCTGACCGGGCAATACGTCGTGAGCTTTCTCGCGGATATCGACCCGATGAATTCCGGCCGGTATCTGATTCCCGCCTTCTGCACGCTCGAACCGCTGCCCGAGCGTGCGCCGTGCACCTGGCCGTTCTGGCGTGACGAAAAATGGCAGATGTTGCCGGACTATCGTGGCATTCGCCTCTATCGCACCGAGTCGGGCGCTACCGCTGAGATCACTGTCGCCGGCGTGACGCCGGAAGACGTGGGGCTGACCGAAGTGCCACGCCCGTCCGATGCGCACGTGTGGCGAGACGGCACATGGACTATCGACGAGCAGATCGTCGCAGACAAGGCGCGCGAAGCTGCCATGAATGACTTCTTCGCGCGGCTGGAGAAAGCCCGGCGGCAGAACCTTGGCAAATCGGATGCCCGGATCACGGGGCGACTGTCCGATCTCGAGGCCGCGACGTTCGACGCGTGGGCCGACTACCAGATGGCCCTGTCCGGCGTCGTCGATTCTCCGGCGTTTCCGAATGACATCGTCTGGCCGGCCGAACCCGACCCGCAGGCGATTCTCGTGAAAGTCGAGACCGAACGCGCCGAGAAAGCGGCGCGTGAGGCTGAGGAGGCAGCGCAGCGCGAGGCTGCGGCGAAGCAGGCGGAAGCGGATCGCGCTGCGGCCGAGGCCGCGACGCCGGATCGTGTCGTCGAAGCGGAGCCGCCGCCTGACTCGGACAAGCCTGTCGAAAAGTAACTTTGCCGACGCAGCCCGCGTCGTTTCAATTCCAGCCGCTCCGATGAGCGGCTTTTTTTATTTCCGGAGATCCGCATGGCAGCGACTTCCTTTTTTCACGGCATCACGACGACCATCGTCGACAGTGGCCCGCGCACGATCGCGGTGCCGTCGTCGTCGGTCGTTGGCATGACCGACACTTACACGCCCGGTCCCGAGCTTGCGCAGCCGAACGTGCCGGTGCAGTTGACGAGCTATCGCGAGGCGGTGCAGGCGTTCGGCGAAAGCAGTCCGATCGCGCGAGCGGCCCGCGCGATCTACGCGCAGAGCAGCGCGGTCGTCATCGCGGTCGGTGTGCCGGCAGCGGCCGACGCGGCGCAGCTCACGTCGGCGATCATCGGCGGCGTCTCGGCCGGCGGCGCACGCACCGGCATGCAGGCGCTGCTCGATGCGAAGTCTCGCTTCAATGCGCAGCCGCGCCTTCTGATCGCGCCCGGCCACACGTCGAAGCAACCCGTCGCAACGGCGGCGGATTCGCTCGCCGGCAAACTGCGTGCGGTTGCAGTGATCGATGGCCCGAACGCAGACGACGAGGCAGCGATCGCGTACGCGAAGAATTTCGGCAGCAAGCGCCTCTACATGGTCGACCCCGGCGCGAAGGCATGGGACAACGCGACGAACGGCGAGATCTCGCTGCCGGCGTCGACGTATGCCGCAGGGCTGTTCTGTCAGACCGACGCGAAGATCGGCTTCTGGGCGTCGCCGTCGAACAAGGAGATCGTCGAGATCACGGGCACGGGCCGGCCGATCGAATACCTCGACGGTGACGAGACGTGTCGCGCGAACCTGCTGAACAACGCGAACATCACGACGATCATTCGTGACGGCGGGTTCCGCCTGTGGGGGAACCGCACGCTGTCGGCCGATCCGAAATGGAAGTTCGTCACGCGCGTGCGCACGCTCGACATCGTGATGGACGCGGTGCAGGCCGGCCACAAGTGGGCGGTCGATCGCGGCATCACGACGACGTACGTTAGCGACGTGACCGAGGGGCTGCGGGATTTCATGCGCGACCTGAAGCGACAGGGTGCAGTGATCAACTTCGAGGTCTACCCGGACCCGGAGCTGAACACGGCGAGCCAGCTCGAAGACGGCAAGGTGTACTGGAACATTCGCTTCACGGATGTCCCGCCGGCCGAGAACCCGATTTTCCGCTTCGAAGTCACGAACCAGTGGCTGACCGAAGTGTTGGATAACCAGATCTAAGGGAGGGGCGATGATTCCGGAAACTCTGTACAACTGCAACACGTTCGTCGACGGACGTAGCTACGCGGGGCGCGCGACGAGCATGACGCCCCCGAAGCTGAAAATCAAGACTGACGACTACCGCGCGGGCGGGATGGACGCGACGGTCAAGGTCGATCAGGGTATGGAAGCGCTCGACGCGTCGTTTGCTATGGCGACGATGGAGTATGAGGTGCTGCGGTTCTTCGGGCTGGTCGATCAGGGCGCGTTCAATGGCGTATTTCGCTCGGTCTTCATGGACCGCCGTGGCAAGACGAAGAAAGTTGCTGTCTACCTGCGTGGCATGCTGTACGAAGTCGATCCGGGCGACTGGAAGCCGGGCGACAAGGTCGAAGCAAAATTTAGCGTGTCGTGCGATTACTACAAGCTGGAGATCGACGGCGCGATCGTGCATGAGATCGACGTCTTCGCGTGCAAGCGCGTGATCAACGGCGTTGATCAGCTCGCCGAAGTCCGTAAGGGACTCGGCATGTAACCGTCATTCGACGGACACGCAGCAAAGTTACTTTATTCAATCAATGGCGAGCCGACGGCTCGCCATTTTTCATTTCAGGATTCGCAATGGAAAAGGTCACGATCAAGCTCGACTATCCGATCAATCTCAACGGCGTCCAGTGCGACACCTTCACGATGCGCCGCCCGAAGGTGCGCGACATGCGCGGTGCGCAGAAGCTCGCGCCGAACGATACGGAGGAGCAGGAGCTGATCCTGTTCGCATCGCTCGCCGAAGTTGCGCCGAGCGATCTCGATGCGATGGATATGGCCGATTACGAGCGCGTGCAGGACGCCTACTACTCCTTTCGACCCGTACGCAAAACTGGACCGAAAAACGCTGAAGGCGCTGGCGAATCGGCTGGTGCGTGAATACGGCATGTCGCCGACGTCGATCGACGAGATGACGGTCGACGACATGCTCTGGTGGTTGACGGATTGAGGGAGCCGAGATGGCGAAAGACTTAGCGCTTGGCATCGTGATCGGCGGTGCCGTGTCGGCGACGTTCGGGAAGGCGATCACCGATACGTCGTCGAAGATCGATGCGATGAAGAAGCGGGCGAGCGACTCGCGGCTCTGGCAGCGCCAGATCGGCGAGACGATGCGCCTGCAGGACGAGTTCCGCCGGCTGCACTTGGCGGGCGACAGCGCGGCAGATGGTATCCGTCGCAAGCTGGAGGCCAATCTGAAAGCGCTGCGTGACGCCGGCATCGAGGTCGACCGGCTCGATCGCGCGTATGCGCGGCTCGGCCGGACGGCTCGGGGGCTGGATTTGAAGGCATCCGGACACGAGCGGCTGGCTGCCGGGCAAGAAGCCGGGCGTGGCGTGATCGGTGACGCGATGAAGCTGACGGCGGCGGTCGCGGTGCCAGCGACGATCGCTGCGAACTATCAGGCGATCATCCGCGACATCGCGATCAAGGCCGGCATCGCGCGCACGCAGGAAGAGGCGGCGATGGGCGCGCGTATTCGACGCGACGCCGGGGCGAACGGCATCGGCCGCAACGAGCTGGCTGATGCCGTCAACCAGATGGTCGCGGGCGGTATGGATCTCGGGAAGGCGCTCAACTTCGCGCCGCTGGTCGCGAAATTCTCGATCGGCCAAGGGGCGACGACGGTCGAGACCGCGAAGATGATCCAAGCGCTGCAGCAAAACGCGGAGATCGTCGACCCGCGCCAGATGTCGAAGGCGCTCGAAGCGATCGCGTATCTGGGCAAGGAAGGGTCGTTCGAGTCCGTCGACATGGCGCGGTGGTTCCCGGTGCTGCTCGCGGAGATGAAGAAGATCGGCATTACGGGGCAGGACTCGGTGACGCAGCTCGGGGCCATGCTGCAGGTGCAGATGAAGACGGCCGGCAGCTCCGACGAAGCGGCGAACAACCTGAAAAACTGGTTCTCGAAGATCGGTTCCGGAGAGACCGAGCGCAACTATGCGAAGGCCGGCGTCGACTATCAGGCCAAGATGCGCGAGGCGATCGGCAAGGGGTGGTCGACGCTGGAGGCGTCATTCGTGCTCGCCCGCGCGTACATCGAGCGGGTCGACCCGGCCAAGGCGAAGCAGCTCGCGACAGCGGCGAAGCAGTTCAATTCGGAGATGGACCCGGCCAAGCGTCAGACGCAGATGGCCGCGTTCGCCGAGACAATGAAGACGGGCGATCTGTTCAATGACATGCAGGTCAAGGCGGCGCTGACGGCCTACATGCAGAACGCCGAGCTGTATTCGAGCCTGAAGCGAAACGCGCAGCAGGCGAGCGGTGAAATCCAGAAGGATCTGGAGGCGCGGCGCGAGACGTCCAAACAGGTCTGGAGCGAGGTCGGGCAGCAATGGGACGACGCGATGCGCAGCATCGGCGACGCGCTGCGTCCGATCACGGATCGCGTTGGCGATGCTGCGAAGGGGGCCGGGAGCGGTATTCGGTCCGCAGCGGATAGCGCTCCGAAGGCGACAGCTGCTGTCGTCGGCATTGCCGGCACGGTTCTCGCGGTGCGCGGAGCAAAGGCACTTTGGGGCATCGGGCGTGGCTTGTTCGATATCGCGCGCGGCACGCTGCTGGCGCGTGGTGGTGGTCGAGGGGCCGCAGGGAGGACGGGGGCTGCGGGTGGGGCGGTCGGGCGTGCGTTGGATGCGCTTGGCGGGGCGGCCGGTGCTGCCGGTGCCGCTGGTGGCGTGCAGCGCGTGTTCGTCGTGAACATGCCCGGCGGTGGCTTCGATGGTGGTGGGCTTGGCGACCTGGGGGGGGGTGGGCGAGCCGCGCGTCGAGCTGCGCGTCGTGCGGCAGCTCGGGCGGGGCGAATCGGGAGGATCTTCAACGCGGGACGTGCTTTATTCGGTCGGGTTGCGCCGTGGGCAGGGAAGCTGGCCGTGGCGGGGACCGTGCTGAAGTTTGGCCTTGCGGCTCGCGAAGCGTACGCCGTCGCGTCGAGCACCGATACGAATGAGCGGAAGGCCACCCGGTTCGCCGGCATCGCCGGCAGTCTCGCGGGTGGCGTGATCGGCGCGAAGGTCGGGGCGACGATCGGAGCGCTCGGCGGGCCGATCGGATCGGCCGTCGTCGGCGTGCTTGGCGGGGCACTCGGGACGTTTGTGGGCGACAAGGCACTGAGCGCCATCGCGAGCAAGTTTCTGGGCCAGAAGCCCGATGAGACGCCCGCGAACGCCGAAGCGGCTGCCAAGGCGGCGAAGGCTGCAGAGACTCCGGCGGCAGATGCCCGCTTCGGGCCGCGTATCGATCAAAAGAACACGTTTGCGCCAGTCTTCAACGTGAAGATCGAAGCGAGCGATACCGACATGGCTAACAAGTTTCTCGCGCAGGTCAGTCCGCAGTTGACGCGGATGATGGAGGAGCAGCAGCGCAAGACGAACAGTCGAACGGCAATGTTCGACGCGCCGCATATGTAAGGGAGGTGCTATGGACGTGATTCGACAGATCACGGGGGCGGCAACGCAGGCGGGGATCGCGACAGAGCGCGTGCGGCAGATGGTTCGCATATTCGATCGGAACCGTGCGGCCAGCATGGCGACGGTCGACATGCTGCAGCGTCTCGCAACCGGCAATCTGAGCAGCGCAGCCGAGCTGCTGACAGGCGCGACGAGCGCGCTGTCCGTCGCGTCCGATCTGTTTCCACAGGTCGGCGCTGTCGTGCGCAGCTTCAACGCGACGCAGGCGTCGATCGGCTCGATTTTGAAGGCTGTCGACGGATCGAATTTTCCCCTTGTGCGGGCTGCCGCCGACAGCGTGAAGTCGGCGCTTGGTGGGGCGTGGAATCAATTCAATGCGGCTGTCGGCCTGAAGGACTCGGCGGTGCTCGACGTGATCAAGTCGACGGGCGTCGGCTCGATGTTGTCGGGTCTGGTCGACGGTGCCTCGTCGAGCACGCCGCACCTGATGACGATGACGACCGATGCCGGCGACGCGTTCCACTTCAACCTGTCGACGGCCGCTCACGACAAGCTGCGGCGGGCGACGCGGTATCGCGTGGCGTCTCAGGAGCGGCTGAATCGTCAGGAGGCGCTGCAGCCTGTCAGCGAAGGGGGCGAGACGATCACGCTGTCGGGTGTCGTATTCCCGGCGCTCGGGGCCGGCACGAAGCAGATCACCCGCTTGCGAGCGATCGGCGGCCGGATGAAGCCCGTGCAGCTCACGACCGGCGACGGCGAAGTGCTCGGCCGCTGGCTGTTGCAGGCGATCGAGGAGGAGCAGGACGCGCTGCTCGCCGATGGCATGCCGCGCAAACAAACATTCTCGGTGGAGTTCGGCCGCTATGGCGAAGACTTTAAGAACGTCTGACGGTGACGTGCTCGACACGCTTTGCTATCGCTTCTATGGAACGCTGCAGGGCACCGTCGAGGCCGTCTATGACGCGAATCCGGGGCTGGCGAATCGACCGCAGCCTTTCCCGTCCGGCGTCGAGATCCTGATGCCGGATCTCGACGCGCCGCGCGTCGAGTCAGTCCAGCTATGGACGTAGGGAGGTGCGATGGAAGCGATCTTTCAGGTCGTCGCGAACGGCTCGGACGTGACCAAGGTCATTCAGGATCGCGTGCTCGAGATTCGGGCGATCGACAAACCCGGTCTAGACGCAGATGAATGCACGATCACGCTCGACGATCGCGACGGCCGCATCGAGTTTCCTCCGAAGGGCGCGACGTTGAAGGTGTCGATCGGATGGGAGGGGCAGGGGCTGTCGATGCTCGGCGAGTATGCCGTCGACGAGGTCGGTGTGCGTGGGCCGCCGGCCAGCGTTGTGATCAAGGGCAAGCCGGCGAACATGCGCGCGACGTCGAAAACGCAGCGAAATGGGAGCTGGTCGAATGCGAAGCTGGCCGACATCGTTGGCGACGTTGCGCGTCGCAACAAGTGGTCGGCCGCGTGTGACGTCGACGTCGTCGTGCCGCGTATCGACCAGTTTGGCGAAAGCGATCTGCACTTCATCACGCGCGTTGCTCGCCTCTACGGCGCGACGGCGACGGTCAAGGCCGGCAAGCTGATCGTGCTGCCTCGCGGCGCTGGTAAGAGCGCGAGCGGCAAGCCGCTGCCGATCGTAACGCTCACGCCCGGCGATCTGCTCGACTACGACATCAACTTCCCGGATCGCGCGAGCTTTGCGGCCGTTCGCACGAAGGTGCACGACCGCAAGACGGGGAAGAAGATCGATCTGACGATCCCGAATCCGGATGCCCCGCCAGGTGCGTCCGCGGTGCATACCGAACGGCATGCGTTCGCCAGTCCGGAAGCCGCGAAGGCCGGTGCGACGTCGCGACTGGCGACGCTCAACCGCCATACGTCGACGAGTCGGCTGACGATGCGCGGCCGAGCAGATCTGTCGGCGGAAAAGACGGTCGCGCTGAAGGGGTTCAAGACCGGTGTGGACGGCGAGTTTCTGATCGAGTCGGTCGAACACACGTTCGCGTCGCGCGGGTGGATCACGGTCGTCTCATTGAACGGAGGGAACAAGGGGAAGGCGAAGGTCGGGCACAAGAAGAAGTCGGGCAAGAAAATCACTCTGGTGGTGCCGGCGCCGCAGTAACGCGTCGCGCATCCTATTTACAGGCCGCTCACGGGCAACCGTGGCGGCCTTTCTTTTTATCGGGAAGGGGAACCGATGCAAGACCACGAAAAGACGATTCTGGAGCTGATCATCATGGGCGGATTGATCGGCATCGCGAAGGTGTTGGTAGGCGGGGAGCAACTGACTTTTCGGCTCGTTGCAGGCCGGGCCATGCTCGGATCGGCGACGTCGATGGTGGCCGGCATTGCGCTGCTGCAGATCCCGGATCTGCCGCCGATTGCGCTGCTCGGTCTGGGGAGCGCGCTCGGCATTGTGGGGTCGCAGTACCTCGAGGTGCTGCTGCGTCGAAATGCAAAGCGTGTGTTTGGGGGGAAGTGACGATGGCGCGAATCAGTGTTGCCGCCGCAGGCGGAAAGAACCGCGTGGCGTTTCTCGATGCAATCGCGGTAAGCGAGATCAGCTCGGCGCTGCTCGCGAAGTCGGACGACGGGTACAACGTGCTGGTCGGGTCGACTGCATCGCGGCCTCTGCTGTTTTCGAGCTACGCGACGCATCCGAACGTCCTCAACCGGCAGATCCGCGTTCCGTCGACGGCGGCCGGCCGTTACCAGATCCTCACGCGCTGGTGGCGGATCTATCAGGCGCAAATGAAGCTGCCGGACTTCGCGCCGGTGTCGCAGGATCGGTACGCGCTGCAGCAGCTTCGCGAGCATGGAGCGTTACCGTTGATCGATGTCGGGCGGTTTCGAGAAGCCGTCGCGAAGGTGTCGAAGGTGTGGGCCAGTCTGCCGGGGGCCGGGTACGGTCAGCATGAGAACGACATCGAGCATTTGCTGACCGCGTATCGCGCGGCCGGCGGGGAGGTGATCGCATGACCTGGATCGATCCGCGTATCTGGCTGCTCGTCGTTGCCGGCGTCATTGCCGGCTCGGCCTGCGGATATTTCAAGGGGCATCGTGACGCTGACCAGTCCGCGAAGGTTGCGGATCAGGCGAGGCAGATCGACGACCTTGTGAACGAGCGTAACGAGTTTCGCCGCCGATTGGGGGCACAACAGGAGATCGCAACCGATGCTGCGAAAGAACGTGATCAAGCGGTGGCTGATGCCGCTGCTGCTGATGGAGCTGCTGATGGGTTGCGCCGGCAAGTCGCCGCGCTCGTTGCCGACGTCCGGCGTGCCGGCGCTTCGGCCGGAAGCACGACAGCCGGCGACGCCCTCGATCTGCTTGCCGACGTGTTCGGCCGGGCTGACGAGCGCGCGGGAGAGCTGGCGAGGATCGCTGACGAGCGAGGTATCGCCGGCCAGCAGTGCGAGCGTAGTTACGACGCGTTGACCGCCGACACACAAACCAATCCGCCGCGATAGAGCGGCGATCGAGGCCGGGTGGTCTCGAAAGAAACAGGGCGACCGGGGAAATGTTCGCGCATTGACCCGGTCGCCTTTCCACTGTCTACGCCAGTGAATCAGCCAAGGCCCTGCTTACCTACGTAGGCGGGCCGGATTCTACACCAAGTTTAAAAACGGCTTTCACAATGGCAAATCCCATCATTCCTTGGATCGGCGGCAAGCGCCGTCTGGCAGATCACATCATCCCGCGTTTTCCTGCGCACGACTGCTATGTCGAGGTGTTCGCGGGCGGGGCCGCGCTGTATTTCATGCGTCCGCCGGCAAAGGTCGAAGTCGTCAACGACGTGAACGGCGAGCTGATCAACCTATACCGCGTCGTGCAGCACCACCTGGAGGAGTTCGTGCGGCAATTCAAGTGGGCGCTGACGAGCCGGCAGGTGTTCGAATGGCTCAAGCACACGATCCCGGAAACGCTCACCGATATCCAGCGTGCGGCACGGTTCTACTACCTTCAGAAAAGTTGCTTTGGGGCGAAGCTGGAGGGGCAGTCGTTCGGCACGGCGACGACAACGCCGCCCGGTCTGAACCTGCTGCGCATTGAGGAGGATCTGTCAGCGGCCCACCTGCGGCTCGCAAACTCGTTCATCGAGCGTCTGGATTGGGCTGCGTGCATCGATCGCTATGATCGGCCGCACACGCTGTTCTATTTGGATCCGCCGTATTACGAGACGGAAGGGTACGGCGTGGCGTTTCCGTTCTCGGAGTACGAGAAGATGGCGCAGCGTCTGCGGTCGATCAAGGGGCGCGCGATCGTGAGCCTCAACGACCATCCCGATATTCGGCGTGTGTTCGACGGGTTTCACATCGAGACCGTGCCGATCCAGTACACCGTAGGCGGGGGAGGGAGGGCTGCCGAACGAAACGAGCTGATCATCTTCAGTTGGGATGACGCTGCGCAGCCTGTGGGGCTGTTCTAACCGATGATGCCGGCGCGGACTATTGCGCCGGCATCGCGCTTACAAGTCGGCGAATGCTGGCAGGAGATCTTGGTCGACGAGCCGGACCTCGATGCGATTTGCCGTCTCGATGTGCTCGGGATTCTGCATCGAGAACGGAGCATCGATTGTGCTGACGATGATTGTGCCAGTCTGGGCCTTGCCGGCCTCCGGGACTGGAACAATCTCGCGGGCCTCAGGAACCTGCTGCTGTGTTATGACAGTTGGCAGGTAAAGCATCCAGCCGACGCCGGGTTTGTCGTCGAAAACTTGCTTTGCCACGTAGCTTCGCGGGGAGACCGTGACGTAGGCCGGGTCGAACGCCGTAACGATGGAGCGAACGATTCTGAGCACCACATCGAGATTGTCGAGGACTGCCGAGTCCGACATCGATAGCTCAAACGAATTATAAGTGCCTGCCTCATTGAGATGGCATGCGAGGGTCGCGCCGCGCGCGTCGCCTTCGTTGCCGTCCCATAACGCCACATATGTTGTCGTTGGATCTGCTGCGAACTTATGCTTCAGTACGGCTTGGATTGCGGTTGATGGTGCCCCGTCTTCGAACGCGGGGTAGAGCAACGCCTCGTCGCGGCTTTTCCCGCGTGCGTACCAGCGGCTAAACTTTGGGTCGATCTGGGCCAGCTCGGTCGTCACGACTTGAATGCGTGATAGTGCCAGCTCGAAGTTCATCGGATCGAGCGTTGCGTCCTTGAATTGAAGCCTGAAGTCCATATTCGTCTCGGATTACGGTTGCACGACCGACTGTACTCGGTAGGTGGTCAAGTAGGGAAGCATGAACTCCTGCGTATCAGCTTCTTCAAAGTACCATTTCAGGCGAGCTGGAGGGTTTGCGTTCACCTTTTTCGCTTGCCGGATCAAGGCATTCTGAAGGTCTTCGTGACCGTCGAACCATTCACGCGGCTGAAGTTCGCCGTATTTGTTGCGCTCTAAAAACTTGGCGTAAAGTGATTTTGCTTCTTGCAGCAAGCACTCGGCGGGCACGAATCCGTCGAAATCAGTTCCGAGCCACACCCATTCCTCGCTCCACCCCTCGTCGACGTTATACGGCCGCCCGGTGATGCGGCCTTGGTACGTGCGAGCATGTGCCGACATGTGATGGTTTCTTCGTAAAGGCTGTCCAGATTCTTCCGGCGGACACTTCTTGCATTTCTCTCCGGTACGCGGCACGGCCTTGGCGTCCGTCTTGGCCTTGCTCTCGTCCTTCGGCGTATCGCTAGACAGGCTCGCCGTCCCCGCCAGCCCCAGTCCGCCCAACAAGGCGACGCCAGCTCGCGCCAATACCGGCCCAAGCTCCGCCGCTGCTGCTTCGATTATCGGTACCGCGAATCCCGCCATCGGGTGATCTCCTGTCGTATTCCGGATGTTCGATGCGCCATTTCATGACGCGGAAATAGTCGTGAAAGCGTTCGTCTGGCGATCGTCCAGGGCGGGTGAGCCATGTACGTGTCGCCGGCTTCGTATAGAAACTCGGTGCATATGCTTCGACGTGGAGAAACGCTTCGACGTTTTCGTCGACGCGAATGCCAAGCTGTCGAGCTGCAACGTATGCGTTCCAGAGCCGCGCGGACAGCGTGCTGTCATCGGCAAGTTTCGGATCGGCTTTGACGAGATCCTGTCGGACGCGCTCGACGTACCCGCGCGCGTCGATCTCGGCAAGGCCAGCGACCTGTTCGCTTGTCAGTTCAAGCATGCGGGTGCACTCCCTTCAGTTTTCCATTCACTTCGACGAGCCAGTCGAATGTCGAGACGAAGAACCGCATGCGCTGCGTGGATTCCATCAGCGACGCCATGTCGGCCATGATGCGGGCATCGTAGAAGCGGAGCAGGGCTGTGCTTCCGTCCGGCAAGCGTACGTCGAGGCGGCTGCGCAGCTCGTCAGCGAGCGATTCAATCGGATAGGCGCTGATCAGCCAGGACACGCCCGTCGGCCTGCTGGCCATTGCGGAAAGAATCCGCCGGGTGTTGCCGGCCGCACCTGCGTAGTCGAAAAGCCAAGGCCCTGCGTCGGCGAGCGACGCGTCAGGCGTGCTGTCGAATACGGCTACAGCCGACCGTGATCGTTGAGGCGTTGACCCATTGGCCGCGTCCGCGTAAAGCAGACCGTCGACAAGTGCGTAGAGATGCACCTGCATGGTCAACTGCTGTTGCCGCTTGAAGAAGAACGCTTCGATCGAGTTTTCTGTCATGTACTACCCGCGCGCGATCATCGTCGCGGCGTTCTCGGCCGCAGCTTTCAGGCATTCGAGACAGAGCGTCGGCGAGGGTGCGAGCGCTGCTGCAGTGGCAGCGACGGCAGCAACTGCGCCGCCAGTCGACGCTTCTCCAGATCCGACGTCGTCGAGCGTCGCGGACGACTGCGAGGCGATCAGTGTCGCCCCGCACGCGGTCTTCATGCCCTCGATGGCTGTTTCTCGCCCATCAAAGGTGTTCGAGTATTGTCGTCCGGTGGCGGGCAGGATCGGAAAGACCCCCTTGCACTGCGGGCAAAGTACCTTGTGCCCGACACCGGCAATGGGCTTTCCGTCAATGGTCGCGGTCGCGCTGCCCTCCAGCACGCGGCCACCGTGCGTCGTCGTGTCGCCGACGCAGATCATGGCTCGGGCCATATGTTCTCTCGTAGGTGTGGTTTTCGTATGAATTTACCATTTCCGGGAGAACGGCTGACCGTTGGCTCACTGGCAGTCAGTCAACTATTGTCAATCGAAGCGAGCGCCGTCGATCATGCGGCGGAGCTGGTCGAGCGCGAACGAGTCGGGATAGCCGTTCTTCTTCAATTCCAGTTCGGCAGCGCAGACCATTTTCTCCATGAGTCGCAGCGTTCGGCGGACATGCACGACTTCCAGCACAAAGCGCTGTTCAAGCGTCAGCGTGCGACTTTTCTTGAAGTTGGCCACGCTCCACGCGTCGCGCAATTCCTCCCATGTCAGTCGCTGGAACTCAGGCAACTTCGTTGCCTTGTCGGAGCCGGGATCTGGTTCTCCGGGGGCGTCATGGAGCTGGCATTTCATGGCTTCGCGGGCGCGCCACTCGTCGGAGAACGGTGCAACGGATGCGCGCGGGTTCCCCATCCTGCCTGCTCGCGTGATCTCCTTGTCGATCTTGATCGACAAGCGGCGCAACGGTGCCGCGTATTTCAACTCGTCGGCCCGTTCGAGGTACGCGATCATGCGCGTAGCATCGCCGGTAAGGGTGCCCATCTCGCGCAGCGTGATTCGCAGGTGTAGCACTTCGAGAATCAGCCGGTGGACGTCGGCATACGTGCACGTGCGCCACCACGTCGACATCGCGTCGAACTGTGGCGGATCGAATGGGGGCAGTATCATGATGCGCGGGTAACACTGTATGGATATACAGTTTATCGCGTGCCAAGATGGTGCCGTCAAGTCTCAAAAATAGGGAGCGACGGACAGCGCAGTAAGATCGGTAGAAGCCAGTCCATCGGATGGAGGGGGCATGTCACGACCCATGACAGCGGTGCAAAGGGCATTCGTTGAGATGTGTATCGCGGATGCCAAATACGAGATCATCAGCCTCATGTCGATCAGCGTCGTGTCGTATAGCGCCCGTTGCTACAGTGATTTGAGCAAGGATGTCGTCATGGGGAAATACGGCTTCTGCGAGCATCAGGTCGAGGTAGGTCGAGGCTTGTTCCCTGACGCAGCGGGCCAGCCCGAAGGCTCCGGATTCGACGACTTTTACTACGGCATCATCTGTACGGCGCTGGACGAGTGGTTGAGCGGCCCGGTCATGCCGATGGACCAGATTACATTTCCGCCGGACCCGGATTTTGACGAGGCGAACTCTGGCATCTCGAACGAGTAGAGGATGTGAACCTTGTGCACAAACTACAAAGCGCCAGACGAAGATCCAGGCATCAACGAGCTGAAGATCGGTATCGGCGATCTGTACCGTCGCGACCCTTGGGAGCCGGATGTGTACCCGGACTATGCGGCGCCGATCGCATGGGCGGACGGGGACGGCTTTGGCGTCGTGAAGGCCGTGTTCGGGTTCTGGCCGAAGTTCATGCAACCTGAGCGTGTCGACGACAATGGGAAGAAGCGGAGAAAGCTCGACACGGTCAATGCGCGTTCAGAAACGGTCGGCGAGTCGCGGCTATACGGCAAAGCGTGGCGATCTGGTCAGCGCTGCTTGATCCCGGTCCGGTGGATATACGAGCCTTGTTACGAGACCGGCCGGAATGTCTGGCAACGGATCGGACTAACAGATTGGCAATCGTATTGCGTCGCCGGCATCTGGCGGCGCTACGATGGTGATGACGGCCGGACTCTGGTCGGTATGACCATGATGACCGTCAACGCGGACGGACATGCTGTCATGGGGCGTATGCACAAGCCCGGCGACGAAAAGCGGTCGGTGGTCATATTGCGGCCTGCCGACTATGACGAATGGCTACACACGAAGAACGTTGAAGCCGCGCGCGCGATGCTGCAGTTGTTCCCTCCGCGACTGATGACGACTGCGCCAAAGTAACTTGGGGCCCCACGTAATTGTCGGGCCCCAAGTTGCTGAACGCGTATAGCGGATGTCGGCCTGGTTAAATGAGGTTTGGCTGACGTGGCGAAAAATTCTCGTCCAATTTCGATTGAGCTAAGAGTGTTTTCCGTAGCTCACTTTCGCCGCTTGTGCCCGGAGGATAGTGTTCGGTGGTGAATTCACCATCTTGCAGATCCATTCTGTCGAAAATTTCTGAGAACATTTCCACTGTCGGAACTACGCTCTTGTGACGAAGTGAAACATAGACTCGTCTCAGGAAGCTCATAAGTGCTTTGAAGCCGTTTGTCTTGTTAAGTATGTTGCCACGTTCCGTCGAATTCCAAGAATTGGGCCAGCGTAAGCTCACGGCGGTAAAGTAATTGAATAGAATTACGCCAATATCGATATCTTTTTCATCCACAAAGAGATTGCGAAATATAAGCTTCGTGTTTTCCGTACCTTCCGCACGTGGGAGTGGAAGATTTCGTTTTATTCGATCCCGATCAAGTGCGGGTTGTGACGAAACGAAAGGCATAATCGCCTCAACAAACGTAGCTTGCGTCAACGTTTCGCCGTGACGACCAGCCGTAGCACTACCGAGCCGTTTAATCCGACGATAGAATGGCCCGCCCTCTCGCCGGTCAAGTGCGATTACGATATTGTGGCAAGTGCGTTGCGGGCTTCTGAATTTCGAAAAATCAAATAAATCGTAAACAAGGCTTTTGTTTACTTTTGTTTGTGCAAGATTAACCGTTGAGAATATATATGCCTGGTCTTCGACGTCAAGGCCGACAAAGATGCTAACCGTCAATTCAAATTGGCCGTCGACAAGCCCCCGCAGTCCTTCGATCCGATGTTGGCCATCAATTACTTTTGCGATCCCTCGATAGAGAGTTTGGCCACCCTCGTCTTCGGGATCTGGATCATTTTTGAGGGTGAGTGTAGATGTTCCATCGTTATATACGGCACACTGTTCGTCTACCGAAAGAACGATTGACGTCGGAAAACATGCATCCATCGTGTTGACGTATGACTGCAGTCCAACAACTCGTGATGGATCGATTTTCCGTTGAATTCCGATGTAAGTGTCCATTTCTCTATCGCCAAGCATCTGGCGAATATCGAAATACGTGATATCGCAAAGATCTTTAGCGGAAATTTTGCATACATAGAATTCGCCCATGGGTTGCTTTAGGCGGAGGCAAGGCAAGACCAGTTCTTTTTCGGATTCGGTGATCATATGGCAAGCCTCTCGCGTCAACGACCGTTAGCGGGATTGCCGCCGGTGGCATCCCCGAACCGACGGTCGAAATCATCTTGACCAGTTGATGGTGCAGCTACCGGATGCTCCGATACCGTTACGTCTGTGGCCATCATAAAATCGTGAACGAATTTTTGCCCATTTGCAACAAGATCGTTTTCCGTGGTTACTGGAAATTTTGTTTTATTGTAGAGGATTGACACATATCGCAGTGTAATCGCTATTGCGGCAAAAACGAGGGATGAATAGTAGACAAGATTTCCCTTTGTGCCGACTTGGCTTTTCTGTAATGCAAAAAGCGATGCACAAATTACTATGAGAAACATCGCAAGCGTGCCGAGCGAGAGGCGATGCGGAAATGAGCCTTTCGGGTCTTCTAGTAATGTTAGATATGTAATCGGGGTGACTGCACCGATGGTGAAAACCAGAAGTTCGCCGTTACTGAATGTGCCGGTGAATGTGTCAATTAAACTTCTATTGCCGTTCTGTTTTTGATAAAAAAGTATGAGTGCGCCTAACCAAAATGGCATTGTTGACCAAAGGAGGGTATTCGAATATTCGACGACGGAATCCCAGAAGTCTTTCAGTCGACACTCGAAGATATGTCCGAAAATTGGAATTTTCTTTCTAAGTTCGAGAAATTTCCCCAGTTTATTTTTGGTCGATGTGCTCATATATTTGATATTAGGTTCAGGCGGTAATAAGCAATTCCGAAGTTTTCCCTCGGCCATCTGCTTTCCCCGAAATTACGCTTCCTCGCGCAACGCTTGTAACGGTGAACTGCTCCTCATATATTTCTCGAATAGAACTGTGGTCGGCATTCGTGCAAAAAATATGTGCCCCGCGCTTCTTGGCTCGCAAAAGTGCGTCTCGCAGACGGACTTGATCTTGCCACGCAAAAATATTCTCGTTGTATTTGATAAAGCCGTTGTTGTTGTGTTTTACCGTGTAGGGTGGATCGGCAAACACAATGTCATTTCTTTTTGCTTGATCAATGATTGGCTCAAAATCTGAAACAAGTAATTTTGCCTGCCTTAGCGCTGCCGAGACTGTCGGCCAGTCATCTGTATCAAGTAATACGTTGCTCTTCGTCCCAATCGGAACGTTAAACTGACCATTCTTATTGACTCTGTAGAGTCCATTCCAGCAGGTGCGGTTTAAATAAATAAACCGGGCGGCCAAATCGTTACGATTGCGTGGGGCTAGGGCGCGCACCGAGTAGTATTGTTCTACTGAGTGCATGTCATGGTACTTGCGAATGCGCCGATGGACAGATTGGTAGTTTTCGGCTATCGCTGAGTATGTTTCAATTAGCTCGCGGTTCATGTCAGCCAGCACCGCCTTGTGAGGACGGAGCTTGAAGAACATTGCGCCGCCGCCAAGGAACGGTTCGAAATAAGTCCCGTAAGTCTGCGGAAACAGTTCTAGGCACGTCTGCGCCAGCCAGCGCTTACCCCCGGCCCACTTGAGAAACGGCGTGATCCCCGCGCCCAGAGATTGTTCGTTTTGATTTGGCATTCAGCTTGCTTTCTCAGCTTCGTTTGACGAGGCGGTGCCTCGGATTCCACGCATGATATCGAATCAGGAGGCGATATCGAACTGTTTGTGTTCGGAGGTCGTGTGTCGTCGTGCGTACGACGGACGATCCGCCCAGGATCATGTCGACCGAGCCGAGTTCGCAAGCTCTACCGGTTGTGAGCTGGTGCGATGATCGGGGGCGTTTGTAACATCAGGAACTCAACGCTTACGTGGGCTGTTGCGGTGCGGCGGGTACAGCAGCATCATCGGTCCTTGCTAGGTGCGCTTGCCGTACCTCCTTCTTGAAGTGCCTCTTTCTCGACTTCCTCGAGCCAGTTTGCCCACGTTCGCATCATCTCCCGACGTTCCGGCAAGTATTTGGCATGGTTGTACGTCGAACGAGTCCTGTCCTTGTCTTTATGCGACAACTGCATTTCAACGACCTCGTCCTTCCATCCCATTTCATGGAGGTTGGTCGACGCAGTTGCTCGAAAGTCATGGCCCGTTATCGGTTCGGGGTTGTCCGGAACCATGTAGTCGATCGCCCGATTGATCGTTGCGCGACTCATGTGTGGACGCTTTCGATTGCTATGAAGAATTGGCAAGATATACCCGCGATTTCCATACATCTCCTGCAACTCGCGCAGCAGTCCCAGCGCTTGCTTGGGAAGCGGAACGATGTGTAGACGTCGAGATTTGATTTTTTCCGGGGGCACCTTCCATTCTGCGGTCCCTAGGTCGATTTCTTCCCATCGCGCCCGGCAAAGCTCGATCGTTCTCGGAAATAGCATCATCAGCAATCGAATCGCAAGCGCGGTTCGTCTGCTCTTGTAGGTCGGAAGCTGTCGAAAGAGCCTCTTCAGTTCTTCGCGACTCAACGGTCGTGCATTCTCTGTCGGAGGCTTCAGGACTGATCCACGCAACACGGACGCGGGGTCAGTATCTGCCCGGAGCGTGATCACCGCATACTGGAACACGTTGGATACGTACTGGCGCAGTTTGATTGCTACGGAAGGGGAGCCACGCTCTTCGACCCGGCGCATCAAAGCAAGCACATCGTGAGCGGTAACAGAGCGCATGGGCCGGTTCCCAATGTACGGGTACGCATCGGCTTCGAGCATGCGCAGAATCTCGCCAAAGTGTCGCTCAGTCCACGTCTTCCGCTTCTTCTCCAACCACTCGTCGCTGACTGCTCGAAAAGTTGCTTTGCCTTCGTTGATACGCGCCGACAGGACTTCCTGTCGCGCATGGGACGGGTGCAGTCCCTTCTTGACGAGTTCACGGGCATCATCGCGTACCGCGCGGGCGTCTTGAAGGCTGATGTTGGGATATTCGCCGATCGCGAAGAGATTCTCCTTCCCAGCAATTCTGTACTTGTATCGCCAGAGCTTGGAGCCGGACGGCTTCACCAACAGATACAGTCCATTGCCGTCGGTAAGTTTGGTAGGCTTGTTGCCTGCCTTCGCTTGTCGGATCTTGATGTCGGTAAGTGGCACGGTGAAAAAGGGGGTATCGTCTCTGGATGGTCGAAATGATACCCCCTTTTATACCCCCTTTTTTCTCGGCTGGACACGATTTCCGGCGAACGTCAGCGAACGGTGGAAGGGCGTAGAACGCCCAACTGGTAAGGGTTTCGGCAGAATTCACGAACCAACACGAACTGGAGCGAACGAAGTGATTAGGCATATTGTCATGTGGAAGTTGAAGGAATCGGCGGAAGGCGCGACGCGCGCACAGAATGCACTGAAGCTGAAGGAAAAGCTCGAAGGCTGCCGCGACCTCGTGCCGGGCATCCTGCAGATCGACGTCGGCTTGGCGACGCCGGGCCTCGACGCGACTTCCGACATCGTGCTCGTGTCCGATTTCACGGACAAGGCCGCGCTCGACGCGTACCAGGTGCACCCGGTTCACCAGGAAGTGAAGAAATTCGTCGTCGCGGTGGCCGAATCGCGCGAGTGCGTCGACTACGTCGTCGACAGCGTACGATGAGCGACGCGGCATCCCCGACGGAAGGCCCGTCGATCGAAAGCCCGTTCGTCGACCTGCTTGGCGTGCAACTCGTGTCCGCGAAGGACGGTGCGAGCGAGATCGTGCTGCCGCTCGAAGAGCGGCACATGAATACGTGGAGCATCGCGCACGGCGGCGTGACGATGACGCTTGCGGACATCGCGCTCGCGATGGCGGCACGCAGCCTGACCGACGACGGCATCGGTGTCGTCACGGTCGAGATGAAGGTGAACTTCATGCAGCCGGGCCGCGGCGAATTGCGCGCTTACGGTCGCGTGATGCATCGCTCGACGACGATGGCCTATTGCGAAGGCGAAGTGCGCGACAGCGACGGCAACTTCGTCGCGAAGGCGCTCGGCACGTTCAAGTACATGCGGCGGCTCGCGGTGGGCCGCGACATCAAGCGGCAACGCTCGCGCACGGCACCGGACGCGCAACCCGGCCCGAGCGACGCGTAGGCGCCCGGCTGCGCGGCCCTGTCTCTTCGAGGCAGGGCCGTCTTGTTTTTCGGCACGGGATTCCGGTGCACCGCGCGTCGCGCCCGCCCGACGCGGGCGTGGCATCATGTCCGCTTGTCCGTTCACGGCGCCGCACCGGCGCCGTCCTCACCGATGCCGCTGAATCCGAAGATCGCCCAGGTGCTCGACATGATCGAGCGCGCGAAACGTCCGTCCTATCACCACCAGACGCCGCAGCAGGCGCGTGCCGCGTACGAGAAGAGCGCGCCGATTCTCGACGTCGCGCCGGCGGCGATGCATTCGGTCGAGGAATGCGTCGTGCCGACGCGCGACGGACGCACGATCGGCGCGCGGCTGTACCTGCCGGTCGCGCCGAGCCTCGCGGAGCCGCTGCCCGCGCTCGTCTACTACCATGGCGGCGGCTTCACGGTCGGCAGCGTCGACACGCACGACGCGCTGTGCCGGATGTTTGCGCACGAGGCGCAATGCGCGGTGCTGTCGGTCGGCTATCGGCTCGCGCCCGAACACCGGTTCCCGACCGCGGTGAACGACGCGGACGACGCATTGCGGTGGCTGTATCGGGAGGCCGCCGCGTTCGGCATCGACGCCGCGCGGCTGGCGGTCGGCGGCGACAGCGCGGGCGGCACGCTCGCGACCGTCTGCGCGGTGCTCGCGCGCGATGCGGGCATTCGCCTGGCGCTGCAGATGCTGATCTATCCGGGCGTGACGGGCTACCAGGACACCGATTCGCACGCGCGGCTCGCGAACGGCTACCTGCTGTCGCAGGACACGATCCAGTGGTTCTTCACGCAATACGTGCGCGATCGGGCGGACCGCGACGACTGGCGCTTCGCGCCGCTCGACGGCACGCGCGGTGCGCCGTCGTTCGCGGGCGTCGCGCCGGCGTGGATCGCGACGGCCGAGTACGATCCGCTGAGCGACGAGGGCGCCGCGTATGCGGACAAGTTGCGTGCGGCGGGCAACGCGGTCACGCTGGTCTGCTATCCGGGGATGATCCACGAATTCTTCAAGATGGGCGGCTACGTGCCCGAGGTACGGGCCGCACATGCCGACGCGGTCGCGGCGCTGAAGGCTGCATTCGACGACGTTTGACGGCGGGTGCTTGACGGCGTGCGCGCCGCATGGAGGGCAGCGATGACGGACGGCGTGGTGGAAACGGGCGACTGGACGGTACTGGGCGGCGACGCTGCGCGGATCCGCGACGCGGTGTTCGTGCGCGAGCAGCAGATTCCGCCGGAATGGGAACTCGACGACGACGATCCGCTGTCGCTCCATGCGGTTGCATACCGGGTCGATGCGGCGACAGGAATACGCCGCGCGATCGCGACGGGGAGGCTGCTGCCGTCCGGCACGATCGGCCGCGTCGCGGTGCTGGCCGACGTGCGCGGGCAGGGCGCCGGGTCAGCCGTGCTGAACGCACTGCTCGATGCCGCGCGGCGTCGCGGCGAAACCGCCGTGCGGCTCTACGCGCAGGGTTCGGCGGTGCCGTTCTATCTGCGGCACGGCTTCGCGGCGGTCGGCGAACCGTTCGTCGAAGCCGGCGTGCCGCACGTCGAGATGACGCGCGCGCCGTAGCGCGGGGCACGCGCGTTCAGCGCGGCCGCGTCGTGTCGAGGTCGAACGTGAATGCGCGTTCGAAACTGCCCGGGCGGACGGTGCGGTGCGAGCCGTCGTCGTCGCAGCGCTCCTTGATCTCGACCGTCAGCCGTACGCCTTCCTTCAGCGTGACGCGCAGCGCGGTCGTGCCGCGCGTGCCGTACTCGGGCGTCTCGATGAACGCGGCCGACAGCGCGCGCTCGCGCTCGACCGGAATGCCCGTGTGCGGCAGCGCGTCGTCGTCCGCGACATGCGGGTCGCGCATCAGCGCGATCAGTTCGTCGAGCGACGGGGTCGGATTGTCGGTGAGCAGCGTGCCGAGCTCCGCACGCTTGCGCACCACTTTCGGCCAGGGCGTATCGAGTCGCGCATTCGACAGTGCATGCACGCCGGGCGTGATCGCGACGGGCGCGGCGACACTGCTTTCGCCCTCGGGCGCGCGGTTGCAGAACCACGCGAGTTCGCGCCGCGTCCAGTCGCCGACGAGCAGGTTGAAGCCGTTGTACACGGCCGCGTGCTCGGCAAGCTGCCCGAGATAATCGAGCGGCGCGACGGACGGACCGCGGAGGAAATCGGACACGAGCTTGCCGCGGGTCGGCGCGCCCGCACGGATGTCGAACGGCGCACGGTAGTTCGTCAGCGCGGCGAAACGGCCGTCGCGCGATACGCCGAGCCACGTGCCGCCCGCTTCGAGATCGCGGCCGGCCAGTACGCCCGGCACGTCCTCCCACCACGTGAGCGGCGCGCTCGTGCGGCGAAAGAACTCGTCGCGGTTGGCGGTGAGGGTAAAGACGGGACCGGCGGCGACATCGGGCTGCCAGTCGAAGGCAATCAGACACATCGGGCGAATCTCTCGCAGGAAACATCGGGCGCCGGCTGCGACTCGCGAGCCGGCGCGCGAACGGGTTGTCAGTGCGTCACGCTTCCGTCGGCCATGCGTACGGCAGCGCGTCGAACGCGAGTACCGGACCGTCGGCCGAACCGAGGTGCACGGTGCCGTTGTCGAGCGCGGCGAGCTTGATCTCGACGAGCGCGTCGACGCCGCCCGCGGGCGCGGCCGCCGCGTTGACGATCATCCCGCACGGCTGGCCGGGATCGTCGCTGTGGAACAGCTCGACGCCGGCATGCACGGTATCGGTCTCGCCGGCGACGTGCGCGAGCGCGGTGCGGCGCTTGATCGTGCCGCGATACTGGCTGCGCGCGACCACTTCCTGGCCCGGGTAGCACCCTTTGCGAAAGTTAACGGCGCCGATCACGTCGAAATTGACCATCTGCGGTACGAACTGTTCGACGGCCGGCTGCGTGATGCGCGGCTCGCCCGCGCGAACGTCGAGCCAGTCCCACACGGCCGGCGACACGACCGGCAGCGTGCCGGCGAGCGCAGCGAGGCGCGCGTCGACTTCCGCGCGCGGGCCGATCCACAGGTAGCGCTTGCGGCCGGCCGCATCGGGCACGCGGATCAGCGCGCCGGCCGGCCCGTCGACCTTCACGTGCACGCCGTCCGGCAGCGCATCGAAAATGCCCGACAGCGCGTCGCGCACGTCGCCCGCGAAGCCGACCACCGCAAGCGCGTCGCTCGCGTCGGTGAGCTTCGCCTTCGCGCGCAGCACGAACATCGACAGCCGCTTCTGCACGGCGGGCTGTACGTCCTTCGACACGAGCAGGCGCACGCCGTGGCCGGCACGCCACGTGAGGAACGAGCCGAGGAGGCGCCCCTTCGCCGAGCAATAGCCGGACAGCCGCGCGCTCGCGGCATCGAGGTGCTCGATGTCGTTGGTGAGCTGGCTGTGCAGGAACGTCGCGGCGTCGTCGCCGGCCACGTCGATCACGCCGAATTGCGGAAGCGGCATGCAGGCGCCCGGCGCGTCGAAATCGGCATCGGACGGGCGGGGGAAAACGGGGAGCGAGGCAGATGCGGCCTGGGCAGCCGGTGAAGCGAACGGTGTGCTCATGGAATGAGGGAACAGTCAACCCTGACTTTGACGGAGGCGAGCAAGTATTATATGGGTCTTACCTGAGTCACGTTTCCATGTCCCTACTGAAGAAATGCGCCGCGACGATCGTGGCGCTGGCCGTCGTCGTGGCCGCTGCCGGCGCGGGCGGCGGGTATTACTGGGCAAACCGGCCGCTGTTGCTGGGCTCGGCATCGCTCGACGTCACGATCAAGCCGCGCAGCAGCGTGAAGAGTGTCGCGCTGCAGCTCCGGCGCGGCGGCGTGCCGGTCGAGCCGCTCGGTTTCGTCGCGATCACGCGCGTGCTCGGGCTGTCGAGCCGGCTCAAGTCCGGCAACTACGAATTCAAGACCGGCATCACGCCTTACGAGATCCTGCAGAAGATCGCGCGCGGCGACGTGAACGAGTACGTCGCGACGGTCATCGAAGGCTGGACCTTCAAGCGGATGCGCGCGGAACTCGACGCGAACCCCGATCTTGCGCACTCGACGGCCGGCATGAGCGACGCCGAGCTGTTGCGCGCGATCGGCGCGCCGGACAACGCGGTGCAGCGCGGCAGCGGCGAGGGGCTGTTCTTCCCGGATACGTATCTGTTCGACAAGGGCACGAGCGACCTGAACATCTACCTCCGCGCGTACCATCTGATGCAGACGCGCATCGACGAGGCCTGGGCGGCGCGCGTGCCGGGCCTGCCGTACAAGACGTCTTACGAAATGCTGACGATCGCATCGATCGTCGAGAAGGAAACGGGCCACGCGGCCGACCGCGCGTTCGTCGCGGCCGTGTTCGCGAACCGGCTGCGCATCGGCATGCCGCTGCAGACCGATCCGTCGGTGATCTACGGGCTCGGCGACGCGTACGACGGGCGCCTGCGCAAGCGCGACCTGCAGGCCGACACTCCTTACAATACCTACACCCGACGCGGGCTGCCGCCGACGCCGATCGCGTTGCCGGGCGTGGCCGCGCTGCAGGCGGCGATCAATCCGGCCCCGACGAGCGCGCTCTATTTCGTCGCGAAGGGCGACGGCACGAGCGTGTTCTCGGACACGCTCGGCGACCACAACAAGGCCGTGGACAAGTACATACGAGGTCAATAATGGCGAGCGGTAAATTCATCACGTTCGAAGGCATCGACGGGGCGGGGAAGACCACCCACCTGCAATGGTTCTGCGAACGCCTCCAGGGCAAGCTGGCCGCGGCCGGCCGGCAAGTCGTCGTCACCCGCGAGCCGGGCGGCACGCAACTCGGCGAGAAACTGCGCGAGATCCTGCTGAACCAGCCGATGGATCTCGAGACGGAAGCGCTGCTGATGTTCGCCGCGCGCCGCGAGCATCTCGCGCTCGTGATCGAGCCGGCACTCGCGCGCGGCGACTGGGTCGTGTCCGATCGTTTTACCGACGCGACGTTCGCGTACCAGGGCGGCGGCCGCGGGCTGCCGCGCGACAAGCTCGAGACGCTCGAGCGCTGGGTGCAGGGCGGTTTCCAGCCCGACCTCACGGTGCTGTTCGATGTCGCGCCGCAGGTCGCGAGCGAGCGCCGCGGCGCCGCGCGCATGCCCGACAAGTTCGAAAGCGAGTCCGACGCGTTCTTCACGCGCACGCGCGGCGAGTACCTGCGGCGTGCGGAAGAAGCGCCGCACCGCTTCGCGATCGTCGACGCGACGCAGTCGATTCCCGAGATCCGCCGGCAGCTCGAACGCGTGCTCGCCGCGCTGTAAATTCGCAAGGAACGCACCACATGATCTATCCGTGGCAGACCGACGACTGGAACCGCCTGCAGCAACTGCGCGCGCAATGGCCGCATGCGCTTCTGCTGCATGGCCAGGCCGGAATCGGCAAGCTGCAGTTCGCGCAGCATCTCGCGCAAGGCTTCCTGTGCGAATCGCCGCAGCCGAACGGCGAGCCGTGCGGCGCCTGCGCGGCCTGCACCTGGTTCTCGCAGGGCAACCATCCGGATTACCGGATCGTGCTGCCCGAGGCGCTGGCGGGCGAGGCGCCGGGCGCCGCGGACGATGCAAAGCCGGCCGACGCGGACGAAGGCGGCAAGAAGACGCGTGCGCCGAGCAAGGAAATCAAGATCGAGCAAGTGCGCGCGCTGCTCGACTTCTGCGGGGTCGGTTCGCACCGCGGCGGCGCGCGCGTCGTCGTGCTGTATCCGGCCGAGGCGCTCAACGTCGCCGCGTCGAACGCGTTGCTGAAAACGCTGGAGGAGCCGCCGTCCGGCGTCGTGTTCCTGCTCGTGTCGGCACGCATCGACCGCCTGCTGCCGACCATCATCAGCCGCTGCCGGCAGTGGCCGATGACCGTGCCGGCGCCCGACGCGGCCGCGGCCTGGCTCGCGGCGCAGGGCGTCGACCATGCGAGCGCGCTGCTCGCCGAAGTCGGCGGCGCGCCGCTCGCCGCGCTGGCGCTCGCGAGCGACGAGAACCGCCCGCTGCGCGATTACACGCTCGGGCAGCTCGCGGCCGGTGCGGCATGCGACCCGTTCGCGTGCGGCGAGACGTTGCAGAAGCTGCCGGTGCCGCTGGTGCTCGGCTGGCTGCAGCGCTGGCTGTACGATCTGCTCGCACAGCGGATGGCGGGCACGCCGCGCTACTTCCCGATGCACGCGGCGGCGCTCGCGCGCTGCGCGGAATCGGTCGACGCGAACGCGTTCGCGCGCTTCATGAAGGCCGTGACGCGGCAGCGGACAGTCGAGAACCATCCGCTCAACGCGCGGCTCGTATTCGAGGAATTGTTTCTCGGATATCGGGAAATGTTCGCGTGATCCGGCATTGTTTCTTGCGGGTTTTGAAACGATGACCGGCTCACGCCGCGACGCGACCGTGGCCGGCCGGCCCGCGAACGCCGCCCGTTGCGGCACGCCGGCGAGCGCATGAGCGCCCGCCTTACGTATTCAGGAAACACGATGTTCGTCGACTCTCATTGCCATATCAATTTCAAGGGCCTGGCCGACCGCCTGCCGGCCGTTCTCGAGAACATGCGCGAACACGACGTCACGCACGCGCTGTGCGTGTCCGTCGATTTCGAGACGCTGCCGGAGGTCCTGGCGATCGCGGGCGCGCACGATAACGTCTATGCGTCGGTCGGCGTGCATCCCGATCACGAGGACGCGCGCGAGCCGACGCTCGCGGAGCTCGTCGAGCTGGCCGCGCACCCGAAGGTCGTCGCGATCGGCGAGACGGGCCTCGACTACTACCGCCTCGAAGGCCGCTCGATCGCCGACATGGAATGGCAGCGCGAACGCTTTCGCACGCACATCCGCGCGGCGACCGCGACGATGAAGCCGCTGATCATCCATACGCGCTCGTCGTCGGAGGACACGCTGCGGATCATGGCCGAGGAGCGCGCGGACGTGCCGGGCGGCGTGATGCACTGTTTCACCGAGCCGTGGCCCGTCGCCGAGCAGGCGCTCGCGCAGAACTTCCATATCTCGCTGTCGGGCATCGTCACGTTCAAGAGTGCGACCGACGTGCAGGACGTCGCGCGGCGCGTGCCGCTCGACCGGCTGCTGATCGAGACCGATTCGCCGTACCTCGCGCCGGTGCCTTATCGCGGCAAGCCGAATGAACCTGCGTACGTCAGCCATGTCGGACGCTTTATCGCATCCGAGCGCGGGATCGCCGTCGAGGCGCTGGCCGATGCGACGACGCAGAACTTTTTCCGGCTGTTCAAGATCGCCCGCTAACGACGCGCACACAGCCGACAACCCAGGGAAGGAGCCCACAACAATGACGAAGCCGACCAATCATCTGCCCAAACGCGTACTCGTCGCCGCCGCGCTGGTCGCGAGCGGCCTGTTCGCCGCCGCCGGCGCGCATGCCGAGTCGCTCGACGCGATCGTCAAGGCGGTCAAGTTCGACGACATCGCCGATATCGGCAAGCAACTGAAGAACGGCCTCGATCCGAACACGCTCGCACCGAACGGCGACCCGCTGCTGGTGATCGCCGCGCGCGAGAAGTCCGACAAGGTCGCGGCGGCGATCGCCACGACGCCGAACGTCGACCTCGAGAAGACCGACAAGGCCGGCGAGAACGCGCTGATGCTCGCGTCGCTGAACGGCGATGTCGGCCTTGCCAAGCTGCTGATCGACAAGGGTGCGGAAGTCAGCAAGAAGGGCTGGGCGCCGCTGCACTACGCGGCAACCAACGGCCAGGACGCGGTCGTCAAGCTGCTGCTCGATCACGACGCATATATCGATACCGCATCGCCGAACGGCACGACGCCGCTGATGATGGCAGCACGCGGCAACCATGCGTCGACGGTCACGCTGCTGCTCGACCAGGGTGCCGATCCGCAGGTGAAGAACCAGCTCGGCATCACCGCGCTCGAGTTCGCGAAGCACTACAACGCGCCGGACGCGATCGCGATCCTGAGCAAGCGGACGGTGCGCATCGGCGCGTCGGCGCCGGCAGACGCGCAAAAGAGTGCAAAATGACGGTTTTTGGTGCGGCAGACGGTGCCCGCCCGGCCGGATTCCGGCCGGAGCAGGGCGCCCGGCGCCGCGCCGGCCAACGCAGCAGGCGGTCTCGGGCCGCATTGACATAAGGAACACCATGTTGCGCGCAATGTTTTGTGCCGCGGCGTTTGCCGTGCCGTTGTCGGCGGCGGCTTTCACGGGCGCGGATCTCGACCGGCTGTGCGCGAAGACGGACGTCAAGTCGCGAGCGTCGTGCGCGGCCTATATCGAAGGCGCCGCCGACGGCGTCTACAACACCATCGACGCGATCGGCGGCACCACGGGGCCGCGTGTCGGCCAGTATTTTTGCCTGCCGCCCGATATCCGCGCGCAGCAGATGACCGACGCGGTGCGCAAGTACATCGCGGAAAATCCGAAGCTGGCCGACTACAACGCGAGCACCGCGGTGTCGCTCGGCCTCGGCAAGGCGTTTCCCTGCAGGAGCGGCAACTGATCTGATGCCGTGTCCGGGCGCGTGCATTGCCCGGACGTCGCCGACGCATCCAGGACGAGGCGTGAGTGCCTCATAACCGACGGGCGCCGATGATTTCAATCGAGGAACTGCAGCGCATCACCGATGCGCCGCTGCATTCGTGGCTCGGCACGCTGTTCGTGTCGGTCATCGTCGTGCTGGTCGTCACGGTCGCGCACCGTCTCGGCGCACGCATCGTCAAGCGCATCGCGCAGCCGTATCCGCTGATGAGCGCGATCCTGCGCTACATCGACAAGCCGTCGCTCGTCGTGCTCGCGCTGCTGGCGCTCGAATTCCTGTGGGTCCAGGCGGACGACGGCATGTCGTTCGTGCGCGGCATGCGCACCGCGGCGGCGGTCGGCTCCATCGTATCGCTCACCTGGCTGCTGGTGCGACTCGCGGCCGGCGTCGGCGACGCGATCATCCGGGCGCATCCGATCGATACGGCCGACAACCTCCAGGCGCGGCGCATCCATACGCAGGCCAAGGTGCTCGTGCGGACCGTGATGGTGCTGATCGTGATCATCGGCACCGGCGCCGCGCTGATGACGTTCCCGAACGTGCGCCAGGTGGGCGCGAGCCTGCTGGCGTCGGCCGGCGTCGCGGGCCTGGTCGCCGGTATCGCCGCGCGGCCGGTACTCGGCAACCTGATTGCCGGGCTGCAGATCGCGCTCACGCAGCCGATCCGGCTCGACGACGTGGTCGTGATCCAGGGCGAGTGGGGGCGTATCGAGGAAATCACCGGTTCGTTCGTGTCGGTGCGGCTGTGGGACCAGCGGCGCCTCGTCGTGCCGCTGCAGTGGATCATCGAGAACCCGTTCACGAACTGGACGCGCAGCAGTTCGGAGATCATCGGCACGGTCTACCTGTCGGTCGACTACCGCACGCCGCTCGCGCCGCTGCGCGAGGAGCTCGCGCGGCTCGTCCATGCGGCGCCCGAGTGGGACGGTCGCGTGCAGGTGCTGCAGGTGACCGACGCGACGGAGCGCACGATGCAGTTGCGCGCGCTCGTCAGCGCGGCCGATTCGTCGTCGTGCTGGGATCTGCGCTGCCGCGTGCGCGAAGGGCTGATCGCGTACCTGCAGGACCGCTATCCGCAATGCCTGCCGCGCAGCCGGACGGAGCTGTATCCGCATCACTCCGCGCCGGACGCGCCGAATCCCGAACGGCCGCACGCGCGGTCGCCCGCCGCCAGCACGGCGGCCAACACCGCAGCCGACCCGCAGGCCGCCGAAGGCCGCTGACAGCGGCCCGGTGCCTGTCCGCCATTCCTTGTCCCCATGACCGCGCTGAAGACGCTCGCCATCGCCAATTACCGCTCGCTGCGCGAGCTGATCGTGCCGCTCGCGGCGCTCAACGTCGTCACGGGGCCGAACGGCAGCGGCAAGTCGAGCGTGTACCGCGCGCTGCGGCTGCTCGCCGACACCGCGCAGGGCCGCGTGATCCCGTCGCTCGCCCGCGAGGGCGGGTTGCCGTCGACGCTGTGGGCCGGCCCCGAGCGCTTCTCGCGCGCGATGCTGGCCGGTGACGCGCCGGTCACCGGCACGGTGCGCCAGGGGCCCGTGAGCCTGAAGCTCGGTTTCGCGTGCGACGATTTCGGCTATTCGATCGATCTCGGTTTGCCGATCCCGAGCCGCTCGCAGTTCGGGCTTGATCCGGTGGTCAAGCGCGAATGCATCTGGGGCGGCGCGCTGCTGCGTCCGTCGACGCTGCTGGTCGACCGGCAGGGCGCGCAGATTCGCGCGCGCACCGCGTCGGGCGATTGGCAGACGATTCCACAGCCGGTTGCCAGCTTCGACAGCATGATGACCGAATTCGCCGATCCGACCGGCGCGCCCGAGATGATCGCGGTGCGAGAACGGATCCGCTCGTGGCGCTTTTACGACCATTTCCGGACCGATGCGCAGGCGCCGGCACGCCAGTCGCACATCGGCACCCATACGCCGGTGCTCGCGGACGACGGTGCCGACCTGGCCGCCGCGCTGCAGACGATCCGCGAAATCGGCGACGGCGCGGCGCTCGATGCGGCGCTCGACGACGCGTTTCCCGGCGCGTCGGTCGAGATCGACAATCCGGGCGGCCGCGGCCGCTTCGACGTGCTGATGCGCCAGCCGGGGCTGCTGCGGCCGCTCGCGGCGGCCGAGCTGTCCGACGGCACGCTGCGCTACCTGCTGCTCGCGGCCGCGCTGCTGACGCCGCGGCCGCCGGCGCTGATGGTGCTGAACGAACCGGAGACGAGCCTGCATCCGGATCTGCTGCCGGCGCTCGGCCGCCTGATCGCGCAGGCCGCGCGGCGTTCGCAGGTGCTCGTCGTGTCGCATGCGGCGCGGCTCATCGCAACGCTCGAGCGCGAGGCCGGCTGCGAATCGCTGGTGCTCGACAAGCAGCTCGGCGCGACCGCGCTCGTCGATGCCGACACGCGCGACTTGCCGGCATGGAAGTGGCCGTCGCGTTGACGGGCAGGGTGGCGTGCATTCGGCCGCAATCGTCGCCTGGGCGGGCCGGATCGGTCCGGCCGCGCCCGACGCGGTGCGATCGGATTCGGCGAGCGGAATGTATCCTGTCTGTAACAACGCCCATAAAATGAAAGACGGGCGGTTCCGGGCATCGGGATCGCGAATAATAATGAGATATCCGGCCGGCGCCGTGCCGGCCGGCGTGGCATGGGGGCGCGGACGCGCGAACGCTCGCCGGCCGTGCAACAAGGGACAGGACACAGGAGACGTGGATCATGAGAATTGCCCAGATCGCCCCGCTGACCGAATCCGTGCCGCCGAAGCTGTACGGTGGCACGGAGCGCGTCGTGTCCTACATCACCGAGGCGCTCGTCGATCTCGGCCATGACGTGACGCTGTTCGCCAGCGGCGATTCGACGACGCGGGCGAAGCTCGAGCCGGTCTGGCCGCGTGCGCTGCGGCTCGATTCGTCGATCCGCGACCGGGTCGCACCGCACATGCTGCTGATGGAGACGGTCGCGCGCCGCGCGAAAGACTTCGACGTGCTCCATTTCCACATGGACTACTACTCGTTCTCGGTCTTCAACCGGCAGGAAACGCCTTACGTGACGACGCTGCACGGCCGGCTCGACCTGCCCGAGCAGCAACCGGTGTTCGACACGTTCAACACGGCGCCGGTGATCTCGATTTCGAACTCGCAGCGCCAGCCGCTGCCGCAGGCGAAATGGCTGACGACCGTCTACCACGGGTTGCCCGACACGTTGTACATGCCGCAGCCCGTCGAGCCGCGCTATCTCGCGTTCCTTGGCCGCATCTCGCCGGAGAAGCGTGTCGACACGGCGATCCGCATCGCCCGCCAGTGCGGGCTGCCGATCCGGATCGCCGCGAAGATCGATGCGGCCGACCAGGAATACTTCGACCGTGAGATCAAGCCGCTCTTCGCGTTGCCGCATGTCGAATACATCGGCGAGATCGCCGATCACCAGAAGGCCGAATTCCTGTCGGGCGCACATGCGCTGCTGTTTCCGATCGACTGGCCGGAGCCGTTCGGCCTCGTGATGATCGAGGCGATGTCGTGCGGCACGCCGGTGATCGCGTTCAATCGCGGTGCGGTGCCCGAAGTGGTGGACGAGGGCGTGTCGGGTTACATCGTCGAGGATGAAATCAGCGCGGTGGCCGCCGTGAACCGGCTGCACCTGCTGCCGCGTGCGCGCGTGCGGCAGCGCTTCGAGGAGCGCTTCACGTCGCGCCGGATGGCGCAGCAGTACGTCGACGTATACCAGTCGGTGATCCGCGCGCAGAAGCGCTCGCGCTTCAAGGTGATCGACTCGACGACCTGACGCGGAACGCGGGCGGATAAAAAAACGGCGATGCCCGCAAGGACATCGCCGTTTGTGCATGGCCCGCGCACGATGCGCACGGGCATTGCGCCAGCGTCAGATCTTGAGCTTCGTGACCTTCGTGCCGTTGATCGACACGTCGCCCATCAGGCCCGCGTTCGTCAGCACGACGACCTGGACCGGTGCGGTGGCCGTGGTCGTGTCGACTGCACCGTTCGCGCCCATCTTGACGAGCGCGACCGAGGCACCGGCGCCGGCTGCCCAGCCGTCCGAGCCGCGGAATTCGTCGAGCGCTTCCTGCGTCATGAACAGGAACACGATCGCCTTCGACTGCGCACCGGCCTGCAGGCCGACCGACAGCGACGACGTATTGTAGTAGCCGACGGTGCTGCCGCCGACGCGCAGTGCGCCGTTGCCGGACTGGCCGCCGACGATGAAGCCTGCCTGGATCACGTCCGGGAACACGAGCACGCCGCGCGACTTCGCGACGAGTTCACGCGAACCCTTGACCGTGGAATACATGCGCGACAGCGTGGCGTCGACGCTCGAGTCGATCGCCTGACGCTTCGACGCGTTGGTCGCAGCGTTGTCCGGCTTGTCCGGGGTGGTGGTGCAACCGGTGAGCGCGAGGCTACCGACGATGAGCGCAGCGGCGGCTTTCAGCACAAGATTCCGTTTTTGCATCGTTCTTCTCCATCGGGTGATGTTCGGAGTGAGTCTCGCTCAAGGAGCGGATCACGTCGGCAGTTATATCACAGCGGATTACAGCCTTTTTTCGTTCGTTCGTGAAAGAGCGTCAAATCGTTTGGGTGTGTCGCGGCGCGCCAACGGACGGACCGGCGCGCGCGCGTCACGCGCGGCGCCTGGTCTGACGTGCGGGGAACACGAGGGTCGACTGGGGGCAGCGCCTGCGGGCCGCGTCAGTGCGTGACGGGCGGGACGGGTGGCTTGATCGGCGGGCGGCGCAGTGCCCGGCGGATCAGCGCGATCACGACGCCGCAGGCGAACAGGAACACGGCCGGTACGACCCAATAGCCGACGAACGCATGCCACAGGTAGCCCGCGAGCGTATTGCGGCGCACCACGTATTCGTCGCGGGCCGCTTGCTGGCGCGGCGCATTGGCGGCGAGCACGTCGGCCGGGCAGCCGGTCGCGCGCGCCTCGTCAGGATCCCCGTGGCACTTCGCTGCGGCGCCGGCTGCCTGCTGCGCGTCGGTGAGCTGCCAGGTGGTCAGCGCGAGTTGCAGGTCCGCCTTGTTGTAGGCCATTTCCTCGCGGATCTCGCGGACGGCGACGATCGCGACGGGCACGGCCCAGAACACGATCACGATCAGCCAGCGGCGGAACCAGCGGTGTTGTCTCCATGCCATCCATGCCTCCGTTTGACGCGCGTGCGCGTCCGTCTCGAGGGCGGCCCGATGGCGCTTCTTGTACTTGGGTGGGCCGCATTGCAGCCATCATAGAAGAAAACGCGGCGAATTGCCGCACCATGTGGCGGCGCCGGCAACGCGGGCCGGGAAAGCGGGGCGGGAAGAGGCGAGACGCGTGCGTCGATGCGCGTGCAACGAAAACAAAAATGCCGCGCTCGCCGAAGCGGTGCGCGGCATTCGATGCGGGAGCGCCGGAGCTCAGGCGGCCGGCTGGCTGCTCAGGCAGCTCTTCATGAACGTCTTGCGATCGTCGCCCTTCTTGTTGGAAGCCTGGGTGTTGCAGGCCTTCATCTTTTCCTGCTGCGTCATCTTCTTCGCGGGCTTCGCCGACAAGCAGTCCTTCATGAACGCCTTGCGTTCGTCGCCCGTCTTGCCGGATGCCTGGGTGTTACAGGCCTTCATCTTGTCCTGCTGGCTGTTCGCCGCGAACGCGGGGGAAGCCAGCATGCCACCGAGAAGCACGGCGGCTACGAGCGATTGGATTTTCATTTCGACACTCCCATGGGGTGAATTGCGTTTTATCGACGCCGTCGCGAAGCACGATGCGACGAGGACAGGGCCACATCGCACCGCGCGCTCCGATTATGGCAAATCAATGTGAAAACACCAAAACGGCACTTCCTATAACGTTGCGGACACCCCGGCCGTTGACGGCGCGCCCGACCGGGCGATCAGGACAAACCATGACGCGCGGCGGCTCGCACCGGCCGCTGCGCCGGAACCTGCCGGATAACGGCCGCGAGCCATTACAATCGCGGCCATGAATACTCCGAACCCCGCATCCTCTCCGTCCGAGGCGGTCCTGCCGCGCATCGCCGTGCTCGCCACCGGCGGCACGATCGCCGGCGCCGCGCCCGACGCGGCCAGCACGGCCGGCTACCAGGCCGGCGCGCTCGGCGTCAATTTCCTGGTCGACGCGGTGCCGGCGCTCGCGTCGGTCGCGCGCATCGACGCCGAGCAGATCGCCAGCATCGACAGCAAGGATCTCGCGCTGCCGCTGTGGAACACGCTCGCCGCGCGGATCGACGCGCTGATGGCCGACCCGGCGGTCGACGGCATCGTGATTACCCACGGCACCGACACGCTCGAGGAAACCGCATACGCGCTGCATCTGGTTGTCCGGGGCGACAAGCCGGTCGTGCTGACGGCCGCGATGCGACCGGCGACCGCGCTGTCGTCCGACGGCCCGCTGAACCTGCTGAATGCGGTGACGGTGGCCGCGCATCCGGCCGCGCGCGGGCTGGGCGTGCTGGTCGCGTTCAACAACCGGATCCACGGCGCACGCGACGTCGTGAAGACGAGCACCTACGCGGTCGACGCTTTCCGGTCGCCGGAACTCGGCGCGCTCGGCTGGGTGCAGGACGGCCGCGTCGAATTCGCGCGCCGCGTCACGCGTTCGCGCGACACGCAACTGGCGATCGGTGCAACGTGGCCGAGCGTCGAAGTCGTCGCGAGCTATGCGGGCGTGACGCGCACGGCCGTCGATGCGCTCGTCGCGGCCGGCGTGCGCGGTCTCGTCGTCGCGGGCACCGGCAACGGGTCGATCCATGCGACGCTGCAGGCGGCGCTGGCGGATGCGGCGAACGCGGGCGTTGCCGTGGTCCGCGCGTCACGCGTCGGTTCGGGGCATGTGATGCGCAACGGCGCCGCAAACGACGATGCGCTCGGCTTCGTGAGCGCAGGGTCACTGAGCCCGTTCAAGGCGCGCGTGCTGCTGATGCTCGCGCTCGCGAACGGGATTCACGGTCGCGACGAACTGCAACGCGCGTTCGATACGCTGTGACCTGGTAACCGACAAGCGTCGATCGGGCGGCGCGCGTCGCCCATGAAAAAGGCAGGCCATCGGCCTGCCTTTTTTGCGTCAGTCCGGCGAAGCGTGCTCAGGACTGCGGCGGAATCACGAGCTTCTGGCCCGGGTAGATCCGGTCCGGGCTCGACAGCATCGGCTTGTTCGCCTCGAAGATCGCCGGGTACTTGTTCGCGTCGCCATACACTTCCTTGGCGATCGCCGACAGCGTGTCGCCCGGCTTCACGTCGTGGTACTGCACTTCCGGATCGTCCGGCTGGAGATCGTCGTCGTTGACGCCCGCGACACCCTGCACGTTGCCGGCCGCAACCTTGACCTTGGCCTTCGTGTCGAGGTCGGCGACGCTGCCCGACAGCGTGACGGTGCGCGATGCGCCGTCGAATGCGACGGTCAGGTTCGACGTGTCGAGACCCTGCGTGTTGATGTAATTCTTGATCGCATCGGCCGCGGTCTGGTTCGCGGCATTCGGATCTTCCGCTGCTTGCGCATCGGCGTGACCCAGCAGTTTTTCACCCGCCTCTTTGATAAACGAAAGAAGACCCATCGTTGCACTCCTTAGGTGGTTGAAAAGAAAACGCGCCGTGAAGTGGCGAAAAAAACACCGCGCTGGGCACGGTCACCGGAGGTGAACGCAAGCGCGGCGGTTTTCTCGAAAGGCGTGCCGAAAGTGTAGGCGTTCATGACGACGATTGCATGAAAAATCGCACGCTTGAACGTAAAGAAATGTAATACGCGAAATCCGACAGGCGGACACCCGACGACGACGTCTGACCGACCAAGGCTTCCCCGGCGCCGCCGGGTGCCGCTGCGGACCCCACCACGCCGCTCTCAGCCCAGAGCGGCGTTTTTCGCCCCGTCCCGCACGCCGTTGGCGATGCAGGAAGGGGCGCCCCACCGTGATGCGCGAGTGCGTCGCGCATCGATGCGACCGGCCGTGGCCGGATCGCGTGCGTCAGTTGCGCGCATCCGTCATTGCAGCGGAAACGCGCGTTGTGACATCTGCGTTACGCGGCCGGCGTCTGGCCGATTTCGAAGTTCGACATGATCTCGAGCGCGCGCACGAGTGCCGAGTGATCCCATGCCTTGCCGCCGTGCGATGCGCACACGCTGAACAGCTGCTGCGCGCTCGCGGTATGCGGCAGCGCGAGGCCGAGCTTGCGTGCGCCGTCGAGCGCGAGGTTCAGGTCCTTCTGGTGCAGCTCGATGCGGAAGCCCGGATCGAACGTGCGCTTCGTCATCCGCGCGCCGTGCACTTCGAGGATGCGCGATGCGGCGAAGCCACCCATCAGCGCCTGGCGAACGCGCTCCGGATCGGCGCCCGAGCGTGCGGCGAACAGCAGCGCTTCGCCGACGGCTTCGATGTTCAGCGCGACGATGATCTGGTTCGCGACCTTGCAGGTCTGGCCCGCGCCGTTGTCGCCGACGAGCGTGATGTTCTTGCCCATCTTCTCGAACAGCGGCTTCGCGCGCTCGAATGCCTGCTCGGGGCCGCCGACCATGATCGTCAGCGATGCTTCGCGTGCACCGACTTCGCCGCCGGATACCGGCGCGTCGAGGTAGTCGCAGCCGAGTGCATTGATCTGCTTCGCGAATTCCTGCGTGTCGAGCGGCGAGATCGAGCTCATGTCGATCACGAGCTTGCCGGCCGTGAGGCCCTTCGCGACGCCGTCGTCGGCGAACAGCACGTTACGCACGTCGGGCGTGTCCGGCACCATCACGACGATGACGTCCGCGTTCTGCGCGACTTCGGTCGAATTCGCGACGACCTTCGCGCTGGCGCGCAGGTCGTCCGGGATCGGGAACGCACCGTTCACGACGAGCTGGTGGTCACCCTTGAGCAGGTTGCGCGCCATGTGCGCGCCCATGATGCCGAGGCCGATGAAACCGATGGTTGCCATGTGAAAGTCTCCTATAGGGGCGTAGGTGGGAAGTCCGCGGGAAGGGCGGATCTCAGGCGGCGCGACGCGTCGAGCCCGGTGCGCAGCCGGCGACGCTTTGCAGCCAGCCGAGCCCTTCCGTCGTGGTGGTGCGGGGCTTGTATTCGCAGCCGACGTAGCCGGCATAGCCGAGCCGGTCGAGCAGGGCGAACAGGAACGCGTAGTTGATCTCGCCCGTGCCCGGCTCGTTGCGGCCCGGGTTGTCCGCGAGCTGGACGTGGCCGATCGATGCGAGGTTGCGTTCGATCGTCGCGGCCAGTTCGCCTTCCATGCGCTGCATGTGATAGATGTCGTACTGCAGGAACAGGTTGTCCGAGCCGACCGCGCGAATCACGTCGAGCCCTTCGGACGAGCGGTTCAGCGCGAAGCCCGGGATGTCGAAGCTGTTGCACGGCTCGACGAGCAGGCGGATGCCTTCGCGCTTCAGCGCGTCGGCGGCAAAGCGCAGGTTGTCGACGATCGTGACGAACGTCTTGTCGCGCGCCGTGCTGGCCGACGGGATGCCGACGAGGCAGTTCAGCTGCGGCACCTTCAGTGCCTTCGCGTACTCGATTGCACGGCCGACCCCTTCCTGGAATTCGCCGACGCGATCGGGCAGGCAAGCGATGCCGCGCTCGCCCTGGTCCCAGTTGCCGGCGGGCAGGTTGTGCAGCACGAGGCGCAGGCGATGCGTCTCGAGCCGCTCGGCGAGTTCCTCTTTCGCGTACGGATACGGGAACAGGAACTCGACGGCGTCGAAGCCCGCGTCCGCGGCCGCCTTGAAGCGGTCGAGGAACGGCACTTCGTTGAACAGCATGGTCAGGTTTGCAGCAAACTTCGGCATGAGCTAAGCCTCTTCGGTCGGTCAGTCAAAAATGTCTTGCAGTTCAGTCGAGCATCGAGATCGCGGTCGGTGCGTGCTCGGCCTTTTCGGCGAGATCCTCGAATTCGTTGATTGCGTCGATTTCGGTGCCCATCGAGATGTTCGTCACGCGCTCGAGGATCACTTCGACGACTACCGGCACGCTGAACTCTTGCGCGAGCGTTTGCGCCTGACGCAGCGCCGGCTCGATCTCTTCCGGCTTGAACACGCGCAGCGCCTTGCAGCCGAGGCCCTCGGCAACGGCCACGTGGTCGACGCCATAGCCGTTCAGTTCCGGTGCGTTCACGTTGTCGAACGCGAGCTGCACGCAGTAGTCCATGTCGAACGCCCGCTGTGCTTGGCGGATCAGCCCGAGGTACGAGTTGTTCACGACGACGTGCACGTACGGCAGCTTGAATTGCGCGCCGGCCGCCAGTTCCTCGATCATGAACTGGAAGTCGTAGTCGCCGGACAGCGCGACGATCGGGCGGCTCGGATCGGCCGCACGCACGCCGAGCGCGGCGGGGATCGTCCAGCCGAGCGGGCCGGCCTGGCCGCAGTTGATCCAGTTGCGTGCCTTGAACACGTGCAGGAACTGCGCGGCGGCGATCTGCGACAGGCCGATCGTGCTGACGTAGCACGTATCGCGGCCGAACACCTTGTTCATCTCTTCGTACACGCGCTGCGGCTTGACCGGCACGTTGTCGAAGTGCGTCTTGCGCTGCAGCGTGCGCTTGCGCTCCTGGCAGTCGGCGACCCATGCGCTGCGGTCCTTCAGCTTGCCGGCGGCCTTCCATTCCCGTGCGACCGCGACGAACAGCTCGAGTGCCGCCTTCGCGTCGGACACGATGCCGAGATCCGGGCCGAACACGCGGCCGATCTGCGTCGGTTCGATATCGACGTGCACGAACTTGCGGCCCTTCGTATAGACCTCGACGCTGCCCGTGTGGCGGTTCGCCCAGCGGTTGCCGATGCCGAGCACGAAGTCGGACGCGAGCATCGTCGCGTTGCCGTAGCGATGCGACGTCTGCAGGCCGACCATGCCGGCCATCAGCGGGTGGTCGTCCGGAATCGCGCCCCACGACATCAGCGTCGGGATCACCGGCACGCCGATCGTTTCGGCGAACGTGACGAGCAGGTCTTCCGCCGCCGCGTTGAGCACGCCGCCGCCCGACACGATCAGCGGCTTGTCCGCGTCGTTGAGCATCGCGAGCGCCTTCTCGATCTGCGCGCGGGTGGCCGCGGGCTTGTAGACCGGCAGCGGTTCATACGTATCGATGTCGAATTCGATTTCGGCGAGCTGCACGTCGATCGGCAGGTCGACGAGCACCGGGCCCGGACGGCCCGAGCGCATCAGGTGGAATGCCTGCTGGAACACGCGCGGCACGAGCGCCGGCTCGCGCACGGTGACGGCCCACTTCGTGACGGGCTTCGCGATCGACTCGATGTCGACGGCCTGGAAATCTTCCTTGTACAGGCGCGCACGCGGCGCCTGGCCCGTGATCGCGAGGATCGGAATCGAGTCGGCGGATGCGGAGTAGAGGCCCGTGATCATGTCGGTGCCGGCCGGGCCCGACGTGCCGATGCATACGCCGATGTTGCCCGGGGCGGCACGCGTGAAGCCTTCGGCCATGTGCGATGCGCCTTCGACGTGACGCGCCAGCACGTGGCTGATGCCCCCCGACTTGCGCATCGCGGAGTAGAACGGGTTGATCGCCGCACCCGGCACGCCGAACGCGGTCTGGATGCCTTCCTTCTCGAGCACGAGCACTGCTGCGTCGACGGCTCTCATCTTGGCCATGAATGTCTCCTTGAATGTGGCGGATCTTGCGAATGGGTCTGTTGGGAACACTTTAGGGACGCAGGAAAGGTTTGATAAGATCAGCCGCAGTCGCTTATTTCGAAACTAAAAGTATGGAATGACGGCCGGACGGGGCTTCCCGCCGGTGTCGGCACAGAGACGGAGACGGGAGATGGATCGCTTCAAGCAGATCGAGACGTTCGTGCGGGTTGCCGATGCCGGCAGCCTCGCGGCGGCGGCGCTCGAGGAGGGCGTGTCGCCGGTGGTGCTCGGGCGGCGCATCGACGCGCTCGAAAAGCGCCTCGGCGTGAAGCTGATGTACCGCTCGACGCGGCGGCTGGTAGTCAGCGAGGAGGGCGCCGCGTTTCTCGAGCGCTGCCGCGGGCTGCTGTCCGAATGGGACCAGGCCGAAAACGAGCTGGCCGCCGGGCGGCGCGCGGTCAGCGGGCACCTGATCGTGTCGGCACCGGCCGCGTTCGGGCGCAAGCACGTCGCGCCGCACGCGCCCGGCTTTCTCGCCGACAAGCCCGAGATGCAGTTGTCGTTCAACCTGACCGATCGCGTCGTCGATCTCGTGCGCGAAGGCTACGACCTGTCGATCCGGATCGGCGGCGCCGTCGATCCGAACTTCGTCGCGGTGAAGCTCGCGTCGAACCGGCGCGTCGTGTGCGGCACGCCCGAATATTTCCGCCGGCATGGCCGGCCGAAAACGCTCGACGACCTGCTGAAGCACAACTGCCTTGCCTTCAACCTGCAGGGCGGGCAGAACCGCGGCTGGTATTTCCAGCGCCACGGCAAGATCGCGACGATGCGCGTGGCGGGCAATCTCGACTGCAACGACGGCGAGCTGCTGCACCGCTGGGTGGCCGAAGGCCTCGGGCTCGGCTGGCGCTCGACGTGGGAAATCGCCGCGCAGCTGGAGACGGGCGCACTCGAAACCGTGCTCGACGAATACGCGCTGCCGGACTACGACATCCTCGCGGTCTACCCGCAGCAGCGCTACGTGCCGGCGCGCGTGCGCTATTTCATCGACTACCTGCGCGCCGCGTATGCGCGCCCCGGGTACTGGAGCACTACGCCGTAGCGGGGCGGGCGGCCCGGCCGCGGGCAGTCCGGCGATTTTTAACGCTTCATGCGCTCGACGCGGGAATAAACTCGACGCAACGACGGTAAGGTCATCGAGCGCGCACGTTGCCGGTCTGTCCGGGCGCCGTGCGCGGAACGGGCGCGGCGTCGGCCGCCGGGACCAGGGAGGCCATGTGGGGCAAGCCGGACAGGCGGTCGATGAACGGGCGGCGGACGACGCAGTCGCGCGCGGCGAGCGGTTTCGCACGCTCGTGCTGCCGCATCTCGACGCCGCGTACAACCTCGCGCGCTGGCTGAGCGGCAGCGCCGGCGATGCGGACGACGTCGTCCAGGACGCGTGCATGCGTGCGCTGCGCTTCGTCGATTCGTGTCGCGGCGACAACGCGCGGCCGTGGCTGCTGACGATCGTGCGCCACACCTGGTACACCGAATGGCGGCGCCGCACGCATGCGCACGAGGTGGCGCTGCCCGACACGCTCGACGACACCGACGTTCCCGACGACTGGCAACCCGCGACGGAGGATCCGCTCGCGCACCTGCTGCGCGGCGAGAACGTGCGGCTCGTGAATGCGGCGCTCGCGAAGCTGCCGCCCGAATACCGCGAGGTGCTCGTGCTGCGCGAGATGGAGGACCTGAGCTACCGCGAGATCGCGGCGATCGCGGACGTGCCGGTCGGCACGGTGATGTCGCGGCTCTCGCGCGGCCGGCGCAGGCTCGCCGCGCTGCTGGGCGGCGAGCCTGCGCCGTCGACCGAAGGCAAGCCGGGCCGTGCGCCGGCGGGCGGAACCGCATCGGAGGCTATCGATGGACTGTAACGAAGCGCGAGCGTTGCTGGACGCGGACGTCGACCGCGAGCTGTCGGCGCCCGATGCGTTGCGGGTCCAGCAGCATGTCGAAGGGTGCGACGCGTGCCGCCGCGAGCGCGCGCGGATCGTCACGCTGGTGCAGGCGGTGCGGCAGGCCGACTATCACCGGGCGCCGGATGCGTTGCGGGCGAGCATCCTCGCGGGGTTGCCGGCGGTGGCGGACGGGCCGGCGTACGGGCAGTCGCGGGCAGAGCCCCGAGCGCAGCCGCGAGGCCGCCGCTGGTTCTCCTGGCCGACCGGCCGCGGCGCATCGGCGCGCCCGGCACCTGCCGGCCCGGGGCCGCGCGTCGCCGCGCTGCCCGGGCTCGGCTGGGGCGTCGCGCTGATGGTGGCGCTTGCCGCGGCGGCCGGAATGGCGTTGTCCGCGCGCCACGCCGACACTGACCGCACGGTGGACGAACTCGTCGCGAGCCACGTGCGGGCCGACCTGTCGGCGCGCGACATCGACGTGATCTCGACCGACCGGCACACGGTCAAGCCGTGGTTCAACGGCCGGCTCGACTATGCGCCGCCGGTCGAGGATCTCGCGGCGAGCGGCTTCGCGCTGGTCGGCGGCCGGCTCGACTACGTCGGGCGTCGCCGTGTCGCGGTGCTCGTCTATCGTTACCGGCAGCACGTGATCGACGTCTACGTGCGGCCGGCCGGGGAAGGGCCGGCGGCGCCGTACGCGACCGTGTCGCAGGGCTATTCGCTCGACCGCTGGGACGCGGCCGGGATGACATGGTGGGCCGTGACCGACGCCGAGCCGTCTGCGCTTGCGGCATTCAGGACGGCGCTCGACGCGCGGCTCGCCGGCACGCGCAGCGAGTGACGGCACGGCGGCGGGCCGAGGGCCCGGCGCGTGCCGATGCTCCGACCCCCGATCGGGAAATGGCCCAAGGGCGGCCGCTTTACAGGCCGTCCCTTCAAGTCTTTGAAAACACGGCCGAATCCGCCCGCGAATCGTTGATTGGCCTTGCATGCGCCCTGTATCCGGGTTAGAATCTTCGGCTTCTCACTTGCCACACCGGTTCAGACGCCCGGGTGGCTTTAATCCACAAGGAGTGTGTAATGCGTCATTACGAAATCGTATTCATCGTGCACCCCGATCAGAGCGAGCAAGTGCCCGCGATGATCGAGCGTTACAAGACCACGATCACGTCGCACGGCGGTCAGATCCACCGTGTCGAAGACTGGGGCCGTCGCCAACTGGCCTACATGATCGAGAAACTCGCGAAGGCTCACTACGTCTGCATGAACATCGAGTGCGACCAGACGACGCTCGACGAACTCGAACACGCGTTCAAGTTCAACGACGCCGTGCTGCGTCACCTCATCGTCAAGATGAAGAAGGCCGAGACCGGCCCGTCGCCGATGATGAAGGAAGTTCAGCGCGAAGAAGCCAAGAAGGCGGCCGCAGCTCAGCCGACCGAAGCGCAGGCTTAAGTTCGTCATTCATTAAGCCATCAAGGAGCGCGGCACTCACGTGAACAAGTTGCAATTGACGGCAAGCGTCGTCGAACGCGCACCGGTGCGATATACGCCGGCCGGCGTTCCGATCGCAAGCGCCACGTTGCAGCACCGCACGGAAGTCGTCGAAGCAGGCATTCCCCGCCAGGTCGAAATGACGATCGAGGCGGTGGCGGCCGGTGAGGCGAGCGGCAGGCTGGAAAGCCGTGAAATGGGCGTCGAGACGCTGTTCACGGGCTTCCTGGCAAAGAAAAGCCGCAACGCGAGAACCTTGGTGTTTCACATCACAGCATTGCAGGACATTGGAAAGGACTGAAATCATGCCCCGCCCGACTGGTAAGAAATTCGACAAGCGTCGTCAGCAACAAAACCCGCTCTTCAAGCGCAAGAAGTTCTGCCGTTTCACGGCTGCCGGCGTCGATCAGATCGACTACAAGGACACGGATACGCTGAAGGACTTCATCGGCGAAAACGGCAAGATCACGCCGGCTCGCCTGACGGGTACGAAGTCGCACTATCAGCGTCAGCTGGACACGGCAATCAAGCGTGCGCGTTTCCTCGCGCTGCTGCCGTACACCGATCAGCACAAGGCGTAATCAGGCGACGCAATAAGGAGAATTCGAATGCAAATCATTCTGTTGGAAAAAGTCGCCAATCTGGGCAACCTCGGCGATATCGTCAAGGTCAAGGACGGTTACGCTCGCAACTTCCTGATCCCGAACCGCAAGGCTCGCCGTGCAACGAAGGAAGCGATCGCCGAATTCGAAGTGCGCCGCGCTGAACTCGAAAAGATCGCTGCTGAAAAGCTGGCGGCATCGCAGGCAGTCGGCGAGAAGCTGAACGGCCAGGCGTTCGAAATCACGCAGAAGTCGGGCGTGGACGGCCGTCTGTTCGGCTCGGTCACGAACGGCGACGTCGCGGAACTGCTGAAGAAGGCAGGTTTCGAAGTCGAGAAGCTGCAGGTTCGCATGCCGGAAGGCCCGCTGAAGATGATCGGCGAGCACAACGTCCAGATCGCGCTGCATACGGACGTCGTCGTCGACGTCACGATCAACGTGATCGGCGACCACGCGTAAGCGTACGCAAGCTTTCCGGGCGGCTTCCGTCGTCCGGACAAGGGCAGGCGCCCGGGCAACCGGGGCCTGCCTTTTTTATGGTTCTTCGCAGGAAACCGTGGAGGGTTTGAGGGCGATTGCGTAATCTGACGCCTGACTTTAGGAGGTCAGGAGGAAGAATTGCTCGATCGCAAGGCACTTCAAGCGCTGGGTTGCTGGACCGGCTATCGGTTAGAGCGGGTGGAATGGCCGGAAGGAGAAAGCCACACGCTGTCGCTGTATCTGAAGCCGGTCAGCAAGGTGATGTACTGCGAACAATGCGGGGCGCGCTGCCAGCAGATCCACGAG
>NZ_MDEQ02000031.1 GCF_001883705.2 Burkholderia catarinensis
CGACCAGCCGGCGAACCTGCCGTGTCGTCAACTCCAGCCGTTCGGCCGCACGCCATGGCTTGAGCTTGCCGTCGGCTACGTCCTGAATGACCTTGAACCGGTCCAGCTCCCGCATCGTCATCGTGATCCGCTCCGTTGCAGCCATCGCAGCCTCCGGCGCCGGACACCCGGCGGCCGGACAGCTTACGCGGCACGAAAGCGGACATTTCTATGTAGCCAAAAGCGGACATTTCTATCTAGCCACTACAAAATTTGACGGTGATAATCAGCATTATGTCAAATAATCCATTAGGCCGGTGTAGGTCCCAAGTTCAGATGTCGTGTTTCCGCTAAATAAAAATGTCGTGTTTTGGCTTGTAGGTTGATCGTCTGCACCCTGAGGGAGCGCCGACGATGAACGCGACTGGGACGATCACGATGACGATGCGTGCAGCGGCACGGCTGGGCATCAGTCGGCGGCAGATCGAGCGACTGCTCGCCCGGTATCGCGCCGTAGGTCCTGTCGAATGGCGCTACCGCCAGCAGCGGACTCAACATCGTCGGGAAGTCGTAGTTCCACTCCACCATGTTCAGACATGGCGTGTCGACCGGACCGATGTCTTGCAGATTGAACATGTACATGCGATGCGCCATCGAAGTTCCTTGTTATGAGTGACACGTTGGCAAATCAGCGTCCGGATGCTTATGTTATGTCTGCCGGTGTTACGTTTTCCGGCGTCGAATCGACAGAAATTCATGCGTCGCAGCCGGATCCCACGCAACGGAAACGGGCCATCGAGCGATGCAGCGGGCGCAATGGGTTTCACAGTGCGATCTTGCCTCGTGCAACCACGCCCGAAGCAACTGAACCTCTACCTTTCCGGGATCCCCTTGATTTCGATGCACTTCACGGAGGTAGCCTGATTAAGCGTGATAAGGGATTCCGATCCGCGCCTACAATAATATCCAGTGAAATCGAATACTCTCTGTCTGATTTTTATTCACGCCGCATTGGGTAACGCCAGCGCATCGTCGCATGGCCTAAACCCGTCGACTCCCAATGTTGCATCAACATCCAGCCGCTTCAGACCGGCGCCCTTACCTTGCTTGCAGTTAATGTCGGAAGTATGCCCTGCGGTCTTCGCACAATTAACATTGCCACGCCATATGCTTCGCCCCGGAGACCGCATTTTTCGGCGACTTTACGCCGGCGCCCTTCTTCTTCGGGGCGGCGGCCGACATCGTCGTTCCATGAAATCCGCTGCTCGCCCCCCATTCATCCGAGGGCGCTTTCGATCTGGTCATCCATGCAATTTTCGAGCGGCGCGAAATATTCGAGAAACCCCGTGTTAAAGCGTAGCATGCGGTGCTTGCCGCAAGCAGGCATCTGTTATCCGTCTGACGTCATTCTTTATGAAAGGGAACGCGGGCTCCCGGACAGGTGTATCGGGTCGGCCGATTATTCGAGATTTTGTACTCGATCGATGCGATTGCTTCGAGAATTCGCTTGCAAATCGATGACGATTCACCCGCCAGTCGGGCAGTTCCCCGGGGTAGACTGTTGTCCTGTTCGAGTTCCTGCTTCACACGATCGTCAGCAGCTTTAGTTGCGGCGCGGTACTTGACATTCGTCATTGCGATAGCTCGCGCGATCGCGATGACGAATGCAATCGCGGGGACATAGCTTGTAGCGGCCAAGTTGAAATCCATGGCCAACTCCTCATCATGATGGCATTCGACTATCCTGTTCGGGACCCGTCGCGCGCGTGATCGACAATTGTGATGCGGGGAGACCCCATGTACAAACCCGCCGCACCCGCTCGCCTACCGCTGCGTGCTGCTCTGGTGAATGGCACCGGCCAAGACAGTTCAGTGGTGCGCGACCAGTGAACATTGTGGATTCACGCATCATGTACTCGATCTTGCCCGCGTTTGTCTCTGCCTTGTTTCTCGGGTTTGGCCTCTACGTGCTGGCCACCAAGGGTCTCACGCGCGTATCCGTCCCGTTCGTCTTGATGTGCGCGACGACCTTCGTCTGGCAGGGAACGTGGGCCTTCCTGTTCCAGACGACCGAGGCGGACGTTGCCAACTTGTTAGTCAAGGCAGGCTATCTGTTCATCCTTTTTCTGCCGACGACCTTCTACCATTTCGTGACGGAGATCGTGTCGCGTCGGGACGAGCGGCCGATCATGTTCGCATCCTACGGACTCTGCGTCCTGCTGGCTGTGCTGCTGGTCACGAGCAATGTGGTCGTCGATGGATTCCGCCTGCATTTCTTTGGCCCGTATCCGAAGGCAGGCCCACTGCATCCGTTGCACGTCGCGCAGACGGTATTCCTGGTCGGCCGCAGCGGTTGGCTCCTGATCGACGCAAGACGACAGGAGCGAGCGCGAGACGTCCGGCAACTGCTCACCCAATGTCTCGTCAGCCTGGGCCTCTACTCGCTCGCGGCCACCGACTATGCGGTGAACTACGGAGTCGAGTTCTATCCCGTGGGGGTGCTGGTTATCGCGATCAGTCTCGGGATTCTCGCAACGTCGATCGTCCGCTATGGCCTGATGGGCCCCTATCTGCTGGCCGCGACGGTCGCGCATGAAGTGGCCACGCCGCTGGCGGCGATCGGCCTGCACGCGGACGAACTGCGGAGCGTCCTGCCGGTGCTGCTGCGCGGGTATCGGCTAGCGGTGGAGCACCGGTTGTGCGCCGACGGTTTGTATCCTGAACAGCTGGAGCGGCTGCCGACGCTCGCGTCGTCGATCCGGCGCCAGGTCGACACCACGAGTACTGTGGTCGAAATGTCCCTGGCGTCCTTTACGCTGGACCGACTCGATCGCCACGGCTTCGCGGCCTGTCCGATACGGGCCTGTGTCGACGCCGCGGTGGATCGCTTTCCCTTCCGTGTGGGTGAGCGAGACCGCGTATCGGTCAACTCGATCGATCCGGACCTTCAGTTCTCCGGATCCGACTCGCTCGTGATCTTCGTCATCTTCAATCTGCTGAAAAACGCCCTGTACGCGATCCACGCAAACGGCCGTGGGCAGATCGAGATCGAGGCCCGTCGCAGCAACGGTTACTGCATGGTGCGTTTCAGCGATACGGGCCCGGGCATCGCCCCCGATGTGCTCCCTCGAATCTTCGACGCCTTCTTCTCAACCAAATCGCACGGTCGCGGCGCCGGCATGGGCTTGAGCTTCTGTCGCCGCGTATGCGAGGCGCTCGGCGGCACCATCGCGTGTGAATCCGTCCCCGGCGTCCGGACCACGTTCACGATTCGGCTGCCGGAGCCCGGTTCGCCGGCGGACCGGGCATTGCGCGATCCGCCGGCGCCCACCCGACGCTATCGCATCGGGTAAGGCTGTCTCACATTCAGTTCGCGGCGGACGGCAGGATCAGTTCATACGCCTTGACCCGCTCGATGATGCCCGGCGGAAACCGGCGGATCCGCTTGTCGGAACCGGCAAACACGATCTGCTGATACCCCAGCGACACTTGTCGTCCGTCAACGTAGAAGCGAAACAGCAGATAGGCCGAACACTGCCGAACCTCGAACGTATTGAGATAGCAGTCGACCCGCTGGAACGGAAACGTCTCGTGGACGTATTCCTGATGCGCGCGCTTCGTCACGAACGACCCGCCGGCCGCCAGCAGGTTGTTGTGGATGCATTCGTGAAACCAGCGTTCACGGCACACGCCTTGCCATTCGAAATAGCGTGAGAAATAGGTGTTCATGAAGGCATTGGAATCCTTGAGGTAAATGTCGACCACGTGGTGGAAGGTTTTCTCGGACAGATGTGCCGTTTCGTTGGAAAGAACGTGAAGAATCGCGTCTCGCGTCAACATGGATAACTCCTTGTGTCGCTACTGGCGGTAGCGGCGCATTCCTTCAACGAGAAGGAATGGCCCGATTCTCCCCGTGCATTTCCGCTGAGCGGCGCGGTCGAAACGTGGCGAATGCGCGGATGAGGAGCAGTTGATGCGCGTCGCACTTTCGCCGGATAATTGGCGCGGTCGTGCAATGCGACCGTCGTTCGCGGTCATGCGTCTCCGGTACCGCACGTTCCTTTGCTGATTTATCGAGACTCGAATGCAATCCTTCGTTAGGCAGCCGGTGCTCTATCCCGTGTCCGTGGTGTTTGTCGACGACAATCCGGATTTCCTGCAGGCACTGCGGGGCATATTTCCGGACGAACACCTGAACCGCTTTTTTACGGAGCCGCGGGCGGCGCTCGACTTCGTATCGTCGCGTAACGCGGAGATGCCGCCGACCGCCGCGGACTATTTTGGTGCGGAGAAGACCGGCGGAAATGCGATCGGCCATGATGTGCTCACCGATCTCGCCCGATTTGAGGCAGTGGGCGCGGTAGTCGTCGACTATTCGATGCCGGAGGTCGACGGCATCCGGTTTCTCGCCTCCATCCGCAACGCGAACTGCATGAAAATCCTGCTCACCGGCGTCGCCGATGAGCGCGAGGCGGTGGACGCATTCAACGCGGGACTGATCGATTGCTATCTGAAGAAAACCGACGTCGAGATGGCCCGCAAGCTGGCAGCGGTGCTGGACAACGCGAAACGCAAGTTCTGCGCAGCCCGCGGGCACATCAGCCTGCATGAAGCGGGGGCGACCTACCGGGATCCGCGGATCGTCAAGCTGATCGATGAGGTGGCCGCGCGGGAAGGCATCGTCGAATACTACTGGCGCCCCAATCAGGACGCGGTGCTGATGTTTGACGCCGCCGGTGCGCCAAGTGTCTTTCTCGCCTGGAACGAGGAGGACTGGTCGTTCCACTGCGATATCGTGGCCGACGCGGGTGGACCGGCCGAATTGTGCCGCGGCATGGAAGCGCGCCGCATCATGCCGCTGTTCTGGCCAGCTCAGGGCTATCGACCGGGCCTCGCGGACATTCACTGCGCAACCCCGCTACCCGTTCCGGGATGGGGCGGCACGTTTTATAGCTGGACCCGTCTGGACGATGCGGCCACCGAGCGCGAGCTGCCCACGTTGGCAAAATGGCGTCACGCGTAAGAAATCATCCGCCCGTCCCTGGACGGAACGGGTAGGCGATGCGATGCTGTCGGCTGCTCGGCAGCAACTCGAATTGGAACAATCCCTGTCAATATTGACAGTTATCATCGGCACGGACTTTTGTTCCAATAGCACCCTATTCCGAGGGCCACCCACTATTCCAATCAGAGCAGGCAGTCGATCAGCGATCTGCGCCGCCTCCCGATATCGATCGATTCTCGATCTGATGTTGTCATCACGCTTCACGAAAGCTGCAGCGCGAAGCGATCCGCAAACTTCCGACTGGCGGATCTGACCTTACCCCCGCCGAGTACACCATTCGTAAGTTCGTGGCTCGTCGGTGTTCGGTTGATGCAGTTGCCGAAATGGGTCCGGCGCCAGTTGCCCCAAGGCACTCTGCGGACGCATCGAGTTGTAGTCCATGCGCGACGCTTCGATACGCCTGCGTGCATCGTCGAGACTGACGGACGCGTACTGGTTCAAACACGCTTCGCGCAGTCGGCCGTTGAAGCGCTCAATGTTCGCGTTTTCCACCGGCTCACCCGGCGAATAAACGTCAGCTTGACGCCATGCTTGTGCACCCAGGCGTCGAGTGCCTTGCTCACGAATTCCGGCCGTTATCAACCTGAATCAGGTCGAGACATCGTCGTTGCCTTGACTGCTCGAGCACACGCGCCACGCGTACACCCGTCAGCGAGAAGTCGACCGCGGTGTGTGGACACTCCCGGTTCCAAGTTTCGGTGATGGTCAACATCCGAGCGCGCCAGCCATTCGCAAGCGCATCCGCAACGAAGTCCATTGTCCACATTGGGCATCGGCATCACCACGCGCAGATGGCCAGGGCGCTTCTTTCGACACTTCAAGCGAATCGACAGGCCTTCTTCGCGGTATAGCCGTTCGGTCCGTTTGTGGTTCTGAACCAATCCTTCTCGGCGCAGCAGAACGTGCAGTGCAGCAAACTCGATCGATCCCGCTCGCGGGCGGCGATGCGAAGCATGGGTAGACGAGCCGCACGAGATCGCCCCCCCTGCTGACGAACCGTCACGAACAGGCGCTCGACGCACGGCTCGTCGAACCGACTGCTTACGCCGTGTTCCTCACCGGCTCCAGCGCGATCAGCGTGCACGATTCGGGCGGCAGCGGCGACAGCGGCACGCCGATGTCCAGCAACGTCGCCCCCGAAAACTCCGCGCCCTCGCCGGCCATCGCCTCAAACAGGTCGGTCTGATGCACGAAGTGCGGCGCGACGGGCACATGAAGGAAGCGGGCGCGATACACGACATCGCGCCGCAGTCCCTCGATGCGCAGCGGCAATGCATAGCGCGTTTTATCCTCGTGCAATCGATAGACCGCCAGCAGCGATGACATCCCGTCGTCGGCGACCGCCTGGGTCCACGACAGCGCACTTCCGGCATGCCCCTGCCGCAGGGTTCCGCCGTGCAGGACCGGCCGCCACGTCTTGTACAGCGCAATCCAGCGGCGGGTTTCGTCGAATTCCTCGGCGGAGAAGGTTCGCGGATCGATTTCGAGCCCGAGGTGACCGAAGATCGCGACGGCGGCCCTGAATGCCAGCGTATGCCGTCGCCCCGTCGTATGAGAGCATTCCGCGCCGATGTGCGCGCCCATCACCTCGGGCGGAAAGAAACGCAGGAAGCCGCGCTGGATGTCGATCCGGGTCAGCGCGTCGTTGCAATCGCTCGTCCAGATCCGCTGAACGTATTCCAGCACACCATAATCGGCACGCCCCCCACCGGATGCGCAGCTCTCGATCTCCACCGACGGAAACGAGCGACGCAGCCGGCCCAGCAATGCATAGAACGCACAGGTCTGGCGACGGTAGGCCGCGAGGCCGCGATGGCCCGCGGTCGCAAGATCGCGATTCATGTCCCACTTGACGTAGGAAATCGGATGCTCGCGCAACAAAGCACCGACCCGCTCGAAAAGATGCGCCTCCACATCGGGCTCCGAGAGATCGAGCACCAGCTGGTTGCGCCCCGTCACCAGCGGCCTGCCGTCGAGCCGGAGCACCCACTCGGGATGGGCGCGATACAGCTCGCTATCCGGATTGACCATCTCCGGCTCCATCCAGATCCCGAATTCCATACCGAGGCCGCGCACGCGCTCGACGAGCGGCGCAAGCCCGCTCGGATACTTGTCGGCATCGGGCCACCAGTCGCCCAGCCCCGCGCGATCGTTGTTGCGTCGATGAAACCAGCCGTCGTCGAGCACGAAGCGCTCGACTCCCAGACGCGCGGCGGCACCGGCCAGTTCCTCGAGATCCGCCGGGTCATGCTTGCAATACACGGCCTCCCAGGTATTGAGCATGACGGGACGCGGGCGCATGGGCTGCTGCGGCGAGTTCAGCATGTGCGCGCGAACGAAGCGATGAAACCCGGCACTCAGTCCGTTCAGGCCACACTCGCCATACGACAGGTATGCGCACGGCGTGCGATAGCGTTGCCCGGGACGCAGCACGACCTCGCCCGGGGCCAGCCACTCGCCCAACTGGAGTTGCCGACGACCGTCGGCCATGGGTTCGACGACGATCGAATGGTTTCCGCTCCATCCGAGATGCGCGCCATAAACATGGCCTTCATCGTCCCCGAGCGACGAACCGATCATCACGCCCGGAAACGAGTCGTGGGAAGTACGACCGCGCCGGTTGTCGCGGCGCCACGTCGCGACGCCCAGGCGCTCGCGTGTTTCCTGGAACTCCAGTGTCCAGCGCCCGGAGAAACCCAGTACCTGGTCTGCTTCGGGCGGCAACGGCACCGACGCTGCGGCAAGCCAGTCCACGCGAAACGGCGTTTCCCCGCGGTTCTCCACCTCGGCCCACATCGTCACGACGTCCGACGCCGGGTCGATCGCATAACCGAGCGTCACGCCCAACGCAGCTTGCTCGTCGCTCAGCTTCAGCACCATGCCGTGTTCGTTTCGGCGAACTTCGTCGAGACGGAATTGCTGCGCCCAGTCCGTGTCGCCGTCCGTCCCCGGGCGGGCTCCTGCCAGTGCTGGCTGGTGAAACCAGCCGAATCCGTGTGTCGGCAGAACCGTGAACGGCGGATCGCCGTCGAGCACCGTAGGCGGGTGCGGTCGCGCGCTCGCTGCGCGCCAGAAGCCGGCGCGTTCGTCGGGTTTCGCGCCGAAGTGACGCCATATCGGCGGCATGCCGGATGACTCCTCCAGTGCAATGCAGACGTTGGAGCCGTTCAGGCACACCAGTTTCGTATCGAACATAGGTCTTACCCTTTGGTGGCCCCCATCGTGAGGCCGGCAATGAAGTGCTTTTGCTTGAAGAAAAAGATCAGGACAGGCGGAAGGGCCGCGACGATCGACCCGGCCGCGACGAGATGCCATTGAGCGACCCAGATGCCGCTCAGCGTCTTCAGCCCTGCCGTGACCGGCATCGCGTGATCGCCCTGCACCAGCACCGTTGCCCAGAAGTAGTCGTTCCACACGAAGGTGAAGACCAGTACCGAGATCGCCGCCATTGCCGGCCGCACGAGCGGCAGCACGACCTTGTAGAAGACCTGGAACTCGGTCGCTCCGTCCATGCGGGCCGCTTCGATCAGCTCGCGCGGCAGCTCGATGATGAAATTGCGCATGAAGAACGTGCAGAAGCCGGTATTGAACGCGACATGGAACAGCACAAGGCCCGGCACGGAGTTGTAGAGCCCCAGTTGCAGGCTCATCAGGCGGACCGGGATCATCAGGATCTGGAACGGCACGAAGTTGCCGGCCAGGAACAGGAAAAAGACCGGCAGGTTCAGCCTGAACCGATAGACGCCGAGCGCGAAGCCGGCCATGCAGCTGAGGGCCACCGCGCCGATCACCGCGGGCAGCGTGATCAGGCAGGTGTTGACGAGATAGCGCGCCAGCGGCGTATCCGTGAACACGGCGCGATAGTTTTCCACGACGCGCCACTCGCTCGGCCACCCCCAGTAGTTGCCGGCGAAGATGTCGGCGGACCCGCGAATCGACGTCAGCGCGACGGCCAGAAGCGGCAGCAGCCAGACGACGAGCGCGACGGCAAGCACGGCGCGGTACAGCCATTGCGCGGAACGGCTGGCCTGTTCGATCGGTGTGGGAAACATTCAGGCGAGCTCCTTTTCCTGCGTGTAGACGCGAACGATGACGAAGCCGATGTAGACGAGCATCAGCAGAAACAGGATCGTCGCGATCGCCGAGCCGTAGCCGACGCGATAGCCGTAGTCGCCGAGCGCCTGTTCGTACATGTAATAGGCGAGCACCCTCGACGATCCGTACGGGCCGCCCTGGGTCATGATCGACACCATGTCGAAGCTGCGCAGCGCGCCGACGACCGTCACGACGATCGCGACGAAGGTCGCGGGCCGTAACTGGGGCAGAACGACGCGACGCAGCATCGACCAGCCGTGCGCGCCTTCGAGGCGGGCCGCCTCGATCAGGTCGGCCCGCACGTTCGACAGGCCCGTCAGATAGAGAATCATGCAGTACGAGATCTGCGGATAGAGCCCCGCGGCAACGATGCCGTACGTGACGTAGCGCTCGTCGGACAGCACGGCCACGGGCGGGATGCCGAACCAGTGGAGCACGTGGAACAGCATGCCGTTGGACGGATCGTAGAACCAGCCGAACACGAGTCCGATCACGGCCTGCGAGATCACGAACGGAAAGAAGAACATCGACTTGACGGCCCGCATCCCGAACACGTTCTGATTGAGGAACAGCGCGAAGAACAGGCCGGCAGGAACGGCCAGCAGAAAGCCGACCAGCCAGATGACGTTGTTCCTGAACGCCGTCCAGAAATCGGGATCCAGAAGGAGTTCGAAGTAGTTGCCCAGGCCGACGAAGCGGGGCGTGCTCAAGCCGTCCCACGCATAGAAGCCGAAGCCGATCGAGCGGACGATCGGAACGACGACGTAGACGGCGAACAACACGAGTGCGGGCGCGAGAAACAGCCAGGGCGCGATCGCGCGCTGGTGACGCTCCCAGAACGTGACGCGCGGGGCGCCGACGGATGTGGCAGTGGATTGCACGAAGCCTCCGGTGGCGGACGAACGCGGCACCGCATCCGTCCGGGGCACGATTCGATCGTTATTTGTAGACGCGCTGGCGAACCTGCTCCAGCCGGTCGAGCACTTCGCCGCGCGTGTCGGGTTTCAGCATGTATCGCTCGAATCCGTCCATCGCGGCCTGGGTCAGCTCGGGCGCGGCATCCCGGTCGAAGAACTGCGAAAGCCCCTGCGCCTTCGCGAGCAGCGCCGCGCCTGCCTTCAGATACGGATCGCCCGGCGGCGGCGCATCCTGGTTGACGGGGAGTTCCTCGGTGCGCTCGCCGAACCGGGCCTGCACGTCGGCGCGCGCCATGTAGGCGAGGAAGCGGCGCGCGTCGGCCTTGTTCCGCGCGTTGGCGGGGATGTGGATCGACTCGATCGGCGCCTCCTCCGCGCGGGGCACCGCGGGATCGATCGTCGGGAACGGCATGAAGCCCAGCTTGTCCGGGCCGAGGCCGGCCTGCTTCATCGGCGCCACCACGAAGTTGCCCATCAGGTACATCGCACCCTTTCCTTGCGCGAGCGACGCGGCCGCCTCCTGCCACGTGTACGACGCGTGATTGGCAAGGAAATAACCCGGCTTCGTCAATTGATCCCAGCGATCGAACACGGCCTTGACGCGCGGGTCCGTCATCGGCACCTTGCCGCTCGTCAGCGCCATGTGGAACGGAAAGCCGTTCACGCGCTGGTCGAGGTAATCGAACCACGCCAGATTCGTCCACGGTTCCTTCGTGCCGATGACGAACGGCGTGATGCCGTTCGCCTTGAGCTTCGCGCACGCGTCGAGCGATTCTTGCCACGTCTTCGGCGGCTCGATGCCGAACTTCGCGAAGATGTCCTTCCGGTAATAGATGCCCCACTGGTAATACGTGTACGGGATGCCCCACTTCTTTCCATCCAGCGTCATCGCCGCCGCCGCCGACTTGAGCTTGACGTCGAGATTCCCCTTCGCCCACAGATCGGATACGTCCTCGAAGAGCTTCGCGCGCACGAACGGCTCCATCTTGTGCCCCGGATACCAGTTCACGACATCGGGCGCGTCGGCGGTCAGAAAATTCCGGATCGCTGTCTTGTACGCATCGTGGTCGAAGCGGTTGACCTTGACCTCGACGTCGGGATTTTCCGCCTTGAAGCCGTCCACCGCGGCGTCGAACGCGGCCTTCACCGCGACATCGGACGTATCGGTGTTGATGACGAGGGTAGCGGCGCCGGCATTCAATGCGGCCGTGGTCGCCAATGTGCACAACACGGTCTTCAACACGTTCGTTCGCGTATTCATGGGGATCTCCTCCTTGTGGTTCGCGGCGGCGTCGCGCCGCTTGTATCGTTGCGTTGATTGCGTCCGGGTCACGCGTACGAGGCCAACAGCGGCGCTTCCTCGTCGATGCAGCGCCGCAGTGCCTGCCCGCTGCCGTCGAACGCATGCAGCTTGTCGGGCGGCATGAACAGTGAAAGACGGTGGCCCGCACCGACGTTCGTCGTGCCGGGCAGCCTGGCGATCCACTGCTGCCCCGCGTCGTCGCCGCGCAGGTAGACGTAGGTCGCTTCGCCGAGCCGCTCCTGCCAGGTCGCCTCGCGCACGAGATGCTGCCTCTCGCTGCCGAGCGCGAAATCCTCCGGGCGAATGCCGAGCGTGAGCGGTTCGCCCGGGCGCAATCGACGGGCATCGACGCAGGCCGACAGCATTTCGCCGCTCGCGATACGCACCCGCGCCTGCCGCTCCCCGGCGTCGACCAGCACCGCGTCGATGAAATTCATCTTCGGCGAACCGATGAACCCGGCAACGAAGCGATTGCGCGGATGGTGATAGAGCTCGAGCGGCGATCCGGCCTGCGCGAGACTGCCGTGCTGACCCGTCGCCTCGCCCGAATTGAGCAGCACGACACGGTCGGCGAGCGTCATCGCTTCCACCTGGTCGTGCGTCACGTAGATCGTCGATACGCGGCCGATCTCGCGGTGAATGCGCGCGATCTCGTGGCGCGTCTGCACGCGCAACGCTGCATCGAGATTGGACAGCGGTTCGTCGAACAGGAAGACGCCCGGTTCGCGCACGATCGCCCGTCCGATCGCGACACGCTGCCGCTGCCCACCCGACAGAGCCCGCGGCTTGCGATCGAGCAGGTGTTCGATCTGCAGCGCGCGCGCCGCACCGAGCACCTTGTCGCGAATCGTCGCCTTGTCGACGCGCGACAGCGTCAGTCCGAACGACAGGTTTTCATAGACGGTCATGTGAGGAAACAGTGCATAGCTCTGGAAGACCATCGACACGCCGCGCCGCGCGGGCGGCACCTCGTTGATCCGCCTGTTGCCGATGAAGATTTCCCCGTCCGTGATGTCCTCGAGCCCGGCGATCATGCGCAGCAACGTCGATTTCCCGCAGCCCGATGCACCCAGGAACACGCAGAACTCCCCTTCCGCGATGTCGAGATCGACATCCCGCACGATCGGCAGACCGCTGCCGTACGCCTTCGACACGCCTCTCAGTACTACGCTTGCCATGCCAGTCTCCACTTGAATGTCTTCTTGTTCAGGCGCACGCCGCGTGCCTATTTCGAAACCTGTACGACCGCGGTGCCTTGCGGGGCGACCGTCACGTCGACGTACGTGTAGGTCGCCCCGCCGCCGCCTTCAGGTTGTTCGGTGTTCGCCGCACGCGCCACGCCGTTGACCGTAACGGTTGGGTAGACGCCCGCGAATCGCGCATGCCATGCATAGGATGTTCCGCCAGCGGGGTTCTCGTTGGTGAGCATGCTGCGCGTGGCGCCGTCATGTCGCACGGCGACTTTCCCCGCGCCGATCGGAATGTGCGAGACCTGCAGCCACGCCATGCCGGTGGCCGGCAGTTGCGACAGGGTGGTCAGCTTGCCGGCGGCAGCGTCGGGCTCGACACCGAGCAGCCCGGCGATCGCCTGGCCGACGAGCGTGAACGACACCTCCGGATAGTCTCCGTTGACGAAGTTGTTGCCGTAACCGCCGTGGACGTCGTTGATGCGGTTGTACACGTATTGCATCCACGCCCACGCGGTGGTGCCGTCGTGAACCGCAAAGAATGCGTCCGGCAGATAGGTCGCGGCTTCGAGGTTGGCGGGTGCCTGGCCGAGCGCGGTGGTGTTGAGCCATCCCATGTACCGGTCGCGGCGCGCGCCCGGGTTCATGATCCCTTTCATCGGCGGGAACCAGCTCATCTCGCCGCCCCAGGCGATCGACTTGACTGCCGACGGATCGTAGGAGCGCACCACGTCGGTCGAATCGGTGGACGAATACACGCTCCATGGCGCGTTGTAATAGGTCTTCAGATCGCCGGCCCGGGTCGCATAAGTGGTCGCCGTCGTCGTATCGCCGGCCGCCGTCGCGAGCTGCTGCATCGCGACGTACGCGCGGTACTGGCTGGACAGCGCGTCGGCCGCCTCGACCGGATTGCCCGGCGCGCCTTCGTTGTAACTCGCCACGCCAGCCCAGATGTCGGCGCCGCTTTCCTGCGCGACCTTGACCTGCCGGCCATTGGCCGTGCCGTCGACGAGCGGTCCGTAGTGCGCGTCGACGAACGTACTCGCGGTGTTCCTGACGAATGCGTAGAACGGCCCGCCCGATGCCGCGTAATCGGCGTCGCCGGTCCAGCGGTAGCCGTCCCCGATGCGCTGCGCAAGCTCGAACGGTGCGGGGAGCTCCCGCACGAACGACGTATCGCTCGAATAGTCGGTGAGTCCGATGGACCCGTCGAAGTTCAGCGCCCAGACAGGGTAGCCGCCGCGCGCCGCGTTCGCCGTGGCGGCGAACGCGGCCAGCATCGCCTTGTTCTGCACATCCATCCCCAGCATGTGCGCGCCGACGAACTGATGCGCGAAATCGCGTGAGTAGTAATAGGAGCGGAACGGATAGCCGGCCCAGTAGGAGGGCGCATAGGTGGCGACGCCCTGCCCGCTCCGGTGCGATTCGTCCATGTTGGTCACGCCGGTCGTGCAGGCCATGCGCGTCCACGAATTCGCCTTGACCTTTGCCCAGTCAAACAGCGCGACGACGGTCGGGTTGTCCGACGAGAGTTGCGGATCGTTGGCTGCGGAGGGGGCGACCTCGATATCGTCGATATTGATCCACGCGCGCCCGCTCGACGACGTGAATGCGATCGTCACGGCCTGATTCGCGGCAACGGCAACATGCGCAATGGTGTACTTGATGTAGTTCGAATTCGCGATCGTCGACGGCAGCGTGACAGTTTGAGCGGTCTGGCCGGCCACCTGGACGGAGAAGGTGCCGCCCGCGCCGCTGGCGGACGTGGCGATCCAGGCCGAGACATCGAAGTTGCCCGCGACAGGAGCCGTCACGGTCTGGGACACGGAGTAGCCGTCGCCACCGTTCAGAAATGCCGCTCGACCGCCGCCATGCGGATTGTTCGACGCACATCCGGCACCGGACGTGACCGTCCACGACGTCGGGCAGGCATAGCCCGTCGCCCCCGCTGATTCGAAACCCGGATCGCCGAACTGCAGGCTCTGGAAGTTGGCCGGGCATGCGGCGTGCGCCAACCCGGCGCCATGAAGAATGGCTGCGCCGAGTATCGCCGCGTGAAATTTACGCTGGGGGAGCGCACCTTTTCGATTCTCTCGTCTCATGATTTTTCTGACCCGGTTTTATATTCGCATTCCTTACTGATTTGCAAAATTCTCCGAACGCTTGCCGTTTCGAGCTTCCTTTTCCGGTGATTTTTTTCGTCGTGCCCGGCGATCGCTTGCCGGGCACATCGGCGACGTAGTAGTGCGGTTTCTGTCGCGCGGCGTACGTGCTGCTACGTCTTCCGGTTCGCGCCGCAGGATTGCCGGACGATCAGTGGCGCGATATCGCGGGTATACAGCCCGTCCGGTGAATCTCCCGAGATGATCCCGACCAGTGTGGCCGCCGCGTCGCGCCCCTCCTGGAACGGCTCGGTGCGAACTGTCGTCAGCGGGGGCGTCGAGAATGCTGCCAGCGGAATGTCGTCGTAGCCGACGATCGCGATGTCCTCCGGAATGCGCAGCCCGGCTTCGCGAATCGCTGCCATTGCGCCGAATGCGATCGTGTCGTTTCCGGCGAACAGGGCTGTCATGCGCGGCGAACCGGCGAGCATGGCGCGCATCGCGTCATAGCCGCTCTGCGAACTGTAGTCGGCAAAGGCGATCCATTCGGGACGCACGTCCACGTGATGCATCGCCATCGCCTGCCGGAAACCGTCCAGACGATCGCGGACGACCTGATAGTCCTCCGACGCAAAACCGACATGCGCGATCCGCTCGTGACCGAGCCCCAGCAGGTGCTCCGTTGCCTGCCGGGCGGCTGCGCGGTTGTCGACGCCGATTGCACACACGGTACGCTGCTCGGCCAGGTTCGAACCGAAGACGACGAGCGGAAACCCTTTCTCGGCCAGCACATGCAGGTGCCCTTCGTCAAGCCGTCGCGGATTCAGGACGGCCAGGCCGTCGATGCGCCCGCTGTCCACGAGATCGAGGAAGGCGCCGGGGCGGTCGGTCTCCTGCACGGGTTCGAGCATGACCTTGTAGCCGTGCGCATGGCACGCGACACTGAGGCCGGCGAGAAAGCGCGGGAGATAGGCGTCGACATCGACATGCACGTGATCGCCATGCGGCATCAGAAGCGCGATCGTTTTCGTGGAGCCACTGGCCAGCGATCGGGCCATCGCATTCGGCACATAGCCGAGTTGCCTCGCAGCCGTCATCACGCGCTCGCGCGTTTCCTCGCTGATCCCCATGCCTGTTACGCCATTCAGCACGAACGACACCGTCGTGCGGGACACGCCAGCAAGCTCGGCGACCTGGGTACTGGTTACGCGACTCACGACGCCATACTCCTGATTCGATTTAGCTACAGGTTGGAAGGCTGGCGAAGGCAATCCCCGCCCCGGATCTATCGTCGACCCGAATATACCCGAGGCTGCCGGCGCAATCGTCACATCTCGCCTGACAACCATCTAACGCGGTTTAGTATAGGGGCGGCAGGCAACAGGTCAAGGAAACGAAATTGAGTGAATACCCTTAGCCCGGCGCATGGCTGCCGCGCCGGTCAGCCGGCGCGGCGTGCGCATGCGCCATGCATCCGCACGCTCTCCGGATCGCCGCTCAGGAGGACAGCGTTACCGCAATTTTGGTCACGCTCCAGTTCGGATCGCCGGTGCTCATCCAGATCCCCGAGCCATCGCTGCCTCCGCAGGTCGGCACCCCGTTCGAATCGGATGTCAGCGCGTAGTATCCCGTCGATTGCGTGCCGTTGGCCCAGGTCTGCACGACCTTGCATTGCGTATTGCTGCCCTTCGACGGAAACTTCACGATCCAGTGGAACCCGCTTACCGGCTGGGCGGCGGGATCGGAATCGTAGATGAAATCCGTCTCGATCGTGCCGTTCGCGGTCATCGTCTGCGCAATGCCCGCCTTGACCGTAATCGTGTTGCCGCCGTCATGGAAGTAAAGCGGGATGTTGTTGACGGCGAAGTTGTTGCCGGCCTGGAACGACGACGGAAGTCGCGCGAGCGTGACGAGCTTCTTGTTGGGCGCATCGAATTCGAGACCCAGCACCTTCGTGATCACGTCGGAAATCATTGCGAACGCAACTTCCGGATAGCCCGTGACGCCCTGGCCGGATTCCCACGACGCCAGCCGCGTCAGCCATTTCCACGCCGTATCCGGCCGGTTCGCGTTGTAGAACGCCGTCGGAAGATAGGTATGCGACTCGATGCCCGGATACGCGAGGCCGTGCGCCTGATAGAGCGCTTCCGACTGCGTATCGACGTAGTTCGCCTGGTTCGCCAGTTTCCCCGGATCGGTAATCGCGCCCTTGTAAAGCGGGAAGAGATTGGGCTCCTGCGCGTAGTAATCGTAGTACTGCAGGCTCTGGTAATTCGACGCGTTGTACGTCGTGCTCGTCGTGCCGACGAGCCCCACCGAGAAATGCTGTACGGCCGGCAGATACCAGTCGCCATTGAAATTTGTCGACAGCGTGCCGAACCGGGCCGTCATGTTGGTCGCATCGCCTTGCGCGAGCAGCGACGGATAGGCCGAGACCTCGCGGTAATAGGCAATCTCGCTTGCCGCCATATCGCCGCCCAGCAGGATGACGAGATTGCTCGGCAGGTTGTTGCCGCGGTCATACACGAACTCGTTGTAGGTCGCTGCCTCGCCGTTCGTCTGGGCCCGCGCCATCCGGAAACCCTCGGCATTGACGTAGCTGTTGTTGCTGACCTTGGTAAAACCGTTGTTGAGGTTGTTCGTATAGTTCGTGAAATCCGCACCCAGGTAGCGGCTGTCCGCGGTCAACCGGTACATCCTCGCGATGTTCTCGCCGATCTCGAACGGCGCCGGCGACTCGTCATTCTGCTCATAGACCGTTCCGTTTGCACCGATTGCCCAGTAAGGCGCCAGTGCACCACCGTTGTCGTGCATGAGCTTCACGAAGTGATCGGCCATCTGGTAGTTCTGTTCGTAGAAGCCGAGGTAGTACGCGCCGGTCGCTTGATGGACATAGTCTCGCGAGTAGTACGCGCAGCGATTCTGCAGGCCCGCGAGATAACCCGGCTGCAGATCCTGGGCCGACGACGGGCAACGCGCGTCGCTCGATGCGCTCGGCCATCCGAGGCCCGCCGGCTGTGGCGTGCTGAAGAAGGTCCAGTTGTCGGCAACGAAGTTCAGCTTGCGGGCTTCGACGACAGCCTGGTTGAATGCCGTGGCCAGTGCCGCAGCGGAATTCGCGGAATCGGAACTGCTGGCATGCGCGGTCAGTTCGCCATTGTCGATCGCAACCGCGGCATTCAGCGCCGTGACGGAGCGAGCAACCGGATTGCCCGATTGCCCGTCGCATCCAAACAGGAACACGCTCGCGGCAACGGCTGCAAGCACGCGCAGCCGATGGGGCGCGGTTCCACCGCCGGTTTCCGAACCGCTTGCAATGCGTTTGAGATTCATGCGCGCAACAGTGCGCCCCGTTGAACGGACGTCCATCGTGAGTCTCCTTGCGTAATTGACAAGCGCAATCCGGCGCTCCCGGTACGGCTCACCTTCTCTTCCGCTCATCCGCGGACAATGATTTGCAGTTCGAAACAAGTGACGGCGGGAGCCGTTGCCGGAAACGACACGCTCGCCCTGTCAATGCAAGCCGACGCAATGCCGGCCGAAATCCGATGTGGCTTACTAACGCGCGTTAGCTGCGAGGCAAAATAAAAGCTCCAGCCACAATATGCACGTTCATGCTCGATGAAAAGCAACGGCGCAGAATGTTTTCAACCTGGAGCTTCAGCAACTAATGCGTGTTAGTTTAGAACCTTGCATCATCAAGTCAAGATCGACCGGCCTAGGGGTTTCCCTAGATCCTGTTGCGAACCTATATGAATGAAGTCGATGATTTTGGGCAGCATTAGACAGGCGAAGGCGAGGAAATGGAATCCGGCCAGCGCGTGAGGCAAGCGTCCATAGTCGCGCGCGAGGTGTCGAAAGCGCACGGCCCATGCGAAGCTGCGCTGGACCACCCAGCGTCTAGACAGCAACACGAAATCGCGTTTGGCCTCGGTGTGCTTGACCACCTCCTACTCAATGCCGTGGCTCTGTGCTGCCTGACGAGCTGCTTCGCCGGTATAGCCCTGATCCACGTACGCAAGCGCCACGCTCCGGCCGGCCATTTCCCGTACCGCATGGGCCAATTGCTCGGCCCGTGCGCGATCCTGCTCATTGACCGGTGTCGCATGCAGTGCCAGCAGCTGACCCAAAGTATCGATCGCGAGACGATCACGCTGTTCGTCACGATTAGTGAGACGACCGGGCCGATGCACTGGAGAGCGAATCCGCCGGGCTCCTGAACCCAACCACCGTCTTTAATCGATCTGGCGCAACGTCGGCAAACCGCAAAGCCATCAGAAAAACCTGACCGTCGGTCTGCAAGAACTGGAGAACCAGACGCGAGCGCCCTGCTCGTTCAAGCGCCGACCTTCGACACCGCGTAACAGTCAAAACGAGGAAAGAAACGCAACAAAACCAACCTTAAACCCGGACATTTTCAAATAGCCGGCAGATGAACATCTGAATCCAGATATGCCATCAGGGGATGGATTCGACATCTACGACCACGCGCGTCCCCTTTTCCTACGACATACATCCACGCGGCCTCATGTTTAACTCATGCCAAACCGGATCGGGCGTATTCCGAATCCGAGCGGCGCGCGCCTTGAATTTTCATGAAGCAAATCAATGCGTCCATGACTTCCGGTGTGCTTGACGCACTGCCTTTGTACAGCAATGAAGAACCGGCTATCGGAGTGTGAACCGACGCGCGCTTGGCTGTCGCGCCCGTTTCTCTCCACGTGAAGATTGCCGATGCATCGCCATGGCAACAATGACTGGAACTTTGATGGTGAAAAACGCCGAACACGTGAATTTCCGCAGCGCGATCTCCTGTGCGCCAGTAGCACGTGAGCCGCTCGCGCACCCGCTCGCATGCGTCTGATCTGTTTTCCCTATGCGGGCGGCTCGGCCGCCGTTTATCGTGCGCTGCAAGCCTTGTTGCCCGGCATCGAAGTGCATCGTCATGAACTTGCAGGCCGAGGCAGCCGCCTGTCCGAGCCTGCCGTACGAGACATGTCGACGCTGATCGACGTGTTGCTGGGCGACTTGGGCAACTGCTTCGATCGTCCCTTTGCGCTGCTCGGACACAGCATGGGCGCGGCTATTGCCGTCGAACTGGCGCTGCGGCTTCCCGCCCACGCGCAACCGAACCTGCGGCATCTGTTCCTGAGCGGGCGCGCCGCACCGGGCAAGGAGCGAACTGTTCGACGCATGCAGGCGCTGGACGACCTCGCCTTCATCGATGCTCTGCACGAGATGGGCGGCACACCGAAGCCGGTGCTGGACAACAGCGAACTGATGGCGCTGCTGATGCCGGCGCTGCGTGCGGATTTCACGCTGATCGAAAACTACCGGCCCGTGCCAGGGCGCAGGCTAGCGGTGGACATCACCGCGTTCGCGGGCCGGGCGGATGAACAGGTCCCCGTTGATGCCGTTGCAGGCTGGGGCGCCGAGACGACCGGGCACTTCGATTTTCACGTCATCGAAGGCGATCATTTCTTTATGAGAAGCGAAATGCGGGCGATGGCCGGCATCATCGCGGCGCGCCTGCGGCGTGAGGAACACGTTGCGTCGAGCGCACTGCAAGCATGACGGGCCGATCCTCGCGATCGGCGTGCCGGCCGCTGCCGTGATCGTCGAATGAAGAGGCTCGCGCGCCTTATCGGCTTCCATGCCGGAGCCGCGGGCCGGTCAAACATGCCTGGAGGCCGCGCGTCGCTTCCTTGCGCGCGATACTTGGAGTGCAATTGTGCAACGTAATCGAAAGCGAATCCTCGTAACAGGTGGCGCGGGTTTCCTCGGTTCGCATCTTTGCGAGCGTCTGGTCGAACTCGGTCACGACGTATTGTGCGTCGACAACTATTTCACCGGCACGAAGCAGAACGTGGCTGCGCTGCTCGGCAACCCGAGCTTCGAGGCGCTGCGCCACGACGTGACCTTTCCGTTGTACGTGGAGGTGGACGAGATTTACAACCTCGCCTGTCCGGCCTCGCCGATCCACTATCAATTCGATCCCGTGCAGACCACCAAGACCAGTGTGATGGGCGCGATCAACATGCTGGGGCTCGCCAAGCGCACGCATGCACGCGTTCTGCAAACCTCGACCAGCGAAGTGTACGGCGACCCCGATGTGCATCCGCAACCGGAGAGTTACCGGGGCAACGTCAACCCGCTCGGGCCGCGCGCCTGCTACGACGAAGGAAAACGTTGCGCGGAGACCCTGTTCTTCGACTATCACCGCCAGCAAAACGTACGAATCAAGGTGGTACGCATCTTCAACACGTACGGGCCGCGCATGCATCCCAATGACGGCCGCGTGGTTTCCAACTTCATCGTGCAGGCGCTGCGCGGCGACGACATCACGCTGTATGGCGACGGCAGCCAGACCCGAGCGTTCTGCTATGTCGACGATCTGGTCGACGGTTTGATCCGGATGATGGCCACGCCCGCGGACCTCACCGGCCCGATCAATCTCGGCAATCCGCACGAGATCGCGGTCAGCGAACTTGCGCAGATCATTTTGCGCTTGACCGGCTCGAAGTCGCGGCTCGTATTCCGTCCGCTGCCGAAGGATGATCCGACACAACGTTGCCCCGACATCAGCCTCGCACGCGCCCACCTCGACTGGGAGCCGACGGTCGGGCTCGAAGTGGGGCTCAGGCGGACCATCGACTATTTCCGCTCGACCCTGCCGGCTTGACGCCACGTCCAAAAGCCACGCTTCGATGATCGGGAGGCGATGGCATGACGGAGTGACGTTGCATGGCCTGTGTCCCATTTTTACGTGACAGACGTGATAGGGAGACCATGCTCCAATCTGGCCGTACCGTTACGCCATTGGCCAGGATGAAGCGATTCTCGTGCGCCAGTGTTCATCAATCCGCCTAGCAAGCCGGATCTCCGAGCATGGAAGAACTTGAGTATCTTAAGCATGTCGAATCGAAGGCGCGAACCTACGCGACATCTTTCCCACGGCTGTTTACCCATGCCAAAGGCATACGCGTACGCGACTCCGAGGGACAGGAATACATCGACTGTCTGTCCAATGCAGGTACGCTCGCGCTCGGACATAATCACCCGGAAGTCAATGAAGCCGTCATGCGGTTTCTGTCGTCCGATCAAATGCAACAGGCACTCGACCTGGCGACGCCGGCAAAGCACGCGTTCGTCGAGCAGCTTTTCTCGCTCTTGCCCAAGAAGATCGCCGAATCCGGCAAGATCCAGTTTTGCAGTCCCAGCGGGTCGGATGGCGTCGAAGCGGCTGTCAAGCTGACCAAGCACTATACGGGCCGCTCGACGATCATGGCGTTCCACGGCGCCTACCACGGCATGACGGCCGGCGCACTCGCCGCGTCGGGAAATCTCACGCCCAAATCGGCCGGCGGCAATGGACGCGATGTTCATTTCCTGCCTTATCCCTATGTTTTTCGCTGCCCGTTCGGCACCGACGGCTCGGCGACCGATCAACTCAGCATCAACTATATTCGGACCGTCCTGTCCGATCCCGAAAGCGGGATAACAAAACCGGCGGCGATCATTGTCGAAATCGTGCAAGGCGAAGGTGGCTGCATCCCTGCTTCCGACGCGTGGTTGATCGAGTTGCGCAACCTGACGCTGCGGCATGAAATCCCGTTAATCGTCGATGAAGTGCAGACCGGGCTCGGTCGAACCGGCGCCCTGTTCGCCATCGAACATTCCGGCATCCGGCCGGACGTACTGGTGTTGTCGAAGGCATTCGGCGGCGGCTATCCGTTATCGGTGGTGGTCTATGACGAGCGTCTGGACACCTGGCCGCCAGGCGCGCACGCCGGCACCTTTCGAGGCAACCAGATTGCGATGGTGGCCGGCTTGTCGACCATGCGCATCGTCGAACGAGAGGATCTGTCGGCGCACGCGGACAGAGTCGGCAAGCTACTGGTTGCCGGCCTCGAACGGTTGGCCGAACGCTTCCCCTGCCTGGGCCAGATACGCGGCCGCGGCCTGATGATCGGCGCTGAAGTCGTCGTACCCGGCACCAATGGCCACACCGGCCCGACCGATGCAAAACTGGCAAAAGCCATCAAGCTGAACTGCCTGCGAAACGGACTCATTATCGAAACCGGCGGCCGCAACGGCGCGGTACTCAGGTTCCTGCCGCCGCTGATCGTTTCGGAAGCGGATATCTACGAGATTCTCAATCGCTTCGAGCATGCCGTGGAAGCGGCCTGTCGCGCCTAGCCGCACCGCGGCGCGACCACGCAGACCGACCGGTTCGGGTTTCGCCGTGATCCACGTTCAGAAAAGGACTATCGACGATGCTGGGCATGACGGAACGCAAGCTGCTTGCCGAGGGGAGCTCTCCGTGGCTGCTGGAGCCTGCGTCGAACGGGCACGCGAACAGGCACGATATCGTGCTGGCGGTGAACGACAACCGGGTGGAACTCGAATCCCGACTTCTGGAACACGGTGCGCTCCTGTTTCGCGGCTTCGACGTTTCATCCGTGGGCGGCTTCGAAGCGTTTGCCAACGCGATTTCGGCCCGTAAGTCCGACTACGTCTATCGTTCCACGCCGCGCACCTCGATCGGCAATGGCATATTCACCGCAACCGAGTATCCGCCGAGCGAGACAATCGCCCTTCATTGCGAAAACGCGTATCAACGAAGCTGGCCGCTGAGCGTTGCATTCTGTTGCCTGACTCCGGCCACGACCGGCGGCGAAACGCCGATTGCCGACATGCGGGAGGTGAGCCGCAGGATCGGACCGCGCATCCTGGAGAACTTCGAGGCGAAACGAGTCCGCTATGTCAGGCACTACCGGCGGCACGTCGACATTCCGTGGGAAACCGTCTTTCAGACCTGCGACCGCAGCCAGGTTGCGGCCTTCTGCGCGGACAACGGCATCGAGCTCGAATGGCTCGACGACGACACGTTACGCACCGAACAGGTCAACCAGGGCGTGGCTTACCATCCGGTCACCCGCGACAGGGTCTTCTTCAATCAGGCACATCTATTCCATATCTCGAACCTGGAAGCATCGCTCGCCAGTTCGATCGTCAGCCTGTTCGGCCATGACCGAGTTCCGCGCAATGCTTGCTATGGCGACGGGAGTCCATTCGATCTCGCCGACATCGAGCAGATCCGCAACGCGTTCCGCGAATGCGCCATCACGTTTCCATGGCAACGAGGCGACGTCCTGCTTGTCGACAACATGCGCTTCGCGCATGGCCGCAACCCGTTCGAAGGCGAGCGCAAGGTCGTCGTGTCACTGCTGGACCCGTACTCCCCCGACATCGAAGGAATGGCCGATCGTTAGCAAGAGCGCGCGCGCCAATGAATAAAAAGCCCGATTGATCACGAGCGCGAAACGCCGTGTCCATGGATTACGGGGCAGACGTCGGGTTAGAGCGGTGCTCTAATTTCATACCATCCAATTCAAGAAGCAAGCTTGGCGGGATCGCCGCAACTGGTCCTGAGGAATTCAACGTTTAGCAGACAACGAAGGTTGAGTATGCTTCCCGATACAAAATTCAGGACTGTTACAGAAATATTGGTATTTCGCGGCAAGGTCGAACCGGAGAAGACGGCATTCATTTTTCTCGAGAACGGCGAATCGGAACTGACTCGACTCACGTTCGGCGACCTGGACAAGCGGGCTCGCGGCATCGCCGCCAGGCTGCACGGCATGGCGCAACCGGGCGATCGCGTCCTGCTGGTCTATCCGCCCGGACTGGAATTCATCTGCGCATGGGTGGGATGCCTGTACGCCGGCCTGATCGGGGTGCCCGCCTATCCTCCGCGCAGGCATCGTCCCGCCGATCGTCTCAAGGCCATCGTCGCCGACGCCAGGCCGGTCGTCGCGCTGACCGACGCAGCCACGCTCGACGGCATGGCGCATCGCGCGGACGGCTATTCCGACACGCTGGAACTGAAGATTCTGGCGACGGACCAGGGCTTCGACGCACCGGCCGAACAATGGCGCGCACCGGACATCACGCCGCAGACGCTGGCGCTTCTGCAATACACGTCAGGCTCCACCGGTACGCCAAAAGGCGTGATGATCAGCCACGCGAACATCCTGAGCAACATGGCGGTCATCGCCGAGGCGAGCGATGCCGATGCGTCGACGGTGTTCGTCAGCTGGCTCCCGGTGTTTCACGACATGGGTTTTTTCGGGAAGGTGCTGCTGCCGATCTATCTCGGTGTGCTGTCGGTGCTGATGGCGCCCGCGGCGTTCGTGCAGAAACCCATCCGCTGGCTGCAGGCAATCACGAAGTATCGTGGCACGCATTGCGCCGCGCCGGATTTCGCGTATGACCTGTGCGCGCGCAAAATATCCGATGAAGCCCGCGCGCAGCTGGATCTGAGCAGCTGGCGGGTGGCATTCAACGGCGCGGAACCGGTGCGCGCGGAGTCGGTGGCGCGTTTTTCGCGCGCATTCGCCGCGTGCGGCTTCCACGCGAAAACCATGCGCCCGGTCTACGGCATGGCCGAGGCGACCTTGTTCATCTCCGGTCAGCCGGCACGCTCGCTGCCGCTCGTGGCGGACTACGACGCCGACGGCCTGGCACAAGGCGTGGCGACGAGAAGCGACGGCGGCAAGCGCCACGCGCTGGTCTCATGCGGCCGGACCTGGGCGGAGCACCGCCTGCAGATCGTGAATCCGGATACCGGCGAGCGCTGCCCGCCGGACCGGATCGGCGAAATCTGGTTGACGGGCCCGAGCGTCGGCGTCGGCTACTGGAACCGCGTCGAGGAAACGGAGCGCACCTTTCGCGCGAAGCTGGATGGCGATGACGCGCGTTACCTGCGCACGGGCGATCTCGGCTTCGTCGATGGCGAGAACCTCTTCGTTACCGGCCGCTTGAAAGACCTCATCATCGTCGCCGGCCGCAATCACTACCCGCAGGATCTCGAGCAATCCGCCGAGGGAAGCCACCCCGTGCTGGCGCCCAACGCGTCGGCGGCGTTCTCGATCAACGTCGATAACGTGGAGCGGGTCGTTATCGCATGTGAAGTGCGCCGGGAAGCGCTCAACACGCTGAACGCGGAAGCCGTCGCCGCGGAGATCCGGCGCAAGCTCGCCGAAGCGCATGACGTCGATCTGTATGCGGCGATCCTGTTGAAGCCGGCCACGATCCTGCGCACGTCCAGCGGAAAAATCCAGCGGAGCCGAATCAGGCAAGCATTCCTCGACGAACAGGGGCTCGCGATCGCGGGCGAGTGGCGGCGTTCGTTCGCCCCGGAATACGCGCCCTCCACGGCCGCGGCACGTGACGCGCAAGCGCTGGTGCAATGGTGCGTCGAGCGTGTGTCGCGTCTGTCGGGAATCGATTCCGGCAATATCGACCCCGACGCGCCGTTCAGCATCTATGGGCTCGATTCGAAGGACGCCATCATGCTCTCGGGGGAGTTGCAGGACTGGCTCGGGCTGCCGGTCTCCCCTACCGTCGTCTACGATTTTCCGAGTATTTCCCTGCTGGCGCGCCATTTGAGCGGCACCGGGAATGCCATGCCGGACCAGGCGCCCGGTTCAGCCGAAGCACGCGCGGATATCGCGATCGTCGGCATGGGATGCCGTTTCCCCGGCGCCAGTGATCCCGACGCATTCTGGCAGCTGTTGCTGGAGGGCCGGGATGCGGTCGGCACGTCGAAGCAGCGCGCCGGCGACCTTCCGCCCACCGGACTGTTGGAACAGGTCGATCAGTTCGATGCGGCGTTCTTCGGCATCAGCGCCCGCGAAGCCGAATCGATGGATCCGCAACAGCGCCTGCTTCTCGAGGTTGCGTGGGAGACGCTCGAGCATGCGGGGATCGCGCCCCGGAGTATCGCCGGCGGACGCACCGCGGTCATCGTGGGCATCAGCAATTCGGACTACATCCGTCTGGCGCAGGAAGAAGTCGCGGATGTCGGCCCTTATGTCGCGACCGGCAATGCGCTCAGCGTCGCCGCCAACCGCATTTCCTACACGCTCGATCTGCGCGGCCCGAGCTGGGCGGTCGATACCGCGTGTTCGTCCTCGCTCGTCGCGGTTCATCACGCGTGCCGCGCACTGCAGCGCGGCGAGTCCGATGCGGCGCTTGCCGGCGGGGTCAATCTGATTCTGGCGCCGCAATTGAGCGCCTCCTTCACGCAGTCGGGCATGCTTTCGCCGGATGGCCGATGCAAGGCGTTCGATGCGGCAGCCAACGGCTATGTGCGCGGCGAAGGTGTGGGCATGGTGCTGCTCAAGCGTCTCGACGATGCGCTCGAGAATGGCGACACCGTGTTCGCCGTGATCCGCGGCTCGGCGGTGAATCAGGACGGACGCAGCAATGGCCTGACCGCGCCCAATGGCCCGGCCCAGCAGGCCGTGATTCACAGCGCGCTGTGCGATGCCGGCGTACGCGCGCAGGACATCGGCTTCGTCGAAGCGCACGGTACGGGAACGCCGCTCGGAGACCCGATCGAGTTGAACGCGCTGGCGGCCGTCCTGAACGAATCCCGTCGGCCGGACGCTCACTGCTGGATCGGTTCGGTCAAGACCAACATCGGCCATCTGGAGTCGGCGGCGGGTATCGCCAGCCTGATCAAGACCGCCCTTGCGCTACACCATCGCGCCATTCCGCCGAACCTCCATTTCCGGTCGATCAATCCGCAAATCGCGCTCGACGGCACGCCCTTCCGTATTCCGCAGCAGGTCACGCCCTGGCATTCGGAACACGGGCCGCGCATGGCCGGCGTGAGTTCGTTCGGCTTCGGCGGCACCAACGCGCACATGATCCTGTCCGAAGCGCCGCGGCCCGAGGAGATCGAAGCCGACCCGGCGGCGCCCGCGGCGCGCGTCGTGACGCTCTCCGCGCGTACGCCCGAAGCGTTGCAAGCGCTGGCGGCGTCCTACGCGGCGTATCTCGACGCCCATCCCGAGGTCCGTGTGCGGGATGTCGCGTTCACGGCCAATACCGGGCGCACCCACTTCACGCGGCGAGCGGCCATCGTCGCATCGAGTCTCGATACGTTGCGTTCGCAACTGGATGCCGTTTCGGCCGGCGAGCCCGCCGAAACGCCGCCCGCGGTGACATTCCACTTTTGCGCCGACGACGGCGGCAGCGCCGACGCGGTTCGGCAATTGCGTTCGGCCAGCCCCGCTTTCGGCGCGCTGATGCAGCGGCAATCCGAGGTATCCGAGACGCCCGGGCTCGCCTCCAACGAAGCCGGGTTCACGGCATTCCAGCGCGCGTTCGCGCAACTGTGGATGTCCTTCGGCATCACGCCGGGCGCCGTCAGCAGCACGGGCGACGGGCATCGCGCCGCGGCCTCGTTCGCGGACGTGCCGCAGGCGCCGGACGGCACTGCGGCGGGAAGCCACGGCATTGTGATCGAAATCGGCGCGCACACGGGCGCGTGGGACACGATCCTGCGCACGCTCGCCGAGCTCTACGTACGCGGCGCGTCCATCGACTGGGATGCCGTGGAGCAGGACGCACCGCGCCGCCGGCTTGCCCTGCCGACCTACCCGTTCGAGCGTCGCGGCTTCTGGATCAGTCCACGCGCGCCTCGGCATCCGTTGCTCGGGCGCCTCATGGAGCCGAACGCGCATGCGCCGGCCACGTGGATCTGGGAGTCGCGTCTTGACGCGCCGGCCACCACCTTTCTCAGCGGTCATCGCGTCAAGGGATCGCCCGTCCTGCCCTATTCCGCCTATGTGGAAATGGCGCTGGCGGCAACCTCGGAAATCGGCGCCGCCAGCCATACCACGTTGAAGGACCTCGCACTGCATGCGCCGTTGCCGCTGCATCCGCATGAATCGCACACCGTGCAGACCGTGCTGAGCCGTCAGTCCTGGGGACCGTTTTCGTTTGCCGTCTATCACCGGATCGAGGACACCAGCGCCGCCGCGACATGGCAGATGTGCGCGAGTGCCGAAATTCACGAATCGGATCGGAGCCACGCATGAAATTCGGACTGATGTTCTTCGCCAGCAGTGAAGAGGCGCTGTCCGGCAACAAGTACCAGCTCGTGATGGAAAGCGCCCGTTTCGCCGATGCGAACGGGTTTTCCAGCGTCTGGGTGCCGGAGCGCCATTTCACCGAATTCGGCTCGCTGTACCCGAATCCCGCTGTCCTGCACGCCGCGCTCGCCGCCGCCACCCAACGCGTGAAGCTCATCGCCGGCAGCGTGGTCGCAGCGCTGCACAACCCGATCCGGATCGCGGAAGAGTGGTCCATGGTGGACAACCTGTCGAACGGCCGCGTGGGCGTGTCGTTCGCCTCCGGATGGAATCCGGACGACTTCGTGTTCGCCCCGGACAAATACGCGACCCGGCAGGATGACATGCTGACCACGATGCGCACCGTCCAGCATCTGTGGCGCGGCGGTCTGCTGGATGCGCGCAACGGCGTCGGCAAGCCGGTGCAGTTGCGCGTCTATCCGACGCCGGTGCAGCCGGAGCTGCCCGTCTGGGTGACGGCCGCGAGCAATCCGCAGACCTTCGTGCGCGCCGGCGAAGTCGGCGCCAACCTGCTGACCCACGTGCTCGACCAGGATCGGGACCAGCTCGCGCACAAGATCGCCCTCTATCGCGAGGCGCGCGCAAAGCATGGCTTCGATCCGGCGGCCGGCACCGTGTCCGTGATGCTGCACACGTTCGTCGGCGACGATGCGGCGCGGGTGCGCGAGCAGGCGCGCGCGCCGTTCTGCAACTACATCCGCAGCAATATCGGGCTGTTGAACGGGCTGGCGCAGAGCCGCGGCCAGTCGGTGGACGTGCGCGCGATGGGCGCGCGCGAACTGGACGAGTTCGTCGAGTTTCTCTATGAACGCTTCGCGCAATCGCGCGGCCTCATCGGCACGCCGGAAACCTGCGTCGACCTGGTGCGGGATCTCGAGTCGATCGGCGTGGATGAAGTGGCCTGCCTGCTCGATTTCGGTCCGCCGGTCGAGCTGATCCTCGGCAATCTTCCGCAGTTGCGTCGACTGCGGGAGATGTGCGCTCCCAGGCGATTGGCCGCGCCGACGAGATTCGATGCCGCCGCGGTGCAGGCCCGCTGCACCGAAACGACTTCGGGCGCGGACTTCAATTGGGAAATCCGGCAGCACGGCGTGCAGATCGACGGCGTGTTCAACGCGATCCAGCAGATCTGGCGCACGGCCGGTGAGGCGCTGGGGAAAATCAGCCTGCCGGACGACGCACTGGCCTCGTCGCAATACCAGGTGCACCCCGCTTTTCTCGACGCGTGCAGCCGCGTGCTCGCCGCCGCCATCGATTCGGACGCGCTGGAGGCGGGCGACCTGTACCTGCCGAGTTCGATCGGTGCGGTACGGGTTCATCAGCCGCCGTCGTCAACGGATGCATGGAGTCACGCCACGCTGCGCAAGCCGATCGGGCAAGGCGCGCTGGAGGGCGATATCCGCGTCCATGACCTCGCCGGGCGACTGCTGATCGAGATCGATGCGCTGCGGTTGCAGCATGTGCGCTCCGGGCGAACCGTCGAGCGGCACGACTTGTCCGCGCTGCTTTATCAGCGCGTGTGGAGACCGTCGAGCGTCGACGCGGCAACCGGCGCTTCCGCGCAGGGCGAGTGGCTGATTCTCGCGGACCGTGGCGGCGTCGGCGCGCAACTGGCCGACCTGCTGGAAAGCGCGGGCGATACGTGCACGCTGCGCTTCGCCGACGCGACGCCGGAACTGCCCGCGCTCGACCGGCCGCTGAAGGGCGTCATTCACCTGTGGAGTCTCGATCTCGCGCCCGCCGACATCGCGGCGAGACGGCGTGCCAGCGCAAGCGTGCTGCAACTGGTCAGGGCGCTGGCGTCACGCGCACCGGCAGCCCGGCAGGCGCGTCTGTGGCTGGTGACCTCGGGTGCGATGAATGTGCTGGACGGTGAATCGACCGCCGTGGCGCAGGCCCCGCTGTGGGGATTGGGCCGGGCGATCGCCGTGGAGCATGCGGCGATGTGGGGCGGGCTCATCGACCTCGATCCCGCGCAGCCGTCGGCGGCGCACATCGTGCAAGCGGTACAGGCCGGCGGCCGTGAAGACATGATCGCGTTTCGCCGCGAACAGCGCTACGTCGCGCGTATCGCCCGCGACAATCGCGAATTCGTCAGCCACCGTCCGATCAGGTTCCACCATGACGCGACCTATCTGGTGACCGGCGGGCTCGGCGGGCTCGGCCTGCGGCTCGCGTCCTGGCTCGCCGCCAACGGCGCCGGCAAGGTCGTGCTGCTCGGGCGCGGCGCGCCCTCCCCCGCAGCCGAGAAAATCCTGCGCACGCTCGACGCGCGGTTCGTTCGCGCCGACCTGTCGCGTCGCGAGGACGTCGCGCAAGCGCTCGGTGAAATCGCGGATTCGATGCCGCCGCTCAAGGGGGTCTTTCACCTCGCCGGCGCGCTCGACGATGCGCTGCTGACGCGCCAGGACGACGATTTCTTCCATCGCGCCGGAAGCGGCAAGGCCGATGGCGCGTGGTATCTGCACGAACTCACGGCCGATCTGCCGCTCGATCATTTCGTGCTGTTCTCGTCGATGGCCGCGCTGATCACCATGCCGGGCCAGGGCAACTACGCGGCGGCGAACAGCTTCCTCGACGCCCTCGCGCAGCATCGGCGCGCGCAGGGAAAACCGGGGCTCAGCATCAATTGGGGGCCGTGGGCGGAGATCGGCCACGCCGCCACCGACTATGGACGGCGCGCGCACGAACAGCTGGCCGCGCTCGGCGTCGGCACGCTGTCGCCCGAACTGGCCATCGCGGCACTGGAACGGCTGATGGCGTCCGGCGTCGCCCAGTCCGGGGTGGCCCGGATCGACTGGCCGACCCTGTTCCGGGTCGATGCGCCGGCCGCCGGGTCGGCGCTGTTTTCCGAGCTGGCGCAACCGGTCGCGCAGCCTGCGCAGCAAGAGACGGCATTGCTGCGCCAGCTGCATGCGTGCGCGCCGCGCGAGCGGGTCGAGCTCATCACCGACACGCTCGCGAAGATGCTGGCCGAGACCCTTCGTCTGTCCGGCCCCGACGCCATTGCGCCCGAGCAATCGCTGCTCGATCTCGGCCTGGATTCGCTGGTCGCGCTCGAACTGACCGACCGCCTCAACAAGGTGTTCGGAAGGCCGTTTCGCGCGACGCTGTTCTTTTCCTATCCGAACCTGCAAACGCTCGCCCAGTACGTTCTCAACGAACTGTCGCCGTCGCTCCCCGCGCCTGTCGTCGATGAAGCATCCGAAGACCTCGACGAGGACGACCTTTCCGAACTGATCGCCCAGGAGATCGGCGCCCAATGAACGCCAAGGCCACGCATGCACTGAAAGCCGCGCTCGACGAACTGCGCCTGCGGCGCGCGGAAATCGCGGCGCTGCGTTCGGACCGCAACGAGCCGATCGCCGTCATCGGCATGGCTTGCCGCTTCCCCGGCCGCAGCGATACGCCGGACGCGTTCTGGCAATTGCTCGATCACGCGCGCGACGCCGTCGCCGAAGTGCCGGGCGAACGCTGGGACATCGATCGCTATTACGACCCCGATCCGTCCACGCCCGGCAAGATGGCGACCCGCCACGGCGCCTTTCTCGAACGCGTGGATGAATTCGACGCGGCGTTCTTCGGGATCGCGCCGCGCGAAGCCACTTACCTCGATCCGCAGCAAAGGCTCCTGCTCGAAGTGGCCTGGGAGGCGCTCGAAAACGCCCATCTCGCGCCCGAGCGCTTCAGGCAGTCCGCCACGGGCGTGTATGTCGGCATTACCTGCTTCGACCATGCGATCCAGGTGTCCAATGCGTCGACGCCGTCGAGCAGCTACGCCGGCACGGGCAGCGCGCTGAACATGGCCGCGGGCCGCTTGTCGTTCGTGCTGGGCCTCACCGGCCCGAGCATGGCGATCGATACCGCCTGCTCGTCGTCGCTGGTCTGTCTGCACCTGGCCTGCGAAAGCCTGCGCTCGCGCGAAAGCAACATGGCGCTTGCGGGCGGCGTCAACCTGATGCTCTCGCCCGAGGTGATGGTCAGTTTCTCGCAAGCGCGCATGCTGTCGCCGGATGGACGCTGCAAGACCTTCGACGCGGCGGCGGACGGCTATGTGCGCGGCGAAGGGTGCGGCATGGTGGTGCTCAAGCGCCTCGCCGACGCGCTCGCCGACGGCGATCGCGTGCTCGGTATCGTGCGCGGCACGGCGGTCGACCAGGGCGGTGCGGGCGGCGGGCTGACCGTGCCGAGCCGCGATTCGCAGGAACGGGTGATCCGTCGCGCACTGAATCAGGCCGGCCTCGTGCCCGGCGACATCTCCTATGTCGAGGCCCACGGTACGGGGACGTCCCTCGGCGACCCGATCGAGGTCGAAGCGCTGGCCGGCGTCTACGGCCCCGGGCGCGCGGCGACCGAGCCGCTCGTGATCGGTTCGGTCAAGACCAATATCGGGCATCTGGAGTCGGCCTCCGGCATCGCCGGCCTGATCAAGGTGCTGCTGTCGTTCGAGCACGACAGGATTCCGGCGCATCTGCATTTCACGCAACCCAATCCGCATACGCCGTGGCATGACATCCCCATTCGCGTCGCGGCCGATCCGGTCGCGTGGCAGCGCGGGGATCGCAGGCGAATCGCCGGGGTGAGCGCGTTCGGATTCAGCGGCACCAATGCCCACGCGATCGTCGAGGAACCGCCCGTCGCGCCGGCGCACGCCGCGCAGCGCGCGCTGCTGCTGCTGTCGGCCCGGTCCGAAGCCGCGCTGACGGCGCTCGCACAACGCTACGAGCGCATGATCGCCGGCGCGACGCCGCAGGAGCTGGCCGCCATCTGCCGTGCCGCTGCCACCGGACGGAGCCACTATCCGTTTCGCGCGGCCTATGTGTCGGGCGCGAGGGAACCGTCGGCGGCATCGGCACGCACGGGCAAGGCGTTGCGCCTGGGCTTCATGTTCGGCGCACCGGACACCGGCGTCGCGCGCGAACTCCACGCGTCGGAACCGCTTTTCCGCGACGCCTTCGCGCGGTGCTCGGTGCCGCTGGAGGCGCTCGATTCCGACGCGGGCCGCTTTGCGATCCAGTACGCGTGGGCGGAACTGTGGAAGGCATGGGGCATCCGCCCGTCCGTCGTGTCGGGCCACGGCGTCGGAGAATATGCCGCGGCCTGCGTGGCGGGGGTCATGAGCGTTGCCGACGCGCTGCGCCTTGTAGCCGCTCGCTCCGATTCCGAGGCCTTGCGCGCCGCGCTTCAGGACATGCCCCTCGCACGGCCCTCGGTCCGCCTGATTTCCGGCTGTCTCGGCGCCGAGGTGACCGACGAGGTGACGCATCCGCCGTACTGGTTGCAGCTTGCCGAGTTGTCGAATCAGGCCAACGCGCAAACCGACGCACCGCCCACGCCGGAGGGGCTCGCCGACGGCTGGCTGCCGCCGCCCTGCGCCGGCGATGCACTGGAGCGCGCACTCGCGGCGCTCTATGTGCAGGGCGCGCAGTTCGACTGGAACGCGTTGTTCCCGATGCCCGCCCAGCCCGCCGCGACCCTGCCGAACTACCCGTTCGAGCGGCAGCGCTTCGGTCTGGAGAAAACCCCATCGCCCGTCGTCGGCATGGATGCCGGCAGCATCGAGGAAGCGTTGCGGCAGCTCAAGGCGTCCGGCAAGTACTCGGGGGACGTGCTGAACGCATTTCCGGAACTGCTTCGGACCGCCTTCGCCCCCGCTGAAGCCGCCGCCCCGAACGCACACCCGCTCTATCACGTGGTGTGGGAGCAGCAAGCCGCGTTGCCGGCGGCCCGACTTGCCGCCGACACGTCCCCGTGGCTGATCTTCGCGGACGAAAGCGGTGTCGGCGAGCGGTTCGCTGACCTGCTGCGCGCGCATGGCGCATCCTGCTCGCTGGTCCGCCCCGGCCCCGACTATGGCGGCGGCGCGGAAGCGGGCTGGCAAGTCGTGCCCGAGCGGCCGGATCATTTCGTCCGCGTGCTGAACGAGACCGCCGCCCCTGGCCAGCGCATCGTGTTTCTATGGGCGCTGGACGAAGCCGTCGGCGCGTCGCGCATGTCCGCCGCCCTGCTGCATCTCGTGCACGCGTTGGTCGGCAGCGAGCGCGAGTGGGCGCCTTCAAGCCGGCCCAGAATCTGGGTGATCACGCGCGACGCGGTGGAAGCCGGCGAATCGCCCCGCGTATCGGGGCTCGCTCAGGCTGCGCTGTCGGGCCTCGCACGCGGTGCGATGATCGAGCATCCGGAATGGTTCGGCACCGCGATCGATCTCGATCCGGCCGCGCCGGAGGACGAGACGCAGGCGCTGCTTCAGGAAATCCTCGGCGAGAGCCGCGAAGAACAGGTGGCGTTGAGGCACGACGCGCGCCATGTCGCGCGCCTGAGCCCGCTCGCGCCAGCTGAAACGGCCGCGCTGCGGGTCGACCCGGAAGCGGCCTACCTGATCACCGGCGGGTTCGGTGCGCTCGGGCTGCACACCGCCCGGTGGCTGGCAGCGCACGGCGCAGGCACGCTGATCCTGGTCGGCCGACAAGGGGCCGCGAGCGAGGAGAGCCAGCAGGCGATCGCCGAGCTGCGCGAGCGGAACGTGTCCGTGCGTTGCGAGCGTCTCGATATCACCGACCCGGTGGCGGTTGCCGATTTCTTCGCCGCGCTCCACCGCGACGGCGTGCCGCTGCGGGGCATCGTGCATGCGGCCGGCATCGTCGGCTACAAGCCGCTCATGCAGGTTGAGCGCGAGGAACTGGAAGCTGTCCTGCAACCGAAGGTCGCGGGCGCCTGGCTGCTCCATCAGCACAGCGAACCGTTTCCGCTCGATTTCTTCATCCTGTTTTCGTCGATCGCGTCCGCGTGGGGTTCGCGTGACCAGGCACACTACAGTGCCGCGAACCGATTCCTCGACGCGCTCGCGCATCATCGCCGCAGCCTGGGCCTGCCGGCCCTGAGCGTGAACTGGGGGCCGTGGGCGCAAGGCGGCATGACGTCCCCCGAGGCGGAAGCGCTGCTGCGGCGCGTCGGTATCCGTTCGCTGGCGGCGGATCGCGCGCTCGACATGCTGGATCAGCTCCCCGCCGTGCCCCAGGTCGCGGTCGTCGATATCGACCTGGCGCTGTTCCAAGGCTCCTACGAGGCGCGCGGACCCAAGCCATTCCTCGACCGCGTGCGGGTGGCCGGAAGCCCGCCAAGCGCGCTGGCGATGCCGGCGTTGAGCGACGCATCCCCCCGCGAGCGAAAGCGCCTGCTGGCGGACAGCATCGATCGCGCGGTTGCCCAGGTGCTCGGCTTCGACGCGGCGACGCTGGACCGCGACCTCGGCTTCTTCGAGATGGGCATGGATTCGCTGATGGCGCTGGATGTGCGCACGCACCTCGAAAAAGCGCTGGGCATCCCGTTGTCGGTCGCGCTGTTGTTCGATCATCCGACGGTCAACGCGCTCGCGGATTTCCTGGCGGAGCAGTCGTCCGCGCCGGCGCCGGACGCGAGCGCGGCGCCGACGGAGGCCGTGCCGTCGCGGCCGGTCGCACCCGCCGTGGCGCCGCGCGAGGCCGGCACGCCGGAGCCGATCGCGATCGTCGGCATGAGCTGCCGGTTTCCGGGCGCCGCGCACGATCTCGACGCCTATTGGCGGCTGCTGAACGACGGCGTGGATGCGATTTCCAAAGTGCCGCGCGAGCGCTGGGATGTCGACGCGTACTACGATCCCGATCCGGAAGCGCCGGGCCGTATGTATTGCCGCTTCGGCGGTTTTCTCGACGACGTCGATCAGTTCGATCCGGCATTTTTCCGGATCACGCCGCGCGAAGCGGCCGCGATGGACCCGCAGCAGCGCCTGTTGCTCGAAGTCAGTCACGAAGCGCTGGAGCATGCCGGCATTCCCGTCGACAGTCTCAAGGGCAGCCGGACCGGCGTCTTCGTCGGCATCACCACCAACGATTACGCGAATCTGCAGCTTCGCAACGGCGGCGGCAGCGGCATCGACGGCTATTTCTTCACCGGCAATCCGCTCAACACGGCGGCCGGCCGCATCTCCTATGGACTCGGTGTGCAGGGGCCGAGCATGGCGATCGACACCGCCTGCTCGTCGTCGCTCACCGCGATCCATACCGCCAGCCAGAATCTGCGCAGCGGCGAGTGCGATCTCGCGATTGCGGGCGGCGTCAATCTGATCCTGTCGCCGGACAACTCCATCGCCGTCTCGCGCACGCGGGCGCTGGCGCCGGACGGTCGATGCAAGACCTTCGACGCGGCGGCGGACGGCTTCGTGCGCAGCGAAGGCTGCGGCGCGCTGGTGCTCAAGCGCCTGTCCGATGCGCTCGCCGCGGGCGATCGCGTGCTGGCTGTGCTCCGCGGTTCGGCCGTCAACCACGACGGTGCGTCGAGCGGCTTTACCGCGCCGAACGGCCGCGCGCAGGAAGCCGTGATCCGCCAGGCACTGGGCAAGCTTCCCGCCGCGTCCATCGACTACGTGGAAGCGCACGGGACCGGCACCCCGCTGGGCGATCCCGTCGAGGTGCAGGCGCTGGCGACGGTGTTCGGCGCCGAGCGCGACGGGGGCCGGCGGCTGCGCATCGGCTCGGTGAAAACCAACATCGGCCACACGGAATCCGCCGCCGGCATCGCGGGGGTCATCAAGGTCGTGCTGTCGCTGAACCACGACCGCCTCCCCGCCCACCTGCATCTCCGCCAGCCGAGCCCGCTGGTGCAGTGGGACGCGCTGCCGATCGAGATCTGCGCCGAGGCGAGCGCGTGGCCGCGCGGCGAGCGGCCACGGCGCGCCGGCGTCAGCGCGTTCGGCGCGAGCGGCACCAATGCGCACCTGGTGCTGGAAGAAGCGCCCGCGCCGGCGCCGCAGGCGACGCCGTCGAAACACAAGGTACATCCGCTGGTCCTGTCGGCCAAGACGCCGGCAGCGTTGCGCGAACTGGCCGGGCGCTATCAACGGCGGCTCGAAACCGAACCCGGTCTCGATATCGCGGCCGTGGCCTTCTCGGCGTCGACCGGCCGCTCGCATTTCGCGCATCGGCTGGCGCTGCCGGTGACGTCGCTCGAGGACGCCATCGAAAAGCTGCGCGCGTTCCACGCGAAAGAACCGGCCGGCGCGGCGCAGCCCGCCCCCCGGGTGAAGATGGCGTTCCTGTTCACCGGCCAGGGCCCGCAATACGCCGGCATGGGCCGCCGCCTGTACGACGCCTATCCGGTGTTCCGCGACGCCATCGACCGCTGCCGCGCGGTGGCCGATCCGCTGCTCGACAAACCGTTGCTCGAGGTGCTGTCGGCCCAGAACGACGATATCCACCAGACCGGCTACAGCCAGCCGGCCCTGTTCTCGCTGCAGTTCGCGCTCACCACGTTGCTGGCGTCGTTCGGCGTGGTGCCCGACGCGGTGATGGGACACAGCGTCGGCGAATACGCAGCGGCTTGCGCGGCCGGCGTCTTCTCGCCGGAAGACGGCCTGCGGCTGATCGCCGAACGCGGCCGGCTGATGCAGGCGTTGCCCCGCGACGGCGAGATGGCGGCGATTTTCACCGATCTCGCCACGGTCGAGCGCGCGATCGAAGCCTATCCGCACGATGTCGCGGTGGCGGCCGTCAACGGTCCGGCCAGCATCGTGATCTCCGGCAAGCGCGAGCGCATCGCGATGCTGGTCGACGCGTTCGCTGTGCTGGACATCCGGTCCGTACTGCTCAATACCTCGCACGCGTTCCACTCGCCGCTGGTCGAGCCGATGCTGGACAGCTTCCAGGCCGTCGCGAAAGCGGTGCGCGCCACGCGCCCGGCGATCCCGTTCTATTCGAATCTCACGGGCGCCGTGATGGACGAGGCGCCCACCGACGAGTACTGGCGCCGTCATTGCCGGGAGCCGGTGCAGTTCGCGAGCAGCGTCGAGCGCCTCGCCGAAGCCGGGTTCAACCTGCTGGTCGAAATCGGCCCCAAGCCGGTGCTCGTCAACCTGGCCCGCGCGTGCTGTGCGCCGGACGCCGGGATCCAGTTCCTTGCCCTGCAGCGGCCGCAAGTCGAGCAGCAAGCGCTGATCGAAACGCTGTCGAGCCTGTATGCCCGCGGCGTCGATGTCGATTGGGCCCCAACCGAAACACCCGCGCCCACGCGCGTCGCATTGCCGTCCTATCCCTTCCAACGCAGCCGTACCTGGTTTCAGAAAGCGGACATGTCCATGACTCAGACAAGCGCATCACCCCTCGCCGCAACGCCGACGCACAACCGTAGCGGCGAGGTTCTCGAATGGCTCCGCGGCAAGATCGGCGAATTGATCCAGGCCGATCCCGCCACCATCAACATCGACCTGCCGTTCCTGGAGATGGGCGCCGACTCGATCGTGCTGATCGAGGCCATCCGGCACATCGAGAAACAGTACGGCGTGAAGCTGGCCATGCGCCGCTTCTTCGAAGACCTGGCGACGGTGCAGGCGCTCGCCGAGTATGTCGCGGACAATCTGCCGGCGGTTGCCGCGACGGCCGAGGCCACGGTCGCGGTCGAGGCCGAGCTGTCCACGGCGGCGGTCGCGCCGTCCGCGGAGGTGCTTGCGCCGCTCGCCGCCGCCCCGGCGGAATGGGTTGCGGCCGAAGGCGGCTCCACGGTCGAGCGGGTGTTGCGGGAGCAGAATCAGCTGCTGTCCCGCGTCATGAGCCAGCAGATGGAACTGCTGCGCACGTCGCTGACCGGCCACGCCGACGTTCGGCCGACGATCGCCGCGCAAGCCGTCGCGAGCGTCGGCAGCGTCGCGAGTGTCACACCAAAGGCCGCGATCGCGGCCCCGGCTGCCGTGCCCGCAACGAAGCCCGCGCCTGCCACTGCGGCCGCGGCGGACAATCGGCCGTCCAAGCCGATGATGCCCTGGGGCAGCCCGGTCGAACAGCGGGCGCGCGGCTTGTCCGCCGTGCAGCAGGAGCATCTCGAAGCGCTGATCGTGCGCTACACGACGCGCACCCGGAAATCGAAGGACTCGGTGCAGGCGTCCCGCCCGGTGCTGGCCGACAGCCGTGCCACGGTCGGCTTCCGGTTTTCGACCAAGGAGATGCTGTATCCGATCGTCGGCGATCGCGCGGCCGGTTCGCGGCTGTGGGATATCGACGGCAACGAGTACATCGATTTCACGATGGGCTTCGGCGTGCATCTGTTTGGCCACACGCCGGACTTCATCCAGCATCAGGTCACCCGCGAGTGGCAACGTCCGCTCGAACTGGGCGCGCGCTCCAGCCTCGTCGGTGAAGTGGCCGCGCGCTTTGCGCGCGTCACCGGTCTCGATCGCGTGGCTTTCTCGAACACCGGCACCGAGGCGGTCATGACCGCCATGCGGCTCGCGCGTGCCGTGACCGGGCGCGACAAGATCGTGATGTTCACGCATTCCTATCACGGCCATGCCGACGGCACGCTCGCCGCGGCGAACGCGGAAGGCGTGACGGAAACCATCGCCCCCGGCGTGCCGTTCGGTTCGGTCGAGAACATGGTCCTGCTCGACTATGGCAGCGACGCCGCGCTCGAGGCCATTCGCGGGATGGCGTCGACCCTCGCCGCCGTGATGGTGGAGCCGGTGCAGAGCCGTAACCCGTCCCTGCAGCCCGTCGCCTTCCTCAAGGAGCTGCGCCGCATCACCGAGGAGGCCGGCATTGCGCTGATCTTCGACGAAATGATCACGGGCTTCCGCGTCCATCCGGGCGGCTCCCAGGCCATGTTCGGGATCCAGGCCGATCTCGCGACGTACGGCAAGATCATCGGCGGCGGCCTGCCGCTGGGCGTCATCGCCGGTTCCAGCCGCTTCATGGACGCCATCGACGGCGGCATGTGGACCTACGGCGACCACTCGTTCCCCGCCGCCGACCGCACGGCGTTCGGCGGCACCTTCTGCCAGTACCCGCTCGCGATGGCGGCCGCGCTGGCCGTGCTCGAGAAGGTCGAACAGGAGGGGCCGGCGCTGCAGGCCGCGCTCAACGAACGGACCGCGCAAATCGCCGAAACGTTGAATGCGTTTTTCGCCGAGGCCGAGGCGCCGATCAAGGTCACGTGGTTCGGCTCGATGTTCCGCTTCGAATTCACCGAGAACCTCGACCTGTTCTTCTATCACATGCTCGAAAAGGGCATCTACATCTGGGAATGGCGCACCTGTTTCCTCTCCACCGCGCATACGGATGCCGATATCGACCGGTTCATCCGGGCGGTGAAGGACAGCGTCGCCGACCTGCGCCGGGGCGGTTTCATCCGGCCTCACTCGAAGCACGGCACGGTGGCCGCGCTGAGCGAAGCGCAACGCCAGCTGTGGATCCTGTCGGAAGTCGATCCCGAAGGATCGCTGGCCTACAACGTCAACACCACCCTCGAGCTGAATGGCCGGCTCGACGAGGCCGCCATGCGCGCGGCCGTGCAGGGTCTCGTCGATCGGCACGAAGCGCTGCGCACCACGCTGACGCCGGACGGGTCAGGCCAGATCGTGCATCCGTCGCTGAAGCTTCAGATTCCGCTGATCGACACGGACCAGGACGCGTGGCGGGACCACGAAAGCCGCCAGCCGTTCGACCTGGTGAACGGTCCGCTCTTTCGCGCCGCGCTCGTGCGCCTGGACAGCACGCGTCACCTGCTGGTGATGACGGCCCATCACATCGTCTGTGACGGATCGACGTTCGGCATCCTGCTCGAGGATCTGGCCCGCGCTTATGCGGGTGCCGCGCCGGCCGCGGCGCCGCTGCAGTTCCGCGAGTACCTGAAGCAGCTCGACGGCCAGCGCCACAGCCCGGAAACGAAGGCGAATCGCGCGTACTGGCTGGCGCAATGCGCGCACCGGGCCGAACCGCTGAACCTTCCGTTGGACTACCCGCGGCCCGCTGTGAAGACGTTTCACGGCGAGCGCGTGTCCCTGCATCTGGACGCGGCCGAGGCCACGTCGCTGCGCACTGCCGCCCGTCAGAACGGCTGCACGCTCTACATGATGCTGCTCGCGGGCTTCAATCTGTTCCTGCACCGCATCGCCGGCCAGCAGGAGATCGTCACCGGCATCCCGGTGACCGGCCGTTCCGTGGCCGGCAGCGATCGCCTCGCCGGCTACTGCACGCATCTGCTGCCGTTGCGCTCCACGCTGCCGGAGCAGGCCACCGTGGCCAGCTTCCTGGCCGGCACCCGCCAGAACCTGCTCGACGCGCTCGAGCACCAGGATTTCCCGTTCGCCGAACTGGTCCGCGAAATCGGCGCGCAGCGCGATCTCAACGCCGCCCCGCTGGTATCGGCGGTCTTCAATCTGGAACCCGTATCGGCGCTGCCCGAACTGCCCGGCCTGACGGTCGGCCTGGTCACTCCGCTGATCCGCTATACCGCGTTCGATCTGAACGTCAATGTCCTCGACGCGGGGCAGGCACTCCTGATCGATTGCGACTACAACACCGACCTGTTCGACGAGAGCACGGTGCAACGTTTCCTCGGGATCTACCGGACCTTGCTGACGCGCCTCGCGGACGATGCGTCGGCCGCCGTTGCGCGGCTGCCGCTGACGAGCGACGCGGAGCGGAGCCTGCTGACCGTCGAGTGGAACCGGACCGAGATGGATTTCGGCGACGCCGCCGCGCAACCGCTGCATCGGTTGTTCGAGCAACAGGTCGAGCGCACGCCCGATGCCGTCGCCGCCGTCTACGACGACGTCGCGCTCACCTACGCCGAACTCAACCTGCACGCCAATCGTCTCGCCCATCGCCTCATCGAGCTCGGTGTCGCGCCCGACTCCCTCGTCGGCGTCGCGATGGAGCGTTCGCTCGACATGATCGTCGCGCTGCTCGCGATCCTCAAGGCCGGCGGTGCTTATGTCCCCGTCGACCCCGAGTACCCCGCCGAGCGCGTGCGCTTCATGATCGACAACGCTCAGTTGCGCTGGCTCCTCACCCAGCAGCATCTGCTTGACGCGCTGCCCGACTCCGACGCCCGCGTGATCGTCGTCGATCGCGACACGCTCGACCTCGATGCCGCGCCTGCGTCCAACCCCGCGCCTGTGCTGAGCGGCGACAACCTCGCCTACATGATCTACACCTCCGGTTCGACCGGCCGGCCCAAAGGCGCGCTCAACACCCATCGCGCCATCACCAACCGCATCCTGTGGATGCAACACGCCTACACGCTCGGCGCGGACGATGCCGTCCTGCAGAAAACCCCGTTCAGCTTCGACGTGTCGGTCTGGGAATTCTTCTGGCCGCTCGTCACCGGTGCGCGCCTCGTGTTCGCCCGGCCCGGCGGCCAGCGCGAGACCGACTACCTGGTCGAACTCATCGAGCGCGAACGGATCACCACGGTCCACTTCGTGCCCTCCATGCTGCGCGCCTTTCTCGACCATCCGGACCTCGACGCGCACTGCACGTCGCTGCGCCGCGTCGTGTGCAGCGGCGAGGCCCTGCCATACGACCTGCAGCAGCGTTGCCTCGCGAGCCTGGACGTCAGGCTGTTCAACCTCTACGGCCCCACCGAGGCCGCCGTCGACGTGACCGCATGGGAATGCCGGCGCGACGACCCGCACCGCATCGTGCCGATCGGCCGGCCCATCGCCAACACCCGCCTCTACATCGTGGCCGCGCAGTTGCAGCCCGTGCCGGCCGGTGTGGCGGGCGAACTGCTGATCGGCGGCACGCCGGTCGGGCGCGGCTACCATGGCGAACCCGAACTGAGCGCCGAGAAGTTCATCGTCGATCCGTTCTCCGCCGATCCGCATGCGCGCCTCTACCGCACCGGCGATCTCGCACGCTACCGGCTCGACGGCAACATCGAGTTCCTCGGTCGCATCGACCACCAGATCAAGCTGCGCGGCCTGCGCATCGAACCCGGTGAAATCGAGGCGGCGCTGGCATCGCACCCGCTGGTCGAGGCAGCCGTCGTCGCACTGCGCGGCGCGGACGACGGCGCGCGACTCGTCGCATGGCTGCGCTCGTCGCAACCCGAGGCCGAACTGATCGAAGCGGTACGCGCGCACCTGCGGCAGCGGCTGCCGGATTACATGGTGCCGTCCGCATTCGTCGTCGTGACCGCGTTCGAGCAACTGCCCAACGGCAAGCTCGATCGCGCCGGACTGCCCGAACCCGGCGACGGCCTGGCCCACGTTGCGCCCGCCAACGCGCTCGAAGCGCAGTTGACGGCCATCTGGCAGGAAGTGCTCGGCCAGGCCCGGATCAGCACGACCGCCAATTTCTTCGAGCTGGGCGGCAATTCGCTTTCCGCGACGAAGGTCGCCGCGCGCATCCGTCGCGATCTGCATGTGAAGCTGGAAATCCGCAGCCTGTTCTCGCATCCCACCATTTCGAGCCTCGCGAAACGCATCGCCGATACGCAGCCGATCGATTACGCGCCGGTGACGCCGCTGCCGGCGCAAGCGCATTACGAACTCTCTCCCGCCCAGACGCGGCTGTGGGTCCAGGATCGCCTCAATGCGGGGCAAGCCGGCGGGCCGCTGCCCACGTCCCTGCTGTTCGAGGGGGTGCTGGACGTGGAGGCGCTCGTGCGGGCGTTCCGCGTGTTGAGCGAACGTCACGAGATCTTGCGCACGCGTTTCGTGCTGTCCGGCACTCAGCCGGTCCAGCAAGTGCTGCCCCCGGGCGAAGCCGCCTTCCCGGTCGAGGTCGTGGATCTGCAGGATGCCGAGGACCGGGATGCCCAGGCCGTGTCGATCACCGCCAGCGAACGGCTCGAGCCGATGGATCTCGCCACCGGCCCGCTGTTCCGCGTCAAGCTGCTCAGGCTCTCGGAAGTCCGTCACGTCTGCATCTGCACGATGCATCACATCGTGAGCGACGGCTGGTCCACGGAGGTGCTGCTCGACGACCTGTCGAAGATCTATGACGCGTTGGTCCAGCGTCGCGACCCTCCGTTGCCCGCACTCTCGATCCAGTACAAGGATTACGCCGGCTGGCTGAACCGCCTGCTCGCCGGGCCGGACGGCGAACGCATGAAGGAATACTGGCTGACCAAGCTGGGCGGCGGCCTGCGCGCGCTGGAACTGCCGGGCGACATCGAGCAGCCGGCCGCGCCGAGCTGGAAAACCTGGCGGTTCGAACTGCCCGCCGCTGAGACGACGGCGCTGGAATCGCTCGGCAAGCGCCACGGCGCGACCTTGTTCATCGCGCTGCTGTCCGCGATCAAGGCGCTGTTCTACCGCCGTTCCGGCCAGGAGGACATCGTCGTCGGCACGCCGGTCGCGGGCCGCGAGCTTCCCGAACTCGAGCCGCAGGTCGGCCCCTATCTGAACGTGCTGGCGCTGCGCGATCGCGTCGCCGGCGACGATCGTTTCGATACGCTGCTGACCCGGGTGCGGGACACCACGCTCGAAGCGTTCTCCCACCCGCTGTATCCGCTGGATCGCTTGCTCGACGAACTGCGCATCAAACGCGTTGCGGGACGCAATCCGCTCTTCGACGTCGGCCTGACGCTGCAGAACCAGCGACCGGGCGCCAGCGATCGCTACGCGGGACAAGTGCGCATCGCCGAGCTGCCGGAACCCGACCTGCAGGGCGCGGACACGGAAGCCGCGACGGACTTCTGGTTCCTGGCCGAACCGCGCGCCGAGGGCCTCGCGATCAGCGTCGTCTATCACGCGGGGCGGTTCAGCGAGGCCCTGGTGCAAGGCCTCGCCAGCGAGCTGACGTCCGTCATCGGCGAAGTACTTGCCAACCCGGGCGTTCGCATCCGGAACCTGACATTGGGACAACGCGCGCTGCACGCCGAAGCCCGCCAGCCCACCGTCGAACTCAGTGCATTCTAAGGAGCCTTCGTTGACTATTTCGTCCAGCACGCAGGTCTACCTGCGACAAAACATCCAGTTCGAACCGCTGATCAACGGCTGGTACGCGTGGTTTCACACGCTTCCGCCGTTGACCGCCGCACTCAACGTGGCCGAGCGGTTCCTGCCGCTGATGAAGTCCTATGCCGCATCGCCGATGATGCATGCGGCGGCGTGCAAGGATCCGGCGATGCGCGGCGGCCCGTTCCTCAACCTGGACGGCAAGCGCGTCGACGAAATCCGCGCGCTGATCGAGCAGACCACCCGGCGCGCGACTCAACAACTGGAACTGGCGAAGGCCTACAAGGCGTTCTCCACGCTGCTGCTGGAACAGGCCAGGGGGATGGCTTCGGATCCGCTCTACCCCGAGATTCCGGAGGTGTTGAAAGGCTATGTCGAGATCTACTACGACCTGAACCACAACCCGTCCTTCCGGATCTTCGAGAGCTTGCTGTACGCGAGCCCGCTCTATGCGCGCGATGCGCAGAGCATCGCGCTGTCGGCGATCGAGGAGCACACGCCCCGGCCGTTCATTCTCAGCACGCCCCGGCTCAGCGACGAGCGCACGCTGTTCTGCAACATGGCCTTCGACGATCGCGCGCTCGACGCGCTGTTCCGCATGCGCGACACGCCCGGCAGCTACGCGAAAATCGTTGACCTGATGCGCGTGGAGGAGAAGGACGAGCCGCTGTTCCGCTCCTTCTTCGTCGAAGAGGCGCCGGCGCCGAAGCCGGATCGATCGTTCGATGGCGACGACATCCGCATCCGTTACTACGGTCACGCGTGCCTGCTGGTCCAGAGCCGCGGCGTGAGCATCCTGATCGATCCGGTGATCAGCTACGGCTACGACACCGCGCTGCCGCGCTATACCTTCGCCGACTTGCCGGACCAGATCGACTACGTGCTGATCACGCACAGCCATCACGATCACATCGTCCTCGAAACGCTGCTGCAGCTTCGCCACAAGATCAAGACCGTGGTGGTCGGCAGGAATCTGGACGGTTTTCCGCAGGATCCGTCACTGCAACTGGCGTTGCGCAAGCTCGGCTTCGACGACGTGCTGGAAGTCAGGGATGCTCAGGAAATCAAGGTGACCAACGGCGCCATCACCGCGATTCCGTTCCTGGGCGAACACAACGACCTGGCGATCCAGAGCAAGCAGAGCTTCATGATCCGCTTCGGCACGCGTTCGGTGCTGTGCATCGCCGATTCGTGCAACCTGGACCCCACCCTTTACGAGCATGTCTTCCGCCTCGCCGGCAAGCCGGACACCCTGTTCGTCGGGATGGAAACCGAGGGCGCGCCGCCGTCATGGGTCTATGGCCCGCTGTTTCCCAAGGCGCTGCCGCGCGACATCGATCAGTCGCGCCGGGCGCGCGGCTGCCAGTTCGGCGAGGCCGCCGCGCTGGTGGACGACTTCGCGTTCAACGCGGCGTATGTCTATGCGATGGGTCAGGAGCCATGGCTGAACCACCTCCTCGACAACACCTTCGACGAAAACTCGCCCAGCCATATCCAGTCCACCCAGTTTGTCGCGCACTGCAAGGCCAAGGGCGTCGATTCCGAAATCCTGTACGCGACGAGGGAGATCGTGCTTTGTCAGAACTGAATCTCAACGCGCTCTCGACCAGCGGGCAATACCAGGAACACGTGGCGTTCTGGAGCGATGCGCTCGGTCGCATCGACGAAGACTTCCGTCTTCAGCAGGCGTGGCAGGCCTATGCACTGCCGCTCGGCCCCACGCCGGCACTGACGTTCGAACTTGACGGCGACGAGGCGCAGGTGCTGGAGAAGCTCGCTGCCGGTCAGGCGCTGGGCGCTTTCGTCGTGCTGCTGGCGGCGCTGTTCCATGTATTCAGGCGCTACGACGGCACGGCCGGCCTGTTCGTGGAGTCGCCGCGCCTGAGCGTCGAACCCGCAAGCGGTCCCGCCGGCCCCGTCCCGCTGCTCGACGCCGTCCGGCCCGGCCCCACGGTTCGCGCGTATCTGAACCAGGTTCGCGACACGGTGCAGCGCGGCTATTCGTATCAGGATTTTCCGATCGCGGCCCTCGCGCACAAGCTGCATGGCGAACGCCGCGCGACCAACGTCGGCGTGCGCTTCGACGGCCTTCACGAAGCGTGGGCGTCGGCGGACTACGACCTGTCGATCGAGATCCGGCATCGCGAGCGCTACGAGATCGTGCTGACGGGCCGGCCGACGGTGTTCACGCTGCATTATCTCCAGCATGTCGCGCGACACCTGCGCAACGTCCTGGCCGGCTTCGGCACGCTGGACGCCCCGCTCGACACCGTCTCGCTGCTCGACGACGAAGAACGCGCGCGCCTTCGTTCGCATGCGGCGCCCGTCGCGGTGCATGGCACCTTCCTGGCGCAGTTCGCGCAACGGGTCGCGGCCACGCCGGACAGCATCGCCGTGGCGACCGCCGACGCATCGCTGACCTACGCCGAACTGGACGACCAGGCGTCCCGGCTGGCGAGCTTCCTGCTCACGGAATACGCGATCGAACGCGGCGACGTGGTGGGCGTGGTGGCCGACCGTTCCGAGCGCTGGATCGTCGGCATGCTCGGCGCCCTCAAGGCGGGCGCGGTGTATCTGCCGCTCGACCCGGAGTTTCCGCAGGAGCGCCTGCGCTTCATGATCGAGGACGCGAAGGTCAAGGCGTTGCTGACGCACTCGGAACACCTGCCGCTGCTCGCCGATTTCTGGGCGATCCCGATGTTCGCCCTCGACTTTCAGCTCGACACGCTGGAACCTGCATCGGCGTCGACGCAGGTCGAGGTGCGGCCGGACGATGCGGCGTACATCATCTACACCTCCGGCTCCACGGGCGTGCCCAAGGGCGTCGTGCTCGAACACGCAGGCCTCCTGAACATGGCGCAGTACCATGTGGACGCCTTCGGTTTCGATGCCGCCGATCGCTTCGTGCAGTTCTACTCCCCGGGCTTCGACGGCTCGATCATGGAGATTTTCGTCACGCTGCTCGCGGGCGCGCGCCTGGTGCTGGCGAAGCCGGCCGTGATCCGGGACGTGCCGCGTTTCGTGGAATATATCGCGCAGCAGGGCGTCACCACCGTCAACGCGACGCCGGCCTATCTCGCCGGGCTCGACTGGAACGCGCTCGGCGCCGTGAAACGGGTCATCAGCGCGGGCGACAACGCCCGCGTGGCGGATCTCCGCGAGCTGGCCCGCACCCGCTCGTGCCACAACTCGTACGGCCCCACCGAGGCAACCGTCTGCATCGCGGACTATGTAGTCGACCCTGCAACCGCCTACGGCAGCCGTCTGCCGGTAGGCCGGCCGATCCACAATACGCACCTGTACCTGCTCGACGAGCACGGGGCCCTGGCTCCCGAGGGCTGCACGGGTGAGATCTGCGTGTCCGGCATCGCGCTGGCGCGCGGCTACGTCGGCCGGGACGACCTGACTGCCGCCGCGTTCGTCGACCACCCGTTCGAGGCGGGCGAGCGCCTCTATCGCACCGGCGACCTCGGCGTCTGGCTGCCGGACGGCAACCTGGAAGTCACCGGGCGCCGCGACATGCAAGTGAAGATTCGCGGCTATCGCATCGAAATGGGCGAAATCGAAGCGGCGCTCAGGCAGCACGCCGACGTCACCGACGCGATCGTGTTCGTGCGCGAGGACACGCCGCAGCACAAGCAGCTGGTGGCCTGTGTCGAGACGGCGACGGCCAGCGTTGCCAGCCTGCGGGAATACTTGAAGGAACGCCTGCCCGAGTTCATGGTGCCGGCGTCGATCGTGACGCTCGAACGCCTGCCGCTGACGCCGAACGGCAAGCCCGACCGCAAGGCGCTCGCCGCGCTGGAACTGGCGCCCGTGCCGAGCGAAACCGCGTACGCCGCGCCGACCAACGACGTCGAAGCGCGCCTGCGCAAGATCTGGTCCGAGGTGCTGGGCCGCGAGCCGATCGGCGTGCACGACAATTTCTTCGAACTGGGCGGCGACTCGATCCTGATCATCCAGGTGATGTCGCTGGCCCAGCAAGTCGGCCTCAAATTCACCGCCGACCAGTTTTTCGCGCATCCGACCATCGCCGAGCTCGCCCGGGTTGCCGTGGACGCGCCGTCGATCCGGATTTCGCAGGAGCCGGTGGTCGGCCCCGCGCCGCTGACGCCGATCCAGCATTGGTTCTTCGCGCAAGACGTGGCGGATCCGCACCACTACAACCAGTCGACCCTGATCGAGGTGCCCGCGTCGCTGCGGCCGGACGTGATCGAGCACGCGCTGGCGGCCGTCGCGACGCATCATGACGCGCTGCGGCTGGGTTTCGAGCGCGTCGACGGCGCGTGGCAGCAATCGCATGCGGCGCCGCCGCTGGCGATCCCGCTCGGCGTCACGTCGCTGGCCGGCGCGGCGCCCGCCGCACGGCAGGCCGAGATGCTCGCGATCGCCACCCGCATGCAGGAAAGCTTCACGTTGTCCGCGCCGCCGCTGCTGCGCGCCCACCTGTTCCAGTTCGGTCCCGACGCGCCGCAGCGCCTGCTCGTGGTGGCGCATCACCTGGTGATCGACGGCGTCTCGTGGCGCATCCTGTTCGAAGACCTGTACGCGGCGTGCCGCCAGCTCGAAGCGGGCGAAGCGGTGCAGCTCCCGGCCAGGACGACGGCCTGGCGCGACTGGTCGACGCGCCTGTCCGAACTCGGCGCGACCGCGCTCGACGGGCTGGACTATTGGCTCGAGGCGAACGCCGAAGAACAGGCGAGCTTCGACGACATGCCGGTCGGCACCGTCGCCGAAGCCGGCTCGACGGTCATCGAGTTCGACGCCCAGCAGACGCTCGCGCTGTTGCAGGACGTGCCGCGCACGTTCAATACCCAGATCAACGAAGTCCTGCTGACGGCCCTGCTGCTCGCGTTCGGCGACTGGACCGGCAACGCGTCGCTGGTCGTCGATCTCGAAGCCCACGGCCGCGAGGATCTTTTCGACGGCGTCGATACGTCACGCACCATCGGCTGGTTCACCGCGCACTATCCGGTGTTCCTGAATGCTGGCGACGCGAGCGTGGCGGTCGAGGCGTTGCGCCACGTCAAGGAGCAGTTGCGCGCGGTGCCGATGCGCGGGCTCGGCTACGGCATCGCACGCTACCTCGGCAAGGACGCCGGCATCGCGGCGGCACTGGAACGGCAGCCGCCGGCGCCGGTGCGCTTCAACTATCTCGGCCAGATCGATCGCGTGCTGACCGACGACACGCGCTGGAAGCCGGTGCTCGACTTCCAGAGCCCCGAGCACAGCCCGCGCGCGCGGCGCGGCCATCTGTTCGAGATCGACGGGATGGTGTTCGACGGCCGCCTGCGCCTGACGTGGCACTACAACCGCGAGGCCTGCGCACCCGGCGTCATCGAGCAGCTGACGCAGTGCTATCGCAGCCGCCTGCTGTCGATCGTCGCGGCGAGCGGCGACGACCCGCGAGGGCTGAGCCCATCGGACTTTCCGGCCGCGCGCATTAGCCAGGAAGCGTTGGACGCGCTTGTCTCAAGGATCAAATCGTGACATCCCCCACCATTGCCGATATCTACGAGCTCTCCCCGATGCAGGAGGCGATGCTCTTTCATGCCGTGCACTCGCCCGGCACGAGAAGCAGCTTCAATCAGCTCAGTTGCCGGATCACCGGCAGCCTCGACACCGCGCTGTTTCATGCCGCCTGGCAGCAGCTCATCGATCGGCATCCGGTGATGCGCACGTCGTTCCATTGGGAAGCGTTCGACAAGCCCATGCAGGTCGTGCACGCGCACGCCACGCTGCCGTGGGTGCAGGACGACTGGCGCGACCTGCCGGAAGACGAACAGCGCACGCGCTGGAGCGCGCATCTCGAAAACGACCTGGCCGAGGGCTTCGCGCTCGATCGTGCGCCGCTCGTGCGCTGCCGCCTGGTGCGCGTCGCCGCTCACGCGTACCTGTTCAGCTGGAGCCACCATCACATCCTGGCCGACGGCTGGTGCCTGTCGCTCGTCATCGAGGAAATCTTCCAGGCCTATGGGGCGCTCACGCGCGGCCTGCCGCCGGCGCTCCCTCCGGTGCGCCCCTACCGCGACTATATCCAGTGGCTGCAGCAGCGCGAACCGCAGGCCGCGCAGCAATACTGGACGCGCTATCTCGAAGGGTTCCACTCGCCGACCCCGCTGCCCACGGCAGCGCGCGCGGAAACGAGCGAGCGCTTCGGCCAGGGCCTCGCGCAAGTCCAGGCCGACCTGTCGGCCGACCTGAGCGCGCGCCTGCGGCAATTCGCGGCCCGGCATCACGTCACCCTCAACACCCTCGCGCAAGCAGCCTGGGCGCTCGTGCTGTCGCGCTACAGCGGGGAAACCGACGTGGTGTTCGGCGCCGTCGTGTCCGGACGGGGCGCCAACCTGCCGGGGATCGAAACCATGCTCGGCCTGTTCATCAATACGGTGCCGGTGCGGGTGCGGGTCGACCCGCGGCAGCCGCTTGGAGCCTGGCTGAAGATGATCCAGGCGCGCGTGGCCGCCCGTGCGCAGTTCGAGCACACCCCGCTTCCCGATATCCAGCGCTGCAGCGAAGTGCCGCTGACTACGCCGCTGTTCGAGAGCAACATCACGTTCATGAATTACCCGCTCGATGCGTCGCTGACGCACGGCGCGCACGGCCTGGCGGTCGACGAGGTGCAGCTCTACAACCGCGCCGACATCCCGCTCGAATTCGTCGTGACGGCGCGCGACGACTGGAAGATGGAACTGTCGTTCGATCCGCGGCGCTTCGATGAAGACACCATGCAGCGGATGCTGGGCCACGTGGCCGCGACGCTCGACGCATTCGCGGCCGATCCGAACCGGCTGCTCGGGCGCCTGCCGATGCTGCCCGAAGCCGAACGCCGGCAGTTGCTGGACACCTTCAACGACACCGACGTGCCGTTCGACGCCGCGCGTACCGTGGTGCATCGCCTGGAACAGGCCGCGGCGGACCACCCCGAGCGGCCGGCGGTCGAGTACCGGGATATCGTCCTGAGCGCGGGCGAACTGAACGCCCGCGCCAACCGCACCGCTCACCGCCTGCTGGCCGCCGTTGAACTGCAGCCGGACGCGCTGGTCGCAATCTGCATGCACCGGTCGGAGCGGCTGATGGAGGCGATCCTCGCGGTCTGGAAGTGCGGCGCCGCCTATATTCCGATCGACCCCGACTATCCGGCGGCCCGCATCCGCACCATTCTCGAGGATTCCGGCGCCGCCCTCGTCATTACCTGCGACGGCCTCCTGCCGCCCGAGCTGGCCGCGCTCGCGCCGGTCGTGTCGCTCGACGCCGCCACCGATGGCGTCGACGACGCCAATCCCGGCCGCCCCGTATCACCCGACAGCCTCGCCTACGTGATCTACACGTCCGGTTCGACCGGCAAGCCCAAAGGGGCGATGGTCGAACACGCCGGCATGCTGAATCACATGCTCGCCGAGATCGACGAGTTTTCGATCTCGTCGTCGTCGGTGATCGCGCAAACCGCACCGCATTGCTTCGATATTTCGGTCTGGCAATTTTTCACGGCGCCGCTCGCCGGCGGCAAGACCGTGATCGTCGACGACGAGTGCATTCGCGATCCGGCGTCGTTCGTCGCGACCCTGGAAGCCGCCCGGATCAGCATCCTCGAACTGGTGCCGTCCTATCTGTCCGCCGTGCTCGACCATGCGTCGGAACGCCCGGCGCTGATGCGGCACCTGCGGCACCTGCTCGTCACCGGCGAGATGGTCAGCCCGGCCCTGGTGAAACGGTGGTTCGACGTGTTCCCGGACATCGCGGTGGTGAACGCGTACGGCCCGGCGGAAGCGTCCGACGACGTCGCGCAGCACCGCATGACGTGCGCGCCGACCACGCCTTACGTACCGGTCGGCAAGCCGATCCGCAACGTGCGCCTCTATGTCGTCGACCCGCAGATGAACCTGTGCCCGATCGGGATTCCCGGCGAACTGTGCGTGTCCGGCGTCGCCGTCGGCCGCGGCTATCTCAATAACGAAGCCGGCACGCGGGAAGCGTTCCTCGAGGATCCGTTCCGTCCGGACCGCGGTGTACGCATGTACCGCACCAGCGATATCGGATGCTATCTCCCCGATGGATCGATCGTGCTCTACGGCCGCAAGGATCATCAACTGAAGATCCGCGGCTACCGCATCGAGCTCGGGGAGATCGACAACGCGCTGGCCGCCATTCCGGAAATCCGCCAGGCGGCCGCGCTCGATTATCGCGACGCCGCCGGCCGCGCCGCGCTGTGCGCGTATGTCGCATTCCGCGACGGCGCGTCGCTGAGCGACGCGGAGATTGCCGCCGCGTTGTCCGCCACGCTGCCGGCCTACATGGTGCCCGGCATCTACGTGGTGCTCGACGCGCTGCCGTTGAGCGGCAACGGCAAGATCGACCGCAAGGCGCTGCCTCCGCTGGACCGCTCGCGGCTGTCCGCCGAGGGACAGGCGCCGACGCTGCCCCGCACGCCCACCGAGACGCTGCTGTGCCGCATCTGGGGAGAAGCGCTGGGCATTCCGTCGCCGGGCATCCACGACAATATCTTCGCGCTGGGCGGCGATTCGATTCTCAGCATGCGCATCGTGTCGCTGGCCGCCAAGGCAGGGCTGAAGCTCACCACCCGGCTCATCTTCCAGCATCCGACGGTTGCCGAACTCGCCGCCGTGGCCACCCGCGGCACGCTTGGCGCGGCGGAGTTCGTCGCGTCGTCCGGCCCGCTGCCGCTGACGCCCATCCAGAAGGATTTCTTCACGCAGCGCAAGGACGACCCGGACCAGTACAACCAGGCGGTCCTGCTCGACGTGCCGGCGGATTTCGATCCGGTGTTGCTGCGCCAGGCGCTGCGGCACGCGATCAAATGGCATGACGCGCTGCGGCTGCGCTTTCGTGCGGGCGAGTCCGGCTGGATCCAGGAAGTCGTCGACGATCCGGAGATCCCCGTCGGCGTGTTCGAGATCCGGCGCGATCAGCTCGCGCAGCACGTCGCGCAATCTCATGCGAGCCTGAATCTGTCGGATGGCCCCGTCGTGCGCGCGGACCTGTTCCGCCTCGACGAAGGAAGCTCGCTGCGTCTGCTGCTGGTTGCCCATCATCTGGTCATCGACGGCGTGTCGTGGGGCGTGCTGCTCGAGACCGTGTACGACGCCTATACCCGCCTGCGCAACGGCCAGGCGCCCGAATTCGCGGGCGGCGGCGCGACGTGGACCGCCTGGACCCAGGCCATCTCGAATTGGGCCGACTCCGGCGCCGCCGATGCCGATATCGCCCATTGGCAGGCGCTGGCGCGTGCCACCCTGCCCGGCCTGCCGCTCGATCGCGCCGCAACGGCCGACGCCAATTCCGTGTCGTCCGCCGAAACGATCGTGGTCGAGCTGGGCGAATCCGCCACCGCGGCCTTGCTGGGCGCCGCGCCCCGGGCGTACGACGCGCAGATCAACGACGTGCTGCTGGCCGCGCTCGCGCGTGCCGTCAGCGACTGGAGCGGATGCGCCGACGTGCTGCTGGATCTCGAAGCGCACGGGCGCGAGGAACTGATCGCGGACCTCGACATCTCGCGCACGGTGGGCTGGTTTACGTCCCTCTTCCCGGTCGTGCTGACGGTCGATGCCGGCTCGCACGACCCGGCTCGCCTGGTTGCGTCGATCAAGACGCAACTGCGCGCCGTCCCGAGCGCGGGCATCAGCTACGGTCTGCTGCAAGAGCGGCTCGACGGTCCTGTTCCGCGGCCTCGACTGCTGTTCAACTACCTGGGTCAGACCGACCAGATGCTGAACGCCGCACGCGACTGGAAACAGGCCGCGGAATCAAGCGGAGACGGCCGCAACGGGAACCAGCTGCGCGAGCACCTGCTCGACATCAACGCGTACGTGACCGGCAACCGCCTGCACGTTGCGTGGGAGTTCAGCCGGGCCTGCCACGACACGGACACCATCCGGCGCGTCGCGCAAGCCTACCTCGCGGCGCTCGAATCGCTGGTCGCCGACCATGCCGTCCAGATCGCATCGACCCGGCCCGCGTCGGGCCAGCCGGCGAATGCGCTGCCGCAGGCGCTGGCCTCGGTCATACCGGACGAGATCGCCGACGTCTACGCGCTGACGCCGACCCAGCAGGGCATGCTGTTCCACAGCCTGTACGAACCGGCGTCGGATGCCTATTTCAGCAGCCTCGATTTCCGTATCGACGGGGCACTCGACGTCGAACGGTTCCGCCGCGCGTGGGATGCGGTGGCGCGCCGGCACGACATCCTGCGAACCTCGTTTCACTGGGAAGAAATCGAAAGCCCGGTGCAGGTCGTGCATCGCCGTATCGACTTGCCCTGGCATGACGAGGATCTGCGCGCGGCGTCCGCCGAGGAGGCGGAACGGCGTTGGGCGGCCTACGTGGCGCAAGACCGCGCACGCGGCTTCGACTTTACCCGGGCGCCGCTGATGCGCGTCGCGCTGTTCCGGCTGGGCGATCAGGCATGGCGCTTCCATTGGAGCCATCACCACATCCTGCTCGACGGGTGGAGCTCCGCCCGGCTCCTGAGCGAAGTGGCGGCCACCTATCAGGACCTGGCGGCCGAAGCCGCCCCGCAGCGCGCCGCGCCGCCCGCCTTCGCCGATTACGTGCGCTGGCTGGCGCGCCAGGATGCCGCCGCCGCGGAGCGCTTCTGGAAGACGAAGCTGGAAGACTTCCCGACCACGACGCCGCTCGTGCTGGGACGCCCCGAACTCGACGGCACGGCCGCGCCGGGCGCCTACGTGGAAGAGCAGCTGCTGCTCTCCGAAAGCGACACGCGGCGGCTCGTCGCCTTCGCGCAAACCCGCCGCGTCACCCTCAACACGCTCGCCCAGGGCGCGTGGGCGCAACTGCTGGGCCGCTATAGCGGTGAAGCGGACGTCGTGTTCGGCACGATCGTTTCCGGTCGCCCGGCGTCGCTGCCGGAATCGGACGAGATGGTCGGGCTGTTCATCAACACGCTGCCGGTGCGGGTCCGCATCGACACGCGCCCGACGTCCGCGTGGCTCGCCCAGCTGCAGATGGATCTCGCGCAGCAGGAGGAGTATGCGCACTATCCGCTGGCCGACATTCAGAAATTCGCCGGCCTGCCGCCCGGCGTGCCGCTCTTCGAAAGCCTGCTTATCTTCCAGAACTATCCGGTCGAGGAAGCGCTGGCCGATGCGCTGCCCGGTCTGCGGATCGGCGAATTCCAGGTGTCCGATCCGAACAATTACCCGCTGACCCTGGTCGTGACGCCGGGCAAGCGCCTGTCGCTGCAGGTGCTGTACGACGATGGCCGGTTCGACCGCGACACGATCGTCCGCCTGCTGCGCCATGTCGAAACCCTGCTCGCCGGCCTTGCCGGTGCGGAAGATCGCCCGAACGGCAGCATTCCTCTTCTTACCGCGGCCGAGCGGGACGCGATCCTGCTCGACTGGAACGATAGCTTCGCGCCGGTTCCGTCCGACCGGACGCTGCCCGAGCTGATCGAGGCCGCGGCCGCCGCTCATCCGGAGCGCATTGCGATCCGCTGCGGTACGGAGGTCCGTACCTATCGGGACCTCGTCGAAGGCGCCAACCGGATCGCCGGTCATCTGCTGCAGCGAGCGCCGATTCAGCCGGACGACCGGATCGCCGTATGGATGCCGCGCTCGCCGCTGATGCTGGAAACGATCCTGGCCATCTGGAAGTGCGGCGCGGCGTACGTTCCGGTCGATCCGGCCTATCCGGCCCAGCGGGTCGAGACCATCCTGACGCTGGCTCGGCCGACGGTCATCGTCGCCACGGACTGCGTGCCGCCGCCGGCCCTGGCGTCGATCCCGCTGGTCGATCCCACCCGGTTGCCCGACCGTCACGGCGCCGGGGCACCGGCGCCCGTGACGCCGCGTTGCCGGCCGGTGGACCTGGCCTACGTGATCTTCACGTCGGGTTCGACCGGCCAACCCAAGGGTGCGATGGTCGAGCATCGCGGCATGCTCAATCACGTGCTCGCCATGGCGCGCCGGGTCGAGCTCGGCGCGCAGAGCGCGGTCGCGCAGACCGCTTCGCACTGCTCCGATATTTCGGTCTGGCAATGCTTCGCGGCGCTGGTGTCGGGCGGCACGACGGTGATCTACCCCGATGCCGTGATCCTCGAGCCCGCGCGCCTGATCGACAGCCTTCACCGCGATCGCATCACGGCGATGCAATTCGTGCCGTCCTATCTGGCGACCTTTCTCGGCGAGCTGGAAAGGCACGCGGCACCGGCTTTCCCGCACCTCGAAACGCTGCTGACCATCGGCGAAACCCTGCAGCCCGCCTCCGCGCGAGCGTGGTTCCGCCTGAATCCGGGTGTCCGGCTCATCAACGCCTATGGGCCGACCGAAGCGTCGGACTCCGTGGCGCACTACAGCATGGCGTGTGCGCCGGATCTGCCGGCGATTCCGATCGGCCGACCCATCGAGAACCTGCGCCTCTACGTCGTGGATGCCGACATGAACCTCTGCCCGGTCGGCGTCAAGGGCGAGATCTGCATCGGGGGAGCCGGCGTCGGGCGCGGCTACCTGTTCGACGAAGCGCGCACCCGGGCGGTGTTCCGCGACGATCCGTTCAGTCCGGAACCGGGCGCGCGCCTGTATCGCACCGGCGATATCGGCTGCTTCGGGCCGGACGGCAATCTCCACTTCTTCGGACGCCGCGACTTCCAGGTCAAGATCCGCGGATACCGCATCGAGCTCGGGGAAATCGAAGCCGCCCTGACCGGTCTCGCCGGCATCTCCAACGCCGTCGTGGTCGTCCGCGACGCGGCGGGCGCGGAAAAAACCCTGTGCGGCTACGCGTCGGGCACCGGCTGGACGCCCGCGCGCCTGCGCCAGGCACTGCGCGAAAAATTGCCGGCCCATATGGTGCCCGACACCTTGATGCTGCTGCCGGCACTGCCCGTCATGCCGAACGGCAAGATCAACCGTGCCGCGCTGCCGCTCCCGGAAGCGGCGTCCGTGCCCGACGGCGTGCCGGTCGAACCGCAGACGCCGGTCGAAGCGGCGCTGCTGCGCATCTTCGCCGAGGTGCTCGGCCGCCAGCCGAACGGTGTCGACGACAATTTCTTCGAGCATGGCGGCCAAAGCCTCAAGGCGATCCAGATGGTCAGCCGGATCCGGCGCGAACTGAAACTGGACGTCGCGGTCGCCGATATCTTCCATGCGCCGTCGCCGCGCGCGCTCGCGCAGAAGCTTGCGTCCACCCCGGCCTCCTCCGCCAGCGCCGAGGCGATCATTCCGGCGCTTGCCGCGCAACCCTCGTACGCGGTGTCTCGCGCTCAGAAGCGGATCTGGCTCGCCAGCCGCGGCGCGGATCCGTCCACGTACAACATGGCAGGGGCGCTGCAGCTGGACGACGCTGTCGATACGGCGCGCCTCGTCCGTGCGTTCGACATGCTCGTCGATCGCCACGAGAGCCTGCGCACCGTGTTCGCGATGATCGAAGGCGATCTGCGGCAACGCATCCTCACTCGCGAAGCCTCCGGTTTCCGGGTCGAGCAGGTCGATCTCGCGGACGATGCCGGGCCGCAAGCCATCGATGCGCTGATCCGCGCGGAAAGCGAGCAGCCATTCGATCTCGCGTCGGGACCGCTCTTTCGCGTCAAGCTGGTCCGGCTCTCGCCGGAGCAACACCTGCTGCTGCTGAACATGCACCACGTGATATCGGATGCGTGGTCGATCCGCGTGCTGACCGACGACCTGCATGCGCTGTATGCGGGACGCGACCTGCCGCCGCTTTCGATCCAGTACCGCGACTACGCCGCGTGGCACAACGCCAGCCTGGAAGGCGCGCGTGCCGCCGCGGATCGCGCGTACTGGCTCGAGCAACTGGCGCCGCCGTTGCCCCGCCTGCAACCGGCATCGGACTACCCGCGCCCCGAGCGGCTCGGCCATGCCGGGCAGACGCTCGAAGTCGAACTGTCGGCCCCGCAGGTGGAAGGGCTCGCGAAGCTGGCCCGCGCTCACCATACGTCGCTCTACGCGGTGCTGCTGGCATCGTTCTGCGTGCTGATGCACCGCTACACGGGGCGTGAGGACATCGTCATCGGCAGCGTGTCGGCCGGGCGCGACAGCGAACAGCTCGAAGCGCAGATCGGGGTATTCCTCAACACCGTCGTGCTCCGCGTCCCGGTGCGGAAATCCGCGACCGTGGACGAGGTGATCGACGGGGTGGCGAAAGCCTCCACGCAAGCGCTGGAGCACGCGTCCTATCCGTTCGATGTCCTGCTGGAAGATCTCCGGATCCGCACCCCGGCGGGCCATTTCCCGATCTTCGACATTCAGGCGAACCACATTTCGATGCCGGCGCCTCAGCCGGGCCTTCGCATCACGGACCGCTCGCAGACGGACACCACGGCCAAGTTCGACCTGTCCTTCCAGATCGTGGAAAGCGACGGCAGGCACCTCATCCAGTTCATCTACAACACGCACCTGTTCCGCCCCGCGACCATCGCCGCGATGCGCGATCGACTGCTCGAGATCCACGACGTCTTTCGCCGTGATCCGACCACGCCGGTCGATCGTATTTCGCTCTCCGGCAATGCGCCCGCCGCCAGCCCGAGGGTCCGGGTCGGCCTGCGCCTGAAGCGCGCGCCCGAAGTCACCGCCGACGACGCACTCGAGGAGAAGACGTGATGCGGGCCGGCCGGGGTTCGAGCGGCGGCCGCCATGCGGCCTGCTTCGGGTTGTTTCAGGTGAACAAAACGTTTCAAGGAGTTTCGTGTGCAAGACAATAACGTACTGGTCACCGACCATCGCTATGCGCAAACCGCGCGTTTCTGGCGCGAAAGCCTTTCCCTGGTGACCGGCGTCTACCGGATCGCCACGCACGCCCCGAGCCCGCAGCTGGGCCGTCTGCTGTCCCGCACGGTGCCGCTCACGCCCGCGTCGCTCGACCTGTTGCGGCGCATCGGCGACGGCGAGCTTGCCGAATTCGCCGTCACGGCCGCGGGCATTGCGTTCCTGCTCTGGAAGTACTTCCGGATCCCGGTCACGGTGCTCGGCACGCCGGGGCTTGCCGAGCATCCGCCGGCCCGTGCCGCCACCATTCCGCTGATCATCGAGGTTCGTCCCGAGGAGCGCGTCGAGGACTACCTGTCGCGCGTGGCGGGAATCGTGGAAGACAGCTATGCCGAGCACCATTTCCCGCTGGAAACGCTCGTGCGCAACGAAAAGGACATGGCGCTCGCGCAGCTCACGAAGGTCTCGCTGGTGGACGATCGGGTGCACCACGCGCTGACCGGCCAGGACGACGACCTGCAGCTGCACCTGCGGCTGGCGCGCGGCGAGATCGAGATCCGCTATACCGGCGCCATCGAACCGCTCGTCATCGACGGTTTCGCAACGAGCCTCGGCGCGGTGCTGCAGGAATTCGAACACCTCGACAGGCCGGTCGGCGACATCGAAGCGATCCCGCCGGAAGAGCGTCGGCTGCTGGCCCTCTTCAACGAAACCGCGACGGCCGGACCCAGCCACTCCACGGTCGTCGACATGTTCGAAGCCCAGGTCGCGCGCACGCCGGCGGCACCCGCGCTGGTCACCGACAGCTCGCTCACGACCTACGCCGACCTGAACGCCCGGGCCAACAGCCTGGCGGATCAGTTGGTCAGCCACTACGGCGTCGGGCCGGAATCGCTGGTCGGCATCATGCTCGACCGTTCCGAATGGATGATCGTCGCGATTCTCGGCGTCTTGAAGGCGGGGGCGGCGTTCGTTCCGCTGGACCCGGCGTATCCGGCCGAACGCATCAATCACATCCTCGGCGACACCGGCCTGTCGCTGCTGGTGACCCAATCGAGTCAACTGGCGCAGTGGTATGAATTCTCCGGCGTGACGCTGCTGCTGGATCAGGAACTTCCCGGCTGGACGCCGCTGCCGGACAATCCGCCGCGCCGCGCCGAGCCGGCGAACCTGGCTTACGTGATCTATACGTCCGGCTCGACCGGGCGACCGAAAGGCTGCCTGCTCGAACACCGGAACCTGGCCCACTACATTGCGTGGGCCGCCGGGTATTACTTCCCGGAAAGCACGACCGGCAGTTTCGGTCTGTACAGCTCGCTGTGCTTCGATTTCACGCTGACCAACCTCTTCTGCCCGCTGGTGCGCGGCAAATCGCTGCGCATCTATCCGCAGTCGGAAAGCATCGACACCATCCTGGCCCGGATGTTCCAGCCCGGCAGCGGCGTCGACACCCTCAAGCTCACACCCACCCACATTCACCTGCTGGAATACATGAACCTGGCACGCTCCGGCGTGCGCAAGGTGATCGTCGGCGGCGAGGAACTGACGCCCCAGCACATCGCGACGCTGCGGAAGATCGATCCCGCGATCGAGATCTACAACGAGTACGGTCCCACCGAGGCGACGGTCGGCTGCATCGTGGAGCGCGTCGAGGACACGCCGCCTACGGTGCTGATCGGCCGGCCCATTGCCAACACGCGCGTGTACATGCTCGACGAAGCGCTGCGGCCGGTCCCGATCGGCGTACCGGGGGAAATCTGCATCGCCGGCGACGGCCTCGCGCGCGGCTACCACCAGCGGCCCGACGTCACCGCCGCGAAATTCGTCGAGCATCCGTTCGCCGGCGAAGCACGTATCTATCGCACCGGCGACATCGGCCGATGGCTGCCCGACGGACAGATCCAGTGCTACGGACGCGTCGACGACCAGGTCAAGATCCGCGGGCACCGTGTCGAACTCGGCGAGATCGAGGCCGCGCTCACCGCGCACGAGGATGTCGTCGGCGCAGCGGTCATGCTGCGCGAATCCGCTCATGGGGTGCGCAAGCTGGCGGCCTACGTCAAGGGTTCCGCGAGCCTGAGCGTGCCGGACCTCAGGGCCTTCCTGGCCGGGAAGCTGCCGGACTACATGGTCCCGTCCGACATTGTCCCGATCGCCGAATTTCCGCTCAACGCCAACGGCAAGCTGGATCGCCCGGCGCTCCTGGCCATGGAGCCCGCCGCCGCGCCCGACGCCGCCAGCCTCGACGCCACGCCGATCCAGCTCGAGCTGGTGCGCATCTGGCGCGAAGTGCTCGACAATCCGGCCGTCGATGTCACCGGCCGCTTCTTCGACTACGGCGGGGATTCGCTGCAGGCCATGCAGCTCGTCTCGCGGATCTGGAGTAGCTTCTCCGTCGAGATCGGCATCGACGCGATCTTCGAACTCCAGACCATCAGCGCGGTGTCCGACCTGATCGAAGCGTCGTCGCCCCGTGCCGGTTCGATGGCCGGCAACATCCCGCCCCGCTCGCGCGCGAACGACCTGCCGCTGTCCTTTCCGCAGCAGCGCCTGTGGTTCCTCGCGCAACTGGAAGGCCCGTCGGCCACCTACAACATTTCGAGCGCGCTGCGTTTCGACGGCGATCTGGACATCGCGCGCCTGCGCGCCGCCGTGTCCGAAATCAGCCGGCGTCACGAGATCCTGCGCACCACGTTTCCCGCCGTCGACGGCCTCGGGGTTCAACGCATCGCCCCGCCGGCGCCGGTCGCGCTCGACGTCGTCGACGTCGCCAGCGAGTCCGACACGCTCGCGCTGCTCGCCGAGGAAGCCGACCGCCCATTCGATCTCGCCGCCGGGCCGCTCCATCGTGTCGTGCTGTATCGCGTGCACGAGCGCCTGCACGTCTTCGGCATCACGATGCATCACATCATTTCCGATGCGTGGTCGTCAGGCATCCTCATCGGTGAACTGGCCGCGCTCTATGCCGGCCAGTCGCTGCCGGAACTGGCCGTCCAGTACGCGGACTACGCCGCCTGGCAGCACGAACGCCTGGCGTCCGCCGACACGCATCGGGAACTGGCGCTCGTGAGCGCGGCGCTGGCGGACGCGCCGGACCTGATCGAGCTGCCCACCGATCGCCCCCGGCCCGCCATCCAGCGTTTTCACGGTGCGGTTCTGCCGTTCCAGCTGAACGGCGAACGCGCCGACGGCCTGCGCGCGATCGCGCGCGCGTCCGGCACCAGCACGTACATGGTCGTGCTCGCCGCGTATGCGCTGCTCCTTTCGCGGTACAGCAACCAGCAAGACCTCGTCATCGGCTCCCCGATTGCCAATCGGCGTTCCAGCATGACCGAGCCGCTGATCGGCTTCTTCGCGAACATGCTCGCGCTGCGCGTGGACCTGTCGGGCAATCCGACCTTCGGCGAACTGCTGGCGCGCGTGAAGCGCGTCGCGCTGGACGGCTACAGTCGCCAGGAGATTCCGTTCGAGCAGGTGGTGGATTCACTCAAGCTCGAACGCAACCTGAGCCGCACGCCGGTTTTCCAGGTCGTGTTCGCGTATGAGAAAGCGCAGCCCCATGCGGTGAACTTCCCCGGTCTCGTGGCCACGCCGGTGTCGGTGGAGACCCACACCGCCAAGTTCGACCTCACGCTCCATATCCAGGATGCCGACCACGGGCTCGCGGGCTCGCTGGAATACAACCTGGACCTGTTCGACGCCGCTACGATCGATCGCATGGCGGAACACTTCCGCACGCTCCTCGATGCCGTGGTCGCCGATCCGAACCGGCCGCTCAGCGCGCTTTCGTTGTCGAGCGATGCGGAGCGGGAGAGAGTGACCGTCGAATGGAACCGGACCGAGATGGATTTCGGTGACGCCGCCGTGCAACCGCTGCATCGGTTGTTGGAACAACAGGTCGAGCGCACGCCCGATGCCGTCGCCGCCGTCTATGACGACGTCGCGCTCACTTACGCCGAACTCAACCTGCGCGCCAACCGCCTCGCCCATCGCCTCATCGAACTCGGCGTCGCGCCCGATGCCCTCGTCGGCGTCGCGATGGAGCGCTCGCTCGACATGATCGTCGCGCTGCTCGCGATCCTCAAGGCCGGCGGTGCTTATGTCCCCGTCGACCCCGAGTACCCCGCCGAGCGCGTACGCTTCATGATCGACAACGCGCAGTTGCGCTGGCTCCTCACCCAGCAGCATCTGCTTGACGCGCTGCCCGACTCCGACGCCCGCGTGATCGTCGTCGATCGCGACACGCTCGAGCTCGACGCCGCGCCTTCGTCCAACCCCACGCCTGTGCTGAGCGGCGAGAACCTCGCCTACATGATCTACACCTCCGGCTCGACCGGCAGGCCCAAAGGCGCGCTCAATACCCATCGCGCCATCACCAACCGCATCCTGTGGATGCAACACGCCTACACGCTCGGCGCGGACGATGCCGTCCTGCAGAAGACTCCGTTCAGCTTCGACGTGTCGGTCTGGGAATTCTTCTGGCCGCTCGTCACCGGCGCGCGCCTCGTGTTCGCCCGGCCCGGCGGCCAGCGCGAGACCGACTACCTGGTCGAACTCATCGAGCGCGAACGGATCACCACGGTCCATTTCGTGCCCTCCATGCTGCGCGCTTTTCTCGACCATCCGGACCTCGACGCGCACTGCGCATCGCTGCGCCGCGTCGTCTGCAGCGGCGAGGCCCTGCCTTACGACCTGCAGCAGCGTTGCCTCGCGAGCCTGGACGTCAAGCTGTTCAATCTCTACGGCCCCACCGAGGCCGCCGTCGACGTGACCGCATGGGAATGCCGGTGCGACGACCCTCACCGCATCGTGCCGATCGGCCGGCCCATCGCCAACACCCGCCTCTATATCGTGGACACGCAGCTGCAGCCCGTGCCGGTCGGCGTGGCCGGCGAACTGCTGATCGGCGGCACGCCGGTCGGGCGCGGCTACCATGGCGAGCCCGAACTGAGCGCCGAGAAGTTCATCGTCGATCCGTTCTCCGCCGACCCGCACGCGCGCCTCTATCGCACCGGCGATCTCGCGCGCTATCGGACCGACGGCAACATCGAGTTCCTCGGCCGCATCGACCACCAGATCAAGCTGCGTGGCCTGCGTATCGAACCCGGTGAAATCGAGGCGGCGCTGCGCGAGCATCCGTCGGTCGACGACTGTGTCGTGATCGCGAAAACCGACGGCGCCCGGACGTTCCTGATCGCCTATGTCGCGACCGCATCGCCTGACCTCGCCGATCTTCGCGGCTATCTGAGCGGCAAGCTTGCGGACTACATGGTGCCGTCGAAGTTCGTCGCGCTCGAATCCCTGCCGATGCTGCCCAACGGCAAGATCAACCGCAAGGCGCTGCCCGTCCCGGCGGACACGGTCGACGCGGCCCAGCCGCACGCGCCGGCCGTCACGCCCCGGGAAATCCTGCTGGCGTCGATCTGGCAGGACGTGCTGCAACTGCCCTCCATCGGCATCCACGACAATTTCTTCGAGCTTGGCGGCGACTCCATCCTGAGCATCCAGGTGATCTCGCGCGCCAATCGGGCGGGACTTCGCGTGACGGCGAAACAGCTGTTCCAGTATCAGACGATCGCGCAGCTGGCCGCTGCGCCTGAAGAACGGGCAGCGCATGCGCCGAGCGTCAGCCCGCTGGGCGACGCGCCGCTCACGCCGGTCCAGCACTGGTTCTTCGAACAGGAGATCGATGCGCCGTCGCACTACAATCAAACGGTCCTGATCCAGGTGCCGTCGGATATCGACGCGCCGAGGCTCGCCGACGCGTTCCGGCAAGTCTACGAACATCACGATGCGTTGCGCCTGCGTTTCTCGCGCAGCGCGGGCCGCTGGACGCAAGAAATCGTCGCCGCCGGCGAGATGCCGGCGCTCTTCGCGAAGCAGGTGCTGGCAGGCGACGCCGGCGAGCGCATCGCGGCGATGCGCGCTGCCGCCGCGGAAGCGGAACGCGGGATCGACATCACGCATGGCCCGTTGCTCGCGGCCCGGCTTTTCTGCTTTGCCGACGAGCCGCTCGCCCGCCTGTTCGTGTCGATTCATCACCTCGCGGTGGACGGCGTGTCATGGCGCGTGCTCCTCGAGGACCTGCATGCCGCCTACCACGGCCAGCCGTTGTCCGAGAAGACGGCTTCGTTCCGCGAATGGGCGTTGCACCTGCAGCAACTGGCCCGGTCGCCCGCCATCGGCGACGAAGCCCCACTGTGGCAAGCTCTCCTGTCGCAGGACGTCGAGCCCATGCCGGTCGATTATCCGGCCGCGGGCGCGGCCAATAAAGCGGCCAACAACGCGGTCGGCGACGCGGCATCCGTTTCATTCGAGCTGGACGAAGCCGACACTGCGGCGTTGCTGCGTCGGCTGCCACGGGCCTACGACACCCGCATCAACGATGTCCTGCTCGTCGCGCTCGCGCAAGCGTGCAGCATGGTCACCGGCAACGCCCGCACCCGGATCGATCTCGAAAGTCACGGCCGCCACGTGTCGGATGCGCCGATCGACGTCACCCGAACGGTGGGCTGGTTCACCTCCATCTACCCGATCGTGCTCGAGGCCGACGCGATGCACACGCCGGAGGAAGCGCTGCGTGCCGGGCAGCAACAGCTGCGCCGGATTCCGGCCGAAGGCCTCGGTTATTCGCTGCTCCGCTACCTGAGCCCCGACGACGCCGTGCGCGACAGCCTCGCCGCGCTGCCGAATGCCGATATCCTCTTCAACTATCACGGGCAGCTCGATACCGTGTTGCAGCAATCCGATGGCTGGCGCCCGGCGGCCGAAGACCTCGGTTCGCTGCGCGCCGAGCGGTCCCAGCGCACCCATGCGTTCGAGATCGTCGCCGCCGTTTCCGACGGCAAGCTTCAGGTGGACTGGCGCTACGGCGAGCGGCTCCACCAGCGGCAAACGGTCGAAAATCTGGCCGCGCACTTCAAGGACCGGTTGCTCGACTTCGTGGCGTCGGTTCCCGACACCGCGTGGGACGACATCGAAGACAGCTACCCGCTCTCTTCGCTGCAGCAGGGCATTCTGTTCCATTCGCTGTACGAACTGGATCCTGCCGCCTATTTCCAGCAGTTCAGCTTCGTCGTCAGCGGCCCGCTCCAGGTGCCGGCGCTCCGGCAAGCCTGGGCCAACGCGCTTGCGCGCCACGCCGTATTGCGCACCGCGTTCGCGTGGGCCAATCGCGATCATCCCGTCCAGACCGTCCTGCACACGGTCGACCTGCCGTGGACGTTCCTCGACTGGCGACACCGCGATGCGTCCCGCCGCGCGCAGGACTTCGATGCCTTCCTCGCCGACGACCGGCGGCGCGGCTTCGATCTGCATCGGGCGCCGTTGTTCCGCTGCACGCTGATTCAGGAAGCGGAGGCGCGCCATCGCTTCTGCTGGAGCGCGCACCACATCATTCTCGACGGCTGGAGCACCGCCACCCTGATGAAGGAAGTGTTCGACGATTACCTGTCGCTCGCCCGCACCGGCCTGCCCGCGGTCGCATCGTCGGCGCCGGGATACCGCAGGTACATCGACTGGCTCGCGCGTCATCCTCGTTCGGCCGACGAAACCTGGTGGCGTGCCGAGCTGGCCGGGTTCCATGCCGCCACGCCGATCGCGGCCAATCCGGCCCGGCAGATCGCCGGCGATGCCGCGCGGCAGGACAAGCTCAGGACCCAGCAATTCCTGCTGGACGAGGCCCTGACCACTCGGCTGCAAGCGCTCATGCGCACCCATCGCCTCACCCTCAACGTGCTGATACGCGCGGTCTGGGCCTTGGTGCTGCGGCGCCACGCCAGGACGGACGACGTCGTCTTCGGCGTTACCGTGTCCGGTCGCCCGCCGCAGCTCGACGGCGTCGAGTCGATCGTGGGGCTGTTCATCAACACGCTGCCGTTTCGCGTGCGTATCGCGCCGGAGCGCCCCTTCATCGACTGGCTGGCGGCGGTCCACGCAGCCCAGACGGCGATGGAGCCGCATTCGTACAGTTCGCTGGTCGATATCCGGTCATGGAGCGAACTGCCCGCCCGCGACAGCCTGTTCGACAGCTTGCTGGTGTTCGAGAACTTCCCGGTTGCCGCCGCTCCCGATCTCGGGCCGGACGGCATCGAGATCCTCGACACCCGCGCGTTCGCGGAATCGAATTACCCGCTGACCCTGACCGTGCACCCGGATAACCGCCTCGCCTTCCATATCACGCACGATGCACACCGCGTCGCCCCCGACGTGGTGCGGCAGATGCTGGGCACCCTCCGCGCGTTGCTGGAACGATTCGCCGACGACCCGGCCCAGCTGACCGGCCAGCTTGCCGATGCGTCGGCGCCGGCCGCCGGCGGCCAGCCGGGCGCGCCGCGCGGCGCGGCCGCCCCTGCCGTCGAACCCGCCGCCGGTGCGGCCACGACGGCCCGCGCCGTCGCGCCGACGGCGGACGAAAGCACGTTGCTGGCGATCTGGCAGCGGATCTTCAAAAGAGACGACATCAAGGTCAGCGACAACTATTTCGACCTCGGCGGACACTCGATCATCGCGATCCAGTTGATGGCCAATGTCGAGAAGGCGTTCGATCGCCGGCTGCCCATTTCCTGTCTCTTCGAGAATCCGACGATCGAGAAACTGGCGGCGGCACTGGCCACGCAAGCGCCGTCCGCCCCTGCCGGCGAGCTCGTGACGATCCGGGAAGGCGGCCCTGCCGCGCCGCTGTTCCTCCTGCCGGGCGCCGGCGGGAACGTGGTCTACTTCCACCCGCTCGCGAACCACCTGAACGAGGCCCACGCGGTGCTCGGCCTGGAAGCGCTCGGCCTCGATGGATCCTGCCTGCCGCTCACCCGCGTGGAAGACATCGCGGCCCGCCATATCGAACGCATCTGGCCGCTGGTGGGCGCGGGGCCGTACTACCTGGCGGGCCACTCGTTCGGCGCGCAGGTGGGGCTCGAAATGAGCCGGCAGCTCGTCGCCAAGGGCGCCGTCGTGAAGCTGCTGGCGATCTTCGACGCTTCCGCCCCCATCGACAGCCCGGCCGCAACCTACTGGCAAGACTGGGACGACACCGACTGGCTGGTCGCGATCGCCCACGAAATCGGCACCTTCCTCGGCACCGACCTCGAGGTGACGCGAGCAGACCTCGTCCCGCTCGACCCCGACGGCCAGGCCGGCCTGATCCTCGACAGGATCGGCGACCGCGGCAACTGGTTCGCGGACGCCGGATCCGACCGCGTGCGCGCGTATCTGCGTGTCTATCAGGCCAACTTCAAATCGCGCTACGCGCCGCAGGCCACCCCGCTGCCCGTGCCGATCGCGTTGTTCCGCAGCACCGAGCGGGATCCCGGCGACTACGATCCGTCGCCCGAGATCGCGCAGCTCCGCCTGGACCCGACCTGGGGCTGGTCCCGCTTCTCGGCGCTGCCCGTCGAGGTGATGGACATACCCGGCGACCACCTGACGATGCTGCTCGATCCGCACGCCGGCGTTCTCGCTACCCACGTCAATCAGTTTCTGGAAAAAAAGCCCTCATGAAATCGACACCGACGATCGACAACGCTTTCGCCCGCAAGGTCTGCATCAATCTGGACCGGCGTCCCGACCGCTGGGAAGCCATGCAACGAAAATTCGCGGAGCAGAACATCCTCACGGTGGAACGACTGTCCGCCGTCGACGCGAAGCAGGTGAGCGTGCCGGAATCCTTGAGCCATATGCGTCCGCAGGACTACGGCTGCACGATGAGCCATCTCGCCGCCGTGCAACAGGCCAAGGCCGCCGGCGCGAGCGAAGTCCTGATCTTCGAGGACGACGCGTTCTTCGACCCCGACTTCGCCGCGCGCTTCCCCGAGTTCATCACGCAGGTGCCGGAAGACTGGCACATGCTGTTTCTGGGTGCCTATCACTTCACGCCGCCCATTCCCGTCGCGCCGAACATCGTCAAGACCGTGGAGACGCTCACCGCGCATGCGTACGTCGTCAGGGACTCGCTTTACGACGCATTCATTGCGATCAACGAAAACCCGCCGGCGATCAACGACCGCAACAACCTCGTGCTGCAGCAGAAGTTCAATTGCTACTGCTTCGAACCCAATCTGGTCGGACAGGAGTCCGGTTACTCCGACATCATGGACGAAGTCATGCCGGAAAAGCCGCTGACCTATTCCCTTCCGATTCCGAATGGCTGGTAACGGCTGCGGCCGGCGCTCGCTGCGATCCATCACTCGACAGGCCATTGAAGATCATGCAAATCACCACCGTTGACCTCGAAGCGGCGTTCGTACAGTCCGCGCTGGATGCGCTTCACCGGGACTGCAAGCTCGGCGAGGCGATTTCGCTGGCTTACGGGAAATGCGAATCGACCGCCGGCGTGATCGACCTGATTTTTCCGTTGATCACGAAGAAATTGCGGATCGATTACATCCTCATGTACAGCATCGAAAGCAATCCCCGCACGCTCCTGCAATTTCTTCGACTGATCGAGTCGCGGCTGACACAGAACGACAGTTGGTCAGTCTCGTCGGTCGAGGCCTCGTTGCGTAGCGCGGCCGATTCAACGAGCGTCGGCTGGGACCGTGCGCAGCGCTTGCTGAAGTGCTGCATCCTGTTTTCCGACTCGCCGCTGGAAATCGTGGAAAGCATCACGTTCCTCGGCAAGCACGAAACCTCATTGAGGTTGAGATCAGCGGCAAAAAATGTCGAACTCAGCCACCTGATCAACTGAGTCATATTGGCAACTCATGGATTCCGCTCAAAGTAAATCGCCGCCGTGGCATTCGGCCGCCACCCTGATGTGGCGCAGTCATCCCTGGTTGACGCTGGGCACGGTCCTGACGGGCCTCGTCAGCGGCATCGCATCGATCGTGGGCGTCGGATTGATCAGCAGGGTGCTGCATGACGGGGAGGATCGACACACGCTGTTGCTGATATTCATTGCGGTGAATGTCATCGCGGTTTTATGCAGGAGCAGCGCTGCCGTGATGCCCTCCTATGCCTGCATGAAAGTCATGACGAGATTGCGCGTCAACCTGTGCAAAAGGATCCTGGCAACCCCGCTGGATGAAATTGACAGACGCGGCGCTCCCAATGTCCTGACCATGCTGACCCAGGACATTCCGCAGCTGAGCCAGACCCTGCTCACCATCCCGACGATCATCGTTCAATCCGTCGTCCTGATATGCAGCATCGTCTATCTCGCCTATCTCTCCTGGATTGTTTTCGCTTCGACGATCATCCTGACGATCGTCGGCCTGGTTATTTATCTGTTTTTCTATCGAAAGGCGGTCAATTTCACGGAGAGGGTTCGCGATGAATTTGTCCAGTTCAATGAATATACACATGGCCTCGTGTTCGGCATCAAGGAGCTCAAGCTCAACCGGGCCAGGCGACGCTGGTTTACCAGGGCCGCGATCGAATTATCATCGAAGCGCGTGGCAGGATTCAATTACATAGAACGCTTCTGGTTCATGAGCGGCGACAGCATCGGCCAGATCACGGTAGCGGTCCTGCTCGGATTCCTGCTTTTCGGCGTACCTTCGCTCGGCGTCGTGGACCCTTCTGTACTCACCGCGAGCATTCTGGCCGTGCTCTACATGATGGGGCCCTTGACCATGCTGATCAATATTCTGCCGGTCATGGCCGAAGGCAAGACCGCGCTCGCCCGGCTGGCGGAATTCGGTTTTCTGATCGACGACACGCAGGATTCGCGCAACGAACCCTCCCCTCCGGGCACCGGGGAATCCTCGTCGGCAAAGCCATGGAAGCTCATTGAGTTGAAAGACGTGAAGATGAACTACCGTGACAATGAGTCGTCGGCCGACTTCGTGCTTGGCCCCATCAACATGACGATTCATGCCGGAGAGCTCGTCTATGTCATCGGCGGAAACGGCAGCGGCAAGAGCACGTTGGGCAAGGTACTCAGCGGCCTCTATGCGCCTACCGAGGGCTATATCGCCCTTGATGGAAAAGTCGTTGACGACGATACCAGGGAACGGTACCGAAATCTGTTTTCCGCCGTATTCACCGATTTCCATTTGTTCAATCGCATCATCGGGCCGGCTCGCGAAAATGGGAGCATCGAACTTGCCCGGAAATACCTCGAAACCCTGAAATTGGGGGGCAAAGTCGAGATCAGTGGCAACACGTACTCGACAACCAAGGCTCTGTCGACCGGACAACGCAAGCGCTTGGCGTTGCTTTGCGCCTACATCGAGGATCGTCCGATTTATATCCTGGACGAATGGGCCGCCGATCAAGATCCGGTTTTCAAGAGATTTTTCTATGAAGTGCTGGTTCCCGATCTGAAATCCCGCGGGAAATGCGTCGTGATCATTACCCACGACGATCAGTATTTCAAGCTGGCGGATCGAGTCATTCGCCTGGATAGCGGCCGCATCTTCTCCGATACGGCCATGTGTGCCGTCCGAGCCGAAGTTGCAGGATGAGCAGTGATGCGGATGCGGACAAGGTGCGCGCGTTGCAGCGCCGTGAGCACCTTGTCCGGCACGCCGTTTCACGGCGTCCATCGATCCGCGACACGGCATACGGGACGACCGCGACCTGCGCGCCGGTCACCCACGCGCCCCACACTTCCCGCACCGGGAAGTCGAAGCCAATCGAATGGAACGGCGACCCCATGTCGGACGCGTCGAAATCGAACCACGCGTGCGACTGCTCGATCAACGTGCAGCACGTTGCGATGCTCGGCCATCACGCCCTTCGGTTTCCCTGTCCAACCGGACGTGTAGATCACGTAGGCGAGATCGTCAGGGCGCGACGCCGGTTCGACGTAGACGTAGACGTAGCCGTCGGCGGCCGCGCGCTGTCTGTCGCTGAAAGATGGGTCAATCGCCGCGCACCGCGCCGGATTCGGCGACCGGCGATTCATCAGAATTTGCTCCGAGAAACCCCGCCATTGATGGCGGGAAGGAAAGGAGTGCTGTTGACAGGCAGCTTCTTCCACGGGTTAGGATGACCGGCATGATCCTTGTCTACCGCTACCGCGTGAAGTCGCTCAACGGACTGCTCAACACGCAGAGCCGTGCGGTGAACTACGTCTGGAACTTCTGCAATGACACGCAGAAGCATGCGCTCAAGTGGGGCAAGAAATGGCCGACGGGCTTCGATCTGAACGTGCTGACGACGGGGAGCAGCAAGGCGCTCGGCATCCACTCCGGCACGATCAACGCGACGTGCGAGCAATATGCGAAGTCGCGCAGTCAGCACCGACGCCCCTACCTGCGCTATCGCGGCAGGAAATCGCTTGGCTGGGTGCCACTGAAAGGCCGCGACCTGAAGCGTGAAGGCGACGCATTCCGCTTCGCCGGCAATACCTTCCGCGTGTTCAACAGCCGACCGCTTCCTGAAGGCAAGATCAAGGACGGAACCAACTTTGCGCAGGATGCGCGGGGCAACTGGTTTCTCAACATCGTGATCGAGATGCCCGATGTTCAGGCTCGCCCGATCCGTTCCGGCGTCGGCATCGATCTCGGCCTGAAAGACTTCGCCACACTTTCGACGGGCGAGAAACTGCCCAATGACCGGTTCGGCCGGGGCGCGACGGAAAAGCTCGCGAAAGCCCAGCGAGCACGAAAGCACAAACGACATATTGCGAAGCTGCACGCCAAGGTGACGAACGCCCGCGCTGATTTCCAGCACAAGCTTGCGCTCGATTTGGTGCGGCGCTTCGATTACATCGCGGTCGGCAATGTATCTGCCGTCAAACTCGCCAGAACCAGGATGGCGAAAAGCGTCTACGACGCATCCTGGTCGTCCTTCCGAAACAAGCTCCGCTATAAAGCGATCGCGCACGGGGCCACGTTTGAGGAAGTCGACGAAAGCGGTTCGACCCAGTCCTGTTCGGCGTGCGGATCGAAAGACAGCACGACGCGGCCGAAAGGTATCGCGGGACTGAGAATAAGAGCATGGGCCTGCGAGGGCTGTGGTGTCGTGCATGATCGTGATACCAACGCTGCGCTGAACATTCTCCGATGCGGACGTGCATCGCCAGGTGTGGGAATCCTCCGCCTTTAGGCGGAGGAGGACGTCAACAGCTGTCCCGGCTAACCGTTACAGACGCGTTCGCAGCCGGGTGTTTAAATCATGTCGGCAACCATGCGCGCAAGCGCAGCTTCAACGTCTCACCAGGAATCGTTTCATGGAGTTCAGCAGATTGTTCGCACACGTCGGCGAGGCGATCTCGAGCAGCGGGAGCCGACGCTTTCCCCGAATGATGTACAGCCTGATTTCTGCGGCAGTCCCCGTCGACGGGATCCGCATTTCGGAGCTCGCGGTCGACGCCGCGCCTGACGGCGATCTCGGGGTGCGCAGCCTCGGCGCGGTCGGCGCGGCGCTCGCGAAGGCCGGCCCGGCCGCTGCCTGTTACGGGCCGCAGATGCCGCCGCACTCGGGCGCGAGCCGCCTGCACGTCGACGACGCGCTCGCCGGCCACGGCCCGACCCACGCGCTGCTCGACCGCTTCTTCCTCATGCAGGCGGAGATCGAGCCGCCGCATAGCGCGCAATTCCACCTCGTGACCCGCAAGCGGGGCCACTATTACGTGATCTCGTTGTATCGCACGAATACGCTCGACGATTTCTCGCCGCAGGAGCGGACCTTCCTCAAGGAACTCTCGCACGTGCTGTTTCCGATCGTCGAGAGCCATGTCGCGGCGCTCGATTCGGCTCCGCCGGCCGCCCGGGTGACCGACGTCGCGCCGCCGGCGACGCAATCGGGCCGGGAGCGCGTGGCGCGGCGGTTCGCCGACCGTTTGCGGCAAGCTGGCGTCAAGCTGTCGACGCGCGAGATCGAGGCATGCACGGCGCTGCTGGCCGGCGATACGGTGTCCGCCATTGCCGTGCGTTTCGCGCTGCGCGAAAGCACCGTCGAGACCTACCTGAAGCGGGCAGCCATCAAGCTGGGCTTCGGCGGGCGTCACGGCCTGACGCGCTGGATGCTCGACGAGACGGCCGGGACCGCGACGGAAGCAGGCCGAGACGGCACGAGAAGCATGCTGCGCGACCGCGCGTCGCCGCGCATCGGAACCTGAAGGCTCGCGCCCGAACGCGCGCGCCCGGCGGCGTGACACGCGTCATGTGTGGCGCGCCAGGAACTGCAGCGCGCGCGAAACAACACAGGATGGCTGCCGCCGGCCTCCGCCTCGAGTCGCGCGCCGGCAATCCGGCCGGCGACGACAGCCGAGCTGCCGCACCCCGTGATATCGTCGTCATCACCCGCGACGACGAGCGTCTGCGCGGGCACGCACGGCAGCAATCCCGGCACGTCGGCCGGCGGCGTTCGTCGCGCGTCGGGTATCGGCGCCCGCGCCCCGCGTGACGGCGTCACGCCGCCGACGCGCATGGCACGTAATCGTCGATCATCCATTTCGTGAGCCCGTGCCGGCCGCTGATGCCGAGCTTCACCGCGGCGCGCTTGAAGTACGTCTCGACCGTGCTCTCCTTCACACCGAGCTCGCCGGCCATTTCGCGCAGCATCTTGCCCGCGAGCAGGCCGAGGCACACTTCGCTTTCGCGCGCCGACAGCGCGACCGCCGCGCGCGCGAGCCGCGATTCGAACTCGTGGCGCAGCGCCTCGACGCCGGGCATGCCCGCCGTCGCACCGGGCGCCGTCGCGCCTTCGCGCTCGCCGTGCCGGCGCGTCGACGCATGCCACTCGACGAGCGGCAGCAGCGTATCGGCGAAATTCTTCAGGAACGACATCTCCTGCAACGAGAAGTCGCAATGCGATGCCGTTCGATGCAGCGAGATCACGTAGCGGCGATTCGCCTTGCCCGACACGAGATGGCACTGAAATCCGCTGCCCGGGCCGCGCGGCGGCGCGACTTCGCCGCCATTGCCGCGCCGCATCAGCGGGTTGATGTGAATGAGCTGCCGGTCGCACGCGGCCAGGATCCGGTTCGACAGCGGATGCGCTGCCGGTTCCCGCTCGCCGTGCACGGCCGGCTCGCCGCCGCGCGCGGCGTCGCCCGGCGCGCCGAACGCGCCGAGCGATTGGACGCGGACGACTTCGCCCGCTGGCTCGTCGAGCGTCCATTCAGTCATCCGGGTAATCGCGAGCGGAATCGATTCGACCAGCAATGCATGCATGTCGGATGCGAACCGCTCACTGCCGGCGCTCGAAATTACCTTCCCGAGCTTCGCGAACATCTGACTCTCCTTGTTGTGCGTGTTTGAGGACTGCTGCGCAACGCCAGCGCGGGCGAGCCGGCGCGGTTTGCGCGGCGCGCGTTTCGTCACGCTTCGTCGCGCGCCTTTTTTGGTGGGCGACGCGCCGCCGCCATCGCGTACCGATGCGTTCGGCTCACGCGAAACGGCGGCGCGCCGTTCCCTGTTCAGCTCGATGCGAGATCGCGTGCGGGGACGGGAGCGGCGGCCGCGAACCACTCGACGGTCGGCGGCGACTCGCCCGACGGGGCGCCGCCCGGTTCGCGCACGCGCCAGCCCGCGCCGAGTTGCCCGGCAACGTGCCGCGGGCCGTCGGGCAAGCATGCATAGCCCGCGATCCGGAAGACGCAATGCTCGTGCGAACGATCTTCAGGCGCGGCGAGCGCAGCCTCGTCACCGACGATCGAACAGCCCGATGACAAGCGTGAAACAGGCACGATGTTTCCTCCGTATTGGACGGCGCCATGCGGCCGGCCATCGCATCGATGGACGATCATTACTGGCGAACGCTGCAAGAAGCTGAAACGTCCATTTCAGTCAATCAGCGTTGCTGGATGAAAACGCGCTGCCGCCGGACGTGCTGAAGACCTGAATTGGAAAACCCGGCGCCGGCCCGGAGCGGGCGCATTCCCGGCGAATTCAACGAAAAATCGCGAGAAAAAAACGAAACGATTCTTTCCATTGAGTTTGATTCATGTATATCCCAGCTGCGTATCATAGCGATGATTTAAAATTCTTGCAGTTCGCCTGGCATATATTTTCCTCTCGCGAACTGGAAACCAATCGATCTGCAAGCTGTCCGCGGGCACGCATTATGAATGCGCCGGATAAATCAACATCTATTTACCACGAAATTTTGTAATAATCATCCTGGCGCCGCATACCACGGATTTCCATCCGAGAACCTTATTCGAGAGAGGAGTTGGCGAATTTCATCATGCTCTTCTCGCTCACCGACTTGGCTTCAAGCATCGTCCTCTGGATATCGTTTCGATTCACTCAACGATCGACTCGATTTGCGCGACAACAGAGCATAATCCCCGTTGTCAGCCTGCGGCTGCACGCCGCTGATTACACCTTCAGGCGATAAAAATCGCCACGAATGACATTTTCAGTGCCGCCGACACCGGTGTTGCAAAATATCCACAAATTGAGAGGTCATTGCCCGTCATAAAATTTCTATATTTACGGACGCGGAATTTGTCAACTCCACCGCTTGCCGCCAGATTAATAAATTGCTACGCTTTGCAGCGAAATAAACGACGAATTGTCAACCGATTTTGAACTGCGAGCCTATTTATTTAAAAAATAGAAACATGTAAATTAATATTCACGTGCAATCTATCTATCTATTGATCGATCGTCGCGGCTAGCGCTTCGCCACGCGCTATTCAATCGAATCTCCCTATCCGTTTGCCGGCAGGACAGGCCGACGGCCAATTGAAGAGGTCGCCCGGCGGTTTTTCGATTTCCTTTTAGACGTCCGTGATGATGCGCGGCTGCGCATTGCCGAACACACCGTCCTTTTCAATCCTGGCCCGCCAACGCGCAATGCTTCCCGCGCGTCACGCCTGCTCGAATTGCCACACGGGTTTCAACGCGCCATTTGTCGTCTTTCCAATCAGCAAAACAATTCCGAAAAATTGGAGCACACCATGAGTCACGACTTCCGAGACGAACCTGCGCCGCGTCGCGCCTTCCTGGCCGACATGGCGAAGCTCGCGGCGGCCGGCATCATCACCGGCTGGACACCGCTCTACCAGATTGCGGCGCACGCGCAGACGGCCGGCGCGACACCGCCCGGCTTCCCGGCCAACATTCCGCTTTACAAGCAGGCGTTCCAGAACTGGAGCGGCGAGATCGCCGTGCAGGACGTATGGACCGCCGCGCCCCGCTCCGCCGACGACGTCGTCGCGACAGTCAACTGGGCGCGTGCGAACGGCTACCGGATACGCCCGCGCGGCTACATGCACAACTGGTCGCCGCTGACACTGGACCCGAGCGCCGGCGCCGCGAACCTCGTGCTGCTTGATACGACGCAGTCGCTGACGGCCGTCTCCGTCGACACGTCTGCGCGTCCGGCGCGCGTCACCGCGCAAACGGGCGTCTCGCTGGAGGCGCTGCTCGCGACGCTCGAGCAATATGACCTCGGCGTGATCGCCGCGCCTGCGCCGGGCGGCATCACGCTCGGCGGTGCGCTCGCGATCGACGCGCACGGCACCGGCGTACCGGCGGCCGGTGAAACCCTGCAACCGGGCCACACTTACGGCTCGCTGAGCAATCTCGTGGTCGCGCTGACCGCGGTCGTGTTCGATCCGGCCCGGCAGCAATACGTACTGCGCCGGTTCGAGCGCAGCGATCCCGAGATCGGCGCGTTCCTCGCGCACATCGGGATGGCGTTCGTCGTCGAGGTCACGCTGATCGCAGGCCCGAACCAGCGGCTGCGCTGCCAGAGCTTCGTCGACATTCCGTCTTCCGAACTCTTTGCGCCGGCCGGCACGCCGGGCCGCACGATCGCGTCGTTTCTCGATCGCTCGGGCCGGATGGAAGCGATCTGGTTCCCGTTCACGACCTGCCCGTGGCTCAAGGTCTGGACGCCGACGCCCAGCAAGCCGTTCCTGTCGCGCGCCGTCACGCAGCCGTACAACTATCCGTTCTCCGATTCGATCACGCAGTCCATCTCGGATCTCGTCAAGCGGATCGTGATCGGCGGCGAAGGTGCATTGACGCCGTTGTTCGGCCAGACGCAACTGGCCATCACGACCGCCGGCCTCGCGCTCACGCTCAGTGGGGACATCTGGGGCTGGTCGCGCACCGTGCTGCAGTACATTCGGCCGTCGACGCTGCGCGTCACCGCGAACGGCTACGCGATACTGGCGCGGCGCGCCGACGTGCAGCGTGTGATCAGCGAATTCGTGCAGTTCTATCAGAATCGCATCGACACGTACAAGGCACGCGGCGAGTACCCGATCAACGGTCCCGTCGAGATCCGTGTCACCGGTCTCGACAAGCCGGCCGATGCCGGCGCCGGCGCGGTCGTTCCCACGCTGTCCGCGCTCAAGCCGCGCCCCGACCACCCCGAATGGGACATCGCCGTATGGTTCGATATCCTGACGTTACCGGGCACGCCGGGCGCCGATCGCTTCTATCGCGAGATCGAGCAATGGATGCTCGCGAACTACACCGGTTCGTATGCGACGCTGCGCCCCGAATGGTCGAAGGGCTGGGGCTATACCGACACGGCCGCCTGGCAGGACGGCACGATGCTCGCCACCACGATCCCGAACCTGCATCGTGAAGGCCAGCCGCCGTCGAGCAGCTGGGATGCGGCGCGCGCGACCCTCGACCGCTACGACCCGAACCGGATCTTCCGGTCGCCGCTGCTCGATCGGTTGATGCCGTAGCGATCCCTGTGGAAGCCGGCTGCTGTGGCTGCAACGGAACGGATCACGATGACGATGCGCGAACGGACGAGAAGCAAGTACATGCGAAGTTGGCGCTTGGTGCCGATGCACTTGTGTCGGCAATCATCGCTCTGATCATATTCTTCGTCTGGTTGTGACCGGCCAAATCGATACTGGGATTTATTTTTTTGAAAAGTCTTTAGGACTCTCGACTTAGTCAAGAGCCGTGTGCTGACTCCCCCATGGAAGCATCCAGTTCTGTCAGCAGGACGCTGGTAGAACTGGATGGGCCGGCAACTCAGCAATCGGCCTGCGCGGCTATCACATCTGCGTGCCTTGCATCGACGGGTAATCGATGTAGCCCTCGGCGCCGCCAGCGTAGAAGGTATTACGGTCACCTGTGTTCAGGGGCGCGTTCGTCTTGAGGCGCTCCAGGAAGTCCGGATTAGCCAGAATGGCCTGACCATAGGCCTCGATGTCCGCCAGGCCCGCGTTGACGTCCGAGCCGATCTGCTCGCGTGGCCGGCTGGGACGGTTGACGATCAGCACCGTCTTCCACAGCGCACGGATATCGGCCAGGAGCGGCTCGTTTCCCACGTGCAGAAGGTGGAGATAGGCCAAACCCAGTTTGTCCAACTCGCCCACCAGATAGCGGTACAGGTCAGGACCTTCAGTGCCCTCGTCAATGCCATTCATGGGAACGCCCGGCGATAGGCGGATGCCGGTACGATCCGGCCCGATTTCCTCGGCGATGGCCTTGGCGACTTCGATGGCGAATCGGGCACGGTTCTCGATCGATCCACCGTAGGCATCCGTCCTGGTGTTCGCGCTCGGTGCGATGAACTGGTGGATGAGATAGCCATTGGCACCATGGATCTCGACGCCATCGGCCCCAGCCTCGATGGCGCGGCGTGCGGCGATGCGGAAGTCGTTGATGGTCGTGGCGATCTCTTCAAGGCTCAATGCACGTGGCTCCGGGATGTCGACCATGCCATTCAGCGTGAACATCTGGGAGCCTGGGGCAATTCGCGAGGGCGCGACCGGCTGGCGATGGTGGGGGGTATTGTCAGGGTGCGAAACACGCCCAACGTGCATCAACTGAATGAACAGACGGCTACCCTTGGCGTGCACGGCAGAAGTGACGCCGCGCCAACCGGCCACGTGCGCATCGGTGTAGATGCCCGGGGTGGCCAGATAACCCTGACCATCATCCGACGGCTGCGACCCTTCGCTGATCAACAGACCGACGCCGGCGCGCTGGGCATAGTACTCAGCCGCCAAGTCGCCGGGCGTGCCGTCCGGCTTGGCGCGACTGCGCGTCATTGGTGCCATCGCGAAGCGGTTGGATAGTTCGATTGCGCCCAGTTCAACAGGCTGCCAGATACGCGTCATTTTTCGTTCCTCTGTATGTTCCGAATCGAGCACTCCGGATGTCGGAGTGAATGCTTTAGCCGATATTCAATGCCTGAACCAGCTGGCCACCTTCAGGCGTGTTCCAACTGCCGGCCAGTTCGGCGATGAGCTGGTTGGTGCTCGTCAAGGTGACGCCTGCACGCTCCATGCGGCGCAAAGCAATGTCGTCGGCAATCTTGCTGGGGGAGCCACCTGCGTCGGCGACCACCTGCACCTCGTAGCCTTGTCCAACCAGGGTCAGCGCCGGATACACCGTGCAGACGTCGTTGGTGACGCCTGCCAGGATGAACTTCGTACGGCCGGTTGCCTTGACGGCAGCAGCGAACGCTTCGTCGTCCATCGCATTGACGATGCCCGCGCGCCTGATGCGAGCAGCGAATGCGTTGGGAAGGATGGCTTCAAGCTCGCTCAGCAGCGGGCCTTGGGCCGCCTCTTCCATGCTGGAAGTCAGCACCGTCGGGATGTTGAGGATCTTGGCAGCCTTGGCGAGAATGATGGCATTCCTCTTCATCTCATCGAAGGATGTGGAAGTCACCCAGCCCATGGTACCGACTTGGTGGTCGATGAGGAGCAACGCTGCGCTGGCACCGGTGAGTCGTTGGAACGTCAAGATGTTCTCCTTGCGAAATTGACGAGATGCACGTGATGTCGTGCAGATCAAGGGTGTTTTGCAGGCACGATGGGGGAATCCAACGTGCCGAATTCACCGCGCTGGTAAGCGGTTATCGCGGATGCCAGAGCTGCAGTTGAAGCCATGGCCATCGGGCCTTGCCAATGCACCGGCTGGCGTAATGGCGGTCCGCTGAAGAGCACGGCTTTTGCGTTGCCTCGTGTCGCCGAAAGGACGAGCTCGTGTCCTGTCTTCTGCGCAGGAAACGCCGGCACGGCGCATTGCTCGCGCTCGAAAAGCTGCCCGTTGATCGCCAGCGCTCCGTGGATCGGCATCACGAATGCAGTATGTCCCGCGGGAACAGGCACGGAGAGTTCAGCTCCATCGTGCAGGGCGATATCGAGCAAGGTGAGCTCAGTCGGGGTTTCCAATGGCGAGTTGGCCCCGCAGAAGGTTCCCAGAGGTACCCGCACCTTGGCGCCGGACGCATGGACCACCGGCACGTCAGAAGGCTCCAGGCTCAACGCGAACGGCGCGCCGTTCTGCCGCTCCTCGGGAAGGTTCACGAAGATCTGCAGGGTATGGACGGTCTTGCCTGTCTCGACGGGGAACTCTTCGTGTACCACCCCCCGGCCGGCGGCTGTCCAGTGCAGCCCCCCAGGCTGGATCACATTGTGATTGCCGAGTGAATCACGATTGTCGATTCCGGTTTCCGAATCGAGGAAGAGGTAGGACACCGCGGAAAAGCCTGCATGCGGATGGGCGGGAAACTGAGGGGCGCTGATCCACGCGTGGTCCACGCCCAGAATCGGGTCGATCGGCTCGCCGTTGTTGCCGTCCCCGCGCAGCGAATAGGCGCGGAAGTGGCTGCTCAGATTCATCGGTCGCAGGCGGGATATCACCGGAGAGACGACAACGGGTTTTGCTTGCGCCGAGGCCGTCACACTGCGCTCGTCGAGCAAATCCCGTCGCCGGCTATCGGTCGGGGGTCTGTTCGCATCGGGGATGATTGATTGGCTCATGGTCAGGTCCACTGAATCACAAGGCCTCATCATGAACCCGCTCGTTTACGGGATAAACTAGCGCCTGTAGAATTCATTGCTCCGATATTGGAGCAATGATATGACCCATCTGGATGACATGGCGCTGTTCGTGGAGGTCGTGAAGGCCAAAGGGTTTCGGGGCGCAGCCGATGCCTTGGGCATGCCCAATTCAACCTTGTCCCGCCGTATAGGGGCCCTGGAAAAGGCGATCGGATTGCGGCTGCTGCATCGCACGACACGCAAGGTTGAACCGACGGAAGCCGGGCTGCTGTACTACGAACGCAGCAAGCGCATCGTCGAGGAGGCCAGGCTGGTTCATGAGCAGCTTGGAGAAATGCTTGCCCAGCCCAGCGGGCTGTTGCGCGCCTCGTTCCCTGAAGGCTTCGCCAACATCTTCCTGGCTCCCTTGGTGGCCGAGTTTGCCCGGCGCTATCCCGGCATACGCTTCGAGTTTGATTTATCACCTCGCCTGGCAGATCTGGTGAGCGACCCGGTTGATGTCGCCATTCGTATGGGTGAGCCCGCCAACTCCAACCTGATCGCTCGCCAGCTTGCGCGATTGCCGCGACATCTCTACGCCTCACCTCGCTATCTCGATATGCTGGGCGAACCTCAGCATCCCGACGAGCTTGTCCAGCATGAATGTTTGCGGCTGCGCGGATCAAAGTCCGATATCTGGACCGTGCAAAACAAAGACGAAACGGTGAATGTCGCAGTTGGAGGACGGTTTCTGCTCAATAGCGTCGGCATGATCCAACGCCTGGCAGCCCTGGACATGGGGATTGCCATATTGGCGGAGGGCATCGTTACCGATGACGTAGCCCAGGGGCGGTTACGTCGTGTCTTGCCACAGTGGCAGGCCACCCCGGTACCCGTCTATGCATTGACCGAAACCCGTCTTTTGCCGGCGAAGACCCAGCGGTTCATCGACTTCCTGCGAGAGCATCTGTCAAGCACGTGATGCATCCACATTGATCCGAGAGACGGTCGGACGATGACTGAATCGCTCAGGTGAGTAGATGTGCGCAATGCGTGGTAGCCAGCCGCTCATTCTCCTGGGCGCGGGGTCTTCCGCGTTCTCCGATGGTATTCATCAGAATTTGCTCCGAGAAACCCCGCCATTGATGGCGGGAAGGAAAGGAGTGCTGTTGACAGGCAGCTTCTTCCACGGGTTAGGATGACCGGCATGATCCTTGTCTACCGCTACCGCGTGAAGTCGCTCAACGGACTGCTCAACACGCAGAGCCGTGCGGTGAACTACGTCTGGAACTTCTGCAATGACACGCAGAAGCACGCGCTCAAGTGGAACAAGAAGTGGCCGACGGGTTTCGATCTGAACGTGCTGACGACGGGGAGCAGCAAGGCGCTCGGCATCCACTCCGGCACGATCAACGCGACGTGCGAGCAATATGCGAAGTCGCGCAGTCAGCACCGTCGGCCCTGCCTGCGCTATCGCGGCAGGAAATCGCTGGGCTGGGTGCCGCTGAAGGGCCGTGACCTGAAGCGCGAGGGTGACGCGTTCCGTTTCGCCGGCAACACGTTTCGCGTGTTCAACAGCCGGGCGCTTCCCGAAGGC
>NZ_MDEQ02000032.1 GCF_001883705.2 Burkholderia catarinensis
ACTATCAGGACATCCATGAGCGTTACGGCTTGCGCTGTTCGATGACGGACGGCTACGACTGCTATCAGAATGCTCTGGCCGAGCGGGTCAACGGCATCCTCAAGGGCGAGTTCCTGTTGCAACGTCCCGCTGACCTTGAGCAGGCCGCCAAGATGGTCGAACAGTCGGTTCGCATCTATAACCACGAGCGGCCACATGCCGCTCTGAAATACAAAACGCCCGATGCGGTGCATCGGGCGCTCTAGGGGCCGGATACTGTCAACCTATTCCAGGACTTGACAGGACGAAGCTGCGGGTGCGTCGCACCCGCATCGACCTTACGCGGCAGCGATCGCTTCGCGTGCGCTGGCAAGCGCGGCGGTTTGCGCATCCGGCCCGAGGTTCAGGCCTTCCGCGAAGATGAAGCTCACGTCGGTCATGCCGACGAAGCCGAGGAACGTGCGCAGGTACGGCGTCTGGCTGTCGTTCGGCGTACCGGCATACTTGCCGCCGCGGGCGGTCACGACGTGGACCTTCTTGCCCTTGATCAGGCCTTCCGGACCGTTCTCGGTGTAGCGGAACGTGACGCCTGCACGGGCGATCCAGTCGAAGTACGTCTTCAGTTGCGACGAGATGCCGAAGTTGTACATCGGTGCGCCGATCACGATGATGTCGGCGGCTTGCAGCTCGGCGATCAGCGTATCGCTCTTCGCGACGATCGCATTCTGCTCCGCGGTGCGCTGGTCGGCCGGCGTGAAGAACGCGCCGAGCACCGATTCGTCGAGGTGCGGCAGTGCATCGGCCAGCAGGTCGCGAACCACGACCTTCGCGCCGGGGTTCGATTGTTGCAGCTTTGCCGTCAGTTCGTTGGCCAGCAGCGTGGATTGCGCACCTTGCGAACGCGCCGCGGAATTGATTTGCAGAATGGTCGTCATGTCAGGCTCCAGTTAGGTTGCGCTTCGGTAGCGCGAGTGACGCCATTGTGCGTGGCCGCATGAACGCGAAAAAGCGGGTTCAGGGCGACGGATTGTTGCAGCAGCAGAACAATCCTCGATCGCGCCCTGATACCCGCTGCCGGTGTTCAACCTTTCAGCCAGGCTTCCCGGGCCTTCGATAGCGCAGCCGGCTTCGCTGCCGCCGTCAGCCGGTAGCGCGTCACTTCCGGGCCGTCGAGCTTCAGTTTCGCGGTGCGCAGCTCGTCGCGGCGGAACGCGTGAACCTCGACCTTGTCGCCCGGCCGGTAGCGCGCGAGCAATGCATCGAGGTTCGTACCCGTCACGCGCAGCCCGTCGATTGCGATCAGCGTGTCGCCGGCCGACAGCCCCGCGCGATGCGCGGCGCCACCTTCATAGACGGCCGCGAACGTGCAGTCCGCGCCGCCGCGCAGGCGCGCGCCGATCGTCGGCTTCGCGGCCGCGCCGCTGGCGACCTCGGGCGCCAGCGTCACGCCGAACGGCGCGAGCAACTCGCCGAGCGGCAGGTCGCGCGTGCCGTGCACGGCGTCGGCGAACAGGCGGCCGAGCGCGACGCCGGTCGCCTGTTCGATCAGCGCCTCGACTTCGTTTTCCTCGACGCCCGCCGGCTTGCCGCGATAGAAATCGCGACCGTAGCGTTGCCACAGCAGGCGCATCACGTCGTCGAGCGACTTCCGGTTGCGCGTCTGTGCGCGTATCGCGAGATCGAACGCAAGCGCGACGAGCGAACCCTTCGTGTAGTAGCTGACGATCGCGTTGGTCGCGTTCTCGTCCTGGCGGTAGTACTTGATCCACGCGTCGAACGAGCTTTCCGCGACGCTTTGCTTGAGCCGGCCCGTGCCGCGCAGCACGCCGCCGACCGTGCGGCCGAGCGCCGCGAAATATTCGTCTTGCGACATCAGCCCGCTACGCACCAGCATCAGGTCGTCGTAATACGACGTGAAGCCTTCGAACAGCCACAGCAGCGACGTGTAGTTCTCGCGCGTGAGGTCGTACGGCACGAACGCCGCCGGTTTGATGCGTTTCACGTTCCACGTGTGGAAGTACTCGTGGCTGCAGAGACCGAGATACGTGCGATAGCCTTCCGTCGTGTCGGGCCGCCCCTTCACCGGCAGGTCGGTCCGGTTGCAGATCAGCGCGGTCGACGCGCGATGCTCGAGGCCCCCGTAGCCGTCGCTCACCGCAAGCGTCATGAACACGTAGCGGTCCATCGGCGCCTTCTTCGATTTCGGCTCGAACAGCGCGATCTGCGCTTCGCACACCCGCTTCAGGTCGGTACGCAGCCGCTCCAGGTCGAGCTGCGTCACGCGCCCCGCAATCACGATGTCGTGCGGCACGCCGTGTGCGTCGAACGTCGCGAGCGCGAATTCGCCGATCGTCACCGGATGGTCGGAAAGCTCATCGTAGTTCGACGCACGATACGCACCGAACCCGTAGCGCTTCGTACCGCGCGCCTCGGGCAGCGCGGTACCGACGCGCCACGCGCGGAACGCCGCGCCGGCCGGTTTCGCGATGTCGACTTCGCACGGTGCATCCTCGCGGCCGGAGACGCTCAGGAACACGGCCGTCGCGTTGAAGAAACCGCCCGATTCGTCGAGATACGCGGAGCGCACCGACAGGTCCCACGCATACACGTCGTAGCGCAGCGTCAGCGCGCCGTTCACGGGCGCAGCCTGCCACGTGTGCTTGTCGGTCTTCGCGATCCGCACCTTGCGGCCCGCCTCGTTGAACGCGCCGAGCGTCACGATGTTGCGCGCGAACTCGCGCACGAGATAGCTGCCCGGAATCCATACCGGCAGCGAGAAGCGCTGGCCTTCGGGATCGGGATCGGCGACCGTCACCGACACTTCGAACAGGTGCGCGGCAAGATCTTTCGGGACAATCGAATAGCGGATCGGCTGGGTCATCGTGGCAATCGGTCGGTCGAATACGGCGGCGAAAACGAAGAGAGGCGCCGGCAGATAACGCGGGCGCCCCTCGCTGGTCGGGCCATGCGGCCCGGCGTGTCGGTCGGTTACTTGCTCGAGGCGAGCGCCTGGTTGAGCTGGTCGGCCGATACTGCGCCCGGCAGGCGGCGGCCGTCCGGCAGGAAGATCGTCGGCGTGCCCGTGACATTCATCCCGCGGCCGAGCGCGAGGTTCTTGTCGAGCGCGCTGGTATCGCAGCTGGCGGCGCCGGACGGGGCGCGGTGGTCGAGCATCCAGCTCTGCCACGTCTTCGCGCGGTCGGTCGCGCACCAGATCGCCTTCGACTTCATGGTCGAATCCGGCGACAGCACCGGGTACAGGAACGTATAGACGGTCACGTTGTCGACCGACTGCAGCGTCGTCTCGAGCTTCTTGCAGTACGGGCAGTTCGGATCGGAGAACACCGCGATCTTGCGTGCGCCGTTGCCCTTGACCACCTTGATCGCATTCGCGAACGGCAGGCTCGCGAAGTCGATCTTGTTGATTTCGGACAGGCGTGCGTCGGTCAGGTTCTTGTGCGTCTTGGTGTCGACGAGATCGCCGAGCAGCACGTAGTCGCCCGCCGCATCGCTATAGATGATCTGCGAGCCGAGGTCCACTTCGTAAAGGCCCGCGACCGGCGATTTCGACACGTTCTTGATCGGCGCGTCGCTGCCGAGACGGGCCTGCAGCGTGGCTTTCAGCTTGTCGGTGGTCTGGTCGGCCTGCGCGGTGCAGCCAAGCGTCGCCATCGTGACGGCCAGCGCCAGCGACGCGATGCGGATCGTTTTTTTCATCGAAATCTTCCTTCAGCTCAATCGGTGTGCACGGCACAGTGTACGCCGTAACGGAACCGTGTCCGACCGGCAAAGCGGCCGAAGGTTCGATCAGCCGAGCGCAGCCGACACGAGCCAGCGCTTCACGAGCGGCTGCGCGCCGACGAAGGCCATGCCCGCATTGCGCACGGCCTTCGCGAGCGAGCCCGGCACCGCGAACAGCCGCTGCAGCCCGTCGGTCGCGACCATCAGCGCACGGATGTCCTCGCGACGCGAACGTTCGTAGCGGCGCAGCAGCACCGTATCGCCGAGGTTGCGGAAGCTTTCCTTGCCCGCGATCGCGTCGGCGAGCGCGGCGACGTCGCGCAGCCCGAGGTTCATCCCCTGCCCCGCGAGCGGGTGGATCAGGTGCGCGGCATCGCCGACGAGCGCGACGCGCGGCGCGATCAGCTTGTCGACCGTCTGCAGCGCCAGCGGAAAGCCGGCGGCCGGCGTCACGCATTCGAGCGTGCCGACCTGGCCGTGCGACACACGCTCGACCTCGGCCGCGAGCTGCGCCGGATCGAGTGCGAGCAATTCGTCCGCGTGCGCGGTGTGCGCGGACCATACGAGCGACACGTGGCCGTCCGGCAGCGGCAGCAGCGCGACGATCTCGCCTTCATGGAACCACTGGTAGGCCGTCTCGCGGTGCGGCAACGACGCCTTGAAGTTCGCGACGACGCCCGTCTGCCGGTAGTCGCGCCGCTCGACCCTGGCCCCCATTTGGGAGCGCACCCACGAATGCGCGCCGTCGGCACCGACGACGAGGTCCGCCTCCAGCACCTGCCCGGACGACAGCGTGAGCACGGCCGCATCGTCGCGTACGTCGAAACCCTGCGCGCGCGCATCGAACCACGTGAGGTTCGGCTGGAACCGCAGTGCGGCGTCGAGCGACGTCTCGACCAGCGACGATTCGGCGATCCACGCGAGCTGCGGCACGGAAGCCTGGTACGCGGAGAAATGCAGTTCCGCGTGCGCATCGCCGTACACACGCATGTCGTAGACGGGCGCGAGCCGGCCGTGGTCGAGCGCCTGCCAGACCCGCAGCCGCTCGAGCAAGGCCTGCGAACTGGTGGACAGCGCGTAGACGCGCGTGTCGAATGCGAGATCGGCAGGGCGCGGCGTGGCCGGCTGGGCGAGCAAGGCCGTCTTGTAGCCGGACTGGGTCAGCGCGAGCGCGGCCGTCTTGCCGACGAGCCCGCCGCCGACCACGGCGACGTCGAAGGTGTGGTGGGCAGTCATGGCGGGCATTATAGCCGCGGGGCCAAACCCTTACGCGGCCGGACTTTGCGGGAAATCAGCAGAATCGCAGGCGGATGCGGCGGCACAGCGGCCCGCCGCATCCGCCGTTCGGCGCAAGCCCGGAATCCGGGGCGTCGGCACGGTACAATAGCGTCCTTGACCGTCGGCCCGCCGCGCCCCAAGCGCCGGCCGCCCTTTTTTCCCGCGCCGCCGTGCCCTGTCCGGCCGCGCCGCCACACCCGTTCGAAGGATTCCATGAGTCTCAAATGCGGCATCGTCGGCTTGCCCAACGTCGGCAAGTCCACCCTGTTCAATGCGCTGACCAAGGCCGGCATCGCCGCCGAGAACTACCCGTTCTGCACGATCGAGCCGAACGTCGGCATCGTCGAGGTGCCCGATACGCGCCTGAAGGGGCTCTCCGAGATCGTCAAGCCCGAGCGTGTCGTGCCGGCCGTCGTCGAATTCGTCGACATCGCCGGCCTCGTCGCGGGCGCGAGCAAGGGTGAAGGCCTCGGCAACCAGTTCCTCGCGAACATCCGCGAAACCGATGCGATCACGCACGTCGTGCGCTGCTTCGAGGACGAGAACGTCATTCACGTCGCCGGCAAGGTCAGCCCGATCGACGACATCGAGGTGATCAACACCGAACTCGCGCTCGCCGACCTCAGCACCGTCGAGAAGGCGCTCACGCGCTACTCGAAGGCCGCGAAGTCGGGCAACGACAAGGAAGCGGCCAAGCTCGTCGCGGTGCTCGACAAGGTGCGCGCGCAACTCGACCAGGGCAAGGCCGTGCGCGGCCTCACGCTGTCGGACGACGAACAGGCGCTGCTCAAGCCGTTCTGCCTGATCACCGCGAAGCCGACGATGTACGTCGCGAACGTGAAGGACGACGGCTTCGAGAACAATCCGCACCTCGACGCAGTGCGCAAGTACGCGGAAAGCGAGAATGCGCCGGTGGTCGCCGTATGCGCGGCGATCGAGGCGGAAATCGCCGATCTCGACGACGCGGACAAGGAAGCGTTCCTCGCCGACATGGGCATGGAAGAGCCGGGCCTCGATCGCGTGATCCGCGCGGGCTTCAAGCTGCTCGGCCTGCAGACCTACTTCACCGCGGGCGTGAAGGAAGTGCGCGCGTGGACGATCCATATCGGCGACACGGCGCCGCAGGCGGCCGGCGTGATCCACACCGACTTCGAGCGCGGCTTCATTCGCGCGCAGACGATCGCGTTCGACGACTTCATCACGTACAAGGGTGAACAAGGTGCGAAGGAAGCCGGGAAGATGCGCGCGGAAGGGAAGGAATATGTCGTGCACGACGGGGATGTGATGAACTTCCTGTTCAACGTCTGAGCGTTGCTTCGACACATATCAGCGAAAAGCCCGCTTGCGCGGGCTTTTTTCTTTTCGGTGCGCCGGGTTCGTCATGATCGATTCCACGGGCTCGATTTCAATCCGGTTACGCCTGCAGCCTGCCCCTTTTAATGCCAAGCTCAGTGCATGGAGCAAATCGACGCGTGCTCGATACGGTTGCGCGGATGATATTTCGACCAGACAAACTGACTGAAATAGCTTTCCGCAACCTCAGGCCGTGTCCGGAGCCAGCCGCCTTCTTGCGGCATGCGCGCGTCTCCTTCGCCTCGTTTCTGACAGCCCTGAAGCGCGCTTTCATGTCAATTGAATCATCCATCGTGGTCTCCTGGTGCGAGGATGCGAACGACACGTGCTGTCAGCGCAGCAATCCTCTGGTGAGTTCCGGCCACAGCGACGAATGCTCGCGGCGGAACATGCCGACGTGCCCAATTGCTCGGCCGTCGGGGGTTTCTGGATGGATGAAATGGACGTCGCGCTCTGCTCTCGACAGCAGGCGCAACCAATCTTCGATATTGGCCGGCGTGGCGAGCGGGTCGTCGGTTGCGGCCACAACGGTGACGGGCGCAGCAAATTCGTCGTAGTAGTGGCGTGTCACCCCTGCTCCGAACTCGTTCTCCACATATCCGGGCCGACGGCACCACCGGGCCCACTGAAGTCCGACGCACGGCGGCAAATCATCGCCCCAACCGAGTACCCTGGCTGGAACGTAGCCGAGCAGCCGAGCGGAAATCGGCACGTACGCATTCGCAAGCAGCAATGCGGCGAAACGCTTTGGCCAGCGAATGTTGCCGACATATCCGGACGACGCCGAGATAGCGCACAAAGAACGAACCAACGCGTGATTCGACATCAGGCCAACCAGTTGTGCGCCCGCGCTATGCCCGATCAAATGCGCGTCGTGCGCACCGGTTTCGCCGAGGAGCCAATCAAGCGCCGCAGGCATATCGAGCTGCCCCCAGTCCTGTTTCCGCGCGCGTGACTGGCGAACATGATGCGTACCGAGCGACGCGCCGATTCCGCGATAGTCGAATACGAACGTCGAATAGCCGTCGTGACGTAACCAATCTGCGAACGGAAAATAAAAAGATTGTCGAATCCCTGTTGCAGGACAGATGAGCACTGGGGAACGATCACCGTCGACTGCCGGGAAATAGGTTCCGTTTAGCGGGAATCCGTCGCGGGCGGGGAAAGCAATGTAGGCGCGAGTTGTCGAGCGCTCACTCATCGTTTCGACTTCAATACAGTCGACGAACGAAAAGGCGCATCGATCGCGCGATCAGACAGAAAGCGCTGTCTGATAATGTTGTTCACCGACAAAGGACACCAAATCGATTCATCCATCGATTCACCTCGGTAGTCGAAGCAATCAATGTAAGAGCAAGTCTTTGCCGATGAAATCAGACGAGTTCGATTATTGCGCGCTAATTGCGCCTTGCTCCTTGTCCCTCGCGATGATTCTCCCGCCGCCCCCGGCAGCCGCGTCGGTTATCAAAAAAAATGGCCCGACCAGCGCTTGCCGGTCGGGCCATTTTTCATGACGGGAGCGTTCCCGCCCACCGCCACACCATCACTTTAGCTCGTCACGTCGCCGACACCCGCCGCCCCTCGCTCGCCCGCGCATCGCGACCGCGCTTGTTCAGCCACGATGCGAGCAGCACGATCAACGCCAGTACGGCCGTCGCCCCGACTTCCATCCGGTGATCCTCGCTGACGAACATCACGGTCAGCGTGCCGCAGATGAACAGGATCACGGCCCACGTGAGCCACGGGAACATCCACATCCGCAGCGTCAGGTCGGCGCCGCTCGATTCGAGCGTCTTGCGCATCCGCAGTTGCGAGATCGCGATCACGAGATACACGAGCAGCGCGATCGCGCCCGACGTCGCGAGCAGGAAGCCGAACACCTGCTCCGGCATCAGGTAGTTCGCGATCACGGTCACGAAGCCGAATGCGGTCGACGCGAGCACGGCCGCGCGCGGCGTGCCGGTCGAATCGGTGCGATGCAGGAACGCGGGCGCGTCCTTGCGCTTCGACAGCGAGAACAGCATCCGCGACGCGGTGTACAGCGCCGAATTCAGGCAGCTCGCGACCGACACGAGCACGATCACGTCGATGATCGCCTTCGCGTTCGGGATGCCGATCAATTCCATCGCGCGCTGATACGAGCCGTGCGTCGGCAGCAGCGGATCGTTCCAAGGCACGATGGCCGCGACGACCAGAATCGAGCCGAGATAGAACAGCGTGATGCGCCAGATCACCGAGTTCGTCGCGCGCACGATCTGGCGTTGCGGGTTGTCCGATTCGGCGGCCGCGATCGTCACGATCTCGGTACCGAGGAACGAGAACATCGTCGTCAACATCGCCGCCAGCACCGCGCCGGCGCCATGCGGCATGAAGCCGCCATGCGCAAACAGGTTCGATACGCCCGACACGGCCGGGGCAGGAATGATGCCGACGATCGCCGCGCCGCCGATGCACAGGAACACGACGATCGCGACGACCTTGATCAGCGCGAACCAGAATTCGAATTCGCCGTAGTTCTTGACGGAGAAGAGGTTGGTGACCGTCAGCACCAGCGTGATGCCGAGCGCGAAGACCCAGGTCGCGACGCCGGGGAACCACGCATTCAGGATGGTCGCGGCGGCGGTCGCCTCGATCGGAATCACGAGCACCCAGAACCACCAGTACAACCAGCCGATCGTGAAGCCGGCCCAGTGGCCGATCGCGCGATCGGCATAGGTGGAGAACGAACCGCTGTCCGGATGCGCGACGGCCATCTCGCCGAGCATGCGCATCACCAGCACGACCAGCATGCCCGCGATCGCATAAGCGAGTATCGACGCCGGACCGGCTTCCGCGATTGCATGGCCGGAGCCGACGAACAGGCCCGCGCCGATGACGCCGGCGATCGACATCATCGTCACGTGCCGCTGCTTCAGGCCGGTACCGAGGCCTGTGTTGCTTCCACTCATCTGTCTCTCTCCAATAAACGGTTCCGGTATGTCCGGGTATCGCGTGAAGGCGGCGCGGGGGATTGTCGTTCTTGAACCGGGCCGGGCGCGGCGCCTGCACTGGATGCAGGCCCGAGGCCGGATCGGGGCCGTTCGGAACGGTGCGCCACGCAGTCTGCGAAGCTGCGGGTGCGATGCGGCGCGCAGCGCGCCGGCGCATCGCGTGCGCCCTTTCCGTCGGCTTTCGTCAGCCGCCTTCGAAGCGAAGGAGTGTAAGCATCAAACGGTTCGTCACTAAGAACCAATTGAAGAATTTCGATGGAACCACTTGTTGCATCGATACGAACCGATGCAACACTTGATCCGGTTCGGCACCGGCTCGCGCACCGTCACGGCGCTTCCGTCAAAGGCCTTCCGGTCGCGTCGCGCGCCCGGTACTCAGTTCGTGCCGCGCGCCGCTTCATCCCGCCACTTCGCAGGCACGATCGCGTGCCATTCTCGCAGAAGCAGGTTTTTCACGGCGTCGGGATGCGCGACCGACAGCCGCACCAGCACGATCGGCCAGCCGACATAGTGATCGGTCACGTAATACACGTCCGGCTCCGATTCGATCAGCCACGCGCGCTCGTCGGGGCTAACCCCCTTCACGACCAGCGTGTCGCCGTCATCGCGCAGCCGCGCGAGCATCTTGCCCTTCACCTTGAGTGCGGGCGTGCCGTACGACGTGCCTTCCTCGACGCCGCGCCACGCCAGTGCGATCTGCCGGACTTCGTCGAATGTCACGATGCCTCCCCGACCGTTCGTCCATGGTTGACAGTTCGGCCACCCTACCGGAAATCGCGCGGCGCGCCCAGCCGGAGCCTATCCGCCGGCCGCGCGCGCGGCAGCCGGCGCGCGCCCGGTGGTCGCGACGATGGCGAACGCGATTGCATTGGCAACGGCGCTCGCGAGGATCGGCACGAGATAGCCGCCCCCCGCGTCGTAGATGAAGCCGGCGGCGGCCGGCCCGATCAGCGTGCCGAACGCGATGCTCGTGTACAGGATGCCGATGATCGCGCTCACGTTGCGGCCGCCGAAGTAGTCCATCACGACCGCCGGCAGCACGGCGACCCAGCCGCCGTAGAACACGCCGAACACGAGTGCGAACGCGGCAAGCGTCGCGACGGTGCCAGCGCCCGCCCATGTGACGAGCGCTGCAGCCATGCCCGCGAACATCGCGAGCAGCGATGCGCGGCGGCCGAAGCGGTCGGCGAGGCCGCCGAGGAAGAAGCGGCCGGCCGTGCTGCCGACGCCGATCGCGCCGAGCAGCAGCACGGCCGTCGATGGCGCGACGCCATGGTCGAGCGCGTACGGCACGAGGTGAACGAACGGGACGAACACACCGAACGAGCACACGAGGCATGCGGCGTAGAGGCTCGCGAACGGCCGCGACGTGACGGCCTCGCGCACCGTCGCGCCGGCATGCGCGGCCGCGGCGGTCGCGGCAGCACCCGCCTGCCGCCCGCCGTCGCCACCGGCATCGCCGTCCGGCAACAGTCCGCGTGCGCGCGGATCGTTCTCGATCAGCAGCGACATGCCCGCCCCCAGCACGACCGCGATCGCGGCCAGCGTGAAATACGCACCGCGCCAGCCGACATGCGCGATCAGCGCGGACGCGAGCGGCGGCATCACCAGCGTGCCGACGCCGATCCCCGCGACCGCGAGCCCCGACGCGAAGCCGCGCCGGCGCACGAACCAGCGCTGCACGGCGCCGACGGCCGGCACGTACGCGCAGCCGACGCCGAACCCGACACCGAGCCCGTACGCGACATAGACCTGCAGCAGCGTATGCGCGGCACCGGCGGCCGCGAGCCCGGCGCCCGTCAACACCATCCCGATGACGGCGAGCCGCCGCGAGCCGAAGCGATCCGCAAGCGGCCCGCTGACGATGCCGAAGCCGAAATACAGGAAGCCGGCGAGCGAGAACACGAGCGAGATCTGCCCGCGCGACGCGGCGAAATCCCGCTGCAGCGATTCGACGAACGCGCTGAACGTATACGCGCTGCCGAACCCGACGAACGTGACGGCGAACGCGGCTGCAACCACGTACCAGCCGTAGAAGAAGCGCGAGGCGTCCGGGCGGTTCATGACGATGCTCCTCTCAGGTCCCACCGGCCGCCGGGCGGCGTCCGGATTGCCTCATGGATATAGTTGAACTATGTTGATCGCATCGGCCGCCGAAAGGCAGCCGCGAAGCATGCGATCCCGATGCGACAACGGTACTCGTGCGTACGCGTCGCCTCAAACGATATTTCATCGGCCTTTCGCTTTAGAAAAACTGAATGAACCGTTCCCGTCTGCCGCCGCTCAACGCGCTGCGTGCCTTCGAAGCAGCCGCCCGCCACCTGTCGGTGAAGTCGGCGGCCGAGGAACTGTCGGTCACGCCCGGCGCGGTGAGCCAGATGATCCGCACGCTCGAGACGCATCTCGGCGTGCAACTGTTCGAGCGCGTCAACCGCGGCATCCTGCTGACGGCCGCCGGCCGCGACTACCTGCCGCCGGTGCGTAACGCGTTCCGGCAGATCGCCGATGCATCGCAGCGCGTATCGGGCGCGGCCGACAGCGGCGTGCTGACGGTGAGTGTCACGCCGTTCTTCGCATCCGCGTGGCTCGTACCGCGCCTCGCGCAGTTCCGGCAGGCGTGCCCGGACGTCGACCTGCAGGTCGCGACAAGCCACGCGCTCGCGAATTTCGCGCGCGACGGCGTCGACGTCGCGATCCGTCACGGCCTCGGGCGCTACATCGGGCTGTGCAGCGAGCGCCTGCTGACGGTGGAGATCGTCGCGCTCGCGTCGCCCGAACTCGTCGCGCGGCTCGGCATGCCGGCGACGCCCGCCGATCTCGTCGGCTGGCCGCAGCTGCACGACGCCGAGCGCAAGGGCTGGCACATCTGGTTCGGCGCGCAACGGATCGACGATTTCGGCCCGCCGCGCGGCCCCGCGTTCGACGACTCCGGCCTGTTGCTGCAGGCGATCGTCGCCGGCCAGGGCGCCGGGCTGCTGCCGGCCGCGATGGTGCGCGGCGAGCTGGCGAGCGGCCGGCTCGTGCAGCTTGCCGACGTCGCGTGGCTCGACGATTTCGCGTACTACCTCGTCTATCCGCCGCATCATGCGGAACGGCCGAAGGTCGCTGCGTTCCGCCGGTGGATTCTCGACGCCGCGCAGGCCGACGGCGCGGCAACGATGTCCGGCGCGGCGTAGCGTCGCTCCATTGCTCGGCACCGGCGCCGGTTCGCGGTCGATCCGCTAACATGCGGCGCGGGCCATCGGCCCGACTTCGATAACAACATACAGACCGAGAGAGACCATGCCTGCCCTGCTCCGCCGCGCGACGCACATCGCAACCCTGTCCGCCGCGCTGTTCGTCGCGTGCGCCGTGCTGCCCCATCCGGTGCACGCGTACCGCGCGCCGCCCGGCTACGGCAACGAAGCCGATCTCGACCGTCACGACACGTATCGCAACCGCGACGGCGAAACCGTGCATGCACCCGCGCATTCGAAATCGGGCCGTGTGCCCGAAGGCGCGAGCGCGCGCTGCCGCGACGGCACGTACAGCTTCAGCCGGCACCGGCGCGGCACGTGCTCGGGGCACGGCGGCGTCGGCGCGTGGCTGTGAATGCGGCGCGCGCAAACGCCTGCGCTGCGCCAGCGGCAGCCGGCGGCGAAGTACAATAGCCGCTCGCGCCGCCGACACGCGGCGACACCGTCGCGCCCCGCGCGGCACGCTCCGTACCGAATCACCCGACGCCGCCACGCCCGCGCGCTGCGCGGCAGTCTCAACCACTTCTGACTTTCACACCGAAATGGCCCAATACGTTTTCACGATGAACCGGGTCGGCAAGATCGTGCCGCCCAAGCGCCAGATCCTGAAGGACATCTCGCTGTCGTTCTTTCCCGGCGCGAAGATCGGCGTGCTCGGCCTGAACGGCTCGGGCAAGTCGACGCTGATCCGCATCATGGCGGGCGTCGACAAGGACATCGAAGGCGAAGCAACGCCGATGCCGAACCTGAACATCGGCTACCTGCCGCAGGAACCGCAGCTCGACCCGACGAAGACCGTGCGCGAAGCCGTCGAGGACGGCCTCGGCGACCTGTTCCAGGCCAACAAGAAGCTCGAAGAGATCTATGCGGCGTATGCCGAGCCGGACGCCGACTTCGACGCGCTCGCGGCCGAACAGGCGAAGTACGAGGCGATCCTCGCATCGAGCGACGGCGGCAGCCCCGAGCAGCAGCTCGAAGTGGCCGCCGACGCGCTGCGCCTGCCGCCGTGGGACGCGAAGATCGAGCACCTGTCGGGCGGCGAAAAGCGCCGCGTCGCGCTGTGCAAGCTGCTGCTCGAAAAGCCGGACATGCTGCTGCTCGACGAACCGACCAACCACCTCGACGCCGAATCGGTCGACTGGCTCGAGCAGTTCCTGGTGCGCTTCCCGGGCACCGTCGTCGCCGTCACGCACGATCGCTACTTCCTCGACAACGCAGCCGAGTGGATTCTCGAACTCGACCGCGGTCACGGCATTCCGTGGAAGGGCAACTACAGCAGCTGGCTCGACCAGAAGGAAGATCGCCTGAAGCAGGAAGAAGCGTCGGAATCGGCGCGCCAGAAGGCGATCAAGAAGGAACTGGAGTGGGTGCGCCAGAACCCGAAGGGCCGTCAGGCGAAGTCGAAGGCGCGTATCGCGCGCTTCGAGGAGCTGAACAGCCAGGAATACCAGAAGCGCAACGAGACGCAGGAAATCTTCATTCCGGTCGGCGACCGCCTCGGCAATGAAGTGATCGAGTTCAAGAACGTCAGCAAGTCGTTCGGCGACCGCCTGCTGATCGACAACCTGAACTTCAAGATTCCGGCCGGCGCGATCGTCGGCATCATCGGGCCGAACGGCGCCGGCAAGTCGACGCTGTTCAAGATGCTGACGGGCAAGGAGCAGCCGGATTCGGGCGAGGTCGTGAAGGGGCCGACCGTGAAGCTCGCGTACGTCGACCAGAGCCGCGACGCGCTCGACGGCTCGAAGACGGTGTTCGAGGAAATCTCGGGCGGCGCCGACGTGCTGACGGTCGGCAAGTACGAGACGCCGTCGCGCGCGTACATCGGCCGCTTCAACTTCAAGGGCGGCGACCAGCAGAAGATCGTCGGCAACCTGTCCGGCGGCGAACGCGGCCGCCTGCACCTCGCGAAGACGCTGATCTCGGGCGGCAACGTGCTGCTGCTCGACGAACCGTCGAACGACCTCGACGTCGAAACGCTGCGCGCGCTGGAAGACGCGCTGCTCGAATTCGCGGGCTCGGTGATGGTGATCTCGCACGATCGCTGGTTCCTCGACCGGATCGCGACGCACATCCTCGCGTTCGAAGGCGATTCGCAGGTCACGTTCTTCGACGGCAACTACCAGGAGTACGAAGCCGACAAGCGTGCCCGCCTCGGCGAGGAAGCCGCGAAGCCGAAACGGCTGCGCTACAAGCCGATCAGCCGCTGACCGGCACGACCGGGCGCCCGGCACTGCGGCAACGCGGAGCCCGGCGCCGACGGTGGCCGGCTCCGGTGCGGCGAAACGAAAAAGCGGGCCTCTAGCCCGCTTTTTTTATCCGATGGCCGCTCGCCCGCCGCTTACGCGAGCGCGCCCAGTTCGCGCAGCCGCGCCTCGGTCGCCGCTGCGCTCGTATGATGAATGCCGTGCCAGCCGAGCGCCGTCGCAGCCGCCGCGTTCTTCGCGTTGTCGTCGATGAACGCGAGCTCGTGCGGCGCGATGCCCGGCAGGTGCGGGTCGATCCGCGCATGCATCTCGCGGTAGATCGCCGGATCGGGCTTCACGAGCTTCACGCGGCCCGACACGACGATGTCCGTGAAACGCCGCAGGACCGGAAAGTTGTCCCACGCATACGGAAACGTCTGCGCGGACCAGTTCGTCAGCCCGAACAGCGGCATCCCCTGCGCGTCGAGCCGGTCGACGAGCGCGGCGCCTTCGTCGAGCACGCCGCCGATCATCTCGTGCCAGCGTGCGTAGAACGCGCGGATCAGCGCGTCGTGCTCCGGAAACTTCGCGACGAGCTCGGCGGTGCCCTCCTCGATCGTCTGCCCGCCGTCCTGGCGGATCACCCAGTCCATCGCGCAGACATGCGTGAGGAACCAGCGACGCTCGGTATCGTCGGGAATCAGTTCCCGGTAAAGGTACTCGGGACTCCAGTCGATCAGCACGCCGCCGAAATCGAACACCACGGCCTTGATCGTCATGCGAACTCCGCAGCAAGCACGTCCGCGAGCGGGCGCGGCGTCACCGCGTTGCCCGACAGCGAATTGTTGTTCCAGATGAAGTGGTGGTGCGCGACGATCTGCGCGGCCGACAGGTGCGTGCGCTCGTTCGTCGTGTGCAGGTCGGACACGACCGTCGTCCGATAGCCGAGCAGTGCCGCACGGCGCGCGGCCGAATCGATGCAGAACTCGGTCGCATAGCCGCAGATCAGCACCGAGCGGACGCCGTGGCGGTCGAGCTGCGCCGCGAGCGGCGTGTCGTGGAACGCGTCGCTCACCTGCTTGCGCACGCGCCAGTCGCCGCTGCCGACGACCAGCCCCGCATGCAGCTCCCAGCCCGGCGTACCGGGCACGATGTCGTCGTCGGCATCGCCGTCGTGCTGCACAAAGCACACGGGCGCGTTCGCCGCGCGCGCCGCCGCCGTCAGCCGGTTGATGCCCGACACCACGTCGTCGAGCCGGTAAGCGGGCCGAGCCCGCTCCACCAGCCCGCGCTGCATGTCGACCACGATCACTGCGGTGTCCGCCATTTGCTGCCCTCGCTGTTGTTGTCCGGCCGGCGTCCGGCCGTTATCGCACGTGCGTCAGATCGGCTGCGTGCGTGCGTCGAGCCACGCCCTGGCATCGCCGCTCAGGTGCCGGCCGACGCGCTCGCGCACCGTCGCGTGATACGTGTTCAGCCAGGCGCGCTCTTCGTCATGCAGCATCTCGATCAGCACGCAGCGCGTGTCGATCGGGCACAGCGTCAGCGTCTCGAACGCAAGGAAATCGCCGAACTCGGTCTGCCCGGCCGCGCGGTTCACGACCAGGTTCTCGATCCGGATGCCCCACTGGCCGGGGCGGTACACGCCCGGCTCGATCGACGTGATCATGCCTTCTTCCATCGCCGTGTACGGCTCGGCCGGCGCGTAGTGCGAGATGACCTGCGGGCCCTCGTGCACGTTCAGGAAGTAGCCGACGCCATGCCCCGTGCCGTGCCCGTAGTCGAGCCCGGCCGCCCACATCGGCGCGCGCGCGATCGCGTCGAGCATCGGCGAGCGGATGCCGCGCGGGAAGCGCGTGCGCGACAGCGCCATCATCGACTTCAGCACGATCGTGAAATCGCGCCGCTGCAGGTCGCTGACGGTGCCGACCGGCACGACGCGCGTGATATCGGTCGTGCCCGTCATGTACTGCCCGCCCGAATCGATCAGCAGCAGGCCGTCGCCCGCGATCGTCGCGTGCGACTCGGGCGTCGCGTGGTAGTGCGGCATCGCGCCGTTCGCGTTGAACCCGGCGATCGTCGCAAAGCTCGGCGACACATAGCCGGGGCGCCGTGCGCGCGCGGCCGTGAGTTTCTCCTCGATCGTCAGCTCGGTGATCGTCTCGCGGTTCACCGCCTGTTCGAACCATGTGAAGAATTCCGCGAGCGCGGCGCCGTCGTGCTCCATCGTCACGCGCACGTGCTCGATCTCGGTGGACGTCTTGCGCGACTTCGCGAACGTGGACGGATTCACGGCCTCGACGAGCTTCACGCCGGCCGGCACGGCCTCGAGCGTGCCGAACGTCACGCGGCGCGGGTCGACCAGCAGCGTCGCGCCGTCGGGCAGCGCCGCGAGCGACGCGCGCGCGGCGTCGTATGCACGGACGTCGACGCCGTCCTGCGCGAGCGACGCGGCCAGCGCCGGGGACACCTTGCCGTCGGCGACGAACAGCGTCGCGCGATCGGCGCCGATCATTGCATGCGCAACGAACACGGGATTGAAGTTGACGTCGGCGCCGCGCAGGTTGAACAGCCATGCGAGGTCGTCGAGCGTCGACACGAAATGCCACTGCGCGCCCTGCGCGTGCATCGCGCGGCGCACTTCGGCCAGCTTGCTCGCGCGCGTCGCGTCGGCCTGCGGCGCCGCGTGCTCGAACACGGCGTCGCCGGGCAACCCCGGCCGCTCGGGCCAGATCGCATCGAGCAGATCGAGATCGGTGCGCAGCGCGATGCCGCGCGCGCTCAGCGCAGCCGTCAGCCCGCGCGCGGCCGCGACGCCGAGCACGGCGCCGTCGACACCGACCGTCGCACCCGCCGCCACGTTCTGCGCGAGCCAGTCGACGTGCGGCGCGCTCTGCTGCCCGCCCGTCATCTTCATCAGTTGCACGCCCGTGCCGGCCAGCTCGGCGTCGGCCTGCACCCAGTAGCGGCTGTCGACCCACAGCCCCGCGAAATCCGCGGTCACGACCAGCGTGCCGACCGAGCCCGTGAAGCCGGACAGCCAGCGGCGGGCCTGCCAGCGCTCGGGCAGGTACTCGGACAGATGGGGATCGGCGGACGGCACGAGATAGGCGGCCAGGTCCTCGCGGGCCATAGCGCCGCGCAGCAGCGCGAGGCGGGCCGGCACCGGCAAGACTTCGGGAAGACGGGCATTCATGATTTCACCTGAGAGCATTCAGCGACGGGACGACAGCGCGACCGTCACGGCTACGGCGAGGAACGCGACGCCGGTGCAGACCGGCCATTCGAGCGTCTCGCCATCGTAAAACAGTCCCGAGAGATTGCCGGCCATTCGGGCGGCGGCTGCGCCCACGATGCCGACGAGCACCGCGATCCACCACGCCGGCCGGCCCGTGCGCCGCATCGGATGCAGCCAGCGGCCGAACAGCCCGACGGCCGCTCCCAGGACAAGGATTCCAAACCAGTTCATTCGACGCCCTCTATAAATTCAGATTCGTCCCATAGGCGTGAACGTTGCCAGCGGCTAGCATCGATTCATCCATCGAACCCGGGACCAGCCGGGTGCCGCGAACATTCGAGTTTAGGGGCCGACTCGACGTTATGGCAAGCGCGCACCAGCTGCCGTATTGAAGAAATTCTCATGCGAATCGCTCTGATCGATCCGGAGTCGCGTCATGCCGCACTCCTGAACCGCCTGCTCTTCGCGGGCGGTCATGTATGCCACGCGTTTCCGTCCAGCACGCTGTTCTTCGAATGGCTCGCCACCGACACCTGCGACATGCTGATCACCGGCAACTGGGCCGGCGACCAGCCGGCCGAGGAAGTCATTCCGCGCGCGCAGACGATCCTGCCCGGGCTGCCGGCCATCGCCGTGATGCAATTGCCGCGCGAAAGCGAAATCGTATCGTGCCTGCACGCGGGCGCCGACGATTGCCTCGTGCGCCCCGTGAGCGGGCCCGAACTGCTCGCGCGCGTCAACGCGCTGAGCCGGCGTGCCGGCGTGCGCCGCTCACCCACCCGCTCACGCGAAATGTATGGCGAATACGCATTCGACGCCACGCACTGCCTCGTGCGTTTCGGCGACGCAATCGTTTCACTCACGCCCAAGGAGTTCCGCTTCGCGCAACTGCTGTTCGCGAACGTGTCGCGGCCGGTGTCGCGCGCCCATATCCTCGAAACGGTATGGGCGCGCCGCCGCGACATGAAGTCGCGTACGCTCGATACGCACGCGTCCCGGCTGCGCAGCAAGTTGCAGCTGCTTCCGGAGCGCGGCTACCGGCTGTTGCCGCTCTACGGCTACGGCTATCAGCTCGACCGCGTGCCGATCGAGCCCCCAAATTCTCGCCCCCGCCACGCTGATGCCCGGTATGCAGCGGGTGAGGAAATCACTGAAACGCTATAATATGGGGCTAAACGATAGCCCTCGATATGCAACTCCTCACGATCGGAATCAATCACCACACTGCGCCTGTCGCCCTGCGCGAACGCGTGGCGTTTCCGCTCGAGCAGATCAAGCCGGCTCTCGTCACGTTCAAGAACGTGTTTCTCGGCCCCCAGGCACCCAATTCGCCCGAAGCGGCGATCCTCTCCACCTGCAACCGCACCGAACTGTATTGCGCGACCGATGATCGCGCGGCACGCGAAGGCGCGGTCCGCTGGCTGTCGGAGTATCACCGGATTCCGGTCGACGAGCTTGCACCGCATGTCTATGCGCTGCCGCAGTCGGAAGCGGTCCGGCACGCGTTCCGCGTCGCGTCCGGCCTCGATTCGATGGTGCTCGGCGAAACGCAGATTCTGGGCCAGATGAAGGACGCCGTACGCACCGCGACGGAAGCCGGCGCGCTCGGCACCTATCTGAACCAGCTGTTCCAGCGCACGTTCGCGGTGGCGAAGGAAGTGCGCGGCACGACCGAGATTGGCACGCAGTCGGTGTCGATGGCCGCCGCCGCGGTTCGCCTCGCGCAGCGGATCTTCGAAAAGGTGTCCGATCAGCGCGTGCTGTTCATCGGCGCCGGCGAGATGATCGAGCTGTGCGCGACGCACTTCGCCGCGCAAACCCCGCGCGAACTCGTCGTCGCGAACCGCACGGCCGAGCGCGGCCAGCGGCTCGCCGAACGCTTCAACGGCCGCGCGATGCCGCTCGCGGATCTGCCGACCCGCATGCACGAGTTCGACATCATCGTGTCGTGCACGGCGTCGACGCTGCCGATCATCGGTCTCGGCGCGGTCGAGCGCGCGGTGAAGGCGCGCCGCCACCGGCCGATCTTCATGGTCGACCTCGCGGTGCCGCGCGACATCGAGCCCGAAGTCGGCAAGCTGAAGGACGTGTTCCTTTACACCGTCGACGATCTCGGCGCGATCGTGCGCGAAGGCAACGCATCGCGCCAGGCCGCGGTCGCGCAGGCCGAGGCGATCATCGAGACGCGCGTGCAGAATTTCATGCAATGGCTCGACACGCGCAGTGTCGTGCCGGTGATCCGTCACATGCATACGCAGGCCGACGCACTGCGCCGGGCCGAACTCGACAAGGCGCAGAAGCTGCTCGCGCGCGGCGACGATCCGGCCGCCGTACTCGAAGCGCTGTCGCAGGCGCTGACCAACAAGCTGATCCACGGCCCGACGAGCGCGCTCAACCGCGTGAACGGCGCCGATCGCGATTCGCTGATCGACCTGATGCGCGGCTTCTACCAGCACGCGCCGCGCTCGAACGACCCGTCCGGCCACTAGCGCCGGTCGCTCGCCCTGCCGCCGGCCGCGCGCCGGCCTATCCTTTCCGAATACCCCTTTGCCCGGGAGCGCCGCTCCACACCATGAAGACGAGCATGCAACGCAAGCTCGACCAGCTGTCCACACGGCTGGCCGAACTGAACGACCTGCTGAGCCGCGAGAACGTCACGGCCGACCTCGACCAGTACCGCAAGCTGACGCGCGAACATGCGGAACTCGGCCCGGTCGTCGAGCAGTACGCGCTGTGGCGCCAGTCGCGCAGCGACGAGACGGCCGCGCAGGAACTGCTCGCCGATCCGTCGATGCGCGACTTCGCGGAAGACGAAATCCGCAGCGCGCGAGAGAGCATGGCCCGCCTCGAGATCGAGCTGCAGAAGATGCTGCTGCCGAAGGATCCGAACGACGATCGCAACATCTTCCTCGAAATCCGCGCGGGCACGGGCGGCGACGAATCGGCGCTGTTCGCGGGCGACCTGCTGCGCATGTACCTGCGCTTCGCGGAGCGCCGGCACTGGCAGGTCGAAATGATGTCGGAGAGCGCGTCGGATCTCGGCGGCTACAAGGAAGTGATCGTGCGGATCGCGGGCCAGGGCGCATATTCGCGCCTGAAGTTCGAATCGGGCGGCCATCGTGTGCAACGTGTGCCGGCCACCGAGACGCAGGGGCGCATCCATACGTCCGCGTGCACGGTCGCGGTCATGCCGGAAGCCGACGAGATCGGCGAGGTCGAGATCAATCCGGCCGACCTGCGGATCGACACGTTCCGCGCATCCGGCGCGGGCGGCCAGCACATCAACAAGACCGATTCGGCGGTGCGCGTCACGCACATCCCGACCGGGATCGTCGTCGAATGCCAGGACGACCGCTCGCAGCACAAGAACAAGGATCGCGCACTGAAGGTGCTCGCCGCGCGCATCAAGGACAAGCAGTATCACGAGCAGCACGCGAAGGAAGCTGCAACGCGCAAGAGCCTGATCGGCTCCGGCGACCGCTCGGAGCGGATCCGCACGTACAACTTCCCGCAGGGCCGGATGACCGACCACCGGATCAACCTGACGCTGTACCGGCTCGAGGCGATCATGGACGGCGATCTCGACGAACTGATCGGCGTGCTCGTCACCGAGCACCAGGCCGAACTGCTCGCGTCGCTCGGCGACGCCGACTGAGGCCGCGATGCCCGACACTACCGCCGACCAACTGCTGCGCGCGTCGCCGCTCGACGCGGTCGATGCACGCGTGCTGCTCGCGCACGCGCTCGGCTGGACCCGCACGCAACTGATCACGCGCGGCGACGCGCCGCTCGACGCCGCCGCGGTCGAACGCTACCGCGCGCTCGAGGCGCGCCGCGTGGCCGGCGAGCCCGTCGCGCAGCTCGTCGGGATGCGCGAATTCTTCGGCCGGCCGTTCGATGTGACACCCGACGTGCTGATCCCGCGGCCCGAAACCGAATTGCTCGTCGAAGCCGCACTCGATGCCATCGACGGGCTGCCGCATCCGGCCGTGCTCGATCTCGGCACCGGCAGCGGCGCGATCGCCGTGTCGATCGCCGCCGAGCGTCCCGATGCACGCGTATGGGCGCTCGACCGTTCGCCGGCTGCGCTCGCGGTCGCGCAACGCAACGCGGACAAGCTGCTGGACGCGCACCGCCCCGGCGGCCCGCTGCACTGGCTGCAGAGCGACTGGTACGCAACACTCGATCCGGCGCTCGCATTCGACACGATCGTCAGCAACCCGCCGTACATCGCGCAGCACGATCCGCACCTCGCGCAAGGCGACCTGCGTTTCGAGCCGCGCGGCGCACTCACCGACGATGCCGACGGCCTCAGCGCGATCCGCACGATCGTCGCAGGCGCCGGCGCCCATCTGAAACCGGGCGGCACGCTCTGGATCGAGCACGGCTACGACCAGGCGGAAGCCGTCCGCGCGGTGCTCGCGTCGCACGGCTTCGTCGCGGTCGAATCGCTCGCCGATCTGGCCGCGATCGAACGCACGACCGGCGGCCGCCTGCCGGCCTAATGCCCGGCCCGCCCGGTTGAAATCCGCTATCATTTCGATCTAACGCCCCGCAAACGCAAGGTCAGTCATGGACACCCAACAACGTATCAAGCAAATCGTCGACGAAAACCAGGTCGTGCTCTTCATGAAGGGCAACGCACAATTCCCGATGTGCGGCTTCTCTGGCCGTGCCGTGCAGGTGCTGAAGGCCTGCGGCGTCGACCAGTTCAAGACGGTCAACGTGCTCGAAGACGACGAAATCCGCCAGGGCATCAAGGAATTCTCGAACTGGCCGACCATTCCGCAGCTCTATGTGAAGGGCGAATTCGTCGGCGGCTCGGACATCATGATGGAGATGTATCAGTCGGGCGAACTGCAGCAACTGTTCGCCGCCGCGTAACGTTCCCCTTTCGATGGCATCTCCCAGCGCGCCGCCACGCCGGCTGATCGTCGCGATCACCGGCGCCACCGGCGCGATCTACGGCGTACGGCTGCTCGACCTGCTGCGCGCCGCCGGCGGCGTCGAAACGCATCTGCTGATTTCGAACGCCGGCTGGCTCAACATCCAGCACGAACTGAAGCTGCCGAAGGCCGATGTCGAAAGCCGTGCGGACGTCGTGCATTCGGTGCGCGACGTCGGCGCGACGATCGCATCGGGGTCGTTTGCGACCGACGGAATGGTGATCGCGCCTTGCTCGATGAAGACGCTCGCGAGCGTCGCGCACGGGCTGTCCGACAACCTGATCACGCGCGCGGCCGACGTCACGCTGAAGGAACGCCGCCGTCTCGTGCTGATGGTGCGCGAAACGCCGTTCAACCTCGCGCATCTGCGCAACATGACCGCCGTCACCGAAATGGGCGGCATCGTCTTTCCGCCGTTGCCCGCGTTCTACGCGATGCCGAAGACGATCGAGGAACTCGTCGACCAGACCGTCACGCGCGTGCTCGACCTGTTCGCGCTCAGCGCACCGCTGACGACGCCATGGGGCGGCATCCGGCACGCGCAGTAAGCGTACTGCCGAAGGCCCGTTCTTCGCGCATCTTCGCCGATTCCTGCGGCAATTCATCCGATTTCACGACTACAAGCGCCGACCCGCTCAGGGGCGCGCCGCATCGCCCCGATTATCAACAAACAAGCGTCAATCAAATTCCTAAACGCGGATTTATCAACGTCCGGTGCGCACCTATAGTCACAGGCAAACCCTTTTGCAGGCCACCGCCATGAACCGCTTGCCTTCGCTCTACCTGTCCCACGGCGCCCCGACGCTGCCGATCGACCCGTCGCTGCCGTCCGGTGCCTTCACGCACCTCGGCGCCGAATTGCCGCGCCCGCGCGCGGTGCTGATGCTGTCCGCGCACTGGGGCACGCAACAGCCGGTCGTGAGCGTCGCCGCGCACCCGGAAACGATCCACGACTTCTACGGCTTTCCGCCCGCGCTATACGAGATCCGCTATCCGGTACCGGGCGCGCCCGACGTCGCCGGGCGCGCGGCTGCCCTGCTGAACGCGGCCGGCATGGCGACCGCGACGACCGAGCACGGCCTCGACCACGGCGCGTGGGTACCGATGCTCCTGATGTACCCGGAAGCCGACGTGCCCGTCGCGCAGTTGTCGATCCAGCCGCGCGCGGATGCGGCCCACCACTTCGCGCTCGGCCGTGCGCTGCGGCCGCTGCGCGACGAAGGCGTGATGGTGATCGGCTCGGGCCAGATCACGCATAATCTGCGCGCCGCCGATTTCGGTGCGGCACCGGAGGATGCGGACCCGCGCGTCGCGGAATTCACCGACTGGTTCGAGGCGAAGCTTGCCGCGCGCGACGTCGATGCACTGCTCGACTACCGCCGGCAGGCGCCGCACGCGGCGCTGATGCATCCGACCGACGAGCATCTGCTGCCGGTATTCACGGCGCTCGGCGCAGCGGACGACGACTACCGGCTCGGCATCCAGTCACTTGGCACTTACCAGCGCGTGCTCGCGATGACGAACTACGTGTTCACCAGCGCGGCAGCCTGAGCTGTCGCCGGATCCGGCTGCGACAACCGCCGAGCGCAAACAAAAAGCCCGCCCGAGCATCGCTCGGGCGGGCTTTTTTCGCTGCTTCCTGCCGCCGCCGGATCCGGCGACAGGTCAAGCGTCAGACACCGACCCCTTCGAGGATCTCGTCGTGCGATTCACGCTCGTCGAGATACTTGGTGCGGTAGCCGGTATTCACGCCCCAGAAGTAGAACACCAGCGCGATCGCCGCGACGACCAGCATGTCCCAGCCGTACGGCAGCACGCCGTGACCGCCGAACTCCTTGCTGCCGATCAGCGACAGCACGGCCATCGTCGGCAGGTACGCGACCAGCCACCATGCGGCCTTCAGGTCGGCACCCCAGCCGCTCCAGCCCGACTTCGCCTGGAAGAAGAAGTACACCGGCAGCGCGACGATCATCAGCAGGATGATCTCGCCCGTCAGCGGCCACTTCGCCCAGTACAGGATCAACGAAGCGCAGACAAACGCGAACGGGGCGATCAGCTTCATCAGCGGGATCGACAGCGGACGCTCGATGTCGGTCGCCGCGCGGCGCAGCGCCATCAGGCTGATCGGGCCGGTCAGGTACGAGATCACCGTCGCGACCGAGATCACCGCCGCGAGCGAGCTCCAGCCGCGGAAGAAGAACAGGAAGACGAACGACACGAGCAGGTTGAACCACATCGCCTGGCGCGGCACGCCGTAGAGCGGGTGCACGTTGCCGAACATCTTCGGCATCGTGTTGTTGCGCTCCATCGCGTAGATCATGCGGGTGGTCGTCGCCATGTAGGTCGTGCCGGTGCCGCTCGGGCTGACGAACGCGTCGATATACAGCAGGATCGCGAGCCAGTTCAGGTTCAGCGCGATCGCCAGTTCGGCAAACGGCGACTTGAAGTTGAAGTGCGACCAGCCCTGCGCGACGTCGGCCGGATTCACCGAGCCGATATACGCGAGCTGCAGCAGCACGTAGATCACGAGCGCGATCAGGATCGACGTGATCACCGCGAACGGAACGCTGCGCGACGGATTGCGCGCTTCGCCCGCCAGGTTCACCGGACTCTGGAAACCGTTGAACGCGAACACGATGCCGCTCGTCGCGACTGCGGTCAGCACGGCCGACCAGCCGTACGGCGCGAAGGACGCGTTGGATGCAGTGCCGAGGTTCTCCGGGTGGTAGCTCGTCAGCATCAGGCCGAGGATCGTGAGGCCGGGGATCAGGAACTTGAAGATCGTGATCGTGGTGTTCGCCCGTGCGAAGGCCTTGACGCCCCAGTAGTTCAGCAGGAAGTAGATGACGACCAGCACGGCCGACAGCAGCAGCCCGGGTGTCGTTAACTCGCCGTTCACGAACAGCGCGTGCGCCCACGGATACTGCCATGTGCTCATATACTGGATCGAAGCTTCGGCCTCGATCGGAATCACGGATACGATCGCGATCCAGTTCGCCCAGGCGCTGATGAAGCCCACCAGCGAACCGTGCGAGTAGCGCGCGTAACGCACCATGCCGCCCGACTCGGGGAACATTGCACCCAGTTCCGCATACGTCAGGGCAATCGCGAGAATCACGACAGCGCCGATGATCCATGCGCAGATCGCCGCCGGACCGGCAATCTTCGCGGCCTTCCAGGCACCGAACAGCCAGCCCGAGCCGATAATCGAACCCAGTCCCGTCAGCATCAATGCAAACGGGCCGATGTTCCGTTGAATAGAACTCTTCACATCCTCTCCTGTGTCTCAAAAAGCATGGTCGGCTTGCGGTCCGGGATCGGCTCGGACAGCACCGCGCACGCATTCTTGGGGGGACGAGTCATCCGATCGGGGCAACCCGTCCGCGCGGCGCGTAGTTTAACGGTTGCACCTGGAACGTGGCGCCAAAATCGTTCGGCCCCTACAAAAAATTCGCATCGTTTGCAAGCTTTGTAAACCTGATATACGCAATAACCCTGAGTACATGGAAATACGGTTGACCATACGACCGATTCGCCGTATAAAGGACTTCGCAGGATTTCAAGCGGCGAGTGAATTGGTTCTTTCGTAGTTCGCCCATCAACGGTACTCCGGTTGGTCCTATTACCCCTTCCTTGATTTTCCGCACCCCATGGGCCTCGGCCCCGTTTTATTTTTTTAGGAACAAGTAACATGGCAACCGGTACCGTCAAGTGGTTCAATGACGCAAAGGGCTTCGGCTTTATCACCCCGGAAGGCGGCGGCGACGATCTGTTCGCACACTTCTCGGAAATCCGCACGGAAGGCTTCAAGACGCTGCAAGAAAACCAGAAGGTTGAATTCGAAGTGAAGACGGGCCCGAAGGGTCTGCAAGCTGCGAACATCAAGCCGATGTAAGTTTTGCGCGAGATTTCGTGTTAAAAAGCCCCGCTTCGGCGGGGCTTTTTGTTTTTCGACGCCGCTCCGGCACGGCGGCAATGCTGCCGCCCGCCGTTCAGCCGAACAATCGCTGCGCGTGAATGCCGAGCCCCGTCGCGACACTTGCGAGGCGGTCGCCGAACACCGGCTGCGCATCCGGGAACGCACCCGCAAGCGCGTCCGACAGGAACGCGAGCCCCGTCGAGCCGCCGGTGAAATACAGCGCGCCGACATCGCGCGGCGCGATGCCCGCGAGCCGCACCGTCTCGCGCGCGGCGTCGACGATGCGCGCGGTGTCGTCACGACTCGCATCGACGAGGCGGTCGGCATCGAACGCGATCAGCAGATCTTCTTCCACGTCGTTCAGGTCGATCATCGTCTCCCCACCCGCCGCGACACCGATCTTCGCTTCTTCCGCGCGCGCCATCAGCGCATGCCCGAGCCGCTGCTCGACCACGCTCGTGAGCCGGTCGTACTGCCGCGCCTCCTGGTACAGGTGCTTCATCAGCTTCAGCTCGCCGAGCCGCTTCGGCGTGTAGACCGTGTTGATCAGGTGCCAGGTGGCGAGATCGAAGTAGATCTTGTTCGGCAGTTCGCGCCCTTCCGGGTCGAGCGAACGGTAGCCGAATGCGGGCAGGATCGCCGCCAGCTCGACACGCCGGTCGTAGTCGGTGCCCGCGACGTGCACGCCGTGGTGCGCCAGCACGTCGTCCTTGCGTTCGAGCCGCGCCATCCGTTCAGGCCCGACGCGTACCAGCGAGAAGTCGGACGTGCCGCCGCCGATGTCGGCGACGAGCACGAGGCGCTCGGCCTGCTGGCGCGATTCGTAGTCGAACGCGGCCGCGATCGGTTCGTACTGGAATTGAACGTCCGCGAAGCCGACCGATTGCGCGGCTGCTTCGAGCTGATCCTGCGCGAGGCGGTCGGCGCGCGGATCGTCGTCGACGAAGAACACGGGCCGGCCGAGCACCGCGCGGCCGATCGGCGCACCCGCGCGGGCTTCGGCCTTGCGCTTCAGGTGCGTCAGGAAGCGCGCGATGATTTCGGTGTACGCGATCGCGCTGCCGTCGCCGAGGTCGGTCGTCGTTTCCGCGAGCGGCGAGCCGAGGATGCTCTTCATCGAGCGCATCAGCCGGCCGTCGAAACCGTCGATATAGGATGCCAGCGCCGCACGGCCGTATTCGACCGTCGCTTCGTCGTTGTTGAAGAAGATCGCGGTGGGCAGCGTCAGGTGGTCGCCCTCGACGGGCGCGAGGCGCATGCCGCCGCCGTCGGGCAGCGCCACGGCGGAATTGGACGTGCCGAAATCGATCGCGCAGTAAGTCATGGGAAAGTGCCGCGGCGGGGCCGGCGCGAAAACGGAAAGGACGGGCTTTTTAACATGAAGCCCGCGGGATCACAACCGGGGCCGGCCACCAGGGGCGCGCAACGGGCCTCGGTGGCGACGGCGCGCGCCTGGCGCGCCGTGGACGCGCGCGGACGGGTTGCAAGACGCAGCCCGCCCGCTTGCGGGGTCAGGCTGCCGCGTCGAAACCCTTCTTCCACGCGCCCGCATACACGACCTCGCCGATCGCATGGCGCGTGCGCGGCGCCTTCTCGCGATCTCGCAGCACGGGATCGAGCTTGTCGACGTTGCCGTAATGGCCGATCGAGATGATCGCCGGAATCGCGACGTCGGCCGGAATCGCGAACGCGTCGCGGAACGCCTTCGCGTCGAAACCGCTCATCTGGTGCGCGGCGAGGCCCAGCGCGTGCGCCTGCAGCACCAGCGACATCGCAGCCGCGCCCGCGTCGTACAGCGCGGTCGGCGCCGGCTCGCCCTTCGGCGTGAGCGTATGCGCGGTCACCGCGATCAGCACCGGCGCCGGCGCATTCCAGCCCTGGTTGAACGGCACCAGCGTCGCGAACGCGCGCTTGAATGCCTCTTCGTCCCGCGTGCGATCGAATACGACGAAGCGCCACGGCTGCGCGTTGTACGCGGACGGCGCCCAGCGCGCGGCTTCGAGCAGCGCGTGCAGATCGCCGGCGCTGACGGGCTCATCCGAATACGCGCGCGGGCTCCAGCGGCCCGCGATCAGATCGTGAATCGAAACAGTGGTGGGAGCAGGTTTGACGGACATGCGGTTCCTCGCTGGCATCGATGAAAGGGCGCGAACGCCCGGCGAACCGCAAGCATACCCGCTTGAGCGGTTGCGCGCCCGATCCTCCCGCGCTATGCAAATCACCGCGCCTGCATTGGCCGGCCGCCGCGGTCAGGCCGCCTGCGCGGCCGCGCGCGACGGGCCGCGGTTGATCCGCAGCACGATCAGCGCGCCGACGATGCACAGCCCGCCCGAGATCATCGACGCGATCGTGTAGGTACCGAGGCTTGCGCGCAGCAGCCCCGCGCCGAGCGCCGCGAACGCGGCGCCGAGCTGGTGGCCGGCGACGATCCAGCCGAACACGACCGGCGCGGCGGCCTTGCCGAACACGTCGGTCGCGAGCCGCACGGTCGGCGGCACGGTCGCGATCCAGTCGAGCCCGTAGAACATCGCGAACAGCGGCAGCCCGAAGAAATCGATCCCGAACGCGTGCGGCAGGTAGATCAGCGACAGCCCGCGCAGCCCGTAATACCAGAACAGCAGCACGCGGTTGTCGTAACGGTCGGACAGCCAGCCCGACAGCGTCGTGCCGAACAGGTCGAACACGCCCATCGCCGCGAGCAGCGACGCGCCCTGCACTTCGCTCATCCCGTAGTCGCTGCACATCGCGATCAGGTGCGTGCCGACATAGCCGTTGGTACTCGCGCCGCAGATGAAGAAGCTGAAGAACAGCAGCCAGAAGTCGCGCGAACGGCTGGCCATCAGCAGCGTGCGAAATGCGACCGCGAGCGGGTTCTCCTTCGACGCGTCGGGCGCGGGCGGCGCGTCGGCCGGCTCGCCGTACGGGCGCAGCTGCACGTCGGCCGGCCGCTCGGGCAGCAGGAACGCAACGAGCGGAATCACGATCGCGGCCGCCACCGCGACGACCAGCACGACCGGCCGCCAGCCATGGCGCTGCGCGATCGCGGCGAGCATCGGCAGGAACACGAGCTGGCCGGTGGCCGTGCTCGCGGTCAGGAGGCCCATCACGAGGCCGCGCCGCGCATGGAACCAGCGCGTGACGAAGGTCGCGGACAGCGTCAGCGCGACGACGCCCGTCGAGCAGCCGACCATCAGGCCCCAGATCAAGACCATCTGCCAGCTCTGCGTCATCATCGACGACAACGCGACGCCCGCGCTCATCGTCACGAGCGCGGTGAGGATCGTCGGGCGCAGCCCGAAGCGCTGCATCGCGGCGGCCGCGAACGGGCCGGTCAGTCCGTACAGCGCGATGTTCACCGAGATCGCCAGCGAAATCGCCGCGCGGCTCCAGCCGAGTTCGCGTTCGAGCGGCACCATCAGCACGCTCGGCGTCGCGCGCGTGCCCGCCGCCGCCAGCAGGATCAGGAATACCACCGCCGCCGCGAGCCATCCGTAGTGGAAGCGCCCGCCGATTCGTGTCACTGCCCAGTTCATCTTCATGTTCTCCAGTTGGCGGCTCCGGCGCCATCGCACCAGCCCCGCCCCACCCAGCCAGGCCACCTCCGCCGCACACGACTGCATCGGCTGACCCGGGCCGACGCTTGGCATTTGTCTGTCGATCCGACCGGCATTGTTACCGACCGGTCACAAGTGTGTTGCGATCGTAGTTACCAGTCGGTAACATGTCAAGCAATTCAACACGTAGTCGAGGGTCATCATGTCGGGCAGCGAGATCGCCAAACCGCTGGCGCGTCGCACGCGCCGGCCGATCGACGGCGCCACCGCGCAGGAGCACCTGCTGCGTGCCGCCGAGGAGCTGTTTTACAAGGAAGGGGTTCGCACCGTCGGCGTTGACGCGGTCGTGGAGCGCGCGGGCGTCAACAAGATGAGCCTGTATCGCCAGTTCTCGTCGAAGGACGAGCTGATCCTCGCGTATCTGGAGCGGATGGACGCGTGTTTCTTCGAGCGTCTCGACACGAGCGCCGCCAAGCATCCGGGCCAGCCGAAGGCGCAACTGATCCAGTACTTCGTCGATCTTGCCGAGCGCGCGACACAGAAGGACTATCGCGGCTGCCCGTTCGTCAACGTCGCCGCCGAATTCCCGGATGCGTCGCACCCGGCGCGCGAGCGCGTCGCGCAGAACAAGGAACAGCTGATGAAGCGGCTCGTCGCGCTGTGCGAAGGCGCCGGCGCGCGCCAGCCGCAGGCGCTCGCCGATGCGCTCGCGCTGATAGTCGAAGGCATCTACGCGGCGAGCCAGACCTATCGGCACGGCGAAACGCCGATCGGCACCGCGCCCGCGCTCGTCACGCAGTTGATCGAAGCCGCATGCGCATGACGGATCGTGCACGCCCGAACCCGGCGTGCCCGCTACAATGCGGCCCTCGCCGCTCTTCCGCCCGACTGGTTTCACGATGACCGACACCCGCCCCGAATCGCACGACGACATCCTCGCCGCCACGCGGCACTGGCTCGCGCGCGCGGTGATCGGGCTCAATCTGTGCCCGTTCGCGAAAAGCGTCTATGTGAAGGAACAGGTGCGCTACGCGATCAGCGAAGCGACGACACTGGAAGACGCGCTCGCCGAACTCGAGACCGAGTTGCGCGCGCTCGACGCGGCGGACCCGCAGCAGGTCGATACGACGCTCGTGATCTTCCCGCATGCGTTCGCCGATTTCGTCGATTACAACGATGCGCTGTTCTTTGCCGACCGGCTCGTGCAGCAGTTGCGGCTCGACGGCGTGCTGCAGATCGCCAGCTTCCATCCGCAGTACCGGTTCGAAGGCAGCGAACCCGACGACATCGAGAACTACACGAACCGCGCGCCGTATCCGATCCTGCACCTGCTGCGCGAGGACAGCATCGCGCGCGCGGTCGACGCGTTCCCGGACGCGTCCGCGATCTACGAAAGGAATCAGGAAACGTTGCGCCGCCTCGGCCACGACGGCTGGCGCGAATGGATGCGCCGGCCGGGCGACGACGTCTGACGCGCCGGGCGGCGCGTCGCCGGCTGCGCGGCCAGGTCCGCGCGCGTCAGCCTTCGGCCGGCTCGACGGCGTCGCCGCCTGCCGCCGCGGCCTCCGCCACGAAGAAGCGCTCGTTCAGCTCGGCGAGCCCGAACATGCCGAGAATCTCGTTCAGCCGCTCGCCGGGCCGCCGGCGCGGCAGGTTCTTGTACTGCGCGATGATCAGCTCGTTCTTCATCGAATGCTCCCAGCCGACCAGCTCGGTCACGCTGACCTGGTAGCCGTGCGCCTCGAGCTGCAGGCAGCGCAGCACGTTGGTGATCTGGCTGCCGAATTCGCGCGTATGCAGCGGATGCCGCCATACCTCGGTCAGCGCGTTCGCGAGCGACTTGCCCTTGTTCCTGCGCAACACGCCCGCGACTTCCGCCTGGCAGCACGGCACGAGCACGATGTGCTGCGCACGCTTCGCGAGCGCGAAGCGGATCGCGTCGTCGGTCGCCGTGTCGCACGCGTGCAGCGCGGTGACGACGTCGACCGTCTCGGGCAGCTGCGGCGACGTGATCGAATCGGCGACCGACAGGTTCAGGAACGACATGCCGCCGAACCCGAGCCGCGCGGCAAGCTCGGCCGAGCGCGTGACGAGCTCCTCGCGGGTCTCGATCCCGTACACGTGCGACGCGAACGCCGGCGTGCCGTGCCCCGGCTGCTGCTTGAAGAACAGGTCGTACAGGATGAAGCCGAGATACGACTTGCCGGCGCCGTGATCGACGAGCGTCACGCTGCCCTTGTCGGCCTGCACGCCGGCGAGCAGCGGCTCGATGAACTGGACCAGGTGATAGACCTGCTTCAGCTTGCGGCGGCTGTCCTGGTTCAGCTTCCCGTCGCGGGTGAGGATGTGCAGTTCCTTCAGCAGCTCGACGGACTGCTCCGGGCGGATTTCGTGGGTCTTGTTCGACATCTTGAAGCGGCGCCGGGCCACGGTCGGTCGACCACGGCCCGGCGGCGGGAATTCGTGAGGAATGGCGACAGTTTACCGAAAATACGCGGTCACGCTCGTGCGCCGAGCCGCCAGAGCGACGTGACCTCGGCGCGGCGGGCCGCATGCAGCGGATCGTCGGCGTCGGCCGCCTTCGGGTGCGCGGGGCGGATATCGTCGCGGCCGAGCACGACGAGGCCCGCTTCGTCGATCCATTGCAGCAGCGTGTCGCGCGGCCGCAGGCCGAGATGCTCGGCGAAATCGGACAGGATCAGCCAGCCCTCGCCGCCCGGCTCGAGATGCGCGGCGAGCCCCGCGAGGAAGCCGCGCAGCATGCGGCTGTCGGGGTCGTAGACCGCGTATTCGATCGGCGCGCTCGGCCGGGCCGGCACCCACGGCGGGTTGCAGACCACGAGCGGCGCACGGCCGGCCGGAAACAGGTCGGCCTCGACGACGTCGACCCGGTCCGCATGACCGAGCCGCGCGATGTTCTCCCGCGCGCACGCAAGCGCACGCGCATCCTGGTCGGTCGCGACGACGCGCTCGACGCCGCGCGACGCGAGCACGGCCGCCAGCACGCCGGTGCCGGTGCCGATGTCGAACGCGAGCGACGTCGCGGGCAACGGCGCGCGCGCGACGAGTTCGACGTATTCGCCGCGCACCGGCGAGAACACGCCGTAATGCGGGTGGATCGGCGCGCCGCCGAGCGCCGGGATCGGCACGCCCTTCTTGCGCCACTCGTGCGCGCCGACGAGGCCGAGCAGCTCGCGCAGCGACACGACCGACGGCGCGCCGCCGGGCCCGTAAGCCTCCTCGCACGCGGCGCGCACGTCGGGCGCGCGGCGCAGCGGGATCGCGTAGTCGGCGTCGAGCGGGATCAGCAGCAGCCCGAGCGTGCGGGCGCGCTGCGACTGCGCGAGACGATGCAGGTTGAACGCGTCGACGCCGGCCGCGGCTTTCGCCTTCTTCGGCTTGCGCTCGACACGGCGCGCCATCGCCTGCACGAGCTGGCGCGCATTCTGGAAGTCGCCCTGCCAGACGAGCGCGGTGCCCTCGCACGCAAGACGGTAGGCCGCGTCGGCGGTGAGGCGGTCGTCGGCGGGCACCGCGCGCTTCGGTGGTTGCACGCCGGCTTCGGAGCGCCAGCGCACGGCATGATCGGCGCCGTCGGCGTCGGTCCAGTGGAAAACGGGGAAATCGGTCACGCGAACTCGGTTACGGTTGGCTTCAACGGGCGGCGGCATCGCGCCGCGCGGCTCACACCATACCGCGCTTTGCCCGCACGGCAAAGCGCGGCCAGGCGCCGGGCGCCGCCGCGGGCGTGCCGCTCAGCCGCCCCATCCCGGCATCACCGGCATGCGCAGCGTGCCCGCGTCGTTGAAGTGCACGGTGCCGAGCACGCCGCCCGCGAGCCGGCCGCGCAGCGCATACGGCAGCTCGCCGTTCGCGGCCGCGCCGGGCAGGTTCCACGCCTGCCGCGCGGCAGCGAATGCCGACACGGAAACCGGCACGTCGAGCACGGCCTCGCCGAACCGCGGCACGGTGCCCGAACGATCGCTGACGCCGCTCGCGAACGGCGTGCCGTTCAGGTCGAGCGCGACCGAGATGCCGTCGTATTCGATCGGCGCGTCGTTCGGGTTCTGCACGCGCAGCTTCAGGCTGAAACGCATCTCGAGGCCCTGCCCGACGAGCGGGTCGAGCCCCGCGACCGTCACGCGCACGGGATCGCGCGTCAGCCCCGCGCAACCGCCGAGCAGGAGCACGGCGGCGAACAGCAGCGGCACGGCGCGCAGCGGCGCGAAACGAAACAGGGCTCGTGGCATGGGGATGGCCTCCTCGCGGCAATCGGTGAGCGGGTCGTCGAGGCATTGTACCGAGCGTGTCCCGGTACGCCCGCCCCAGCACGCCCGCGCTGGTATGCCCGCGCCGGTACGCCGGATTTCGTAGTTTTCGCATCCGCGCAAGATCCTTAATACATTAAAACTACGAAATCGCCAGCTAAACGAAAGCGAATTAATGACTTTCAGCATTCAATGAAGCGCAAGAAAATCAATAGCATCACGTTCTAAATTTTTCGTTTCCTTTACCTAAAACCATCAAGTATATTTACGCATCCTTCGAGCAAGCCGACAAACCTTGAAGCCGCATGACGGAGATTTTACGGAAAGGCGACACGCCTTCCCGCCATCCTGCGGCCTGGCCCGGCCAGCCCTGTAGGTCGTCGGTTCAAAGGGATTGCGCGCCCGCGCAGGGCGTGCGGCCCCGTGTCGTGCGCGCGAAATCAACTCAGTACAACACGCGCCCGGCCATTTTGAACCGGCCAGTTAACCGACATCCGGAAATCCAGAGGGGGCAGTAAACCATGATTACCTTCACGTAGTCGGCCACCGTCTTTTCGAATAATCCGTCATATGCATTTTCATCGCCGTTGATTAACGGCGAGGGGATTGCTATTGCCGGCGTTTTCGCAGCACTGAACGATTCATTCAACAATCGAGGTTTCAGTCATGTCGATCAACATTCGCAAGATGCGTTATCTGCCGCTCGTCGCCGCACTCGCGCTCGCCGGGTGCGGCGGCGACGACGGTGGCGTGGGCTCGGCTTCCGCGCTCAGCTCCGCCGGCGCGCCGCATTCGGGCTCGTCGCCCGCCGTCACCGCGCCGCCGAGCGCATCCAACGTCGACAAGAGCGTTTCGCCTGTCGAATTGCCGGACACAGTGGTGCCCGTGAACTACCGGCTGTGGTTCCGCCCGAACGAAGCGCTGAACGCGTTCGACGGCCGCGCCGACGTCGAGATCAAGGTGCTGAAGCCGGTCAACAACATCGTGATCGCCGGCCACCGGATCAAGTTCACGAATGGCCGCATCACGCTGCAGCCGGGCAACATCCAGCTGATCGCGACGCCGCAGGACAAGGGCGACTTCTATCAGCTGCGCCCCGTGAGCGGCACGATCTCGCCGGGCAACTATTCGCTGCACATGGAGTGGTCGGGCATCATCAACTTCAAGTCGTATGACGATCCGGTCAAGAAGACGGGCGGCAGTTGCGGCGACGATCCGTATCCGGGCTGCTCGGCCGCGGAAGGCATCTTCCGCGTCGACCTGAAGAGCACCGACGGCACGACGAGCGGCGCGATCCTCACGCAGGGCGAAACCAACCTGTCGCGCCAGTGGTTCCCCGGCTGGGACGAGCCGGCGTTCCGCCCGACCTATGAAGTGACGGCCGAAGTGCCGCAGAACTGGCGCGTCGTGTCGAACGCGGCCGAGAAGCCGTCGACCAGCATCGGCGGCGGCTACAAGCTCGTGCAGTTCGACAAGACCCCGCCGATGCCGTCGTACCTGCTGTTCTTCGGCGGCGGCCTGTTCGACACCTACGAGGACGACTTCACGAGCCCGCTGCCGGGCGGCAAGGGCGGCCTGCACCTGCGCGTGTTCACGCCGCCGGGCATGAGCGACTGGGCGAAGCCGGCGATGGACCGCACCAAGCAGGCGCTCGACTTCTACTACCGCTACACGGGCATTGCGCTGCCGCTCACGAAGTTCGACACGGTGGCCGCGAACGACGCGTTCAAGGAGCAGAAGGACCTGAACTTCGGCGGGATGGAGAACTGGGGGTCGATCCTCGAGTTCGCCGACGACATCCTGCCGCAGCCGGGCCAGCCGATGTCGCACTACGGCAATGAAGTGCTGACGCACGAAGTCGCGCACCAGTGGTTCGGCGATCTCGTCACGACCGACTGGTGGGACAACGTGTGGCTCAACGAGTCGTTCGCGACGTTCTTCGAGACGAAGACGACGATCCAGTTCTTCCCCAACGAGTTCAGCTGGCTCGACCAGGTGAAGAACAAGTACCGCGTGATCAATCGCGACATCGGCCCGAACGCATTCCCGGTCGCGCCGAACTTCAACGACTGGGCGTCGAACGACTTCGTGCTGAGCGCCAGCGCGTTCACGTACGACAAGGGCGGCCACGTGCTGAAGACGCTCGAGAACTATCTCGGCGAACAGACGCTGCGCAAGGGCCTGCAGCAATACCTGGTCGACTACTCGTTCGGCAACGGCACGCCGAAGCGCCTGTGGGATGCGCTGTCGAAGGAAAGCGGCCAGGCGGTCGGCCCGATCGGCGACAGCTATGTGCGCCAGACGGGCGTGCCGCTGATCTCGCTCGACACGCAGTGCGACCTGACGAAGAACCAGACGATCGTCACGCTGAAACAGCAGCCGTTCCCGAACAAGAACGCGTATCCGGGCCTGCAGTGGACGGTGCCGATCACGCTCGCGTACGGCCAGGGTCTCGCGAAACACACGACGCTCGCGCTGAAGGATACGCAGACGCAGACGCGGATCGACGGCTGCACGGGCGTGGTCGCCGACCCGAGCGGGCTCGACTACTACGTCGTGAACTACAGCGACGCGGCCTGGAGCGGACTGCTCACGCAGGTCAACGGCTCGACCGATCCGGTGCTGCTGGCGAACCTGAAGAGCGAGGCGGCGCTGCTCGTCGCGAACAACCTCGCGCCGGCTTCGCGCTCGACGTCGATCGGCTCGGTCGCTTCGCCGGCCGCGATGAAGCTGCGCCAGACGCCGACCTTCGGCGGCATCGAGCCGGTAACGAAGGAACGCCCGGCACTGCAATACCAGGGCATCTTCAAGCCGCGCAAGGTAGTGACGCAGTAACGGTGCGCACCCGGCCGGTGCCGCGCAGCCTGCGGCGCCGGCCGGCGTACCGGCTTCTCCGACCTTTGACGGGCCTCGCGAGCGAGGCCCTTTTTTCTTTCGGCGCGGCCCGGTGGCCCCATGGTCCTGCGCACCCGCCCGCCGTCACGCCCACGCGGCATCCCACGCCGGCTGCGCGAACCACGTCGTCAGGAACGCGACGAGCCGCGACGCACGCGCGCTGCCGCGCGCCTGCTGGCGCAACACATGGATCGTCGCCTGCTCGGGCTCTGCCGCGTACTGCGGCAGCACCACGCGCAGCCGTCCGTCGCGCAGCGCGTCCCCCGCGAGCCAGGTCGGCAGGTGCGCGAGACCGAGCCCGTCGATCGCCGCCTCGAGCAACGCTTCCGAATGATTGCTGCGAAACCGCGGCTGCGCCGGCACGTGGCGGCGCTCGCCGAAGCGCCACGCGCCCGGCGGCGGTGCGCCATGCCACGCGAGACAGTCGTGTCCGGCGAGCGCGTCGGGCGATTCGGGCTCGCCGCGCCGCGAGAGGTAGGCCGCGCTCGCGCACAGCACGCGCCGCTGCGGCGCCAGCACGGTCGCCACGAAGCGCGTGTCCTCGAGCGGGCCGATGCGCACCGCGAGATCGACGTCGGAGCCGAGCCGCGCGCCCTGCAGATCGACCATGCTGTCGGTCAGCACCAGGTCGACCTGCAGCGCCGGATGACACTGCATGAACGCGGCCAGCGCGGCCATCAGGTGCCGCCGGCCGAACGGCGCCGGACAATCGACGCGCAGCAGCCCGCTCGGCTCGTCGTGCTGGCTGTGCAGGTCTTCCTGCAGGCCGCGCAGTTCCGCCAGCATCCGCGTCGCGCGACCGTACAGCAACTGCCCGGCTTCGGTCGGCCGCAGCGCATGCGTGGTGCGATGGAGGAGGCGGATGCCGAGCTGCGTCTCGAGCCGGTCGATGCGCCGCGTGACCGACGACGCGGCGACGCCCAGCCGGCGCGCGGCCGCCGAGAAGCTCTGCTGGTCGACCACGTCGACGAACAGCGCCAGATGCGGGGAAAGGAAGTCGTCCATTCAAGGCCTTCGGATTTGGCTATGCGTAATTCGCAAAACAATCATCCGCCTTTGCACGTTTCCGCGTCAAACCGGACCGCCTAGACTGCATCCATCCTTTCCATCCATTGCACGCGCCGGCCCGCCGGGCCGCGCAGCAGCCATCCGTTACGGAGATCATCATGCGCAGCATCCGCTTCGACGCCCCCGCCGCCGACATCGAGTCGCTCGACGCGCGCGTCCGGGAAATCGACCCGCCCGTGCCGGCCGACGGCCAGATGCTGATCGAGGTGCGCGCGGCCGGCGTGAACCCGAGCGACGTGAAGGCCGCGCTCGGCCGCATGCCGCATGCGGTGTGGCCGCGCACGCCCGGGCGCGACTGGGCCGGCATCGTGCGCAGCGGCCCGGACGGCTGGATCGGCGCGCCCGTGTGGGGCTCGGGCGGCGATCTCGGCGTCGGGCGCGACGGCTCGCACGCGGAATGGCTCGTGCTCGACGCGGCACGGGTGCGCCGCAAGCCGGCCGTGCTGACGCTCGACGAAGCGGCGGGCGTCGGCGTGCCGTTCGTCACCGCGTACGAGGGCTTGCGCCGGGCCGGCATGCCGACGGCCGACGACGTCGTGCTCGTGTTCGGCGCGAACGGCAAGGTCGGCCAGGCCGCGATCCAGCTCGCGAGCGCGCGCGGCGCGCGCGTGATCGGCGTCGAGCGCGGCCCCGGCGGCTATCGCGGCCACGCATCGGGCGACGTGCGCATGATCGACGCATCGAACGAAACGGTTGCCGACGCGGTGCGCGCGGCGACCGGCGGCCACGGCGCGGACATCGTCTACAACACGGTCGGCAGCCCGTATTTCGAAGCCGCGAACGCATCGATGGCGATCGGCGCGCGGCAAATCTTCATCTCGACGATCGAGCGCAGCGTGCCGTTCGACATCTTCGCGTTCTATCGCGGCCAGCACACGTACGTAGGTGTCGATTCGCTGCAGCTAGGCGACGCCGCGGTCGCACAGATCCTCGACGCGCTCGCACCCGGCTTCGGCAACGGCACGTTGCGCCCGTTCCCGATCGGCGACGACCATATCTACCCGCTCGACCGCGCGCACGACGCGTATCGCGCGGTGCTGGCCGGTGCGCGCGAGCGCGTCATCCTCAAGCCCTGACGCCGGACCAGACGGGAGACCGCCATGACGGATTACGTGACCTCGCTCGCGGCGGGCCTCGGCGTCGGCGTGCTGTATGCGCTGCTGCACGTGCGCTCGCCGGCGCCGCCGCTCGTCGCGCTTGTCGGCCTGCTCGGGATGGTGATCGGCGAGCGCGCGATCGCGCTGCTGCGTTGATGCGCTGATGCGGCGCCTGCGCTAGCGGTCGTCGCGCCGGCGGAACGCCCACCATGCGGCGAGCGCCGTGAAACCCGCGACGAGCAGCACCATCAGCCAGAAGCCGTGCTTGTTCTCCGAGAACGGCACGCCGCCGACGTTCATCCCGAAGAAACCGGCGACGATGTTGATCGGCAGCGCGATCACGGTCACAAGCGTCAGCGTGAACAGCGTCCGGTTGTTCTGCTCGTCGAGACGCGAACCGATCTCTTCCTGCAGCAGCTTGATCCGCTCGTTGAGCCCCGACAGATCGGCGAGCACCAGCGAGAACTCTTCGGTCGATTCGCGCAGCTCCTGCACGTCTTCGATGTGCAGCCATGCGGGCGGCTTCGCGAGCAGCCGGAAGATCGACCCGGGCTCGGGCGCAAGCATGCGCTGCAGGCGCGTCAGCGTGCGGCGCATCGCGCCAAGCTCGATGCGGCTCGACGTGAGCCGCTGCGACAGGAAGCGATCCTCGATGCGGTCGACGTCGATGCTCGTGCGCCGCATGATCTGGATCAGCAGATCGGCCTGGTCGCGCAGCAGGTGCACGAGCAGCTCCGCGGGCGACCGGAACTGCTCGCCGTCTCGCACGCACGCGCGCAGCGTATCGACCGAGCGCAGCGGCTTGAGCCGCGCGGTGACCATGATGCGCCGCTCGACGTGGACGAACAGCGTCGCGATCTCGGACGGCGTCAGCTCGAGGTTGAACATCACGTCGTTGACGATCGCGCGCAACGCGCCGTCTTCCTGCTCGATGCGCGTCGAGCGCGAACCTTCGTGGAGGAATTCGAAGAAGCTGTCGGGCAGCTCGAGATGCGTGCGCATCCAGCGCTCGCTCGCGCCGTGCGCGAGATTGAAGTGCAGCCAGACGAAATCGCCCGGCGTCGTCGCATCGTGCGCGCGGCACGTGCGCAGCCACGCGGCAGCCGCGTCGGCATCGAGCATCGCGCCCGATCCGCCCGGAACGAAGCGGAATCCGCACACCATGCCGGACGTATCGGCGCCGTAAGTCTGTACGATCAGGTCCATCGTCAAAGGTCGTGCGGCGCGCGGCGCGCCGCACATCGCGGGTCGCGGGCCCGCGCCGGGAAAAGAAAGGAAACGTATGCCCGACGGGCATGACGCTCTCGTGACAGTGTCACGCGGCATCATACCGTCGCGTCCCGGCCACCAAAGCAACGCGCCGCCCAACGGGCGGCGCAAGCAAGGCATGGTGGCGTGCGGAAACGGGTTACTGACGCGTCTCCGACTGCGCGGCGTTCGGGCACGCCGGGTCCTTGCCCCAGTGGCCGTCGCAAACGCGCCAGCGGCACAGCTGATCCTCGAAGAAGCCGCGCTCCGAACACTCCTTCACGCGCGCCGCCACCGAACCGGTCGCGGCGCCCGTCTTGGTCGGTACGGCCTGCCCCTTCTGCGCGGCCAGTTTCTTGTCGGCCGGCTTCGTGCGCGCGACGAGCGCCGCGAGCAGATCCGCATCCGGATCGTCCTTCCCGGACGCCTTCGCACTCGCGGTACGGGTCGACGTCGCGTCGCGGCGCTTCTTCGCCTGCGCGAGCTCCGCCTCCTGTTCCTTGCGATGCTTGCGGGCGTCAGCCTTGGCATCGGCCTTCGTGTCGGCCTTGCCGTGCGCCGCAACCTTCGCGCTCTTCGCGGAGTCGGCCTTCGCGGCTTTCGTCGTTCCGACAGCGGCAGCCGCGGCGACTGCGGCAGCACCGGCCGTGGCAGCGCCCGCTGCGTCGTCGGCGCCACCGGCGAGCGCACGCGACAGGCGGCTGTTGTCCGCCGCGGGCGCGGACGATGCGGAAGCAACGGTCTGGGAGGCCGAATCGTCGATGACGATCGTGGCCGGTTGCACGGCGGATGCCGCATTCTGCGCGACCTGCACGGCGGCGTCGCTGGCCGGTGCGACCTTGGCCGGCGCCGTCGCTGCGGGCGCGGCCGCGGCCGTGACAGCGGCGGCCGGCTCGCCCGAATGCTGCTGCGTGCGCCACGCGCCCCAGCCGCCGACGGCAACCACCAATGCCACGACGGCCGCGATCGGCGCCTTCAGCGAACGGCGCGGCGATTCGGCCGGCGGCGTGACACGTCCTTCCAGATTCGCGAGAATGCGCGACTGCTGAGGTCCTCCGTTGCCTGCCGGTTTCGTATCCGACAGCAGGCTGGGCGGAGTTTTCGAATTTGAATTTTCCGGCGCACTCATTCAGCGTCTCATTGAATCCTGGTTTAATTCACCGCGATAATATAGCCCGGCCTCTCGAAGCAGCCTGATTCTAAGAGCAAGCATTGCAAAACACAATCAATTCCAATTTCCGGGGATTTCTTTGATTGCCGTCGCACTCGTCGCCTATTTCGCCCTTGCCGTCGCGGTTGCGGCACTGTTGCTTTTACCGGGTATCCGCGCGACCGTTTTCGAATCCGTCGCGCAGTTTCATGGCCGTCTTACGCGCCGTGCGAACGACCGCGCCACGCGTACGCGAAGTCAGATTGTTAAATCGGCAACCGCTACGCGCGGCGCTTTAAACGACGTGCAAAATTTACTGGTTCGGCGGCGCTTGATGATTATGGTGTCGGCAGGTATTCTTGCGACGCCGCCATTGGTCGCCATTGCGTTACGCGGCCGGCAATTGTTCCAGTACGACGACACGGCGCGCGTGCCCGACGAGAAGATCGCCGCGCTGCTGCAGGGCGAACAGCTCGTGCCGCCCCCGCCGCTGCCGCCGGAAGTCTTCGCCACCAAGGAAGTCGAACAGGTGCGCCCGGCGCTGAAGGATGCGAGCCGCGACTGGAACCTGCTGGACCCGGATTTCCGGACGCGTTTGCTGCTGGTCTACAAGATCATGCACGAACAATATGGTTATGAAATGGCGTTGCTGGAAGGTTACCGGAGCCCGGAACGGCAGAACCGGCTGGCACAGATGGGCGGCAACGTGACCAACGCGGCAGCCTTCCAGAGTTATCACCAATTCGGGCTGGCGGCCGACAACGCATTCCTGCGCGACGGCAAGCTGGTCATTTCCGAGAAAGATCCGTGGGCGATGCGCGGCTACCAGTTGTACGGCCAGGTCGCCGAGCAGGTCGGCCTGACCTGGGGGGGCCGATGGAAAATGATGGATCTCGGGCACGTGGAATACCATAAACCCGGTTTTAAACTGGGACGCGGCAGCTAGCCATGGCTGCCGGACAGGAAATAATGAGGGCGGCATGGGGCTTTTTAATATCCCGGCAGGAAACGATATGGGCGGCGCAAAAAATCGAGCATTCCGGTGCGCGATTTTTTCCGGCCGCCGCTTCCGTTTTAAATCTCACAGCGTCCTTTCATTAATGCGCGCGCCTTCTCCGATGCCGCGGGCGCATTGATGCCTGCCCCCTTCATCCCGTTTGACAGCGTGGCGACACATCGCGGCGCCACCCTTGCCGCTCGGCGCGCCTGCGTCGCCTCACCGAATCGCACCGGAACCTGAACGTCCTATGCAACGCATCCTCAACGTGCTGACTCATCCGCGTACGCTCTCGATCGTCGGGATCGTCGCGCTAGCGGCAATCCTCTTCATCGTCGCCGACATGCTGCAGTTGCCGCTCCTGTGGGCGGCGATCGCCTTCGCGACGATCCTCGCGCTGTGGCTCGTCGTCGCGCTGTGGCGCCGCTGGCGCGTGAAGCGCGCGAACCAGCAGCTCGGCCAGGTGCTGGAAGAGCAGGCGGAAACCGGCAAGATCACCGCGCCCGCCGCCGCCGCGCTCGCGCCCGACTCGAAGACCGCCGACCTCGACGTGCTGCGCACGCGCCTGTCGGATGCGGTGAAGACGATCAAGACGTCGAAGATCGGCCAGGTATCGGGCGGCTCCGCGCTGTACGAACTGCCGTGGTACATCGTGATCGGCAACCCGGCCGCGGGCAAGAGCAGCGCCGTGCTCAATTCCGGCCTGCAATTCCCGTTCGCGGACAAGAACAGCGCCGTGATCCACGGCATCGGCGGTACGCGTAACTGCGACTGGTTCTTCACGACCGAAGGGATCCTGCTCGACACGGCCGGCCGCTATTCGGTGCACGAGGAAGACCGCAGCGAGTGGCTCGGCTTCCTCGGCCTGCTCAAGCGCTATCGCCCGAAGGCGCCGATCAACGGCATCATCGTCACCGCGAGCATCGCCGAACTCACCGGCAACCGCCCCGAATTCGCGATCAACCTCGCGAAAAACCTCCGTCAGCGCGTTCAGGAGCTGACGGAAAAGCTCGAGGTGTTCGCGCCGGTCTACGTGATGTTCACGAAGGCCGACCTGATCACCGGCTTCACCGAATTCTTCAGCAGCAGCGACAAGCACGAGTACGACCGCGTGTGGGGCGCCACCCTGCCCTACGAGCCCGACGAGAAGCGCGACGTCGTCGCGCAGTTCGACGAGCGTTTCGAAGAGCTTTACGAAGGGCTGAAGGAGATCAGCGTCGCGCAGCTTTCGCTGTCGCGCGGCAACCAGCTGTCGCCGGGCCAGTTGAGCTTCCCGCTCGAATTCTCGACGATCAAGCCGTCGCTGCGCGCGTTCCTCGCGACGCTGTTCGAGAACAACCCGTTCCAGTACAAGCCGATCTTCCGCGGCTTCTACTTCACCAGCGCGCTGCAGGAAGGCGAAACCAACAGCGCCGCCGCGCACCGCATCGCGCACCGCTTCGGCCTCGACGCGGACGCGCTGCCGAAGCCGCACAGCGCGTTCTCGAAGAACGGCTTCTTCCTGCGCGACCTGTTCTCGAAGGTGATCTTCGCGGACCGCCAGACGGTGCGCCAGTTCGCCAGCCCGACCAAGACGCGGCTGCGCTACGCGACCTTCTTCGGCTTCGTCGCGGCGCTCGCGCTCGCGCTGGGCGGCTGGACCTGGTCGACGATCGGCAACCAGCAGCTCGTGTCGAACGTGCAGGCCGACCTCGACAACGTCACGCGCCTCCAGCAGGGGCGCAACGACCTGCAGTCGCGCCTGCAGGCGATGGACATCCTCGAAGACCGGATCGAACAGCTCGAGCAGTTCCGCCGCGACAAGCCGCTGTCGGTGTCGCTCGGCCTGTACCAGGGCGACCGTCTCGAGCAGCACCTGCTGACCGAGTACTACAACGGCGTGCGCCAGATCCTGCTGGCCCCCGTGTCGCAAAACCTCGCGTCGTTCATGAAGGACGTGAACACGCACCCCGAACAGCTCGTGCCGATGACGCGCCCGCCCGAATCGGGCGCCGTGCAGGGCGGCACGCTGCCGGTCTCGACGAACGCGGCAGGCGCCGCGCCGCAGGCCGGTGCCGCACCGGCAGCATCCGGCACCGCGCCGGCCGCCGCGCCGCAGCAGGCGGCCGCACCGCAGGGCGGGCTCTACAGCGACGCGTCGCCGACCAACGTGCAGGACGCATACAACGCGCTCAAGACGTACCTGATGCTGTCCGACAAGCGTCACGTCGAGCAGGCGCACCTGACCGACCAGCTCGCCCGCTTCTGGCGCGGCTGGCTCGAGACGAATCGCGGCAACATGCCGCGTGACGAGATGATCAAGAGCGCCGAGCGCATGATCTCGTTCTACCTGTCCCGCGTGAACGACAACGACTGGCCGATGATCGACGCGAACCTCGCGCTCGTCGACCAGACTCGCGAGAACCTGCGCCGCGTCGTACGCGGCATGCCGGCCCGCCAGCGCGTCTACGAGGAAATCAAGGCGCGCGCGTCGACCCGCTTCGCGCCGATGACCATCGCGCGCATCGTCGGCGACGGCAACCAGGGTCTCGTGGCAGGCAGCTACGCGATTCCGGGCACGTTCACGCGCGAAGCGTGGTTCGACTACGTGCAGCCGGCGATCCGCGACGCGGCGACCAAGGAACTGCAGGCGAAGGACTGGGTGCTGAACACGTCGACGCAGGACGACCTGACGCTCGAGGGCAGCCCCGAGCAGATCCAGAAGACGCTCGTCGGCATGTACAAGACCGAGTACGCGCAGCACTGGCAGAAGTTCATGCAGGGCATCGCGGTGCAGGGCTTCAGCAGCTTCGGCCAGGCCGTCGACGGGATGAACCGCCTAGGCGACCCGCAGGATTCGCCGATCCGCAAGATCCTCGAGACCGCGTACGACCAGACGTCGTGGGACAACCCGTCGCTCGCGAACGTGACGATCAAGAAGGCGCAGACGGGCGTCGTGAACTGGGTCAAGCAACTGTTCTCGCGCTCGCAGGCCGGCCAGGTGGCGGCCGCCAACATCGACATCAACGGCAATCCGGCCGAGGTGCCGATGGGTCCGATCGGCCAGGAGTTCATCGGGCTCGCGCGGATCGTCGCGACGCATGACGGCACGTCGATGCTCAAGGGCTACATGGATTCGCTGTCGAAGGTCCGTACGCGCTTCAACGTGATCAAGAACCAGGGCGACCCGGGCCCCGGCGCGCGCCAGCTGATGCAGCAGACGCTCGACGGCAACGGTTCGGAACTCGCCGATTCGCTGAAGCTCGTCGACGAGCAGATGCTGACGGGCCTCACCGATTCGCAACGCAAGTCGCTGCGTCCGCTGCTCGTGCGGCCGCTGATGCAGGCGTTCGCGGTCGTGATCCAGCCGGCCAGCGCCGAAGTCAACAAGGTGTGGAACGCGCAGGTCTACCAGCCGTTCCAGAACTCGCTCGCGACGAAGTACCCGTTCGCGGCGAACGCGAAGGTCGAGGCCGGCGCCGGCGAGATCGCGCAGGTGTTCGGTCCGGACGGTTCGATCGCGAAGTTCGTCGGCACGACGCTCGGGCCGCTCGCGGTGCGCCGCGGCGACACGCTCGCCGCCCGCACGTGGGGCGACATGGGCGTCGGGCTCACGCCGGACTTCACGAACGGCTTCGCGCGCTGGGTCGCACCGCTCGCGGGCGGCGCGGCAGGCGGCGCGGCCGCCGCGTCCGAGCCGCAGACCGTGTTCCAGATCCTGCCGCAGCCGAGCACGGGCACGACGGAATACACGATCGCGATCGACGGCCAGCAACTGCGCTACCGCAACACGCCGCCGCAGTGGACCAACTTCGTGTGGCCGAACCCGCAGGGTTCGCCGGGCGCGACGCTGTCCGCGACGACCTTCGACGGCCGCACGGTGCAGCTCGTCAACGAGCCGGGCCGCTACGGTCTCGAGAAGCTGATCAACTCGGCGCAACGCAAGCGCCGTCCGGACGGCACCTTCGACCTGACGTGGGTGCAGGGCAGCGTGAACGTGTCGGTGACGATGCGCATCATCAGCACGTCGCAACCGAGCGGCGGCGGCGGCGGCGGTGACCAGCCGCAGCAGCAAAGCCTGCGCGGCTTGCAGCTGCCGTCGTCGGTCGCCGACGCGAGCGCGGGCGCCGCGCAGAACGCGACCCAGTCCGGCACGGGCACGCCGGGCGCAGCGCCGGCCGTCGCGGCCGCCAACGCAACGAACGCACAGGGGGCGCAATGACGCAAACCGTACAGGCGCAAATCGCGTACTTCGGCAAGATTCCGTCGCGCGGCGACTTCGTAAAGAGCGCGCACAATCCGCAACTGCTGCAGACGCTCGACCGCTGGATCGCGCAGGCGCTCGAACTGCTCGCGGAAGATCCGCGCTGGAAGCTCGTCTACGAGGATGCGAAGCCGATGCATTTCGCGTTCCTCGGCTCGCGCAGCAAACTCGTGATCGCGGGCCACATGGTCGCGAGCCACGACGTGTCGATGCGCCGCTTCCCGTTCCTCGGCGCGACGGCGCTCGAGGTCGACCGGCCGCTCGCGTTCCTCGCGCGCAGCCCGCTGGCGTTCGCGCGGCTGTGGTCGCGCGTCGCCACGCAGATCCCGCCGCTGCTCGGCAAGGACGAGCCGCCCGGCGCGCTGCAGGCGCTCGGCGACACGCAAGTGCCGATCGACGTCGGCGGCCCCGGCACGTCGCATGACGGCACCTTCAACGATTTCGTCGAACACCAGTCGCTGTACGGCCTCCAGGAGATGCTGCTCGAAAGCGGTCATCCCGTGCGGCTGCGCGGCGCGATGCTCGCGCTCGGCTCGCTGTTGCGGCCGGTGATGCAGAGCGGCTCGTCGCACATCGAGCGCGGCCTCACGCTGCCGCTGCCGGTCGATCCGTTCTACCGCAGCCTCGTCGCCGCGTTCTGGCTCGAACTGATCGCGCCGTTCGTCGCGCAGGCCGATTTCGAGCTCGCGATCTTCATCGGCACGATCGCCGAGCGCGAACGGCTCATCATCGGCTTCAACGGCGCGTCGGCCAAGACGCTGCTGAGCGTTGTCGACCCGCAGACCTACGCCGCCCACAACATCGACATCGACGATCCCGAGTGGATCGACGCCCATGCGCAAAACGATCACCAGATCAGCAAGCTCGTCAGCTACCTCGACCAACCGCAACTCTCGCTGCGCGTCGCCATCGACGCGTTCCGCGAAGCGTTCATCGGAGGCTGACGGGATGCATCGCACGATTCACGCTCGGCGCGCGCGCTTCTCGCCCGCCCGCTCCACCCTCTTCGCCCTCCTCGCCGCCGGCCTCGTGGCGAGCGGCGCGGCCTTCGCGCAGAACACGGGCGCGACCGTCACGCCGGTCGGCAACGGCACGGTCGCAACGACCGCGCTGCCGTCGTCGAACACGAACGCCGGCGCCGCGGCGGCGACCGCATCCGGCACGGTGGTGCACGGCACGGCCGGCACCATCACGCCGCCGCCCGCGAACGCGGCGCCCGGCCAGGTGGTCGCCGGCGGCAAGGTGCCCGACGAGGCGACCAAGGCCGCCGTGCTGCAGAAGCTGCGCGATACCTACGGCGCGGCGAACGTCGTCGACCAGATCGAGGTCGGCGACGTCGCGACGCCGCCGAACTGGAGCGCGAACGTGCAGAAGCTGCTCGGCGCGCAGCTCAAGCAGATCAGCAAGGGGCAGTTGAAGATCAACGGCACGCAGATCGAGATGAAGGGCGAGGTGCACAACGAAGCGCAGCGCCAGCAGCTCGCGAGCGACATGGCAAACACGCTGAACCCGACGTACACGATCAAGAACGGGCTGCGCGTGTCGGCATCCGAGCAGGGCGTGCTCGATCAGACGCTCGCGAACCGGACGATCGAATTCGAGACCGGCAGCGCAACGCTCACGCCGCAGGGCAGGCTGATCCTCGACCAGATGGCGGCCGCGCTCGCGAAGATGCAGAACCGCACGGTCGACATCATCGGCCACACCGACAACTCGGGGAACCGGACGTCGAACATCGCGCTGAGCCAGGCGCGCGCGGACGCGGTGAAGGGCTACCTGATCACGAAGAGCATCCCGCCGCAGCAGATGACGACGACGGGCGTCGGGCCGGATCAGCCGATCGCGCCGAATGATACGGCGGATGGAAGGGCGAGGAATCGGCGGATCGAGTTCCGGGTGGGGCAGTAGGCGGGGATTCGGAGGCATGGCGAGCCGGGCGCACGATACCGGCAGATACATCCCGCGGATTGCGCGGGCCCCGTCAGCTCCCGCATCGGCGGTACGCCGGTCACCTCACTAACCGACTACTGAATCCAGCCATTCCAGTGACATTCGCACTGCGCTGCTTGCGATCGGCCATTCTTCTGCTTGTCGGTGCGTTCGTCCTGCTGGCGGGCGCAGTTGGCACCATCAATTCGGCCATCCTCGTTCGCGCTCGCGCGTGGCCTCATGTCCCCGCCCTCGTCGAGCAATGTGCGATGTCTCTGCGATACGGCAAATCCGACGCGACATGGGAGGCGCAGGCCGTCTTCCGCTATGGCGCGGGACAGACGCAGCACTACGATACGACGTGGCAGCCTGCCGGATCGCCGGTGTATTCGCGTTCGGCCGCATCGAACATCAGCCGCGAACAGTTCGCCGCGTTCACGAAGACTTATTGCAGTGCGGCCGCGGACGATGGCCTGCGCATTTCGCCGATGTTTCCGGGCATTGCCCGGCGCAACGAAGCGGTTGTGGGTGGAGCATGGGTACGTGAAATCGGATTCGGTCTGTTTGCCCTGGTCGCCGGGTTGATGCTGTGTGCGGGGGGTATTTCGCTGCTTCCGTGGATCGAGGATCGCAAAAAGCCCGTGGTGAATCGGAAAGCGCGGCGCGCACGGATTCGCGTCAGTGGTTCGTGATGCGGACGTGCTGACTGGTTTCGGATCTCGCTTCGTCGCGGCCAACCATGTGAGGCCGCTGACCGCCGTAGCGCGTAGCCCGGGAATCGGGCATTCACTGATCGCGTACCTGTTTCAGGTAATCCAGAAAGGTCTTCGTTCGTTGCTCCGTCAAATCGCACGCCACCATCCATGCTCGCGCAATCATCCCACCTTACTGCCCGAGAATTACCCTTTTTCCGGTTTCACGCTCTAGTTTGAGTGGCAGATAAATGTTGCGGATTCAACCCGTCGACGCAACACACTTGAAGCTGCATAGCAGCAAGGAGTGTTGCAATGAAACAGAGGCGGCGGATCTACTATACAGACAGCCAGAAGGCGTTAATGTGGGAGCGCTGGCACAAGGGCGAATCGCTGCAGATCGCTCAGTTGTTTGATCAGAACCATTCTTCGGCACAACGGATTCTGGCCGAAACGGGCCGCATACAGCCAAACCGACGCCGCAATAGCCGCACCTGCAACCCGATTCGCTTTGGAAATTGTGGCATTGCGCAGATATGAAGCTTCGCTTCAAATCATTGCAAGCAATCAGCCCACTCACGAACTCAGAATAACCTTCTTCCCGGTCTTCCTCTCAAGCATCAATGGCAAATACACTCGAAAAAAAATCGATCGCACGTAGGTATTCCCAATAATCCAGATAGACATCGGAAACCCAAGGAGCGACAAAATAATGCACAACACATGAGGGCCAACGTTCTCACCAAAAATATGATTCGCACTCAATCCAAATGCCGCAGCAAACGGCATCGAATAACCGACCACGGAAAGCAGAGACCTTTTCAGCGGATTCCGCGAAGTCAATTGATCGATATAACCACCCAGCGAATTACGAAACACCATATTCGCACCACCTTCATAATAAATCGTCTTTACAACCGAATCCTTTTCCACCGCACAACGAAAATCCGCCAAAACCTTGAATGAGTGCCACCCAATAATAGCAAAACACGCAGCAATCACAGAAACCTTCAGAATCACGGGCATCGGAATATATGATATATAGAACAACCAAACCAACGCGATCATCAACCACGGCCCCAAGGCAAACAAAGAAACTATACCCTCAACCCAGAGTCTTCGAGATTGCCGATTCTCAACATAATGAATAAACAAAACAATCGATATACAAAACTGAACAACTATTATTGATTTCCACAGAGAATCCGCCATCACACCCAACTGGGAAAATACGTAATATATGCCAGCCACAAGCAAACCAATAGCCAACTCGATCGCAGCCAGCTTTCCATGAAAATCTATCGGCGATCCGTCATCGACCGGTTCTCTGTCAATATTTGATTCCATCATCGCCAGATCAAAACCCTCAAAAATCGCCAATTAGCGAATCCTCAGGGAAGCAACATCCATTGCGACCCAGAATAATAATTCCCATAGTCATTCGGCAGCCTTTCTTCGAGTGCCTTACCCGCTCTTCGCACCATGTCATCGATTTCATCCACGATGGCCTTCGAATTATGAAGCAGCAACTTCATGAACCTCTTCCCACTAGCATCGAACAAATAATCAACAAGCAAACCGACGCCCAAAATCAAGAAAAATCCACCTATTGCCAAAGCACCAACAGTCACTCCGGTCGCTGCAGCCATAGCGACTATGCCTGCATTGACCAAGCTTATCGCCGCACCGACCAATGCCGCCTTGAATGCATCCACCAACAATATTGCGATTAAATCTCGGAAATCCTGATTTGAATCCGAAAACCAGACGATCGCATCTATGCCGGCGCCAATAAAGAATGCGATGAGTGCATTTCCGGAAAAGGACCCCTTGGCTGCATTCCACGCCGCCGCTCCCGCGGACGACAATGATCCAGCCCCGCCAGCTATCGTTGCCAGCTTGGTACCGGGCTGCACTTCCCGCGCATAGCCAACCAGTAGAAACCCTAGAGTTTTCCAATCTTCCGGAACGGTGGAGAACGCGAGCACCGTTTCACCACCACGCTCTATTAAAAAAAATGACCTTTTAAAAAAATCCCTCGCCCAAGGCTCACTTCCGTACCAAGCATCCCTGATATACGCACCGATATTCCCAGCCTGCATCAAAAATATGACGGATATATCCCGGAGCGCTCGTCTCTGACAGACAGTGAGGCAAGCGCTCCGTCATCCAGCAACGCCGCTCAATGAATGGGGGGAGTTGCACCGCCCTTGTAGCCCCGTGCCCATTCCTGACTCTGTTTGGCTGCCTGGTCGATGCGCGCCGCGGCGAGGTCGTCCTTCTTGCGCTGCTTCGCTTCCTTTGCGAGATCGCTCGACCCGAACGTATCCTTGTCGCGAGTCCGGAAGTACAGTGACGGCGCCAGCACATGGTCCTGCCAGCTCGTCAGCAACGTATCGTGGACGAGCATGTCGAACAGCGCCATGACTTCCGCCGGTAGCGGATGCTTGCCTTCGATCCCTTCCTTCCAGGCCGACACGAGCTCCATCTCGGCTTCAGGCAACATGGCCGCCTCGACCGCATCCGCGCTGGCCTTGTTGTTGGAATCCCACGAATCCGGCATGTTGCGGATGCGCTCGGCGGATTGCTTCAGGCCCTCCTGATACGACGCGCTGCGCAGTTTCTTTGCCGCTTCTTTTTCGAGACGCTCCCACACCGTCGAATAGTCCTTCGGCGCCTCCGCGATCAACTTCTCATAGCGTTTTTGCGCCGCGTCGCTCGCCGCCTTCATTCCCCGAAGCTTCGCCTGATCGTCCTGGCTGCGGCTGGCGAGCATGCTCATGTTGATGCCTTGTCGCTGCAGCTCCCAGTCGAGTTGCGACTTCGCGGTCTTGCGCTGCAGGTCGGCGTCGCTCATGTTGCGCTTCCAGTCGGCGACGGGGTCCGCGATCGTGCGACGGAATTCGGGATCCATGTAGCGGGCCGAAATCCAGCGCATGAAGACTTTCGAATGCTCCATGAAGTCGGCGCCGGATTTGCGGGGGACGAGCGCGTAGTACGCGTCGACGAGTTGCTTGATGCGGTATTGCTTGCCGTCCGCGTTGATCGGCGGTGCAATCGTGAATTTCCGGAAAGTGTCCGGCTTCTTGTCTCGCAGATCCTCCATCGTATCCATGACTGCACCTGCCTTCAATGCCTCCAGCAGCATGTCACGCAGAGGAATCCGCATCAACTCGGCATTGAAACCCAGTGAACCCTTGGGCGCGCCGCCTACGACATCGCAACTCGTACCCGGATAAAGGAATTGCTCGCCACGGGTCTTCTCGAGACTGTCGAGACGCTGATAAAAGCGCATCTCGTGTGCCGCGGCAAAATGAACACAGCGCTGCACACTGGCCGGTATGCCGAGGGCCCGGTCCTTGAAGCTGGTCTTGATCATTCCCAGATACGGCACCATGCCGATCAGCTCGCCAGCCTCTTCGGACATGGCCGATGAAACGGCATCGAGCAGTCCGACAAACTTGATCTGAATCGATACGCCGTCAATGGCGAGATCCATGTCGTCCCTGCGCTTGTATTTTTCCGCCAGATCGTTGATGAAGGCACGCGCGAGTACGCATCCCCGGTCGGCGCCGAACACCGATACCTCGATGGCCCGAACTTTCGGCATCTGCTTCTTGACGGCGTGGTACGCAGCCTCGAACTGGTCTTTCGCTGCAATCAATCGCGTATCGACACCCGTGCCGAAAGCCTTCGCCATGACGGAATTGTCACGCACGATCGGCACGTTCTCCATCGCAATGCCGACAAAAAGACTGCGCGCGACCGCCCAGCCCGCCTTCATCGGCGCGCCTTTGACGTTGTTCTTGAAGTCGTTCTTCGCGTTGCGCCACAGCAGCGTTCCGGTCGCCTTGGTTCGTTCCCAGTAACGCTCCTGCGATGCATTCAACACGTTCATCACACGTCGCGCCTGAGCAGGGATGTGCTCGATGTCCTTGCGAAGATCCTGGAATGCCTTGTCGATTGGTCGAAGCGAAAAATCCCCCTCGAGAAAGTTCTCAATGAACTGCTTTTTTACGTCGTCGACACGTTTTTTCACGCTGGCCTGTTTGATTGGCGTATCGACGCGCGTGAACGACTTGGCGACCGACTCCGCTCCGCTCATCGCCTTCTTGCCCCCCATCTTGACTGCAGCTACGCCCGCATTGATCCACTCATTGGCCTTGGCTGACTCGTTTAGCGGCGTGCCCAGTCCCGAATAATAGAAGCGGAACCAGAACTGATTGACCGGCCGATGCCTGTCGTCGTTGTCCCGGTGCGCCTCCCACAAACGGCAGATGTTCGAATATTGAGAGCTCGACTTGTCGTCAATATCGCGACTTCTGCCAAACGCATCGAAGAAAAATCCCATGCGAATCGTCGCGCCGCATGGCAGACAATCGCCTTTCGGATACATGTTCGCGTCCTGGCAGACAAGCTGCATATACGTGGACATCGGCGTCGCGTCGTCCGGATCGAGCTTGATTCTCTCAGCCATGCTGCTTCTCCTCTGCGCGTGGCGGCGGCACCAGTCCGTCGGGAATTGTCGGTACGTTCACCGGCTTGAACTTGCCGCTTGCCAGTTCGGACAACACGTTCTTTGGAAGCGCTTGCATCGACTTGGCAAACCAACCGGGCTTTCCAGCCGCTGCCCGCAAGATCCGCTGCACCTCCGGATGCGCATCGAATCGACTGTTCACGAGCAAACTGAAATACGCATACTGCTCGAGGTCATTCCGGTCGGTCAGTTGGTACTTCAGCCACGCGGCAGCTACGGCACTCGCAATGCGCCGATGCGACTGTCCGTCCGTATCGTCGAATTTCTTGTCCAGTTGCTCCTGATAGTGCGTCGCCATCCATCGGGAAACATCCACGACCGGAATACGCGATTCGTCCAAAAGTTGGCCAGGGAACTGGAACTCGACGTGACGATCCGGATAGAAATGAACTTCAAGAATACGGCCGCCGACTTTCTCGGGAACGGCCGACGGCGGCATCACCACCTTAGTCTCGACTTGCTGCGTATGCGAGTCGTCAATCGTCCATCGATCTGCGTCGTAGTACTTCCACTTGACCGTAAATTCGGTGCCCTTGAGCTTGTAGCAACACGCGACGCTGCCGCCACCTGCGCCGGGAGGATCGTCTCCGCCACCGCTTGCCTTGTTGCCATAAGAATCGGTGATTGTGAAGCCGTTCATGTTGTACGGCAGATAGTTCCGGCCCATGACCGAAATCCCGCTATAGGTTGGCTCGGATTTGCCGCAAGCCGTCACGGCTGCGAACAGCAGGCAAGTCGCCAGAACACGGCCCGTCATGCGCGCCGGTTTCGTTCCTCTATGCATCGACGTTTCCCTTCTGAGTGGCACCTCGCACGCCGCGCCGTGGCGAGCAAGCGCCTGTTTTGCATCTGTTATCGATCACCTTTGCACACGGCTCGAATGCCGTCCGGCGTGCGATGCCGATAGGCGACTGCGCGCACTCCTGATCGAACGCACCCGATTCAACCATGCCGCACCTCCGGCACACGCAGCGGCGGCAACAATCCATCTGGAATGACCGGGACAACCACTGGCTCGAAGCTATCGGTTGCCAGCGCCGACTTCACGTTCTTCGGCAGAGACTGCATCGACTTCGCGAACATACCCGGCTTACCGGCAACCGTCTGCAAGAGACGCTGAATCTCGGAATGCGCATCGAATCGACTGTTGACCAACAAAGCGAAGTACGCGTACTGCTCCAGATCGTCACGGTCGGTCAGACGATATTTCAGCCACGCAGACGCCACGATCCGGGCGACACGACGAAACTGCTGGTCCTCGCGCTCGTCGTATCGCTTGTCCAGTTGCCCTTGATACCGCTTCACCCATCTCACGACATCGACAATCGGCAGGCGCGCATCATCGAGCATCTGGCCCGGAAACTGGAACTCGACATGCCGGTCCGGAAAGAAGTGCACCTCAAAAATCCGGGAACCCACATTGTCCGGCGACTGGGACGGCGGCATCGACACCTTCGCCTCGGCACGGAACGTCTGCTCGTCCCCTTTGTGCCATTGGTCGACATCGTAGTACTCCCACCTGACCGTAAACTCTGTTCCCTTGAGTTTGTAGCAACATGTCAGGCTCCCGCCACCCGCACCCGGCGGATCATCGCCACCACCACTCGCCCTGTTCCCATACGCGTCGGTAATGGTGAAACCGCTCATGTTGTACGGCAGATAATTCCGGCCCATCATGGAAATCCCGCTATAGGTCGGCTCCGACTTGCCGCAGGCACTCAAGCTCAAAGCGACAACAAGCAGCCCCACCGCTAGCATGGACCTACGCCACGGCACTACGCACCTCCGGCAACGCTTGCTCGTGCGCATCGCGAATCACATCCCATGTCGCGTCGTCGATCGTAGCCAACGCGTCATTGAGCGTCGTGTCCCCATGAGCCACGGCTCCGAGGCAAGCTTGCACCGCCGGATACTCGTCGAACCGCGGCGAGACCAGCACGCCCGTCATCACGTAGCACTGCAATTCCGCTTCATCGGCAATCCCATGCGCGGCAGCGCGATCGAGTTGCTCGACGACCTCGTCATACAGTTCCGCATCGGACAAGTGGTCGACCATCGCCCCCATCGTCTCCCGAAACTTCAGCACGAGCTTGTCCGGATACCCGAGTTCGATCAGTCGCGCATGCTGCCGCTCGCTCAGGCCTGGCGCCTGACTTGCCGATGCCGCCCCTTCGACCGCGGGCGTGTCGTTGCGCCACACGACTTCATCGAGCCGCCGGTCGCGATACCGGATCTCGTCGAACGGGGCGACGAACTGCTGCGCCTGCGTATCGCTCCACGCCAGTCGAAGTCGCCCCAATACGTGGTTGTCGAAGAAAAACAGGTAGTACGCGCGACCGTTCGGCAGCGTGTACTTCACGTACTGGCGCAGATGCGCATCGAGCGCGTCGAACGACCACGCCGAGCACAGCCACGTCACCGCATGCAGATCGACCGCGTCCAGCCACAACTGACGCAGCAGGCGATACTGCTCGGCATCCTCGTCGTCGAACGCCTGGCGATCGAACGCGATCAGATATGGCGCGATATCCGTATAGGCATCCAGCCCGGTATCGGTCCAGAGCGACGCGTGGCGCAGGCCGCGCACGGCTGCAAGCTGCGAGTCCAGTTCCTGATAGCCGCGCGTGTCGACGAGCACGTACAACCGCAGCGCGCGGCCGTCGTCGGTATTGCGCGCCAGCGATGCCTTCAGCGTCTCCACGAATGCCGGCCATTCAGGCTCACGTGGATTGGGCACATCGACGGCCATCTCGGTGGCATCGCCCACATCGTTGACTTCGTCCATCAATCCGCCTCGACCATCGATTCGCGACCGCTATGCGCATTCAGCACGCATTGCTTGCACGTGCCGCCCGGCATCGCGGGCAACGGATACTGCATGCTCGTCGGCCCGCTGAACTGGTGCTGCGCTCCCTTGAAATCGATCTTCCCCGGCGCGTGAATCTCGATGTTGCCGCCCTTGATCCGGATATACGCGCCGCCCGACGTCAGCAGGATCTCCTGCTTCGCGGCCACATCGACGGCCTCGGTCGCCGCCACCATCTTCACGGTCTTCTGCGCGGTAAGCTCGATGCTGTCCGCGTGCGCCTGGACCTCGACGTTGCCCTTCGCGGCGAACATCTTCATTCCGGCGTTCTGCGCGAACAGGCTGATGCGATCGCGGATGCCGGCGATCAGCGACTTCCCGCTGGTGATGAACGTGCTCTGGCCGCTGACGATATTGGTCTGCTGGTCGCTGGCCAGGTGCACCGACTGCTGCGACGCCATCCCGATCCCCGCCGGGCTCGCGAACAGCATCACCGGTTCCTTGAACGCATTCGCGTTCCCCGTCCCGCCGCCGGCTGTCCTGCCACCGCCCGACGTCGCCCCGGCCACGCTGTTCTGCGTCGCGTCGGCGAACTGCTTCAGCGCATCGCGACCGGTGCCGAGACTCTCCGCCTGATGCATTTCGCTGACCTGCGACATCGACTCGACCAGCCCCTCCGCATTGACGAGCTGCTGCTTCGCTTCGCTGACATCGAGCGGCTGACTGTTCGCCTGCTTCGGATGCGTCGTCACGTACAGGCCCTGCCCGGCACGCATCGCACCATACGCATCCGTACGCAGATCGAAACCGGAGCCAAGATACGCACCGCGCGTGTTGCCGTTCTGCTCGATCAAATAGCCGAGGTGAAGCAGCGAATTCGCGCTGCTGCTGAACAGGCGCGCGCGGTTCTGCCCGGTCGCGTCGTCGAGCACCATCTCGTTGTGCCCCGATCCCGCATACTCCTTCGACCGGAAGCCCGACAGGATCCCGTCGCTATGCCACTGCGGCTTGGCAGCGCTGTTGTACACGCGATGCATGACGATCGGCCGATCACAGTCGCCGCCGATATAGCCGATCAGCACTTCCTCGCCGACGCGCGGAATATGAACGCCGCCGTAACCGCCACCGGTATCCGACTGCACGACGCGCATCCAGCATGATGCGGTCTCGCGGCCTTCGCTCTGCCGGTCCCAGACGAACATGACCTTGATCCGGTTCAGCTCGTCGGTGTAGACCTCCTCGCCCTTCGGGCCGACGACGACGGCCGTCTCGAGCTGCATCGCGGGTTTGCGGTGCTCGAACGGGCTGCGATACGGCACGCTCGCGCGCTGCGCCTCGACCTCGACGAGATAAAACCCTGCAGAGCCGTCGTCATGCCCGACTTCGAACACAGCCGCTTCCCCGCGACCGGCCTTCACCTGCGCCAGCTCGGCCTGCAGGCTATGCGGGAAGTTCGCTTCGTGGTCCGAGACCGGCAGATTGTTCTCGATGTAACGCGTGACGCCGATGGCCGCGAACTCGCGATCGCTCGCCGAATCGCGGTCGTGCTCGGGATGGTCGACGAGGGTGAAACGCCGCCCAGCGTCAATCGAGCGCACACCGCCCACGCCGAAGAAACGCTTCGACCGCGACTCCCATTCCTCGAGGCGAATCTTCGACAGGTGTTCGCCGCGGTCCTGGCCGGAATACGTGTACGCGCCGGTGTATTCGTAGATCTCCGCCTGGCCCGGCAGGTCGCCCTGACCAGCCTTCGTCGGCAGCGACGTGCCGTTCGGATTGCCCGCCGACGACGGCGACTTGTAGTCGAACGTGCGCGTCGTATGCAGCGTGCTTTGCAACGTCCGCGACGCGGCCCATTGCGTGAAACCGGCGGTTTCGGTGCCGCTGCCCGAACGGTCGAACGTAACGGTATTCGGCGACAGTGCGTCGACCGCATGCAGGTCGTCGGTGATGACGAGCGTGTGCGCCTTCCCGTCTTCACTGTGCCGCCAGAAGCCGAACAGCCCTTCGTCTTCCATCAGCCGATGCACGAAGTTCCAGTCGGTTTCGCTCTGGCGGCAGTACGAGCGGGACGGCAGCGGCTTCGACAGCGCGAACTGGTATTGGCCCTTGGCCTGCGGATGGCGGTCGAACACATCGGCGAGGATCGCGTCGACCGGCTGGTCCTGCCAGTACCGCATGTCGCTGCGGAACTTGAGGAAGTGCATCCACGACGCGAAGCGCAGCTGGTAACTCGACAGGCTGCCGTCGGCGCCGAGCCGTCGCGCCGTGTGGATATAGCCGTTGATCGGGAGGTACGACTGGTTCGCCTGCCGGATCCACAACGTGATCGGCTGCGCGATCAGCGTCTTGAGCTCGACGTCGCTCGCGGTGGATACCAGGTCGAGCGCGACGCTGAAATCGCGGCCCAGCCCGGAACGGGTCACGGCCCGGCGCGGCACGAGCGCATTGTTCGGCAACGACGGGATGTCAGTCTTCAGCAGGCGGTCCTGCTGAATCAGACCACCGCGAATCGCCTGTGCCAGTTCGGTCACGTTCATGCGTCACTCATCTTCTTGTTTGCCGCGGGCCCGCCGGGGCCCGCGCTCTCAGGAAAAAAGCCCGTCTCTCACCGCACGACGGCGCCCCGGACACGCGTCACGCGCGTCGCGCGGCACCGTCGCTCACGACTGCTCGTCGGGCCGCACGCCCAGCAGCTCGCGAATATGCGACAGCGAGCCGTCGTCCTTCACGACGCTCTCGAGCCACTTGTGCAGCGGCATGTCGGCCCATTCGGCCGCCTTGTCGGCAAGATACGCGACCGGGCTGTGCGGCTCGGTCTGGCGGAAATAGCGTGCGACCGCGCGCAACTGGTCGACGGCCTGCGCACGGTTCTGGATGCCGGCGATCATCTGCGTCACCGGTGCGCGCGGAACGGGCTGCGGCTGCACGTGGGTCTCCTCCGTCTGGATCGGGTTGCCGAAAACCGGCTCGATGCGCTCGGGCTGCGCCTGCGGTGCCGATGGCGTGTGCGGCGCGCTGCCCGTATAGCCCTGCTCGCGCGCGAAGCGCTCGGCGAGCCGGTACACGGTCTCGAACGCGTCGCGCGCCTGCCGGAAGCTCGGCGCCGAATCGCCCGCGCGCTCGACGAGCCGCTCCTCGAACGCATCGAGCGCGAATTCGAACGCCTTCAGGTTCGCCAGCAGCGCCGTGTAGAACGCAATCGACGTGACGCGCCGCGACGAATCGATCTGGTCGATCGACGGCTTGCCGCGCGCGATGTCATCCGCGTGATCGGGGTCGCGCTTGATGGACTGCGCGACGTGTTGCGCCACTTCCCAGTCGAGCGTGCTGAACGCGTTCGACGCACCGTCCGTCACCGGCACCGCGCGCAGCAGCTCGGCCGTGCGGCCGGAGAGCCACGCGACGTTGCCGAGCCGGTACTCGGTGTCGTCGCCTTCGGGCTGCGGGTGCACGGTGTCCCAGAACTCGCGGCACAGGCCCTCGAGCAGCGCATAGCCTTCGGTGAGACCGGTGAGGCCGTCCTCGAGCGCGAGCGCCTCGGTCAGCCACACGGCGAGCCGCAGGTCTTTCGTGCGCGAGCGCAGCAGCTCGTCCGCATGGTCGACGACGAAGCCCCAGTCGGCCTCCTTGATCTCGGTCACCCATTCGCCCTGGTCGAGCGTCGGATCGTCGTAGCGCCGCGCGTCCTGGATCGCGTCGAATTCGTTCGAAAACAGCAGGTCGTCGCCGCTGGGCGACGCATCGCTGATCGGCGTCAGCAGCTCGGGAAGATTGATCGGCATGGTTCGGTCAGTTCATCAATGCTTGGCGTTGCGCGGCCGCGCTCATTCGACGGCGTACGCGAATTCGCCGGCCTCGTCCGCGCGCACCGCGATGCGCGCGATGGCCGCGCCGTCGGCGATCCGGCCGAGCACGTGGCCCGCGATCTCCGGCAGCAGCGTGCCGTTCAGGATATGGTCGACGTTGCGGGCGCCCGAGTCGACCTCGGTGCAGCGCGCCAGCACCGCATCGACGAGCGATTCGTCCCATTCGAACGCGGCCTTGTGGTTCGCCTCGATCCGGCGACGGATCCGCTCGAGCTTCAGCTCGATGATCTCGGCCAGCACGTCGTCGGAAATCGGATAGTACGGCACGACCTTCATCCGCCCGAGGAACGCGGGCTTGAAGGTCTTGTACAGTTGCGGGCGCAGCGTCTCGGCGAGCGCGTCCGGATCGGGCAGCTCCTCGGCCGGCTTGTTCAGGCAGGCCTGCATCACCGCGGTCGAACCGACGTTCGACGTCAGGATGATCAGCGTGTTGCGGAAGTCGATCTCGCGCCCTTCCGCATCGTCCATCGCGCCCTTGTCGAACACCTGGAAGAACATCTCGAGCACGTCGGGGTGCGCCTTCTCGACCTCGTCGAGCAGCACGACGGAATACGGGTTGCGGCGCACGGCTTCGGTCAGCACGCCGCCTTCGCCGTAGCCGACATAGCCGGGCGGCGAACCCTTCAGGCCCGACACGCTGTGCGCTTCCTGGTACTCGCTCATGTTGATCGTGATCATCTTGCGCTCGCCGCCGTACAGGATGTCGGCCAGCGCGAGCGCCGTCTCGGTCTTGCCGACGCCCGACGGCCCGACGAACATGAACACGCCGCGCGGCTTGTTCGGATCCTCCAGGTTCGCGGTCGCGGTGCGCACGCGCTGCGCGATCGCGTCGAGCGCATGGTCCTGGCCGATCACGCGTGCGCCGAGGAGCGGCTGCAGGTTCAGCACGGTGTCGATCTCATCCTTCACCATCCGGCCGAGCGGAATGCCCGTCCACGCGGCGACGATCTCGGCGACGACATGGCCGTCGACCTGCAGCGGCACCATCGGCTCGCCGCCCTGCAGCGCGTGCAGCGCCGCCACGCGTTCGGCGAGCTTGTCGCGGGTCGCCTGCACGTCGACCGGCTGGCCGTCTTCCGACGGGCCGCGCGCGCGGTCGAGCGTTTCACGCAGCTCGGTGATCTCGGCGACGATCGCGCGCTCGGCTTCGTAGCGTGCATCGTCCTTCGCGAGTTGCTCGAGCGCCGCGTCGCGCGTGCCGCGCAGCTCGGCGAGCCGCTCGTCGTGCGGCGCGCCGCCGGCCGCCTCGCGCTCCAGCGACGCGATTTCAGCATCGATCCGCTCGATGCGCTTCTTCGTGTCGTCGATCGCCGCCGGCGTCGCGCTGTGCGCGAGCGCGACCTTCGCGCAGGCGGTGTCGAGCACGCTGATCGCCTTGTCGGGCAGCTGGCGGCCGCTGATGTAGCGGTGCGACAGGCGCACGGCCTCGGTGATCGCGTCGTCGAGGATCCGCACGTTGAAGTGCTTCTCCATCAGGCCCGACATCCCGCGCAGCATCGCAGCGGCGAGCGGCTCGTTCGGCTCCTCGACCTTCACGACCTGGAAGCGCCGCGCAAGCGCCGCGTCCTTCTCGAAGTACTTCTTGTACTCGCTCCACGTCGTCGCGGCGATGGTGCGCAGCTCGCCGCGCGCCAGCGCCGGCTTCAGCAGGTTTGCCGCGTCGTTCTGGCCGGCCTGGCCGCCCGCGCCGATGATCGTGTGCGCCTCGTCGATGAACAGGATGATCGGATGTGCGCTCTTCTTCACTTCGTCGATCACGCTCTTCAGGCGGTTCTCGAACTCGCCCTTCACGCTCGCACCGGCCTGCAGCAGCCCCATGTCGAGCACGTGCAGCGCGACGCCGGAGAGCGGCGGCGGCACATCGTCGGCCGCGATCCGCAGCGCGAGCCCTTCGACGACCGCCGTTTTGCCGACGCCGGCCTCGCCGGTCATGATCGGGTTGTTCTGGCGACGGCGCATCAGGATGTCGATCGCCTGGCGGATCTCGGCTTCGCGGCCGATCACCGGATCGATCTTGCCGTCGCGTGCGCGCTGCGTGAGGTTGGTCGTGTACGTGTCGAGCGCGGGCGTCTTCGACGGGCCGGCCGCGGGCGCCGCACCGCCGGCGCCCGGCGCCACGCCGCCGTCGTCCATATCGGCCTGGCGCGGCTCGGCCTCGCTCGACCCGGCCACGATCTCGTCGAACTTGTGCTTCAGGTCCGTCACGTTCACTTCCGCGAACTGCGACGACATCCGCTGCGCGAACTGCGCGAGATCCGGTGCGGTCAGCAGCGCAAGCAGCAAGTGCCCCGAACGGATGCGGCCGAGCTGCGAATCGAGCGATGCGATCAGCCAGGCCTGCTCGAACAGCGCGATCAGGTGCACGGAAAACACCGGCGTGCGCGTGTTGCCGGTCTTCAGGCGCGTCAGTTCGCGCTCCAGATCGGCGCGCAGCGCATGCGGATCGACGCGGCTCGCGCGCAGCGCGAGCGGCAGGTCGCCCGCCGGCTCCTCGAGCAATGCGAGAAACAGGTGCTCCAGATCGACCTCGTAGTGGCCGCGCGCCAGGCACGCGCTCGCCGCGCGCTCGGTCGCGTGCCGGCACAGCGGATTCAGTTTCGTGATGAGGGTCTTCAGAGGCGTGCTCATGGCGTCGATCTCAGGTTCGATTGCGTGTTTGTTGTTAGGGTCTATTTACATATGGAACGCGCATGCGTTGCCACGAGAACGGCCGCTCGCGAGGCGCGCGACGCTGCGAATACTGACGTATTCGCAAGGAGCGCAACGTGGCGAGCGGCCGTTCTCGTGGCAACCCCAAATTAAAAAATTCATGTCACGGGAAAGCCCGAAATCGCCCGTATGGCGGCGTCGCTCGTCGCTTGTCCCCCAAGGGGACTTCCTTCGGGGCGTTTGGCTAGTGGCGCAAACGGCGCTCCTCACTTCTTGCCCTCCGAGCGATTTCGGGCATTCGCATGCGCGTTCCATATGTAAATAGACCCTCGGAATCAGTGAATCACGTGCAGTTCGTAGCGTGCGTCCGAGCGGTCGTCGATCGCGTCGCGCGTGCAGAGGAACGCGTCCCAGCCGAGCCGCGAGCCCGCGCCGAGCACGCTCGCGCCGACCTCGGTGCGCTTCAGCACGAGCTTCACCTCGTATTCGAGCGTGACGCCGGCGAGCAGCGTCAGCATCCGCTCGAGCGCGACGGCCTGCGGGCCGCCGGGCAGGAATGCCTCGTAGTCGCGCTTGGACAGCGGGCCGACGACGATCCGCGCGCGCATGTCGCGCTGCCATACGCGTTCGCCGACGAGCGCCGTCGCGCCGAGCACCGCGTTGACTTCGCCGAGCACGCTCAACTGGTCGGGCGGCACGTCGTACCACTTGCCGACGAACTGGTCGATCTTCACCGGCACGCGGAAATAGTCGGACAGCGCGCGCTGCAGGTACGCGGCCGACATCGGCCGGTGCCGCGCGGCCAGCGCGTAGCCGGCAACGGCCTCGTCGAGCACGCCGCCCGCGCCGGCCGCGAGGCTGTCGCGCACCTCGTCGCTCGGCACGCCCGCGATCGCGAGCAGCAGCGGCAGATAGCGCTCGTCGCGGTCGAGCTCGTAATGGAACGGCAGCCGGTATTTCTTCCACGCCGCATAAAACAGCGCGGTCGCGCGGTTCGAGAACACGTCGAAGAACGCGCGCGCCGCGTGATCGCGCTTCAGGTGCTCGCGCGCGACGATCTGCTCGGTGTAATGCAGCGGCAGCGCGCCCTGCCCGCCGAGCAGCCCGAAGAAAGCGGGTGTCAGCTCGACGTGGCCGAGTTCGCCGGCCGCGAGCGCGGCTTCGCGCCGCTCGCCCGAATCGAGCAGCGTGCCGCCGTCGTCGAACGAGCGCAGGCCCTCGATCTCGCTCGGCGGAAAGCCGAGCGACAGCGTGTTGCGGAATTCGATGCGCCGCGCGACGACGTCGCCCTGCCGCCACGCGCCGGGCGCGTCGGACGCCTGCCGCGCGAACAGCCCTTCGAGCACGCGCACGGCCTGGAAGAATTCGAAGCGGTGCGGTTCGTCGAGCAGCGCGTCGATTACGCCAGGATCGATTCGCCGGTGCGGGGCTTGCATCGGATGATCTCCTCGCCGGTGCGCTTCGACACGACGACTAGTTGAACGAAACTGTTGATGTGGACATACAGCCCGAAGAAGCTGTCGAGCACGCGCACGAACGACGCGAGGCTCGCGCCGACGAAGTGCTCCTCGTCGATCGTCAGGCGAATCTCGATGCCGCGCACGAAAGTCGCGAACGGCTTGCCGGGCAGCCATTGCACGGCGCCGCGCTGCTCGATGCCGGCCAGCCCGTCGATCTGGCGCATCGACACGGCGGTGCGCCGCAGGTCGTACAGCGTCAGCATTTCCTTCAGCGGCGCGAGACCGTGCGCGACCAGCGACACATGATTGAGCGCGAGGTGCGACACGAGCCGCCAGTGCGCGGCGCGGCCGCGCTCGAAGCGCACGCTCTGCGTCGGGCGGCGCAGCAGCGAAATGCCGCTCGTCTGCGCGCCGCCTTCCTGGAACAGGTCGCCGCCCTCGAGCCCGAACGCGAGCATCGCCGGCAGGTCGCGGTTCGTGCAGGTGAGATCGAGGCTCAGCGTGTCGGTCTGCGGCGACGTCGGCTCGAAATCGATGTCGACGATCGAGATCTCGGTTTCATAGCCGGGGCTCTTCTGCGCGACCCAGTCGTTGCGACGCGCGAACCAGTAATGGCCGATCCGCGCCGATTCGCCGTGATGCAGCGAATAGAACGGCCGGAACTCGATCACCGACTCCTCGTGCGCCTGCTGCCTGACAAGCTTCACCGAGTCGATCGAGTACACCTCGTACGCGAATGCGCGCCGCGCCTCGGCGATCACCGGGTAGGACACCGCGCGGTGCGTGATGCGGATCGGCTCGCCGTGCTGGCGGAACAGGTTGACGATCGGCGTGCAGAACAGCCGGAAATGGCTCGCCGTCAGCAGTTCGAGCAGCCGCGCGACGTGCGAATCGCCGCGCACGTCCTGCAGCACGAGATGCAGCGTCGCGCGCTGGCAGCGGCCCGACGCGCGCGCGATCGCCGCGAGGTCGAAATCGACGAAATCGAACTTGTCGGGGAACGCGAAGTATTCGGTGAGCAGGCGATACGCGGGATGCGATTTCGCCGGGTAGTCGATCAGCGCGTCGTCCTCGCCGAAGCCGGCCTGCGCGATCGGCAGCTTGCGCAGCGCGGTCCAGCGGCCGTTGCGTTCGGGCTCGACATACGCGCCGAGCACGTTGACGAACAGGCAGTCGGTCAGCGCGGCGACGAACGACTGCTCGCCGTGCAGGTGCGCGCGCAGCGTCGACAGCTTCAGCGCGCCGAGATCGAGCTGCGCGGCGAGCGATTCGAACGTGATCGAGATCACGCCCGTCGCATTGGACGGCAGCACCGTCGCGCTCGGCGCGAGCGCGACCGGAATGTAGCGGGCCTCCGAGATGCGGATCGGCGCGAGCGTCACGTCGTAGGCGGTGCGGAATCGGCACTGCACGCCGCGGATCGGGCGGCTCTTCAGCTCGGTGCCGCGATCGATCAGGACCGGTTCGGTCTGCTGGCCGGGCGACGCCGGCGTGAACTGCGCGATCGAGCACGACGGGAACGGCCGCAGGTAGTGCGGATACAGCACTTCCAGCAGCGCTTCGGTGAATTCGGGGTAATCGTCGTCGAGCTTCTTGTTGATGCGCGCGCCGAGCAGCGCGAACGACTCGATCATCCGCTCGACGTGCGGATCCTCGCAATGCTCGCCGGACAGCGCGAGCCGCGCCGCGATCTTCGGATAGCGTTCGGCGAAATCTCGCGAATAGCGCCGCAAAAACGATAATTCGCGCTCGTAATACGGCAGCAATTCTTCCATCGACGACCCCGAACCTCAATATTTCCTGCCGGACCTGATCCACCACCGGGCGGTCCGGCCCGCTCGGCGGCTTGATTTACTGCATTCTTGCAGCGCGTGCGCGCGTGACCGAATACTGCAGCGTCGACGGCTGCAGCATCGCGTCGAAACTCACCGGCTCCTCGGCCGGGTGCACGACGAGCAGCGCCTGGATCGCGAAGTAGAGCGCGTTGGTCGCCTGCTCGTTCAGCTCGAACGTCACCTGCACCTGCTGCAGGCGCGGCTCATGGCGCGCGATGGCCTGCTGGATCGACTTGCAGATGAACGCGCGATCGTAGTGACTCGCGAGGCTCAGCCCCGCGAAATCGTTCAGCCCGTAGGTCAGCACCGATTTCTGGCATTCAGGCAGCGTGGCCAGCTCGTTCTCGGTGTGCGCGATACGGGTGTTGAGGATCGCCTCGACGTCGCGGGCGACCGTGTTCTTGAGCTCTTCCAGCGACAATTGCCGCATCGCTGCCGAGGCCGGCAGGTGCGGTTCGTCGTCGAACAGCTTGTCGAGAAAACTGGGTTCGAATCGTTTCATCGGTCGGTGCGTACAGCGAAAACGGCAACGGGACGCGATGCGCCCCGCTGCCGCAACCGACCTTAGACCGCGTAGGTCTTGTCGTTCTTCGTCAGACTCCAGGCGCCCTGCGTGTTGCCGCCCTGGTTGCCGCCGATCTTCTGCTGGGTTTGCTTCCACTGCACGGCTGCGTACTTCAGCGAGAACGTCTCGATCGGAAGACCTTCCTCACGAACGCTCGGCGCGATGCTCGAGATGATCACGTACTTGAGCTTGACTTCCAGATACTGCACGCGCTTGCCTTCGCCGTCAGCGCGCGAGAAATGGACCGTCACCTCGTCGAACGTGGTACCGCCCGACGCGTGCTGGTACAGCAGCGGGCTCGAAGAATCGATCTCTTTCGAGAACACCATGTCGCCGTGTTCGCAACGCGTCTGCGTCAGGCCGCCGGCCGACGACGCCGTTGCCGAACGCGGCTGCATGATCGAGTGATCCCACGATTTCAACTCGAGCCAGCCCTGGTGGTCCTTGTCCGCGGACTCGCCTTTGACTGCCGGACTACCAAACTGCAAGTGAATGTGTAACATGGCCCTTCTACTCCCCAAAGAGGTGGTTTTAACGTCCTACCCAGGCGGCCCGCCCGGGCGATTTTGCTCGCTTATGAATTTGCCGATTTGGGCAGATCAGCGACAAGTCGCAGAGAAATCGAGAGTTCGTCGAGCTGAAAGTGCGGGCGCAGGAACGCGACCGAACGATACGAGCCCGGCTTGCCCGGAATCTCCGACACTTGTATGGATGCCTCGCGCAGCGGGAATTGCGCTTTCTGTTCCTGCGAGGCGTTATCGTCGAGCAGGACGTACTGCGAAATCCACCGGTTGAGGAAAGTCTCCACGTTCTGCGCCGACGCGAAGCTGCCGATCTTGTCCCGCATCATCGCCTTCAGGTAGTGCGCGACACGCGACACCGAGAAGATGTATTGCAGCTGGGCGGACAGAACGGCATTCGCGTTGGCGCTGTCGGTGCTGTATTTCTTTGCTTTCTGCACCGACTGCGCAGCAAAGAACGCGGCGTAATCGGAATTCTTGCAATGGACGAGCGGGATGAAGCCGAGGTCGCTCAGCTCCTTCTCGCGGCGGTCGGTGATCGCGATTTCGGTCGGGCACTTCAGCGCGACCTCGCCGTCGTCGGTCTTGAACGTGTGGGTCGGCAGGTCCTCGACGAGGCCGCCGCCTTCGACGCCGCGGATCGCCGCGCACCAGCCGAAGTCGTCGAACGCGGCCGTCAGGCGCGCAGCGAACGCCCAGGCGGCATTGCACCACAGGTACTTGTCGTGCTCGGTGCCGTCGACGTCCTCGACGAAGTTGAAGCGTTCCGCGGTCTGGCCGTCCTTCGGATTGAACGGCAGGCGCCCGAGGAAGCGCGGCAGCGTCAGGCCGACGTAGCGCGAATCCTCGGAATCGCGGAACGACTTCCACTTCGCGTATTCGACCGTGTCGAACACCTTGGCGATGTCGCGCGGCTTGCCGAGATCGGAGAACGACTCTAGGCCGAGCAGTTCCGGCGACGCCGACGCGATGAACGGCGCGTGCGCGGCCGCGGCGACACGCGACATCTGCTCGATGAAGTACAGGTCTTCCGGCTGGCGCGAGATCTCGTAATCGCCGATCAGCGCACCGAACGGCGAGCCGCCGAACGTGCCGAATTCCTCTTCGTAGACCTTCTTGAACAGCGCGCTCTGGTCGAACTCGCTCGCGCCCTTGAAGTCGCGCACGAGGTCACGCTTCGGTGCGTGCAGCGCCTTGATCTTGATCGTCTGGCCCGTGTTGCTTTCCTTGACCAGGTAGTCCATCCCGCGCCACGTGCTTTCGAGGCGCTGGAATTCCGGCGCGTGCATCACCGCGGAAAGCTGCGAGGAGATCAGGCGGTCGAGCTCCGCGACGCGCGCGTCGATCGTGGCCGACAGGTTGTCCGACACGATCACCGTGCCGTCGAGCACCTGGTGCACGAGCTCGCCGATCAGGTCCTTCGCGCGCGCATGCTCGGAATCGGATTTCGCGACCTTGCTCTTCTCGACGATGTCGTCGAGCAGCGAAGTCCCCGCGGCGTATTCCGCGCCGCTCGCTTCGGCCGCAGCCGTTTGCTGGTTCATCTCAATACTCCGTCGTCATTCGCCGTCTTTGTCGCCGCCGGTGCCCTTCGCGAGCTCCTGCAGCTGCTGCGTGTTCTTCAGCACCTCGGACAGCAGATCCTCGAGCTTGTCGTTGCCGGCGAGCTTGTTGCGCAGGTCGGCGAGCTTCGAGCGCGCCTCGAGCAGGCGGCGCAGCGGCTCGACCTGTTCGACGACATCGTCCGGGCTGAAATCCGACAGCGAGCGGAACTTCAGGTCAACCGCGAACTTGCCGCCTTCCGGGCTCAGGCGGTTTTCCACCTGGAACGCGGCACGCGGCTCGATCGCCTTCATCACGTCGTCGAAGTTGTCGCGGTCGATATTGACGAACTTGCGGTCGCGCAGCTTCGGCTGCTCGATTTCGGACTGGCCCGCCAGATCGCCGACAACCCCGACGACGAACGGCAGTTCCTTCACCTCGATCGCATCGCCCTTCTCGACCTCATAGGTCAGCTGGACGCGCGGCGGCCGGATTTTCTGCAAGCTTTTCTGAATGCTTTCTTTCTTGGCCATCTCGACGGCTCCCAGGTTAGTTGTGGTTATCGCGTCAGTTGCGGTCAGTTGCGCAGTGCGCCGAACGGATCAGCGCCGCCCTTCTGCGACGTGGTAGGCGGCGTCGGCGTGGTGGTCGCGGCCGCCTCGGCGGCCGGTGCAGCGCCGCCCTTCGCACGATGGACGATCCGGCGCGGCGTGCGCGGCTTCACGACCTTCGCTTCCGGCGGAAACAGCGCCGATTCGCCCAGCGTATCGCGCAGCTGCTTCGCGAGCGCCTGCGCATCGGACTTCGCGTCGCCCGCGAGCGACGAATCCTGGCGCAGCTCGCCGAGCGACTGCGTCGCGATCCGCAGGCCGGCGACGGCCAGCACGCTCTTCGCCTGACGGTCGGTCGCGTCGCGCTGCAACGCTTCCTGGGCGGCAACGATCGCCTGGCCGTAGTGGTTCTGAGCGAACTGGATTTGCGCGATGCGCGACCACGGTTCCTCGCGCGTCGGATCCGACTTCGCGAGCTGCTGGTACAGGCCGAGGGCCTTGTCCTGGTCACCCGCCTTCGCAACTGCGTCCGCATCGGCCAGCGACTTGTTGAACACCTCGGCAGTCGGCGGCGCGGAAGGCTGGCTCGCACAACCGGCGATCACGCCGCAAGCCACTACTACCCCAGACAGTTTTGCGAACAGACGGTCTTTCATCGTTATATCCACCGGCGCGTGAGTTTTAAATCGTTGAGAATCTGGTTCTTTTGCTTTGCTAGATGCGCGCGGGTATAGTACCGATCAATTTTTCATAATTCAATCGTCGTGTGAAGAGTAATTCCTTTTAAAATCGGGCGCTACCCCCTCGAATGGCCTCTCGCTGCGGGCTCGCAGCGGTTTTTCTTTCGACCGGAATGCGCAAGTTTTACTGGTTTCGCGACGCGCCGCCCGGGCGGCGGAAAAAATTTCCGGACGCCTGCCGCGACGCGGGCGTGCTTAATAATTGAGCGATTCAATGTCGGGGATACGCGGCGAACGCGGAAATACCCGGCAGTTTTGACAGGGGATAAAGGCGGCACGCCGGAAACACGATGAGATCGTCCATGATTCGCTACGCGCTGCCGCTGGTTGCCTGCGCCCTTCTGGCCGGATGCGCGGCCGCCCCGCTGCTCGGCTCGGCCGCGAGCGCCGTGATGTCGGCGGCCGGCATCGGCAAGCCCGAGTTGCCCGACTCGCAGAAGCCGCCGCGCAACATCGGCATCACGCTCGCCGCGGCGCCGAACCTGAATGCCGCGACCGACAACAAGCCGCTTGCGCTCGTCGTCCGGATCTATGCGCTGAAGGACCCGACTTCGTTCCAGCAGGCGCCGTTCGACGCATTTACCGATCCGACCAAGGAGAAGGCCGCGCTCGGCGCCGACCTGCTGAACGTGCGTGAAATCACGCTGATTCCGGGCCAGCGCTATACGGCGACCGAGAAAGTTTCGCGCGAAGCGCAGGCCTTCGGCATCGTCGCGCTGTTCCGCGATCCCGCACTGCAACGATGGAAACTGACGTTCGATCCGGTGAAGTCGGAGAAATCCGGCATAATCATCGGCCTGCATAATTGCGCGATGACCGTCACCGACGGCACCGTCATTGCACCGCAACAGGGTGCGCCGTCGCAACCGCTGAATATGCTTTCTTCGGTGTCCTGCGGTTAAACATGACGCACGAATGTCAATTAACAAGAGTTAACAATTGGCGATTCAATTCGGGCACGAACAAATCGATTACATCGCAACGCGACATTAACCGGATTTGACATGAGTTATTCGGCCAAGGTGCTGTGGGGGGAAGGGCTGTTCCTCCGGCCTCAACACTTTCAGCGACAGGACGCGTACCACGAGGCGCGCCTGTTCGAATCGATCCAGGCGATCCAGCCGTACAACTGGGGCGTGCGCTCGGTGCGCATCGACCGCGACGCGCTCGGCAGCAACGTGCTGCGGGTTGCCGAACTCGCGCTCGTGTTCCCGGACGGCGCGCTGTATGCCGCGCCGCAGGCCGACGACCTGCCGCCGCCGATCGCGCTGGACACGCTGCCCGACGGCATCAACGAATTCGTGTTCTATCTCGCGCTGCACCCGCTGCGCGAGAACGGCACCAATTACAGCGACGATCCGGCCGCCGGCTTCATGACGCGTTTCGTCAGCGAGCAGACGAGCGTCGGCGACAACTTCACCGACGCCGCCGAAGCCGACATCACGTTCCTGAAGACGCAGGTCAAGCTGATCGCGCATAGCGAACCGCGCGACCAGTTGCTGTCGGTGCCGCTCGTGCGCGTGCGCCGCACCGCGACGTCCGGTTTCGAGATCGACGACAGCTTCGTGCCGCCGTGCCTCGCGATCGAGGCATCGCCGATCCTGCACCAGCGGCTGCGCCAGCTGGTCGACGCGCTGCAGGCGAAGGTGAACGCGCTGTACGGTTTCCACCGCGAGCCGTCGAAGAACATCATCGAATTCCGCTCGGGCGACATCGCGTCGTTCTGGCTGCTGCACACCGCGAACGCCGCGTTCGCGACGCTCGCGCACCTGCACCAGCATGCGGCGCTGCATCCGGAGCGGCTGTTCCAGGAACTGCTGCGCCTCGCCGGCCAGCTGATGACGTTCTCGAAGGGCTACACGCTCGCCGACCTGCCCGTGTATCGCCACGACGATCCGGGCCCGAGTTTTGCGCGTCTCGACCTGATGCTGCGCGAGCTGCTCGACACCGTGATCTCGACGCGCTACTTCGCGATCACGCTCGACGAGGTGCGTCCGTCGTTCCACCTCGGCCGCCTCGATTCGGGCAAGATCGACGACAAGACCGAGTTCTACCTGGCGGTGTCCGCGGACATGCCGAGCGTCGAGCTCGTCGATGCCGTACCGGCCCGCTTCAAGGTCGGCGCGCCCGACGACGTCGACAAGCTCGTGCTGTCGGCCATGCCCGGCGTGCGGCTCTCGTACACGCCGCAGGTGCCGCCCGCGATTCCGGTGCGGCCCGGCGCATGCTACTTCGCGCTCGATTCGCGCGGTGCACTGTACGAGCGCATGCTGCAGGCCCAGTCCGCGATGATCTACGCGCCGACTGGCATCAATGACCTGAAATTCGAACTGATCGCGGTCACATCATGAGCTACGCGCCCTCCCTGTTCGGCGACAACGCGCCGGCACCCATGCATTCCCCGGCGTCGACGGACTCCGCGTTCCAGGCCCGTTCGCTGCTCGACCTGCTGTATGACGGGTTCTTCATGCTGTTCCTGCTCAAGAACGGGCGGGCGCCGGATAGCGCCGGCGAGTTCAGCACGCGGATCCAGGAGTTTTTGTCGGATTTCGAGCGTGGCGCGAAGAAGCTGAATATCGCTGCTGAAGATGTGTACGGCGCGAAATTCGCGTTCTGTGCGGCCATCGACGAGATGGTGCTGTCGTCGCAGTTCAAGATTCGCACTGACTGGGAGCGCCGGCCGCTGCAGCTCGTGCTGTTCGGCGAACAGCTCGCGGGCGAGAAGTTTTTTCAGTATCTCGAGGAATGTCGCGCGCAGGGGGCGGCACGGCTGCAGTCGCTCGAGGTGTTTCATATGTGCCTGCTGCTCGGGTTCCAGGGCAAGTATCTGCTCGAGGGGCCGGAGAAGCTGGCTTACCTCACCGCGCGGCTGGGTGACGAGATCGCGCATATGAAGGGCAAGCGGGCTGCGTTTGCTCCGCACTGGCCGCTGCCGGATCAGATCGCGCATCGGTTGAAGCGCGAGGTGCCGGTTTGGGCGATCGGGGCGGTGTTCGCGCTGGTGGCGCTGCTTGGGTATCTCGTGCTGAATACGTATCTGAAGGACAAGACGCTGCAGGCGTTGGCGCCTTATTCGCAGGTGATCAAGGTGGGCCCGGAGTCGGCTAATTTGACGATTTCGTTGCCGTAGGAAGCGCCGGTTGCTCGAACACCGCTTGTCAAGTCCTGGAATAGGTTGACAGTATCCAGACCCTAGAGCGCCCGATGCACCGCATCGGGCGTTTTGTATTTCAGAGCGGCATGTGGCCGCTCGTGGTTATAGATGCGAACCGACTGTTCGACCATCTTGGCGGCCTGCTCAAGGTCAGCGGGACGTTGCAACAGGAACTCGCCCTTGAGGATGCCGTTGACCCGCTCGGCCAGAGCATTCTGATAGCAGTCGTAGCCGTCCGTCATCGAACAGCG
>NZ_MDEQ02000033.1 GCF_001883705.2 Burkholderia catarinensis
TACGTGATCTCGCTGGGCAACGTCACGCGCTGGCTGGGCACGCAGGCGGAAGCCTTGGGCGTCGAGATCTTCCCGGGCTTCCCGGCCGCCGAGATCCTGTACAACGACGACGGCTCCGTGAAGGGCGTCGCGACCGGCAACATGGGCGTGGGCAAGGACGGCGAGCCGACCGAGAACTTCCAGCTCGGCATGGAGCTGCACGCGAAATACACGCTGTTCGCCGAAGGCTGCCGCGGCCATCTGGGCCGCCAGCTGATCTCGAAATTCAAGCTCGACGCGAACGCGGATCCGCAGGCGTACGGGATCGGCATCAAGGAACTGTGGGAAATCGATCCGGCCAAGCACAAGCCGGGCCTGGTGATCCACACGGCCGGCTGGCCGCTGAAGTCGGATACCTACGGCGGCTCGTTCCTGTATCACATGGACAACAACCAGGTGATGGTCGGCTTCGTGGTGGGCCTCGGCTACACGAACCCGTACCTGTCGCCGTTCGAGGAATTCCAGCGCTACAAGACGCACCCGTCGATCCGCGCGTTCCTCGAAGGCGGCAAGCGCGTGTCGTACGGCGCGCGCGCGATCACTGCGGGCGGGCTGCTGTCGCTGCCGAAGACGGTGTTCCCGGGCGGCGCGCTGATCGGCGACGACGCGGGCTTCCTGAACGCGTCGCGGATCAAGGGCAGCCACGCGGCAATCAAGACCGGCATGCTGGCCGCGGACGCCGCGTTCGACGCGGTGCAGGCGGGCCGCCAGAGCGACGAGCTCAACGCCTATCCGGACGCGTTCAAGCAATCGTGGCTGTACACGGAGCTGTACCGCGCGCGCAACTTCAAGCAGTGGATGGCCAAGGGGCTGTACCTGGGCACGCTGATGGTCGGGCTCGAGCAGAAGGTGATGGGCGGCAACGTGCCGTGGACGCTGCATCACAAGCATGCGGACCACGAGATGCTGAAGCCGGCGTCGCAGTGCGAGCCGATCGTGTACCCGAAGCCGGACGGCAAGCTGACGTTCGACCGGCTGTCGTCGGTGTTCGTGTCGAACACGAACCACGAGGAGAACCAGCCGGCGCACCTGACGCTGAAGGATGCGAACGTGCCGGTAAACGTGAACCTGCGCACGTACGCGGGGCCGGAGGGGCGGTTCTGCCCGGCGGCGGTGTATGAATTCGTGAAGAACGACGACGGCAGCGACCGGCTGGTGATCAACGCGCAGAACTGCGTGCACTGCAAGACCTGCGACATCAAGGACCCGACGCAGAACATCGTGTGGGTTACGCCGGAAGGCGGCGGCGGGCCGAACTACCCGAACATGTAACCTGCCGGAACGCGCCGCCGCGAGCGGCGCGTTTTTTCAGCGGGGCATGGCAAACCGCTGCAAACGAAACGGGGCGCTGCATCATGCAGCGCCCCGTTTGCATTCATCGCTCGACGTTCGAGACGAGGCGCGCGGCGCCCCGCCCGCTTGCGTCAGGTCGCGCTGCCGGCAATCTTCGGCGTCGGCGTTTCGACATCGCCGCACTGAGCGCGATGGCGCAGCGCATGGTCGATCAGCACCAGTGCGAGCATCGACTCGGCGATCGGCGTCGCACGAATGCCGACGCACGGATCGTGGCGGCCGAACGTTTCTACCGTCGCCTGTTCGCCCGCCTTCGTGATCGAACGGCGCGGCGTGCGGATGCTCGACGTCGGCTTGATCGCAATCGACACGGTGATGTCCTGCCCCGTCGAAATCCCGCCGAGCACGCCACCCGCATGGTTGCCGACGAAGCCGCCCGGCGTCAGCTCGTCGCCATGCACCGAGCCGCGCTGCGCAACGCTGTCGAAGCCCGCGCCGATCTCGACGCCCTTCACCGCGTTGATGCTCATCATCGCTTTCGCGATGTCCGCATCGAGACGGTCGAACACGGGCTCGCCCCAGCCAACCGGCACGCCCGACGCGACGACGTCGATGCGCGCGCCGATCGAATCGCCATCCTTGCGCAGCGCATCCATGTACGCCTCGAGCTCCGGAACGACCGCCGCGTTCGGCGAGAAGAACGGATTCTCGCGCACGTGCGACCAGTCGACGAACGGCACGTCGATCTCGCCGAGGCCGCTCATGTAGCCGCGCACCTCGACGCCGAAGCGCTCGCGCAGCCACTTCTTCGCGACCGCACCCGCGCCGACGATCGGCGCGGTGAGGCGCGCGGACGAGCGGCCGCCGCCGCGGTAATCGCGGATACCGTATTTCTGCCAGTAGGTGTAATCGGCGTGACCGGGGCGGAACGTCTCGACGATGTTGCCGTAGTCCTTGCTGCGCTGGTCGGTGTTGCGGATCAGCAGCGCGATCGGCGTGCCGGTCGTCATGCCTTCGAACACGCCCGACAGGATCTCGACCTCGTCGGCCTCCTGCCGTTGCGTCACGTGCCGCGACGTGCCGGGCTTGCGGCGATCCAGCTCGAACTGGATGTCGGCTTCGGTCAGCCCCATCCCCGGCGGGCAGCCGTCGATCACGCAGCCGATCGCGGGACCGTGCGATTCGCCGAAAGTCGTGACAGTGAAAAGCGTGCCGAGGGTATTGCCGGACATGATGGAACCGCCGAAAAAGGAATGAGCAAGCAAGTACGGGCCTGCCGGAATACAGACGGGCCCATATTTTGCGAGTCATGAAATATGGACAAGCCCATATTATGCCAGTCGTCCCGCCGGCGCGGGACCTGCGCGGCATGTCGCCGGCAGAACGCGGCACGCCCGAACTGCGCGCCGTGGAACATGCAAGCCAGCCGTCACGCTGACGAAAGCCGGCTTGCCTCGCGGGAGCCGGCCCGTCCGGGGCCGGAACCATCGTACGGCGCGGCCCGCCTACGGCATGCCCTGCCTACTTCCGCGCGCCGCGCAGTTCGATCACCGCGGCCTGCAGCGACTCGGGGGTCGCGACCGACGCCGCGATCGGCTCGCCCACCGCCAGCGTCAGCCGGCTCATCACGCCGCGCTTGATGGGCCGCGGCATCCGCGCATCGGAATGCCGTGAGAAATAGCTGCCCCACAGCCCGCGCAGCGCCATTGGAATCACGGGCGCCGGCGTGCGGCCCAGGATCTCGGTGATGCCGTGGTGGAACGTATTGATGTCGCCCGTCTTCGTCAGCTTGCCCTCGGGGAAGATGCACACGAGTTCGCCGTCCTTCAGCGCGGCCTCGCACAAGTCGTACGCGCGCGTGAGCATCGCGGGATCCTCGTGACGCGGCGCGATCGGGATCGCCTTCGCATGCCGGAACACCCAGCTCGCGAAGCGCGTCTTGAAGATCCGGTGATCCATCACGAAACGGATCGGGCGCGGGCTCGCGGCGGCCAGCACGAGTGCATCGACGTAGCTGACATGGTTGCACACGAGCACGGCCGCCCCTTCCGCCGGGATCCGCTCCGCGTGCACGAGGCGAATCCGGTAGAAGGTATGCACGAGCACCCACGCGACGAAGCGCAGCAGGAACTCGGGCACGAGCAGGTAGATATACGCGGCGACGACGACGTTCAGCAGCGCGGTGACGAGGAACAGGCCGGGGATATCGACGCCGGCCCTGGTCAGCCCCATCGCCATCACGGCCGACAGGATCATGAACAACGCGTTCAGGATGTTGTTCGCGGCGATGATCCGCGCGCGGTGCGTCGGCGCGCTGCGGCTCTGGATCAGCGCGTACAGCGGCACGCTGTAGAAGCCGCCAAACATCGCCAGCAGGAACAGGTCGGCCAGGATGCGCCAGTGACGCGCGCCGGCCAGGAATTCGCCGACCGACAGCAGATGGCCGGGCGACGGCAACGCATGACTCGCGAAATACAACTCGATCGCGAACACGCTGATGCCGATCGAGCCGAGCGGCACGAGGCCGATCTCGACGCGCCGCTGCGACAGCCGCTCGCACAGCAGCGAGCCGAGGCCGATGCCGACCGAGAACGTCGCGAGCAGGATCGTGACGACGTCGGGGCTCGCGGACAGCACGTCCTTCGCGAAATTGAAGAACGACGTGAGGAAGGTCGCGCCGACGAACCACAGCCACGAGATGCCGAGCAGGCTCAGGAACACCGTGCGGTTCTGGCGCGCGAGCCCGAGATTGCGCCAGGTCTCGCTGACCGGATTCCAGTTGATCACGAGATCCGGCTGCGGCGCCGGCGTGGACGGGACGCGCTGCGCGACGAGCCGCCCCGCGAGTGCGATGACGACGACGCTCACCGCGAGCACGCGCTCGCCGCTACCTTCGATGCCCGCGGCCGCGCCGCCGATGATCGTGCCGATCAGGATCGCGATGAACGTGCCCATCTCGACGAGGCCGTTGCCGCCGACCAGCTCATGCTCGGCGAGATGCTGCGGCAGGTATGAATACTTGACGGGCCCGAACAGCGTCGAGTGCATCCCCATCATGAACGTGCACAGATACAGCAGGGGCGCGCTGTGCGTGACGAAGCCGGCCGCGCCGACCAGCATCAGCGCGATCTCGAAAGTCTTCACGAAGCGCGTGAGGGTCGCCTTGTCGTATTTGTCGGCGATCTGGCCGGACGTCGCCGAGAACAGCACGAACGGCAGGATGAAGATCGCGGAAATCAGGAACGCGGCCGTCTTCGCATCGACGCCGGAGAACCGCGCGGTGTGATAGGTGACGAGCGACGTGAAGCCGATCTTGAAGACGTTGTCGTTCAGCGCGCCGAGGAACTGGGTCGTGAAGAACGGTGCGAAACGGCGCTCGCGCAGCAGGTCGAACTGCGACGCGTGGGCGCGCCGTTCGTCGCGCCGCCCGGAAGTGGCTTGCGTGTGATCGCTCATTCGGAATACGCGCGCGTCGTCTTGGCGAAGCTGCGCGGGCCTTGTGTTGTCGTTGAAAAAACGGCGGCGCAGGACAAGCCTGCACCGCCGCGTGCCGGATGGCGGCGCCCACGCATCAACGTGCCGGGCGCGGCGTGGTTCACGGCTTGTGCGCTTCGGCTTCCGATTCCGGCCAGTCGCGAATATACGCCTTCAGCATCCGGTTCTCGAAGCTCTGCGCCTCGACGACCGTCTTCGCGACGTCATAGAACGAAATGACGCCCATCAGCACCTTCTTGTCGAGCACGGGCATGTAGCGTGCATGGCGCTCGAGCATCATCCGGCGCACTTCGTTGACGTCCGTTTCCGGCGTGCACGTGAGCGGCTCGTCCATCACCTTGCGAATCTGCACGTCGCCGATCGCGCCGCCGTTCACGTGCAGGCGCAGGATGATCTCGCGGAACGTCAGCATCCCGACGAGATCGCCGTACTCCATCACGACGAGCGAACCGATGTCGTGCTCGGCCATCGTATCGACCGCTTCGCGCAGCGGCTTATCGGGCGTCACCGTAAACAGCGTGTTGCCCTTCACTTTCAGAATATCGCTGACGCGCATCGTAGTCCCCTCATGCTTGAATGCAAAACCTCTTTCGATCCTATCGGAAAGCCTGTCAAAAGGAAAGCTCGGCCCGGTGCGGCGGGCAGCCCCCGCTTGCGGACGCCGGCCGCCCGCCGCACAATGACCGTATCGACAGCGGCCCGAGGAGACGGCCATGGCGCATACGCACTCGGAGCAATTCGCCAGCTTCGCTGATTTCTACCCGTATTACCTGAACGAACACCAGAACCTGACGTCGCGGCGGCTGCACTTCATCGGCTCGCTCGGCGTGATCGGCTGCGTCGCGATGGCGATCGCGACGGGCCACTGGTTGTGGCTGCCGGCGGCTGTCGTCTGCGGCTACGGGTTCGCGTGGGTCGGACACTTCTTCTTCGAGAAGAACCGCCCGGCCACGTTCCGGCACCCGATCTACAGCCTGATGGGCGACTGGGTGATGTTCAAGGACATCTGCACCGGCAAGATTCCGCTATAGCCGCCGGGCCCCGCCCTCACGCTGGCCGCGGCGGCCGCGCGTGCGGATCGGGCACGCCGTCCGGCGCCTGCCCGGGGATACCCGCCGGCTGCCCGCCCGCGAGCCGGTGCGCGGCGATCAGCGACGCAAGCGACACATCGAAGCAGTCGCTCGACAGCACCTCGAGCAGCGCAGCGCCGTCGACATGGCTGCGGCGCCGCTGCAACTGGTAGGACAGCTCCGTGAAATCGATCACCAGCACGTCGAACAGTTGCGCGAGCGTCAGCTGCTCCGGGTTCGCCAGCAGGATGTAGCGCGGCGTGGTCTCGCCGCCGCCGTCCAGCCTCGCAATCCATTCCCGCTCCTCCATCGTCGTCAGCAAGCGCTGCGCGGTTTCCATGTCGCAGCGCAACATGGTCGCGAGCCGCATCGCCGTGTAGCCGCGCTTGCCCCCCGCGCGCGCTTCGGCCAGCCGCGCCAGCATTTCCAGCGCGTCGAGCAGGTCGCTGCCCGGATAGTGGATACGGTGGAACTGGCCGACGCGGATCGCCGGCAGCGCCGAGGCCACCATCGCGCCGAGCAGCGCAATGAACCAGCTCAGGTACACCCACAGCAGGAACACGGGCAGCGCCGCGAACGCGCCGTAGACCGCCGTATAGGTCGGAATGCGCCGCACGTAGTAGCCGAAGCCGCGCTTCGCGAGCTCGAACGCGACGGCCGCGAACAGCCCGCCGATCACCGCGTCGCGCCATGCGACCGTGCAGTTCGGCAGGTACACGTACAGCAGCGTAAACGCGAGCACCGTCAGCGGCAGCGACACGAGTGCGAGCAGCCACTCGACGATCGACGTGGACGGCCCCGCGCCGGTGAACGCGAGCGACTGCGTGAACAGGTACGACGAGATCGACAGGCTCACGCCGAACAGCAGCGGGCCGAGCGTGATCAGCGCCCAGTACGCGAGCACGCGCTGCGCGAACGGCCGCGGCTTGCGCACCCGCCAGATCAGGTTGAAGGCCGATTCGATCGTCATCATCGTCATCACCGACGTGACGACGAGCACGATCAGGCCGGCCGTCGTCAGCCCCTTGGCCTTCGACGCGAACTGGTTCAGGTACTTGAAGATCTGGATGTTGAACTGCGCGGGCATCAGGTGATCCGCGAGGAACCCCTGCAGCGAGATCTGGAACGACGCGAACATCGGGAACGCGGTGAACAGCGCAAACGCGACCGTCACGAGCGGCACGAGCGCCAGCATCGTCGTGAACGTCAGGCTGCCCGCCACTTGCGGGATGCGATCCTCGGCGCTGCGCCGGGCCGCGAACTGCGCGAGGCGCTTGATGGTGTCGAGATCGACGCTCAACTTCGGCAAACGGCTTCTCCTTCTTGATGCCGCGCGCCCGACGGCGCGCCGCCGCCGCGCTGCGCGACGGCTTCAGCCCCTATAATAGCCGCTCGATTCCAGCAGGGGCCGACTGCACCGGGCACGCGCGCGGCCGCACGCGGCTCCGTAGCCCATGAAAGACATTCTCGTCCTCTATTACAGCCGTCACGGCGCCACGCGCGATCTCGCGCTCGCGATCGCGAACGGCATCGACAGCGTGCCGGGCATGCAGGCACGCATTCGCACCGTGCCGCCCGTATCGACCGTCTGCGAAGCCACCGCCCCCGATATCCCCGCCGACGGCCCGCCGTACGCGGAACTGCGCGACCTCGAGGAATGCGCGGGCCTCGCGCTCGGCTCGCCGACCCGCTTCGGCAACATGGCCGCATCGCTCAAGTATTTCCTCGACGGCACGACGCCGCAATGGCTGTCGGGCGCACTGACCGGCAAGCCGGCGAGCGTGTTCACGTCGACGGGCAGCCTGCACGGCGGCCAGGAATCGACGCTGCTGTCGATGATGCTGCCGCTGCTCCATCACGGGATGATGATCGTCGGGATCCCGTACACCGAATCCGCACTCAGCACGACGCGCACCGGCGGCACGCCGTACGGCGCGTCGCACGTCTCGCAGCACGATCGCTCCGCAACCGCCGGGCTGTCGGCGGACGAAAAGGCGCTCGCGGCCGCGCTCGGCGTGCGGCTCGCGCGCGCCGCGGCCGCCCTTTCCAGCGCCCAGGCCGCCGAGACCGCATGAGCGCCCCCGCCCGCCCCGTCACAGCGGCCCGGCCGCGCTACGCGCTGGCCGCCGCCGCGTGCCTGGTCGCGCTGATCGCGCTGTCGCTCGCGTGGGAGCTGTGGCTCGCGCCGCTGCGCCCGGGCGGCTCCGCGCTGATGCTCAAGGCCGTGCCGCTCGCACTCGCGCTGCCCGGCGTCTGGCGGCGTAACATCTATACGATGCAGTGGGCGAGCATGCTGATCCTCGTCTATCTCGCCGAAGGCGTCGTGCGCGGCATGTCCGATCGCGGGCTGTCCGCGACGCTCGGCTGGTGCGAGACCGCGCTCGCCGTCGGCTTCTTCGTGGCGGCGCTGGCGTACGTCGCGCCGTTCAAGCGCGCGGCGAAAAAGCCGCGCGCCGCGTCCTGACCCTTACGCGACAAGGTGATGATGTCCTCCGAAGCTTTCGTTTCCGCGTGCCGCGACGCGATCGGCGCCGACCATGTGCTGACCGCCCCGCACGATACCGAACCGTTCCTGACCGACTGGCGCCGCCGTTACAAGGGTGCCGCGTGCGCGGTGCTGAAGCCCGCGAACACGGCCGAAGTCGCCGCGCTCGTGAAGCTGGCCAACGCGCACGGCATCGCGCTCGTGCCGCAAGGCGGCAACACGGGTCTCGCCGGCGGCGCCACGCCCGACGCGAGCGGCAGCCAGGCCGTCCTGAGCGTCGCGCGCCTGAACCGCGTGCGCGCGCTCGATCCGCACAACAACACGATCACCGTCGAAGCCGGCGTGATCCTCGCCGACGTGCAGGCGCGCGCCCGCGACGGCGGCCGGCTGTTCGCGCTAAGCCTCGCGGCGGAAGGCAGCTGCACGATCGGCGGCAACCTGTCGACCAATGCGGGCGGCACCGCGGTGCTGCGCTACGGCAACGCGCGCGAGCTGTGTCTCGGGCTCGAGGTCGTGACGCCGCAGGGCGAGATCTGGGACGGCCTGCGCGGGCTGCGCAAGGACAACACGGGCTACGATCTGCGCGACCTGTTCATCGGCGCGGAAGGTACGCTCGGGATCATCACCGCGGCCGTGATGAAGCTGCATCCGCTGCCGGCCGCGCAGGTCACGGCGCTCGCCGCGCTCGAATCGCCGCACGCGGCGCTCGATTTCCTCGCGCTCGCGCAGCGCGCGGCCGGGCCGCTCCTGACCGGCTTCGAGCTGATGTCGGATTTCTGCATGCAGCTCGTCGGCAAGCACTACCCGCAACTGCGCTACCCGTTCGCCCAAACGCATTCGCAAACGGTGCTGCTCGAACTGTCCGACAACGAAAGCGAAGCGCATGCGCGCGCGCTGTTCGAGAAACTGATGGAAGAAGCGTTCGAGGCCGGGCTCGTGGTCGACGCGGTGGTCGCGGAGAATCTCGCGCAGTCGCGCGCGTTCTGGGACCTGCGCGAGCACATCCCGCTCGCGCAGGCCGACGAGGGGCTCAACATCAAGCATGACATCGCGGTGCCGATTTCGTCGGTCGCGCGTTTCATCGACGAGACCGACGCGGCGATCCAGCAGGCCGCGCCGGGCGCACGGATGGTCACGTTCGGCCACCTCGGCGACGGCAACCTCCACTACAACGTGCAGATGCCCGAAGGCGGCGACCCGAAGGCGTTCCTGGCCGCGTTCCAGGCGCCGATCAACCGGATCGTCTACGACAACGTGCACCGCCATCACGGCACGATCAGCGCGGAGCACGGCATCGGCCAGTTGAAGATCGACGACGCGCAGCGCTACAAGTCGCCGGTCGAAACGACGCTGATGCGCACGCTGAAGACCGCGCTGGACCCGCGCGGCCTGATGAATCCCGGCAAGGTCCTGCGCTGAAGCCGCCCACTCCGGAGCGAAGCCCGTGAAAGTCCGCATCCTGTCCGACCTGCATCTCGAAAGCAACCAGCCCGACGTGATCGCGCACGCCGACGCGGATCTCGTCGTGCTGGCCGGCGACATCCACAATCACGCGGAAGGCTTGCGCTGGGCCGCCGAAACGTTCGACCCCGCGGTGGCGGTGATCTATGTGCCGGGCAACCACGAGTACTACGACGGGGAATTCGGTGCGCTGGAGACGGCGATGCGCGACGCGGCGCAAGCGCTCGACAACGTGCATTACCTGAACAACGGCGTGTACGTCGATCCCGAACAGCGCTTCCGCGTGCTCGGCACGACGCTCTGGGCCGATTTTTCGCTGTTCGGCGCCGACGAAGCCAGCATCGCCAGCGCAATCGAGGCCGGGAAGCGCGTGATGCTCGATTTCAAGGGATTGATCCAGGTGACCTGGCCGCACGACGCGGCGCTGCATGCGGCGCCGGTTGCGCCGGAACGGGATTTCTCGCCGGCCGACGCCATCGCGCTGCATCGGCAAAGCCGCGCGTGGCTGGAAGCGCAGCTCGCGGTGCCGTTCGCGGGCCGGACGATCGTCGTCACCCATCATGCGCCGCACCGGCGCTCGCTGGCGGAGCGCTATGCGGAAGATCTCGCGTCGGCGGGGTTCGTCACGGACATGGCGGAACTGGTGCGCCCGCCGGTGGATCTGTGGCTCCACGGCCACACGCATACGTCATTCGATTATGTTGCGGACGGCGGCACACGCGTGGTGTGCAACCCGCGCGGCTACATCCACCGGCGCACCGGCGAACTGGAAAATACCGCGTTCGCGTGGGACAAGGTCGTCGAGCTCGGCTGAACGCCGGCCCGCCCGGCCGCGTCGCGCGGCCATTTCCGACCCGACCCGGGGGCGTGACCGCCGGATCAGCGGCCGGGGCGGCGCGGCACGCGCACCGGAACCGGCTTCATCCGCGCCTTCGCCTTCATCACGCGCAGCAGATCGCGGGTTGCCGCGGCGGCAGCGATCGCGCCCAGCAGGACTCCAAGGCCGATCATCAGGTGCGTATCCATTGCTACTCCGGGGGTGCGTATCTCGATAACTTCCACAGTATCAAACTGTCCGACACGCGTTCGTAAAAAAATGTAGCGTGAAGGACAAATCTCGTCAGATCGCGGTCAACCGCGCCGTCATGTCGCACGCGTGTACTGCTCGAGCGCGGCTTCGTCGGCCGCGAGCGTGGCCGGCAGTTCGTCGCGCAGGAAATCGACCCAGGTGCGGATTTTCGCGTCGAGGTACTGGCGCGACGGATACAGCGCGTAGATGTTCATCACGTGCGACCGGTACTCGGGCATCACGCGCACGATGTGTCCGCTGCGCAGCCAGCCGATCGCCGAATAGAGCGGCAGCCCGCCGACCCCCATCCCCTCCCGCACGGCCACCGCGAGCGCCTCGGCGACGTTCACGCGAAACGGCGGCGCCGTGATCGGGACGACCTCGTCGCCGTTCGGCCCCGCCAGCGCCCATTCTTCGAACTGGAAGCCCGGCCCGATCATCCCGAGACAGACGTGCTGTGCGAGATCCGCCGGCCGTTGCGGCACGCCATGGGCCTCGACATAACCGCGCGACGCGCACACCACGCTGTAGCTCTCGCCGAGCCGCTGCGACACGAGCCCCGAATCGGGCAGGTCGCGGCCGACAACGACAGCGACGTCATACCCCTCGTCGAGCAGGTCGGGCATCCGCTGCGCGAGCGTCAGCTCGACGTGCACGTCCGGGTAGCGCGCGCGGTAGCGCGCGATGGCCGGCACCAGGTAGTGCTGGCCGAGGCTCGTGAAGCAATGGACCTTCAGCTTGCCCGACGGGCGCGCGTGCGCGTCGCCCGCCTCGGCTTCGGCCTGGTCGACATACGCGAGGATCTGCTCGCAGCGTTGCAGGTAGCGCTCGCCGGCTTCGGTCAGCGCGATCCGGCGCGTCGTGCGGTTCAGGAGACGCGTGCGCAGGTGCGCCTCGAGATCCGAGACCGCGCGCGACGTGTAGGCGGTGGTCGAATTCATCTGCTGGGCAGCCGCGGTAAAGCTTCCCGCGTCGACCACGCGGACGAATACCCGCATGTTTTGTAACGTATCCATCCCATTACCCGTTTGAATCCGGACGGATTGTTGCACAGAGGCCGACAAATATTATCTCAGGATTCGTAAAAATGACTTGCACCCTTGTCCATTTATTCAGGAATCACTGAAAAATATAATCGCATCCGGCTCATCTATATCCGAAAGGGAGAAAATCGTGCAGTCTCCGGCAACAAAAGGGACGCTCGCACTGGCGGTTCTTGCAGTCTCATTAATAATGGCCGGATGCGCGAGCATGGGCGACAACAAGCCGCAGTCGGCCCGGATCGACGCGAACACGCTCGACGCCGGCGCCGCCATCCGCGCGGCCGACCGCGACGCGGGCTGGCCCGCGGCCGACTGGTGGCGCGCCTACCGCGATCCGCAGCTCGACACGTGGATCGCCGCCGCCCAGGCCGGCAACCCGACGCTCGCGGCCGCCGAGGCACGCGTGCGCGAAGCGCAGGCGATGGCGCGCGTGGCCCGCTCGGCCGAACTGCCGCAGATCAACGGCAACCTGTCGCTGATGCGCGAGCACTGGCCCGACAACGTGTACTACGGCCCGGGCCCGCTCGCGAACGCCGATACCTGGAACAACACCGGCACGCTCGGCCTGTCGTACCACCTCGACCTGTGGGGCAAGGACAAGAACGCGACCGAGCGCGCGCTCGACACCGCGCATGCGACCGCCGCCGACGCGCGGGCGGCCAAGCTCGAGCTCGAAGTCAACGTCGTGCGCGCGTATGTCGGCATGTCGATGAACTACGCGCTGCTGGACCTCGCGCACGAAACGTTCGAACGCCAGCGCTCGCTCGCCGATCTCGCGCGCAAGCGGCTGCAGGCCGGCCTCGGCACGCAGCTCGAAGTGAGCCAGGCGGAATCGACGCTGCCCGATTACGAGCGCCAGATCGACAGCTATGAAGAAGCGATCCAGCTCGCGCGGCACCAGCTCGCCGCGCTGGCCGGCAAGGGCCCGGGCGCCGGCGACGCGATCAAGCGGCCGCAGCTCGTGCTCGACGCGCCGGCCGGCCTGCCGTCGGCGATGCCGGCCGACCTGCTCGGCCGCCGCCCCGATGTGGTCGCGGCACGCTGGACGGTCGACGCGCAGGCGCGCGGCATCGATGTCGCGAAGGCGTCGTTCTACCCGAACATCGACCTGCTCGCGACGGTCGGCGGCTTCGGCGTGACCGCGCCGTTCACCGACTTCCTGCGCGCGATGAACGGCGGCTGGACGGCCGGTCCCGCGCTGTCGCTGCCGATCTTCGAAGGCGGCCGCCTGCGCGCGCAGCTCGGCGCGGCGAATGCCGGCTACGATCAAGCGGTCGAGCGCTACAACCAGACGATCGTCGGTGCGCTCAAGGACATCGCCGACCAGGTCGTGCGGATCCGCTCGCTCGATACGCAGAAGAAGGACGCCGCACGCTCGGTGGCCGCCAACGACCGCAGCTACCAGCTGTCGCGTGAAGGCTTCCGCCGCGGGCTGACCGACTACGTGAACGTGCTGGTCGCGCAACAGCAGTTGCTGCGCGCGCAGGAAACGGCCGCCCGCATCGATGCGGAACGCCTCGCTGCGCACGCGCAACTGATGGCCGCGCTCGGCGGCGGCGTCGAGACGGGCAAGGACGTTCGGGGCGGCCATCCGTCCGACGACGAACCCGCCGCGGGCGCAGTCGCGCCGGCCGCCGCGTCGGGCGCGAAGCCCGTGGCGGCCGCCGCCCGGCCCGCGCAAGTCGCGACCGCCGGTGCAGCCGGCGTGCCGGCCGCACGGTAACGCGGAGCAACCGCCATGTCAGCCTCCTCCCCCGCTTCCACGCCTGCCGGCGGTCCGCTCGCGGCCTGGTACGCCGCGTTCGGCGACTGGGCCCGTACCGACGGCGCCGCGTGGCTCTACCTGTTCAAGGCGCTGCTCGCCGCGTTCATCGCGACCGGCGTGTCGATGCGGCTCGACCTGCCCGCGCCGAAAACGGCCATGACCACGGTGTTCATCGTGATGCAGCCGCAAAGCGGCGCGGTGCTCGCGAAGAGCTTCTACCGCGTCGCCGGCACGATCTTCGGGCTGATCGCGACGCTCACGTTCGTCGGGCTGTTCCCGCAGCAGCCGCAGCTGTTCCTGCTGGCGGTCGCGCTGTGGATCGCGCTGTGCACGGCCGGCGCCGCGCGCAACCGCAACTTCCGCAGCTACGGCTTCCTGCTGGCCGGCTACACGACCGCGCTGATCGGGCTGCCGGCTTCGCAGCACCCGGACGGCGCGTTCATGAGCGCAATGACGCGCGTGGCCGAGATCATGGTCGGGATCGTGTCGGCCGGGGTGGTCAGCGCGCTCGTATTTCCGCAGTACACGGGCGAGCAGATGCGCACGACGGTGCGCAAGCGCTTCGGCAGCTTCGTCGACTATGTCGCGTCGGCGCTGTCGGGCCAGCTCGACCGCGCGCATATCGAAACCATCCATACGCGCTTCGTCGCCGACGTGGTCGGGTTCGAGGCCGCGCGCAGCATGGCCGTGTTCGAGGATCCGGACACGCGGATGCGCAGCGGCCGCCTCGCGCGGCTGAACAGCGAATTCATGAGCGCGTCGAGCCGCTTCCATGCGCTGCACCAGTTGATGAACCGGCTGCATGCGGCCGGCGCGCAGGCCGCGATCGACGCGATCGAGCCGTACTTCCGCGAGATCGCGCCGCTGCTGCTGACGCCCGCCGGCGAACCCGTGCGCACGTCGATCGACGCGGGGCATGCGGCCGAGCAACTGCTCGCGTGGCGCGACGCGCTGCCGCGCCGCATCCGCGCGACGCGCGCGGCCCTCGAGACGCAGCCGGACTTTCCGCTGCTCGATTTCGATACGGCCGCCGAGCTGCTGTACCGCTTCATCACCGACCTGCACGAGTACGCGGCGACCTACGCGTCGCTGTCGACCGCGACGCACGAGCGCGAACGCTGGATCGAGCGCTACGAGCCGCGCACCAACATGACGGCCATGGTGATCGCGGCGATTCGCACCGCGACCGTGATCCTCGTGCTCGGCTGGTTCTGGATCGAGACCGCGTGGCCGAGCGGCGTGACGCTCACGCTGACGGCGGCCGCCACCTGCGCGCTCGCGTCGTCGACGCCGCGCCCGACCGCGATGTCCGCGCAGATGGGCATGGGAACGGCGCTCGCCGTCTGTACGGGCTTCCTGCTGACGTTCGGCATCTACCCGCACATCGACGGCTTCCCGCTGCTGTGCGTCGCGCTCGCGCCGCTGCTCGCGATCGGCATCTTCATGACGTTGAAGCCGAAGCTCGCCGGCTACGGGATGGGCTACCTGATTTTCTTCTGCTTCCTCGCCGGCCCCGACAGCATCACGCACTACGATCCCACGAGCTTCATGAACGACGCGCTCGCGCTCGTGCTGTCGATGCTGGTATCGGCGATCGCGTTCGCGGTGCTGTTCCCGCCGACCGCACCGTGGCTCAAGAAGCGGCTGTTCGCCGACCTGCGCCACCAGGCCGTCGCGGCCTGCCACGCGCGGCTCGCCGGCTTGCGCACGCGCTTCGAGAGCGGTGCGCGCGACCTGATGTACCAGGCGCACACGCTGTCGGCCGACCAGCCCGACGTGCAGCGCGACGCGCTGCGCTGGATGTTCGCGGTGCTCGAAGCCGGCAACGCGGCGATCGACCTGCGTCACGAGCTGGCGACGCTGCCGTCCGACCCGCGCTATGCGCCGGCGATGCCGTGGCGTCGCGCGATCGAGACGATGCGCGCCGCGCTGTCGACGCTGTTCTCGAAGCCGAGCCCCGAGCGCTTCGATGCGACGCTCGCCGCGACCAATGCGGCAATCGACGCGACCCGGCAGACGCTCGACGCGTTCGAGCCGTCGCGCGACGAGCGCCACCGGCTGCAGCGCATCCTGAGCCATCTGCATTTCGTGCGCACCGCGCTGCTCGATCCGGAATCGCCGCTCGAGCCGCTCAACCGCAACCGCCCCGCGCGCCCCCAACCAGGAGCCTCGTCATGATGCCGCGTGAAATCGCCATTCTCGATGCCTACATGCCGACGGTGGTGCTGATGTTCGTCCTGGGCGCGCTCGCGACCTGGGCCGTCGACCGCCTGCTCGCCTACACGGGCCTCTACCGTCTCGTCTGGCACCCGTCGCTGTTCCGGGCCTGCCTTCTCGTCTGCATTTGCGGCGGACTGAGTCTTGCCGTTTACCGTTGATTCCGAACCATCATGATTCTCAGAAAACTCTTCGGCTTCGTCGCGACCGCCGTCATCCTTCTCGTCGCGATCCTGATCGGGCGCTCGCTGTGGGTGCACTACATGGACGATCCGTGGACGCGCGACGGGCGCGTGCGCGCCGAGATCGTCAACGTCGCGCCGGACGTGTCGGGCGCGATCGTCGAGCTGCCCGTGCATGACAACCAGCTCGTGAAAAAGGGCGACCTGATCATGCAGATCGACCCGTCGCACTACCAGATCGCGGTCGAGCAGGCGCAGGCGGCCGTCGCCGCCCGCCGCGCGGAACTGCAGATGCGCCGTGACGACGCGGCCCGCCGCGCGGATCTCGACGCGCTCGTCGTGTCGAAGGAAAACCGTGAAAACGCGGCGCACAGCGCGTCGAGCGCCGATGCGCAGTACCAGCAGGCGATCGCCGCGCTCGACGCCGCGAAGCTCAATCTCGAGCGCACGCGCGTCGTCGCGCCGGTCGACGGCTACATCACGAACCTGCAGACGTTCAAGGGCAACTACGCGGTGGCCGGCCAGGCGAAGCTCGCGATCGTCGACAGCCACTCGTTCTGGGTCTACGGCTACTTCGAGGAAACCAAGCTGCCGCGCGTGAAGATCGGCGCGCCGGCCGAAATGCGGCTGATGAGCGGCGGCGTGATGAAGGGCCACGTCGAAAGCATCTCGCGCGGCATCTACGATCGCGACAACCCGCAAAGCCGCGACCTCGTCGCGGACGTGAACCCGACCTTCAACTGGGTGCGCCTCGCGCAGCGCGTGCCGGTGCGCATCCGGATCGACGAAGTGCCGGCCGACGTGGTGCTGTCGGCGGGCACGACCTGCACGGTCATCATCGATCCCGACAAGCAGAAGAAGTCGTAATCTCCGGGCCGCGCAGCGCGCTCAGGCCGCGATGCGAAAGCGCCCGACCAGCGACTTCAATGCCTGCGCCTGCTCGTCGAGCGCGTTCGCCGCGGCAGCGGCCTGCTCGACGAGGGCCGCGTTCTGCTGCGTGCCGGCGTCCATCTGCGTGACCGCGCGGCCGATCTCGTCGATCCCGGCGCTCTGCTCGTCCGAGGCCGCGGAAATCTCGCCGATGATGTCGGTCACGCGCTTGACCGCGCGCACGACGTCGCCCATCGTGCGGCCCGCATCGTGCGCGAGCGCCGCGCCGTTCGCGACGCGCTCGACCGACGCGCCGATCAGCCCGCGGATCTCCTTCGCCGCCGTTGCCGCGCGCTGCGCGAGCAGGCGTACCTCGCCCGCGACCACCGAGAAGCCGCGCCCCTGCTCGCCGGCACGCGCGGCCTCGACCGCCGCGTTCAACGCGAGAATGTTGGTCTGGAACGCGATCCCCTCGATCGTACCGATGATGTCGCGAATGTTTTTCGCGCTGTCGTCGATCTCGCTCATCGTCGCGACCACGCGCCCGACGACTTCACCGCCCGTCTCCGCGACGGCCGACGCATTGGCCGCGAGCGCGCTCGCCTGCCGCGCATTCTCGGCGTTCTGCCGCACGGTCGACGTGAGCTGCTCCATGCTGGCCGCGGTGCGCTCGAGCGCGACGGCCTGCTGCTCGGTGCGCCGCGACAGGTCGAGATTGCCGGTGGAGATCTCGCCGGACGCGGCCGCGATGGCCTCGGCGCTGACGGCGATCTCGCCGACGGTCGCCGCGAGCCCCGTCTGCATCTCGGCCAGCGCGCGCACCATGCTGTCGCGGTCGTGCTGGCCGAGCACGATCGGTCGCGTCAGGTCGCCGCGCGCGATGTCCGCGGCGATCGCCTTCGCGTGCGCGGGCTCGCCGCCGAGCTGCGACGCGAGACGGCGCACGACGCGCTCGGCGATCGCGATCGCGAGAACGATCAGCGCAGCCGTCATCGCCGCGATCATCGCGAACGACGACGAGAAAATGGTGGCGGACGCATCGAGCGTCGCCTTCGACTTCGCGCCGCGCGTTTTCACGAGTTCGGCGACGAGTTTCTCGAGCTTGCCGGTTTCGACCAGAAGCGACACGTCCTGCGTGCCGACCTGCCAGTTCATCTGCGACAGGTCGAGCGGCTGCGCGCGCACGAGCGCGACGAAATCGCGCAGATGCGCGCTCCACGTGCCCACCACCGTCGAGAAGGCGCGCAATCGGGCCGAATCGTCCGCGTCGGCCGGATCCGCGTAGCGCTGCAGCGTGCCGAGCGCCTGGCCGATCGACGCGAGCCCCGCGCCGACGTCGGCGCCCAGTTCGTCGCGCTCCTTCGCGGTGGTCGCGGTCAGCAGCATCTTCTGGGCACGGCTCGCACGCAGCACCTCGGCCCGGACCTCCTCGGCCGCGCGGCTCGCGACGTGACCCTGCTCGTAGACCGACGAGATCGACGCGTTCAGCCGGCTGATCTGCCACAGCGAAAACATGCCGATCGCCAGCGTGCCGGCCAGCAGGATCGCGAATGCGGCGCGCAACGTCGCCTTGACGGTCCACGGCCGGCGCTCGCGACGCGACGCGCGCGGGCGCCGTGCGGCGCGACGGGCGGCAACGCCGGGTGCGGCGGCTGCCGCACCTGGCTGCGGATGCAATGATGCTGCTTTCATCGATATATCCCCGTATTGATCACGCTGCCGGAAAGGTCGGTTCCGGCGGCCGGCGCTCCGGCAATCCCGCGATGGCAGGTCATGCCGCGCGTCCTGCGCCCGCACGGCGGATAGCCGGTGCCGGGCGCGGCGCGCCTGTCGTCATTGAGTCGTTCTACGGCCGCCACCGCCGTTTCTTGAGTCCGGTAAAACACGCCCCGCGCTCCGCCTTGTGGACGAGCAGACGCGCCGCCAGCGTTATACCCGTTCAAAAAAGCAGGGGCCGGCCGATCTGTCGGATCAATGTCCGATTCGCGATAAAACTTGGCCTGACATTCTCGATACGCCACATTACACTTCTTTGACGCAGCAACGATTCAAAACGCGCCGATCCCCATCAGAGCGCGCCCGCCACCTCAACTCGCTCAGCTCACATGGAAACCAGCCTCGACACCGGATCCGCCGGCGCCGCCGCCGCCCAGCCGTCCGCGCCACCCGTGCCCCGCACCGTCTACCCGGTGCTGGGCGCGATCAGTTTCTCGCACATGCTCAACGACATGATCCAGTCGTTGATCCTCGCGATCTATCCGATGCTCAAGAGCCAGTTCGCGCTGTCGTTCGCGCAGATCGGCCTGATCACGCTCACCTACCAGATCACCGCGTCGCTGCTGCAGCCGCTCATCGGCCTCTATACCGACAAGCGTCCGAAGCCGTATTCGCTGCCGATCGGCATGGGCTTCACGCTCGCGGGGCTGCTGCTGATGTCGGTCGCGCCGAATTTCCAGATGCTGCTGGTGGCCGCGGCGCTCGTCGGCTGCGGTTCGTCGGTGTTCCATCCTGAATCGTCGCGCGTCGCGCGGATGGCATCGGGCGGCCAGCACGGGCTCGCTCAGTCGGTGTTCCAGGTGGGCGGCAATGCGGGCTCCGCGCTCGGGCCGCTGCTCGCCGCGCTCGTGATCATTCCGCACGGCCAGCACAGCATCGCGTGGTTCTCGGCGGCCGCGCTCGTCGCGATGATCGTGCTCACGCAGATCGGCCACTGGTACAAGAAGCACCCGTCGATGAAGAAGAAGGCCGCGGCGGCCGGCCACCCGACGCTGTCGCGCGGCCGCGTGATGGGCGCGATCGGCGTGCTGGTGCTGCTCGTGTTCTCGAAGTACTTCTACCTCGCAAGCATCAACAGCTATTTCACGTTCTACCTGATCGACAAGTTCCACCTGTCGGTGCAGGCCGCGCAGATCCACCTGTTCGTGTTCCTCGCGGCCGTGGCGGCCGGCACGCTGATCGGCGGGCCCGTCGGCGACCGGATCGGCCGCAAGTACGTGATCTGGGCATCGATCCTCGGCGTTGCGCCGTTCACGCTGCTGTTGCCGTACGCGAACCTGTTCTGGACGAGCGTGCTGACCGTGATCATCGGTATCGTGCTGGCGTCGGCGTTCGCCGCGATCCTCGTCTACGCGACGGAGCTGATGCCCGGCAAGGTCGGGATGGTCGCGGGCCTGTTCTTCGGTTTCGCGTTCGGCCTCGGCGGCGTCGGCGCGGCCGTGCTCGGCCAGCTCGCCGACGCGACGAGCATCCCGTTCGTCTACAAGGTGTGCTCGTTCCTGCCGCTGATCGGCGTGCTGACGGTGTTCCTGCCGAACCTCGAAAGCAGCCGGCGCAAGAAGGCGTGACAAGCCGGCCGCGGCGCGCGCGCCGCGGCCGGTCGACCGGCTTGAACGGAGAAAACGACAGCGGCTTCAGGCCGCCGTCGTCGCATGCAGCGTCAGGAAACGCTTGAGGATGCCGGACGAATAGCTGCTCGCGATCGCCGACAGGAAGTGCGAGAACGACTGCGTGGCGTGATCGTCGGCCGTATCGGAAATCGTGCGCACGAGCGCGAACGGCACGTCATGCTCCGCGCACACCTGCGCGATCGCGGCGCCTTCCATTTCGACCGCGAGTGCGTCCGGCAGCGCGTCGCGCAGCGCGAAGACCTCGCGCTCGCTCGACACGAAGCGGTCGCCGCTGATGATGAGCCCGGCGTGCAGCGTCGCGCCGGCCAGCCCGAAGCGCTCGGCGAACCGCGCGCCCTCTTCCGCGACGAACAGCGTGCATGCGGCCCGCAGACGCGCCGTCAGTGCCGCGTCGGTCGCGAAACGCGTGATGCCGAGCAGCGGCACCTCGTAGCGCGGAAAGAGCGGCGACGCGTCGAGATCGTGCTGCAGCAGCATGTCGGCCACGACGACGTCGCCGACACGCACCGTGCGCGACACGCCGCCCGCGACGCCGGTGAACACGACGCCCGCCACGCCGAACACGTGGATCAGCGCGCTGACCGTCGCCGCGGCCGCGACCTTGCCGACCCGCGCGAGCGTCACGACGCAGGCCGCGCCGTGCACGGTGCCGACGTGATAGTCGCGGCGGCCGAGCGTGACCGTCTTCATCGCGCCGTCGGCGCGCATCGCGGCGATCAGGTCGCCGAGTTCCTCGGGCAGCGCAGCCAGAATGCCGAGCGGGCGTGCCGCAGGCGTCACAACCAGGTCGATGCTCATCATTCCACCGTCTGCAGTTTCGCGACCGCGAGCGCGAGCCACTTCTCGCCGTGCCGCTTGAACTTCACCTGCGCCTTCGCATCGGCGCCGTTGCCCTCGAGCGCGGTGACCGTGCCTTCGCCGAACTTGGTATGGAACACCTGCTGGCCGACCCGGAAGCCGGCGCCGGCGGCGCGCTGCTTGTCCGCGAACGCGGGCAGCGGCGCGGTCACGGCCGCGTCGACGATCTGCTCGCGACTGCCGCCGCCCGGCCGCGCGAACCAGTCGCGCCCGTACCCGGCGTTGTCCGAACGCCCGCCCCAGCGCGAACCGGCCTCGACCTTCGGCGTCAACCACTTCAGCACGTGCTCCGGCAGCTCGTCGAAGAAGCGCGAACGCACGTTGTAGCGCGTCTGGCCGTGCAGCATCCGGCTCTGCGCGAACGACAGGTAGAGCCGCTCCTTCGCGCGCGTGATCGCGACATACATCAGCCGGCGCTCTTCCTCGAGACCGTCCGATTCGAGCACGCTGTTCTCGTGCGGGAACAGCCCTTCCTCGAGGCCCGTGATGAACACGGCCGAGAATTCGAGCCCCTTCGCCGCGTGCACCGTCATCAGTTGCACGGCGTCCTGGCCGGCCTGCGCCTGGTTGTCGCCGGCCTCCAGCGACGCATGCGACAGGAAGCCCGCGAGCGGCGTCATCGTGTCGGGGTTCTGTGCCGGGTCGGCGGGCGATTCCGGGTCGAGCACGTCGACCGCCGGATCGTCTGTCGGCGCACCGAGCCCGGGCGCCGCGATCGCGCCCGCGCGCAGCGGGATCGAGCGGGCCGGCGTGTCGAGCCCGTAGCCTTCCTCGGCGATGAACGCGGTGGCCGCGTTCACGAGTTCCTGCAAGTTCTCGAGGCGGTCCTGCCCTTCGCGCTCGCCCTGGTAGAAATCGGCGAGGCCGCTCGCGCGCACGACGTGCTCGACGGTGTCGGGCAGGTTCATCTGCTGGGTTTCGGCGCGCATCTTCGCGACCAGGTTCGCGAACCCGCCGAGGCTCGTGCCGGCCTTGCCCGTCACGTACGGAATCGCGGCGGCCATCGAGCAGCCGTACAGCCGCGCGGCGTCGGCCAGCTGCTCGATCGAGCGCGCGCCGATCCCGCGGGTCGGGAAATTCACGACCCGCACGAACGCCGTATCGTCGTTCGGGTTGTCGATCAGGCGCAGGTACGCGAGCGCGTGCTTCACTTCCTGCCGCTCGAAGAAGCGCAGGCCGCCGTACACGCGGTACGGGATGCCCGACGACATCAGCGTGTGCTCGATCGAGCGCGACTGCGCGTTGCTGCGGTACAGGACGGCCACTTCGCTGCGCGCCATCCCGGTGTTGATCAGCGAGCGGATCTCCTCGACGATCCAGCCGGCTTCCTGGGAATCGGTGCTCGCCTCGTACACGCGCACGGGCTCGCCGTGGCCCGCGTCGGTGCGCAGGTTCTTGCCGAGGCGGTGCGCATTGTTCGAGATCAGCTGGTTCGCCGCATCGAGGATGTTGCCGTGCGACCGGTAGTTCTGCTCGAGCTTGATCAGGTTGCGCACGCGGAATTCGTCTTCGAAGTCGCGCATGTTGCCGACGTTCGCGCCGCGGAACGCGTAGATCGACTGGTCGTCGTCGCCGACCGCGAAGATCGCGTTCTGGCCGCCCGCGAGCATCTTGAGCCACGCGTACTGCAGCTTGTTGGTGTCCTGGAACTCGTCGACGAGGATGTGCTTGAAGCGCGCCTGGTAGTGCGCGCGCAGCGGCGCGTTGTACGCGAGCAGTTCGTAGCAGCGCAGCAGCAGCTCGGGAAAATCGACGACGCCCTCGCGCTGGCACTGCTGGTCGTACGCCTGGTACAGCTCGACGAACTTGCGGTTGAAGTTGTCGGTCGCGTCGACCTTGTCGGGACGCAGCCCCTGTTCCTTCGCGTTGTTGATGAAGTACTGGACGTTCTTCGGCGGATATTTCTCGTCATCGACGTTCGCCGCCTTCATCATCCGCTTGATCGCGGACAGCTGGTCGGCCGTGTCGAGGATCTGGAAGGTCTGCGGCAGGCCGGCGTCGCGCCAGTGCGTGCGCAGCATCCGGTTGCACAGGCCGTGGAACGTGCCGATCCACATCCCGCGCGTGTCGATCGGCATCATCGCCGACAGGCGCGCCATCATCTCGCGCGCGGCCTTGTTCGTGAAGGTGACGGCAAGCACGGTGGGCGGCGACGCGTAGCCCTGCTGGATCAGCCACGCGATGCGCGTGATCAGCACGCGGGTCTTGCCGCTGCCCGCCCCTGCAAGGATCAGCGCCGGTTCGTTCGGCAACGTGACGGCGGCGTGTTGTTCGGGGTTCAGATTGGCGAGCAGATCGGGCATGGAGCGGCGGCGGACGGGCGAGAAAAATGCGGACCCGACATTATAAGTCGGTCGCGACGCTTGCCATCCGTGATCGAGCAAACCTGCTGCGATGGCAGCAGCGTGTGCCGGGTGAGGTCCGTAATAGCTGGCAAATATCGATGCGCCGATATCAGTGACTGACCATCAATATCGATGCATCTATAATTGTCAGATTCCGCATCCAGTTCACACGCATTTTTTGGCAGATTTTCTATGAGCGACAGCACGCTTGCGAAGAGTTTCGAACCCCACAACATCGAATCCCAATGGGGGCCGGAGTGGGAAAAACGCGCCTATGCCACCCCGGCGTTCGACGCAACCCGACCCGATTTCGCGATCCAGCTGCCGCCGCCGAACGTGACGGGCACGCTGCACATGGGCCACGCGTTCAACCAGACGATCATGGACGGCCTCGCCCGCTACCACCGGATGCTCGGCGAGAACACGCTGTGGGTGCCCGGCACCGACCACGCGGGGATCGCCACCCAGATCGTCGTCGAGCGCCAGCTCGACGCGCAGGGCGTGTCGCGCCACGACCTCGGCCGCGAGAAGTTCGTCGAGCGCGTGTGGGAATGGAAGCAGAAGTCCGGTTCGACGATCACGGACCAGGTGCGCCGGCTCGGCGCGTCGACCGACTGGTCGCGCGAATACTTCACGATGGACGACAAGATGTCGGCCGCCGTGCGCGACGTGTTCGTCACGCTCCATGAACAGGGCCTGATCTACCGCGGCAAGCGCCTCGTCAACTGGGATCCGGTACTGCTCACCGCGGTGTCGGATCTCGAGGTCGTGAGCGAAGAGGAAAACGGCCACCTGTGGCACATCCGCTACCCGCTCGTCGACGGTTCGGGCTCGCTGACGGTCGCGACCACACGCCCGGAAACGATGCTCGGCGACGTCGCGCTGATGGTCCATCCGGAAGACGAGCGCTACGCGCACCTGATCGGCAAGCTCGTGACGCTGCCGCTGACCGGCCGCGAGATCCCGGTGATCGCCGACGACTACGTCGACCGCGAGTTCGGCACGGGCGTCGTGAAGGTCACGCCCGCGCACGACTTCAACGACTACCAGGTCGGCCTGCGCCACCAGCTCGCGCCGATCGAGATCCTGACGCTCGACGCGAAGATCAACGACAACGGCCCCGAGCAGTATCGCGGTCTCGACCGCTTCGACGCGCGCAAGGCGATCGTCGCCGACCTCGACGCAGAAGGCTTCCTCGACTCGGTCAAGCCGCACAAGCTGATGGTGCCGCGCGGCGACCGCACGGGCGTCGTGATCGAGCCGCTGCTGACCGACCAGTGGTTCGTCGCGATGACGAAGCCGGCGCCGGAAGGCACGTTCCACCCGGGCAAGTCGATCACCGAGGTGTCGCTCGACGTCGTGCGCGACGGCCAGATCAAGTTCGTCCCGGAGAACTGGACGACCACCTACTACCAGTGGCTCGAGAACATCCAGGACTGGTGCATCTCGCGCCAGCTGTGGTGGGGCCACCAGATTCCGGCGTGGTACGGCGAGAACGGCGAGGTGTTCGTCGCGCGCAGCGAGGAAGACGCGCGCGCACAGGCCGCCGCCAAGGGCTACACGGGTGCGCTGAAGCGCGACGAGGACGTGCTAGACACGTGGTTCTCGTCGGCGCTCGTGCCGTTCTCGTCGCTCGGCTGGCCGAACGAAACGCCCGAACTGAAGCATTTCCTGCCGTCGTCGGTGCTCGTCACGGGCTTCGACATCATCTTCTTCTGGGTCGCCCGGATGGTGATGATGACCACGCACTTCACCGGCAAGGTGCCGTTCCACACCGTCTACATGCATGGCCTCGTGCGCGACGCGGAAGGCCAGAAGATGTCGAAGAGCAAGGGCAACACGCTCGACCCGATCGACATCGTCGACGGCATCGACCTCGAAGCGCTGGTCGCGAAACGCACGACGGGCCTGATGAATCCGAAGCAGGCCGCGACGATCGAGAAGAAGACGCGCAAGGAATTCCCGGACGGCATCCCCGCGTTCGGCACCGACGCGCTGCGTTTCACGATGGCGTCAATGGCGACGCTCGGCCGCAACGTGAACTTCGACCTCGCGCGCTGCGAAGGCTACCGCAACTTCTGCAACAAGCTGTGGAACGCGACGCGCTTCGTGCTGATGAACTGCGAAGGCCACGACTGCGGGCTCGACAAGCCGGAAGTGTGCGGCGCGGGCGATTGCGGCCCCGGCGGCTACCTCGACTTCTCGGCGGCCGACCGCTGGATCGTGTCGCTGCTGCAGCGCGTCGAAGCCGACATCGCGAAGGGTTTCGCCGATTACCGCTTCGACAACGTCGCGACCAGCATCTACAAGTTCGTGTGGGACGAATACTGCGACTGGTATCTCGAACTCGCGAAGGTGCAGATCCAGAACGGCACGCCGGAACAGCAACGCGCGACCCGCCGCACGCTGCTGCGCGTGCTGGAAACAGTGCTGCGGCTCGCGCACCCGGTCATCCCGTTCATCACCGAAGCGCTCTGGCAGAAGGTCGCGCCGCTCGCGGGCCGTTATCCGCAGGGCAAGGCCGAGGGCGAAGCGTCGCTGATGACGCAGGCGTATCCGCTCGCCGAGTTGAAGAAGATCGACGAGGCGTCCGAACAGTGGGCGGCCGACCTGAAGGCGATCGTCGACGCGTGCCGCAACCTGCGCGGCGAGATGAACCTGTCGCCGGCGACGAAGGTGCCGCTGCTCGCGGCCGGCGATGCCGAGCGCCTGCGCTCGTTCGCGCCGTACGTCCAGGCCCTCGCGCGCCTGTCGGAAGTGCAGATCCTCGCGGACGAAGCGGCGCTCGACAAGGAAGCGCACGGTGCGCCGATCGCGATCGTCGGCCCGAACAAGCTGGTGCTGAAGGTGGAAATCGACGTCGCGGCCGAGCGCGAGCGCCTGTCGAAGGAAATCGCGCGCCTGTCGGGCGAGATCGTGAAGTGCAACGCGAAGCTCGGCAACGAGGCCTTCGTCGCGAAAGCGCCGCCGGCCGTGGTCGAACAGGAGCAAAAGCGCGTCGCCGAATTCCAGAGCACGCTCGAGAAACTGCGTGCGCAGCTCGACCGGTTGCCTGCGTAACAATCGGTAAGGCCGTTTGCGTTCACTATAATGGGGACGTGAACATACCTCGTCTGACAAGTCGATTACAGGAATAAAGGTTCGATCATGTTGAAAGTCACCAAGGCGGTATTCCCCGTTGCCGGCCTCGGCACGCGGTTCCTCCCGGCAACGAAGGCGAGCCCGAAGGAAATGCTGCCGGTCGTCGACAAGCCGCTGATCCAGTACGCAGTCGAGGAAGCGATCGCCGCCGGCATTACCGAGATGATCTTCGTCACCGGGCGCAGCAAGCGCGCGATCGAGGATCACTTCGACAAGTCGTACGAAGTCGAGGCCGAACTCGAGGCGCGCGGCAAGGAAAAGCTGCTCGAACTCGTGCGCAGCATCAAGCCGAGCCATGTCGACTGCTTCTACGTGCGCCAGCCGGAAGCGCTCGGCCTCGGCCATGCGGTGCTGTGCGCGGAAAAGCTCGTGGCCGACAATCCGTTCGCGGTGATCCTCGCCGACGACCTGCTCGACGGCAATCCGCCCGTGATGAAGCAGATGGTCGACGTGTTCGACCACTATCACAGCTCGGTGATCGGCGTCGAAGAGATCCCGCCGTCGGAGACGAAATCGTACGGGATCGTCGACGGCAAGGAGTGGGAAGAGTCGATCGTCAAGATGTCGGCGATCATCGAGAAGCCGGCGCCGGAAGTCGCGCCGTCGAACCTCGGCGTCGTGGGCCGCTATATCCTGAAGCCGCGGATCTTCGAACACCTGCGTGCGCTGAAGCCCGGCGCGGGCGGCGAACTGCAGCTCACCGACGCGATCCAAGCACTGCTCGCCGATGAACAGGTGCTGGCCTACAAGTACCAGGGCACGCGCTACGACTGCGGCAGCAAGCTCGGCTACCTGAAGGCGACGGTCGAATTCGCGCTGCGCCACCCGGAAGTCGGCGCGGACTTCGAAGCGTACCTGCGCACGCGCGACGGCGCACAACCGGCCGCCTGAACGCGGCAAGGGCTCGCCCCGGCGGGCCCGCCCTCACCTCACCGGCCGCCGCTCAGCGCGCTTCGGCCGGCTTTATCGAGACGACGCCCGGCATTCCGCCCGCGTCGTCTTTTTTCGTCTTGACGAGCCAGCCGCCGCCGTCACCGAACGGCAGCTTCGCGAGCGCGCTCTTCACGAGCGCCGGCGCGGCCTGCTGCGTGCCGGGGTCGCGATCGCGCAGCGCGGCCGATACGCGATAGACGTCGGCACCCGATTTCGCATCGACGAAACGCAGCGTCAGCACGTGGCGATACACGCTGCCCATGAACGGCAGCGCGAACGGCGCCGGGCCGTCGACCGTCACGCATGCGCTGCTCGCGGCGCCGCAGTGGTCGGCGCTCGCCGCGACCGACGCCGGCTGCGTCGCATACGCGATCGACAGCCGGTAGCGCGCGGCCGCAAGCGGCTGCGCGTCGAAGCCGCGGTGCGCGAGTTCGTCGCGCACGAGCGTCTCGATCTGCCCGTATTCGGCGTCGTCGGCCTGTGCGGCCGTCCGCACGAAATCGTAGCCGTGCGCATCGGATGCAAACGCGTTCGGCTGCCCGACCGCACTCACGCCGCTCGTCACGCCGGCGCAACCCGTCAACAGCGATGCCGCCAGCGCGGCCGCCGCCCATTCCTTTCTCATGGCTTTCCCCCAATACCTGCCGTCGCGCCCGGCCCTGTCAGGCGGACGGCTCGTCGATCGCGGGCAGCGAAACCGTCACCGCGGTGCCGACACCGACTTCGCTGTCGACCGACACGCTGCCCCCATGGCGCGTGACGACCGTCTTCACGAATGCCATGCCGAGCCCGGAACCCGAAATCTCGGGCCGCTCGCCGACATGGAATCGCTTGAAACGCTCGAACAGATGCCGCTGATCTTCCGGCGCGATGCCGTACCCCTGATCGCGAATCGTACAGAACATCCGTTTCGACGCGTGCTCGACCGTCAGCGTACACGTGATCACCGTGTTGGACGGACTGTATTTGACCGCATTGTTCAACAGGTTCACGAATGCACGCGTGATCAGCGAGCGGTCCGCGCGCACCCAGCATATGTCGGTGCCGACGCCGGTGTCGACGCGGATGTGCTTCGCCTGAGCCTGCGGCCACACCTCGTCGCTCGCATCGATCAGCACGTCGACGAGGCTCGTCACCTCGAACTGGTACACCTGCGACTCCGCGCGCGCCAACTGCACGAATTCGTCGGCGAGCGACAGCGCGCGGTGCGCATAGCGCTCGATCCGCGCGAGCAGCCCGCGCATCGCGTCGGTCTCGACGCGGTCGCGCTCGATCTCGACGAGCGCGAGGATCGACGACTGCGGCGAGCGCATGTCGTGCGACAGCAGGTGCAGCGCTTCCTCGCGGTGCCGCTCGGCCGCGTGCAGCTCGGTCACGTCGACGAGGCCGGCAATCCAGCCCGTCACGCGGCCCTGCGCGTTCGTACAGGCCGCGTAGCGTAACAGATGGTCGAGCCCGTCGCGATCGCGCACCTCGATGCCGCGCGCCATCGCGTCGTGCTCGGCCTCGAGCGTCGGGTCGAGCGCGGCCGGCCAGTGCTCGCGGATCGCCGCATCGTGTTCGGGGTTGCCGTCGACGGTCTTCATGAACGTCAGTTCGCCGAGCGCGGTGCGCAGCGGCCGCCCTTCCGGCAGCGGCAGCGCGAGCCGCGACCCGTAGCGCTTCGCCGCATGGTTCGCGATCAGCACGGTGCCGGCCAGGTCGGTCACGAAGATCGGTTCGGGCATGCTGTCGAGGCTGTCCCATACGAAGCGCTTCATGTCCTGTACGCGCTGCGCGGCTTGCGCCATCAACGCCATCTGCCGCTCGAGCACGTCGCCGCCGACGCTGCGCGTGCGCGGCGCCTCGGGCAGCAGGTGCGGCTCGTCGGCGAGCCGCTGCAGCTCGCGGCGCAGGTACGACATCGTCATTTCCAGGCGCCGCCAGTTCCAGATCGGGTAGACGGCGACCAGCCCGAAGATCGCCGGCGCCGGCGACAGCCAGACGCGCGCCTCGAACAGCAACGCCAGGCTTGCGACGACGGCAAGCGCGGCAAGGCTCAGCGTCAGCAGCAGCGCGCGCCACGGCGACAGCATCAGGAAGCCGCCCAGCAGCACGGCGAGCGGCAGCAGCGACGCGGCGAACAACCCCGCGCGCGACGCGGGCGAGATCGCGCTGCCGGTTGCCAGCATGTCGAGCACGTTGGCATGGATATACACGCCGGCGAGCGGGCCGAACTCGCCGGACACGGGCGTCGCGAAGCGGTCGTAGAGCCCCGACGCCGTCACGCCGACGACGACGATCTTGCCGCGCAGCGCGTCGGGCTTCACGCGCCCTTCGAGCACGTCGTCGAACGACAGCGTCGGATAGGCAGGCGTGTTGCGGCTGAACGGGATCAGGTAGCGGCCCTCGTCGGCCGCATCGCGCGACAGGTCGTGCGCGTTCGCGCCGGGCACGCCGCCGACCGGATGCAATTGGCCGCCCTGGATCGCGCGGTACACGGGCACCATCAGTTGCGGCCAGCGCACGCGGCCGTCGCTTTCGAACAGCGCGACGCTGCGCACGATGCCGTCGCGATCGACTTCGAGGTTGATGTGGCCGAGCCCCATCGCACGCGCGGCGAGCGCGGCCACCGGCGGATCGACGGCACGCGTGCCGTCCGCCTGCTCGGGGCTCAGCAGCACGGGCAGGAAGGTCGGCACGTGGCTCATCGCGTCCGCGAACGCGCGATCCTCCGGCGACGGTTCGGTGAACAGCACGTCGTAGACGACGGCGGCCGGCTGCGCGCGCGCCAGCGTGTCGAGCAGCCGTGCATGCACGTCGCGCGGCCACGGCCAGCGGCCGAGCGCCGACACGCTCTGGTTGTCGATGTCGACGACGACCACGTCGGGCGACAGCGGCAGGCTGCGCAGCATCAGCAGGCGGTCGTAGATCAGCCCGTCGACGCTCGATGACAGGCGGCCGAGCGCGCACACGAGGATCACCGCGATCCCGAGGCAGCCGATCGCGAGCCACTCGATCAGGAAGCGGCGGCCGAGGTGCCGCCGCGGGGAAACGGAGTCGGGTTTCATGCGCCGCGGGTCAGCGCGACAGCGTGAACGCGCTGACCGGACTGGTCTTCTCGTAGAACTTGCCGCCTTCGAATTCCTCGACGGTCACGGCCCAGAAATAGTCGCCCGGCGGCAGGTGCGCGACGGTGATCTGGCGCGCTTGCAGGCCGACCTGGTCGACGACCGGCGCGCTCAGGTCCTTCGAGCGCGACAGCACGAACCGGTAGCGCGCATCCTGGCCCGAACCGTTCGGCGACCACCGGAACTCGTAGCCGCCCGCGCCGGGCGACGCGCTCGCGTCGAGCCCCATCACGCGGCGCTCGAACGCATAGGTGCGCGGCAGCCCCTCGAGGCCGTTGGCATCGATCGCGGCGATTCGCACGAAGTAGTTTCCGTTCGGCACGTCGTGGAAGACCGCGCGCGGCGAATCGGTGCGCGTTTCGCGGAACAGGTCGAACAGCCCCGCGTCGTGCGCGAGCTGCAGGCGGTATGCATGCGCCTGTGCGAGCGGCGCGACGTCGAACGCGACGTCGGGCTCGTCCTGCACCTTGTCGGCATGCGCGAGCGCCGGTGCGGGCAGCAGTTCGACGGGCGCACCGACCGCGCCGGACGACGTCGCGACGCTGCCGAAGTTCGCATGCACGAGCGTCGGGTCGGCCGGCTGCCGGTCGCCCGCGACGCCGACAGTGCCGTCGAGCACTTCGACGCGCGTCGACGCATTGCCGGCCGCGTCGTAGTTCACGCGAAAGCGCGTGCCGCGCACGCCGGCCACAACCGACGGCGAGCGGATCTGGAAGCGGTCCTCGCGTTTCTTCAGATGGGTGACTTCGCTGTCGACCGAGCCGCGCGTGAGTTCGAACTCGCGATCGAGCGTGCCGGTCAGCACGGTGCGGCGCAGCGACTTCAGGTCGAGCTGGCTGTCGGGCGGCAGGCTCATGTGCGTGCCGTCGGCGAGTTCGAGCGTCACGAAGCCGTTCGGGCCCGTGCGCAAGCGGTCGCCCTCGGCGAGCGTCGCATCGTTCGCAAGCGGCGCGTAAGTGCCGCCGGACGCGCGTTCGGCCGTGCCCTGCACCGCGATGACGCGCGCGGTCAGCTTTTCCTTGCGCAGGCGCGCGACCGGCAGCTTCAGCGCGACGCCGGGCTGCAGGTGCTTCGGCGCGGGCACGCCGTTGATCTGCTGGAGCAGTTGCCAGTCGTCCGCGCCCTGCAGGTAGCGCGCGGCGACGTCGGACAGCGTGTCGCCCGCCTGCGTGCGGTAGACGACCATCTTGCCCGCGGCAACGGGCGGCTGCGCAGCCGCATGCTGCGCGGCAAGCGCAAATGCAACCGCGCAGGCCGCGCGCAGCGCGGCCGTGCGCAGGCTCGCCGTACGCTGCTTGATGCGCGCGGTCACTCCGGTTCCCCCTGGCCGACCCGTTCGAGCCGGTAGCCGTAACCGTAGATCGGCGCGAGGCGATAACCGTTTTCAGGCCGCAGGCCGAGCTTGGTACGCAGCATCGAGATGTGCGTATCCATCGTGCGCGACGGGATGTCGGTCGCCTGCTTCCACACGAGATCGAGAATGTGCGCGCGCGACAGCGGCCGGTCGAGATGCTGGAACAGCAGCAGCGCGAGCTCGAATTCCTTTTGCGTGAGGCTCACGGCCTTGTCGCCGACGTACGCCTGCTTCAGGTTCACGTCGAAACGGAATTGATCGAATTCGCGTACGGTCGCCTCGGCGTTGACCGGATACGCGCGGCGCAGCAGCGAGCCGATGCGCGCGCGCAGGATCGGGCCCGACACGGGCTTGACCACGTAGTCGTCGGCGCCGGCGTTGAGGATCTGCGTGATCCCCGCCTCGTCGTCGCGGCTCGTCATGAAGATGATCGGCAGGCTGTGCTCGGTCTGGTTGGCACGCACCCACTTGAGCACTTCCTCGCCGGACATGTCGGGCACGTTCCAGTCGAGCACCAGCAGATCGAACGTCTCGCGCTGCAGACGCTTCTTCAGAGCCTTGCCTTCCTTGAACGCATAGCACGTATGGCCGACGGCCGTCAGCGTTTGACTGACGAAATCCGTCTGGGCCGGATCGTCATCCAGTACAGCAATTCTCATAGCACCCCGCAAATCGAAAGCGATTCGTCCATTCAGCTCCCGCGCCTGCCCCCGGCCGCGCAGACTGCGCGCGGCGCCCGGATATCGGCCGGCGAGCCGTCGTTCGCCGCTCGCGCCACCTGCGCAAACCGGCGACCCCGGTTAAATATCTCAAAAACGGGGCACGGACGAACCGGCGATTTCATCATAGTAGTATGAAATTCGCCAAGAAATTGCGCGGACTATCGTCCTTTCTTCGAATAATCCTTTCTGTTGCGCAATCGGACGCCTAATCGGCGCCCGCGATACCGGCCACCGGCTCGGTGAAATCGTCAGCGGCCATGTGCGGCGACCGCGGCTCCGACAGCGCCGGTTGCGCAAGCATCCGCTGCAGCTGGCCGCGCACGCGGTCCCACGCGCTGGCCGCATAGTCGGGCTGGGCCGCCGCCCACGCCTGCGCCAGATCGAACACGCGCTCGATCGTCGCACCGCAGTAGGTCAGGCCCGAGCCGTCGTGCTGCGCGGCATCGCGCAGCCGTTCGTCGAGCCACTCGGCCAGCCACGGCATCTCGGCCGCGGCCGAATCCGCATAGGCCTCGAGCGCGGCACGTGCGTGGCGATCCTGTTGCGGGTCGAGCTCGATACGGCTCAATCCCGATGCGTGCACGGACGCGATGCATTCCGCTCCGGCCGGACTTCGAATGGTCCCTGGTCTGAAGGACATGTCCTCTCCCCGTTGTACGACGGTAGCGTCAGGCATGGCCCCCGCCGCCGTACGACGTACCGTGGCCGGCACCTCCGCTGGGAGCGGACGACCGGCCGGGTCAGTATACGCAGCCGCTCACGAATCGAGGTTTAAGAATTGTCAGACAGGCGCGGCCGGCCGGAGCCGGACACGGCGGGACCCGCGATGCGGGCCGTTAGCGGCGGCGCATCAGGAACACGAAGGTCTTGTCCTGCGTCGTCGATTCGACGATCTCGTTGCCCGTCTGCTTCGCGAACGCGGCGAAATCGCGCTGCGAGCCCGGATCGGTCGCGAGCACCTTGAGGATCTGCCCGCTTTCCATATCGGCAAGCGCTTTCTTGGCACGCAGGATCGGCAACGGGCAATTGAGCCCGCGCGCGTCCACTTCCTTGTGAATCTGCATCGGCGGTCGACCTTCGAATGACGCGCCACACGAGGCGCGGGAGGAAGCTGCGATTTTACCGCAGTGCCGCCGCGCCCGCCCGGGCGGCCCACGGCCCGGCGCCAGCCGGCACCGGCGTCATGCGCCGGAGAAGCCGCCCGCGAGCCGTTCGCGCAGGTGCCGCACGAGCGCGCGCACCGCGCTCGGCACGACCGGGCTGTACGGGCGGATCGCGAAGATGTGCTCGCCGAACGCGCCCGACGGCCGCCAGCCGTCGAGCAGCGCGACGAGCCGGCCGGCATCGAGATCGCGCCGCGCGCTGAAATCCGGCAGCAGCGCGATGCCGAGCCCGCCGAGCGCGGCCTCGCGCATCGCCTCGCTGTTGTTCGCCGCGAAACTGCCGCGCACCGGCACGCTCACGCGCTGGCGCCGCCGGCCGTCCGGCTCGAAGCTCCACGCGGCCGATTCGTTGTCGCGCAGGTAGCACAGGCAGCTGTGGTCGACGAGTTCGCTCGGGTGCCGCGGCGCGCCGCGCGCATCGAGGTAGTCGCGGCTCGCGACGAGCAGCGAGCGCGTGTCGCACAACTTCCACGCGACGTGGGTCTGCGGCGCGGTAGTCGTATGACGGATCGCGAGGTCGAAGCCTTCCTGCGTCAGAGAATGCAGCCGGTCCGACAGGTCGAGCTCGATCTGCACGCCCGGATGCTGCCGCAGGAAATCGGGCAGGTGCGGCACGACCTGCTGGCGCCCGAGCGCGACCGGCACCGTCACGCGCAGCAGGCCGCGCGGCTCCCCGGCCAGATCCTTCACGCGCGCGAAGTGCTGCCCGATCGACTCGAACGCGTCGCGCGTGCTGTCGACGAGCGTCTGGCCCGCGTCGGTGAGCCGCACACTGCGCGTCGTGCGGCGCACGAGCGGCACGCCGGCCGCCTTTTCGAGATCGGCGATGCGCTGGCTCATCGCGGCCTTGCTGATGCCGAGCCGCTGCGCGGCGGCCGTGAAACTGCCGGCCGCGGCCAGTACCGTCAGCGAATGGATATGCGGCCAGAGCGCCTGGACATTTTGCTGATTCATTCATCGATTATTCAGAATTCTGAACAGTGAATCAAGCTGCGCGGCCTTCTCCCGCCCTGCGGGTTTGCCTAGACTAGGTTCCGTCCACCCGTACCCGATCCCCCAGGAGACACGATGAATCCGGTTCCCGCATATACCTCCGATGCCGACATCGGCCACTATGTCGACGGCGCGCCCGTTGCCGGCCGCAGCGGCCGCTTCCAGGACGTCCTGAATCCCGCGCTCGGCCGCGCCGCGCGCCGCGTGGCACTCGCCGACGCCAGCGAGGTGCAGCATGCCGTCGCATCGGCCCACGCCGCGTTCCCGGCCTGGGCCGCGACGCCGCCGATCCGCCGCGCACGCGTGCTGCACCGCTTCCTGCAACTGATGAACGAGCATCGCGACACGCTCGCGGCGATCATCACGGCCGAGCACGGCAAGGTGTTCTCCGACGCGCAGGGCGAAGTCGCGCGCGGCATCGACATCATCGAATTCGCGTGCGGCGTACCGCAGCTCCTGAAGGGCGACTTCACCGACCAGGTCAGCACCGGCATCGACAACTGGACGATGCGCCAGCCGCTCGGCGTCGTCGCGGGCATCACGCCGTTCAACTTCCCGTGCATGGTGCCGTGCTGGATGTTCCCGGTCGCGATCGCGACGGGCAACACGTTCGTGCTGAAGCCGAGCGAGCGCGACCCGTCGGCCGCGCTGTTCATCGCCGACCTGCTCACGCAGGCCGGGCTGCCGGCCGGCGTGTTCAACGTCGTGCAGGGCGACAAGGGCGCGGTCGACGCGCTGCTCGACCATCCCGACGTGCAGGCCGTCAGCTTCGTCGGCTCGACGCCGATCGCGGCCTACGTGCAGCAGCGCGCGGTGCAGTCGGGCAAGCGCGTGCAGGCGCTCGGCGGCGCGAAGAACCATCTGGTCGTGATGCCCGATGCGAACATCGAGCAGGCTGTCGATGCGCTGATCGGCGCCGCGTATGGCTCGGCGGGCGAACGCTGCATGGCGATCAGCATCGCGGTGCTGGTCGGCGACGTGGCCGACCGGATCGTGCCGGCGGTCGCCGAGCGCGCGCGCAAGCTGGTGATCGGCGACGGCATGTCGCCGGAAGTCGAGATGGGCCCGATCGTCACCGGCGAAGCGCTGAAGCGCATCGAAGGCTATATCGAGCAAGGCGTGAGCGAAGGCGCGCAACTGGTGGTCGACGGCCGCGGGCTGCGCGTGCCGGGCCGCGAGGCAGGCTTCTTCACCGGCGGCACGCTGTTCGACCATGTGACGCCCGAGATGCGCATCTACAAGGAAGAAATCTTCGGGCCGGTGCTCGGCTGCGTGCGCGTGAAGGATTTCGGCGCAGCGGTCGACCTGATCAACGCGCACGAGTTCGGCAACGGCGTCGCGTGCTTCACGAGCGACGGCGGCATCGCGCGCGAATTCGCGCAACGCATCCAGGTCGGGATGGTCGGCATCAACGTGCCGATTCCGGTGCCGATGGCGTGGCATGGCTTCGGCGGCTGGAAGAAGAGCCTGTTCGGCGACATGCACGCGTACGGCGAGGAAGGCGTGCGCTTCTACACGCGCCAGAAGTCGGTGATGCAGCGCTGGTCGTCGAGCATCGGCAAGGGCGCCGAATTCGCGATGCCGACCTCGAAGTAAGCCGGCCGGTGTGCCGCCCGCCGATCGATGTCGCCGGCGGTACACCGGCAGAACGCGTCAGCCGGCTTTCGTGCCGTGCGCGCCGTCGGCGGTCGGCAGGTACGACAGCTCGAGCCGGTACGCGAGCGCGACGAACAGGCTCTGCGCGAGGCCCATCGTGGCCGTCAGCGCGCGAAAGCCGAACGTCGCGCTGTCCTGCACCATCAGCGTAACCTCGGCCTCGCGCGCAAGCGGGCTCATCCGGCTGTCGGTGATCGCGATCAGGCGCGCGCCGCGCTGCACGGCCTGCTGCGCGACCTGCACGGTCTCGTCCGCATACGGCATGAACGAGATCACGATCATCACGTCGCCCTGGCGCACCGACCGGATCTGCCCGAGATGCATGCTGCCGAGCGCGCTGAACAGCCCGATGCGCTTGTCGGTATGCTGCAGCGCATAGTCGAGGTATACGGCGATCGGAAACGCGCGCCGCGAGCCCGCGATCCAGATCGCCTGCGTATCGGCGAGCAGGTCGACGGCCTGCGCGAGCGCCTGCGGGTCGAGCGTCTGCCGCAACTGCTGCATCCCGGCAATGCTGCCCTTGATGAATTCGTCGGCAATCTGCTCGGGCTGCAGGCTCGACGAACCCGATTCGATCACGTCGCGCAGCCGCAGGTTGTACGCGCGCCCCGGCGCGATCTGCTGCGCGAGCCCTTCGCGAAACAGCCGCTGCATCTCGGAGAAGCCGGAGAAGCCGAAATGCTTCGCGAAGCGCACGACGGCGGAAGGCTGGACGCCGCACGCCTCCGCGAGCGACTGGATGCCTTCCAGGCCAAGCTGGTCCCGATGCGTTTCCACGTGGCGCGCAATCACCTTCAGGCGATTGCTGAGGCCGTCGTACTCCTGCGTCAGATGCTGCAGGAACTGCTCGACGGTGGCGGGAGGTTTCTCGGATGAACTCATCGGATAGCGCGAAGTTGACGGCCCCGATGCGCGCGCGATGCTGACGGACGCGGCCCGGGACTCACCTGGATACATGCATGAAGGGCGAATTTAATCACGTTTGCGGCACGACCCGCGCCGCACGTTTCGCTCCCACGCGCTCGATCATCACTTGCACACGCTCCACGGCAACACTGGAAGCGATTGTCCAACGCTCTCGCGGCGTCGTAAAGATCAGGGTGTCTACCGAGGCCGCTGCCGCTGCGCAACGGCACACGGCGGGCACGCGGCGGGCACGGCCGGCCCGCCATGCGCGGCTCAGCGGTAGTCGACCCATACGCCGCCCGCATCGGCGGAACGCACGCAGTTCTCGACCCAGCGGACACCCTCGACGCCCGCGTGGACATCCGGAAAGCGGATGTCCTTCAGCGCCGCGGCGTCGCCGCGATCGGCCGCATCCATCGCGAGCGCGAAGCGCGCATAGAGATTCGACCAGGCCTCGAACAGCCCTTCCGGATGCCCGGCGCCGATGCGATCTTCGCGCAATGCGTGCGGATGCAGATAGCCCATCCCGCGATCGAGCACTTGCGCGGGTTGCCCCTGCACTTCGTAGCGCAACTGGTTCGGATGCTCGTCCCACCATTCGACGCTCGCCTTCGATCCGATCACGCGCACCTTCTGGCTGTGCATCGAGCCCGCGTTCACCGCGCTCGACCACACGTAGCCGATCGCGCCCGTGTCGTATTCCATGATCGTGAACGCGTTGTCCTCGAGCGGTGCGCGGCTCTTCACGAAGCTCTGCCGCGAACACATCAGCCGCCGGATCTTCAGCTCGGGCGCCATCACCTCGGAGAGGTACAGCGGATGCGTGCCGATATCGCCGAGCACATAGCTCGGGCCTGCGAATTTCGGGTCGACGCGCCAGCGCGCGGCCGCGCTCGCGGCCTCGACGCCTTCGCTATGGAAGCCATGCGCGAACTGCATCTGCACGATGCGGACCTCGCCGAGGTCGCCGCGCGCGATCATCTCGCGCGCCTGCTCGATCATCTGGTGTCCCGAATAGCCGTACGCGACGCCGACGATCCGGTTCTTCTCGACCGACAGGCGCTGCAGCGCCTCGGCCTCCTCGGTCGTGAAGCACAGCGGCTTCTCGCAGATCACGTGCAGCCCCGCGTTCAGCGCGGCGCGGCAGATCTCGAAGTGCGTGTTGTTCGGCGTCGCGATCGACACCGCGCGAATGCCGTCCGGGCGGCGTGCCTCGGCGTCGAACATCGTCGCGTAGTCGGGATAGCAGCGCTGCGCCGCGACGCCAAGCTTCACGCCGAACTGGCGGCCGCGTTCGGGATCGAGGTCGAACGCGCCGGCGACCAGCTGGAAGCTGCCGTCGCGCAATGCGGCCGACCGGTGGCTGTAGCCGATCTGGCTGCCGAGCCCGCCGCCGACCATGCCCCAGCGAATCGAATGTCCAAGCAGAATCTGTCCGTCAATCATGATGGTGGTGTTCCTGGTCCGTGTTCAGGGGTTCATGCAAAGCCGGCCGACGCGAGAAACGCGCGGCTCGCGGCGACGTCGCGCAGGCTCGTGCCGGCATTGCGCGGGTCGCGCTCCTGCTCGATCGTGATATAGCCCGCGTAGCCGATATCGTCGAGCGCGTGCCGGATCGACCGGTAGTCGAGCACGCCGGTGCCGATCGGGCACATCACGCCGCGCGCGCACGCGGCGAAGAACGCGATGTGCTCGCCCATCACCGCGTCGTATACGGCCGCATCGATATCCTTGAAGTGCACGTAGTCGAGACGCGCCGCATGGCGGCGCAGCCAGGCCTCCGGGTCCATGCCCGAGTAATGCAGGTGGCCCGTGTCGAGACACAGGCCGGCCGTGTCGGCCGCAATGTCGGCGACGATCCGGTCGATCTCGTCCGCGAACTCGATATAGCCGCCCGCATGCGGATGGATCACCGCACGCACGCCGAACTCGTCGCGCGCGATCGTCGCGATCTGCCGGATATGGTCGACCATGCGTGCCCAGCGTTCGCCGGACAGCCGCGGCGCGCGATCGGCATGGCCGGCCGCGTAGTCGCGCTCTTCGTGCCCCCAGTCCATCACGACCAGGTACGGCGCCGCGTAGCGCTGGCCGTCCTGCGTCGGCAGCTTGGGCAGCCGCGTGATCAGCGCGCAGATTTCGCGCGTCTGGCGCAGCAGGTTCGGCAGGTTCTCCGGCGACACGAGATCGTCGAAGATCGTGCCCGCGGTAATGCTCAGGCGCTGCCGCTCGAGCTCGGCACTCACCACGTCGAGTTCGAGCGGGATGTAGCCGTACGGCCCGAGCTCGATGCCGGAATAGCCGGCCTGCGCGGCCTCGGCGAGCACCTGCCGCCACGGCGGCAGGTGCGGGTTCTTCACGTCGTCGACGCCCCAGCAACACGGTGCGCATCCAATCTTCATCGTCATGTCGGTCAGTCCGGCAGGTAAGCGGCGCGCGCCGCGGGTCAGTCGCGATAGAACGCGGGACGGTCGGCCATCGCGATCGGTTCGACCGCACCGCTCTGTTGCGCCCGCACGCACGCGTCGGCCGCGACCGCCGCCGCGTAGCCGTCCCATGCGGACGGCCCGGTGAGCGCCCCCTGCCGCACGCCGTCGATGAACGCCTGCAGCTCGACGTCGTACGACGCGATGAAACGCTCCTTCCAGTCGGTCATGATCTCGACCGCCTGCCGCGCCGCATGCTTGAGCCCCACCGCCGGCGGATCGGGCAGCTTCGCGATGCCCTGCTCGCCGACCACCTCGCACTGGATGTCGTAGCCGTACTGGCAGTTCACGAAGATCTCGACGTCGATGCGCACGCCGCTCGCGGTTTCCAGCAGCACGATCTGCGGATCGGCGAGATGCGCGCTCGCATGGCGCGTCTTCTTCGGATAGACGACCTGCGCGCTCGCGTAGTCCTCGCCGAGCAGCCAGCGCAGCACGTCGAGCTCGTGGATCAGCGTGTCGGTGATCGCCATGTCGGTCGTGTAGCGCTCGCCGACCGACTGGTTGCGGTGCGCGCAATGCAGCATCAGCGGCGCGCCGATCTCGCCGCTGTCGATCACGCGCTTCAGTGCGCGATAGCCTTCGTCGTACGGCCGCATGAAGCCGACCTGCACAAGCCGCTTGCCGTGCGCGACCTCGGCTTCGACGATCCGCATGCAGCCGTCGGCCGTGACGGCGAGCGGCTTCTCGCAGAACACGGGCTTGCCGTGCGCGATCGCGTCGAGCACGAACGCTTCGTGCGTCGGCCCCCACGACGTGACGAGCACGGCCTGCACGTCGGCGGCCGCGACCACTTCGTGGCCGTCGCCGTAGATCTCGGCATCGAGCCCATACTTCGACACCGCGTCGCGCGCCTGCTGCGGATCGATGTCGTTGACGGCCACGACGCGCGCGCCGGACAGCGTGCGAGTCAGCCTGCGAATATGGTCCTGGCCGATCGCGCCGCAGCCGATCACGCCGATTTGCAAGGTCATCCGGTATCTCCAGTCGTTCGTTTCTCAGCGGCGCGGCCCGTGCCGCGCCGGTCAGCAATCGGTCAGCGCGCGGTGCGATCGCAATGGCGATCGACGTAGCGCCGGATCGTGTCGCGCATGTAGCGCGACGAGGCTTCCGCGCGGTCCTCCCACGCGAACACGCACGACGACATCACGCCGTCGAAGCCCGCGGCGCCGAGCGCGCCGAAGAACAGATCCCAGTCGATCTCGCCCTGCCCGATGTCGAGATGCTGGTGCACACGAATCTGGTTCGAGCCGGGCGGGTTCACGATGTAGCGCAGCTGGCTGCTCTTGCGGTGGTCGAAGGTGTCGGCCACGCGCACGTGCGCGAGCAGCGGCGCGGCCTGCGCGATCATCGCGGCCATGTCGTCGCCGTAGTAGAACGTGTGCGGCGCGATGTACGACAGCTTCAGCGACGGCGAGCCGAGGTTCGTCACGATATCGATCGCCGGCTGCAACTGCTCGATCCAGTCCTCCGGATGCGGCTCGACCGACAGCACGATGCGTTCGCGCTCGAGGATCGGCAGCAGCTCGTCCATCGACCGGAACCACGCGGCCTCGCACAGCTCCTTCGGGTTCGCGCCCGGCCGCTCGCCGACCGAGCGCTCGGGCGACGCGCCGCGCCCGAACTCCGACACCATCAGTGCGCACTCCATCTCGAGTGCGACCTCGATCGCCTTCTTCCAGCAGCGCACGGCCCATTGCCGCTCGTCCTCGAACGGGCTCGCCCACCGGTACATCGGCTGCAGCGACGCGAGGCCGACACCGCTCGCGCGCAGCGCCTGGCGGAACGCGGCCATGCGCTCGCGCGTCGCGCGCGGCATCACCCACCAGTCGAGAAAGTCGCTGCGCGGCGACAGCTCGATCTGGTCGTAGCCGAGCTCGGCCACCGCGTGCGGCAGCCGGTCGAGCGGCAGGTGGCGAATCATGTAGGGATCCAGCGCGATCTTCATCAGTCTTCCTTCGTGAATGCGGCATCCGGTGGGGCGCGTGCGGTCAGCGACGCGTCTTCTTGTTGCGGTACTGGTCGGCGATCACGGCCGCGACGATGATCGCGCCCTTCACCATCTCCTGGTAATACGCGTCGATGCGGATGAACGTGAAGCCCGACGTCATCACGCCGAGGATCAGCACGCCGATCACGGTGCCGGTCACGCGGCCGAGGCCGCCCGACAGCGACGTGCCGCCGATCACGACGGCCGCGATCGCGTCGAGCTCGTACATCACGCCCATGCCCGACTGCCCCGAGATCGCGCGCGCGGCCGTCACGGTGCCGGCGATCCCGCTCAGGAGGCCCGCGATCGCATAGACGAAGATCAGGTGACGCGTGACGTTGATGCCCGACACGACCGCCGCATGACGGTTCGCGCCGATCGCGTAGGTGTACTTGCCGAAGCGCGTATAGCGCAGCACGATGTGGAAGATCGCGGCGATCACGAGAAAGATGATCACCGGGTTGGCGCCCGCGCCGATGGCCGCGAACGGATCGGTCAGCATCGACACCGGCATCCCGTTGGTGAACCACTTCGCGAACCCGCGCGCGGCCACCATCGTGCCGAGCGTCGCGATGAACGGCGGAATGCCCGTCATCGCGATCAGCGTGCCGTTCAGCAGGCCGACCAGCAGCCCGACGCACACGCCGGCCAGCACGGGCCAGATGATCGGCAGGTCGGTCAGGTGCGGAAACACCGCGCGCGGGAAGTCGGACACCTGCGCAAGACTGGCCGATACGACGGCGGCCGCCGCGACGACCGACCCCGACGACAGGTCGATCCCGCTGGTGATGATCACGAGGTTCACGCCGACCGCGATGATGCCGATCACGGCCATCTGCAGCACGATGATCTCGAGCCGCTCGGCGTTGAACAGGAAGCTCTGGCCGACGACGATCCAGCCGACGATCTCGAAGAACAGGCTGATGCCGACCAGCACGAGGAAGATGCTCAGTTCGGGCGGCCACTTCGTGTGCCGCGACTTGAGTGTCATGGTCTGCGCGTCCGCGACCGGGTTCAGGTTGCCCATTTCTTTGTCTCCAATCTTGTTTCGGCTCAGCGCGACGCGAGCTCCATGATGCGGACCTGGTCGGCGTCCTTGCGATCGAGGATGCCGGTCATGCGCCCTTCGTGCATCACCATCACGCGATCGCTCATTCCCAGCACTTCCGGCATCTCCGACGAGATCATCAGCACCGCGACGCCCTTGCCGGCGAGCGCGCTGACGAGCCGGTGAATCTCGGCCTTCGCGCCGACGTCGATGCCGCGCGTCGGTTCGTCGAGGATCAGGATGCGCGGCTGCGTGAGCAGCCAGCGGCCGATCAGCACCTTCTGCTGGTTGCCGCCCGACAGGTTCTGGATCTCCTCGTGCAGCCCGGGCGACTTCACGCGCAGCATCCGGCTCATTGCCTCGCAGTCGCGCTTCAACTGCGCCTGCTGCACGAAGTTGAACTTCACGTAGCGGTTGCTGAGCACCGCGGCTTCCATGTTCGCGAGCAGGTCGAGATTCAGGAAGCAGCCGGTGTCCTTGCGGTCCTCGGTGAGGAACGCCATCCCGCGCTTCATCGCCTGCGCGGGCGTGGCGATCCGCACCGGCTTGCCGTCGATCCGGATCTCGCCGGACGTGGCCGGCACGACGCCGAACAGCGCCTCCGCGACGTTCGAACGCCCCGAGCCGACGAGGCCCGCGACGCCGAGGATCTCGCCCGCGCGCAGCTCGAAGCTCACGTCGCGGAACACGCCGTCGACGCCGAGGTTCTTCACCGACAGCACGACGTCGCCGATCGGCACCTCCTCCTTCGGGAACATCTGCGTGATCTCGCGCCCGACCATCATGCGGATGATGTCGTCGCGCGTGACGTCGCTCGACGCATGCGTGCCGATGTACTTGCCGTCGCGGAACACCGAGAACTCGTCGGCGATCTCGAACAGCTCGTTCATCTTGTGCGTGATGTAGACGATGCCCTTGCCCTGCTCGCGCAGCTGGCGAATGATCCGGAACAGGTGCGTGACTTCCTTGTCGGTCAGCGCCGACGTCGGCTCGTCCATGATCAGCACGTCCGAGTCGAACGACACGGCCTTCGCGATCTCGACCATCTGGCGGCTCGCGACCGTCAGCATGCGCACGTCGGTTTCCGGATCGATGTCGATCGACAGCCGCTCGAACAGCGCGGCCGTGCGGCGGCGCAGCTCCGCATGATCGATCAGGCCGAAGCGGTTCTTCGGTTCGCGGCGGATCCAGATGTTCTCCGCGACCGTCATGTACGGCATCAGGTTGAGTTCCTGGTGGATCATCGCGATCCCGCGGTCGAGCGCATCGAGCGGGCCGTTCAGCACGACGGGTTCGCCGTTGATCAGGATCTCGCCCTGGTCGGGCGTGTAGACGCCCGCGATGATCTTCATCAGCGTCGACTTGCCCGCACCGTTCTCGCCCATCAGCGCATGGACCGTGCCGCGACGCACGCGGAACTGCACGCCGTCGAGCGCGACGACGCCCGGAAACGACTTGCCGACGCCGCGCACCTCGAGCACGCAATCGGCCGCGGAAGAAGCCGGTGCCCCGGCGGGACCGGACGAGCCGGCCGATCCCGACGAAGCGGCCGGCGCGTCGCCGCCGGCCATCGGGTGCGCGATCCTGGCTGTAAACATGGACGTTCCTCGACAAGTCGCGCGCGAACCCGGTCATGCCGGGCCCGCGCAGTTCAACGGATCACCGGTCAGTGCTTGGCGTACTGATTCATGTTCTCGGGCGTCACGAGCTCGAACGGCACGTTCACGTAGCGGTCGACGGGCTGCTTCTTCGCCAGCTTGAGCGCCGCGGCAACCGCCTGCGCGCCCTGCCCGGACGCGTTCTGGTACACGGACACCTTCAGATCGCCGCTCTTCATCGACGCGAGGCCGTCCGGCGTCGCGTCGATGCCCGCGACGACCGTCTTCGGCGTCCACTTGCGCGCGGCCTTCAGCGCGTTGATCGCGCCGATCGCCATCTCGTCGTTGTTGGAGATGATCGCGTCGTACTTCGTCCCGGAGCTCAGCCAGTTCATCGTGATGTCCTGGCCCTGCGTGCGGCTCCACTTGCCTTCGCGCTTGTCGACGATCTTCATGCCGGAGCAATCCTTCGTCGCGATCACGTCCTCGATGTCCTTGGTGCGGGCGCGCGCCGATTCGTTGGACAGCTCGCCCATCAGCACGAGGATGTCGCCCTTGCCGCCGAGCAGCTTGCACACCTGGCGCGCCTGCAGCGTGCCCGACTGCTTCTCGTCGGACGCGACGACCGCGACGCCGGCCGGCAGCTTGTCGAAATCGACCGGCCTGCGGTTCACGTAGATGAGCGGAATCTTCGCCGCGGTCACCATCTTCGTGATCTTCGGCGTCGCGTCGGTATCGACCGGATTCACGATGATCGCGTCGACCTTCTGCGCGATCATGTTCTGGACCTGGCTCAACTGCTTGCCGACGTCGTTGCCGCCGTCCTCGACCTGCACCGTCGCGCCGTCCTTCTTCGCCGAATCGGCGATGCTGTTGCGCAGGATGGTCAGGAACGTGTCGTCGAACGACGCCATCGTCACGCCGATCTTCTCGGCGTGCGCGAGCGGCGCAGCCAGGATCGCGGCGGCTGCGACGGCCATCAGCTTGGTCTTCATGATCACTCTGTCTCCTCATCTCCGGGGGGCGGAAGACGGCACGTTGCGCGCCGCCGGGCCAAGTCCGATCTGGTCCGATCGGGACTGAAGCATCCGGATGAAACTGTAGATCACTTCCTCGAAAATTTGGAAATTTATTTCTACGTGATTTCACCTAGGGAACTGGATTTCCAAAAAGTCTAGACTGCGTCCGTAGCCCGATTCCTTGCGGCAGGCAGTCTCGCGTCGTGCAGCGCACGTCGCGAACCGTCACCAGGGAATCGGTCCCCTAATCTGCCGGCATCGCCGAACGCCGGCTGCGAGCGTGACACGTGATATGAGCCTGCTGAACTTTCCGAGTGACCGCCCCATCGATCTCGCCTGCCTCGGCCGCGTCGCCGTGGATCTCTATGCGCAGCAGTACGGCAGCCGCCTGGAAGACGCGCGCAGCTTCCAGATGTATCTCGGCGGCTCGTCGGGCAACGTCGCGTTCGGCGTCGCGCGGCTCGGGCTGAAGACCGCGATGATCTCGCGCGTCGGCGACGAGCAGATGGGTCGCTTCCTGCGCGAGACGCTCGAGCGCGAAGGCTGCGACACGAGCCAGTTGCAGACCGACCGCGAGCGCCTCACCGCGCTGGTGCTGCTCGGGCTGAAGGATCGCGACACGTTCCCGCTGCTGTTCGTGCGCGAGAACTGCGCGGACATGGCCGTGCGCGCCGACGAGATCCGCGAGGACTTCATCGCCGGCTGCCGTGCGCTCGCGATCACCGGCACGCATCTTTCGACGCCGGCCACGCGCGAAGCGTCGCTGACCGCGCTCGGCTACGCGCGCCGCCATGGCGTCGTGCGGATCCTCGATATCGACTACCGGCCCGTGCTGTGGGGGCTGACCGCGCGCGGCGCGGGCGAGAACCGCTACGTGCCGGACGCGCAGGTGACGCGGCAGCTGCAGCAGGTGCTCGGCGAATTCGACCTGCTGGTCGGCACCGAGGAGGAATTCCTGATCGCGGGCGGCGTGCCGCACGACCTGACCGGTTCATTGCAGGCGGTGCGCGGGATCACGAACGCAACGCTGGTCGTCAAGCGCGGCGCGCTCGGCTGCTGCGTGATCGAAGGCGAGATCCCCGCGCGCATCGACGATGCGCCGACCTTCATCGGCGAACGCGTCGAGGTGCTCAACGTGCTGGGCGCGGGCGACGCGTTCCTGTCGGGCCTGCTGTCGGGGCTGCTGCGCGGCCGCGACTGGGCCGAGTCGACGCGCATCGCGAACGCGTGCGGCGCGATCGTCGTATCGCGCCACGCGTGCTCGGCCGCGATGCCGACGCCGGCCGAACTCGCGCACTGGTTCGACGGCAGCCGCAATCCGGTGGTCGACGCCGACCGCACGCTCGCGCACCTGCATCGCGTGACGGTACCGCGCCGCGAATGGGACGACCTGTGCGTGATGGCGTTCGACCATCGCAGCCAGTTCTACGAACTCGCGGTGCAGGCCGGCGCGGACGAAGCGCGGATCAAGACGCTGAAGCGCCTGCTCGTGCGCGCGGTCGAACAGGTCGAGCGCACTCGTCATATCGAGGGCCACGTCGGCGTGCTGATCGACGGCGGCGCATACGGCAGCGACGCGCTCGCGTCGGCCACCGGGCGCGGCTGGTGGGTCGGCCGCCCGGTCGAGCTGCCGGGCTCGCGGCCGCTGCGTTTCGACGAGACGCGCTCGGTCGGCTCGTCGCTCACGCACTGGCCGACCGAACAGGTCGTGAAGTGCCTCGTCCACTACCATCCCGACGACAACGTCGACCTGCGCGTCGAGCAGGAGCAGCGCGTGCTGGAATTGTGGGAAGCCACGCGGGCCAGCGGCAACGAGCTGCTGCTGGAAATGATTCCGCCGCGCGCGGTCACGCCGGCCGGCACCGAGGACGACGCGGTGCTGCGCACGATCGCGCGCTTCTACAACCTCGGCATAAAGCCCGAATGGTGGAAGCTCGCGCCGCTGAGCGCCGACGGCTGGTCGCGGCTCGAAGCGCTGGTGGCCGAGCGCGACCGTCATTGCCGCGGCGCGGTGATCCTCGGGCTGAACCAGCCGCTGCAATACCTCGTCGACAGCTTCCGCTCGGCGACCAACCCGATCGTCAAGGGCTTCATGGTCGGGCGCACGCTGTGGGCCGATGCATCGCTGAACTGGCTCGCCGGCCGGATCGACGACCAGGCGCTGATCGACGAAGTCGCCGGCAACTTCGCACAGCTCGTGGACGCGTGGCTCGGCCGCCGGGGCGCCGCGCGCGCCGCCGCCGCGGCCTGATGCGCGTGCCCGCCATGCCCGACCCGACTCCTCACCACCGACCGACGATGACCCCCACCGTGAGACTGACCGTCAGCCAGGCGCTCGTGCGCTACCTGGCCGCCCTGCGCGCCGAAGTCGTCCAACCCGACGGCCGCACCAGAATCCTGCCGTACTGCGGCGGCGTGTTCGCGATCTTCGGCCACGGCAACGTGGCCGGGCTCGGCGAAGCGTTGCACGCCGAAAAGGACCGGCTGCCGACGTTCCGCGCGCACAACGAACAAGGGATGGCCAACGCGGCCGTCGCGTTCGCGAAAGCGAATTTCCGCCAGCGGATGATGGCCGCGACATCGAGCATCGGCCCCGGCGCGACCAACATGCTGACGTCGGCCGCGCTCGCGCACGTCGGCCGGCTGCCGCTGCTGCTGCTGCCCGGCGACGTGTTCGTGTCCCGGCTGCCCGACCCCGTGCTGCAGCAGGTCGAGGATTTCGAACAGGGCGACGTCAGCGCGAACGACTGCTTCCGGCCGGTGACGCGCTACTTCGACCGGATCACGTCGCCCGAGCAGCTGCTCGTCGCGCTGCCGCGCGCGATCCAGGTGATGACCGATCCCGCGCAGTGCGGCCCCGTGTGTCTCGCGCTGCCGCAGGACGTGCAGACCTTCGCGTACGACTGGCCCGAGGATTTCTTCGCGCCGCCGGTGATCCGGATGCGCCGGCCGCCGGCCGACGTGCTCGAACTCGCCGATGCGCTCGACGTGCTGAAGGCCGCGAAAAAGCCGCTGATCGTCGCCGGCGGTGGCGTGCTGTACAGCCAGGCGTGGGACGCGCTGCGCGCGTTCGCCGACACGCACGGCGTGCCGGTCGCCGAATCGCAGGCCGGCAAGGGCAGCCTCGCGTGGGACCATCCGCTGAACCTCGGGTCGATCGGCGTGACGGGCTCGCCCGCCGCGAACCGCGCGGCCGCGCAGGCCGACGTGGTGTTCGCGGTCGGCACGCGGCTGCAGGACTTCACGACCGGCTCGCACGCGCTCTATGGCGACGCGACGCTGCTGAGCCTGAACGTGCAGCCGTTCGACGCGGGCAAGAAACGCGGCCGGCAACTGGTTGCCGATGCGCGCACGGGCCTCGGCCAGTTGTCGGCCGCGCTGGCCGGCTGGCAAGCCGATCCGGCCTGGACCGCCGCGAACCGCGACCAGGCCGCCGCGTGGAACGCACGCGTGACCGAGCTGACGACGCGCATGCCGAAAGACACGCTGCCGTACGACGCGGAAGTGATCGGCGCGGTGCGCGATTCCGCGGCCGACGCGGGGCGCGACAGTGCGCGCGACGATCTCGTCGTGTGCGCGGCCGGCACGCTGCCGGCCGAGCTGCACAAGCTGTGGCGCAGCGGCGTGCCGGGCAACTACCACATGGACTATGCGTATTCGTGCATGGGCTACGAAATCGCGGGCGGCCTCGGCGCGAAGCTCGCGCGTCCCGAGCGCGAAGTGATCGTGATCGTCGGCGACGGTTCGTACATGATGCTCAACGCCGAACTCGCCACTTCCGTGATGCTCGGCCGCAAGCTGATCGTCGTGATCCTCGACAACCGCGGCTACGGCTGCATCGAGCGGCTGCAACTGAATTGCGGCGGCGCGAGCTTCAACAACATGCTCGACGACTGCGTGCCGGAAGGCGGCGAGCGCTCGACGATCGACTTCGCGATGCATGCGCGCGCGATGGGCGCCGAAGCCGTGCACGTGCGCGACATCGGCGAGCTGCGCAGCGAAATGAAGCGTGCGCGCGCGGCAAGGAAGAGCCAGGTGCTCGTGATCGACACCACGCATCGGCGCACGACCGACGACGGCGGCGCGTGGTGGGAAGTCGCGGTACCGCAGGTGTCCGAACGCGCCGGCGTCGAAGAGGCGCACCGCGCGTATCTCGACGCGAAGACCCGGCAGCGGCGCTGATTGCGCACGCTGCCCGCGAAAGCGCCCCGCACACAACACCATCCGAACCAAGGAAGCACCTCATGAGCTGGAACGTCCGCATCGGTATCAATCCCCTGTCGTGGATGAACGACGACCTGCCGTCGCTCGGCGGCGAGACGCCGCTCGAGACGGCGCTGAAGGAAGGCGCCGAAATCGGCTATGCGGGCTTCGAGCTCGGCAACAAGTTTCCGAAGACGGGCCCCGAGCTGAAGGCGAAGCTCGCCGAGTTCGGGCTCGTGTGCGTGTCGGGCTGGTATTCGGGCTTCCTCGCGGAAGTCGCGCCGGGCATGACCGATGCGGATGCGGTCGCCGCGGAAATCGAGCGCTGCCGCGCGCACATGACGAAGCTGCAATTCAACGACGTGAAGGTCGTCGTCTACGGCGAATGCGCGGGCACGATCCAGGGCAGCATCGACACGCCGGTCGCGAAGCGGCCGCGCTTCGTCGACGACGAGGCATGGCGGCGCTACGCGGCACGCCTCGACGCGTTCGGCGCGCACCTCATCGACACATACGGGATCAAGCTCGCCTACCATCACCACATGGGCGCGTACGTCGAGTCGCCCGACGACGTCGACCGGCTGATGGCGCTGACCGATCCGGCGAAGGTGTTCCTGCTGTTCGACACGGGCCACGCGTATTTCGGCGGCGCGGCCGACCCGGTGACGCTGCTGAGGAAGCACGTGTCGCGCGTGGCTCACGTGCATTGCAAGGACGTGCGGCCGCAGGTCGTGACGCAGGCGCGCAACGACGGCTGGAGCTTCCTGAACGGCGTGATCAACGGCACGTTCACGGTACCGGGCGACGGCGCGCTCGACTACGACGCGACGCTGCGCACGCTGAAGGACGCCGGCTACGAAGGCTGGCTCGTCGTCGAGGCCGAGCAGGATCCGGCCGTCGCGCCGAGCTATGCGTATGCGAAGAAGGGTTACGAATCGCTGCGCGCGATCGTCGACCGGTTGAGCGCGTGAGCATGCAGGCGCTTGAACGCCTGAGCCCTACCCTATTGCGGAGCCCCACCCCATGACGATTTCTCCCCTGCTGGTCAAGGCCTCTGCCGACCGCGAAATCTGCAACGTCACGCCCGAGTCGGCCGGCTGGAAGCACGTCGGTTTTCGCGCGCTGCGCCTGAAGGCGGGCGACACCGAAACGCTCGACACCGGCGCGCGCGAGCTGTGCGTCGTCGTGCTCACGGGCACGGTGCGCGCGAACGTCGACGGCGAAACCTACGATGCGCTCGGCAAGCGCGACAGCGTCTTCGAGGACGTGTCGCCGGACGCGCTGTACTTGCCGGGCGGCAAGACCGTCACGCTGGTCGCGACGCGCGATGCGGAAATCGCGCTGTGCACCGCGCCGTACGCGAGCGGCGACAAGCCGGTGCGACGCCTCGACGGCGAACGGATGCGCCGTTCGGTACGCGGGCAAGGCACCAACACGCGCTACGTATGCGACATCCTGATGGGCGACAACCCGGCGGCCGACCGGCTGCTCGTCGTCGAGGTCGTCACGCCGGCCAGCCATTCGAGCAGCTATCCGCCGCACAAGCACGACCGCGACGCGGCGCCCGACGAAACCTCGCTCGAGGAAACCTACTACCACCGGATCGATCCGCCGCAGGGTTTCGCGTTCCAGCGCGTGTACACGGACGACCGCAGCCTCGACGAAGCGTGCGCGGTCGAGAACCACGACGTCGTGATGGTGCCGCGCGGCTACCACCCGGTCGTCGCGCCGCACGGCTACAACCTGTACTACCTGAACGTGATGGCCGGACCGAGCCGCGCGTGGGCGTTCAGGAACGACCCCGCGCACGAGTGGATGCTCGACGCGGCACCGAAGCGCTGAACGGACGACGGGCCCGCGCGCGGCCCGTGACGATGCGATGCCCGGCACGCGCGCACGAAGCCGGCGATGACACGGAGCCGCCATGGTGACGCCCCTCTTTCGCCTCGAACCCCATGCCTTCGACGATGACACGTCGAATCCCGCGCTGCCGCACTTCAATGCGGCCGTCGCACGGCGGATGGGAGAAATCGCGGTCAACCTCGCGTCGCGGCGCGGGCTGCCGATCGCGGTGAGCATCGTCGGCGAGCAGGCGCCGCTGTTCTACTGCGCGCTCGACGGCAGCCACGCGGACGACAGCGACGCGATCCGTCGCCGGCAGAACACGGTGCGGCACTTCGGCCTGAGTTCGCTCGCGGTCGGCGTGCGCTTTCGCCGCGCCGGCTGGTCGCTGCAATCGCAGGGTCTGTCGGACGACGACTATGCGCTCGACGGCGGCGGCGTGCCTTTGCGGATCGCCGGGGCCGGCATCGTCGGCGCGATGACGATCGCGGGGCTCGACCCGGAACACAATCACGCGCTCGTCGTCGAGAGCCTGCAGTGGCACGTCGGCAGGTACGCGCTGGCGATGCCCGCGTAACCGTGCCCGCGGCGCGACCGGCGCAGCCGCGCCGATCCGCCGTCCCGCAGGATCAGTTCAACCCGCCGCTCACGACGAGATGCTCGCCGGTCATCCAGCGCGCATCGTCCGACGCGAGGAACACGGCGACCGACGCGATGTCGTCCGGCTCGCCGAGGCGGCCGAGCGGCGTCTCGCTGCGCACCTGCTTCTCGAGATCGGAACCGATGATGCCCGCGCTGTGCGCGCCCTCGGTCACGATCATGCCCGGGTTGATCGCGTTCACGCGAATCTTGCGCGGGCCGAGTTCGAGCGCGAGCACGCCGGTGATCGCGTCGACCGCGCCCTTCGTGCCGCTATAGACGGCGCTGGCGGGCGGCGTGATGCTGGTCACCACCGAGCTGATGTTGATGATGCTCGCGCCTTCGCCGAGATGCTTGACGGCCGCCTGCGTCGTGAGCAGCACGCCGAATACGTTCGTGTCGAACTGCCGGCGGTAGTGCTCTTCGGTGATCGCTTCGATCGGCGCGAATTCGTACACGCCGGAATTGTTGACGAGCACGTCGAGACGGCCATACGTGTCGATCGCCGTATCGACGATGCGCTGCGCGTCGGCTGCCTTCGACACGTCGCCGCCGACCGCGACCGCACGGCCGCCGGCTTCGACGATCGCGCTCACGACCGCGTCGGCACCCGCCTTGCTGCTCGCGTAGTTGACGACGACCGACGCGCCTTCCGCGGCCAGCGCCCTGGCGATCGCGGCGCCGATGCCCTTCGATCCGCCCGTGACGATCGCTACCTTGCCTGTCAGCTTGCTCATGATTTCATTCCTCGGTCCAAGACTTTCGATGGGGGGCGCCGGTTGCCGCGCTGATGCGGCGCACCGGCATGACTGGCAATGTAGGGTGCTGCATCGCGGCGATAAAGCGGCTCGACACGAATTGACTGGCGGGGATAACCGAACAATCGGTCCGGCGCCGTCAGCCGGCGCTCAGCCACGCATTGGCGACATCGCCGCCCAGGCCGTCGAGCGCGCCGTCGTAGACGATCTGTCCGCGCCCCATTACCGCGACGCGCCGCGCGAGCCGCGGCGCGAACCGCAGCCGCTGCTCGATCAGCACGATCGCGACGCCGTCGGCCTGCAGCGTGGCGAGGCACGCACCGACTTCTTCGACCGCGAGCGGCGCGAGCCCTTCGGCCGGTTCGTCGACGATCAGCACGCGCGGGCGGCCGGCGAGCGCACGCACCAGCGCGAGCACCTGCTGCTCGCCGCCCGACAGCCGCCCGGCTTTCACGTCCGCGCGCGCCGCCAGCAACGGAAAGCGCTCGAACAGCCGTTCGAGCGCCGCGCGTTCGGCCGCGCCGCTTGCGCCGCGCAGCCCGAGCCGCAGGTTGTCGCGCACGGTCAGCAGCGGAAATACATCGCGGCTTTCGGCCACGTAAGCGACGCCGTGCCGCGCGATCTCGAACGTCCGTGCGCCCACGCATTCGGTGCCGCCGATACGCACCGAGCCGGCCGTGCGCACGAGCCCCATCACGGCCTTCGCGAGCGTCGAGCGCCCCGACCCGTTGCGGCCGAGCAGCGCAAGCGTTTCGCCCGGCGCGAGCGCGAGATCGACGCCGTCGAGCACGGGCTGCATCCCGTACCACGCGCGCAGGCCGCGAATATCGAGCAGCGCGGTCATGCGTCGCCCTCACCGAGATACGCGGCACGCACGGCCGGATCGGCGCGGATCGCCTCGGGCGCGCCGGTCGCGACCACCGCGCCGCGCACGAGCACCGTGATGCGTTCGGCAAAGCCGAACACCGCATCCATGTCGTGCTCGATCATCAGCACCGTGCGGCCCTGCGTCGTCGCACGAATCAGCGCGATCATCCGCGCCGCCTGCGCGCGGCTCATGCCGGCCGTCGGCTCGTCGAGCAGCAGCGTGCGCGCACCGCTCGCAAGCGCGATCCCGAGATCGAGCGCGCGCTGTTCCGCATAGCTCAGTTCGGCGGCCGGCGTGTCGCGCCGCGCATCGAGGCCGATGTCGTGCAGCACGCGCGCGGCCGCGAGATCGACCGATGCCGATTCGCGCAGCCGGTTCCACCAGCGCCGCCGTTCGGCCGGCGCATGCAGCGCCGCGCAACGCAGGTTGTCGAAGACGGTCAGCCGCGCGAACGCGCTCGTCTGCTGGAAACTGCGGCCGATGCCGAGGCGGCTCGCGACGACCGGCCCGCGCCCGTGCAGCTCGACGCCGTGCAGCACGACGCGCCCGCGGGTCGGCCGCGTCGCGCCCGCGATCACGCCGAACAGCGTCGACTTGCCCGCGCCGTTCGGCCCGATCAGCGCATGGCGCTCGCCGGCCGCGATGCTCAGCTCGACGCCGTCGAGCACGGTCTGCGCACCGAAGCGCTGCACGACGCCGTGGAGCGCGATCGCGTTGCCGTTCATCGCCCGTCCTCCCGCTTGCCGGCTTGCCGGCCCGGCACGAGCCGTGCGCGCCAGCCCCACAGCAGCGTGCCGATGCCGGCCGCCGAGCACGCGACGGCCCAGCCGGCCGGCGTATCGGCGTCGATGCCCCATGCGCCGAACGCGAAACCCGCGCCGTCGTCCTGCGCGAAGCGCCACGCATAACCCAGCTCGGCCGCGCAGACGATCGCGACGCCCCAGAACGCGCACGCGCCGACGCCGCACAGCATGCGCCACCGCTCGGCCGCCGGCGCGCCGCGCCGCATCGCATGCGCGAGCGCTTGCGCGATGCCCGCGATCCCGCGCGGCGCGGCCACGACGATCACGACGAACAGCACGCCGAGATACAGCGCCCACGCGCGCGACACGCCCGCGACGACGACGCTCAACGCGGTCAGCACGGCGGCACCGGCCGCCGGCCCGATGAATGCACCGGTGCCGCCGATCACCGCGGCGATCAGCACGGTTGCCGAACGCGCCATCGATACGCTGTCGGGCGTCGCGATCTCGACGTCGATCAGGGTCAGCGTGCCGGCGATGCCCGCGAAGAACGACGCGCAGGTGACCATCGCGAGCCGCACGCGGCGCGGATCGGTGCCGAGCGCGGCGACCCGCGCCGGGTTGTCGCGCACCGCGTTCGCGAGCCGCGCGAGCGGCGTGCGCGTCAGCGCGTGCATCGCCCACGCCGACGCGACGCACCACGCGGCGATCACCGCATACGCGTGCGCCGGCGCGCCAAAATGCCAGTTGCCCCACGGCGTGCCGCCCGCGCGATCGATCGGCACGCCGCCGATGCCGCCGAACCACGCGGGCACGCTCCACGCGGCGGCCGCGACGCATTCGCCGAGCCCGAGCGTGATCATCGCGAACGCGGTGCCCGAGCGGCGCGTCGCGAGCAGCCCGGCGGCGAAACCGAAGCCCGCGCCGGCCACGCCGCCGACGAGCGGCAACAGCGGCAACGGGCCGCCGAAGCGGTTGAACCAGTGCGCGGCCGCGAACGCGCCGAGGCCCGCGAACGCCGCGTGCCCGAACGACAGCAGCCCGGTCGTGCCGAGCTGCAGGTTGTACGACAGCGCAAGCACGACGAGCGCGGCCGTCTGCGCGAGATAGCCGAGCACCGCGCCATGCGGCCACAGCCACGCGGGCAGCGCGACGCACGCGGCGAACAGCGCCCAGCGCGCGAAGCCGGCGAGCGCGCGGCTACGCATCGGCACGCTCGCCGAACAGCCCGCGAGGCCGCGCGACCAGCACGGCGACGAGCAGCAGGTACGGCACCAGCGGCGCAAGCTGCGCGATCGACACCGCGGCCACGCTGTCGGGCAGCGCGACGCCCGCCGATTGCGCGAGGTCGCGCAGCGATGTGTCGCTCGCGGCCGCGAAGGTCTGCGCGAAACCGACCGCCAGCGACGCGGCAAACGCACCGCCGAGCGAGCCGAGCCCGCCGATCACGACGACCGCGAACACGACCGATCCCACGGTTTCCGCCAGCGCGGGCTCGATCACCGCGAGCGGCGCGCCGATCACGCCGGCCAGCGCCGCGAGCGCGGTGCCCGCGCCGAACAGCCCCGTCATCACGCGCGGCACGTCGTAGCCGAGCGCCTCGACGGCCGCGCGGTGCGTGAGCGCGGCGCGCACGACGAGCCCGATGCGCGACGCGCGCAGCAGCGCGCCGAGCGCGACCAGCATCGCCGCGGACATCCCCATCATGAACAGCCGGTAGCGCGGCAGCGCGAGGCCGAATACGGTCACGGGCGCGCCGTCGAACAGCGCCGGCACGGGCGCCGGCAGCGGTGCAAGGCCCCACAGCAGTTTCGCGCCTTCGCCGATCAGGTAGGCCAGGCCGAAGGTCAGCAGCAGCTCGCTCGTATGGCCGCGCGCCTGCACGCGGCGCAGCAGAGCGCGTTCGCAGCCGGCGCCGAGCAGCCCGACCGCGAGCGGCGCGAGCACCAGCGCGGGCCAGAAGCCCGCGCGTGCCGCGATGCTGTAGCCGACATACGCCCCGAGCATGTAGAAGCTCGCATGCGCGAAGTTGAGCACGCCCTGCACGCTGAAGATCAGCGTGAGGCCGGCCGACAGCATGAACAGCAGCAAGCCGTAGCTGAGGCCGTTGAAGGCCTGGAGCGCGAACGCGTGCACCGCGAACCGTCAGGCCGCGAGCGGCTCGAGCGCGGCGCGCAGCGCGTCGGGCAACGGCACGGGCCGGCGCGTGCCGCGATCGACGTACACGTGCACGAAATGCCCCTGCGCGGCGGGCGACGCTTCGCCTTGCGCGAACAGCCCGACCTCGTAGCGCACGCTCGACGTGCCGAGCTTCACGACGCGCAGCCCCGCGTCGACCGACTGCGGAAATACGAGCGGTGCGAAGTAGTTGCACTGCGTCTCGACCACCAGCCCGATCGTCTGCCCGTGCTCGACGTCGAGCACGCCCGCGCGGATCAGGTACGCGTTCACGACGGTGTCGAAGTAGCTGTAGTAGACGACGTTGTTCACGTGCCCGTAGACGTCGTTGTCCATCCAGCGGGTCGTGATCGGCAGGAAGTGGCGATAGGCGTCGCGCGGACGCGGCTGCGGTTTGTCGGACATGGCGATGGCGGTCAGGACGATGGGAGCGACGAGGAGGAAGCGCGGCGGCCGTACGGCATGGCGCGCCGGCAAGCAGCGAAGCGCCGCGGCGCGATCACTCGCGGTGCGGCGGATGAAACCCTGCTGGCGGGCCGGCCCGTCACTGCCCCGGCCGGTCGACGAACTCGAAATCGAGGCCGCGCGCGCGCATCCAGTCGGCGAGCGCGACGCCCGTGCCGGCACGCCACGGGCGCAGCAGCGGCGGATCGACGAGCCGGTATTCGAGCAGCTCCGGCGACAGCGCGACCGTGCCCGACGCGCGCACGTGGTACGCGATGATCAGCTCGTTCTTGCGGATGAATTCGTAGACGCCGACGAGCGACACGTGCTCGGCCTTCAGCGCCGTTTCCTCGAACACCTCGCGCGCGATGCCGTCCTCGGGCGTCTCGCCGTTCTCGAGGAAGCCGGTGATCAGCGCAAACATGCCTTCGGGCCAGGCCGCGTTGCGCGCGAGCAGGATCTTGCCGTCGAGCTCGACGATCGCGGCGACGACGGGCAGCGGGTTGTTCCAGTGGACATAGCCGCAGGTATCGTCGGGGCACGCCTGGCGAATCCGGCCGCCTTCATGTTCGGGATCGGCGCGCTCGGTCAGCGGGTTCGCGCAGCGCGGGCAAAAGCGGTAGTCGACGGTGGTCATCGGTGGGGATCTGGCGGACGCCGGACGGCCGCCTGCCGGCTGTCCGCGCACCCGCTCGGCGCGGGAAAGGCTTCATTCTAGCGAGTTTGCCCGTGCCGCAGACGATCCGGCCCCGCCGGCGTCAGGGTTGCCGGCGCCCGCGGGCGGCAGTCGCCGCGAAGCCGGCGGCGCCCAGCAGCAGCGCGGCAACCGCGACCCACAGCGCCGGAGAAAACGACCCGAAGCGCGCGGCCAGCGGCGCCGCGACGAGCGGCCCGAGAATCTGCCCGACCCCGTACGACGCGGTCGCATAGCCCATCAGCCCGGCTGCCCGCTCGCCGTGCAGGCGCCGCGCCTCGCGCATCGCGAACAGCGTGATCGCGGTGAACGGCAGGCCGAGCAACGCGCTGCCGACCGAGAAGCCGGCCGCGTTCGGCCACACGATCCCGGCCGCGATGCCGAGCGCCTGGGTCGCGCAGCCGGCCGCCAGCAGCAGCCGGTTGTCCCAGTGACCGGGCAACCGCGCGGCGGCGATCGCGCCGACGATCAGCGCCGCGCCGAACATCGGCCAGAACAGGTCGGGCCACGGCGAACCGGCCGGCAGCGCGGCGCGCGCGATCACGGGCAGGAACGTCGCGGTGATGATGTAGCCGAAGCCCGGCATGCCGTACAGCACGACGAGCCACGCGGCATCCGCGCGATGGCGTCGCGCGCCGGCCGGCGCCGCGGCAGTGGCGGCCGCCGCATGCGGCGCGGTGCCGCCCGGCGCCGCGGCGTGCGCCGGTGTGGCCGCGAACGTGCGCCAGATCGCGACCGACAGCACGGCCGACAGCGCCGCGAAGCCGAGCCAGCCCGATGCCGCGCGCTGGCCGGCCAGCGCGCGGCCGATCAGCCCCGTCAGCACGATGCCGACGCCGGGGCCCGCGTAGATCACCCCGCTCCATTCGGGCGCGGACAGCTCGGCCAGGCGCCGCAGCCCCCATTGCGACATGAACACGAACGTCCACGCGCTGACGACGCCCGCGACGAAGCGCACCGCGAGCCAGACGGGCAGCAGGTGGCCGACGCCCATTGCGGCGGTGAGCAGCACGGTGGCCGCGAGCCCGATGCGGACCATCCGCGCGGGTGCGATGCGCAGCGCCGCGCAACTGACCGCGCCGGCGAAATAGCCCGCATAGTTCGCCGATGCGAGCCAGCCGCCGGCCTTCAGGCCGATCGAGCCGTCCGCGAGCATCAGCGGCAATAGGGGCGTGAACGCAAAGCGGCCGACGCCGAGCACGACGGCGAGGCCGACCATGCAGGCCAGCGCGGCCGCGCGGGCGCGACGGTCGGCGTCATCGACAGGAAGCACGCCGGCGGCGGCGGTCGGGGCATCGAAGCGGGACATGGCGGCATGGGCCGGCGCAGCGCGCCGGCCGGATCGGAAATCGGAACGTTTCCATCGTAGCTTGACCAAACGTTCTCTAAAAATGAATAATTAAGAATCCATTAATCGCTTGGAGAGAATCATGGACCTGGCGGCGCTGGCGATTTTCCGGGCCGTCGTGCGCGAGAACGGCGTGACGCGCGCGGCGGCGAAGCTCAATCGCGTGCAGTCGAACGTCACGACGCGCATCAAGCAGCTCGAGGAAGAACTCGGCGCGGCGCTGTTCGTCCGGGACGGCCGCCGGCTGGTGCTCACGCCGGCTGGCGAGACGCTGCTGCCGTATGCGGAACGCTTGCTCGCGCTCGCCGACGAGGCGCGCCACGCGGTGCGCGAGGACCGGCCGCGCGGCCGGCTGCGGCTCGGCGCGATGGAAAGCACGGCCGCGAGCCGCCTGCCCGCCGTGCTCGCCCGCTACCACCAGGCCTGGCCGGAGGTCACGCTCGAACTCGTGACCGGCACGACCGGCTGGCTGATCGACCGGGTCCGCGCGTTCGAGATCGACGCCGCACTGGTCGCCCGGCCGCTCGCGCCGGACGCGTTGCCGGACATGTTCGACACGGTGCAGGTGTTCCGCGAGGAACTGCTGCTGCTCACCCCGCGCGGCCATCCGCCGGTCCGCTCGCCGCGTGACGTGATGCTGCCGACGCTGATCGCGTTCGAACGCGGCTGTACGTACCGCAACCATGCCGAACAATGGTATGCGGCGCATGGCGTCAAGCCGGCGCGGGTGCTGGAACTCGGCTCGTACCATGCGATCGTCGCATGCGTCGCCGCGGGCGCGGGCGTCGCGGTGGCGCCGCGCTCGGTGCTTGACCGGCAGCCGGAGGTCGAGAACCTGGCGTTGCATGCCGTTCCGGGTTTCGACGCAATCGACACCTTGTTGATCTGGCGGCACGGCCACGCGTCCGCCGCGCTCGGTGCGTTGCGGGACGTGCTGCAGGCGGCTCGCGAAGCGATCCCGGGCGCCCCGGCCAGTCCGCCGGGTCGCGGCGAGGCGCTGCCCGCCTGACGTCTGCGGCACGTGCAAATAAAAATGACCCGGCCGGCAAATGCATGCCGATCGGGCCATTTCATGTCACCGGGTTTCAGAGACCGGGCCGCGCGCGTCGTACCGCCCGGGTCCGGCCGATGCCCGGCACGCCGTGCTCGCAGCGCGCCCGGCATCACCCGTGACGATGTCGGGCGGCGATGACTTGCGTCACCCGCACGCCGCCGCGCATCAACGCATCGCGAGCGCGCGACCGCCGACGGCCGGAAGCCGGGCGGCTCCGCCACCGACTGCGTTGCCGGTCAGAGTGCCCCCGTCGTCGACACCGACGAGCGCACCCACCGTCGCACCCGGGCCACCCTTCGCGGTCCCGCCTGCGCTGGAGCCGGCGATCCGGCCGGCGTTGCGGCCGACCAGCCCGCCGACCTCGCTGGCGTCGGCGCCGAACACGTTGCCGGACGCCGACGACTGCTCGATCACGCCATCGCGGTCGTTGTAGCCGACGAGACCACCCGCGATCGCGCCCTTGCCCGCATCGACCTGGCCCGTTGCGTGCGAATCCGTGACCTTGCCGCTGTTGCGGCCGACGAGACCGCCAACCTGGCCGGCACCGTACGCGGATTTCACGTAGGCAGCCGACGACGAAGCGTCGACGATGCCCAGGTTCCAGCCGACCAGCCCGCCGATCATGTCGCCGCCGTTGGAATACACGTTGCCGCTCGCTTGCGATGCCCGCACGACACCCCGGTTCCGGCCGACGAGACCGCCGATCGCCGACGCGCCGTACAGCGAGCTCACGTCGCCGCTCGCCGACGAGTCGATCACGATCCCGGTGTTCATGCCGACGAGCCCGCCCGCGTCCGACCAGCCCGACCCGGCGACGACCGTCGCGGTGCTCGACGCGTGCTCGATCAGGCCGCCGTTGCGACCCACGAGACCGCCAAGCGTCGCACCCGCTTCCGACGTCCCGACATGGCCGGCGCTCGACGAGCGCGTGATCCGGCCGAGGTTTACGCCGACCAGCCCGCCCGCGCCTTCGAGCAAGACCGCACGGCCGGACGCCGCGACGCTCACCTGCGTATCGGCGACGCTGTCGGCGATCGTCCCCTGCTCGCCGTTCGGACCCGCGAGGTTGGCGCCGACGAGACCGCCGATCCGGGACGTGTAAGCGCCGCCGTCGACGCGCCCGGTCAGCGACACGTGCTCGATGACGCCGGTGCCGAGATTTGCACCGACCAGACCGCCGAGCGAACCGCCGCCCGTCGCGCGGACGTCCCGTGCCGTGACATGCGAAATCGTGCCGCCATTCAGACCGACGAGCGTGCCGACCATCCCGTACCCATCGCCGCGAACCGACACGGCTTGCAGGTTCAGGTTTTCGATGCGGCCGAAATTCGAGCCGAACAGGCCGACGTACGGGCCGTCGTTATGAATGGACAAACCGCTGATGGTGTTGCCGAGACCGTCGAACACGCCCGCGAATGCTTCGCTGCCGCCGATGCTGCGGAAACGGCCGCTGCCCTTGATCGCCGCGCCGAGCACATAGCGGCCGCCCAGCTTCGCATCCACGTTGCGCAGCCCGGCCAGGTCACGGATCACCGTGTAGTCCTCACCGTTCGCGCGGAACGAGGCGTTCTCACCCGACAGCGTGACCACCGCCTTCGGGTTCGTCAGCGTGCGCCCGTTGCCCGCGTTCAGTTCCAGATGCGCGTTGCGGCCCGTCAGCATCACCTTGTCGTGCAGGCGGATCTGCTTCGCGGCGTTCACCGTCAGCCCCGCGTTCGTGCCGCTCGCGTCGAGCGCCTGCTTGAGATCCACGTCGCCCTTGCGCGACGTCAGCGTCAGCTTCCCGTCGCCGCTCCATGCCACTGCCTCGCCGACGGTCAGGCTGCCCTTCGTGTTGGCCAGCTCGACGTTCGTCGTGCCAAGCGTGCGCGCCAGCGTTGCCGCCCGGATCGCATCGCCGGTGCCGGCAGCGCCGCCCACGCCGCCGTTCGCGGCCTCGATCTTCCACGTGCCCGTGCGGCCACCCGCCGCGCGCGTGTCAACCTGCACGTCGTTCGCCACCTCGACACGCTCCCCGCGCGTCGTCACCACCCCACCCGATGCGTCCGCGCCCTGCGCGCTCGCATCCAGCTTGCCGGCCACCTTCACCAGCCCGCCTTCCAGCGTGATCTTCCCGCTGCGCGAATTCAGTCCCTTCGCCTCGATCGTCCCTGTGTTGCTCACCACCGCGCCCAGCAGATCCCCCGCCGCGCGCGCCGTCATCAACACCTCGCCGCCGTCCGCCTTCAGCAGCCCGCCGTTGTGCACCTGTGCGTCCACCGCACCATCGTCCACCTGCAGGTTCAGCAGCCCGTTGCCGTCGAAATTTACGGTCATCGTATTACCCGCGCCCAGCGCCACACGGCCCAGCTTCGCCTGGATCGTTCCGCTGTTCGACACTTGCGCGCCCAGCAGCGCCACGCTCCCGCCTTCCGCCGCCGTGATCGTTCCCTCGTTGACCACCGCGCGCTGCGACGTGCCCGAGAACCGGTACTTGCCGTTGAGGAAATCCTCATCCGAAATATTGCGCGTCGTCGCCACCAGCCCGCCCACGTTCACCTGTGCGCCCTTGCCGAACACCACCCCGTTCGGGTTCACCAGGAACACCCGGCCGTTCGCGTCGAGCTTCCCCTGGATCTCGGTCATGTGCGGCCCGATCACGCGGTTCAACGCGATCGACTTGTCCGTCGGCTGCTGGAACGACACGCGTTCGTCGCGCGCAACGCCGAAGGTCCACCAGTTCGTGAGCAGCTTGTCGCTTTTCTGGTGGATCAACATCGACTTGTTATCCGCCGATTTCGAGATGTCGGCGTCGCCCTTCATGTCGAGCACACCGAACGGAAGCGCGTGCGCGCCCGTCGCCACCAGCCCCAGCAGCGACGCCGCGGCGGCAATCAAGCGCTTGCCGCCGCTCGATTGCTTGCCGTTCCGGCGCGCCGTTTCCCCTACCGCGCACCAGCATTGCCGCGCGTCATTCCAAACCAGCCCGTACGTGTTGTTCATTTCATTCCTCATCGATCCGTCGTCCGGAACGACGGATGTGGCGCACCGTCACCCTTCGCCCATGCGAAGCGCGACGGTGCGCGGTTCATCACTTCATCACTTCAGCAAACCGGACGATCAGCTGTACTGTTAGATGCCGATCCCGACCAGCTTCACGTCGGCCGCATCGCCGGTTGCACTGTTTCCATTCAGGATGCCGAAATTACCGGCAGCAAGCGCGCCGAACGTCTGAAGGTAGCCCGGCGTGATGACGATCTTGCTCGACGTGGTGGAATCCAGCACCCGGCCCCCGTTCCAGCTGACCAGCCCGCCCAGCTTCGCGTACATGCCGCCGCTCACCGTGCCCGATGACGACGAGCCGCTGACGTTGCCGAAGTAGCTCGTGCCGACCAGCCCGCCGACGTAGCTGCGATCGCCGCCCTTCACCGAACCGCTGGCCGACGAGGATTCGACCGTGCCGTCCTGGAGGTAGCCCACGAGGCCGCCAACCGAGCTCTCGGACCCGGTGGCGGAGACATCGCCCGTCGCGCTCGAGGCCGACACGCGGCCGTTGCGACCGTAGTTGAAACCGACCAGGCCGCCTGCGTTGCCAGCCCCCAGCACCGTCACGCTACCGCTCGCGCCGGATCCCTTCACCGTCCCGCCATTGGCGCCGATCAGGCCGCCGGCAGAACTGCCGTTGCCAGCCGTGACCTTGCCGGACGCCTTGGAGGCCAGGACCTCGCCGTCGCTGCCGCCAATCAACCCGCCCGCCTCGCTGTTCACGCCGGCCGTCACGCTGCCGAATGCCTCCGACGCCCGCACGCTGCCGCGGTTCAGGCCCACGAGGCCGCCGGCACGGCTCTTCGCGCCCGCCGTCACCGTGCCCCGAGCGAACGCGGCATCGATGACGCCGTGGTTCTCGCCGACGAGCCCCCCCACCTGCGAGCGGTCGCCCGCCTTGACGTTGCCGCGCGCCGTCGACGCGCTGATGCTCGCCTTCTCGCCGCTATAGCCGACCAGACCGCCCGCTTGGCTGTCGACGCCGGCGACCACGTCGCCGGTCGCTTCCGACGCCCGCACTTCGCCGTCGTTGCTGCCGATCAGGCCGCCTGCACGGCTCGACGCACCGGCCATCACCTTGCCCGCGGCCGTCGACGCCGCGATGACGCCGCTATTCTCGCCGACCAAACCGCCCACGCGGCTGTTGGCGCCGGCCGTTACCGCGCCGCTCGCGGACGACGCATCGACGAGCGCCTGGTTGACGCCGACCAGACCACCCGCCTTCGCGTTGCGGCCCGCCTTGACCTCGCTCGACGAGTTCGATGCGCGGATCGTGCCGCGGGTATCGCCATTGATGTCGTTGATGCCGACGAGACCGCCGATCACGGCGCCGTCGCCATCCACCTGGACGGAGCCCGAGCTCGACGACCCGTCGATCGTGCCGGTATTGCGCCCGACCAGGCCACCGGCCCCGACGAACTCCTTGTGCATGCCCCCCTTGACCACGACCTGGACGTCGGCCGAGCTGTTGCTGATCGTCGCCTCGCCCCGGTTCGGCCACAACACCGTCAGGTTCTCCCCGACCAGACCGCCGATCTTGATCGTGCTGCGGTCGCCCTCGACGCGCCCCGACACCGACGCGCGATCGATCTTGCCGCTCAGGTTCCAGCCGACCAGGCCGCCGACAATCGTTGCACCGCTGCCCTTGCCCGTGACGAGCACGTCCCGCGCGGTGACGTTCGAGAGGGTGCCGAAGTTGGTGCCGACCAGCGAGCCCACGAAGAGCGGCTGGCCGTACACATACGACGACACGCCGTTGACGGTGATCCCCTGCAGCTTCAGATTGGCGATGCGCCCCCAGTTGGTGGCAAACAGGCCTACGCTGTCCGCACCGGGGTCGTTGTAGATGGTCAAGCCGCTGATCGTGTTGCCGAAGCCGTCGAACACACCGCCGAAGCCGTTGTTCGCGAGGCTGCGGAAGCGGCCGCTGCCCTTGATCGCATTGCCCAGCACGTAGCGGCCGGACAGGTTCGCGTCCACGTTGCGCAGCCCTGCCAGGTCGTGGATCACCGTGTAGTCCTCGCCGTTCGCGCGGAACGACGCGTTCTCGCCCGACAGCGTCACCACGGCCCGTCCGGTCTCCAGCGTGTGACCGCTGCCCGAGTTCAGCTCGAGATGTGCGTTGCGGCCCGTCAGCGTTACCTTGTCGTACAGGCGGACCTGCTTCGCCGCGTTCGCCGTCAGGCCCGCGTTCGCGCCGCTCGCGTCCAGCGCCTGTTCGAGGATCACGTCGCCCTTCTGCGACGTCAGCGTCAGCCGGTTGTCGCTCGCCCAGGCGAGCTGGCCGCCGACCGACAAGTCTCCCTTCGTGTTGGTCAGTTCGACGTTCGTCGTGCCAAGCGTGCGCGCCAGCGTGGAGGTTTCGATCGCGTCGCTATCGCGCATCCGCGCTGCCTTGCCGCCACTCACGCCGGCGTTCGCGGCTTCGATCTTCCACGTGCCCGTGCGGCCGCCCGGTGCGCGCGTGTCGACCTGCACGTCGTTCGCCACCTCGACACGCTCGCCGCGCGTCGTCACCACCCCGCCCGATGCGGCCGCTTCCTGCGCGCTCGCGTCCAGCTTGCCGGCCACCTTCACCAGCCCGCCTTCCAGCGTGATCTTCCCGCTGCGCGAATTCAGTCCCTTCGCCTCGATCGTCCCCGTGTTGTTCACCACCGCGCCCAGCAGGTTACCGGCCGCGCGCGCCGTCATCAGCACCTCGCCGCCGTCCGCCTTCAACAGCCCGCCGTTGTTCACCTGTGCATCCACCGCACCGTCGTCAACCTGCAGGTTCAGCAGGCCGTTGCCGTCGAAGTTCACCGTGAACGCATTGCCAGCACCCAGCGCCACCCGGCCCAGCTTCGCCTGGATCGTCCCGCTGTTCGATACCTGTGCGCCCAGCAGCGCCACGCTGCCGCCTTCCGCCGCCGTGATCGTTCCTTCGTTCACCACCGCGTTTTTAGACGTGCCCGTGAACCGGTACTTGCCGTTGAGGAAATCCTCATCCGAAATGTTGCGCGTCGTCGCCACCAGGCCGCCCACGTTCACCTGCGCGCCCTTGCCGAACACCACGCCGTTCGGGTTCACCACGAACAGCCGGCCGTTCGCGTCGAGCTGGCCCTGAATCTGGCTGCCGTTCGTCCCGATCACCCGGTTCAGCGCGATCGACTTGTCCGTCGGCTGATGGAACGACACCCGCTCCCCGCCCGCGATGCTGAAGTCCTGCCAGTTCGTGATCAGCTTGTCCGTGTGCTGGTTCACCGACATCGCCTTGCCGTCCGCCGACGTCGAGATGTCGCCCTTGCCCCCCACGATCGCCCCGCCCGTCGGCAGCGCGTGCGCGCCCGTCGCCACCAGCCCCAGCAGCGATGCCGCCACCGCGATCGCGCACTTGCCGCCCGAACGCTTGCCGCGACGGCGGGCCGTTTCCCCTGCCACGGTCCAACCGCCCAGCGCCTCGTTCCACACCAGTGAATAGGCCTTGTTCATTTTGGAATCCTCACTTGATTAATCACTACGCCCCCGTTGCTGGAGGGGGTACTACAGAATTCGCTCAGAAATACTGAGCGGCCTGAATCCACACGCCAGAAAGACGTTGCCGCGCACCGCCGTGCAACGCGGACGCGAAGCACGACGGTGCGCGGTTCATCGGTTCAGGCGATCAACGCTGCCCTTGGCCGAACCCGACCAGCTTCACGTTGGCCGCGTCGCCGGTCACGGTGTTGCCATTCAAGATGCCGAAATTGCCGCCCGCGAGCGCGCCGTACTGATAGTTCCCCGACGTCAGGATGAGCTTGCTCGACGTGGTGGAGTTCTGCACCCAGCCCACGTTCCAGCCGACCAGCCCGCCCAGCTTCGCGTACGTGCCGCCGCTCACCGTGCCCGACGACGACGAGCCCTTGACGGTGCCGCTGTTCGTGCCGACCAGCCCACCGACGTAGCTGCGATCGCCGCCCTTCACCGAACCGCTGGCCGACGAGGTGTCGATCGTGCCGTCCTGGACAAAGCCCACGAGGCCGCCAACCGAGCTATCGGCTCCGGCGGAGACGTCGCCCGTCGCGCTCGAGGCCGACACGACGCTCTGCGGACCGTAGTTGAAGCCGATCAGGCCGCCGGCGTTGCCGGAACCCAGCACCGTCACGGCGCCGCGTGCGCTGGATCCCTTCACCGTCCCGCCGTTGACGCCGATCAGGCCACCCGCGGAGCTGCCGTTGCCGGCCGTGACCTTGCCGGACGCCTTCGACGCCAGCACTTCGCCGTCGCTGCTGCCGATGAGCCCGCCCGCGTCGCTGCTCACGCCGGCCGTGACGTCGCCGAATGCCTCCGACGCCCGCACGCTGCCGCGGTTCAGGCCCACGAGGCCGCCGGCGTGGCTCTTCGCACCCGCCGTCACCGTGCCGCGCGCGAGCGAGGCAGCGATGGCGCCGCGGTTCTCGCCGACGAGACCACCCAACTGCGAGCGGTCGCCCGCCTTGACGTTGCCGCGCGCCGTCGACGCGCTGATGCTCGCCTTCTCGCCGCTGTAGCCGACCAGGCCGCCCGCCTGGCTATCGGTACCGGCAACCACGTCGCCGGTCGCTTCCGACGCCCGCACTTCGCCGTCGTTGCTGCCCACCAGGCCGCCCGCACGGCTCGACGCACCGGCCATCACCTTGCCCGCGGCCGTCGACGCCGCGATGACGCCGCTGTTCTCGCCGACCAAACCGCCCACGCGGCTGTTGGCGCCCGCCGTCACCGCGCCGCTCGCCGACGATGCGTCGACGACCGCCTGGTTGACGCCGACCAGGCCGCCCGCCTTCGCGTTACTGCCCACCTTGACGTCGCTGGACGAGTTCGATGCGCGGATCGTGCCGCGGGTCTTGCCGTTGATGTCGTTGATGCCGACGAGGCCGCCAACCACGGCGCCCACGCCATCCACCTGGACGGAGCCGGCACTCGACGACCCGGCGATCAGGCCCGTGTTGCGCCCGACCAGGCCGCCCGCGCCAACGAAGCGACCCGGCGTCATGCCCTTGACCACGACCTGGACGTCGGCCGAGCTATTGGTGATCGTCGCCTCGCCCATATCCGGCCACAGCGCCGTGAGGTTCTCCCCGACCAGACCGCCGATCTTGGTCGTGCTGCTGTCGCCCTCGACGCGCCCCGACACCGACGAACGATCGATCGTGCCGCTGATATTCATGCCGACCAGGCCACCGACGGTGGTCCCGCCAGCGCCCTTGCCCTTCACCACCACGTCCTTCGCGTGAACGTTCGAGATGGTGCCGCTGTTGGTGCCGGCGAGCGAGCCCACGAAGCCCCACGGGGTATTCGGCGACGAGATGCCGTTGACCGTGATGCCCTGCAGCATCAGGTTGGCGATGCTCCCGAAGTTGGAAGCGAACAGGCCCACGAACGCATCGTTGTTGTAGATGGTCAGTCCGCTGATCGTGTTGCCGAGGCCGTCGAACACGCCGCCGAACCCGTTTTCCCCGCCGATGCTGCGGAAGCGGCCGCTGCCCTTGATCGCATTGCCCAGCACATAGCGGCCGGCCAGATTCGCGTCCACGTTGCGCAGGCCTTCCAGGTCATGGATCACCGTATAGCCCTCGCCGTTCGCGCGGAACGACGCGTTCTGGCCGGACAGCGTGACCACCGCATTGGCGTTCGTCAGCGTGTGACCGCTGCCCGAGTTCAGTTCCAGCTGCGCGTTGCGGCCCGTCAGCGTCACCTTGTCATGCACGCGGATCTGCTTCGCCGCGTTCACCGTCAGCCCCGCGTTCTCGCCGCTCGCGTCGAGCGACTTCTTCAGATCCACGTCGCCCTTCTGCGACGTCAGCGTCAGCTTGTTGTCGCTCGCCCAGTTCACCGAGCCATCGACCGTCAGGTTGCCCTTCGTGTTGGTCAGGTCGACATTCGTCGTGCCCAACGTGCGCGACAGCGTATCCGCGTCGAGCGCGTCGCTGCCCGACTCGCTGGAATTGCCGTTCAGGCCACCGTCGATCACGAGGCCTCGCTGGCGCAGCGCATTGCCGCTCACCACACCGGCATTCGCGGCCTCGATCTTCCACGTGCCCGTGCGGCCGCCCGGTGCGCGCGTGTCGACCTGCACGTCGTTCGCCACTTCGACACGCTCGCCGCGCGTCGTCACCACGCCGCCCGATGCGTCCGCTTCCTGCGCGCTCGCATCCAGCTTGCCGCCCACCTTCACCAGACCGCCTTCCAGCGTGATCTTCCCGCTGCGCGAATTCAGTCCCTTCGCCTCGATCGTCCCCGTGTTGTTCACCACCGCGCCCAGCAGATCCCCCGCCGCGCGCGCCGTCATCAGCACCTCGCCGCCGTCCGCCTTCAGCAGCCCGCCGTTGTTCACCTGCGCATCCACCGCACCGTCGTCAACCTGCAGGTTCAGCAGACCGTTGCCGTCGAAATTCACGGTCATCGTGTTGCCCGCGCCCAGCGCCACGCGGCCCAGCTTCGCCTGGATCGTCCCGCTGTTCGATACCTGCGCGCCCAGCAGCGCCACGCTGCCGCCTTCCGCCGCCGTGATCGTCCCTTCGTTCACCACCGCGTTCTTCGACGTGCCCGAGAACCGGTACTTGCCGTTGAGGAAATCCTCATCCGAAATGTTGCGCGTCGTCGCCACCAGCCCGCCCACGTTCACCTGTGCGCCCTTGCCGAACACCACGCCATTCGGGTTCACCACGAACAGCCGGCCGTTCGCGTCCAGCTGGCCCTGGATCTGGCTGCCGTTCGTCCCGATCACCCGGTTCAGCGCGATCGACTTGTCCGTCGGCTGATGGAACGACACCCGCTCCCCGCCCGCGATGCTGAAGTCCTGCCAGTTCGTGATCAGCTTGTCCGTGTGCTGGTTCACCGACATCGCCTTGCCGTCCGCCGACGTCGAGATGTCGCCCTTGCCCCCCACGATCGCCCCGCCCGTCGGGAGCGCGTGCGCACCTGTCGCCACCAGCCCCAGCAGCGATGCCGCCACCGCGATCGCGCACTTGCCGCCCGA
>NZ_MDEQ02000034.1 GCF_001883705.2 Burkholderia catarinensis
GCACGCCCGGATGGATCGGCCCAATCCTGCAAGCCGTGCTTACGTAACCATACCAGTACGGTCGAGCGTCCCTGAATTCCGTAGCGTCGCTGCGCCTCTATGTACGTCAGCTCGCCTTTTTCGACCTGCGTCACCACCGACAGCTTAAAAGCCAGACTGTAGTCCCGCTGGGTCCGCTTGATCCCTTGCTCCACTTGGCACCTCTTCGTTTCGGCGAAAAAGTGTCAACCTATTTCAGGACGGGTCACACACAAAGAAAAAGCGCCGGCTTCCGCCAGCGCTTTTTTCGTTTCGGACTGCGGCCGAATCCCGCTCAGGCGGCATCCTGCAGCGGATCGCCCGCTTTCGCGTGCCGTGCGCGCTCGGCGAACGCGTCGCCGATCATCAGCAGGCTCGGTTGTGCGGGATCGAGCCACGCCTGCGCGTCGCCCGCCGCCATCTGCGCGAGCGTCAGCGTCAGCGAGCGCTCACGCGCGGTGCTGCACGCCTCGACGATCGCCACGGGCGTCGCCGGCGCACGGCCGGCGTCGATCAGCTCCTGCGCGATGCCGGGCGCGCTGTCGCGGCCCATGTAGTAGACGATCGAATCGGCGCGCGCGGCTTCGCGGATCTCGTCGCTGCCCGGCGCACGGCTGTGTGTCGCGAACGCGACGCTGCGGGACACGCCGCGCAACGTCAGCGAACGCTTCAGCGTCGCCGCGCCGGCCAGCGCCGCGGTGATGCCCGGCACGACCTCGTAGTCGATGCCGGCCGCCTCGAGCGCGCGCATTTCCTCTTCCGCACGACCGAACAGCATCGGGTCGCCGCCCTTCAGCCGCACGACGCACGCATGCTCGCGCGCCGCATCGACGATCTGCTTGTTGATGAAGTGCTGCGCGGTCGAGCGCTGCCCGCAGCGCTTGCCGACCGCGATCCGGCGCGCGTTCGGCGCGTAGTCGAGCATCGCGGGCTCGACGAGCGCGTCGTGCAGCACGACGTCCGCCTGCTCGAGCAGCCGCGCGCCGCGCACCGTGATGAGGTCGGCCGCGCCCGGCCCTGCTCCAATCAGATACACCTTGCCCATGTTTGTCGCTTCGCTTGGTCGCTGCTACGGCGGCGGCCGGCCCGCGCCGCCGGATGGCGGCACGGTTCGCCGGTTACGCCGAAAATGCCCGGATCATGCCGGCGGCGACCGTGTGGTGCGTCGCCTCGTCGATCAGCACGAACGCGCCCGTGCCCGGATGCGCGTCGTACGTGTCGCAGACGATCGGCTTCTGCAGCGTCAGCGCGACGCGGCCGATGTCGTTCATCTTCAGTTCCTGGCGGTCGGTCGCGTGCGACAGCGTATGCACGTCGAGCACCTGCCTGACCGCACCGATCTTCGCGAACACCGTGCTCGTGGTCTGCTTCAGCAGGTATTTGCGCTGCGTCGACAGCGGCGTTTCGTCGAACCAGCACAGATCGGCCTCGAGCTTCTTGGCCGGCTCGACGGGTTCGGCCGTCGTCACGAACATGTCGCCGCGCGACACGTCGACATCCTCCTCGAGACGGATCGTCACCGTCTGGCCCGCGAACGCGTGCGCGATGGACGCGGTGCCGCCCGGCACCGGCGCGACGATCTCGGCGACCGTTGCGGTGCGGTTCGACGGCAGCACGACGATCTCGTCGCCGACCTTCACCTCGCCCGACTCGATCCGGCCCATGTAGCCGCGGAAATCGTCGGCCGAGCTGCCGTCCTGGCGCGCGACCCACTGCACCGGGAAGCGCAGCGCGTCATGCGCCTGGGTCTCGACCGGCAGCGCTTCGAGCACGTCGAGGAGCGGCTCGCCCGCGTACCACGGCATGCGCTCGCTCGCGCCGACGATGTTGTCGCCCTTCAGCGCCGACACCGGCACGAAGCGCACGTCGGCCAGGCCGAGCTGCTTCGCGAGCGTGACGTATGCGTCGCGGATCTCGTTGAAGCGCGCCTCGCTGTAGTCGACGAGGTCCATCTTGTTGATCGCGACGATCACGTGCTGCAGCGCGAGCAGCTTGACGATCGCGCTGTGGCGCTTCGTTTGCGGCAGCAGGTCCGCGACGCCGTTCTCGACCGTCACGCGCGTCGCGTCGACCAGGATGATCGCCGCGTGCGCGGTCGATGCGCCCGTCACCATGTTGCGGGTGTACTGCTCGTGGCCCGGCGTGTCGGCGATGATGAACTTGCGCTTCGCCGTCGCGAAATAGCGGTACGCGACGTCGATCGTGATGCCCTGCTCGCGCTCGGCTTCGAGACCGTCGGTCAGCAGCGCGAGGTCGAGCTCGTCGCCGACCGTACGCTTGTTCTTCGCGCGCGACAGCGCGGACAGCTGGTCGGACAGCACGGCCTTGCTGTCGTACAGCAGGCGGCCGATCAGCGTGCTCTTGCCGTCGTCGACGCTGCCCGCGGTGATGAAGCGCAGCACGCCGAGGTCTTCGTTGTTCTCGATGATGCTCATGATGTGAATGTCCTCGTGTGCTTCAGAAATAACCTTGCTTCTTGCGCTGTTCCATCGCGGCTTCGGAGGCCTGGTCGTCCATCCGGGTCGCGCCGCGCTCGGTGATCTCGGTCACCGCCGTCTCGGCGATGATCTTCTCGACGACGTCCGCGTCGCTCTCGACCGGGCACGTGCAGCTGATGTCGCCGACCGTGCGGAAGCGCACCTGCGCGAGCTCGCTCGTCTCGCCGTCACGCATCGGCGTGAGCGGCGTGACGGGCACGAGCAGCCCGTTGCGGCGCACGATCTCGCGCTGGTGCGCGTAGTAGATCGACGGCAGTTCGAGATTCTCGCGCGCGATGTACTGCCACACGTCGAGCTCGGTCCAGTTCGAGATCGGGAACACGCGAAGGTGCTCGCCCTTGTGCAGGCGTGCGTTGTACAGGCTCCACAGTTCCGGGCGCTGCGCCTTCGGATCCCATTGGCCGAATTCGTCGCGGAACGAGAAGATGCGTTCCTTCGCGCGCGCCTTCTCTTCGTCGCGGCGCGCGCCGCCGATCAGCGCGGTGTAGCCGTGCTGCTCGATCGTCTCGAGCAGCGTGACGGCCTGCGCGGCGTTGCGCGAATCGGTTTCGCGGCGCAGCACGACCGTGCCGCGCTTGATCGAATCCTCGACGTGGCCGACGACCAGCTCGGCGCCGAGCTCCTGCGCGCGGCGATCGCGGAAGTCGATCACTTCGTCGTAGTTGTGCCCCGTGTCGATGTGCACGAGCGGGAACGGCAGCGTCGTCTTGCGGTTCGCGCCGAGGCCGAACGCCTTCAGCGCGAGATGCAGCACGACGACCGAATCCTTGCCGCCCGAGAACAACAGCGCCGGCTTGCTGCATTCGGCGACCAGTTCGCGCAGGATGTGGATCGACTCGGCTTCGAGCCAGTCGAGGTGGCCCATGCGGCTGTCGGCACCGGTGGGCGGGGCAAAGGCGGATTGCTCGAGCGTCGTGCTCATGATTTCAGTCCTTCTCTTCCGGGTTCGTGCCGCCCGCTTTCCGGGCAGCGCAAGATTCAGTATTTTTGCAAGTGGCTCAGTGCGTGGCGCCGGCTTCGGCTGTCGCAGGAATCGGCGTGATCGCGATGTGCAGGCCGCATTCCTTCGTGTCGCGCGACTCCCACCACCAGCGGCCCGCACGGCTGTCCTCGCCGGGGCGGATCGCTCGCGTACACGGCTCGCAGCCGATGCTCGGGTAGCCGCGCGCATGCAGCGGGTTCACCGGCACGTCAAACGCCTTGAGGTACGCCCACACGTCACTTTCCGTCCAGTCGGCGAGCGGATTGTACTTCGCGATCCCGCGCGCCTCGTCCTGTTCTTCCTCGTGCAGCTCCGCACGCGTGACCGACTGCTCGCGGCGCTGGCCCGTGACCCATGCGCCGACGTCCGACAGCGCACGGTTCAGCGGCTCGACCTTGCGGATGTGGCAGCACGACTTGCGCAGCTCCACGCTCTCGTAGAACGCGTTCAGGCCGTGCTCGGCAACGTACTGGTCGACCGCATCCTGCTGCGGATGAAACTGCTCGATCTCGTAGCCGTAGCGCTCGCGCACGCGATCGATCATGCCGAGCGTTTCCGCGTGCAGCCGGCCCGTGTTCAGCGAGAAGATGCCGATCGACACCCCTTTCGACAGGATCGCATGCGTCAGCAGCATGTCTTCCGCCGCGAGGCTGCTCGCGAACTTCACTTTCTCGTGACGTGCACCGATCTGCGCGAGCAGCGCGTCGAGGCGCTCGACCTTCGCGGCGAGTTCCGGCGTCAGCGCGGTGGCGGTGGTGGTCGCGGTGCTCATGCGCTCACCTTGGCGTCGGCCGCGGCCGCGCGGCGGCGGAACAGCGGCGCCGGCTCGTCGAACGCGCCCTGGTAACGCTGCGTGAATTCCGTGAAGGCATTCAGCGCGTCGTGGATGTCCTTGTCGGCCCGCACCGCGAATGCGTCGAAGCCGCAACGCGACATGTACAGCAACTGGTCACGCAGCACGTCGCCGATCGCGCGCAGCTCGCCCGTCCAGCCGTGGCGCTCGCGCAGCAGGCGCCCGATGCTGTAGCCGCGGCCGTCCGCGAAGCGCGGGAACTCGACGGCGATCAGCGAAATCGCGCCGAAATCGTCCACGAGACCGGCCGGTTCGCTGTCCGGCGCGAGCCACACGCCGAGTTCGTCCTTCGTCTTCGCGGCGACGAGCGCCGCGCGCTCTGCCTGCCACAACGCGAACGGCACCAGCACCTTGCCGGCCGGCAACGCGTCGACCACGGGCAGCGTACCGTCTTCCGCCGCGCGCACGACCTGCCATGCGTCGTCGATCACTGCGCGGTTCTTGATAATCGAAGCCATCTGCAAATTCCCTCTACCCGGTTGGTTACGCGTTCACTGCCTGGCGCGCCGCATACACGCGCTCCTTGAACGGCGCGATGCCGATGCGGTCGTACGTGTCGACGAAGCGCTCGCCGTCGATGCGCGAATCGACGAACGTGTCGATCAGCTTCGCGATCACGTCGGGCACTTCTTCCGCCGAGAACGACGGCCCGATCACGCGGCCGAGGCGCGCGCCGTTCCGGCCCGTGCCCTGCTCGCCGCCGAGCGACACCTGGTACCACTCGGCGCCGTCCTTGTCGACGCCGAGGATGCCGATGTTGCCGACGTGGTGATGACCGCACGAGTTCATGCAACCGGAAATGTTCAGCGACAGGTCGCCGAGGTCGTACACATAGTCGAGATCGTCGAAACGCTGCTGGATCGCCAGCGCGATCGGGATCGACTTGGCGTTCGCGAGCGAGCAGAAGTCGCCGCCCGGGCACGCGATGATGTCGGTCAGCAGGCCGATGTTCGGCGTCGCGAAACCGGCCGCCTTCGCCTTTTCCCACAGCGCGAACAAGTCGCGCTTCTTCACGTTCGCGAGAATCAGATTCTGCTCGTGCGACACGCGCAGCTCGCCGAACGAGTAAGCGTCGGCCCAGTCGGCGACCAGTTCCATCTGCTGGTCGGTCGCGTCGCCCGGCGCCACGCGGTGATCCTTCAGCGACAGCGTGACGGCTGCATAGCCCGGCACCTTGTGCGGCGCGACGTTGCGCTCGACCCAGCGCGCGAACGCCTTGTTCTCGAGCAGGTGCTGTTCGAACGACGCGTCGGTGTCGGCCACCTTCTCGTAGACGGGCGGCGTGAAGTACTGCGACACGCGGTCGAGCTCGGCCTGCGTGAGCGTCGACGGGCCGTCCTTCAGGTGCTGCCACTCTTCCTCGACCTGCTGCGCGAACTTCGCCGGCGACAGCGCCTTCACGAGGATCTTGATGCGCGCCTTGTACAGGTTGTCACGACGGCCGTAGCGGTTGTACACGCGCAGCACGGCTTCGCAGTACGTGATCAGGTGCTGCCACGGCAGGTCTTCCTTGATCACCGCGCCGACGATCGGCGTACGGCCGAGACCGCCGCCCGCGAGGATGCTCGCGACCACTTCGCCCTGCGCGTTCTTCTTCAGGTACACGCCGAGGTCGTGGATCTGCACGGCCGCGCGGTCGTGCTTCGAGCCCGACACCGCGATCTTGAACTTGCGCGGCAACCATGCGAATTCGGGATGGAACGTCGACCACTGGCGCAGGACCTCGGCCCACGGACGCGGATCGATCTCCTCGTCCTGGGCGACGCCTGCGAACTGGTCGGCCGTGATGTTGCGGATGCAGTTGCCCGACGTCTGGATCGCGTGCATCTGCACCGACGCGAGCTTCGCGAGGATTTCGGGCGAGTCTTCCAGCTCGATCCAGTTGAACTGGATGTTCGAACGGGTCGAGAAGTGACCGTAGCCGCGGTCGTGTTCGCGGGCGATGCGTGCCAGCATCCGGAGCTGGTCGCTGCGCAGGTTGCCGTACGGAATCGCGATGCGGTGCATGTACGCGTGGCGCTGCATGTACAGGCCGTTCTGCAGACGCAGCGGACGGAACTCGTCTTCGCTCAACTCGCCCGACAGCCGGCGGCGCACCTGATCGCGGTACTGCGCGACACGCTCGTCGACGATCGTCTGGTCGTATTGGTCGTACTGATACATTCGGGGACCCCAGGGTTTTCGTGGTGACCGCGCGACGTCCTAGCCACGTCGCGCCCGAATCTCCGTTCCGCCGTCACCGCCGCCAGCCGCTGCCGGGTGGATTGCTAATGACGAAAACAGATATCCATATTTGAAAAACTCCGGTGAATCGTAATAAACTCGCCTTATATTTCAAACGACTAAAAAATTCTGTTGATATGCGGAAGGGTTATAAATGAACCTGCACCAGTTTCGCTTCGTGCGCGAGGCCGTCCGGCAGAATTTCAACCTCACCGAGGCCGCCAAGGCGCTCTACACGTCGCAACCGGGGGTATCGAAGGCGATCATCGAGCTCGAGGACGAGCTGGGCGTGGAGATCTTCACGCGGCACGGCAAGCGCGTGCGCTCGCTCACCGAGCCGGGCAGGATCATTCTCGCATCGGTCGAGCGGATCCTGCAGGAGGTTGAAAGCCTTAAAAGGGTCGGGAAGGATTATGCAGCGCAGGACCAGGGCAACCTGACCATCGCAGCGACCCACACGCAGGCCCGCTACTCGCTGCCGGCCGCGATCGCCGAGTTCAAGAAGCGCTTCCCGAAGGTGCACCTGTCGATCCTGCAGGGCAGCCCGACGCAGGTCGCCGAGATGGTGATCCACGACCAGGCCGATCTCGCGATCGCGACCGAGGCGATCTCCGACTACAAGGAACTCGTGTCGCTGCCCTGCTTCCAGTGGCATCACGCGGCCGTCGTGCCGGCCGACCATCCGCTGCTCGAACGCAAGCCGCCGACGCTCGACGATCTCGCGCAATACCCGCTGATCACGTACGACAACGCGTTCGCGGGCCGCAAGAAGATCAACCATGCGTTCGCGCTGCGCGGGCTGTCGCCGGACATCGTCCTCGAGGCGATCGACGCCGACGTGATCAAGACCTATGTCGAACTCGGCCTCGGCGTCGGGATCATGGCCGACATCGCGTTCAATCCCGAGCGCGACCGCAACCTGCGGCTGATCCCGGTCGGCCACCTGTTCGGCAGCAACGTGACGCGCGTCGCGCTCAAGCAGGGCGCCTATTTGCGCAGCTATGTGTATACGCTCGTCGAACTGCTGTCGCCGACGCTGAACCGCAAGCTGATCGAGCAGGCACTCAAGGGCGAATCCGAATCGTACGAGCTTTGATAAGCGCCCCCAGACCTGTCGCGTCGCGCCAGGCCTCCCGAGGGGGTCAGCCCCCAAGGGGACTTCCTGCGGGGCGGAAAACTTGGGACGGCCCGGTGTTTTCCTGAAGCGTCCCCAGACCTGTCGCGTCGCGCCAGCCCCCCGAGGGGACTTGGCACCCCTTTTTGCTGCCTGACGGAGATCCCCGCATGACGCTTCCCGCCCTGTTGCGCCGCGCCGCCGCCGGCGCCCTCATGCTGGCCTGCGCGAGCGCGCATGCCGACCTGAAGGTCGGCGTCGACCTGTCGTCGACCGGCCCGGCCGCCGCGATCGGCATCACGAGCAAGAACGCGATCCTGATGTGGCCGAAGACGATCGCCGGGCAGCCCGTGCAGGTGACGGTGCTCGACGATGCGTCCGACCCGGGCATCGCGGTGCGCAACATCCGCAAGCTGGTCGACGAGGATCACGTCGACGTCGTGGTCGGGCCGAACATCACGCCGGCCGCGCTCGCGGCACTCGACGCGGTGGCCGCCGGGCAGACGCCGATGATCACGCTGGTCGGCTCCGGCGCGATCGTCGAGCCGCAGGAAGGCGCGCGGACCTGGGCGTTCAAGATGGCGCAGAGCGACCGCGCGATGGCCGACGTGATGACGCGCTACATGGCGAACCACGGCGTGAAGACGGTCGGCTTCATCGGCTTCGCGGACAGCTACGGCGACAGCTGGCTGAACGAGTTCACGCGCTTTGCGGACCTGCGCAAGATCCGCGTCGTCGCGACCGAGCGCTTCAACCGCACCGACGCGAGCGTCACGGGCCAGGCGCTGAAGCTGATCGCGGCGAAGCCCGACGCGATCCTGATCGCGGGCTCGGGCACGCCGGCCGTGCTGCCGCAGCGCACGCTGATCGAGCGCGGCTACAAGGGCCCGGTCTACCAGACGCACGGGATCGCGACACCGGAATTCATCAAGCTCGGCGGCAAGGACGTCGACGGGACGCTGTTCCCGACCCAGCCGGTGGTCGTCGCGCACACGCTGCCGGCCGACCATCCGGCCCGCAAGGCCGCGCTCGCGTTCGTCGATGCGTACGAGGCAAGGTACGGCGCCGGCACGGTCACGCAGTTCGCGGGCGACGCGGCAGGCGCCTACCCGCGCCTCGCCGACGCGGTCGGCCGCGCGCTGAAGACCGCGCAGCCCGGCACGCCCGCGTTCCGCGCGGCGCTGCGGCGCGAGCTCGAACGCGCGCACGAGCTCGTCGTGCCGAACGGCGTCGTCAACACGAGCGACAAGGATCATGTGGGGCTCGATCAGCGTGCGAGCGTGATGGGGATCGTCAGGCAGGGCCGGTTCGTCTACCTGAGCCAGTGACGTGCGCGGCCGGCGCCCGGGCGGCTTGCCCGGCGTCGGGATTTCAGCCATAATCCGCGTTTCGCCGCGCACGCTCGCATGCGCGGCCAGCATCAAGCCCAGGTGGTGAAATTGGTAGACGCAGGGGACTCAAAATCCCCCGCCGCAAGGCGTGCCGGTTCGATTCCGGCCCTGGGCACCAGAATTCGCAGCGTCATGCGCTGCACCTGTCGAAACCCGCGCAAGCTCGCTGCTTCGCGGGTTTTTTGTTTTTGCCGCGCGTACCGCAACGCATGCCCCTGCGCAACGGTCCAAGCATCACGGAGATGTGCGGCACGGAGGCACGCCATGCCCATGCACATGATTTCATGCCCGATCTGCCGCGGCGTGCTCGCCATGGCGCTGGCGCTCATGCTGGGCGGATGCGATGTGCTGAGCGCGCCGCCGGTGCCGGACTGGCCGGGGCCGCACGCCCCCTACCCGTTCCCGGACAATATCCCGCATCGCACCGAATGAACCGACGGGAAGACCGCCGGGCCACCCGCCCGCCTTCTTCCGCCGTGCCGGCTCAGGCCATCAACTCCCGCACGAAGTCGAGAAACGCGCGCACCTTCGCGGCAACGAGATTGGACGCGTGGTGATACGCGTAGAGCGGGAATGTCTCGTCCGCCCACTCCGGCAGCAGCAGCACCAGCCGCCCGTCGGCCACGATGTCGCGCGCATAGAGTTCCAGCAGCTGCGCGATCCCCGCGCCGCCAAGGCACGCGCCGAGCAGCATGCCCGTATCGTTGACCATCAGCCGGCCGGCGGCATCGAACGGCACCACCTCGTTGCCGCGATGGAATTCCCATTCGAACGGCCGCCCCGTCACCGGATCGCGGATCAATACGCAACGATGCCCGTCTGCAAGATCCCGCGGATGCCGCGGTTCGCCGCGACGTGCGACATAGGCCGCCGACGCGCAGGTGAGCACGCGCGTCTCGAGCAGCAGCCGCGCGCGGTATGACGACGGTTCCGGAACGCCGAAACGCACCGCCACGTCGAATCCGTCGGCGACTAGGTCGCCCATCCGGTCGCGCACGCTGATCTCGACGGACAGGTCGGGGAAGCGGTCGAGAAATTCCGCCATCCTCGGCGCCAGCACGTAATGACCGAAGGTCGCGTCGACGTTGACGCGCAGCCGCCCCCTGACGCGTGCCTTCGATTGGCCGGCGTCGACCGCCGCCTCCTCGATGCCGGCCAGCAGCGGCGCGACCGCCTCGTAAAAGCGCCGGCCTTCATCGGTCAGCGTGATCGCACGCGCCGTCCGGTTGAAGATCCGGATGCCGACGCGCTCCTCCAGCCGGGCAACGGCACGGCTCACCGCCGGCTGCGTCAACCCCATCGCCTCGCCCGCGCGCGCGAACGTGCCGGCCTCGATCACCGCCGAGAGCACGCCAATACCGCTCAGGAGCCTGCTGTCGAATGCCATAAGACATACTTTTAGTCATTCTTGATCTGATCATTATTCATTATTTTTATTTATCGAGGAAGCCTACATTGAGTCCTGTCGCCGGATCGCACGGCACCTACGAAACAAGGAGCAGGACATGAGCACATCGGAACAGGTCGCCCTCGTCACGGGCTCGTCGCGCGGCATCGGCGCGGAAATCGCACGCCGTCTCGCCCGGGACGGTTTCAGGGTCGTCGTGAACTATGCCGGCGGCGCCGGCCCCGCCCGGGAAGTGGTCGACGCGATCGTCGCCGGCGGCGGCGAAGCCGTCGCGGTGCAGGCGGACGTCGCCGATCCGGCGGCGGTGGCCGCGCTGTTCGACGCGGCCGAGCAGGCGTTCGGCCGCGTCGACGTGGTCGTCAACAGCGCGGGCATCATGAAACTCGCCGCCATCGCCGACTTCGACGACGCTACCTTCGACCAGACCGTCGCGATCAACCTGAAGGGCGCGTTCAACGTCTGCCGCGAGGCGGCAAAGCGCGTGCGCGACGGCGGCCGCATCGTCAACCTGACGTCGAGCGTGATCGGCATGCGCCTGCCGACCTACGGCATGTACATCGCGACCAAGGCGGCCGTCGAGGGCATGACGCAGGTGCTCGCCCAGGAGATGCGCGGTCGCGGCATCAGCGTGAACGCCGTCGCGCCGGGGCCGGTGGCGACCGAGCTGTTCCTGCACGGCAAGAGCCCCGAACTCATCGACCGGATGGCGAAGACGAACCCGCTGGAGCGGCTCGGCCAGCCCGAGGACATCGCCGGCGTCGTCGCGTTCCTCGCCGGCCCCGACGGTACGTGGGTCAACGGTCAGGTCCTGCGCGCCAACGGCGGCATGTGCTGACAACCCGCACGAACGGACCGCCCGTCGCGGCCCGCCCCCCCTATTGCCGGAGATCGATCATGAAGGAAGTCATTCTCGTCACGGGCGCATCCAGCGGCTTCGGCCTGCTGACGGCCCAGGCGCTCGCCCGCGCCGGCCATACCGTCTACGCGTCGATGCGCGAAAGCGCCGGTCGCAACGCGCCGCGCGTCGCCGCCATCGCCGCCTACGCGCACGAACACGGCGTTGACCTGCACACCGTCGAACTCGACGTCGGCGACGACGCGTCCGTCGCTGCCGCCATCGATCGCGTGATCGCGGACAGCGGCCGCCTCGACGTCGTCGTCCACAATGCCGGCCATATGGTGTTCGGCGCGGCCGAAGCATTCACGCCCGGGCAGATGGCACAGCTCTACGACATCAACGTCGTGTCGACCCAGCGCGTGAACCGTGCGGCGCTGCCGCACCTGCGCAGCCAGGGCCGCGGCCTGCTCGTCTGGGTGTCGTCCTCGTCCGCGCGCGGCGGTACGCCGCCGTTCCTCGCGCCCTACTTCGCCGCGAAGGCCGCGATGGATTCGCTCGCGGTGTCCTACGCCGCCGAACTGGCCCGCTGGGGCATCGAGACGTCGATCGTCGTGCCGGGCGCCTTCACCAAGGGCACGAATCACTTCGCCCACGCGGGCAAGCCGGCCGATGCCGCCGTTCAGGCTGCCTACGACAGCGGCCCCTACGCGGGTGTCGCCGACCAGGCGCTGCGGGGCCTCGCCGCCCTCGAACCCGCGGATGCCGATGCCGGCGCCGTCGCGACGGCGATTGCCGGCATCGTCGCAGCTCCGGCCGGCAAGCGCCCGTACCGTGTGTTTGTCGATCCGTCGCAGGACGGCGCGGAGGAGGTGTTCCGCGTCGGCGATCGCATCCGCCGCGAGATGTTCCGCAACCTCGGCCTCGACGACCTGCTCGCGCCCCGCGCCGCCGGGTAAGCGCCTGCGCGGCGGGCCGGCCGGCGCGCGTCAGCCGCGCTCGCAGAACCCGAGGATCGCGTCCGCGACCGCCGCCGGCGCCTCGCGCTGCGGAAAGTGGCCCGCCCCGTCCAGCACCTGCCGCGCGTAGCGTCCCGCAAAGAACCGCTCCCGCCCGGCCGAACCGTCCGGATGATTGCAGGTGTCCGCGCCGCCGTGCAGCACGAGCGTCGGCACCGACAGCACCGGCGCCGGGTTCAGCCGCGCATCGTCGTCGGCATAGGCCGGCGTACCCGGCGCGAATCCCCAGCGATGCCGGTACGAATGCAGCACGACATCGATCCAGTCGGGCCCGTCGAACGCGGCGGCGGCAGCCTCGAAATCGCCGTCGCGATACCAGCCCGGCGGCGACCACGTGTCCCACATCAAGCGGGCAAACGCGCGGCGATCGTCGCGCAACGCCTGCTCGCCGCGCGGCGTCGCCATGAACCAGTGATACCAGTAGTTGCGCGCCTGCTGCAGCGACAGCGGCTGACCGGGATCGTTGGTGCCATAGCCCACCGACAGCATCACGAGATGCGATGCGGCGCCGTCGCGCAGCCCGCACGCGTTCGCGGCCGCCCGGGCGCCCCAGTCGTGCCCGACCACCACGGGCCGCTCGACGCCGAGCGCATCGACGAATTCGAGCAGGTCGCGTCCGAGCGCCGCGAGCTGGCCGCTGCGCGGCACGGCTGCATCGCGAAAGCGCGTGGGCGCAAAGCCGCGCAGCGCGGGCGCGAGCACGCGGTAGCCGCGTGCGGCGAGCGCCTCGGCCACGGCGCCCCAGCCGACCGGGCTGTCCGGCCAGCCGTGCAGCAGCACGGCCACGCGTTCGCCGCGCCGGTTCCATTCGAGATAGGCAATATCGAGCGACGCGGTCGTCGCATGCGCATAGGTCATCATCGTGTGCTCCGTTGGGTCAGCCCGAGCGCACGATGGTAGGCCGGCCTTTCATCACGATTCACGGAGTATCATGATTCATTATTCGAATATCGCGTTGAATTGATCGATGGAATCGCTGACCGACCCCGCGTCGACCTCGCTCGACATCACGCTGCTGCGCACCTTCCTCGAAGTCGTCGACAGCCACGGGTTCGCGCCGGCCGCGGAACGCCTCGCACTGACGCCGTCCGCCGTCAGCGGTCACATCAAGCGGCTCGAACAGGCGGCCGGCACGGTGCTGCTCGCGCGCACGACGCGCCGTATCGCGCTCACGCCGGCCGGCGACACGCTGTACGCGTATGCGCGCAACATCGTCGACATGGAGCGCGAAGTGCGCGCGAGGCTGCGCGGCGCACCGGCGCACGGGCGGCTGCGTGTCGGCGCATCGGAGGATTTCGCGGGCGCGTGGCTGCCGCAGGTGTTGCGCACGTTCCGCGACCGCCACCCGCACACGGCGATCGAGCTGAAGGTCGGCATCACCGCGTCGCTGCTGCGCGAGCAGACGCTCGGCCGGCTCGATGTCGTGTTCGGCAAGCAGTGCCGGCAGGTCGACACGCCGGGAGAACTGCTATGGGAGGAGCCGCTCGTGTGGGCATTCGCGTCGGATCGTACGCTCGACGCCGACGGCGAAGTGCCGCTCGCGCTGTTTCCGCAGCCGTGCGTCTATCGGGAAGCCGCCGTCGCGGCGCTCGCCGCCGCGCTGCGGCCGTTCCGCGTGCTGTTCGAGAGCAGCAGCATGGCCGGCTGCGTATCGGCCGCGCTCGCGGGCTTCGCGGTCACCGCGCTGGCGCGCAGCCAGCTGCGCGACGGCCTGCGCGAATGCGGGCCGCAGGACGGCCTGCCGGCGCTGCCGGCCGCGCGCTTCCATGCGTTCATCGCGAAGCCGGACGGCGCCGCCGCGGCGTTGATCGATGCAGTGCGGGAGGCCGGGCGCGGCCGGCGGTTCGCGGCGCTGCCCGACTGAAACAGGCGCGACGGCACGGGACGCAAACCGGCCGCACCGGTCAGTCGCCTTCGATGCCCGTCGCTTCCCCGGTCCTCGCCAGCGCGTCCGCCATCAGTTCTCCGAACCACTCGACGAACGCATTGAGCCGGCGCGAGCGGTGCCGCCGATGCGGATAGACGGCCGACACGTCCATCGGCGCGGCGCGATGGCCGGGCATCACGTCGACCAGTAGGCCGCTGTCGAGCAGATGCTCGACGTCGAAGCGCGGAATCTGGATCAGCCCCATCCCGGCGATACAGCCGGCGATATAGGTTTCGGCGTTGTTGACGATCACGCGGCTCGGTACCGTCAGCGTGTGCTGCTGGCCGTCCGCGCAGTATTCCCACCCGAGCTCGCGCCCCGTCGTCGGCGACGCATAGCCGATCGCCCAGTGCCCGTGTGCGAGCGCATCCGGATGCTCGGGCACGCCGCATTCGCGCAGGTAGTCGGGGCTCGCGCAGTTGATCAGCGTGAACTGGCCGAGCGGCCGCACGACGAGGCTGCTGTCCGCGAGCCGCCCGACGCGAATCGCGCAGTCGACACCCTCCTGCACCAGGTCGATCGAGCGGTCCGTCGAGCCGAGCGAAAGCTGCAGCTTCGGGTAGCGGCGAAACAGCGACGGCAGCGCGGGCGCCACCATGCGGCGCGCGATCCGGCTCGGCACGTCGACGTTCAGCCGGCCGATCACGTCGTGGTCTCGGCGGCGGAACAGGCGGTCGAGTTCGTCGGCCTCCGCGAGCAGGCGCCGGCCGCGTTCGAGCAGCAGCACGCCGTCGGCGGTCAGTTGCACCTGGCGCGTCGTGCGATGCAGGAGGCGCGTGCCGAGCCCGGCTTCGAGCTGCTGGACGGCCGCCGACACGGTCGCGCGCGGCACGTCGAGCGCATGCGCGGCCTTGATGAAGCTGCCCATCTCGGCAACCTGCAGGAAGATTCTGACCTGATCCAGCTTGTCCATCGGCGGGAAACGTGGTTCGGATGATCGCCGCCGCCAGCCGTCGCACGTCGCGGCAGGGCCCGGCGGTACCGAGAAAACGGGCGCGCGGCCTCGCGGCTGCGCGCCCGTCCATTGTCCACGCAAACGAGCCATTGCGGTGCGCCGCGCGCCCGCGACGGCCGCCGGCGCGGCCCGTTATCCCGGCCGGTTACTTGGTCGTATAGCCGCCGTTGATCAGGATCGTCTGGCCCGTGATCCACCAGCCGTCGGTCACGAGATGGCGGATGAACGGCACGACGTCCTCGATATCGGTCAGGCCCGTCTTGCTGAACGGCGACAGCGCGGCCGCCGTCTTGTGATACGCAACCGCATCGGCGCCTTCGGCCGGGTAGAAGAACGGCGTGTCCATCGGGCCCGGCCCGACGGCCGTCACCGAAATCCCGCGTGCGCCGTACTCCTTCGACGCCGCGCGCGTGAAGTGCTCGACCGGCGCCTTCGACCCTTCGTATGCCGCATAGAACGGCGTGAACGCGCCGAGCAGCGACGTCACGAGCGTGACGAGCTTGCCGTGATCCTCGAGGTGCCGCCCCGCTTCCTTGATGAAGAAGAACGCCGACTTGCTGTTGACCGCGAACATCTCGTCGTACTCGGCCTCGCTGATCTCGGTGAACGGCTTCTTCAGCACCTTGCCGACCGTGTTGATCGCGATGTCGATCTTGCCGAAGCGCTGCTTCGCGTCGTCGAACAGCTTCTCGACCGCGGCGGCCGTCGTCAGGTCGGCCTGGAACGTCGCGGCGTCGGCACCGGCCGCGCGCACCGCGGCGGCCGTCGCCTCGGCCTGCGCCTGCGATGCCGCGCTGTTGTAGTGAATCGCCACCGCCTTCGCGCCGTGGCTCGCCAGGTCCCGCGCGATCAGGCCACCGAGATTCTTTGCGCCGCCTGCGATCAGGACGACCTTGTCTGCGAGCGTATGAGTTGCCACGGTTGACTCCTTTTTTCGTTGAGCGAAGCTAGGAGTGTAGGCACGCGCGACTTGCCGGTCAGCCGGTCGCGGCTGGATGGATTATCCAGAAAATAGATCCAATCGGAACGACGCAGTGCGGTCTGCCGCACCGACAAGGGCGCCGGAATCCGCGTTCGATTGCGCAACCGCCGCCGGCTCAGCGCGCGTACAGCGCCGCGTCGATCTTGCCGAGCAGCCACTGCATGCCGGCCAGATGCTGCTGGTCGTGGCTGCACAGGTAATGGACGAGCCCGCGCACGGTCAGCGAACCGTAGCCGTCGAACTCGCCGGTGCGCGCGAGCTGGTCGGGCGTGAGGCGCGACACGAGTTCCAGCGTCTCGCGTCGCGCCTCGCGGATCGCCGCGAGCACGTCGGATGCATACGCGTCGTTGTAGCGGCGCTCGATCGCGAGCGCGTCGCCGTCGATCGACACGAGCAGCGGCCGGTCTTCGTCGAGCATCCGCCGCAGCCGCACGTGATAGCCGTCGATCTCGATGTCGCGCACGTGGCAGAGCTGCCCGAGCGGCGAGAAGTGCTCGCTCGGGATTCCGGCCCAGTCGTCGGGCGTCCAGCGCGCGTAGCCGTCGGGCACGGCAGCGAAATGCGCTTCGAGCAGACGGGGGAAATCGGCGAGTGCGTCGAGCGTCGTCGGAGTCATGCGGGAAGCTCCCTGTCGGATAAGGGCGGCGGCAGCCCTGGCACGGGCCTGCCGCCGCCGTTGCGTCATTTCACGCTGAAGCCGTACGCCCCCTGCGTGCGGTGCCCGTCGGTCGCGACGGCCACCCATTTCACCGTATAGGCGCCTGCGCCGACCGCCGTGAGCGGCACCGTCATCCGCTTGCGGTTCGACGCTTCGATGCGCGCGTTGCCGTCCGACACCGTCTTGCCGTCGCCGTCGACGACGACGATCGAGCTGAACGCCGGCTCCAGCGGCTCGGTGAAGTCGATCGTGACGGCAGCCGGTGCGGCGGCCACCGCCGCGCCCGCCGCCGGGTCGCTCTTGGCGAGATGCGCGTGAGCGAACGCGGCCGACGAAACGGTCGCGGCAAGGATGACGGCGGCAGCCCTGCGGCCGAGCGGGAACGAAGCGAAATGCATGGACTTTCCGTGAACAATGAACGGGCGCCGCGCGCGGCGCGGTTCCGGCAGCTTACCAGCGCATGCGCGTTCATGCCGCTCGCGCGTCGCCGCTTGATAGAATGCGCGCGCTATGGATCTCGAAAGCATTCTCTACACCCAGGGCTTCGGCTCGCGCCGCCAGTGCCGCGGCCTGATCGAAGCGGGCCGCGTCGCCGTCGCGGGCACCGGCGCGACCGACCCCGACGCCGCGTTCGACACCGACGGGCTCGTGTTCTCGGTCGACGATACGGCATGGCCGTTCCACGCGCATGCGTACCTCGCGCTCAACAAGCCGGCCGGCTACGAGTGTTCGCGCGATCCGCAACACCATGCGAGCGTGTTCAGCCTGCTGCCCGCGCCGCTCGTCGCGCGCGGCGTGCAGTGCGTCGGGCGTCTCGACCAGGATACGACGGGCCTGCTGCTGCTGTCCGACGACGGCCAGTTCGTCCACACGTACACGTCGCCGAAGCGCAAGGTGCCGAAGACCTACGTGGCGACCGTGCGCCACCCGCTCGACGACGCGCAGCTGCACGCGCTGCGCACCGGCGTGCAGCTGCATGGCGAGCCGAAGCCGATCGCGGCGGTCGCCGCGGACGCGCGCGACACGCACGTGCTCGCGCTGACCGTCCTCGAAGGCAAATATCACCAGGTCAAGCGCATGGTCGCGGCGGCAAGCAATCGCGTCGAGTTGCTGCACCGCGAGAGCATCGGCGGCTTCGCGCTGCCCGGCGACCTCGAACCGGGCGCGTGGCGGTGGCTCGACACCACCGACCTTTCAGCGTTGCGCAATCCCGTCAAAACCCTGTAAGGGAAAATCCGCACGATCGTTCGGTGCCCGGCCGCATCTCGGCCGCACGATCCCCCGCTATACTGAAACCACAAGCTGTACGAGCAGCGATGCAGGGGGAGACATCATGAACATCAACCATTCTTTCGAACTGTCGTCCGTGACGATCGCGTTCGCGGTCGTCGGCGTCATCGTGATCGGCGGCCTGCTGGCCGCGATGCACCTGAAGCACAAATATCATCCGAACCTGATCGGCGCGCTGATCGGCGCGCTGTTGTGCTTCCTGCTGATCGAGGCGTTACCGGCGCTGACCTGATGCGCTGCCCGGCGCGAGCGTTTGAAGGAAATCGTCTACCGTCGGATATCGCAACGTCACGCACAATTCGGCCTTGAGCCGTGCATTGGACAGGCGCCGCGACTCGCGCATGAATGACAGCAGCGTCGGTTCGAGCTGGCGTTCGGCGTCCGCGCGGCTGACGCGCGGCGGCCTCGGCAGGCCGAGCACCTGCGCGACCCGGTCGAAATACTCCCCCATCCGCAGTTCGCTGTCGTCCGACGCGTGCACGGCGCGCGCCGGCTTGCCGCGCTCGGCCGCACGGCGCAGGATCGCCGCGAGATCGTCCGCGTGGATGTGGTTCGTGTAGACGTCGTCGTCCGGCTCGAGCGCCGGCGTGCCGCGCTCGAGCCGCGCGACCGGCAGACGATTCGCCGCGTAGATGCCGGGAATGCGGACGATGCGCGCGGACAGCACGCCGCGCACCGTCGCCGCGCGCAATTGCCGCTCGGCCGACACGCGCCGGAACGCGCGCGGATTCGCGGGGCGCAGCGGGTGCGTTTCGTCGATGCGCGCGCCGCCGCAGTCGCCGTATACGCCCGTCGTGCTGGCATAGACGAGCCTCGGCGCGCGAAGGCCGTCGGGTACAATACGCGCTGCCCGGACGGGCGCGCCGGCTTGTCGGGCAGCGGCGCGCAGCGTTCGGAGCCGGCCGACCGCCGATGCCGGCGGCACCGGCGGCCGTCGCGCAGGTACGGACATTGCGGCGATCAGCGCACGCGTGCGCCGGTCGTCGCGGCCGTCGGACTGCGGCGGCGCGAGATGCAGGATCGTGCGGGCAAGCCCCGCGAGGCGGCCGAGCGTCGCCGGGCGATCGAGGTCGCCGACGATCGGCGTCGCGCCCGCGGCGCGCAGTTCGTCGCGGCGGGCCGGGTGGCTCGTCAGCGCGAAGATCCGCAGGTTGCGGCGCGAGTCGCGCCATTGCGCGACGCAGCGCATGCCGACGTCGCCGCAGCCGACGATCAGTGCGCGCGGCCGGCGCAGGATTCGTGTCGCGATCATGTTGGTTGCGAAATCAGTAGCCACCGCTGCGCGACGCGCAACGGGTTTGCATTGTAGCTGCCGTGCGCGATATGCACGGTCCCCACATTTTGTTCTAGTTTGGTTCTATGGCATTCAACGTCACTCTCAAGCAAAGCGGCCGGCAATTCCAGGTCGAGTCGGACGAAACCGTGCTGGCGGCCGCGCTGCGCCAGAACGTCCACCTGCCGTACGGCTGCAAGAACGGCGCGTGCGGCTCCTGCAAGGGCCAGATCGTGTCGGGCCAGATCGAACAAGGCCCGCACGCCGCGTCGGCGCTGTCCAATGACGAGCGCACACGCGGCCTCGCGCTGCTGTGCTGCTCGAAGGCGCAGTGCGATCTCGAGATCGACGTGCGCGAGATCGCCGGCGTCGACGGCGTGCAGGTCAAGAAGCTGCCGTGCCGGATCGCCGCGCTCGAACGCAAGGCCGACGATGTCATGGTCGTGAAGCTGCAGTTGCCGGCCAACGAACGCCTGCAGTATCTCGCGGGCCAGTACGTCGAGTTCATCCTGAAGGACGGCTCGCGCCGCAGCTACTCGATGGCGAACGCGCCGCACGAGGAAGGCCCGGTCGAGCTGCACATCCGCCACATGCCGGGCGGCAAGTTCACCGATCACGTGTTCGGCGCGATGAAGGAGCGCGACATCCTGCGCTTCGAAGGCCCGCTCGGCACGTTCTTCCTGCGCGAGGATTCCGACAAGCCGATCGTGCTGCTCGCGTCGGGCACGGGCTTCGCGCCGATCAAGGCGATCATCGAGCACGTGAAGCACACGGGCATCACGCGCCCGATGACGCTCTACTGGGGCGCCCGCCGCAAGAAGGACATCTACCTCGGCGAGCTCGCCGAACAGTGGGCGCGCGAGATCCCGAACTTCACGTACGTGCCGGTGCTCTCCGAGCCGGACGCCGGCGACCAGTGGGCAGGCCGCACGGGCTTCGTCCATCGCGCGGTGATCGAGGACCTGCCCGATCTGTCAGGTCACCAGGTGTACGCGTGCGGCGCGCCGGTGATGGTCGAATCCGCGCAGCGCGACTTCACTCAGCACCATGCGCTGCCGGCCGACGAGTTCTACGCGGACTCGTTCACGAGCGCCGCCGATCTCGCGCATCCGGTCTGAGGCCCGCGCGCCCGCGTCCCGCGCTGCACGCCGTGATGTCATATCCGTGGCATCGCGGCGGTTTACAGTGGGGCGCGGGATGCCTTATGCTTGCGCACATGAACTGCTTCCTGTCCGCTCTCCGACGTCGCCGCTCGCCGCTCCGCCCGGATGCCGCAGGCTCGTCACGGACTCGCGCGTAACCCGCACCTCGCTTCACCGGTTACGCACAAGCTGTTCGAACTCACCAGCCACGGCCTTCCGTGGCTTTTTTATTGCCCGCTTCCCTTTCAACGCCCGCTGGAGTCTGCTGCCATGCCCCTGAACGATTATCCGATCGACTCGCTGATGTACATCACGAACCGCCCCGACATCGTGTTTACGCACGGCAAGGGTTCGTGGCTCTACGATCACACGGGCAAGCGCTATCTCGACTTCATCCAGGGCTGGGCCGTCAACAGCCTCGGCCACTGCAACGACGGCATCGTCGAAGCACTGAAGACGCAGGCCGAAAAGCTCCTGAACCCGTCGCCCGCGTTCTACAACGAACCGATGGCGAAGCTCGCGGGCCTGCTCACGCAGCACAGTGTGTTCGACAAGGTCTTCTTCACGAACAGCGGCGCGGAAGCGAACGAAGGCGCGATCAAGCTCGCGCGCAAGTGGGGCCGCAAGTTCCGCAACGGCGCGTACGAGATCATCACCTTCGACCACAGCTTCCACGGCCGCACGCTCGCGACGATGTCGGCAAGCGGCAAGCCTGGCTGGGACACGATCTACGCACCGCAGGTGCCGGGCTTCCCGAAAGCCGAGCTGAACGACATCAACTCGGTCGAGAAGCTGATCACCGACAAGACCGTCGCGGTGATGCTCGAGCCGATCCAGGGCGAAGGCGGTGTCATTCCGGCGACGCGTGAATTCATGCAGGCGCTGCGTGCACTGACGAAGCAGCACAACCTGTTGCTGATCGTCGACGAGGTGCAAAGCGGCTGCGGTCGCGCGGGCACGCTGTTCGCGTACGAACTCGCCGGCATCGAGCCGGACGTGATGACGCTCGCGAAGGGCATCGGGGGCGGCGCGCCGCTCGGCGCGCTGCTGTCGAAGGCCGATGTCGCGGTGTTCGAGGCCGGCGACCAGGGCGGCACGTACAACGGCAACCCGCTGATGACGGCGGTCGGCTATTCGGTGATCTCGCAACTCGTCGCGCCGGGCTTCCTCGAAGGCGTGCGCGCGCGCGGCGAATACCTGAAGCGCAAGCTGCTCGAACTGTCGGAGGAGCGCGGCTTCGAGGGCGAACGCGGCGAAGGCCTGCTGCGCGCGCTGCTGCTCGGCAAGGACATCGGCCCGCAGATCGTCGAGAAGGCGCGCGACATGCAGCCCGACGGCCTGCTGCTCAACGCCGCGCGGCCGAACCTGCTGCGCTTCATGCCCGCGCTGAACGTGACGACCGAAGAGATCGACCAGATGATGGCGATGCTGCGGTCGATCCTCGACACGCTGTAAGGAAACCGCCGCGATGGATGCCGCCGCCGATGCTGTCGCTATCCGCCCGTTCGAACGCACCGACACCGATGCCGTGCTCGCGGTATGGCGCGACGCGTTCCCGCAGTACGACGAAGCCGGTGCGCCGCCGCACCGTGATCCGCTGCGATCGATCGGGCTGAAGCTCGCAACGCAGCCGGAACTGTTCTTCGTCGCGACCAGCGGCGCGCGCGTCGTCGGCACGCTGATGGCGGGTTTCGACGGACATCGCGGCTGGCTCTATTCGTTCGGCGTCGCGAACGACGCGCGGCGGCTCGGCGTCGGCCGCGCGCTGATCGCGCACGCGGAAAGCGTGCTCGCCGCGCGCGGCTGCCTGAAGATCAACCTGCAGGTGCTGCCCGGCAACGACGACGCGTGCCGCTTCTATGCGGCACTCGGCTATCGCGTCGAGGAGCGCATCTCGTTCGGCAAGACGCTGCCGGCCGCGTGACGCCGCCGGCGCCCCCTATCAGCGCGTGATCGGCCCCGCGCCCGGCAGCGGATTGCCGAGCGCGTCGGTCGGCACGGCCTGCTGCTCGAACGCCGCGAAATACGCGGCCCACTGCGTATCGCTCACGCGGACGATCAGCGCGCCGTCCTGCCATACGTCGTTGTGGTCGTTATGATCGTCGCCCGCGCGATGCAGGTAGTTCGGGCCCGTCGAGCCCTGGTTCATGTGCGTGTCGTGGATCCCGTTGCCTTCCGTATAGGTGCGGCCGAACACGACGACGTCGAGGCCCTGCGACTGCGCGGCGCTGACGAGCCGCAGCAACGACGGAATCGGCTCCGGGTTCTCGGTGCCGTCCATGACCGCACTCGCGCGCCATGCGCCCGTCTCGTTCAGGATATCGCTGCGCAGGTAGTCGAGCGCGGGCAGCGCGGCCTGTCCCGTGAGGTCGGTGTAGCCTTCGGCCGCGGCCGCAAGCGTCTGCGTGACGGGATGGTGGAAATCGTAGACGAGCTTGTAGTTCAACAGGTCGTCCGCATCGCTGGTGCCGACATTGATCGCGACATCCCAGTCGCCCGCCGGCAGCGCCAGCGTCAGGTGGATGTGATACTGGATCTCGCTGCCGTGCGGCGAGCCCTTCAGCTTCGCCACCGATGTCACCTTCGCCTTCACGAAACCGTAATCCAGACTCATGCGTGTTCTCCGTGTCCCGATGGGCCGTCGATGCTACGCGGCCCGTGTGTCGGTTTGCCGGCGACCGGCATCGGGCGGCCGACCCTGCCGATCCCGCGCCGCATGCGCGGCGCAACTGTCGAATGGAGTCGACTTCGCGCGCACAGTTCGACTCGAATCGCACAACACGAAAAAAAAGGCTGTCACGGCATCCCGTGACAGCCTTTCGAAAGCCCTGGTGCGGCGCGCGCGGCCTGTGCCGTCGCGCGTCACCGGGCCTGCTCGTTCACTCGCTCATTCGCCCAGATACGCAGCCCGCACCTTCGGATCGTCGAGCATCTTCTTCGCATCGCCTTCCATCGTGACCGTGCCCGAGTCCATCACGTAGCCGCGATCGGCCGCCTGCAGCGCGAGGCGTGCGTTCTGCTCGACCAGCAGCACCGTGATGCCCTCCTTCGAGATCTCGCGCACCACTTCGAAGATCTTCTCGACCATGATCGGCGACAGGCCCATCGACGGCTCGTCGAGCAGCAGCAGCTTCGGCTTGGAGAGAATCGCGCGCGACATCGCCAGCATCTGCTGCTCGCCGCCCGACAGCGTGCCGGCCAGCTGCGTCGCACGCTCCTTCAGGCGCGGGAAGAAGCCGAACATCCGGTCGACGTCCTTCTTGATCTGCTCGTTGTCGTTGCGCAGGTACGCGCCCATCTGCATGTTCTCGATGATCGACATCCGCGCGAAGATCCCGCGGCCTTCCGGCACCATCGCGAGGCCGCGCTTGAGCAGTTCGTGCGACGGCACGCCCTTGATCGACTTGCCGTCGTATTCGATGTCACCCGCCGAATACGCCTTCAGGCCCGTGATCGCCTTCATCGTCGTGGTCTTGCCGGCACCGTTCGCGCCGATCAGCGTCACGAGCTCGCCCTGGCTGACTTCCATGTCAACGCCCTTGACGGCCTGGATGCCGCCGTAGTTGACCTGCAAGCCCTTGATTTTCAACATTGCCGCTGCCATCAGTGCACCCCTGCGCCGAGATATGCCTCAATCACCTTCGGATTCTTCTGCACGTCCTGCGGCAGACCCTCGGCGATCACCTTGCCGTAATCGAGCACCGTCATCCGGTTGCACAGCCCCATCACGAGCTTCACGTCGTGCTCGATCAGCAGGATCGTGCGGCCGTCCGAGCGGATCTTGTCGAGCAGGCGCGTGAGTTCGACCTTCTCGGTCGCGTTCATCCCGGCCGCCGGCTCGTCGAGCGCGAGCAGCTTCGGGTCGGTAGCGAGCGCGCGGGCGATTTCCAGCCGGCGCTGGTGGCCGTACGACAGGTTGCGCGACGTGTAGTCGGCATACTGCAGCACGCCGACGTATTCGAGCAGCTCGATCGCGCGCTCCTTGATCTCGCGCTCTTCCTTGCGCTCGGCCGGCGTCTGGAACACCGCGCCCAGCAGCCCGTGCTTGGTGCGCACGTGGCGGCCCACCATCACGTTCTCGAGTGCGGTCATCCCGCCGAACAGGCGGATGTTCTGGAACGTGCGCGCGATACCCGTCTTCGCGACCTGGTGCACCGCGGTCGGCTTGTATTCCGTGCCATCCAGCTTGAACTCGCCGGAGTCCGGCGTGTAGAGGCCCGTGATCACGTTGAAGAACGTCGTCTTGCCGGCGCCGTTCGGGCCGATCAGGCCGTAGATCTCGCCTTCGCGGATCTGCAGGCCGACGTCGGACAGTGCCTGCAGCCCGCCAAAGCGTTTGTTCACGCCCTGCACGGACAGTCGGATTTGCTTGTCGCTCATGTGGTTATCCCCTTGTCCGTTGGTTAGGCGCGCACCGGCTTCTTGGCACGCTTCGCCAGTTTCGCGATCTTGTCCTCATGCTTCGGCGCGGGCCACAGGCCTTCCGAGCGGTACAGCATGATGATCACCATCGCGAGGCCGTACAGCGCCTGACGGATCACTTCCGTATCGACGATGTCGTGACCAAACAGCGCGTGCTGCAGCGGGCTCATCGTCGAGCGCAGGAATTCCGGGAAGATCGCGAGCAGCACCGCGCCCAGGATCACGCCCGGGATATGGCCCATGCCGCCGAGCACCACGCATGCCAGCACCACGATCGATTCCCAGAACGTGAACGATTCCGGCGACACGAAGCCCTGGAACGAACCGAACATCGCACCCGACAGGCCACCGAACGACGCGCCCATCGCGAACGCGAGCAGCTTCACGTTGCGGGTATTGATGCCCATCGCCTTCGCCGCGATCTCGTCCTCGCGGATCGCCGCCCACGCGCGGCCGATACGCGAGTGCTGCAGGCGCGTACACACCCAGATCACCAGCAGCGAGCACAGCACGAACAGGTAGTAGTACAGGTAGACCGACGGCAGCTGGATCCCGAACAGCGAGTGCGTCTGCGCGAGGCTGAAATCCCCGACGTGCACCGGATCGATGCCCGTGATCCCCTTCGGGCCGTTGGTGATGTTCACCGGACGGTCGAGGTTGTTCATGAAGATCCGCACGATTTCACCGAAGCCGAGCGTGACGATCGCCAGGTAGTCGCCGCGCAGGCGCAGCGTCGGCGCGCCGAGCAGGATCCCGAAGGTGGCCGCCAGCGCCATGGCGACCGGCACGATGATGAAGAACGGGATGTGCAATCCGTTCGGCGCCAGCGCCGCGATCCACTCGAACTGCGAGCTCAGGTGCGGCGAGCTCAGGAGCGCCGCCGTGTACGCGCCCACCGCGTAGAACGCGATATAGCCCAGGTCCAGCAGGCCGGCGAAGCCGACCACCACGTTAAGGCCCAGCGCGAGCATCACGTACAGCATCGCGAAGTCGAGCACGCGGACCCAGTAGTTGCCGCCGGCCGAGCCGATGATGATCGGCGCCGCGATCACGAAGGCCGCGGTCAGGATGCCGATGATGACGGTCTTCGCGGTGTTGCGCTCTTCGACGAGCGACGTCGAGGATTCGATCGGTTGAATGGATGTCATGTTGTTTGCTCCCCTTCCGTTACGCGCGATCCGCGACACGTTCGCCCAGCAGGCCCGACGGTCGGAACACCAGCACGATGATCAGCACGATGAAGGCGAACACGTCCTGGTAGTTACTGCCGAATACGCCGCCCGTGAGGTTGCCGATGTAGCCCGCACCGAGCTGCTCGATCAGGCCGAGCAGCACGCCGCCGACCATCGCGCCGCCGAGGTTGCCGATCCCGCCGAGCACCGCGGCGGTGAACGCCTTCATGCCGGGGATGAAGCCCATGTAGAAGTGCACGTTGCCGTATTCGGACGCGATCATCACGCCGGCCAGCGCGGCAAGCGCGGAGCCGATCATGAACGTCGCGGAAATCACGAAGTTCGGGTTCACGCCCATCAGGCTTGCCGTATTCGGGCTTTCGGCGATCGCACGCATCGCGCGGCCGAGCTTGGTCTTGTGCACGAGCAGCAGCAGGCCTGCCATCACGATGAACGCCACCGCGATGATCACGATTTCAGTCACCGAGATCACGGCGCCGGGCGTCGTGTCGGTTGCCTTGATCACGTTGATCGGGTCGGTCGGCAGCAATTGCGGGAACGGCAGCGGGTTGCGCGACCAGATCATCATCGCGGCCGTCTGCAGCAGGATCGACACGCCGATCGCGGTGATCAGCGGCGCGAGGCGCGGCGCGCGGCGCAGCGGCCGGTACGCGACCCGCTCGATCGTGAAGCCGACGAACGCACAGACGACCGCGGCGATGCCAAGGCCGATCGTCAGCGTCGCCACGTTGCCGAGTCCGGGAAAATGGTTCTGCAGCACGGTGATGGCCGACAAGGCGACCATCGCGCCGATCATCAGCACGTCGCCGTGCGCGAAGTTGATGATGCCGAGAATGCCGTACACCATCGTGTAGCCCAACGCGATGATGGCGTAGACACTGCCGAGCACCAGCCCGTTGAGAACCTGCTGGACGAAAATATCCATTTGAAGCTCCTTGGCCCGTGCTGCCGGAGGACGTTGCGCCCCGCGGGTAAGCGAGGAATCGCGCCTTCTCGGCGACACTGCGGGTACTAGTCGATACCGGTAAGGGTGGATCGTCCCGGCGCGCGCCGCCCGGCCTGTACGGCCGAACCTGCCGCCGGAGCGGATACAAAAACGGCACCGCACTGTTCCGGTGCCGTCATGAGTCCCGTCGCTAAATCGTCACGACATCGAGGACGGTGTTCGTGGCCTCCTTGAAGTCGTGGGGCAGCATGCCGAGACGGCCATCGTCCGGTTGCCCGGCATCCGTGCCTTTTTCCGTCCGGTGCGAGGCAAGCCCCGCACCCGGGCAGATCGGATTCCGTGCCGCGTCGCCTCGCAAGACACCGCGAAAGCGTTGCCCGACATTCGTCAGGACTGCATCGGAATCCATCGTACGAACCAGCCCGCGCGCCGCGACTCCACCGCTCGCGGCAACACGCTGTTTCGTCGAATCGAAATGAAAGGGGGCCGGTGACATCGGCACGCTGCCCGCATCGCCGCACACACGCGGCGCCGTGACCGGCATCCGTCGAGCGGCGCGCGCGGTCGCTGTCGCGCCACGATCGGCGGCTTGTTGCATGGCAACCTGCGTACCCGCTACCTGACCGTTCGTCAGGCCAAGCGCGTTGATTTCCTCGATCGTCAAACGTGCCCCGTTTTCCTTGTCCTTGCCCAATTGCGCGATACGGCATACCGATGACGCCGCCTCACCGGTTCCGGCGGCGCGCACGCCGCTGGCCGGCGGTGCCGCGAACACCGCAGCCTCCCAGCCCGCCCCGCCGTCGCTCTTTTTGCTGCAACCGGCAAGCATTGCAACCGGTGCGGCGACGGACACGGCGTAAGCCAACTTCACATGCATTGAATGGTCTCCCGCGCCTTGCCAAAATCCGATTTCAAAGCCATTCCGGCTTGAAAACGGGCGCATTGTAACTCCATTTATAGGACGCCAATAATCCTGATTCGATGGGGTTTTCCTGCATTGCAACCAATTTTGAGAGACAGTTAGGAACACGCGGGGCAACCTGGTTGCACCGCGAATCCGCATAATGGTTGCGATCGCGATTTCGACGGACAAAAAAAAGCGCGCCGGGAGGCGCGCTTCGGTGTTCCGCAGGTGCGATGCGTCAATCAGGCAGCAGGCGGCAGGTTCAACCCGCGCGGCAGCGGAAACGACACGTTTTCCTCGATGCCGTCGAGCGCGCGAACGTTGCGCACGCCGAGCTCGCGCAGCCGCGCGATCACGGCCTGGGCGAGCACTTCGGGCGCCGACGCGCCGGCCGTCACGCCGATGCGGCGCTTGCCTGCGACCCATGCCGGATCGATCTGGTCGGGCGCATCGACCATGTACGCGGCCACGCCGCGCTTCTCGGCCACTTCGCGCAGGCGGCTCGAATTCGAGCTGTTCGGGCTGCCGACGACGATCACGACGTCGCACTGCGGCGCCATGAACTTCACCGCGTCCTGGCGGTTCTGCGTCGCGTAGCAGATGTCCTGCTTCTTCGGCTCGCGGATCTTCGGATACTTCGCCTTCAGCGCCGCGATGATCTCGGCCGCGTCATCGACGGACAGCGTCGTCTGCGTGACGAGCGCGATGCGCTCGGGATCGGCGAGCACGAGCTTCTGCACGTCTTCGACGCTCTCGACGAGATGCATGCCGCGCTCGACCTGCCCCATCGTGCCTTCGACTTCGGGATGGCCCTTGTGCCCAATCATGACGATGTCGACGCCGTCCTGGCGCATCTTCGCCACCTCGACGTGCACCTTCGTGACGAGCGGGCAGGTTGCGTCGTAAATGCGCAGCCCGCGCACGTCGGCCTCGTCGCGCACGGCCTTCGATACCCCATGCGCGCTGAAGATCACGGTGTTGCCGGCCGGTACTTCCTCGAGTTCCTCGACGAAGATCGCGCCTTTCTTCTTCAGATCCTCGACCACGTACTTGTTGTGGACGATCTCGTGACGGACGTAGATCGGCGCACCGTGCATCGCGATTGCACGCTCGACGATCTCGATCGCGCGGTCGACGCCCGCGCAGAAACCGCGCGGCTGGGCCAGCAGGATTTCGGCATCGGCGGCGACGGTCTGCCCGGACAGCGTATCGGTGGTACTCATGATTACAGGATTCCGATGATTTTCACTTCGAACGTGAGCGCCTGGCCCGCGAGCGGATGATTGAAGTCGAACAGCGCCGAGGTCTCGCCGACCTCCTTCAGCACCCCCGCGTAACGGCCGCCGTCCGGCGCGTTGAACTCGATCAGTTCGCCCGGCGTGAAATCGTCGCCGACCATCCCGTTCTCGCGCAGCGTCGACAGCGTCACGCGCTGGAGCATGTCGGGATTACGGGGGCCGAACCCCTGTTCGGGCGCTAGCTGAAAAGTCGAGTGGTCACCGACCCTGAGCCCGATCAGAATCTGTTCCAGCGAGGGCGCCAGTTGCCCCGCGCCAAGCAGCAGCGTGGCCGGCTTGTCGGAGAAGGTGTTGACGATGTCGGCGCCGTCGGCCAGCGCCAACCGGTAATGCAACGTGACGTGGGAACCGGGCTTCACTTCGGATAGATCGATGAGGCTCATGAATTACTCGTTCAGTCGGCGCCCGAAACGGCCGAAAGGCCCGGCGCAAAGCCAATATTGTAAGTCACCTGAGCGCGCAAGGCGGAAAGTGCGACGACGTCGCGCACACTGCCCGCCGCCAATGGAGTTTCGACCATGCTGTCACCCTGCCTCACCCCGCCGCCGGCCGAATGCCGCGACACCGCCGATGCGCCGGCCGATCCGGCGGGCCGCGCGCGCCCGTCCGGGCGGCGCAAACGCCGTCCGGGCAACTGGCGGCCCGAGCGGCCGCGAGAGCGGTTGCTGGAGCGCGGACCGGCCGCGCTGACCGACGACGAACTGATCGCGCTGCTGCTCGGCACCGGCCAACCCGGGCACGACGTCTTCGTCACCGCGCGCGCCTTGGTCAAGCAGTTCGACACGTTGCGCGGGCTGCTCGAGGCGACCACCGACGATTTCGAGGCGCACCCCGGCATCGGCCCTGCGCGCTCCGCGCGGCTGATCGCGGTCACCGAGATCGCGCGGCGCGTGCTGAAGGAGAAAGCGCGCGAGCGCAAGCAGATCGATTCGCCCGGCGCGGTCGAGGATTATCTGCGGCTGAAGATCGGCGCGCGCCAGCAAGAAGTGTTCGCCGCAGTCTACCTCGACGCGCGCCACTGCCTGATCGACACGGAGGAAATCACGCGCGGCTCGCTGACACGCATGGCCGTCTATCCGCGCGAGATCGTGCGCCGTGCGATGGCGCAGAACGCCGCGGCGCTGATCGTCGCGCACAACCATCCGTCGGGCGCGGTGCAGCCGAGCGCGGAAGACCGCCGCCTGACCCGCGCGCTGCGCGACGCCCTGCTGCTCGTCGATGTGCAGCTGCTCGATCACATCGTCGTCGGCACCAGCGACACTTTTTCGTTCGCGCGTGCCGGTTGGCTATAGACTGTGCCCCGGCGGCCCGCCCCAGGGCGCCGTAACGACGAAGCGAAATTAGGTTTGATTTTCCTGAACTTTTTCTGCTAGAATCGTCGTCTGTATTTTTTCCAACCACCAGTTCTAGCCATCGAAGGGCCTTGTCTGTAAGGGCTACGGCGTTCTGAGTGCAGCCATGGATCACGTGGCAGTGCGATGGAACCTTCACCGGCGATCGAACCCCGAATTTAGCGTATTAGGAGTGCTCTCATGGCACGCGTATGCCAAGTAACTGGGAAAGCGCCGATGAGCGGCAACAACGTTTCCCACGCCAACAACAAGACGAAGCGCCGCTTCCTGCCGAACCTGCAAAACCGCCGGTTCTGGGTAGAGAGCGAAAACCGCTGGGTGCGCCTGCGCGTCTCGAACGCCGGCCTGCGCCTGATCGACAAGAACGGCATCGATTCCGTGCTCGCTGACCTGCGCGCACGCGGCGAAGCCTAAGCCCAAGGAGCATAATCATGGCAAAAGGCGCACGCGACAAGATCAAGCTCGAGTCGACCGCTGGTACGGGTCATTTCTACACGACCACGAAGAACAAGCGCAACATGCCGGAAAAGATGGCGATCAAGAAGTTCGATCCCGTCGTCCGCAAGCATGTGGAATACAAAGAAACCAAGATCAAGTAATCTCCGGTTTCTGCCAGCCTGACGGCGAATGAAAAGCCCCGCACATGCGGGGCTTTTTGTTTTGCGCGCACGTGCGAGCCCAACGCGGTATGCTCTCCCCTTTCCGCGGCCACGGTCGACGGAACGCATAAGATTAAAAGCGTAACGATGGAGATGCAGCATGAAATTCGACGTGGCGATCGTCGGCAGCGGCCTGGCAGGGCTGTCGGTCGCACTCAACCTGGCCAGCACCCGACGTGTCGCGCTGATCGCGAAACGTTCGATGATGGAGGGCGCAAGCGATAACGCACAGGGTGGCATCGCGGCCGTCCTCGACTCGGCGGACAGCATCGAGAACCACGTCGACGACACGCTGGTCGCCGGCGGCGGCCTGTGCGACGTAGGCGCAACGCGCTACATCGTCGAGCACGGCCGCGAAGCGATCGAATGGCTGATCTCGCAAGGCGTGCCGTTCACGAAGGACGACGCGGCGGAACTCGGCTTCCACCTGACGCGCGAAGGCGGCCACAGCCACCGCCGGATCATCCACGCAGCCGACGCGACCGGCCATGCCGTGCTCGCGACGCTGTCGGAGCGCGCGCGCCAGCATCCGAACATCACGTTCTTCGAAAACCACCATGCGATCGACCTGATCACGTCGGACCGGCTCGGCCTGCCCGGCCGCCGCTGTCACGGCCTGTATGCGCTCGACGTCGACAACGACCGCACGATCACGATCGAGGCGCCGCATACGGTGCTCGCAACGGGTGGCGCCGGCAAGGTCTACCTGTACACGACGAACCCCGACACGGCGACCGGCGACGGCATCGCGATGGCGTGGCGCGCGGGCTGTCGCGTGTCGAACATGGAATTCATCCAGTTCCATCCGACCTGCCTGTTCCATCCGTATGCGAAGTCGTTCCTGATTTCGGAGGCCGTGCGCGGCGAAGGCGGCCTGCTGAAGCTGCCCGACGGCACGCGCTTCATGCCCGCGCACGATCCGCGCGCCGAGCTCGCGCCGCGCGACATCGTCGCGCGCGCGATCGACTTCGAGATCAAGAAGCGCGGGATCGACTGCGTGTATCTCGACATCAGCCATCAACCGGAAGCGTTCCTGCGCGAACACTTCCCGACGATCCACGCGCGCTGCCTCGAATTCGGCATCGACATCGCGAAAGAACCGATTCCCGTCGTGCCGGCCGCGCACTACACGTGCGGCGGCGTCGTGACCGATCTCGCCGGGCGCACCGATCTGGCGGGCCTGTATGCGGTCGGCGAAACGTCGTACACGGGGCTGCACGGCGCGAACCGGCTCGCGAGCAACTCGCTGCTCGAATGTCTCGTGATCGGCCGCGCAGCGGCCGAGGCGATCGAGGCAGCAGGCTTCGATGCCGAAACGCCGGCCACGCTCCCCGCGTGGGACGAAAGCCGCGTGTCGGATGCGGACGAGGAAGTCGTCGTCGCGCACAACTGGGACGAGTTGCGCCGCCTGATGTGGAACTACGTCGGCATCGTGCGCACCGACAAGCGCCTCGAGCGCGCCAAGCACCGGCTGTCGCTGCTGCGCGACGAGATCCACGAGTATTACGCGAACTTCCGCGTGACGCGCGACCTGCTCGAACTGCGCAACCTCGTCGACGTGGCGACGTTGATCGTGAAGAGCGCGCACTCGCGCCGCGAAAGCCGCGGGCTGCACTACAGCCGCGACTGGCCGCACACGCTGCCGAAGGCGCTGCCCAGCGTGCTCACGCCGCGCGCGCGCCGCTGAACGGCGCGCCCTTCCCGGCTGCGGCCGCCGCACAGGAAAAAAGCCGTTGGCGCGCAAACGCCAACGGCTTTCTTGTCTGATCGCGGGACGCCCGGTCAGTCGACGATCCGCATCGAATAGTCCGTTGCGCGCACGTCCTTCGTCAGCGCGCCGATCGAGATGCGATCCACGCCCGTCTCCGCGAACGCGCGCACCGTATCGAAATTGACGCCGCCCGACACTTCGAGCACGGCTTTGCCATCCGCCACGCGCACCGCTTCACGCATCATGTCGACCGTGAAGTTGTCGAGCAGCACCGACTGCGCGCGATGCGCGAGTGCCGTGTCGAGCTGCGCAAGCGTCTCGACCTCGACCTGCACGGGCACGCCCGACTCCAGCGCGAACGCCGCGTCGAGTGCCTCGCCGACGCCGCCCGCCGCCGCGATGTGGTTCTCCTTGATCAGGATGCCGTCATACAGCGCGAGACGCTGGTTTTCGCCGCCGCCGACGCGCACCGCGTATTTCTGCGCGAGCCGCAGGCCCGGCAGCGTCTTGCGCGTATCGAGGATCTTCGCGCGCGTGCCTTCGACGCGATCGACGTAACGGCGCGTCGCGGTCGCGACGCCCGACAACAGTTGCAGGAAGTTCAACCCGTTGCGCTCGGCCGTCAGCAGCGCGCGCGCCGGCCCTTCGAGTTCGCAGACGGTCGAATCGGGCGTCATCCGGTCGCCTTCGCGATAGCGCCATTGCACGACAATCGCCGGATCGATCCGGTTGATCACGGCCTCGAACCACGGCACGCCGCACAGCACGGCTTCCTCGCGCACGATGATGCGCGCGCGGCGACGTCCGCCGGCCGGCACGAGCCGCCCGGTCTGGTCGCCGTTGCCGACGTCTTCCGCAATCGCATCGGCCACGTTGCGCGCGATCGCATCGTCGAATGCCGCACCGTATTGCTCGCGGACGCTGTCGAACAGCGGGGAGACGGCAGTGGCGCCGCCTTCCTCCGGGGGAGCTGTGCATGGGACCGGAGTAAGCGCCGAAGCGCCAACTTCGGTCGACAGCGAACGAACGTGAGCGTGGGGGCCGTTCATTATGCAGCTCCCACGTTCGCAAACAGTTGCTGGTCGCGCTGCAGATCGCCGCTCGCCTGCACGCGCTTCTTGTGCGCGGCCGCGAAATCGAGCATCCGGTCGATCGGCAAGCGTGCGCGTTCACCGATCGCGGGATCGACGAAGATCTCGTTGTGACCGCGTTCGAGCACGTCGGCGAGGTTTGCGAGGCCGTTCATCGCCATCCACGGGCAGTGCGCGCAGCTCTTGCAGGTTGCGCTGTTGCCGGCCGTCGGCGCGGCGATGAAGGTCTTGCCGGGCGCCGCGAGCTGCATCTTGTGCAGGATGCCGAGATCGGTCGCGACGATGAAGTGCGTCGCATCGAGCTTGACCGCCGCATCGATCAGTTGCGTGGTCGAGCCGACGACATCGGCCTGCGCGACGACGTTTTCCGGCGACTCGGGATGGACGAGCACCTTCGCATCCGGATACTCGGCGCGCAACAGGTCGAGTTCGATACCCTTGAACTCGTCGTGGACGAGGCACGAGCCCTGCCACAGCAGCATGTCTGCGCCGGTTTTCTTCTGAATATAGCTGCCGAGATGGCGATCGGGCGCCCAGATGATCTTCTCGCCGCGTGCGTGCAGGTCGGCGATGATCTCGAGACCGATCGACGACGTGACCATCCAGTCCGCGCGTGCCTTCACGGCCGCGCTGGTGTTCGCGTAGACAACGACGGTGCGGTCGGGATGCGCATCGCAGAACGCCGAGAATTCGTCGGCCGGGCAGCCGAGATCGAGCGAGCAGGTCGCATCGAGGTCGGGCATCAGGATCCGTTTGTTCGGGCTCAGGATCTTTGCGGTTTCGCCCATGAAGCGCACGCCGGCGACGACCAGCGTCTGCGCGTCGTGATCGCGGCCGAAGCGGGCCATTTCGAGCGAATCCGCGACGCAACCGCCCGTTTCGTCGGCCAGCTCCTGCAATTCGGCGTCCACGTAGTAGTGCGCGACCAGCACGGCCTTTTCACGCACGAGCAACGCCTTGATGCGTGCCTTCAGCGCGGCGCGCTCTTCGGCGGACGGTGCATCGGGCACCTTTGCCCACGCCTGCCCCACGCCGCACACGGTCCCTGCTGCGATGGGCCGGTCGTACTCGACGGGTTTGATCGTCGATTGCATCTCCATATCTCCTGTCGACCAGAGTTAGCGCTTTAGTGCTTACTCTGGTCCCATGCTTCGCGGTCGACCAGAGTTAGCGCTTTAGCCTGCTTACCCCAGTCCCATCCCCTGTGCTCGCCCCGGGGCACCACTTTCGCGCGGCCCCAAGCCTCATACAAAATTCGGCCCTGCCGATCATCCGTCGAAAACCGGCGGCCCAAATGAAAAAACCCCGCCAACGCGGGGTTTGTGACGTCCTTAGATTCTAATCGATTTCGAATCAGGCGTAGCGACGCAGGCGCATCGCGAATTCCTGCAGCGCCTTGATGCCGCTTTGTTCCGCGCGATGACACCAATCCTGCAATTGCGCGAGAAGCTGTTCGCGCGACGCGGTCGAACGATCCCAGATCGCGGCGAGATCCTGGCGAAGCTGGAAGTACGTCTGCAGCTTCTGGCTGTTCGCGAAGATTTCCGGCAGCAGCTTCTTCTGCGGCTCGTCAAGGCCGTCGGCGTCCTTATGGAACCACTTGCGCGCGCCGCGCATCAACTGGTACTTCTCGCTCGAACCGAGTTCCTTCAGGTGCGCGAGCTCCTGGCGGTACGCACGCTTCACGGCCTTGCCGTAGCTCGCCATTACTTCGTAGCGGTTCGACAGCACGGCCTGCAGCGTTTCCTGGTCGAGCACCATCTTCGGCTTGTTCAGGCGCGGCGTCGGCGCGACCTTCTTCACCTTCGCGAGACCGAACGCCGACATGATGCGGATGTACATCCAGCCGATGTCGAACTCGTACCATTTGTTCGACAGCTTCGCCGACGTCGCGAACGTGTGGTGGTTGTTGTGCAGCTCTTCGCCGCCGATCACGATGCCCCACGGGAACAGGTTCGTGCTCGCGTCGGCCGAGTTGAAGTTGCGATAACCCCAGAAGTGACCGAAGCCGTTGACGACGCCAGCCGCCCAGAACGGAATCCAGACCATCTGCACGGCCCACACGGTCAGGCCGATCACGCCGAACAGCGCGACGTCGATCACCATCATCATGCTGATGCCGAGAATCGGGTACTTCGAATAGAGATTGCGTTCGACCCAGTCGCTCGGCGTGCCGTGGCCGAACTTGCGCATCGTCTCTTCATTCTTCGCTTCCGCGCGATACAGCTCGGCGCCTTCGAGGAACACCTTCCAGATGCCGCGCGTCTGCGGGCTGTGCGGATCTTCCTCGGTTTCGCACTTCGCGTGGTGCTTGCGGTGAATCGCGGCCCACTGACCCGTCAGCATGCCGGTCGTCATCCACAGCCAGAGGCGGAAGAAATGGCTCGCGATCGGATGCAGCTCCAGTGCGCGGTGCGCCTGGCAACGGTGCAGGTAGACCGTCACGCCGATGATCGTGACGTGCGTGACGGCGAGCGCGAACAGCGCGACCTGCCACCACGAGAAATGCAGGAGCCCGTGGGAAAGAAAATCGAGCAGGGAATTCAACAAGGCAGTTACCTGTGATGAGAGCGACGCCGGCTCGCGCAGACGTCAGAAAAATGAAAGCATACCGCGTACAGACCAGAATTTTACTGCAACCGTTCCAAGTCTTTGTAAAAAATGAACATTTTCTTGCCCTGACGCAACTCGATCAGTCCACGGGCGGACTGGGAAAGGCCCGCGATCCGGTTCCGACCGCGGGGTCGATACGATTGACGGCCGATGCGCGCTACGCAGCCGGCGCGCGCCCGTCCACCGCGCCGTTGCCGGCCGCCGGACCACTAGCCGCCGGATCGCCGGCCGCCGGATCGTGCGCGGCTGCCGTGCCGGCGGCAGGAAAGCCGTCCGGCAGCCCGACGACGCGCACTTCGCGTTGCGGGAACGGAATCGAAATCCCGTGCTCGCTGAACAGCCGCCAGATGTTGCGGTTCACGGCCGAACGCACGCCCGACGTGCCTTTCGCCGAATCCTCGATCCAGAAGCCGAGTTCCAGGTCGATCCCGTCCGCACCGAAACTCACCAGATACGGGGTCGGTGCGGGCTCCGCCAGCACGCGCGGCACGCCCTTCGCCGCGTCGGCGAGCAGCGCGAGCGCGTGCTCGACATCGCTCGTGTATGCGACCTGCACCGCGACCTTCGCATAACCGCGCGTCAGGTACGACGACTGGTTCTGCACGACATCGGTGATCAGCTTCTCGTTCGGGATCAGCGTCTCGTTGCCGTCGAGGCCGCGCACGACCGTGTAGCGCGTGCGGATCTGCGTGACGACGCCCTGCAGCCCGCCGACGCTGATCGCGTCGCCGAGCCGCAGCGACCGGTCGAGCAGGATGATGAAGCCCGACACGTAGTTGCTTGCGATCTTCTGCAGCCCGAAACCGAGGCCGACGCCCACCGCGCCGCCGAACACGCCGAGCACCGTCACGTCGATGCCGACCAGCGACAGCCCGATCAGGATCGCCGCGAACACGAGCAGCGCGCGGCCGACCCGCGACAGCACGACCTTCAGGTTCGCGTCGAGCGTGCTCGCGCGCGTGAGGCGATCCTCGAGCACCGAGCCGAGCCACATCGCGACCATCAGCGTCACGCAGACCCACAGCGCGCCGGAGATCAGCGACAGCAGCGTGAGGTGCGCGTTCGCGACGCGGAACTGCACGCTGTCGAGCCAGCCGAGCACGTCGCGCTGGATGCCGAGCACGGTCAGCACCATCGCGGCCCACACGACGGTCGACACGATCTTCTCGACGATCGACAGCCACGCATGCGTGTGGCCATCGCGCGCGAACACGCGCCGCGCGAAGAAGAACAGCACGTAGATCAGCCCGATGCCGAACAGCGGCACGAGCGCGAGCGACAGCAGCGACGTCGACATGAACGGGTCGAACGCGAGCTGCGCGCCACCCGCGAAAACGCCGCCGAACAACGGGAACAGCGCGCGCTTCAGGCTTTGCGCGCCCGCGCCGGGCGCGCGTCCGGCCGCCCGGCGGCGCGCATCGATCCGGCCGTGCACGAAGCGCGCGGCCACCCAAGCGAAACACAGCGCACCGACGAGGATCGCCGCCTGCCAGATCATCACCGGCTGGTGGAAATCGCGCATCACCGATGCCAGCCGGTGCGACAGCAGCCGGCTCTGCAGATTCTCCATCGTTCGTCCGGGCCGTCGTTACTGCGCAGCGCGGCGTTCGAGCACCGCGGCGAAGAAGCCGTCGGTCGCGTGACGGTGCGGCCACAGCGACAGGTAGTCGCCCGTCTCGATCGTGATGCGCTGCTCTTCCAGCACCTTCTGCGCAGGCACCAGCACGAACTCGGGATGGTCGGCCAGGAACTGCTCGACGATGCGCTCGTTCTCCGCGTCGAGCACGCTGCAGGTTGCGTAGACGAGCCGGCCGCCCTTCTTCACGAGGCGTGCGGCGCTCGCGAGGATCGACGCCTGTTTCGGCGCCAGCTCGTCGATCGCCGTGCGCGTCTGGCGCCACTTCAGGTCGGGGTTGCGGCGCAGCGTGCCGAGGCCGCTGCACGGCGCATCGACCAGCACGCGGTCGATCTTGCCGGCGAGCCGCTTGATCTTCGCGTCGTGCTCGCTGTCGATCAGCACGGGGTTCACGTTCGACAGCCCGCTGCGCGCGAGGCGCGGCTTCAGCTTCGCGAGGCGCTTTTCCGACACGTCGAATGCATAGAGGCGCCCGGTCGAACGCATCATCGCGCCCAGCGCGAGCGTCTTGCCGCCCGCGCCCGCGCAAAAATCGACGACCATCTCGCCGCGGCGCGGTGCGACCAGCGAGCACAGCAGCTGGCTGCCTTCGTCCTGCACCTCGATCGCGCCTTCCTCGAACAGCCTCAGGCGCGTCAGCGCCGGCTTGCCGACCACGCGCACGCCGAACGGTGAAAACGGCGTCGCGCCCGCGTCGATGCCTTCCGCGCGCAGCCCGTCGATTACCTGATCACGGCTGGCCTTCTGCGCGTTGGCGCGCAGGTCGAGCGGCGCCGGATAATTCAACGCGGCGGCGAGCTGCGCGAGCTCCTCGGCGTCGAAACGGGCCGACAGCGCCTGGTGGATCCAGTCGGGCAGGTTCGTGCGAATGCGCACCGGCAGGCTCGCCGGGTCGATTTTCGACACGTGCTCGAGCCACGCGGACTCGGTGTCGGACAAAAACGGCCTCAGCGCGTTGCGGCCGGCCGTCTGCATCAGGCCGAGCAGCGTGAGGCGCCGCGCGGGGGTGCCCGTGCCGCTCTCGGCGAGATGCGAAAACTCCATCTTCCGGCGCAGCACCGCGAACACCGCCTCGGCGATCACGCCGCGCTCGGCATGCCCGAGCTTCGGGTGCGCGCGGAAAAACCGGCTCGTCGTCGCGTCGGCGGGGCCGGCGAACTTCAGCACCTCGGCCAGCAAAGTCTCGGTCTGGCCGATCAGGAATCCGTGCAGTTTCATACGCCCTCACTCGTTTCGGTATGCGGTTGATCCGCGAAAATCCAGCGCGCCTCTTCCGGCGCCACCACTGCACGGCCGTTCTCGAGACGCAAACGCCCCTCGACGAACCAGCGTACCGCGCGCGGATACAGCACATGCTCGACCGTCAGCACGCGCTGCGCGAGCGCGGCTGCATCGTCGCCCGCGCGCACGGGCACCGCGCCCTGCGCGACGATCGCGCCGCTGTCGAGTTCGGGAATGACGAAGTGCACGCTCGCGCCATGCAGCGCGACACCGGCGTCGAGCGCCTGCTGGTGCGTGTGGATGCCCTTGAAGCTCGGCAGCAGCGACGGATGGACGTTCAGCAGCCGGCCCTCGTATCGTCTGACGAATGCCGGCGTGAGGATGCGCATGAAGCCCGCGAGGACGACGAGATCGGGCGCGAAACGGTCGATCTCGGCGGCGAGCGCCGCGTCGAAGCTGTCGCGGCCGTCGAACGACCGGTGGTCGACCACCGCCGTCGCCACCCCGTGCGACGCGGCAAAAGCCAGGCCGGCCGCATCGGGCCGGTTGGCGATCACGGCGGCAACCTCGGCCGGCCAGCGTTCCCGCGCGCACGCGCGGACGATGGCCTCCATGTTGCTGCCGCGACCGGAAATCAGGATCACGAGTTTTTTCATCCGCGAATTTTACCATTCGCCCCCGCGTTTCCCGCCTTCTCGGCCGCCGACCCGCCCGAACGTTTATAATCTTCTGCTTTGCGGCATCCCACCGCCCATTCCCCGACGCTGCATCCGCTATCGTGAAAGTCTTCCGCGGCCTGCCCAACGCCGAGAGCCGCGCGCCGTGCGCGCTGACGATCGGCAACTTCGACGGTGTCCATCGCGGCCACCAGGCCCTGCTCGCGCGCGTGCGCGCGGCAGCGGACGCGCGCGGCCTGCCCGTGTGCGTGATGACTTTCGAGCCGCACCCGCGCGAATTCTTCAACCCGGCCGGTGCGCCGCCGCGCATCGCAATGCTGCGCGACAAGCTCGAGGCGCTGCGCGATCACGGCGTGGATCGCGTCGTCGTCGAGCACTTCAACCACACGTTCGCGAGCCAGTCGCCGCAGGCGTTCGTCGAGCGCACGCTGGTGAACGGGCTGCACACGCGCTGGATGATGGTCGGCGACGATTTCTGCTACGGCGCGAAGCGCGCGGGCACCTTCGACACGCTGAAGGCGGCCGGCGAGCTGCACGGCTTCGAGGTCGAGCAGATGGGCACGGTGGCCGGCAGCGACGGCACGCGCATCTCCAGCTCGGGCGTGCGCGCCGCGCTCGCGGCCGGCGATCTCGCCGCGGCCGCGCAGGCGCTCGGCCACGGCTATGCGATCAGCGGCCACGTCGCGCACGGGCTGAAGCTCGGCCGCGACCTCGGCTTCCCGACGCTGAACCTGCCGATCGCGCACAAGCGGCCGGCGCTCGCGGGCATCTTCGTCGTGCAGGTGCACGGCCTCGGCCCCGACCCGCTGCCGGGCGTCGCGAGCCTCGGCCTGCGCCCGACCGTCGACGATTCGGGCCGCGTGCTGCTCGAAGTCCACCTGCTCGACTGGCACGGCGATGCGTACGGCAAGCTCGTCCGCGTCGAATTCCTGAAGAAGCTGCGCGACGAGGCGAAATTCGACGATCTCGAGGCGCTGTCGCGCGCGATCGCGCTGGATGTCGCGAATGCGCGCGCGTACTTCATCGAGCGCGATCGTGCGCCGGGCAGCCGCGCCACGGGCTTCTCGACGTCGGCCACCGACCGAATTAGCTGATCCGGACGGCGGCGCCCCGCGCCGCACCCTCGCGCCGCCCACTCGCGCGCATACCCGATTCACGACGCACGAGCGTCCCCCGATTTGATAGCGATCCCATCATGAGCAACAAGAAAGCCGATTCGAAACCGCAGGCCAAGTATCCGGTCAACCTGCTCGACACGCCGTTCCCGATGCGCGGCGACCTGCCCAAGCGCGAGCCGCAGTGGGTCAAGGAATGGGAAGAGCGTGGCATCTACGACAAGATCCGCGCAGCCAGCCAGGGCCGGCCGAAGTTCATCCTGCACGACGGCCCGCCGTATGCGAACGGCGACATCCACCTCGGCCACGCCGTCAACAAGATCCTGAAGGACATCGTCGTCAAGTCGCGCAACATGGCCGGCTTCGACGCGCCGTACGTGCCGGGCTGGGATTGCCACGGGATGCCGATCGAGATCCAGATCGAGAAACAGTTCGGCAAGTCGCTGCCGGCGGCCGAAGTGATGAGCAAGGCACGCGCGTACGCGACCGAGCAGATCGAGAAGCAGAAGGTCGGCTTCAAGCGCCTCGGCGTGCTCGGCGACTGGGCCAATCCGTACAAGACGATGAACTTCGTCAACGAGGCGGAAGAAATCCGCGCGCTCGGCAAGATCATCGAGAAGGGCTATGTGTACCGCGGGCTGAAGCCGGTGAACTGGTGCTTCGACTGCGGCTCGGCGCTCGCGGAAGCGGAAGTCGAGTACAAGGACCGCACCGATCCGACGATCGACGTGATGTTCGCGTTCGCGGAGCCTGAAAAGACCGCGCAGGCGTTCGGCCTGCCGGCACTGCCGCGCGCCGAGGGCGGCATCGTGATCTGGACCACCACGCCGTGGACGATCCCCGCGAACCAGGCGCTGAACCTCCATCCGGAAATCGTCTACGCGCTGGTCGACACCGAGCGCGGGCTGCTGATCATCGCGGAAGAGCGCGTCGCCGCGTGCATGGCCGATTTCAAGCTGACGGGGCGCGTCGTCGCGACCGCGTCCGGCGTGAAGCTCGCGAACCTGCGCTTCCACCACCCGCTCGCATCGGCCCACCCCGGCTACAAGCGCACCGCGCCCGTCTACCTCGGCGACTACGTGACGACCGACACGGGTACCGGCGTCGTGCACTCGTCGCCCGCGTACGGCATCGAGGACTTCATGTCCTGCAAGGCGCACGGGATGACCGACTCGGACTTCATCAACCCGGTGATGGGCGACGGCCGCTATATCGAATCGCTGCCGCTGTTCGGCGGCCTGTCGATCTGGGATGCGAACCCGAAGATCGTCGAGGCGCTGAACGCGGCCGGCTCGCTGCTGCGCAGCGAGAAGTACACGCACAGCTACATGCACTGCTGGCGCCACAAGACGGCGATCATCTACCGTGCCACCTCGCAGTGGTTCGCCGGCATGGACGTGACGCCGCGCGACGGCGGCAAGACGCTGCGCGAAGCGGCGCTCGAAGGCATCGACGCGACCGCGTTCTACCCGTCGTGGGGCAAGCAGCGCCTGTTCAGCATGATCGCGAACCGTCCCGACTGGACGCTGTCGCGCCAGCGCCAGTGGGGCGTGCCGATGGCGTTCTTCGTGCACAAGGAAACCGGCGAACTGCACCCGCGCACGCTCGAACTGCTCGAGGAAATCGCGAAGCGCGTCGAGCAGTCGGGCATCGAGGCCTGGCAGTCGCTCGACCCGCGCGAGCTGATCGGCGACGACGCGAACCTGTACGAAAAGAACCGCGACACGCTCGACGTGTGGTTCGACTCGGGCACGACGCACTGGCACGTGCTGCGCGGCTCGCACAAGGATCAGCTGCAGTTCCCGGCCGACCTGTACCTCGAAGGCTCGGACCAGCATCGCGGCTGGTTCCACTCGTCGCTCTTGACCGCATCGATGATCGACGGCTGCGCGCCGTACAAGGGCCTGCTCACGCACGGCTTCACGGTCGACGGCGAAGGCCGCAAGATGAGCAAGTCGCTCGGCAACGGCATCGACCCGCATGAAGTCGCGAACCGACTCGGCGCGGAAATCATCCGCCTGTGGATCGCATCGACCGACTACTCGGGCGAGCTCGCGATCTCCGAGGAAATCCTGAAGCGCGTGACCGAAGGCTATCGCCGCATCCGCAACACGCTGCGCTTCCTGCTCGCGAACCTGTCGGACTTCGACTATACGCAGCACGCGGTGCCCGTCGACGAATGGCTCGAGATCGATCGCTATGCGGTCGCGTTCTCGGAGCAACTGCAGACGGAACTGCTCGGCCACTATGAGAAGTACGAATTCCACCCGGTCGTCGCGAAGCTGCAGACGTATTGCTCGGAAGATCTCGGCGGCTTCTACCTCGACGTGCTGAAGGACCGCCTGTACACGAGCGCGGCCGATTCGCGCGCACGCCGCTCCGCGCAGACGGCGCTGTACCACCTGACGCACGGCCTGCTGCGCGTGCTCGCGCCGTTCCTGTCGTTCACGGCTGAAGAAGCGTGGAAGGTGTTCCAGCCGGCCAGCGACACGATCTTCACGGAAACTTACTACGCGTATCCGGCAGTCGCCGGCTCGGCCGCGCTGATCGAGAAGTGGGCGCTGCTGCGCGATGTGCGCGGCAACGTGACGAAGGCGCTCGAGGAAGCGCGCACCGCGAACCGCATCGGTTCGTCGCTGCAGGCGGAAGTCGCCGTGCATGCGAGCGGCGCGCGTTACGACGCGCTCACGAGCCTCGGCGAAGACCTGAAGTTCGTGCTGATCACGTCGGCCGCGACGGTCGTCAAGGTCGACGACGAAGCGCAGGAGAGCGTCGACGTAGCTGCGTCGAAGTACCAGAAGTGCGAACGCTGCTGGCACTACCGTGAAGATGTCGGCGCGCACGCCGATCATCCGACGCTGTGCGGCCGCTGCTTCTCCAACCTGTTTGAAAACGGCGAAATCCGGAGCGCTGCTTGACTATGGCGAAAACCCTGTCGAAACCGGCCAGCGGCGCGCTTGCGCCCTGGCTCGGCATTTCGCTGATCGTGATCCTGTTCGACCAACTGTCGAAGATCGCGATCCTGAAAACGTTCGCGTACGGCGCGCAGCACGCGCTGACGTCGTTCTTCAACCTCGTGCTGGTGTACAACCGCGGCGCCGCGTTCGGCTTCCTGTCGACCGCGGGCGGCTGGCAGCGCTGGGCGTTCACCGCGCTCGGGATCGGCGCGACGCTCGTGATCTGCTTCCTGCTGCGCCGCCACGGCCAGCAGCGGCTGTTCAGCCTGTCGCTCGCGCTGATCCTCGGCGGCGCGCTCGGCAACGTGATCGACCGGCTCGTCTACGGCCACGTGATCGACTTCCTCGATTTCCACCTCGGCGCCTGGCACTTCCCGGCGTTCAACCTCGCCGATTCCGCGATCACGATCGGCGCGGTGCTGCTGATCTACGACGAACTGCGTCGCGTGCGCGGCTCGCGCTAAGCGCGCATACTCGGCGTCGACGGCCGGCTTCGCGCCGGCCGTTCCGTTCGCCCCTTGGAGGCCTGAGTTGGCACACGCAGAACTCGCAGGAAAACACCTCGTTCTCGGCCTGACCGGCGGCATCGCCTGCTACAAGATCGCCGAGCTCACCCGGCTGCTCACGAAGGCCGGCGCGACCGTGCAGGTCGCGATGACCGAAGCCGCCACCCAGTTCATCACGCCCGTCACGATGCAGGCGCTGTCGGGCCGGCCCGTCTATACGAGCCAGTGGGACGCGCGCATCGACAACAACATGGCGCACATCGACCTGTCGCGCGAAGCCGACGCGATCGTGATCGCGCCCGCGTCGACGGATTTCCTCGCGAAGCTCGCGCACGGGTTCGCGGACGACCTGCTGTCGACGCTGTGCGTCGCGCGCGACTGTCCGCTGCTGGTCGTCCCCGCAATGAACCGCCAGATGTGGCAAAACCCGGCCACGCAGCGCAACGTCGCGCAACTGCGCGCGGACGGCGTGTCGGTGCTCGGCCCCGATTCGGGCGCGCAGGCGTGCGGCGAAGTCGGCGATGGCCGCATGCTCGAACCCGAGGCGATCTATGAAGCAATCGTCGCGCACTTCGCGCCGAAGGTGCTCGCGCACCGGCGCGTGCTGATCACGGCCGGCCCGACGTTCGAGCCGCTCGACCCGGTGCGCGGCCTCACGAACCGCTCGAGCGGCAAGATGGGCTTCGCGCTCGCGCGCGCCGCGCAGCAGGCCGGCGCCGACGTGCATCTCGTCGCGGGGCCGGTGGCGCTCGACACGCCGTGGGGCGTCTACCGCCAGGACGTGCAGACCGCACAGCAGATGTACGACGCGGTGATGCAGGCCGTCGCCGATGCCGACATCTTCATCGCGGTGGCCGCGGTCGCCGACTGGCGCGTCGATCAGCCGGCCGAGCACAAGATGAAGAAGACGGCCGACCGCAAGATGCCGGCGCTCGCGTTCGTCGAGAACCCCGACATCCTCGCGTCCGTCGCGGCGCTGCCCGATCCGCCGTTCTGCGTCGGGTTCGCGGCCGAAAGCGGCGACCTCGATGTGCACGGCGACGAGAAGCGCAAGCGCAAGAACGTGCCGCTGCTCGTGGGCAACCTCGGCCCGCTGACGTTCGGCCGCGACGACAACGAAGTCGTGCTGTTCGAGGCCGCCGGCCTCACGCGCCTGCCGCGTGCGCCGAAGGACGAACTCGCGCATGCGCTCGTCGCGGAAATCGCGAAGCGCCTGCCCGACAACCGCCTGATCTGATCTCTCGCGCGGCGGCCTCGCCGCCGCGCCCTTCCCGACCGATTCGACGACCGCATGAAACTCGACCTGAAGATTCTCGACGCGCGCATGCGCGACTACCTGCCCGCCTACGCCACCACCGGCAGCGCGGGCCTCGACCTGCGCGCATGCCTCGACGCACCGGTCACGCTGCAGCCGGGCGAAACGACCCTCGTGCCGACGGGCCTCGCGATCCATCTCGCCGATCCCGGCTATGCAGCGCTGATCCTGCCGCGCTCGGGCCTCGGCCACAAGCACGGAATCGTGCTCGGCAACCTCGTCGGCCTGATCGACTCCGACTACCAGGGCCAGCTGATGGTCTCGACGTGGAACCGCGGCCAGGCCGAATTCGTGCTGAACCCGTTCGAACGGCTCGCGCAGCTCGTGATCGTGCCGGTCGTGCAGGCTCAGTTCAACATCGTCGATGACTTCGCCGAAAGCGATCGCGGCGAAGGCGGCTTCGGCAGCACCGGCCGCCACTGAGCGACGCAACGCAAAAAAGGGGCCGAGGCCCCTTTCTTTTTTCCCTTCGCCGTTACTGATCGACCGGCTGCGCGATCCGCGCGGGCGCCAGTTCGCGTCGCCGCGCCTGCGCGACGCTCGCGTAGATCACCAGCGCGACCAGCACGCCGAGCAGCACCGCCGACGAGCCGACCGTGCCGAGCGCGAGGCCGCCCTTCGCAACCGGCTTCGTCAGCAGGTCGCCGACCGTCGCGCCGAACGGACGCGTGAGCACGAATGCGGCCCAGAACAGCAGCACACCGGAGATCCGCGTGAAGTAGTGCGCAAGCACGATCACCGCGAGCAGCCCGCCGATCAGCAGCGCGCCGCCGCCGAAACCGAGCCCCGAGCTGTCCGCGAGGAAATCGCCGAGCGCGGTGCCAAGCGTGTTCGAGAACAGGATCGCGATCCAGTACAGCAGCTCGACCTTGCGCGTACGGATCAGGTCGACCGACAGCGATTCGCCGCTGAGCCGCCAGACCGCGAAGATCGCCAGCAGGATCGCGACGAGGATCGACGAGCCGGCCGCATAGCCGAGGCCGAGCGTACGGTCCATGAAGTCGGACATCGTCGTGCCGGCCGTGCTCGTCGCGACGATCACGGCCCAGTAGATCGCCGGGCGATAGCGCGCCGTCTTGAGCTGCGCGCCCAGCGTCACCAGAAAGAAGCCGAACAGCAGGATCGAGCTCACCGCGTAGCCGACGTTCAGCGTCATCGACAGCAGGTCGCCGCCGGTTTCGCCGAGCGTCGTCGCGCAGATCTTCATGATCCAGAACGCGAGCGTGATTTCAGGAAGTTTGTTCATTCGAACCCCTTTTACAGGAAAGCGGCGAGCCGGCGCGTGCCGGCCCGCCTTGCAGACAGGATCGAATGTAGCCGCCGCCGGCTTAACGGAACCTTAGCAAGGGGGAAGAACGGTGCGGCCGGCACGAACACGCCCGTCAACGTGCGTGTTCGTGCCGGTAGTGCAGCGCATACGCGAGCGTCAGCAGCACGACGAACACGACGCCGACCAGCATCGTCATCCGGAATTCGCGCGTGAACGCGGTCGTCAACAGGATCGCCGCGACGAGCCCCGCACCGAGCAGGCTGCCGAACGGATGCCCCCACATCCGGAACGAGAGCGCGGGGCCGCGATACTGCGACCGGAAGCGCAGGTGCGTGACGAAGATCATCAGCCACGTGAACAGCGCGCCGAACATCGCGATCGCCATCATCACGGTGAACGCCGTATCGGGCGCCAGCGCGACCAGCACGGCCGCCACCGCGACGCCGCTCGTCGAAATCCACAGCGCCGCGCGCGGCACGCCGTTCGTGCCGAGCCGGCCGAACACCGCGGGTGCGAGCCGCGCGCGCGACAGGCTGAACATCATCCGCGTCGTCACATAGAGCTGGCTGTTCATCGCCGACAGCGCCGCGATCAGCAGCACGAAGTTGATCACGCCTGCCGCGTACGGCACGTGCGTCGCGGCCATCACCTTCACGAACGGGCTTTCGTCGGTGCCGGCCTGCGTCCACGGCACGATCGCGAGCATCAGCGACAGCGTCAGCAGGTAGAACAGCACGAGCCGGAACACGGTCGAGCGGAACGCACGCGTGACCGCGTGCTGCGGGTCGCGCGCCTCGCCGGCCGCGATCGCGACGGCTTCGATGCTCATGTAGCTGAAGATCGCGACGATCACCGCAACCCAGGCGCCCCACGGCCCCTTCGGCATGAAGCCGCCATGCGCGGTGTAGTTCGCGAAGCCGATGCCCGATGCGGCCGGCGCCGACCACACGAGATAGGCGCCGAGCACGATGAACACGACGATCGCCGCGATCTTCAGCAGCGAGAACGCGTATTCGACCGAGCCGTACAGCGTGACGCTCGCGAGGTTCACCGCGATCAGCAGCACGGAGAAGCCGATCACCCAGTACCAGCCGGGCACGGCCGGAAACCAGTACTTCATGAACACGGCGATCGCGCTGATCTCGGTGCCGATCGCGAACACGACCGCGAACCAGTACGCATAGCGCACGAGAAAACCCGCGAGCGGGCCGACGTAGTGCTCGGCATACGCGCCGAACGAGCCGGCCGTCGGATGCGCGACGGTCATTTCCGCGAGCGCGCCCATCAGCAGCAGCGCGATCAGCGCACCGATCGCATACGAGACCAGCACGCTCGGGCCGGCGAGCCCGATCGCGAACCCGCTGCCGAGGAACAGCCCCGTGCCGATCGCGCCGCCGATCGCGATCATCGCCATCTGCCCCGACGTCAGCGCGTGGCGCAACCCTTGTTCGCGCGCGACGATGCTGTCGAACGACCGTTGTTGTTGTGTCACTGCGTTACCACTCCCCTGCCCCACCATCGCGCCGCCGGCGCCAGATAAAGCGAAACGGCGCGGAGAACTTCCCGCGCCGTTCGCATGAACAACGAATTATCGCTTACTCGACTTCGACCGTCTCTTCGTTCGGCTTGTGCGGCGGATTCGCCAGCTTGTCGAACGACAACTGCACCTTGTCGCTTTCGTCGACATCGACCGTCACGTGACCGCCGTTGACGAGCTTGCCGAACAGCAGTTCGTCGGCCAGCGCGCGACGGATCGTGTCCTGGATCAGCCGCTGCATCGGCCGCGCGCCCATCAGCGGGTCGAAGCCGTGCTTCGCGAGATGCTTGCGCAACGCGTCGGTGAACAGCGCGTCGACCTTCTTCTCGTGCAGCTGTTCCTCGAGCTGGATCAGGAACTTGTCGACCACGCGCATGATGATTTCCTCATCGAGCGAGCGGAAGCTGATGATCGAATCGAGGCGGTTGCGGAACTCCGGCGTGAACAGGCGCTTGATGTCGGTCATCTCGTCGCCCGTTTCGCGGCGCGTCGTGAAACCGATCGTCGCCTTCTGCATCGACTCGGCGCCGGCGTTCGTCGTCATGATGATGATGACGTTGCGGAAATCCGCCTTGCGGCCGTTGTTGTCCGTCAGCGTGCCGTGGTCCATCACCTGCAGCAGCACGTTGAAGATGTCCGGATGCGCCTTCTCGATTTCGTCGAGCAGCAGCACGCAATGCGGCTTCTTCGTGACGGCTTCGGTCAGGAGCCCGCCCTGGTCGAACCCGACGTAGCCCGGCGGCGCGCCGATCAGGCGGCTCACCGCGTGACGCTCCATGTACTCCGACATGTCGAAGCGGATCAGCTCGATGCCGAGCGTGAACGCGAGCTGGCGCGCCACTTCGGTCTTGCCGACGCCGGTCGGGCCGGAGAACAGGAACGCGCCGATCGGCTTGTCCATCTTGCCGAGGCCCGCGCGCGCCATCTTGATCGATGCCGCCAGCGCGTCGATCGCCGGATCCTGGCCGAACACGACGCTCTTCAGGTCGCGGTCGAGCGTCTGCAGCTTGCTGCGATCGTCCTGCGACACGCTCTGCGGCGGCACGCGCGCGATCTTCGAGATGATTTCCTCGATCTCGCCCTTGCCGATCGTCTTCTTCTGCTTCGACTTCGGCAGGATGCGCTGCGCGGCGCCCGCCTCGTCGATCACGTCGATCGCCTTGTCGGGCAAATGACGATCGGTGATGAAGCGCGCCGACAGTTCGGCCGCGGCCGACAGCGCACCCGACGAATACTTGACGCCGTGATGCTCCTCGAAGCGCGACTTCAGACCGCGCAGGATCGCGACCGTCTGCTCGACGGTCGGCTCGGTCACGTCGACTTTCTGGAAGCGCCGCGACAGCGCCGCATCCTTCTCGAAGATGCCGCGATACTCGGTGAAGGTCGTCGCGCCGATGCACTTGAGCACGCCCGACGACAGCGCCGGCTTCAGCAGGTTCGACGCATCGAGCGTGCCGCCCGACGCGGCGCCCGCGCCGATCAGCGTGTGGATTTCATCGATGAACAGGATCGCGTGCGGACGCTCCTTGAGCTCCTTCAGCACGGTCTTCAGGCGCTGCTCGAAATCGCCGCGGTACTTGGTGCCCGCGAGCAGCGCGCCCATGTCGAGCGAGTAGACCTGCGCGTTCGCGAGGATGTCGGGCACTTCACCGCGCGTGATGCGATAGGCGAGCCCTTCCGCGATCGCGGTCTTGCCGACGCCGGCCTCGCCGACGAGCAGCGGATTGTTCTTGCGGCGACGGCACAGCACCTGCACGACGCGCTCGACCTCGGGCTCGCGACCGATCAGCGGATCGATGCGGCCGTCCTTCGCCATCTGGTTCAGGTTCTGCGTGAACTGCGCGAGCGGCGTTTCCTTCTGCGCATTCGCGTCTTCGCTTTCCGCGCTCGCGTCGGCCGACTTCGCGGCTTCGCCGCTGTTCGTCTTCGCGATGCCGTGCGAAATGAAGTTCACGACGTCGAGGCGCGTGACGCCCTGCTGCTGCAGGTAATACACCGCGTGCGAATCCTTCTCGCCGAAGATCGCGACCAGCACGTTCGCGCCGGTGACTTCCTTCTTGCCGTTCGACGTCGACTGGACGTGCATGATCGCGCGCTGGATCACGCGCTGGAAACCGAGCGTCGGCTGGGTATCGACATCGTCGGTACCCGGGACGGTAGGTGTGTTGTCGTGGATGAAATTGCGCAGGTTCTGACGCAGGTCCTCGATGTTTGCCGCGCACGCGCGCAACACCTCGGCTGCCGTCGGATTATCCAGCAGGGCCAGCAGCAGATGCTCGACCGTAATGAACTCATGGCGCGCCTGGCGTGCTTCCATGAACGCCATGTGCAGGCTGACTTCCAATTCCTGGGCAATCATGCTTCCTCCATCACGCACTGCAGCGGATGCCCGGCCTGCCGCGCATGGGTAACGACTTGCTCAACCTTGGTCGACGCGATGTCCCGCGTATAGACCCCACATACCCCTCGCCCTTCGCGATGGACCTTCAGCATGATCTGCGTGGCCGTCTCGCGATCCTTCTTGAAATACTCCTGGACGACCATCACGACGAACTCCATCGGCGTGAAGTCGTCGTTCAGCAGCACCACCTTGTACATCGAAGGCGGCTTGAGCTTCTGCTGCTTGCGTTCCAGGACGGTGCTGTCCTGCTTGTCCGGGATAATCGCCATACACCCATTCTAAACAACTCGGACAGGCCCGCAATCCTGCCATTACCCGACCGACCGGCCGGCGCCCTCCCCGGAATCCCGGAACACGCGATCGCTCTCGCGCCACACGAAAGCCGGCTGCGGTGCCGGCTTTCACGCGTGGCGCGGAACACGAACCTTCAGGGGGAATCGCACCGGAACGTCGCATCCGCATCCAGTATCCCACAAGCCGGGACGACTCGAACGCGTGTCACTCGAGCCTGGTATATGAGCCGATTATGCGGCTTTTCAAGTCCCCGCGCTTGGCCGCATGCTGCAAAGCAAAGCCGGAAAAACCCTGAAAATGGGTTCTTTACAACGACCCTCTAACCGTCTAAAAATTCCTCTTGACACTCCAATAAAGAGCGCCAACAATCAAGCTGGCACTTTTTTCAAATTGCCAGTTGGCAAAATGAAAGAGGCCGAGGTGAGCTTGTGAGGGGGGAACGGCTGCATTTTCAGGTCGTTTAGCTTTTCGAGCGTGCTCGTGGTAAGTAGCAGCGACTGTGTGACAGGGGAAGTAGGTATGGCAACTGGTATCGTTAAGTGGTTCAACGACGCGAAGGGCTTCGGTTTCATCACTCCCGACGAGGGCGGTGAGGATCTGTTTGCGCACTTCTCGGCTATCACCATGAATGGCTTCAAGACGTTGAAGGAAGGCCAGAAGGTGAGCTTTGACGTCGTTCAAGGACCGAAGGGCAAGCAAGCGTCGAACATCCAGGCCGCATAAGGCATCGGATATCGGACGAAGAAACCCGGCGCAATGCGCCGGGTTTCTTTTTTTTCAGGCCGGCCAATTGATAATCGATTGGCCGGCCTTTTTGTTCAATCCCGATAATTGAACACGTATTGTCTTGTCACGCACGCAGAATAGATACTCATCCCGCACGTGAAACACATTCACCGTTTCGTTACACGACCTTCAGCGTGCCCATCATGCCGAGATCCTCGTGTTCGAGAATGTGGCAATGAAACATGCGCTCGCCGGGCATGTCTTGTGTGACGAGAATCGTCACAGTTTCGCCGCTACGTACGTTCACGGTATCGCGCCATGCGCGGAACGGTTCGCTCGCGCGCGAGCCGTCCGACGCGCGCTCGATCACCTGGAACTGCGTGCCGTGCAAGTGGAACGGGTGATCCATATCGGTGGCATTGCGGATCTCCCAGCGCTCGACGTCGCCGCGGCGGCTCGTCAGCGTCGCACGGTGCGGTGCGTAGGTCTCGCCGTTGATCGTGAAGCGCATGCCCGCCGGACGGCCGTGTGCCGCACCCTTCATCATCGCATCCATGTCCATTTCCTCGCCGAACGCGACCGTCTTGTGCGCAACCGGTTCGCCCAGCGGCGGCACCGCGCGCAGCGTGGCGGGCCGCTCGCGTGCGGCAGCAGGCGCAAACGCGACGTCGGCCAGCGCCAGCGCCGGATCGGGCGGCAGGCTGCCGTGACCGTCGTCGTGCGACATCGCCATCTTGCGGCGATCGTATTCGGCCGCCTGCAGCACGGCGCGTGACGCGCGATCGCCGGCGCGCACCAGCAGCTCCGCTCGCTCGCCCGGCGCGATCAGCAGCGACGTGACGCGGCGCGGCGCGTCGAACAGCCCGCCGTCGGTGCCCGCGTGTTCGAACGCGCGGCCATCGTCGAACGCGATGCGCAGGTAGCGCGCGCTGCACGCATTCCACACGCGCCAGCGCTCGTCGCCCGCGACGTCGATCCGCGGCCGGCGCGCGCCGTTGACCAGCACGAACTGACCCTCGCGGCCGTTCATCCAGTCCATCATGTCGTTCGGCGCGATCGTGCCGTCGCGCGCGAGCTTCAGGTCCGACACGAACAGGTTGCGCTCGGGCCAGCCGGCGAGCGGATCGTCCGCCGCGCGCACCACGAACGGGCCGGCCAGCCCGCGAAACACCTGCTCGGCCGTCATCATGTGCGGATGCGGGTGGTACCAGTAGGTGCCGGCGCTCCCCTTCGGCAGCGTGAAGCGATACACGCGCGACGCGCCGGGCGCGACCGGATCGGACGGGTTGCCGTCCTGGTCGGGCGGCACGGGCAGGCCGTGCCAGTGGATCGTCGACGGCTGCGGCAGCTTGTTCACGAACCGGATCTCGACCGTGTCGCCTTCGCGCACGTCGATCAGCGGACCGACGACGGGGCCCTGCGTGCCCGCGCCGAACTGCCAGAACGGGGTCGGCCGCGCACCGTGCAGCATCGGGCGCGCCACGGGCTGCGCCACCAGCGTGGCCCGGAACGTGCCGGGCTCGCGGCTTTCGTTCGCGAGCGTGCGCAGCGCCGCAAGCGGTGCGCCGGCCGGCAGCGCGTCGGCGGCCGCGAGCGCGGCCGGTGCAGGCTTGCCATGCTGCCCGTGCCCCGCCATCCCTGACATGCCCGACATGCCGGGCATGTCGTCCATCTGGTCCATGCCGCCCATGCCCGCATGACCGGCATGCTGCGCCCACGCGGTACGCGCAAACAGCGACGCGGCCGCGACGCCGATGGCGCGCGACAGGAAGGTTCTCCGTATCATCAATCGTTCCTCGTTATCCATGCTGTGTCGCGCGACCGCCGCAACGCGCGCGCCGGCCAGCCGGAACGCCGATGCGCGACGCGAAACCCGATGCCCGCGTCATCATAACCGCAGGCCCCGATCGAAAAACGCCGCCGCCAGGCGGGTGGCGATACGCCGCAGGGCCGCGCTGCCAGTCGACGCGCATCGACCGGCAGCGTCGATCGGCGATGCACTCCCCGGCGCCGGCGAGCCGCAGCCCGCACTCATCCACGCCTTTGCGACATCCGGCTGGGCGCCCGACGCCCGCCGTTCGGCCCCACTTTGGCGCTCGTCGCGTCATCGATTCTCGAAACCGCCAATATTTCACGATGCGGAACAAGTCCCTGCGTTGTAAAAATTCGTGGTGCAGGGCACAAATTTCCCGTTTCGCGATGCCAAAAAACGTTCCGCAATACAAAACGAAAGAAATAACGCCATGTTTTTAAACATGAATTTTTGTTTCGAGAAGCTGTTCTACGCGCACCATCCGGCTGCGCGCCGGACGTAGACTTTGTTCCATTCACTGACGCTTCGCCACGACGTTCGATACCGAACCCGGCGCAAGGAGCCAGTCGAGCCACAGCCGGCCGAGCCGGCGGGCGGCACAACAGAATCGCTTGTGATCAGAAAGGGAGAACGGAAATGAAGGGATTTCGCTTTGGTTCAGCGCTCGGGTCGTTCTACATCCTGCCGGGTAACGGCGGCTGGGAAGCGACGTTCGGCAACGCCCTGCTCGGCGCGTTCTCGTGCCCCGAAGTAGCGGCCGACCATATCTCCCGCGGAGACTGCGAGCAACTGTCCGAACTGGACACGGCGACGCTCGAAGTGCCGCACGAAATCGCCGAGTGGGAAATCGTTCACGTCTGAATGGCAAGCCCGCCAGGAAAAACGCCCCGGGCATCCGGGGCGTTTTGCTTTTGCGTCGCGCGGCGGACGGCAAAACCCGCCACGCCGGCATGCACGTTGGCTCGCGCGATTGCGCGGCCCGCGTCAGGCGATCGCGTCGACGATGCCGTTCAGCGTCGCGCTCGGGCGCATTGCCTGGCTCGTCAGGTCGACGTTCGGGCGATAGTAGCCGCCGATGGCCTGCGCGGTGCCCTGCGCGGCCGCCAGCTCTTCCAGGATGCGCGCTTCGGCGTCCGACAACGCCTTCGCCACGCCTTCGAACTGCGCCTTCAGCGCGGCGTCCTCGGTCTGCTCGGCGAGCGCCTGTGCCCAGTACAGGCACAGGTAGAAGTGGCTGCCGCGGTTGTCGAGGCCGCCGACCTTGCGCGCCGGCGACTTGTTCTCGTCCAGGAACTTGCCGGTCGCCTGGTCGAGCGTCTTCGCGAGCACGACTGCCTTCGGGTTCTGGTACGCGTGGCCGAGGTGTTCGAGCGACGCAGCCAGCGCGAGGAATTCGCCGAGCGAATCCCAGCGCAGGAAGCCTTCCTCGACGAACTGCTGCACGTGCTTCGGCGCGGAGCCGCCCGCCCCCGTTTCGAACATCCCGCCGCCGGCCATCAGCGGCACGATCGACAGCATCTTCGCGCTGGTGCCGAGCTCCATGATCGGGAACAGGTCGGTCAGGTAGTCGCGCAGCACGTTGCCGGTGACCGAGATCGTGTCCTTGCCCGCGCGGATGCGCTCGAGCGAGAAACGCGTCGCGTCGACCGGCGTCAGGATCCGGATGTCGAGACCGCTGGTATCGTGATCCTTCAGGTAGCGTTCGACCTTCGCGATGATCTGCGCATCGTGCGCGCGCGCCGGATCGAGCCAGAACACGGCCGGGGCGCCGGTCGCGCGCGCGCGGTTCACCGCGAGCTTGACCCAGTCCTGCACCGGCGCGTCCTTCGTCTGGCACATGCGCCAGATGTCGCCCGACTCGACCGCGTGCTCGAGCAGCACGTTGCCGGCTTCATCGGTGACGCGCACGACGCCGTCCGCCGGGATCTGGAACGTCTTGTCGTGCGAACCGTATTCTTCGGCCGCCTGCGCCATCAGGCCGACGTTCGGCACGCTGCCCATCGTGACCGGATCGAATGCGCCGTGCTGCTTGCAGTCCTCGATCACGGCCTGGTAGACGCCCGCGTAGCAGCGGTCCGGGATCACGGCCTTCGCGTCGTACAGTTCGCCGTCCGGGCCCCACATGCAGCCCGACTCGCGGATCATCGCCGGCATCGACGCGTCGACGATCACGTCGCTCGGCACGTGCAGGTTCGTGATGCCCTTGTCCGAGTTGACCATCGCGAGGCGCGGGCGCACCGCGTATTCGGCCTTGATGTCGGCTTCGATCGCTTCGCGCGTGTCGGCCGGCAGGTCCTTCAGGCGCGCGTACAGGTCGCCGATCCCGTTGTTCGGGTTGAAGCCGGCCAGCGCCAGCACGTCCGCGTGCTTCGCGAGCGCGTCGCGGTAGAACACCGACACGAAATGGCCGAACAGGATCGGATCGGAGACCTTCATCATGGTCGCCTTCAGGTGCACCGAGAACAGCACGCCCTGCGCCTTCGCGTCGGCGATCTGCGCGTCGATGAAGCTGCGCAGCGCGTTGCGGCTCATCACCGATGCGTCGACGACTTCACCGGCCTTCACGGCCGTCTTTTCCTTCAGGACCTTCTTCGCGCCGTCGGTCGTCGTGAGTTCGATCTTCACGCTGCCGGCATCGGCGATCAGCGCCGACTTCTCGCTGCCGTAGAAGTCGCCTTCGCTCATGTGCGCGACGTGTGCCTTCGACGTGGCCTGCCAGGCGCCCATCTTGTGCGGATGCTTGCGTGCGTAGTTCTTGACCGACAGCGGCGCGCGGCGGTCGGAGTTGCCTTCGCGCAGCACCGGGTTCACCGCGCTGCCCTTGATCTTGTCGTAGCGGGCCTTGACGGCCTTCTCTTCGTCCGTCGACGGATCTTCCGGATAGGCCGGCAGCGCGTAGCCCTGCGCCTGCAGTTCGGCGATCGCGGCCTTCAGTTGCGGCACCGATGCGCTGATGTTCGGCAGCTTGATGATGTTCGCTTCCGGCTTCAGCGTGAGCTGGCCCAGCTCGGCCAGATCGTCGGAACCCTTCTGCTCCGACGGCAGGGCGTCTGCGAATGCGGCGATGATGCGGCCGGCGAGCGAGATGTCGCGCGTCTCGACGGCGACGCCGGACGAGCGCGTGAAGGCCTTGACGATCGGCAGCAGCGAATAGGTCGCGAGCGCGGGCGCTTCGTCGGTGAGGGTGTAGATGATCTTGGGCGAAGTGGACATGGTCAAAGCATTGCTACGTGATTGTTGAACTGAGGAGCGCCGGCGGTAACCGGCGGGGAGCGACCGGGTCGGTCGCGAAAGGGGCGCGCCGGCTCAGCCGGGCGGTGGTGTTGCGAGGGCCGTCATGTTCTACCTTGCAGGGCCTCCGGGCCGCATGCCGGACCGCCCCGCCAACCAACCTGCCATCACGAAACGCCCCGGCGCCGGCAGCAAGCGCCGGGGCGGCCGGAAACGCTCCGGCCCACCCCGGAAGGGGGCTTACATGTTCTCGATCAGCACTTCGCCGAAGCCCGAGCACGACACCTGCGTCGCGCCCTCCATCAGCCGCGCGAAATCGTACGTGACGCGCTTCTGCAGGATCGACTTCTCCATCGAGGCGATGATCGTGTCGGCCGCTTCCGTCCAGCCGAGGTGGCGCAGCATCATTTCCGCCGACAGGATCTCGGAACCGGGGTTCACGTAATCCTTGCCCGCGTACTTCGGCGCCGTGCCGTGGGTCGCCTCGAACATCGCGACCGAATCCGACAGGTTCGCGCCCGGCGCGATGCCGATGCCGCCGACCTGCGCGGCCAGTGCATCGGAGATGTAGTCGCCGTTCAGGTTCAGCGTCGCGATCACGTCGTATTCGGCCGGGCGCAGCAGGATCTGCTGCAGGAATGCGTCGGCGATCGAATCCTTGATCACGATCTCGTTACCCGTCCTCGGGTTCTTCACGCGCATCCACGGGCCGCCGTCGATCAGCTCGCCGCCGAACTCCTTCTGCGCGAGCGCGTAGCCGGCGTCACGGAACAGGCCTTCCGTGAACTTCATGATGTTGCCCTTGTGCACCAGCGTGACCGACTTGCGATCGTTGTCGATCGCGTACTGGATCGCCTTGCGCACGAGACGCTCGGTGCCTTCGGTCGACACGGGCTTGACGCCGATCCCCGAGGTTTCCGGGAAGCGGATCTTCTTCACGCCCATCTCGTCCTGCAGGAACTTGATCACCTTCTTCGCCTGCTCGGAGCCCGCGGCCCATTCGATGCCCGCGTAGATGTCTTCCGAGTTCTCGCGGAAGATCACCATGTCGATCTTCTGCGGCTCGCGCACCGGCGACGGCACACCCTTGAAGTACTGGACCGGACGCAGGCACACGTACAGGTCGAGTTCCTGGCGCAGCGCGACGTTCAGCGAACGGATGCCGCCGCCGACCGGGGTCGTGAGCGGCCCCTTGATCGACACCACGTATTCCTTCAGCACCTGCAGCGTTTCGTCCGGGAGCCACACGTCCGGACCGTACACCTTCGTCGCCTTCTCGCCCGCGAAAATCTCCATCCAGTGGATCTTGCGCTTGCCCTTGTAGGCGTGCGCGACCGCCGCGTCGACGACCTTGATCATGACCGGCGTGATATCGAAGCCCGTACCGTCGCCTTCGATATAGGGAATGATCGGCTGATCGGAAACGTTGAGCGAGAAGTCCTTGTTGACGGTGATCTTGTCACCGCCCTCCGGAACCTTGATGTGCTGATACGGCATGATCGACTCCAGTGACGTGGCTGAGCAGGTGATGCTGGTCGAAGCTGCGCGCGCGGCGGGGGCGCGGCATGGCCACCCCGTAACGGCAACAGCGAGCCGCTATTCTAGCGCCCCAACCGGGCACTTCGGCACGAAGCGCGGCACTGCGTATCAAGACCTCACTTATGTCTTATATAAGACAGAGGACTTGCCGTTCCGTATTATGCATTAAGATTCCGCCATTTGCCATAGACCGCCCGCCCCGCTTCCCGCGGCGCGCCGGGCGGGCGCCCCGCCATGAACCTGATCGCCCTCAACAAGCCGTTCGGCACGATTTGCCAGTTTTCCGCGCACGAGACGCGGCCGTCGCTCGGCGACTGGGTAAAAACGCCCGGTGTCTATGCGGCCGGCCGGCTGGACGCGGACAGCGAGGGGTTGCTGCTGCTCACCGACGACGGCGCGCTGCAGGCGCGCATCGCGGAGCCGCGCCACAAGCTCGTCAAGCGCTACTGGGCGCAGGTCGAGGGCGCGCCCGGCCCCGCCGACCTGAAGGCGCTCGCGCGCGGCGTCGACCTGGGCGACTACGTGACGCGCCCGTGCCGCGCCGAATTCATCGATCCGCCCGATGCGCTGTGGCCGCGCAACCCGCCGATCCGCTACCGCGCCGCGATCCCGACGACCTGGATCGAGCTCGCGATCACCGAAGGCAAGAATCGGCAGGTGCGCCGGATGACGGCGGCCGTCGGCTTCCCGACGTTGCGCCTGGTGCGGGTCGGCATCGGCGCGCTGGACATATTCGCCCTCGGCATTGCGCCAGGTGAAACAATTGCGCTGCCGCCGCGCGCGCCGTGGGACGGTTTCGCGCACGCCGGATGACGAATTCGGGACGAACTTTTTTTTCGTCATCTTTTTCGTCAACCGCCTGCGAAGATCGCGCGTTAAACCACGCAGATGCCAACCTTAGCTATCCGGCATTGGCAGCCGAACCCGTGTTTGCGTCACGAAAGCGACGTTTTATTCGAATACGATTCGGCGCCCGCAGCGCAAAAAGAAATTTCTTGGAGCGTCTGTCAACCGAAAGGTGGATGGCACCGTTAGACGACATGACTCCTATTGCCGGGTCATTTGGTTAATTAACTAAAAGCTGAGGAACACAACATGAACAAACTGATCGCTGCTCTGGTCGCTGGTCTCTTCGCAACGGCTGCTTTCGCACAAGCTTCGGCTCCGGCCGCTCCGGCTGCTGCTGCTCCGGCAGAAGCTGCTTCGGCACCGGCTAAGAAGGCAACGCACAAGAAGCACCACGCAGCTAAGAAGCACCACGCAGCTAAGAAGGCTGCTAGCGAAGCCGAAGCACCGGCAGCTGCTTCGAACTAAGCAAGCTAGTTGTAATAACGCAGTCAAGAACACGCAGTCTTGCCGTTCTTACGGCGTTGAAAGGCAGGTCACCGCAAGGCGATCTGCCTTTTTCTTTTTTGTGCCCGCCGGCAAGCATCGCGTACCATGCGGGTCTCGTTTTCCAGATAGGAGCCTTGCTGTGCAATTCTCCCTGCGCTCGTCGCTCGGCCGCCTTGCGCGCGCCGCCGTGTTTCCCGCCGCGCTCGCCGTCCTCGCGCTCGGCATGCAGGCCGCCAGCGCGCAGATGCCGCCCGGCGCCAAGCAGCCGAGCGAGTTCCCGCGCGTGAAGCTGCGCGCCGGCATGTACGTGATCGACGCGGCCGTCGCCGCGAACGACGCCGACCGCGAACAGGGGCTGATGTACCGTTCGCAGCTCGCGCCGAACGAAGGCATGCTGTTCGTGTTCAACGAGAATGCCGTGCACTGCTTCTGGATGAAGAATACGCTGATCCCGCTGGCGATCGCGTTCATCCGCGCGGACGGCACGATCACCGACATCGACGAGATGAAGGCCGAGACGACCGACAACCACTGCCCGCGCAACAACGGCGTCTATGCGCTCGAAATGAGCAAGGGCTGGTTCGCGGCGAAGGGCATCAAGCCCGGCATGAAGCTCGACGGCCTGCCGAAGGCCCAGTAACGGCCACCGCCGCGGCCTCGCGCCGAACGAAGCCGGCCGCCCGTTGCGCGCCGGCTTTTTTTTCGCCCGCCGGCGGCGGCGCGCACCTTGATTCCGCCGGCGCCGGCCGCATCTGCAAAAGCCGTGCGCAAGCGCTATGCTTTAAGTCTCGCTTGTTCCAGTTCGGGCCGGCCCAGCCAGCCCGCTTACGATTCGAACCTAAGGAGGTTCACGTGCCCCGCAAAACCCCCATCGAGCGCTATCGCAATATCGGAATCAGCGCTCACATCGATGCCGGCAAAACCACGACGACCGAGCGCATCCTGTTTTACACCGGCGTGAGCCACAAGATCGGTGAAGTGCACGACGGCGCGGCCACGATGGACTGGATGGAGCAGGAACAGGAACGCGGCATCACGATCACGTCGGCTGCGACCACGGCCTTCTGGAAGGGCATGGCCGGCAACTATCCGGAACACCGGATCAACATCATCGACACGCCCGGGCACGTCGACTTCACGATCGAGGTCGAGCGCTCGATGCGCGTGCTCGACGGCGCGTGCATGGTCTACGACTCGGTCGGCGGCGTGCAGCCGCAGTCCGAAACCGTGTGGCGCCAGGCGAACAAGTACAAGGTGCCGCGCATCGCGTTCGTCAACAAGATGGACCGCGTCGGCGCCGATTTCTTCCGCGTGCAGCGGCAGATCGGCGAGCGCCTGAAAGGCGTCGCCGTGCCGATCCAGATTCCGATCGGCGCGGAAGATCATTTCCAGGGCGTCGTCGATCTCGTGAAGATGAAGGCGATCGTGTGGGACGACGAAAGCCAGGGTGTGAAGTTCTCGTACGAGGACATCCCCGCGAACCTCGTCGAGCTCGCGCACGAATGGCGCGAGAAGATGGTCGAGGCCGCGGCGGAAGCGAGCGAGGAATTGCTCGAGAAGTACCTGCACGACCATGAATCGCTGACCGAGGGCGAGATCAAGGCCGCGCTGCGCAAGCGCACGGTCGCCAACGAGATCGTGCCGATGCTGTGCGGCAGCGCGTTCAAGAACAAGGGCGTGCAGGCGATGCTCGACGCGGTGATCGACTACCTGCCGTCGCCGGTGGACGTGCCGGCGATCCTCGGCCACGATTTCGTCGATCCGGAAAAGCCGGCGGAACGTCATCCGAGCGACGACGAGCCGTTCTCGGCGCTCGCGTTCAAGATCATGACCGACCCGTTCGTCGGCCAGCTGATCTTCTTCCGCGTGTATTCGGGCGTCGTCGAATCCGGCGACACGGTGCTCAATGCGACGAAGGACAAGAAGGAACGGCTCGGCCGGATCCTGCAGATGCACGCGAACGAGCGCAAGGAAATCAAGGAAGTGCGCGCGGGCGACATCGCGGCGGCCGTCGGCCTGAAGGAAGCGACCACCGGCGACACGCTGTGCGATCCGGCCAAGCCGATCCTTCTCGAGAAGATGGAATTCCCGGAGCCGGTGATCTCGCAGGCCGTCGAGCCGAAGACGAAGGCCGACCAGGAAAAGATGGGCCTCGCGCTGAATCGCCTCGCGCAGGAAGATCCGTCGTTCCGCGTGCAGACCGACGAAGAGTCCGGCCAGACGATCATTTCGGGGATGGGCGAGCTCCACCTCGAAATCCTGGTCGACCGGATGAAGCGCGAGTTCGGCGTCGAAGCGACGGTCGGCAAGCCGCAGGTCGCGTATCGCGAGACGGTGCGCACGACGGCGTCCGACATCGAGGGCAAGTTCGTCAAGCAGTCGGGCGGCCGCGGCCAGTACGGCCACGCGGTGATCACGCTGGAGCCGAACCCCGGCAAGGGCTATGAATTCCTCGACGAGATCAAGGGCGGCGTGATTCCGCGCGAATTCATCCCGGCCGTCGACAAGGGCATCACCGAAACGCTGAAGAGCGGCGTGCTCGCGGGCTACCCGGTCGTCGACGTGAAGGTGCACCTGACGTTCGGCTCGTACCACGACGTCGACTCGAACGAAAACGCGTTCCGGATGGCCGGTTCGATGGCGTTCAAGGAAGCGATGCGCAAGGCGAAGCCCGTGCTGCTCGAGCCGATGATGGCCGTGGAAGTGGAAACGCCGGAAGACTTCATGGGTAACGTGATGGGCGACCTGTCGAGCCGGCGCGGCATCGTGCAGGGGATGGAGGACATCGCGGGCGGCGGCGGCAAGCTCGTGCGCGCCGAAGTGCCGCTCGCGGAGATGTTCGGCTATTCGACGTCGCTGCGCTCGGCGACGCAGGGCCGCGCGACCTACACGATGGAGTTCAAGCACTACGCGGAAACGCCGGCGAACGTATCGGAAGGCGTGATCAGCGCGAAGACCAAGTAAGCGCTGGGCGCTCGCGCCCTGTCGCAGGCAGGCAAAGCCCGTCCGGTTCCGGACGGGCTTTTTTTCTTCCGGAGCGCCCGGCGTTCACGGCTTTTTGATCGGCACGCCGGGCATTTTTTTCGCATGCCACAATGGATGGCGAATCGTCAGATGGAACCCGCCCGATGCCGCCCACCCCTGCCCTGCGCCGCCTGCTGACCCTCTATGCGGGGCTGATCGCCGCGAACGTCGCCGTCTGGCTGTGGGCGCTCGCGGTGCTGCGCGACCATCCGCTGCTGCTCGGCACCGCGGCGATCGCGTACGGGCTCGGGCTGCGTCATGCGGTCGACGCCGATCACATCGCCGCGATCGACGTCGCGACACGCAAGCTGATGCAGGACGGCCAGCGTCCGGTAAGCGTCGGCCTGTTCTTCTCGCTCGGCCATTCGACGATCGTGATCGCCGCGACGCTCGGCATCGCGCTGACGGCGTTCGCGCTGCGCGACCGGTTCGATGCGTTCCGCGAGATCGGCGGCATGATCGGCACCGCGGTGTCGGCGACCTTCCTGCTCGTGCTCGCGTGCGTGAACCTGCTGATCCTGCGCGACGTGTGGCGGCGCTATCGCAGCGCGCCGGTGCACGTGCACGGCGGCGCCGCGCATGTGCACCGTCCGGCCGGAATCGTGTCGCGGCTGCTGCGCCCGCTGTTCCGGTTCGTGTCGAAGAGCTGGCACATGTATCCGGTCGGCGTGCTGTTCGGTCTAGGTTTCGATACTGCAACCGAAATCGGCCTGCTCGCAATTGCCGCCGCGCAGGCGAGCCAGGGGCTGCCGGTCTATACGGTCATGCTGTTTCCCGCGCTTTTCACCGCCGGCATGACGCTGATCGACTCGACCGACAACGTCCTGATGATTCATGCATACGGCTGGGCCATGGACGATCCGCAGCGCAAGCTGCTCTACAACGCGAGCATCACGTTCGTGTCGGCGGCCGTCGCGCTTGCGATCGGCGGGATCGAGGCGGCCGGGCTGCTGGCCGACAAGCTGTCGCTGACGGGCCCCGTGCGCGACACGCTCGATGCGCTCGGCGAACGCTTCGGCTCGATCGGCTACGGCATCGTCGCGCTGTTCCTCGTCTGCTGGATCGCATCGATCCTGTTCCACCGCTGGCAACGCGCGGCCGACGCGCCGGCGCGCTGAGCAACGCTCAGACGTTTCATTCCGGAAACAAAACTCCCCCCAACGACGTTGCGTGCGCCGTCGCGTGCCTGCGTGCGCCTTGCGCCACGGGCATAAGCGGCTGATGGCACGAATCTCGCAAATACCGGTTCGCACGGCGGGCCCGCGTGCCGATCCGCGTTCGCGGCTGACGTCAAGCGCCGGCCCGAAGGCGATCGGCCGTTAAAAAGGACTACGAATCTTTTTCGCCCCCCTGCACCACACGTAGCTAGTCGCGCGGCGACGAGGCATCGCGCGTATGGGGAGGCCATGATGCAAAAGACGAAACAGCCGTTCCGCCCGGCGGGACGGAGCCATCGCGTGACCTTGCTGGCCGCAGCCGCGTTTGCGTGCTGCTGCTCGTATGCTGTCGCGCAGAACGCGACGCCTGACTCCGCGCCCGACGCGAACGCCAGCGCAGACACCATCATGACACTGGTCGAAGACGCATCGTCGTGCGCCGCCAATCCGGCTGCGTGCGCGGTACATGTCTATGCGGGCCATGGCGTCGGCGGTAACAGTGCTGGCGGGAGCGGCAGTGGAGGCAGTGGTAGCGCTAGCAGCGGAAATAACGGGAACGGCGCCGTCGGACCTGCCGGTGTCGGTGGAACGACAAGTGGAACCTCCGGCGGTACGAGCGGCACGGGCCGCGGAGGCAATGCGTCCGGCGATGGTGGTTCAGGCGGAGGTACCTCAGGTGGCGGCACTTCGGGTGGCGGCACTTCGGGTGGTGGCACTTCGGGTGGCGGCACTTCGGGTGGCGGCACTTCGGGTGGCGGTACTTCGGGTGGCGGCACTTCGGGTGGCGGCACTTCGGGTGGCGGCACTTCGGGTGGCGGTACTTCGGGTGGCGGCACTTCGGGTGGCGGCACTTCGGGTGGCGGTACTTCGGGTGGCGGTACTTCGGGTGGCGGCACTTCGGGTGGCGGTACTTCGGGTGGCGGAACTTCGGGTGGTGGCCATGGTGGCCACGGCGGTGGCGGTGGCGGCGACGGTGATGGCGGTGGTCACGGCAATGGTGGCGGCCATGGCGACGGTGACGGCGGTGGTCACGGCAATGGTGGCGGCCATGGCGACGGTGACGGCGGTGGTCACGGCAACGGTGGCGGCCATGGTGACGGTGACGGCGGTGGTCACGGCAACGGTGGCGGCCATGGCGACGGTGACGGCGGTGGTCACGGCAACGGTGGCGGCCATGGCGACGGTGGCGGTGGCCACGGCAACGGTGGCGGCCATGGCGACGGTGACGGCGGTGGTCACGGCACTGGTAGCGGCCATGGCGACGGTGGCGGTAGCCACGGCACCGGTGGCGGCCATGGCGACGGTGACGGCGGCGGTCACGGCACTGGTAGCGGCCATGGCGACGGTGGCGG
>NZ_MDEQ02000035.1 GCF_001883705.2 Burkholderia catarinensis
GGCTTGCGCTGCGCGTACTTGCTCATCTGCACGAGCGCGAGCGCGTCGGCCACGCGTTCCTTGATTTCGTTCTTCGGCGTGCCTTCCTGCTTCAGGCCGAACGCGACGTTCGATTCGACCGACATGTGCGGGAACAGCGCGTACGACTGGAACATCATGTTCACCGGGCGGCGGTACGGCGGCAGCGACGCGAGGTCCTCGCCGTCGACGAAGATCTTGCCGGAGGTGGCCGTTTCCAGCCCGGCGAGCATGCGCAGGAGCGTCGACTTGCCGCAGCCCGAGCTGCCGAGCAGCGCGAACAGCTCGTTCTTCGCGATCGTCAGGTTCACGTTGTCGACGGCCGTGCTGTCGCCGAATTTCTTCACGACGTTTTCGATGCGCACGAAGGCGGCCGTGTCACGGCGTGCGCCGATCGCGGCCGGTACGGCAGGGAACGTATGGATCATCGTCGTCTCCGTCAGCCGCCCGACTTCAGTTGCAGCCACAGGCGGTTCTGCATCCGCGCGATGTCGGCGCTTCTCGGCATCGCGAGCGACGTCTTCGCGATCGTGCTGTCGGGCAGGTAGACGCTCGGGTCCTGCACGATCGCCGGCGTCACGAACGTGCGCGCGGCCTTGTTGGCGCTCGGATAGAAGATCTCGTTCGTGATCGCCGCGTTGGTCTTCGGCTCCTCGATATAGTTGATCCACTTCAGCGCGGCTTCGGGGTGCGGCGCATCCTTCGGAATCGCCATCACGTCGAACCACAGCAGGCCGCCTTCCTTCGGATTCACATAGCGGATTTCATACGAGCGCTTCGCGTCGAGCGTGCGCCGCCGCGCGATGCTGACGTCGCCCGACCAGCCGAGCACAACGCAGACGTCGTTGTTCGCGAGATCGTCCCCATAGCCGGCCGAGCTGAACTGCGTCACGTACGGGCGGATCTTCTTCAGCACGTCGTAGGCCGCCTGGTAGTCGGCCGGGTTCTTGCTCTCCGGATCCTTGCCCATGTACTGCAGCGCCGCCGCGAACGCGGCGTCCGGCGCGTCGAGCAGCGAGATGCCGCAGCCTTTCAGCTTCGCCGCGTTCGCCGGGTCGAACAGCAGCGCCCAGCTGTCGGTCGGCGCGGTATCGCCGAGCCGCTTCCTGATCGCCTCGACGTTGTAGCCGATGCCCGTCGTGCCCCACGCCCACGGCACGCCGTACTGGTTGCCCGGGTCTGCCTTCGCGATCATCTTCATCAGCACCGGGTCGAGGTTCGCGAGATTCGGCAGCTTCGACTTGTCGAGCTTCTGGTACACCCCGGCCTGGATCTGCTGCGCGAGATAGTTCGACGTCGGCACGACGATGTCGTAGCCCGAGCTGCCCGCCAGCAGCTTGGTCTGCAGCGTATCGTCGCTGTCGTAGCTGTCGTAGCGCACCTTGATGCCCGTCTGCTTCTCGAAGTTGGGCACCGTGTCCTTCGCGACATACTCCGACCAGTTGTACACGTTCAGGTTGGCGTCGCCCGCGCGGGCGGACAGGCTGGCCGCGAGGGCCAGCCCCGCCGACGTGACGAGCGCGGCGCGCAAGGCCGGTTGACGGCGGATACGGATACGCATGGGGATTCTCCTTGTGATGGGGATCGGCCGTTGCGCCCGGTCCGGGTCCGGACTCGCGTCAACGCCGTCAAGCGGTGTTCAGCACAAGGGTCAATGTAAAGATCGCGGCCCGTACCGTCAGTCCCGAAAACCGGGACAAACGGCGACGTCGATCGGGGCCGTTTGGGTAGATTCCCGCGTAGGCAGTCGAAAATATTCGTGATACCTGTAGCGCCACCTGAAATCTTCGAAACCCCACGCCATGAGCGCTGCGCTTCCCGCCCCCGACCTCCCGCTGAGCCACGTCGCGTTCGTGACGGAAACGCTCGGCGACATCGCGCAAGCCGTCGGGACGCCGCAGTTCATGCGCGCCGTCTACGACACGCTGGTGCGCTACGTCGACTTCGACGCCGTGCATCTCGACTACGAGCGCGGCACGTCGTCCGGCCGGCGCAGCGTCGGCTGGATCGGCAGCTTCGGCCGCGAGCCCGAGCTGGTCGCGCAGGTGATGCGCCACTACTACCGCAGCTACGCGAGCGACGATGCAACGTATGCGGCGATCGAAACCGAAAGCGACGTGCAGTTGCTGCAGGTGTCCGCGCAGCGCGTCGCGAGCGAGCTCCGGCATCTGTTCTTCGACGCCGGCGACATTCACGACGAATGCGTGATCGCGGGCGTGACGGGCGGCACGCGCTACTCGATCTCGATCGCGCGCTCGCGGCGGCTGCCGCCGTTCTTGCTGAAGGAGCTGAGCCTGCTGAAGCAGCTTTCGCAGGTCGTGCTGCCGATGGCGTCCGCGCACAAGCGCCTGCTCGGCGCGATCTCCGCGGACGAAGGGCAACGCGACGAGATCGATCTCGACCTCGTCGCGCAATGGCTGCCGGAATGGCAGGAACGGCTGACCGCGCGCGAGATGCACGTGTGCGCGTCGTTCATCCAGGGCATGACGTCGGCCGCGATCGCGCAAACGATGGGACTCAAGACGTCCACCGTCGACACGTACGCGAAGCGCGCGTTCGCGAAGCTCGGCGTCGATTCGCGCCGGCAACTGATGACGCTCGTGCTGAGGAACGCGTCGCGGCGGCACGACGCGTAGGAATCGTCAAATGCGCGCGAGGTTTGCAGAATGTCGAAGGTATCGAGCTGGTGCCGAGCCAACGACAACGTTGCATTCAGATTCCGGTGAGTCGCCGCTTCGATTATCAATTGGAACCGGATGCCAGTGGTGCAGCTGAGGCGGTGGTTCACATTCTTTGCGAGCAAGATTGCAGCGTTACGATGACGGCGAAGGACTGGGAAGACCTGTCTGTCGCGACCCACACCAAGACTGCCTCAATCTCTCTGGCGCTCGCTCGGAAGGTATTCCTCTATCCTCATGACCGATGGACGCTGGCCACCATTGCAGAACAAACTGAAATGACGATTCGAGCGCTGCAAGCGCGCATCTTCCGTGAGAACGCTGCATTCTCGGAAATACTGTCCCGCCAACGCAGATTGCGAGCGCTACTCGATATGCTTGCAATGGGTGTGCATGTCGGCGACGCGTCGCTGAGCGCACCCAGGACTCGCGGGGAAACGTCATAGAGACGGACCCTGGCTCGAGGCTATCTCATACTCTGAAACGCCAGTTCGAAGTCCTGTCGGTAATCGTAGACCAAATTAAAGTTGTCACCGTTTGCGAAGTAAAAATGTCACTTCGCCGCCAAGCGCCGGCGACGATGGGCGAAACTCTCGGAAATTCGTGACGTTGCACGTCGCGAATTAAAGCTGGCACTGACCATAGCCTTGCGAAGACCAGTGTCAACTCCCGAGCAGCGCCGGCAGCTCCTATCGCGCGTTGTACGAAGCCAGAGTTTGAGCAGGCGATCGTACCGTAGTGGTAAAAGATCAACTCAAAGTCTTTGTCGACCATAGGTGCCCACCTCCCCAATCGGTGGACACCCATGCTCCTCGGTCAGAGCGCCGTGACGTAGACGTCGAGAATGGACCCCTTACGGTCGATCAACCTCAATTGCTATAGATCAGACCGCGAGCGGCGCCGTTGACGTAAATCCTGCCATACGTGTTCCAGTCGCCGGCCATCACGCCGGAGTCGCCGAATTGGTGCGCGTCATCGTTGAAGCGCGCCCACGTTGCACCACCGTCGTCGGAATGGTAAATGCCCCAGACGCCGTTCAATGTGCCTTCCACGTAGACCGCGGCCGAGTACGACGAACCGGTCGGTGCCCTGCCCAAGGCGATCACGGTGGCGCCCGGTGTGTCGTTGGTCGACGCAAAGACGCTGAGCTTCGTCCAGGTTGCCCCCGAGTCCACCGAGTGGTACACGGCCGTGCCGTCGGCCAGCCAGAGGTCACCCTCGGCGTTCGGATTGACCGCCATCGACGTATCCCGCCACGAATTCCAGGCCAGGTTCGCGTTCACGGCGCCCTGGCTCAGCGCGAACGTGTGGCCGCCGTCGTTCGAGACGTAGATCTTGCCGCGCTGCCAGCTCCACGGTGCGCCGCCGGAGTCGTAGGCATAGACCTTGTTCGGGTTCTTGCGGTCCGCGGCCAGGCGGTAGGCACGCGGGAAGCCGTTCCATGTGGCACTGAACGCCGGCAGGTTGGTCGCTGTCCAGCTGGCGCCATTGTTTGTCGTGTACGACGGCACCGAGTCCGGCGGTGCCCAGGTCACGTTGTTGCGGGACGGGACGACCAGGTTGCCCACGTTGCTCTGGCTTGCCGCGGCGCCGTTGGGCAGCGACGCGAACGTCGCCCAGGTATTGCCGCTGTCGCCCGACCAGAAGCCCTTGGTGGCATGGCCGTTGGCGTTGTCGACGCCCGCGGCGGCGATGTACGTCGGATCGGACCACGACATATCGGCCGAATTGCCGCTGCTCCACGTGTTCAAGGGGCCTTTCGTCGGCCTCGTCGAGAGATCCGTATTGACCCACGTGCCGATGTCGCCGGCACTGTTGATGAACTTGTACGACGCACCGGGCGGCGCCGTGACGAGCGCCAGCGTCACGGTTTCCTCGAGGTTGTCGACCTTGGGGCTCCAGGTTGGCGTGGGTGACGAGGCGTTCATGGTTTCACAGATGCCGCCGCCGTGGACGTGCATGACGTGATCGCGATTGGCTGGGTCGATGGTGACGCCCTCGACCCAGCCGGCGCAGCCACCCGAGGCAGTGCCGGTGTGCGGCATGCCGGCCTCGATTTCGCGCCACGTACTGCCGCCGTCGTCGGATAGCTGGATGGTCTTGCTGGTGTCGCTCCAGCCCGTCATGCCCAGTGCGATGCGGGCGGACGAGCCCAGACCCGAGACGGACAGGCCGCCAAAGCCGTTGCTGTTGGAGCTGTTGAGCAGCGTCCAGTTGCTGTTGTTACTTCCGCCGAACTTGTAGAGATAGCTCGGTCCGCCGATGCCCTGGCCGACGCCCGCGTTGAACACCACGTAGAAGTTGCCGTCGGACGTGCGCACGACGTGGGGGATGTAGTAGCCAGACACCGTCGGCGGGACGGGCACCGGCGTCCACGAGAAGCCGCCGTTGGTGGACTTGTACAGGGTCGACGTCAGGCCCGCCGCGTTGGCGTAGTCCGGGGCGACGGTGGCCCACATGATCCAGGTCGGCTGGCCGCCGCCCGTGCCCGACGTGTCGAAGATGACCTGCTCGACGCCCAGCGGGGAGCCGCCGCCGCTGATCGTATTGGAGGACAGACCCGTGACCTGCGTCCAGGTGCGGCCGGAATCGGCACTCTTCCACAGGCCGGCCGTGCGCGATCCGTAGAACAGCGTCGAGGGATTGTTCGGGTCGACCTGCAGGCGCTCGCCCGTGGCACGGCCGTTGTCGTTGCCGCCCACCGGGAACGGCAGGTCGTAGTGCGTCCAGGTGTTGCCACGGTCGCTCGAGATGTAGATGCGGCCGTTGTGACCCTGCGTCACGGTAATGCCGGTCATCATGTAGACGAGCTGATCGTTGTTCGGGTCGAGCGCGAGGCTTTCGACGCCGTGGAAATCGCCCTCGCCTACACCGAAACCGATGCCGTCGGTGATAGGCGTCCACGTCGAGTTGGTCGCGTTCCAGCGGTACGCGCCGCCAACGTCGGTGCGTGCGTACAGCAAGCTCGCGTTGGCGGGATGGTAGATCAGGCCGGTGACATAGCCGCCGCCGCCCCACTTGACGCTGGTCCAGCTGGCCGCCGGCAGGTTGCTGCCGCTGCCATTTCCGCCGATCTGACTACGATTAGCGGCTACATTGGCACCCGCATTGGTCACACCTGTCGCGCTATCGGATCCGTCACCACAGCCCCATAACGCACACGCCATCGCCGCAGCGGCAATCCATCGTTGAGAAAACGCGGTCATCGGAGAAATCCTTAAAGGAAGAGGTCCATCGCAGGGCCCGCCATCGGGCCCAGCACAATCAATTCGCCAAGAGCGATGCGATCTGCGCAGCGCTGAGCGCACCGCGATAGATGCGGAAATCGTCGATCAGGCCGTTGAACGTGGCGTCGGCACTGTATTGCGATTTGCCCAGCCAGTTCTGCGTGGTACTGCCCAAGCGGAACGGCGCCTGGAACATCGCCGTGTTGGTACTGACGGGCGTGCCGTCCACGTACATCGTGCCGGTCGAACCCGATAGCGTGACGGCCACATGCACCCATCGCTTGCTCGGCAGCTCGGTGGGAGCGTCGATGATCTGTTCCGGAGGGCCGTCACCGGGGCCGTTGGCCGTCATGGCGAAGCGCATGCCGGCCCAGCCGTTGCGCAACTGCCCGCGCGGCGTGAACATCATGTAGCGGTGGAAGCCCGTGCCGAAGTCGAACAGGCGTGCCCACGTTTGCGAGCCGTTCCAGAACACCCAGGAGGCGATGGTGAAGTCCGACACATCGGCCAGCAGATCGTCGGGCAACGCCACATACGCGCCCGAGCCGTTGAGCGAGACCGCGTTGCCGCTGTGCCCCGCCGCCCACGTTGCGCCGTTGAGCGTGCCATTGCGCCCGTTGCCCGAGCTATCGGCGGCCGTGATGCCGCTGCCTTCATCAAACGTGAGGTGCGCGAGCAGCTGCTGCGCCGTGATCACTTTCACTTCGTTGGAGAGCGCCGATTCGCCCGCAATCGTTTGCGCTGTCACGACATAAAAATACGTGCCGGCAGCGGCTGGCATATCCGTATAGGTCAGCAGATCGGTGATACCGCTCTGGATGGTGCTGTACAGTCCGCCGGCAATGGTGGCGCGCTTGACGTTGTAGCTGACGGCGTTGCTGCTGCCCCACCACGACAGCACCACCTTGCCCGCGCTGGCGTAGCCGGTCAGGCCGGTCGGCGTTGCGGCAGGGGTGCCGGGGTCGAGCGTGCAGGTGAGCGTGCCGTAGCCAAGCTGGTCGAAGCCGCCACTGTTGGGGCCGTAGTTGCCGCCGCCGCCTTCCGGTGCCACAAGCTCGGCAGCGCGCTTGGTGTAAGGCGCCGCCAGACCTTTGCGGTTGATGTAATGGTTGGCCACCAGCGCCCAGCAGGGCCGCCCCAGGGCGTCGCCTTGCCCGCCGGCGGCGAACTGCGTCTGGATGACGCCAGCGCTGTTCTGGTACGTGACGAAAGGCACCGTGTAGAACGCGCCGCCTGCCTGCTTCAGGTTGGCCTTGGCCACGTATTCCGCGCCCGCCAGAAAGCGATTGTTGTCATAGCCGTACAGGTCGATGCCCTGATTCCACGCCATCTCGCAAATGGCGCCCGTCAATGCAATGCCGAGCGTGCTGTGGCCCTGGTCCCGGCCGGCTTCCTGCCATTGCCCGAGGTTGCCGGGGTGCAGGTAGTACACGGCTTGCCGGATGCAGCCGTTACTGCCACCGGTCCTGAAATGGGTGACGGCCTCGTTGACAAGCTCGGCATCGTCGCACAGCACGCCAATGGCCAGGACGCACGCGATGTTGGCCAGGCCCCAGTTGGCCCAGTAGTGCGTGTCCATCGCGGTGTCGATACGGGTCAGGAAAGCGTGACTGACCGGGTAGAAGACATTGCGCATCATTGCCTGAAACGCGGCGAGTCCGGCCGGACTCCAGCCGCTATAGCCGCGCATGATTTCGGCTGCGTTGGCGAACTCGTAGCCGTAGATGCCGGCAGCGAGCGCCACATCGCTGCCGCCAAGCGTCGTCAGCGTCGAGGCCCATTGGTCCAGATACTCCACGGCTTTGTCGGCATAGCGTTTGTCGTCCGACACCTTCCAGCACAGCGCGTCGCCATAGGCGGCGGCGATGTCGTTGTAGAGAGCGCCGTAGTTCTGACCATGCGTGGGATCATTGCCGCGATAGATGCCGACCTGCGGGTTCGGCTTGTTCGTCAGGCGCGTGTGACCGTTGGCGACGAGCACGTTCCAGCTGTCGATCCACGGGGAAGCGTGAGCCCCGACTTTAGCGCGCATGCGTTCGAAATCCGCCTCGGTATGCAGCAAACCGGGATGCGTGAAGGCGCGGGTTTGGGCAGTGCCTGCCGATGTCGCCCCTGCGTCGATACCGTCCGAAGCTGGAGCAACTCCGGACGCCTGGCCGGTGCCGTTTGCCGATGTACGCTCACCGCCTGTAACCGCGTTGCTTCCGTCGCCGCCGCATCCTGCCAGAAGCGTTGCACCGAGCCCCATCACGAAATGGCGTCGTGCGATATTTTCGATGTCGCCGAGTGGGACGATTTCCTCGGGTAGCATCGTCGGTGCTCCGTTGTCTCGCATGTCTGGATCCCCAGTTTTTTTAGCTATAGTCGAAGCGACAAAAAATGTACGAACCGTTCCGTATTCATCAGGAACGCGTAGCATTCTATCCAGTGCGATAGGGATTCAATCAAGCGAAAAAAAACATATTCACCAATGACACGCACTTGTCACATCGGTGATGCAGGGATTGAGGAATACGCGAAGCTCGACTAACCCGGTGTCGTGCCGGCAGCGGAACGGCTTGTTGGAAGGTTGTAAGAACAACGGTGTATGTTGCCGATCTGGACGCCCGCCGGATATGCACATGCCATCGCGACGACGCTCGGTGCCAGGCGGGTCATGGCCGACCAACCATACAGGCAATGCGATGAGCGCTCAGAACGTTCCGGTCGACTTCGCGCTTCAGCCGGACAAAGCGGCTGCCGTGCATCGAAACGCCGGCCTGGACGCATTGCGGGCCTCTCTGACGTTGCTGGTGATCTTTCACCACTGCGCGATCACGTACGGTGCACTTGGCGGGTGGTACTACCACGAAGTGGCCGCTGGCCCATCGGTGGAATCCGCACTGTTGACGCTCTTCTGCGCGATCAACCAGGCGTTCTTCATGGGCCTGTTCTTTTTCCTGGCGGGCTATTACACGCCGCCATCCATCGATCGCAAGGGCGCCGCCCGTTTCCTGGCCGACCGGGTTCTCAGGCTCGGGCTGCCGTTGCTGGTGTACGGCTTCCTGATCGGCCCCGCCACAATTTCCCTGGCGCAGTCGGGCGCCGGCTACCCGTTTGCGGATACGCTGGGACGTCTGTGGCGAAAAGGCACGTTCGAGAACGGTCCGATGTGGTTCGCCGAGGCGTTGCTGATTTTCAGCGCGGCTGCAGTACTCCGGCACATCGTCTTCCCGCGCACCGTGGCGCCCGATACGAACCACCCCGCTCGGAACCCCTTCCCTTCCGACCGTACGTTGGCCGCCGCGGCATGGCTGACGGGTGTCGCGGCACTGGCGTTGCGGTCCCGATGGCCGATAGGTATCAACGTATGGGGGCTGCAGCTCGGCTACTTCGCCAGCTACGTCGTGTTGTACGCAGCCGGTTGCCGGACAGCGCGCGTGCGCTGGATCGAGCAACTGCCGGCACGGCAGGTCGGACTGTGGTGGCGCATCGCGCTGCTGGCACTCCCTGTCCTGCCGCTCGCCTACCTGCTCGCGAAGCACGTTCCCGGGCTGCGTGGCCGTCCGCACGATGTGATCTACGCGTTCTGGGAACCGCTGGTCGCATGGGGCACGATACTGTTCCTCGCAAGCCATTTTCAGCGACGCTTCGATCGGCTGACGGGTATGTGGCAGCCGCTGTCGCGACGCGCGTACACGATCTACCTCATCCATCCGCCGGTGCTGGTGTCTGTCGCCCTCGCGTGGCGAAACGTGCCGGCAGCCCCGTTCCTGAAATTCGCCGTGACCGGCAGCGTCGCTTGCGGCGCGTGCTACCTGATTGCCGGCCTCCTGCTTCGCGTGCCAAAACTCGCGTCGATCCTGTAAGCGCTGGCAATCGTCTTGCGCTGTGCGAAATACCGCACCGGGCCCGCAGCTACTACACTGCATTTCAGGGTGGTCCGTCTCCCTTCGTCGACCGATACCTGCTGTCCTGCGTAGGAGCACGAAAATGACACATCGCTGGCGGGCGCAGCTCTGGATGTGTGTCGCCTGGGCACTGTCGTCGCTGATGCTTGCTTCTCCACACATCGCGCTGGCGAGTGACGAATCGGACGCCAGCGCTAACAAAAATGCTTCCGAACCGCAACCAAAGGTCACTTGGGCTGATCGCATTCGCGAAGCGGACGTGCACGAGCGAGAACCGATTGTCCTGATCGTGCACGCGGCAAAGGATTGCGTTTTTTGTCAGCGCTGGGAAGGTTCATTAGGCGGGAAAGGCGAATTTGAATCCTGGGCCAAAACGCATCCGGATGTGCATCTTTTCATCGTGGAACGCGATGCCATTGCCGCCGCCGAAACCATCGACAACTATCCGCCGATTGTCCGATGGCTTTTCGAGCGGCGACGGCGCCTTGAAAAATTGTCTCCACCGACGCCCACGTTCGAAATTTTTGTTAGACGAAAGATACTGTGGCAGTCATACGGCCTGGGTTCGTGGGACCGAAGCGTGTTTCCGGCACTCAAGGATCTGGACAGTCGCCGCATACCTTCCAGGGTCGAATAGGCGTCGCACCGAATGATGCGGGAAGCAGTGCACGCAGGTTGTGCGCAGGGTGACGTCCGATACCCGTGACGGAACAGGTCTAATGTCGCCGCATTCCGCCGCCCCCGCCCATGCCGCCGAACCGGTGCATTCCGCCGAATCCATGGCCACCTTCAACAGGGAACGCGCCATGATGAAAGCCTGCGCCCGCCGGCACGCCGAAGCGGCGATGACCGATCGGGTTGAAGTGATCGACGTGATCGAAGCGGTGGAAACGACGGAAGCGATCGACGAAGATGAAGCTCACGCCTGCGCCGATGAAAAGCGGCGGCCCCCAGTACCACGGGTCGGCATACGGATAGGCCGCCGCCGGGTACCACAGCACGCTGCCGTCGGGACTTTGCACGATCTGCCAGGTGCCGTCGCTTTGCAGACACGCACGCCCGACGATTTGCTGCTCCGTGCCGTCGATGTCCGCCTGCGCGACGACCGCACGGCAGTTCGTGCCGTAGTCCGATGGATCGTCAGCCATTTGCGCAAAGACGGACGCGGAAAAACCGAGACAGACGATGCCTGTCAAGAATCGAAACAAGTTGCACATGATCGGCTCCTGCCATGTTGCCCCCGACCATTTGATCCGTAGCGTCGCCAACGGCGCCCGGCACACCGGTTTGCTTGCGCACGATTTATCGCGTGGCGGTCACGGCTCGCCGCTTCTTCGTATCAGGTCTCCTGACGGCTAAACGGTGCGGCATGCCGGGTTATTCCAGGGGTCGGGATACGACGAGCGATCGTAACCGAAGCCCTCGGCAATCGTTGCCGAGCTCAGCGTGTGACCTGGCGTCTGGCGACGCAGTAGATGGCCGCGGCCGTGATCCCGAATACCAGATGGGCCACCAGCGTGATCGCGCCGCGAGCCGGAATGAACCACGGGAAAATCGCAGTGAACGCGTACAGGTTGACGCCATACAGGATGAGTCCGAACGCGCCGCCCGCGAGAAGCGCGGGCCCGAGCGACAGGCCGCGAACCACCTTCGCCAGCACGGCCGCATAGACAAGCGAGAGCGCACCATGCACGAGCGTTGCCACACCCATGACCGGCAGGTCGAAACCGGTGGACGAGCCGAGCACCCGCCGCCCCATCACGATGGCCGCCGTGAGGCGCGCGTCGCGAAACAGGTTCGCAACGACATCTTCGCCGGCGATCGACCAGAGCAGCAACTCGATGACGGTCGATCCGACCGCCGCGCCGAACGCGGCCCAGAGAATCGGCACCCGTCCGGTGTGTTTCAATTGTCGTCCGCCATGGCGACCGGCGGATACATCGCGCCGCCGTGCACAGTCACGACGCCCTTTCGCAATCCGTCCAGTACGCAAAAGGATCGCGATGTTTGGGATAGTGCTCGTCAAGCCATTTCAGCAACGTCGCCCGGGCATTGTCCATATCGGCTTTCAACGACGAAGTCGTCAATTCGTGTACCTCGATGGACTTTTCCCGATCGATCACGAAGCAGTTCCAGTCGGGGCCGTCCAGATCCGGATCGTCGGATGCCTTCGACGACTTTCCCCAGCCAAACCCCTTGCGTGCGTCGATGTAGTAACGCGGATGCACTTTCAGATACGACATCTCGCCGCCCTGCAGGCTGCTCTCCGCTCGCAGCACATCGTGTCCGTCGACGATCTGCGTGACTTCCGGAAGCCGGCGCGACCGCCATCCGGCAGGTAGCGTCGCGATGGCCTGAACGCTGTCGTAGGTCCCCCACTCCAGCCCCCAGGCTTCGGCCATGCGCGCCATGAACGCGTCCGCGCCCGGATAGCCGCGCAACTGGATTCTGGTCGACAGCTTGACCTCGACCCGGCCGCGACCGCCGGGGCCGGTGGTGACCTCGTCTCCCGCCGCTTCGAACGGATTGCCCGGACGCGTTGCGCTCTTCTCGTCCGCGGGCGCAATGCCCGAAAACAGCTGGTCAAGCGCCGCACGCGCTTTCGACGACTTGTCTGGTCTGTTCATCAATTCACTCCTCTGCATCCGATCGGCTGCATAAATTCTCGACTCTCGTTCATCTCTCCAACCTCATGGTTTTTCGCGGTCGCATTGTCGCCGATCCGGCGGCCCGGGACGAGCACCGCCCATCGCGCACCGCTTCCATCGCTCCAGACCGCCATCCTCGGTGGATCGCCACCTAGCCCCGCTCCCCCACCGCCGCCCGCATCCGCTCCATCAACGCCAGCACCTCCGGCCGATTCTCCCCCTTCGCATGCACGAAGTAATACCGGAGCACCGAATCGACCTCGTGACGGCTCACGCGCACGAGTTCGCTGCGCTTGAGATAGGCGTCGGCAAGCGGCACGCGCGCCAACGCCACGCCGAGCCCCGCCTCGGCCGCAGCCAGCACGAGGTTGTAGTCCTCGAAACGGCGATCCTGCGTTCGCGGCTTGAACGGCACACCCAACGCATCGAACCACGTGCGCCAGCCGGTCACATCGGAATCGTGCAGCAACGGCAGGTCGAGCAGCGCGGCATCGCCGCGCCGGCGGCGCGCCTTTGCCAGTTGTGCGGCGAGCCGCGGATGCGCGACCGGATAAAGCCGCTCCGGCATGAACGCGCGGGTTTCGAGCTGACGCCAGTTGCCGCGCCCATAGCGGATCGACAGATCCGCTTCGCCGCTGGCGATATCCACATTGCGAAGATCGATGCCGAGTTCGATGCGCAACGCGGGCGCTTCGCTCTCGAGCGCATGCTGCCGCTCCAGCAGCCATAGCTGCGCGAAGGCGGGCACCACGCTCATCCTGACCAGTCGCGGCGTACGCGGCGAGCGCCACTGATCGGCCGCACTGTCGATGATCGCGAACGCCTGTTCGATCCGGCCGACGAAGCGCTGCCCGTCCGGCGTCAGGCGCACGCCGCGCGCATGCCGTTCGAACAACGCCATGCCCAGCCAGTTTTCCACGGCGGCCACCCGCCGGCTGATCGCGCCGTGCGTCACGCCGGACACGTCGGCGGCCGCCAGGAACGAACCCTGGCGCGCCACCGTGCAGACCGTCTCGAGGCTCGCGAGCGGCGGCCGCGGGCCCGGCGCCGGCGCGGCAGCGGGCAGCGCCTGCACAACCCGACGTGCACGCGCCGGATCGTCAGCCCGCCGCTTGGTCGAGCTGTGAGCCATATTCATATCCAACTATCGATTTGCGCGCTAGCTTAACATCTCGCCACGCCGCACCATTGCCGCATGAATACCCTGTCCTCACCGACGTCGCGCGGCGCGCGACAACCGCTCGTCGCGGCAGGCGCAGTCGCGTTCACGATCGTCTCGTGGGCTTGCGCATTCCCGTTCATCCGGATCGGCCTGCACGGCCTGACCCCGCTTCAGCTCGCGGCGGCGCGCTTCGCGACCGCGGCGCTGCTCGTGATCGCGTGGCTCGCATGGCGACGGCCGCCGATGCCGGCGAAACGCGATGCGTTGCGCTTCGTCGCGTGCGGCTTGCTCGGCATCGCACTCTACAACGCATTGCGCGGACGCTCATAGGCTCGCGATTGCAGCGAATGACGATGCCGGCCGGCGATCCGGCAGCACGCGAGTCGAGATAACCCCCGGCATCTGCGAAGCAGGATGCATTGTCCGGGCATCCGATTCGCGCCCATTCGCCGGTGCCGCCGAACTCGACCGTTAGTTGCATCGAAAGCATGTCGCGCTTGATGAAGCCTGGTCGTGAAACCCGATGCACGATCGCGAGCGTCCAAACTGTGCAGACAAATCGACCGAACAGTTCCGGATTGACCGCGCATCAGTGTCCATGGCCTCGCCCCCGCGCGCGGCCGAATAATGGATGCGGCCGTAAGGTCAACGACAGCGAACCGCAGCCAGTGGCCCGCCGCAGCGCACGATTTCCTGCATCCGGAAGCTTCGACATCCGGGCGCCGGCCCTCGCCGCAGCGGCCCGCCACGGGATTCGCCGCAGCGCGCAAAACGGGCTTCATATATATTCATACGAATTGCGCGGCATCCGGCGCCGGTTCGCCCGCTCGCCCGGGCGGCAGGTCACACGGCCGGGCGCCATGCAAGTGAAGCCCGTGATGGGTATGGGGACTCGTCCGATCGCCCCGGCCTCGCCGTCGGCCGGTCGAGACGCCAATAGAAAGACATTCAATTCGGAGATGGCAGATGGAACGAAGCACTGTCGGCATGCGCTGCAAACCCCTGATCACCGTTGCACTGGCTGCCGCCGCGTTCGCAGCCGCGTCCACCGCAATGGCCGACCAGGTCGTCAGGATCGGCAGCGTCGAACCGACGACGGGCGGGATCTCGCACCTCGGCAAGGACAACGAGAACGGCGCGCGCCTCGCGGTCGAGGAAATCAATGCGAAGGGGCTGACGATCGGCGGCAAGAAGGTCACGCTGCAGCTCGATGCGCAGGATGACGCGGCCGACCCGCGCCAGGCCACGCAGGTCGCGCAGAAGCTCGTCGACGACAAGGTCGTCGTCGTCATCGGCCACCTGAACTCGGGCACGTCGATCCCGGCGTCGAAGATCTACAGCGACGCCGGCATCGTGCAGATCTCGCCGTCGGCCACGAACCCGACCTACACGCAGCAAGGTTTCAAGACGACCTACCGCGTGGTGGCAACCGACGCGCAGCAAGGCCCGGCGCTCGCGAGCTATGCGCAGCAGAAGGGCGTGAAGAGCGTGGCGGTGGTCGACGATTCGACCGCCTACGGCCAGGGCCTCGCGAACGAGTTCGAGAAGAAGGCGAAGGCGCTCGGCCTGAAGGTGCTGTCGCACGACGCGACCAACGACAAGGCGGTCGACTTCCGCGCGATCCTGACGAAGATCAAGGGCGAGAACCCCGACGCGATCATGTACGGCGGCATGGACGCCACCGGCGGCCCGCTCGCGAAGCAGGCGAAGCAGCTCGGCCTGCGCGCGAAGATCCTGTCCGGCGACGGCGTGTGCACCGACTCTCTGGCCGAGCTGGCCGGCCCGGCGTCCGACAACGTGCTGTGCTCGCAAGCCGGCGCGGCGCTCGAGAAGATGCCGGGCGGCGCGGCCTTCATCGCGAAGTACGAGAAGCGCTTCAACCAGGGCATCAAGTTCGATGCGCCGTTCGCCTATGACGCGGTCTACATCGCCGTCGACGCGATGAAGCGCGCGAACTCGACGGATCCGGCGAAGATTCTCGCGGCGATGCCGGCGACGAAGTACGACGGCGTGATCGGCACGACGACCTTCGACGCGAAGGGCGACCTGACGCACGGGATCATCTCGATCTACGGCTACAAGAGCGGCAAGAAGACCTTCCTCGACCAGGTGAAGATGTAACCCGCCGCGGCGCCGGCACGACGGGAACGCCACCCGTCGGCGCCGGCGCCGAGCGGGCCGGTTCATGTTTTGCGGAGACGAAGCAACATGTGTGCAATGGCGTATGCGGAATTCCAGCAGGAGTTGAAGAAAGCGCAGTTGACGGCGCGCGAGTTCGCCCGCCTGATCCGGATGAACGAAAGTTCCATCACGAACTATTCGAGCAAGGGCACCGTCCCGTCCCACCTCGCGGTCATCGCGACGCTGATCGGCGTACTGGCGGCGCACGAGATCGATTTTCGCAAGATCATCCGTCGCACGAAGATCGAGCCGAAGCGGCCGCGCGGCGTCGGCGTGTTTCCCGCGGCGGACAAGCCGCGTGCGCGGAAAACCGCGAAAGCCGACGCCTGAACCACGGCATGCGTCGAGAGCGGCACGAAGATTGCCGCTCGACGCTCGACGTCATCTTGCGGGCAACGCAACACGCGCCGCCCGATCGTCACCCCACCGCCCGCACGTGATCGAGCAGCACCTGCAACGGATGGCGCACCTGCCGCGCCGACAGGCGCTTCACCTGGCTGCGGCATGAATACCCGGTCGCCAGCGCCTCGCCTTCCACCTCCGGCGCATCGACGTGCGCCGCCCACGACTGCGCATAGATCGTCTTCGACGTCTGCAGGTTGCGCGCCTCGTGCCCATAGGTGCCCGACATCCCGCAGCACCCGGTCGCCTGAATCTGCAAACGCAGCCCGCGTCGCGCGAACACCTGCGCCCACTGCTTGCCGCTGTCGGGTGCGTTGGTCTTCTCGGTACAGTGCGGCAGCAGCCGGTACGCGCCGGGTACGCCGCCCGCGCCGGCTTCCGGCAGCGCCTGCAGCAGCCATTCCTGCGGCAGCGCAACCTTGGGCACATCGGCGAGCCCCGTCACCTTCAGGTATTCCTGCCGATACGTGAGCGTCATCGCCGGATCGAGGCCGACCAGCGCGACCCCCGACCGCGCCAGCGCGGCCAGTTGCGCGGCGTTGCGGATCGCGGCCCGTTCGAACGCCCGCAGAAAGCCCTGCACGTGCAGCGCCTTGCCGTTCGGCGCGAGCGGCGCGAGCCACACCTGGAAGCCCACGCGCGCCGCCAGCTCGATCAGCGTCGCCAGTTGCTCGGTATCGAAGTAGCGCGTAAACGTGTCCTGGACGATGACGACGCTGCGCGCGCGCTGCGTGTCGCTCAACGCCGCGAGCGCGTGCGGGTCGGCCGGCTTCACGCGCCATTGGCGGATCACGGCCGCGAGATCGAAGCGGCTCAGCAGCGGGCTGTCGACCATGCCGACCTGCCGCTCCAGCAGCGTGCGCACCCATCCCGCACGCATCAGCCCGTTGTACAGCGCGGGCACCCGCGCCATCCACGGCATCGTGAATTCGAGCGAGCCGATCAGGTAGTCGCGCAGCGGCCGCAGGTAGCGCTGGTGATACAGCTCGAGGAAGCGCGAACGAAACTCGGGCACGTTGACCTTGACCGGGCACTGCCCCGCGCACGACTTGCACGCGAGGCAGCCGGCCATCGCGTCGTACACCTCGTGCGAGAAGTCGGCCGCGCCGTCGCGCGCGGCGCGGCTGTTGCGCCAGCGCTCGGCGAGACCGCGCAGGAACGGCGACCGCGCGCGCGCCGCCGCGACGACGTCGATACCCGCCTGTCCTTGCAGGCGCAACCATTCGCGCATCAGCGACGCACGCCCCTTCGGCGAATGCACGCGTTCGCGCGTCGCCTTCCACGACGGGCACATCGCGTCGTCCGGATCGAAGTTGTAGCACGCGCCGTTGCCGTTGCAGTGCATCGCGGTGCCGTAGCTCTGCCACACGCGCTCGTCGATCTGCCGATCGTGGTCGCCGCGCGTCGGCACTTCGTCGATCTTCAGCAGCCGCATCGTATTGTCCGGCGGCGTCGCGATCTTGCCCGGGTTGAACTGGTTGTACGGATCGAACGCGGCCTTCAGTTGCTGCAGCGACGGATACAGCTCGCCGAAAAACGCCGGCGCATATTCCGAGCGCACGCCCTTGCCGTGCTCGCCCCACAGCAGCCCGCCGTGACGCTGCGTCAGTTCGGCCACCGCATCCGACACGGGCCGCACCAGCGCCGCCTGCTTCGGATCCTTCATGTCGAGCGCCGGGCGCACGTGCAGCACGCCCGCATCGACATGGCCGAACATCCCGTACTGCAGCCCGTGGCCGTCGAGCAGCGCGCGGAATTCGGCGATGTACGCGGCGAGGTTCTCGGGCGGCACCGCGGTGTCCTCGACGAACGGCTGCGGACGCGCCTCGCCCTGCACGTTGCCGAGCAGGCCGACCGCGCGCTTGCGCATCGCATACACGCGCTTCACCGCATCGTCGCCGGCCGCGAGCGTATGGCCCAGGCGCTCCACGCTCGTATCGGTGCGCAGATGGTCGACGAACGCGCGCACGCGCGCATCGACGTCCTCCGCGTCGTCGCCGCTGAATTCGATCAGGTTGATGCCGAGCGTCGGCCGCCGGTCGTCCTGCGGGAAATACTCGGCCACGCTGCTCCACACGAAATCCTTCATCGCCAGCATCAGCACCTTCGAGTCGACCGTCTCGATCGACAGCGGCCGGTGCGCGAGCAGCGCGCGCGCGTCGCGCAGCGCGTCCATGAAGCCGGCGTAACGCACGTTGACCAGCACCGAAACCTTCGGGATCGGCAGCACGTTGAGCTTCGCCTCGACGACGAAGCCGAGCGAGCCTTCGGCGCCGCACAGCACGCTGTTCAGGTTGAAACGGCCGTCGGCTTCGCGCAGGTGCGCGAGGTCATAGCCGGTCAGGCAGCGGTTGAGCTTCGGAAACTTCGCTTCGATCAGCGCGGCCTTGTCGTCGCTGATGCGCCGCGCGGTGCGGTAGACCTTGCCGATGCGGTCCTGCCGCGCACAGCGGCGCGCCAGTTCGTCGCTCGCAAGCGCGTCGCTGTGCAGCTGCTCGCCGCCCAGCAGCACGAAATCCAGCTCGAGCACGTGATCGCGCGTCTTGCCGTACGTGCAGCTGCCCTGCCCGCTCGCATCGGTGTTGATCATTCCGCCGACAGTCGCGCGGTTCGACGTCGACAGCTCCGGCGCGAAAAAGAGGCCATGCGGCTTCAGCGCCGCATTGAGCTGATCCTTGACGACGCCCGCCTGCACGCGCACCCAGCGCTCGTCGGTATTGATTTCGAGGATCCGGTTCATGTTGCGCGACAGGTCGACGACCACACCGTCGGTCAGCGACTGCCCGTTGGTGCCCGTACCGCCGCCGCGCGCGGCCACCGCGACGTCGCGATGCGCGGGCTCGGCGAGCAACCTGGCCAGCAGCCGGACGTCGTCCGCATGCGCGGGGCAGATCACCGCCTGCGGCAGGCGCTGGTAGATCGAGTTGTCGGTGGCCTGCACCGTCCGGTTCGCATGGTCCGCGCGGATTTCCCCGGCGAATCCGGCGGCCTGCAACGCGGCGAGAAAATCGCGGTACGGGCGCGCGGGCGGGCTGGCGGGACGGGGCAACGGGGCGATCGACATGGGGTAGAAGCGGGGCAAAAACGCATGTGGGTGGAGCCGGCGTGCTTCCGCGCTCCCAAACATGAGTTTTGAGCAAGTTTCCACGCGACCGAGAATTCCAGTATCTTTGGATATTCCGCGAGAAACAAACGAATTCTCACCCGGCGAATATTGCATAAAACTCATGAATTACCGTCGCCTCACCCCGTCCATGTCGCTGCTGCTGGTGTTCGAGGCGGCCGCGCGGCACGAAAGCTACACGCGCGCGGCCGAGGAGCTGTCGCTGAGCCAGAGCGCGATCAGCCGGCAGGTCCAGACGCTCGAGGATCAGCTCGGCGTGCCGCTGTTCCGGCGCGAGGGCCGCTCCGTGAAGCTGACGGAAGTCGGGCGGCGCTACTTCGCCGAGCTGAGCGGCGCGCTCGGGCGCATCCGCGGCGCGACGCTGCAGGCGATGTCCCACCAGGCGGGCGCCGGCACGCTGCGGCTCGCGACGTTGCCGACGTTCGGCTCGAAATGGTTGCTGCCGCACCTGCACGACTTCTACGCCGCGCATCCGGGCGTGACCGTGCACCTTCATTCGCGGATCGGCGGCATCGATTTCCTCAACGACGACCTCGATGCGGCCATCACCGTCGGCGCGGGCGACTGGCCCGGCCTGCACGCGCATCGGCTGTACAACGAGTTCCTGATCGCGATCGCGCCCCCCGACACGGGCCGCCGCAAGGCCGGCGCACGCACGCCGGCCTGGGCCGCGACGCAGACGCTGCTCGGCGTGACGAGCAACCAGCAGGCGTGGGCGGAGTGGTTCTCGCACTATCGGCTCGACCATCGCCAGATGCGCATCGGCCCGAGCTTCGAGCTGACGTCGCACCTGATCCAGGCCGTGCGGGCCGGGATGGGGATCGGCCTGGTGCCGAAGGTGCTGGTGGAGGACGAGCTGAGCCGCAACGAGCTCGTGTCGATCGGTGACGCGATCACCAGCCAGCGCAGCTACTACCTCGTCTACCCGCCGGGCAACGAGACGCTGCCGTCGCTCGCCGCGTTCCGCGAATGGTTGCTGAAGTCATGCTGAAACGCCGCCGGCCGCGTGCCGGTCAGGCGCGCCATTCGCCGAGAATCTGCTCGGCGAGGTAGTCGCACGGCGGGCGCGCGGACTGCGCGCTGCGCGCGAGCACGACCTCGAGTTCGCCCAGCGGCGGCAGCCCGTGGCTTTCCGAAAGCTGCACGAGATGATCGGGAATGCAGCAGCGCGCGAGCGGCGCGACCGCGAGCCCGGCCTCCACCATGCTCAGTAGCCCGAGGTGGCTCGGGCTTTCGTAAGACATCCGGTACGGGATCTTCCGCCGGTTTAGCGCCCTGACCGCGTGATCGCGCGCCATGCTGCCGCCGTGCGTGAAGAACGCCACCGGCAGCGGCCGCTCCTCCCACACGTTACGCTTTGGTGAGCCGGCCCAGACGAGCGGCTCCATCCGGATCAGCTCGCCGGTCACGCCCTTGATGCGCGTGAGGCACGCGAGGTCGACCGTGTTGTCCTTCAGCATCGGCACGAGTGCGCTGCTCGGCTGGCCGATCACGCGCACTTCCACGCGCGGATGCATCGCGGCGAACTTGCCGAGCACCTGCGGCAGCAGCGACGAGATGTAGTCGTCGGGCACGCCGATCGTCACGCGGCCGCGAATCTCCGGGCGCACGACCGACGCCCACGCCTCGTCGCGCATCGCCAGCATCCGGCGGCCGTATTCGGCAAGCATCGTGCCGTCGTCGGTCGCCGTCACGTTGCGCGTGTCGCGGATGAACAGCGGCTTGCCGAGCGCGTCTTCCAGCGCCTTGATCTGCATGCTCACCGCCGACGGCGACCGGTGCACGGCCTGTGCGCCCTGCGCGAACGATCCGGATTCCGCGACGGCCACCACCATCGCCAGCACATCGAGGTCGAGCTTTTTCATCGTATTCAGAAAAACTGATCAATCCATTCAGTTTATCCCGTTTTACTGTGCATCTCCACGGCCGGACAATGAATCCCGTCAGCACTCATTCGATGCAGGAAGCGAACAACATGCAACCATCCGGATCGCTCTACGGGTTTCTCGTCATCGGCGGCATGCTCGCGGTCACGCCGGGGCCGAACATGGTCTACGTGATGTCGCGCTCGATCGCGCAAGGGCGCACGGCCGGGCTCATTTCGCTGGCCGGCGTGATGATCGGCTACCTGTTCTACATGTTCGGCGCGGCGTTCGGCATCACGACGCTGTTCATGAGCGTGCCCTATGCGGGCAGCGTGCTGGGCGTGGTCGGCGCGGCCTACCTGCTGTACCTGGCCTGGCAGGCGGTCCGGCCCGGCGGCCGCTCGCCGTTCGAGGTGCAGGCGCTGCCGAGCGAACAGCCGCTGCGCCTGCTGGCGATGGGCGCGACGACCAGCGTGCTGAACCCGAAGCTCGCGATGCTGTTCCTGTCGCTGCTGCCGCAGTTCATCGACTACCGGCAAGGCAGCGTGTTCGGGCAATCGCTGTTGCTCGGTTCGCTGCTGATCGCTGCGTTCGCTTCCGCGAACGGGCTGGTGGCGATCTGCTCGAGCAGCATCGCGCAGTACCTGCACGCTCGCCCGACGCTGCTGCTCGCGCAGCGCTGGGCGATGGGCCTCATCCTCGGCGGTCTCGGCGTGCAGATGGTGGTCGATGCATCGAAGCTGGCGGGCGTGGCGTGAGTGTTGCGCCGGCGCGGCGCGGGCTCGCGCCATCGCGAGCCGCGCACCGGCCGGCAGCCATCACGCGGCCACCGCCTGCCGCCGCGCCTCGAGTTCGCGCACGAGCGGCAGCACGCGCCGGCCGAAGTACTCTACTTCCTCGATGAAATGCAGGAACCCGGCCAGCACGAGATCGACGCCGATCGCCTTCAGCGCGACGATCCGCTCGGCGATCTGCTGCGGCGTGCCGATCAGGTTCGTGCGGAAGCCGTCGTTGTACTGCACGAGATCCTCGAACGTCGATTTCGCCCAGTTGCCCTCGCGTTCCGGCGATGCGCTGCCCGCCTCTTTCACCGCGTCGCCGAACGCATGCACGGCCTCGACGTGCGCATGCCGGATGATGTCGTCGAGCACGGCCCGCGCCTCTTCCTCGGTGTCGCGCGCGATCACGAACGCGTTGACGCCGATCCGCACGCGGTGATTGTTCGCGGCCGCCTTCGCGCGGATGTCGTCGATCTGCGCCTTCAGGTTCTCCGGCGTATTGCCGTTCGTGAAATACCAGTCCGACACGCTCGCCGCGTTGTCGCGCGCCGCGCGCGAACTGCCGCCCTGGAAGATTTCCGGGTGCGGTTTCTGCACCGGCTTCGGGCTCAGCGTGTAGTCGTTGAAGCGGTAGAAGTCGCCCTTGAACGTGAAGTTGTCCTGCGTCCAGATGCCCTTCAGCGCCTGGATGAATTCCTTCGAGCGCCGATAGCGTTCGTCGTGCTCGAGCCACGGCTCGCCGATCGCGGTGAATTCGCCCTTGAACCAGCCGCTCACGACGTTGATCGCGATGCGCCCGTTCGAGATGTGGTCGATCGTCGCGAGCTGCTTCGCGACCACGGCCGGATGCCACGGCCCCGGCAGGATCGCGGCGAGCACCTTGAGCTTCGTCGTCGCATGCAGCAGCGCCTGGCTGAACGACACCGACTCGTGCTGGTATTCGGCGCCGTAGCCGGCCGTGAAGCGGATCTGGCTCAGCGCGTAGTCGAAGCCGGCCGCCTCGGCCGTGCGCGCGAGCTGCTGGTTGTATTCGAGGCTCCAGTCGGTGCGCTGCTCGATCGTGCTGACGACGAGGCCGCCGCTGACGTTCGGCACCCAGTACGCGAATTTGACGCCGTCGGCGGAAGGGTCGGTAAGGCTCATGAAGATGTCCTGGTCGGGGGAGGAAACGGAAGCGGCCTACGCAGCCGCGACGGCGAGCGCATACGGGCGCAGTTGCGGCACGGCGCGATCCACGGCGAGCGCGATGCGCTCGCGCAGCGCCGGGTTCGCGATCTCGTATCGATCGAAATCGCTTTCGGACGCGTACACGCCGATCGGCAGCGTGCGTGCCTGGAAGAAGCTGAACAGCGGGCGAAGCTGATGGTCGATCACGAGCGCATGACGCTCGCTGCCGCCGGTGGCCGCGAGCAGCACGGGCACGTCGACGAGCGCGTCGTGACGCACGAGGTCGAACAGGTGCTTGAAGAGGCCTGTGTACGACGCGCGATACACGGGGCTCGCGACGACGAGCGCATCGGCCGTCTCGATCGCGCGGAGCAACGCATCGAGATCGGCCGGCACCTGCGCGCGCGTCAGCGCGCCGGCCAGCCGGCCGCCGATCTCGCCGAGTTCGATCAGCCGCGTGTCGATCGGCAGCGCGGCGCCGAGCGACGCGACGATCGCGTCGGTCAGCACCAGCGTGCGCGACGGCCGCTGCAGGCCGCCCGATATCGCGACCACGTTGAGGGGGTTGCTCATGCGATGCGTTCCCGTTGTCGAGCCGCGCGTTGCCGCGCCGATACCGTTTCGGGTCAGCAAGGAGCGTGCCACTTCCGCCCGTGCGTCAACGCTCGATCATCTGCATCGCGAAGCTTTTTCGCAATCGCCCGCCCGGTGGGCCGCTCGCGCCAAATCTCCAGTCGCGGCAAGCGTTCCAGCGAACGCATCACATCGATGTTCGTCGGCGCGATGAACCGGATGAAGCGGCGTTGCTGATTCGCTGCTGCGCAGGCAGCAGTGCGGTCATGCAATGACGTCGAATTCGCTGTCCAGGCGTCGCGGCTACATCACTTTCCCGCACCATTGCACGCTACGCAGCAATCGCGCTTTGGTTATCAGAAATCGATGCTTTTCGCGCGCGCCGAAACGTTGAACACTCTGCTGACCACGCAGCAACCGGACCACGAGGACCACGACGCCCGTCGGCACGGGTCCGATCCGTCCGGCCATCAACGGTTCACCGCCATGACTTCCCATTCCGCCTCGCCGCATCCGCTCAACCTGCGTGTCGTCACCGTGCCCCGCGACAAGCCCGGGCGGCGCGATGCGGCCGATCAGCCGGCGGCGGAGCGCATCGCGCCGGTCCTGACGCTGCCCGGGCGCCACGCACAGGTCCGCGCCCGCGCGCAGGTGTTCGTCGATCCGCGTTCGGTCGCGCTGCTCGAACGGATTCGCCTGGTCGCACCGAGCGACGCGAACGTGCTGATCGTCGGCGAGACGGGCACCGGTAAGGAACTGATCGCCCGCCACGTGCACGGCCTCAGCCACCGCGGCAATGCGCCGTTCGTCGCCGTGAACTGCGGCGCGTTCTCCGAAACGCTGGTCGAGAGCGAATTGTTCGGCCACGAGAAAGGAGCGTTTACGGGCGCGTTCAGCGCGAAGCCCGGCTGGTTCGAAGCCGCGAACGGCGGCACGCTGTTTCTCGACGAGATCGGCGACCTGCCGCTGTCGATGCAGGTCAAGCTGCTGCGTGTGCTGCAGGAGCGCGAGGTCGTGCGGCTCGGTTCGCGCACGGGCATGCCGATCGACGTGCGCGTGGTCGCCGCGACCAACGTCGACCTGCAGCAGGGGGTCGCGACCGGGCATTTTCGCGGCGACCTGTTCTACCGGCTCAATGTCGTGCAGCTCGCGGTGCCGACGCTGCGCGAGCGCCCGGGCGACATCCTGCCGCTCGCCCGCCACTTCTTCGACGACTACCGGAGCCGCCTCGGCCATGGGCCGCGCAGCATCGATCCGCGCGCCGAGCGCCGGCTCGAGGCATACGGCTGGCCCGGCAACATCCGCGAACTGGAGAACGCGATTCATCACGCGCTGCTCGTGAGCCGCCACGATGCGCTGCAGGACTTCGACCTGCCCATCGCGCCGCCAGGTGTGCCGGCGGCGGCCGCGCGCGCGCCGGAGCCGTCCGCCGGCGCGCAGGCCGCACTCGAGCGAGCGCTGCGCGACCTGTTCGACGAGGATCACGGCAATCTGTTCGAACGCATCGAGGACACCGTGATGCGCGTCGCATTCGAATTCAGCCACCGCAACCAGATCCAGGCCGCGCGACTGCTCGGCATCAGCCGCAACGTGCTGCGCGCGCGGCTGATCCGCGCGAAGGCGATAGCGGCGATGAAGTAGCCGCACCCGGGGCGCGCCGCCGCCCCGCGCGATCGCGCCCGCGATCCGTGCCGCGACGTCCGAACCTGATGTATCTTGGCGCGAAGCGCGCGCCTCGTTCTCCCCTCCCGCATCCGGTCGCCCGTTACGCGACCGCCTGCGCCCGGCGACAGGGCGCCCCCGATCCTCCGCAACCCGAAAGCCGTCCAGTGCCCGAGCGGGCCCGGACGAGCCCCTTTCACCCGTCCGGAACCCGTCGCCATGAAAAAGCTTGTCAACCGCCCGTCCGATGTCGTGCGTGAAATGCTGGAAGGCATCGCGCGGCAGTCGCCGCATCTTGCGATCCTCGGCGACGAGCACGTGCTCGTCCGCCAGCCGCTGCCCGAGCCGGCGCAGCGGCCCGTCGCGATCCTCTCCGGCGGCGGCAGCGGCCACGAGCCCGCGCACGGCGGCTATGTCGGCGAAGGGATGCTGAGCGCGGCCGTCTGCGGCGAAGTCTTCACGTCGCCGTCCACCGACGCCGTGCTCGCCGCGATCCGCGCGAGCGCCGGCCCGAACGGCGCGTTGCTGATCGTGAAGAACTACACGGGCGACCGGCTCAATTTCGGGCTTGCCGCCGAACTCGCCCGGGCCGAAGGCATTCCGGTCGAGACGGTCATCGTCGCCGACGACGTGTCGCTGCGCGGCCGCGTCGAGCGCGGCCAGCGGCGCGGGATCGCCGGCACCGTGCTGATCCACAAGCTCGCCGGCGCGGCCGCCGCGCGCGGGCTGCCGCTCGCCCGCGTCGCGGGAATCGCGCGCGACGCGGCGGCCGAGCTCGGCACGATGGGCGTCGCGCTCGACGGCTGCACGATCCCCGGCGCCGACAAGTCGGGCTTCAGCCTTGCCGATCACGAGATCGAGCTCGGCCTCGGCATCCACGGCGAGAAAGGCGTCGAACGCCGTGCGCCGCTGCCGGCCGACGCGCTGGTCGACACGCTGCTGTCGAGCATCGTCGCCGATCTCGTGCTCGACAGCGGCGAACGCGTCGCGCTGTTCGTCAACGGCCTCGGCGCGACGCCGGACATGGAACTCGCGATCGTGCTGCGCGCCGCGTACGACAACCTGAGCCGGCGCGGCATCGTCGTCGCGCGCGCGTGGGCCGGCACGTTCCTGTCGGCGCTGAACATGCCCGGCTGCTCGATCTCGGTGCTGCGGCTGAACGACGAACGTGCGGCGTTGCTCGACGCGCCGACCCAGGCGCGCGCATGGCCGGGCGGCGGCGCCGTGAACGCGCACCTCCGCGTAGCCGCGGCCGCTTCGCGCGACGAAGCGCGGCCCCCGCTCGACGCGGCCGGCCGCGCGTGGGCCGCGCGCCTGCAGCCGGCGCTGCACGCAGTCGCGCAGACGCTGATCGATCACGAGCAGACGCTGACCGACCTCGATACGGCGGCCGGCGACGGCGATCTCGGCGCGAGCATGCTGCGCGCCGCGCAGGCGATCCTCGCATTGCCTGACACCGCGTACAGCACGCCGGCCGGCGCGCTCGCGGCGCTCGGCGCCGCATTGCGCCGCGCGATCGCCGGCAGCTCGGGGCCGTTCTATGCGACCGCGCTGTTGCGCGCGTCGCGCCGGCTGGCCGATATCGCCGAACCGGCGGCGCGCGACTGGGCCGCGGCGTTCCGCGCCGCGGTGGATTCGATCAGTGAACTGGGCGGCGCGCACGCCGGCGACCGGACGATGCTCGATGCGCTGGTGCCGGCCGCCAATGCGTTCGACCGCGCGCTCGATGACGATCGCGATCCCGCCAGCGCGTGGGCGGCCGCCGTCGAAGCCGCCGAGCACGGTGCGCAGGAAACGGCGCGCATGACGCCGCGCGCGGGGCGTGCGAGTTATCTCGGCGAGCGCGCGATCGGCACGCCGGATGGCGGTGCGGTGGCCGTGTCGTACTGGGTGCGCGCGTTGCAGGCGCACATTCGGTGAACGTCGAAGGCGCGGCATCGACGTCGCGCCTTCGACTTGTCCGCAATCAGCGCGACTTCGTCCGCCCCGGCAGCAACGCGGCACCGATCGACGCCGCACCGAAACTCGCGAGCCAGCACCAGTAGCCGATTGCATCCAGATGCACGGGTTCGACGTCCCCCCCTTCGTTGACGGCAATCCGCTGCTGCGACAGGAAGCTCAACCCGAACAGCAGCGCGAGCACGGCCAGCACGATCGCCGGTGTGCGCCGGCGCTTCGCCGTCAGCAGCCAGGCCGCGAACACGAGCGGGTTCGCGAGCCATGCGGTGATACCGACAAGCACGCCCAGCCAGCCGGTCAGCAGCACCTCCCAGCCGTCGCTCCACGGGTGCGGATCCGGTGTGCCGGTGCGGAATGGCGTGGTGAACATCGCGATCAGGTAGAGCACCACGCTGATCGCGAGCAGCACGCTCGTGGCGCGGCCCATCGGCGGGCGAGCCGGCGCGGAGACAGGCGTCGTCGTGGTCATGATCGGGGCGCGCGCCGGGCGTTGCATCGCATCCGAAGCAACACCCGCGGCGTCTCGCTCACACGCCTTCGACCAGCACCGCGCGATAGCGGGCGCCCTTGAACCGGTGCTGGACGACGGTCTGGTATTCGGGGCCGTGATACCACGCATGCGCCGCTTCCTTCGACGGAAACTCGACGATCACGACGCCTTCCGGGCCTTCGCCCTCCAGCGTTTCCTGCGGCCCGTAGGCAGCGAGCACCTTCACCGGATGCCCGGCGAGCGTCGCGCCGACCTGGCCATGGTAGAGATCGAGTTCGTGCTGGTCCTGCGTGCTTTCCCGCGTGAAAATCATGTAGGTTGCCAAGATGCGTACTCCCGGTGCATTGCGTTAAGGGGGCGGACGCACGCGGTGCCGTGGGAAGCTGCGCGCGCCGTTCAAACCGCGACCGCACGCGCTGCATGCGCGGCCAACGTGCAGCTTACCGGGATTCGCCGAAGCACGTCGCGCCCGGCTCCGGCCTGTCGTACAGGTCATCTTCGGCGATGAACGACTGCTCGTGCTTCGACGCCCGGATGGGGGGCGATGCCACGGGGCATGTCTTCGGGGAAGGCGTGAAAAGATTCGACCGACGGTGCGACCGACGCCGGTGTTGCGGGCCGAACGGGGTGCAATCGGCATGCCCGGTGCGGACGCTACCCGGGAGCGCCGTGCCGGATTCGTCGTCGATGAGTGTAAGGAAGCGCGTTATGCAAGGGTCGCAGTGGCCTGCATCGTCAGCCAGCCGTCGCGATCCTTCGCCCACAGCTCGATCGTGCCGCCGTCGTCCGACGGCTTGCCGCACAGCGTGAACGGCTGCCCGTCGAAGGTCGGGCGCACCGCGCGAAACGCGAAGCTCGCGAGCGTCGCGCCGGGCCGCTCGCGGTGCACGAGATCGACGAGCAGCGTCGCGATCAGCGGGCCGTGCACGACCAGCCCCGGATAGCCTTCCTCCTGCGTCACGTAGCTGCGGTCGTAGTGGATGCGGTGACCGTTGAAGGTCAGCGCCGAATAGCGGAACAGCATCACGGAATCGGCGGTGACGGTACGCGACCACGTCTCGCCTGCCGGCGCCGCGATCGGCTTCGGCGCGGGTGCGCCCGGCTGCGGCGCGTCGCGATAGACGATGTCGTGCTCTTCCTCGACGCACGGCGTGCCGTCGCACTCGATCCGGTGCTGCACCGTCACGAATACGAGCCGGCCGCTGCGGCCGGTCTTGTCCTCGATGTTCGCGATCGTCGATTCGCGCGTCGCGCGCCGCCCCGCGCGCAGCGGCGCATGGAACGTCAGGCGGCCGCCGGCCCACATGCGCCGCGGCAGCGGCACGGGCGGCAGGAAGCCGCCGCGCCTCGGGTGGCCATCAGGGCCGACTTCGGCCAGCGGCGCGATCGGCAGGAAGTAGAGCCAGTGCCACATCGGCGGCACGACGTCGCCGGGCGACGGGCGGTCGAGCGTGGCAGCCAGCGCGTTCAGCGGGAACGCTGTGATGTCGTCGCCGAGCGTTTCGGTCTTGCCGAGCCACGCGTCGAGCGACGCCTGGGTGGTGGAATGCGAGGATGAGGTCGACACGTGTGAAGTCTCCAGAGCGCTTGCAATGGCCCAAATATGCACGCCGCGCGCCGTTTCGCGAAATCGGATTTCCCGAACCCGGGCTTCGAATCTGCCTAACGGGCGGCACGGCCCTGCCCGACGATTCTCGTCCGACCATTCAATATAGTCGCCGCGACCGCCGCGTGCGGCTCGGGGGCCGCCAGCCTTACAGCTCGACCATCCCGGCACGGCGCCCAGATTGCTTCAAACGGGCCGGCCGCGCCGCGTGCGACATGTCATCCGGGTGACAAAAACCGATAGTTTGCTATCGAATGTTTTTGCCCCTATCATCTCGCCCATGACCAATCTGCACGACCTCCGCCTCGCCGTCAGCAGCCTGCTCGTGCTGTCCGCGCGCAAGTGGCGCCGCACCAGTGACGGCGTACTGACCGCGTACAACGTGTCCGAGGCCTGCGCGACGCCGCTCCTGATTGCCGGCCGTCTCGGCGAAGGCGTGCGGCAGGGCACGCTCGCCGAGCACGTCGGCATCGAAGGGCCGTCGCTCGTGCGCCTGCTCGACCAGCTATGCGCGGCCGGCCTCGCGCGCCGCGACGAGGATCCGCACGACCGCCGCGCGAAAACGATCTCGCTGACGGCCGCCGGCCGCGCGGTCACCGCGAGGATGGAGGAAGACCTGCGCGGGCTGCGCGCGCAAGTGCTCAAGGGAGTCACGCGCAGCGATCTCGAGGCGACGCTGCGCGTGCTGAACGCGTTCAACGCGTCCGACGCCCAAGCTTCCCACGCCGCCGATTCCGCGCCATGACCTACCCGAGCCTTCGCGACTGGCTGTTCTCGGGCAAGACGTTCGCCGCGTCGATGCTGGCGCTGTACCTCGGCCTGTATTTCCAGTTGCCGCGGCCATACTGGGCGATGGCGAGCGTCTACATCGTGTCGAACCCGTTCGTCGGCGCGACGCGCTCGAAGGCGCTGTATCGCGCGCTCGGCACCGCGCTCGGCGCGGCCGCCGCGATCTTCTTCGTGCCGCCGTTCGTCGAGACGCCGCTGCTGTTCGCGATCATCGTCGCCACCTGGTGCGGCACGCTGCTCTACCTCGCGATCTCCGACCGCACCGCGCGCAGCTACGTGTTCATGCTGGCCGGTTATACGATGCCGCTGATCGCGCTGCCGACCGTGACCGATCCGTCCACGGTGTTCGACGTCGCGATCGCGCGCACCGAGGAAATCGTGCTCGGCATCGTATGCGCGAGCGTGGTCGGCAGCGCGATCTTCCCGAACCGGCTCGCGCCGACGCTGATCGAGCGCACCGACGCGTGGTTCAAGGACGCCGCGTTCTACGGCCGCGAGACGCTGTCCGGGCACATTGCCGGCAACGCGCTGTCCGCGTGCCGGCAGCGCCTCGCGGCGACCATCACCGGCCTCGAATTCCTGCTGAGCCAGCTCGGCTACGATCATGCGCACCCGCGCATCCTCGCGCGTGCACAGGCGCTCGCGGGCCGGATGCAGCTGTTCCTGCCGCTGATGTCGTCGCTCGCCGATCCGCTGATCGCGCTGATGCGCGACCTGCACATCCGGCCGGCCGGGCTCGACGAACTGCTCGCCGACGCCGCGAAATGGTTCGACGCGCCGCTGCCCGATGTGAAGTCCGGCGCCGACGGCGACATGCCCCACGACCCGGTCGCGGACCGCCTGCGCGAACGCATCGCCGCGCTGCAGCCGGCCGACGGCGCGCTGACGAGCTGGGACGGCGCGCTGCTGTCGAACGCGCTGTGGCGGCTGCGCCAGGTCATCGACATCTGGCAGGACTGCCGCTCGCTGCGTGCGCTGATCGCCAACGAATCGGGCGTCTGGCAGCCGCGCTACCGGCACTGGCGGCTCGGCGGCACCGAACGCTTCTTCGATCGCGGGATGATGCTGTTCTCCACGCTGACCGTCGTCGTCGCGATCGTGTTCGCGTGCTGGCTGTGGATCTCGTCCGGCTGGCACGACGGCGCCGCGGCCGTCACGCTGGTGGCCGTGTCGTGCAGCTTCTTCGCCGCGCTCGACGAGCCGGCGCCGCTGGTGTTCAAGTTCTTCCTCGCGACCACCGCGAGCGTCGTGTTCGCGGGCCTGTACCTGTTCGTCGTGCTGCCGCACGTGCACGATTTCCCGATGCTCGTGCTGATGTTCGCGGGCCCGTTCATCCTGATCGGCACGCTGCTGCCGCGCCCGCAGTTCAACATGGTGACGATGCTCGTCGCGGTGAACACGGCCACCTTCATCAGCATCCAGGGTGCGTACGACGCCGATTTCTTCGTGTTCCTGAACAGCAACCTCGCGGGCGTCGCCGGGCTGCTGTTCGCCTACGTGTGGACACGAGCGACGCGGCCGTTCGGCGCGGAACTCGCAGTACGGCGCCTGCTGCGCTCGGGCTGGGAAGATGTCGCGCGCTCCGCGTCGACGCAGCCGCTCGACGACCAGCGCAACCACGCGTCGCGGATGCTCGACCGCGTCACGCAGCTGCTGCCGCGCCTCGGCGCGTCCGACGACCACCGCCACCCGTCGATCGAAAGCTTCCGCGACCTGCGCATCGCGCTGAACGCACTCGACCTGCGCCGCTCGCGCCGCCGGCTGTCGGGCGACGTGCCCGATGCGATCGATCGCGTGCTGGCCGGCGTCACCGATCACTACACGCGCTGCGTGGCCGCGAACGCGCGCCAGCCCGCACCGCCCGCGCTGCTCGCGTCGATCGACGACGCGCTGCACCGCGTGGCCGGCCGCAACCTGCCGGACGCCGCGCCGGCCGACGGCGGCACGGCACCCGCGGCGCCGGCCACGCCCGCGACGCACCGCCGGCTGCGCGACACGCTGCACGCGCTCGTCGGCCTGCGCCTGTCGCTGTATCCGGCCGCGGCCGCGCAAGCGCCGCAGGCGCCTGACGGAGCACGCGCATGATCCGTCTTTCCAACCCGTCTTTCCGGCCGCGACCATGATCGGCGAAATCGACATCTTCGGCGTCTTCGTGCCGGCCCCGCTCGTGCTGATGCTGGTCGCGTACCTGATCAACATCGTCGTGCGCGCGGTGCTCGAGCGCGTCGGCTTCTACCGCCTCGTCTGGCACCGTTCGATCTTCGACCTCGGCATCTACGTATTCGTGTTTGCCGCCGTCGTGATCGTTTCCCACCATCTCGTGGCTACCTAACGTGAAAAAATCCTGGCTCTCGGCAGGGCAAATCCTGCTCACCCTGATCGTCGTCGTCGTGGCCGCCGTCGTCCTGTGGCGGATCGTCAACTACTACATGTTCTCGCCGTGGACGCGCGACGGTCACGTGCGCGCCGACGTGATCCAGGTCGCGCCGGACGTGTCGGGCCTCATCACGTCGGTACAGGTCGCCGACAACCAGGAAATCAAACGCGGCCAGGTGCTGTTCGTGATCGACCAGGCCCGCTACACGCTCGCGGAACGGCTCGCCGAAGCGACCCTCGCGCAGCGCCGCGCGACGCTCGCCCAGGCAAAGCGCGAATACGCGCGCAACCTGCAGCTCGGCAACCTGGTCGCGAGCGAGCAGGTCGAGGAAAGCCGCACGCGCGTCGAACAGGGCGAAGCCGCCGTCGCCGATGCGCAGGTGTCGCTCGACACCGCGAAGCTGAACCTGCAGCGCACGACGATCGTCAGCCCCGTGGACGGCTACCTGAACGACCGCGCGCCGCGCGTCGGCGAATACGTGCCGGCCGGCCGCGCGGTGCTGTCGGTCGTCGACCGCAATTCGTTCCGCGTCGACGGCTACTTCGAGGAAACCAAGCTGCGCGGCATCCATATCGGCCAGCCGGTCGACATCATCGTGATGGGCGAGCCGCATGCGCTGCGCGGCCACGTGCAGAGCATCGTCGCCGCGATCGAGGATCGCGACCGCACGCAGGGCGCGAACCTGCTGCCGAACGTGAACCCGGCATTCAGCTGGGTGCGGCTCGCGCAGCGCGTCCCGGTGCGCGTCGTGCTCGACGAGGTGCCCGACGATTTCCGGATGATCGCGGGCCGCACCGCGACCGTCTCGATGCGCGCATCCGACACGCGCCGCAACGACAAAGCGAAACCGGCTGCCGGCGCATCGGCGTCGGCGGTGACGCCGGCATCGCCGGCTTCCGGTACGGCCGCCGGCGCGGCGGGAGCATCGCAATGAAACGGCACGGTCTGCGCCTCGCGGCGGCGCTCGCGCCGCTTGCGCTCGCACTCGGCGCGTGCAAGTCCGTCGGCCCCGATTACCGGCTGCCGCAGCAGGCCTACGTGAATGCGCCGCTCGCGAATCATGCGCTCGACGACGCGAACGGCACGCTCGTGTCGCGCGACGCCGTCCCCGGCAACTGGTGGCAGCTCTACGACGACCCCGTGCTCGACGCTCTCGTGCGCGATGCACTGAAGTCGAACACCGACCTGCGCGTCGCCGCGGCCAACCTCGCGCGCTCGCGCGCGGCGCTGGAAGTCGCGAACCAGCAGGGCGGATTCTCGGGCGGGGCGGAAGCGGCCGTGCAGCGCGCGCAGGAATCGGCCGAGCAATACCTGCTCGAAAACAAGCTGCCGGTCGTCAACGAAGGCACGGTCGGCATCAACGTGTCGTACGAGCTCGACCTGTTCGGCAAGCTGCGGCGCGGCGTCGAAGCCGCGCGCGCGGACAGCGAGTCCGTCAAGGCCGCCGGCGACCTCGCACGCATCACGGTCGTCGCCGACGTCGTGCGCGCGTACGTCGAATCGTGCTCGGCCGGCGACGAGCTGGCGATCGCGAAGCAATCGCTCGCGCTGCAGAAGCAGCGCGTCGCGCTGTCGCAGCGGCTGCGCGATGCCGGGCGCGGCAACCAGACCGACGTAACGCGCGGCGTGACGCAGGTGCGCACGCTCGCCGCTGACATCCCGCGCTTCGAGGGCCGCCGCAAGGTTGCGCAATACCAGCTCGCCGCGCTGCTCGCGCGCTCGCCTGCCGACCTGCCGAAGGCCGTCGCCGAATGCGAACGCCTGCCGAAGCTGCGCCAGCCGATTCCGATCGGCGACGGCGCCGCGCTGCTGCGCCGCCGCCCCGACGTGCGCGAAGCCGAGCGGCAGCTCGCCGCCGCGACCGCGCGAATCGGCGTGGCGACCGCCGCGCTGTATCCGTCGATCAGCATCGGCGCGTCGGCCGGCTCGGTCGGCGTCGCCGCCGACCTGTTCTCGTCGACGACGAATCGCTGGTCGTTCGGCCCGCTGATCAGCTGGTCGTTCCCCGTCAACGGCCAGCGCGCGCGCGTGCGCGAAGCCGAAGCCTCAACGGGCGGCGCGCTCGCGCACTTCGACGGCGTCGTGCTGAACGCGCTGCGCGAAACGCAGTCGAGCCTCGCGACCTATGCGGCCGACGTGCAGCGCACGGACGCGCTGCGCACGGCCTACGAATCGGCGCGCAGCTCCGCCGACGAAACGCATCGTCTCTATGTGGCCGGCCGCGAATCGTTCATCTCCGATCTCGACGCGACGCGCACGCTGACGGGCGTGCACGCGCAGGTCGCGGCGGCCGAAGGCCAGGTCGCGGCCGACCAGGTGCGGCTGTTCCTCGCGCTCGGCGGCGGATGGGAACCCGAGCGCGCAGCGGCCGCACAGGATGCCCGGCCCGCAGCCAGCGAGTCATCGCAGTAGCGTCATCACCTTCGGTATAAACGAAAGCGTGGCGAAACCCCCGGCGCCGGCGGGTTTCCCTGATTCGCGCCATAGCATCGGCAGCGCGACGGACACCCGCGTTGACGGTAAACTTGCCGATGCAATTTCATTCATCTTCCGCTGCCGGTCCGGCAGCGGAATCCACTCGGAGAGTCATCATGCGAACCAGCGCCCGCAACCATTTCGCCGGCCAGGTCAGCGCCGTCAAGCCCGGTGCGGTCAACGACGAGATCACGCTGCGCACGCAGGACGGCCTCGACATCGTCGCCGTGATCACCCACGGCAGCGCGGCTTCGCTGGGCCTCGCGGCCGGCACGAAGGCGTTCGCGCTCGTCAAGGCATCGTCGGTCATCGTGATGGTCGACGTCGACAGCAGCAAGGTGTCGGCCCGCAACTGCGTCGCGGGCACCGTGTCGTCGGTCGCAAAGGGCGCGGTCAATTCGGAAGTCGTGATCAAGGCCGCGGGCGGCGCCGAGATCGTCGCGATCGTCACCAACGACAGCGTCGATCGTCTCGGCCTCGCGAGCGGCACGGCCGCGTCCGCGATCTTCAAGGCATCGAGCGTGATCGTCGGCGTCGAGTGAGCACGTGACGATCGCGATGGCGATCCGTTTTGCGCCGCGCATTCGCGCGGATCGTGCGGCCCGGTTGTCATGCGGATGGGCACGATGACAGCGCCGCTCGAGCGCGCGCATGAACAGGCGTTGCAGTCGCTGCTGTCCGCGGCGGCCGACGCCGACGCGCCCGATGCACGCCTGTTCGGCGCCCTCGTTGCGGCACGCGCGTGCCGCAACGAACTTGCGCTGCTGGGCCTTTCCCCCGGCCGGTTCGCCGGCCTGCTTGCCCGGCAGTTCCCGCGCCTGCCTTCCGCGGATGCCGCGGCACTCATGCCGATGGTCGCGCCGGCGCTGCTGCCGTCAGCCCACTCGTCATTCGTCGCGACACTGCATGCGCGGCTGATGGACGACGCGAATCCCGCCGTCCCCCGCGACGACGCCGACTGCCTCGCGTCGATCATCGCGCATGCGTGCCTGCGCCCCGATCATCTGTGGCGCGATCTCGGGCTCGACCGGCGCGACGCGGTATCCGCGATGCTCGATCGCTATTTCCCCGCGCTTGCCGCGCGCAACATCGCCCACCTGCGCTGGAAGAAATTCCTCGCACAGGAAGTGGCGGCCTCGCTCGGCGTGCCGCCGGGTCCCGCCCCCGGATGCCCGGGCTGCGAGGATTTCGGCTTCTGCTTTCCTCAAGCGCGATAGCCGCCGCGGCAGCGCGAGCGGCCCGCTTGTTTCACCGCATCGCCCACCGGAGAAACCGCCTTGACCGACCTTGCGAGCCCGAACCTGCCGTCGCGCGATTTCGAAGCCACATCCCGCTTCTACGAAAAACTGGGGTTCGCCGAAACCTGGCGCGACGACGGCTGGATGATCCTCAAACGCGGCGACCTGTTGCTGGAATTCTTTCCGCACCCCGAACTCGATCCGGCGACGAGCTGGTTCAGTTGCTGCTTCCGGCTCGCGGATGTCGGTGCGTTCTTCGCCGACGTGCTCGCAGCCGGCATTCCGGAGCAAGCGACCGGCTGGCCGCGCGCGCACCGGCCGGCACGCGAAGCCTGGGGCGGCACGGTCGGCGCACTGATCGATCCGGACGGTTCGCTGATCCGGTTGATCCAGACGGAAGACTAGGCTCGCCCCCTGCCGTTGCCGCGATCGAGCGGTGATGGAAATGCACGCCCCATAAACGGTCACCTTTCGATGCGAATCGTCCGCCGTCCATCACGCAGTCAATGCCGATGCCGGTGATGAATGTCCGGAAAATGCGCATGGCTGTGCGTGATCGGCAGATGCACGTGCGGATGCGTGTGCGGTTCGTTGCCGTCGTACTCAAAATCGTGCGCATGCTGGTGATGTTCGTCGTGCCGATGCCGGTGCGTGTGCTCGAGCCGCTCATGCTCATGCGAGTGCTCATGCCGTTCGCGCACGTGCAGCCAGATGCCGAGCGCCATCAGCGCGGCAGCGATCCAGAACATCGCGGGCGGCAGCGCGGGCCAGATCAGCAGCGACAGCACGACGCCGAACAGCGGCGCGATCGAGAAATACGCACCCGTACGCGCGCTGCCGAGATGGCGCAGCGCGACGACGAACAGCACGAGGCTCACGCCGTAGCCGCCGAGCCCCGTCAGCATCGCGGCGGCCGTGACCGGTACGGCAGGCAACGTCGCCCCGGTCGCCAGCGCGATGCCGATGTTCACGGGTCCCGCGATCAGCCCTTTCACGCACGCGATGACCATCGCGTCGTTCGCGGCGACCCTGCGCGTCAGGTTGTTGTCGACCGCCCAGCACAGGCATGCGCCAACGATCAGCAGCGCGCCGACCGGCACGCCCGCCCGGCCCGGCGTCCACGACAGCAGCGTCCCGCCGGCAACGATCGCGACCATCCCGAGGAACACCTGCGTATCCACGTTCTCGCGAAACACGACCCACGCGATGACGGCCGTCAGCACGCCTTCCAGATTGAGCAGCAGCGCACTCGTCGCCGCCGGCGTGCTCGACAGCCCGAGCATCAGCAAGGCCGGACCGGCCACGCCGCCAGCCGCGATCGCACCGGCCAGCCACGGCAGGTCGGCGCGCTGCAGCGGCGCGGCGTCCGCGGCCGGTGCGCGGCGGTTGTGCAGCCCGCGAAGCAGGATTCCGATGCCGAGCCCGACACCGCTGCCGAGATAGAACAGGCCGGCGACCATGAACGGCGACATCGCGCCGATCAGCGCCTTGGCGATCGGTGTCGCGGCGCCGAACAGCGCGGCAGCGGTAAGCGCGACGAGAATCGCGGAATGTCTCGGGTTCATGATCCGGTTTGAATTGACGTTGAAAATCGGTGGCCGCGGCGTCGGGTCAGGTCGCAGCAAACTTCCCGAATCTTTCGAAATGCAAGCTGCATCGCACTGGCCAGCTTGCGTGTAGCCTGACGATCCAGTCGGGATTATCGCGCGCATCATGTCACCATGACAGGGCGGGCCGCTCGCACGTGAATCGGCGATCCCGGCATCATTATTTTAGGAAACCGAATTATCTGACTGAAGCGTTACCCTATTCAGGCATGCGTACTATCCATGTGCAAACGGAAAAGCCGAAGCATCACGCGTGCAGCGTTGATTGACGAACTTTCTTCGTCCGGTTGCGTTGTCTGTCCGACGTGGGATGGGCGTGTGCCGGCAGTCGAGCACCGGCGGAGGCAGTCCTGACCCGCCTCTGTCGAGGCAGGTCAGTCTGTCGTGTCATTCGCCGCATGCGGCGTGCTTGCGGGTACGCGCCGTGCAATCGACGGCGGCGCGGTGCGGGTTACTCGTTGCCGGCCGTTTGCTGCTCGGCCTGCGGCGCGGCGTCGGTCTGCGCTTTCACGTCCGCCGGTTGCGGCGTGACAGCGGCCTCGGCTTGCGGCGCGGCTTGCTGCTCGACTTGCGGGGCAGCGGCGGTCTGCTCTTTCGCTTCCGCATCCACTTCCGCCGGTTGCGCGACAGCGGCCTCGGCCTGCTGCTCGGCCTTCGGCTGCTGCGGCGCACCCTTGGCCGATTGCGCTGCGCCCTTGCCCGGGCGGCGTGCCTTCAGCCGGCGCGCGCGCGCTGCATCGTCATGCGTCACACGCCCTGCTTCGTTGCCCTGCAGATCGACCCGCACCGCGTCTTCGACGAGGCACGACCAGTAGCGGTTGCCGCGGCACCACGTCGACATCGCTTCGCGCAGTTCGGCTTCGTTGAGGCCGACGGCCTGTGCTTCGCGGGCGAGGTCGTCCCAGATGCCGACCTTGAGCGGCACTTTGGGGGCCGGATTCTTCGGGAACGCGCGCGGAAACTTCCGCTGCAGTTTGCCGATCGCAACGATGACCGGATCGACCGGCGCCGACGGCTTCGCCGAAGCGGGCTTCGCGCGATGCGGCGCCTTGGTGCCGGCACCCGGCTTGGCGCCACGGTGCGGCTGGTCGCCGGACTTCGGCTTCGCGCCGGCGTCCGTCGGCGTTGCCGGCCGCTTCGCGTTGCGCTCCTGCTTGGCCTTCGCTGCGAGCTGCGCCCGCAATTCGGCAAGTTGTTCAAAACCCATAAATTCAATCCACCAGGAATATAAGGTGTGGTTCGTGCGGTCATTCCGCGCGGCACAAAAGCTTCGCCGCCACGCGTGCGGCCCGTCTGCCGCCGATGCGGAACACGACGGGGCCGCATCGCGCACGCCACTCTGTTTTCAGGCACCCGGCCACGATGCCGGACAAGGCAGGAGCGAAGTATACCGGTACGCGCGACGGCCGGTTGACTCGCCGGTCTGCATTTGCCCGATCCGGGGGACCGGAAATGCGTCCGCGGTCGTGTTGCGCATTATATGGATACGTGTCCGGAAGTCACGCCGTTCACGGCCGCCGTCGGAAATCGGGCCAGGCTCGGCTTCGGTGCCTGCCCGCGCCCGGCATGCCGTATTCCACGTCACGGAATCGAACGCGATCGTGACGCTCGAGTACGGCGAGGGGTCGACGCACCGTCGCGCGACATGCCTGTCCGCCGTTCGATCGCACCGGCGCCTGCGCACGACTCGTTGCGTCCGCATCGATCGCGTGGCGTACGAAGATGGCGAAAAGTGCGTAGTATGGCCGGGGCAACGTCGTCGGCAACGTCCCTCGGCCCGGTTCGCTACGCGCCCGGGCAGCCGGCGATATCCCTCTTGCCTGCCAGAAGAACCGGTTGCACGAAACGGAGCGGATACATGGTTCCCCGACACGACATCCCGCACGACGACATCACGCGCGAGGAAATTCACCATCGGCAGATCGACATGCGCGGCTATCGGCGCAGCGATGGCCTGTTCGAAGTGACGGCCTGCCTTGCGGACCGCAAGACCCGCGATTTCATGCCGCCGGGGGGCACGCGAACGGTCGCTGCGCTGTCGCCGATCCACGACCTCGGCGTGACGCTGGTCTTCGACGCCGGCATGGTCGTCCGCGCCGTATCCACGTTCATCCGTTCGCATCCGTATGCGCAGTGTCCGGGCGGCGGCGACTCGCTGCAGGCGCTCGTCGGCTTGAGCATCGGGGCCGGCTGGAACAGCGAGGTCCGCAAACGGCTGCCATCCTGCGATACGTGTACGCACCTGAAGGAATTGCTCGGCCCGATCGCAACCACGGCCTATCAGACGATGGTCGGCATGCGACAGTCGTCGCTCGACTACCGCGACAGCGAAGGAAAGCCGCTCAAGATCGACAGTTGTCATGCGTATGGCGCATCGCGCGATCTCGTGAAACGTCTTTGGCCCGAATACCACCGGCCTTCGACGGCGGCAAAAGGCGGCTAGGGTCCCGGCATTCGGCCGGTCCCGTGTCCGCAGGATCGGTACCGCACGAGCATGCGTGCGTTGCCTGCATGAACAGTTGCGACCCGGCCTCGCTGCGACAGGTCGCCGCTGCCGCCGCAGCGATAATCATCAGAAAACGCCCAGTGCCAGTCCCGCGGCAAGGCCCGCGCCCAGTTCGGCACAACGCGCGAGATCGTCGCCGTCGATCGTCTTCGCCGCGAGGATGCGCTCCGGCGTCTGCGCATGAGTACAGACGATCAGGCCCGGCGCCACGTTCTTCAACCGCCATCCGGTCGCGATCCGGTCAATCTGGCGCAATGCGTTCTGTCCGTCGCTTCCCGCGCAGATCATTGCCGCATACGGGCGGCCGTTCACGCGATCGAGCGCCGCGTAGTAGCAGCGATCGAAGAAATCCTTCATCAGCCCGGACATCGCCGCGAGATTCTCAGGCGTCGCGAACAGGTATGCGTCGGCGGCCAGCACGTCGTCTGCACTCGTCGTGTCCGCGCGCTGCAGCCTGACGTCGACGCCGGGTTGCTCGCGCGCCGCGCCGGCAGCCGCTTCGGCCATCTGCCGCGTGCCTCCGGTCATCGTGTGATAGACGATCAACAGCGTCTTCATTCGTCGTCGCTCGTGTTCGGCTTCAGGTGCGCCGGCAGCCTTGCCGGTTTCCGCTGGATGGCCAGCGGGGGAGGTTCTGGGTTCGCTTCTGCCGAGCAGCCGGTTTGCCGTCTCGCCGGTGCCGGGTGCGCATCGATCGTGCGCTTAGCGCCGGCTTCGATTCGCGCGTCGATTCGCACCTGACCGTCCGGATCCACGGTCAGTCAGGTGTGGCGCGTGATGCGCCGCCATCGTCCGGCCGCGCGTAGTACGCGAGAAACATGTCGGCAGCGGATTCCGCGACTTTCTGTTGTTCCGGCGCCGCGAGCGGCGGCTGGCCCATCGTGATCTGCGGCCAGAACGCGAACGCCTTCACGACACCATGCAACTGATGCGCGGCGAACACCGGATCGGTGACCGACAGGCGGCCGGCCGCTGCCGCGGCGCGCACCCAGACCGTCAAGTCTTCCTCGCGCTCGCCGAGACGCTCGACCATGTCGCGCGCACGTTCCGGCGAATGGATGGCCGCGCCGATCGCAACGCGTGCGAGCGCGAGAAATGCCTCGTCGTTCAGCAGGCGCAATTTGCGGTCCAGCAACGCGAGCAGTTGCTCGCGCAATGGCACGTCAGCGCGATAGGTCGGCGAACTGCCGGTCCGGGCCGCATCCCACAGCTTTTGCAGGATCGCGGCGAACAATGTTTCCTTGCCCGGGAAGTGGTTATAGACCGTGCGCTTCGACACGCCCGCGCGCGCGGCGATACGATCCATGCTGGTCGCGTCGTAGCCCGCCGCGAGAAATTCCTCGATCGCCGCGTCGACGATGGCCGCGCGCTTTCGATCGGTCAGGCGCTTAAGGGGAGTGCTGGTATCCATACAGAAATTTTACACCGGGCAGTTTACTTATCCAAAAAATAAACTACACTGTTTAGTGTAATTTATTCTCCGGACGAATCTCCATGGCATCGCCTCTCGTTTTGATTCACCGCATTCTGGGTTTTGCAGCTGCCAGGCGCGGCCGCGCGCTGTCCGGTGGTTCGCCGCAGCACAATGGCGAGCGCTTCAGCAATGTCGCGCCGCGTCCTGTCGATGGGTTCGGCAAGACGCTCGGGATCGTCTGGAACATGCTGGTCAACAAACCGCGCAATACCGTGCCGGCAGGCGCGCTGCCCGTCGATTCGCTGACCCGCGCGGAACTCGACGCGGCACCCGATCGCAGCCTGTTCCGGCTTGGTCATTCGACGCTGCTGCTCAAGCTGCGCGGCGAATTCTGGCTGACCGATCCCGTGTTTGCCGAGCGCGCATCGCCGTTTCGGCGCGTCGGCCCCAAGCGTTTCCATGCGCCGCCGATCGCGCTCGAGGATCTTCCGCCGCTGCGCGGCGTGATCCTGTCGCACGATCACTACGATCACCTCGACCGCGACACGGTGCTCGCGCTCGCGGCAACCACCGACGTGTTCGTGACAACGCTGGGCGTCGGCGATCGCCTGATCGAATGGGGCATCGATGCGAAGAAGATCCGTCAGCTCGACTGGTGGCAAAGTGTCGACGTGGCCGGCCTGACGCTCACCGCGACTCCCGCACAGCACTTCTCCGGGCGCAGCCTGTTCGACGGCAACAGCACGCTGTGGGCGTCGTGGGTCATCGTCGACGGCGACCTGCGCGTGTTTTTCAGTGGCGACACAGGCTATTTCGACGGATTCCGGACGATCGGCGAGCGCCTCGGGCCGTTCGACGTGACGCTGATCGAAACAGGCGCATATGACGCACAATGGCCGTACGTGCACATGCAGCCGGAAGAAACCGTGCAGGCGCACATCGATTTGCGCGGACGCTGGCTGATCCCGATCCACAACGGCACGTTCGATCTCGCGATGCATCGCTGGCACGAACCGTTCGAGCGCGTCACGGCGCTGGCGATAGTACGCGGCATCGAATTGTCGACGCCCAGGATGGGCGAGCGCCTCGATCTCGACGAGCCGCATCGCGGCGAGCGGTGGTGGCGCACGGTAGACGAGCGCGCGACAGCGCCGGCAACGAAATCGCGCCGCTGGCAGCTTTGCGCATCGCAGGCGACGAAGTAGGTCCACCGGTCATTGCGCATTCGGTCCGGGAGCGCGGCAATACCGCGATTCCGGAAGGCGCGTTGCCGGAGCACCCGCATGTCGACGGCCTGCCCTGTAGAACCGCTTACCTGAATAGAGAAGTCATGCCTCCGGCACCCGTCCGATACACCCCCGGCCAACGAGACGACGACGCCACAATCGCTGCATTCGACCATGCCGGTCGCCGGTCAACCACCCACAACAAAGAGAACGACCTGCGGCAGACGCTCGCCGAGCGCGTCGCGAAATGGACCGAAGGCGTCGACCACCTCACCACGGCCATTCCGAACCTGAGCTTCCATCGAAGGGAAGCGCCGACGCAACCGATGGATTGCATGGTCGAGCCGAGCTTCGGTCTCGTCGTTCAGGGCACGAAGCGAGTCATTCAGAGCGGCGACGCCTATATCTACGACGCCAACCGCTTTCTGATCACGTCGCTCGATTTGCCCGGTTCGACGCAGGTCATCGAGGCCAGCCGCGAAAAACCGTTTCTCGGGCTCGGGCTCAAGCTCGATTTTCGCGTCATGGCCGAGCTGATGGTGCAGGTCGCGCCGGATCACGACGAGGCCCCCGCGGGCCGCGGCCTCGTCGTCGGCGACATGACCGAACCGCTGTACGACGCATTGAACCGGTTGCTGGCGTTGCTGGATGACCCGAACGCCATTGCCGTTCTCGCACCGTACGTCGAACGGGAAATCTACTATCGATTGCTGACGAGCGACCAGGGCGCCCGCCTGCGTCAGATCGCGTCCGCCGGCAGCCAAGGCAACCGCGTGTCGCGCGCGATCCGGTGGTTGCGGGCTCACTATGACGAGTCGCTGCGAGTCGATGATCTCGCGGCGCAGGTTCAGATGAGCAGTTCGACCTTCCATCACCACTTCCGTCAGCTCACGGGCATGAGCCCGCTCCAGTATCAGAAATGGATCCGGCTCAATGAGGCACGGCGGCTGATGCTGTCCGAGCGGCTCGACGCCGCGTCGGCGTCGTTCAGGGTCGGGTATGCGAGCCCTACCCAGTTCAACCGCGAATACAGCCGGTTGTTCGGAAATTCGCCGCGGCGGGATATCGACAGCCTGCGGAGCGGGACGGACGTCGTTCTTTCGATTGCCGCAAGTTATTGATCGCGGAAGGTTCGGCTGAAGAGGCTGGATGCCGACTTTGGCGGGAGCCGCGGAATTGTCGGGTCGACTTCACGCGTGACGGATCTGGCAGACTAAATCGAGCGAACGCAGCAGGATGCGCGCTTCTTGCCAACTCAGGATTGATTGCCCGGCGTCGATCAAAAAAATCCCGGTTGAATGTCGAGCGATGGGCGGCCACCCTTCGAAAGTCGTCCTCGCACCCAAGCTCGCGAGCGTCAATCGGCTACAGACTGGCTGCCCCATATCGCCCTCCTGGACTGATGACGACGTCACCCTCGGTCGAAAATCAAGTTTCTTTGCTGTCTTTCGGACTCTCGGCCGTAGATACCCCATGGTTCAGTTTTCTCGCGAGGCTCCGCAATTCAATGAATCGCGCAACAGGTGCGTGCGTTGTCACGTGACAACTCGCGTTGAATATCGGCGCTACGCATCGGGTAAGAAACTCGACAGGGTGCTGTGATGGGCTGGATCAGCTGCAAATCGATTTCTCTTCGGTACGGAACCCCGCACCGAAAATCGTTTTATATACTACAAATTACGTATCGAAACGTACAATTCATACCTCTTTCGGGTCGGCGGGCGATGGCGGCACATGAAAACTCATACGCCCCCATTTTCGAGTGCGATCTAGTCAATTTTGCGTGAAACAACATGAAGAATATGGCGCAAGCCATTGCCAGACAAGGATTTCCGAGAATGCGCCATTTCTCGAAAATGTTTCACGATCCGGCCCGCTTGTGTTGTAGCACGGCTTTCAACACGGGGTTTTGCTGCCAATCGGAGCCTCCATGCGCGTCATGGTTGTGTTGAGATGCTGATTGGCATCGGCCGCAGTGCTGGTATGCATGACGAAACCACATCCCTCCCCTGCCGGCTAGGTATGTGATGGCCTGGATTTAAGCTCCCCTTTAAATGGGGACATATCATCGACATCCACGACATGTTTTCCCGGATGCAGTTCGGCAAGCGACTGGATGCATCATGTCGGCACGAGAATACGAGTAGGCTGCGATCGGGGATCCAGGAGCAGCAGTTCGATTGATGCCTCGACATCTTCGACATAGCCGTGTTTCTACAACGGCAAGTCGAGCGTTTCAGACCACTTCACTGCTCGAGTTTCCGGGTACAACGTTCCTGTTGTCACGTGACAACTCGCCAACCAAACCGCGCGGCCGCCTGCGTTTAGCGACAAGCCATCTCCGGCAAATTCCTCCTTACCGACCTACTTGTGCTCCATCCGTATTGTTCGATCGCAACAGATTTTGAGAAGCGTCTCAGCTCTGCGTTGACTCGTGCTTTGAGTCGATTGTCACGTGACAACTCGCCTTGCCGACAGGTAATTCCACCAAGCCAGAGGCGGTATATCGGATGTTGAAGTGATCGCGCCACGCCAAAAAAACGACCGAATCAAGGATTTCTTAGCGACGCATCGGACCGACGAGGATCAACCCCTTGCGACTTGTCACGTGACAACTGCGCGTCCCGATGCCATTCGGGACACCAACCAATCGGAGTCACAACGTACTCTGCCAGGAACAAAAACGTAGTCAGGCGGCAACCGATCTCTGCGTTCCACCTTCGTCATTGTCGTTAAAGACAATCAATTTTCTCTAGATTCTTGCAAATTCTTTCGAACACGATCGTCAATTTTATTTTTACTCGATCGTGATTCGCGGATGATTCGTTGGCCATTCGGCCCACTTGTCACGTGACAACCACAGCGATCATCAAAATATCCATCACGTCGAACGCTTTTCTGGACATTTCAACAATAACTACATATATTACGCAAAACTCCTTGGAGGAATTTAATGGCTTTCAAGATCGCCGTCAGTAATCAAAAAGGTGGGACTGGAAAGACAACCATCTCGGTCAACATCGCAGCCGCATTCGAGGCCGGCGGCAACAAGGTCGCCCTGATCGATGCCGACCCTCAAGGCACTTCCGTCCGATGGGTTACGAGCGGCGAGAACACGCTGCCGATGACGGTCCTTTCGCTGGCTCCTGCCGGCCGCGGCATCGGCGGCGAGATCAAGAAACAGGACGCGAACTTCGACGTGATCGTCATCGACTGTCCCGGTAACCTCGAAGATCCGCGGATTGCGTCCGTACTCGAAGTTGCCGACTTCTGCCTCGTGCCGCTGTCGCCATCGCCGGCCGACCTGTACAGCACTGTCGCGATGATTCGCATGATCGAGTCGATGCGGACCATCCGTAACCCGAGTCTTTCTTCCGCATTGATGCTGAACAGTGTCAATGGAAAAACTAAAATGCGTGAAGAGATTTTAAAAATTCTAAGGGCTGAAGAAATAGGGGAGCATCTGCTGGACAGCCAGATCGCGCAACGCGAGGTCTACCGTCAGACGTTCGCGCTCGGCACCACGATCCATCATCACAATCGGTACCTGAAGGGCCTGAAAGAAGCCCGCGCGGAAATCGAAAAACTGGTCACGGAAATGGCCCAATACATCGCGTCGACGCGCGCTACCGGAGCCGCCCATGGCTAAGGACACATCGAAAGAGAAGAAGCCGACCGGCAATCTGCATCTCGCAGCCGGCCTGTTGCGCGGGCTCGCGCAGGAGAATGCGGCGCTCGAAACGCGGCTGCCCGAACCGGCGGCCGCACCGAATGCCGCCGTCGAAACGGCGCCCGACAGCGCCCCGGCCGCAGCCACGCCCGCCGGTACGTCGGATCTCGGCGCGCCGCAGAAGGTGCTGGTCAAGGACTGCATCCCGAACCCGTTCAACCCGCGCGTGTTCTACTCGGAGTCGAGCCTCCACGAACTCGCACTGACGTTGAAACGGGAAGGGCAGATCGAGCCGATCAAGGTCACGCGGCTCCCGGAGTTTCCCGGCAAGCTCGTCGTGATCGACGGGCAACGCCGGCTGCGCGCGACGAGCATCAACGGCGACGAGACCATCAACGCCACGTTCCGCACGGACCACACGCCCGAGCAGCTCTATACGATCGCGTATCGGGCGAACCACGACCATGAACGCCAGACGATCTTCGACGATGCGGTTGCGTGGAAGCGTCTCCTCGACGAGAAGGTCTTTTCCGACCAGAACACGCTGGCGGAAAAGATCGGCAAGGACAAGGCATCGATCAGCAAGACGCTGTCGCTCAACGCACTGCCCAACACGCTCCTGGAACGGATGGCCAGTTCGAACGACGTGGTCGGCCTGCAGGCCGCGTACTTCCTGAAGCTGATCTTCGAGCGCCTGGGCGAGCCGACGGCCGACCGGCTACTTACGGCCGTCATCGACCGGAAAAAATCGGTCCGCGATCTCGAGAATTTCCTGCGTGCGCAGAGCGACGGCAACAAGAAGGCAGGACGCACGCGTTACAGCGTTCGTCACGACTTCGCGCTCGAATCGCGAGCGGTCGGCCAGTTGAAGACCTATCCGGACGGACGCCTGGATCTGCAGCTCAAGGGCGTCGACGCGTCCCACCAGGAAGCGCTCGCCGACAGGCTCAAGACCGTCATCGACGCGTACGTCGCCGAGCTGGCGGCGGCCACGCAAAACTAACCCGCCAAAAGTAGAAGGCCTCGCATCCGCGTTGCACCGCGAAGCCGGACGACAAGATCCGGCGCACGGTGCACACCCGGCTGCGAGGCCTCGTTCAATTGCCTGCGAGACTGCTTTTGAGCAGGAATTCCAGCAGATCGTCCGAGGTCGGTTCGCCCCAGGTATCCAGTGCCAGCCATCGGAAGAAGCTGGTCTGCGCGAGCTTGCTCGCCTTCTTCTTCGGCGACAGCGTCAAGTCCTTCGAGCCTGTCACCGTCTCGTTGTAGCGCTCGATCAGCTTGGTCTGGTCGTCGATCTCCAGCTCGCGGAAATACGCGCCGGCTTCCTCGACCTTCGCCGCCAGATATTTGTCGCGAATCTGCTCCTGCTTGCTCTGCGCGGATTCCTTCACCGGTGCGGCCGCCTCGGTTCCCTGCCCGTCGGCCAGCGTATAGCCGTGCGTCAGCGCCTTGCGGAAATACGCGGCCACGTTGTCGACCGGTGCCGCATTCTTCTTCGTAGTCCGATTGACCGTATAGGCGATCGCCGCCTTGATGCGCTGCACACCGTATTGCGTGATCAGCCGGCGCGCTTCCGAACGCGGAATGCCGAACTTGGCGACCTCCTCGACCAGTGCTTCGTTCTTGACGTCGCCGTCCTCGACCGTATCGGCGCTCTGCTTGCGCGTCACCTTGAACTGAACGGCTTCCACGCTGCGGCCGGACTTGTGTTCGATCAGCTCGAGCGTGTGATCCGATACTTCGTTCACCTCCTGAATGCACGGCACCAGGACCTTGCTCTTGAACAGCTTGTACTCCTTGTACGACTGCGACGCCTTGTCCTGGCCGAGAATGAGGTCACGGAATTTCGGCAGCGGGATCTTCGCGGTGATACCGATCCCCTCGTAGCGCACCGTGTTTTCCCACAGCGCAAGCGAATGCGACCGCCGGAACTCGCGGGCGATCCGCATATCGATCAGCGCGTAGATTTCGGGATTGAGCAGTTCGCTGCGAATCTGGTCGGAGAAGCTGTACTTCAGCACCGATTGCTCGAGCTCCGCGCCGGCGAGCAGACCCGACGCCTTCCAGACCGTCGAACGGTCCGCGGCCAGGTAGTCCCAGTTGACGACGGTACTGATCAGCGAGTTGACCGTGTCCTTCACGTACTTCGTGTTGTTGCTGTTCAACCCGCTCTCGTGGGAAAGCGACGCGATCGAGATCGAGAAACTCGTGCGGCCTGGCTCGAACGCCTCCTGCCGAAGCGCGTTCTTGATCAGCGAACTGAACATCTTGCGCTGCTGCAGACCGATCTTTCCCGACTTGGGCGCGATATGAATCGCCTGGACCGCCTTGCGCAGCAAGTCGGGAGGCTCTGGTGTCTGAAACAGCGAAACCTGTTTGTCTGAGCCTTTGCTTGCGGGCTTGCGCGGCATCGTGATGTCCGGATCAGGTGACCTTGGTGAGAGCGGACTTTATACCTTTTCGTGTCGAGGGGCAACGTCCTTGCTCCTGAATCACTTGCACTATCGGGTCTAAGCCTCAGATATAAAAGGAAAATTTATGATTGCGCAATCTGAGCAGAGCCCCATATCCATCTACCTTTTGGCCAAAATACCTCCCAAAAGTCGCTACCTTTCGTGTCCGCGCCCGGAAACCCGGCACGAGATTTGCCCGCCAGGAAGGTAGCCATCCATGGGGAGCAAACGAGCGAAATCGCGATCGGCGGGCAGATTCGTGGTGCCCCGCAGCACGGTCGCACTTTTCTCCCATAACTGGCTACCTTTATCGATTCCCATAGGTGGGTACCTGTCGATCGACTCCGGATTCGTCGGCTGCGCTGTTTTCGGTCTCGAAGGTAGAAAGCGCCCCCATAAACGGCAACCAGTCGCTTTCCCCATAAAAGGTTACCTGTCCGCTGCATCGATCCTGTCTATGGGAACAGCCAACAGAGAATCCTGGTGAAATGCAACCGATCGATCCCAATTGCCACCCATAACCGGCTACCTTTCACGGTCCCCATAAACGGCTCCCCAAAGAAAAACGCTGTGCTTACAAGCGCTCGCCGATCAACAAACCGCCCCCATAAAAGGCTACCTTCGTGCGTTCCCATAGATGACTACCCAATGCGTTTTCCGGCCGGTTTCCCATAACCGGGTACGCTTACCCCATATCCACAACCCCGATTCCCCACAACGCGGTACCCCAAACCCCAAATCCACAGACCTGAAACCCCAGACCCTTACACCTGTGCTCCCATAAATGGGTACCGAACCCCCATCAAACCCTTGCTGGATAAGGCTGTGAGCCGTCTAAAAGTAGTTAAAGAAGTAAACGTTGTTAACAAAAGATGTAAACACACGTGTGCAGGCACAGAAAGACAAGCCCCATAAACCGCTACCAAAGGGAGCCGTCTGTGGTACGGCACGCGTCTCGACACTCCCGTTCCGGCTTGCCGAACAACAGCCCGCCGCCTTGTTCCACCAAGGCTCCAGGCCCGACAAGGCTTTCAGCGGAGGTGAGTGCCTACTCACAAGCCCCGAAACGTAGAAACCTATGGGAGGAAATCGGCTAGAAACCCCCCGTTTCGACGTACAGGTTCCTATCTATGGGATCGAAAAACCGGCGTCGTGACCACCCCGGGCCCCAAAATTGACCGGCAAAACGGATCATCGGCCGGAGTCGCCGACCTCTCCCGATTCACCCACGGCAGTTCGAAATCATCCTGGACGGCGCGCGAGTGGTTTTTTGCACTCGTACTTCCCCATCCGTGGACAAGTTTTTTTTCGAAGACCTATCGACGTTCCTCGTCACATTTAGCCTGTGGCCTGTGCACGGAGGAAATCGCCTCGGTTTGCCTCGCCACCCGGTGGTCTAGCGATTTTCTACCTTTGGAAAACCAAACGACGATCAATGCTGTGCCTTCGGATCGCAAGGAGAGGCCAGTGAGGCTTCCAGGAGGCGAACTGCGTGGGGCCGGAGCCGTCTGCAAACGTCGCCGGCTCCCGGGCCGATCTCGTGAACGTTGCGTACCAACGTGAAGATGCTGTCGGCGACGAAGCTCACCTCAATCGAATTCGAGCGATGATCCCGAACATTCTCACCCTCCAACGCTTCCAACTCCCGTAAAAGCTCACCGATCAAACGAACCCACAGGTATAGACACGCTGTGCCGTCCGTGACACCCGCACGGGATGCCGGGCAGCCGAAGGCGCCGAATGAGAAATCTGTGGCCAGCACGCGTCGCCTGATGTGTTCACGCGCAGAGTCGGACGGACTCACACGCGTCGTCGCGACATCGACACGACACGCAGCGTTCGCAAGACGAACATCGCAACAGGTGTGCGGCTCCCTTGCGCATTCGAGAAGTGAATCGGGTCAACGTCTTCATCGCACGCAAGGCGTCCACTCTTATCGTCATACGGACCAGACGGTAACCAGCGTCATTGGCACAGGTAACCCTCGGCATCACAGCGCAGAGATCGGTTTCCCGATTCATCACCGCGCGCCGGGGCGATGCAATGCGATTGCCTTGGTCGCCGTACAAACCGAATCGTGGTCGTTTATGGGAGGAACCGTCGCTCGAATCGCGTCGACTGACAACGTGATGGACAGGTCGACTGCCGCTGCGGTGATCGCGCCTTGTGTGATGACAATCACGTCGAGCATGAGCGGAGCGTATGGACAACACCACCTATGAAACAGTCACGGGTGCTTCGCGACGCACTGTCTGCGCGTCCCCGTCGTCTTCACCGCAGTGTGCGGCACGTCGACCGTTTCCGCATGTCGCAACAACACGGTCTGCACATGTGCCGACACGCAATACGCCGCTCCTATCCCTGCCTGGCGACGGTAGAGCGAAGGACACATTTTTCTCCCATACATGTATCCCCATTCCGTCATCACGTTGACGCCACATTTTTCGCGACGCGGTTATGATGCACAGGTCCCGATCGCGGCATGGCGACCGATCAGGGCAGGGGCGGTATCTCGAAGGTTTTTCAAACCGTGATAGTCATCAAAAGAGAGAGTTCAGCGATGCGAATCCAGATCAAAAAACTTACGCTGGCTGCTACTGCAGCCGCGTTCCTGTTCGGCTCGGCAGTTCCCGTGTTTGCGCAGACCGAGCCCGCCAGCGCGCCCGTTGGAGCGGACACCAAGGCAGCGAAGAGCCAGGCACGCAAGGCGGCCAGGGCCCAACGCAAAGCCGAGCACAAGGCTGCGCGTGCAAAGAACACCGCCGAGCTGAAGAAACTCGAGGACGCCGGTTACAAGCCGGCAGCCAACGACCCGAACTATCCGCAGAACCTGCAGAACGCGGAGAAAAAAGCCGGCGTCGGCGCAAGCCAGTAAGCGTCGCCAGGCGGCAAGCCACGGTTCGATCCGCGGCTTGCCGCGTGCGTCGCGGTCACGCGACGCACATCGTGAGCAGCATTCCCCGCATCGACGAAGGCAAGCACGTGCCGCACGTTTGCATTATTTGATTCGTAATCCTACATTTATTGGTGCGCATGACCGACACGCCGATGCGGTCAGTGCCGGCCGCCCGACGCAGTCGCGTTCCCCGTCACCTTCAGCCAGTCCCTGAATGCGCGCACCGCGTCGTCGTTCGCGCGTGCGGATGCCGCGTAGGTGAAGTAGCGCCACGGCGGCAGCGCCGGTTCGCTGAACGGCTGCACGAGCCGGCCTTCGGCGATGTCGTCGGCGACGAGCGCGATCGGTCCCATCGCGACGCCGAGCCCGTCGAGCGCACCTTGCAGCGTCAGGTAGAAATGCTCGAGCGTGAGCGAGTGTCGCGGCACGAGATTCGCATGCCCGGCCGCCGCGAGCCATTCGGGCCACATGCCGGGATAGGTTGCCGCGTGCAGCAGCGTGAAGCCGGCGAGATCGACCGGCGTATGCAACGGCCGGCCCTCCAGCAGCTTCGGCGCACACACCGGCAGCCGCGCTTCGGACAGGAATTCCTCCGCGACGTAACCGTCGATGGCCTGCGGGCCGCCGCGAACGATCAGGTCGACCTTGTCGCACAGCTTCTCGATCGGCTCGTTCGACGTCGACAGCCGCACCTCGATGGTCGGGTGGGCGACCTGGAACGACGACAGCTTCGGCACGAGCCAGCGCAACGAAAACGTCGCGGGCGCGCTGACGCGCAGCACGCGCTGCTGCGCATGGCCGAAGTGCTGCGCGGTGGCGAGCGCGATCCGGTCGAACGACGCGCCGACCTCGGCGAGATACGCGCGGCCGGCGTCGGTCAGTTCCACCCGCCGGTTGTGTCGCTCGAACAGCGGCCGCCCGAGCCACGCTTCCAGTTGCTGCACATGCCGGCTGATCGCGCCATGCGTCACGCACAGCTCGTCGGCGGCCAGCGTGAAGCTGCCGAGCCGCGCGGCGGCTTCGAACGCGCGCAGCGAATTCAACGGAGGGAGTCGTCGGGCCATTGCATCTTTTCGCGTGAAATTTACTCACACGATGGTTCAGGTTTAATCGTTTGATCGGGCGCTGCAGCTCCGCCAATATGGCACACAAACGGCCGGCTCGGCCGAGCAAGTGTCTGAATTTCTCACATGGAGTGCGGAGCATGCCGAACGTGGTGGTAGTGGGCGCCCAATGGGGCGACGAAGGCAAGGGGCGCGTCGTGGACTGGCTGGCGGCGCAGGCCGATCTCGTCGCACGCTACAACGGCGGCCACAACGCGGGCCATACGCTGGTCGTCGGCGGCAAGACATACAAGCTCGCACTGTTGCCGAGCGGTATCGTGCGCGGCAAGCGCGGCGTGATCGGCAACGGCGTGGCGCTCGATCCGGAAGCGCTGCTTGCGGAAATCGGGCGGATGGCCGAGCTCGGGCTGTCGGTGACGCCGGACAATCTGTCGATCGCCGAGAACGCGACGCTGGTGCTGCCGATTCACCGCGCGATCGACCAGGCGCAGGAGCGTCTGCGCCGCGAACCCATCGGCACCACGCTGCGCGGGATCGGGCCGGCCTACGAGGACAAGGTCGGGCGTCGCGGGCTGCGCGTCGGCGATCTCGCGGAACCGGGCCGGCTTGCCGCCAGGCTCGACGTGCTCGTCGATCATCACAACGCGTGGTTCCGCGGCCTGGGGCTCGACGAGCATGCCCGCGACGCGATGCTGCCGACGCTGGTCGACCTCGCGCCGAAGATCCTGCCGTTCGTGCGCCCCGTCTGGGCCGACCTCAACGACGCGACCGACCGCGGCGAGCGCATCCTGTTCGAGGGCTCGCAGGCCGTGATGCTGGACATCGACTGGGGCACGTACCCGTTCGTGACGTCGTCGGGCACCGTGGCATCGGCCGCAGCGGCCGGCACCGGGCTCGGCGCGTCGAAGCTCGGCCATGTGCTGGGCGTGACCAAGGCGTATGCGACACGTGTCGGCGGCGGCCCGTTCCTCACCGAGCTGACCGACGCAACCGGCGAAACGCTGCGCGCGCGCGGGCAGGAGTTCGGCGTCAACACCGGCCGGCCGCGACGCTGCGGATGGCTCGATGCTGCGCAACTGCGCCAGGCCGTCAGGATCTCGGGCATCGATTCGCTGGCGCTCACCAAGCTCGACGTGCTCGACGGCTTCGAGTCGATCGAGCTGTGTGTCGGCTACGAACTCGACGGCGCGCGGGTCGACCATCTGCCCGCGAGCCTCGATGCGCAGTCGCGCGCGAAGCCGCTCTATGAACGGTTCGACGGCTGGCAACGCACCGTGAAGGGCGTGCGCGAGCGGGCGGCGCTGCCGCGCGCCGCGCAGGATTTCATTGCGCGCATCGAAACCGTCGCGGGCGCACCGGTTTCGGTGATCACGACCGGCGCGGAGCGCGACGACACGATCGTGTTGCGCAATCCGTTCGATGCGGCGGCCGCCGCGTAACGCGCGAGACGGGAAGGACGTAATTTGCGGAGCGGCATCGTGGCCGGCGGGTAGTTTTTGCCGACCCGATGCCGGTCGCATGTCGGCGCGCTCGGTCCGGACGCCGCGTGCAGCGTCGCTGCGCGACACGATTCGGCATCCGGATCATGCCGCGTACGGCGAACTGGACACGCCTGCGGGGCTGCTGTACTGTTCCGCACAATTCGCGCCAGACCGGCCCGCGCCGGAACCGCCGGCACCATGGCCGCACGGTGGCGCGACGTGATCTCAATGCCGGGGACAGGTCGATGGACACGTTACAGATGATGCGCATTTTCGTCCGGGTCGCGGAGGAGGGCAGCTTTACGAGCGCGGCCCAGCGCATGGACATCACGACGGCCTACGCATCGCGCTCGGTCGCGCAGCTCGAAACGCATCTGCGCACGCGCCTGCTCAACCGCAGCACGCGCCGCATCGCGCTGACCGACGCCGGGCAGCGCTATCTCGACCGCTGCCAGCGCGTCCTCGGCTATATCGACGAAGCGGAAGCGGAGGCGGCCGACGCACAGGCGAAGCCGTCCGGGCGGCTGCATGTTCACGCGACGACGAGTTTCGGCCAGTCCTACGTGGTCCCCGCGGTCGTGCGCTACCGTGAGCGCTATCCGTCGGTCGCGGTCGAGCTGACGCTGTCGCAGCACGTGCCCGACATCATCGACGAAGGCTACGACGTGTCGCTGCAGTTGAGCACGACGGAGCTGCCCGATTCCGGGCTCGTGTCGCAGCGGCTCGGCGACGTGGGCAGCGTGCTGTGCGCATCGCCCGCCTACCTGAAGGCGCGCGGCACGCCGCGCACGGTGAACGATCTCGAAGGGCATGCGTGCCTGCAGATCGTCACGCCGCTCTTTCCGCGCGACCGCTGGCATCTCGACGGCCCGAACGGCCGCGAAACGTTCGAACTGCCGCTGCCGGATTTCCAGGTGAATATCGCCGATGCGCTCGGCGCCGCGCTGCGTGCCGGCCTCGGGATCGGCTCGCTGCCGATGTCGGCCGCGCTGCCCGGGCTCGCGAGCGGCGCGCTGGTGCGTGTGCTGCCCGATTACCGGTTGCAGAAGCTGACGGTCTACACGCTGTATGCGTCGCGGCAGTATCTCGACGCGAAGATTCGCACGTTCGTCGATTTCCTGCGGGAATGCGTGCCCGAGATGCTGGCCGCCGACGAAGCTGCGCTGAACGCGTCCTGCGGCTCCCGCGGTTCCTGAATCAGGCACGGCCGGTGCGTGAGTACCACGCCTTGCATGGCCGACGTAAATAATCTGTAGTCCTGCATTTGAAGCGTGAGCCGACCGGTCCGGACAACGCTGTCCATGCAACCGGCATGCCTTTATGAAAACGCTTGCTTTCGATATCGAACATCGTGGGTTCGACGCGCGGCGTGCGCCGCGCGCGTGACGCGAGCGGCCTACGGCGCGACGCGGGACAGCGGCACCGCTTCGCCGCGCAGTCTCACGACGTCGCGGCCCGGCGCATCGCCGAACAGCCGTGCGTATTCGCGGCTGAATTGCGATGCGCTCACATAGCCGACGCTGCGGCACGCCTGCCGCGCATCCAGCGCCGACAGGCACATCAGGCGGCGCGCCTCCTGCAGCCGCAGCACCTTCTGACACTGCAACGGGCTCATCGACGTGACCGCACGGAAGTGGTGATGGAAGGTCGACGGGCTCATGTCCACCTGTCGCGCGAGCGAGTCGACCGTCATCGGATCGAGGTAGTGGTCGCGAATCCACGCGACGGCGCGCGAGATGCGCTGCGTCGTCGAATCGGCCTGGCCGACCTGCGCGACGCGCGCGCCCGACGGGCCGCGCAGCAGCCGAATCAGGATTTCGTCGACGATCAGCGGCGCGAGCAGGTCGAGATCGTCGGGTTGCGCGATCAGTTGCATCAGCCGCATGACGGCGTCGACGATTTCCGGCGGCGCATCGTGCGTGTCGAGCGCGCCGCAGTCGACGGCCTTCGGCAGCCCGCGCGGAAAGACGCGCGGCGTGAGTGCCGCGATGCGGGCCGGGTCGAGGTCGAGTTGCGCGTAAAGAAACGGCTCGGCCGGGCTCGCGCGCATCACGCGGCCGGTGACGGGCAGGTCGGCCGTCGCGACCAGCATCCGCGATTCGTCGATCGTGTAGGTGCCGTCGCCGACCCGCATCGATTTCGCGCCTTGCCCGACGATGCTCACGCACGCGTGGTGCACGCCGTGGTTCCAGTGCGGCGGCGACGCGGATGCGCGCGCGATGCGCATGCCGCGCACCGGGAGTTCGAATGCGCCGTCGTGCGGTGCGTAGGCGGCGATCATCGTCGCGAGCCGGGCCGCGGGCGACCGGGCCGGCGATCGAGGGTCGTGACCGGGCGTGGTGCGCTGTAGCAGCGGCGTTCGGGCGTCGTTTTCCATGTTGCGTGAACGGATGGCGGAGTGAGCGGAGCAACGCCCGCGGTTGCGATTCCCTGTCGAGGTGCCGGCAGGGGCGCCGGCACGGCGGTCACATCGTACGGCCAGTCGCGTGCGCGGGATTGCCTAAACCTGTCGGAAATTAGCCCGATCATCCGGACCTGCACGGTCGGTGATCGCATCACCCGTCGTTGCGCGGTGTGCAGTGCACAAATTCGGAAATTAAGGCAAAACAATCGCAGGATCGGGCAAGCCATTTCCCGGTGGTTTTCATACCATTGCACCTGCTGAAAGAAATGTGTTCCAGCGCGCCCGGGTGATGCGGGTATGACCGTCGCATGACTCGCGGACGCCGCCGGCGCTGCCGCGCGTGTCGCCGCCGCGAACCGCTGGAAAAGACTCAGGACTGCTATCGAACGAGCATGCATCGGGCCAGCCGAGGCCGGCTTGCGTCCGTTGCATGCCGGCCGCGCCTGTCGCGGGCGTGCCGACCGGCCCGGCGTAGCCGGCGTCGGTGCCGCCGCATTGGCCGGACCGATGCAGGCCGGCCGTGACGCGGCAGCGTGTGCAGGCGTCAAGGCAGTCGTCCGCGCAAGGAAATCCGGACAAATGGACCAACTTCAATCGATTCGGGCATTCGTGACGGTGGCAAGGGAAGGCGGGTTTCGCCGGGCGGCGACACGGCTGCACGTGTCGACGGCGATGGCGAGCCGGCTGGTCGATGCGCTTGAGACGCGCCTCGGCGCGCGTCTGCTTCAACGCAACACGAGCCACCAGTCGCTGACGGAAATCGGCGAGCTGTATCTCGTGCGCGTCGAGCGGATTCTCGGCGCGATCGACGAGATCGACGGCCGTTTCGTCGCGATGGGCAGCAAGCCGGAAGGCGTATTGCGCGTGGCCGCACCGGTCGCGTTCGGGCTCAGCCAGTTGAGCGCGTTGCTCGATCGCTTCGTGCACCGGTTTCCGGACGTGCGGCCGACCGTGACGCTGACCGATGCCCATGTCGATCTGACCGCCGAGGACATCGATGTCGCGTTCCTGACCGACGGCATGCCGGTGTCCGGTGCGCACGCGCTGCATACGCTGGCCGCCTACGAATCCGTGCGCGTCGCGGCGCCGGGTTACGTCGCCGCGCACGGCGGTGCGGCTGCGTCGGGCGACTGGCCGGACCTCGCGGCCGTGCGGCTGGAGCTGCCGGCGGCCGACGACGACCATGCGGCCGCGTTTCGACCCGACGCAACGCTCGGCAATACGGGCGTCGGCCATCTCGAGATGGCGCGGCGGCTGGCCGTGGCCGGCATGGGCGCCGCGGTGCTGCCCGCGTATCTCGTTGACGCCGATCTGGCGGCCGGCACGCTGGTTCGCGTCGCGCCGGTCCGCCCGCTCGCGCCCGTCACGCTGAAGCTCGCGCATGCGCGTGCCGCGCGTCTGCCGGCCGCCGCGCGCGCGTTCATCGAATTCGCCGGCGCAGCGTTCCGGCCCGCGAGCTAGCAGCCCGGTTGGCCGCCACGGCTCCGCGCGCCCGCCGGGGCCGCGGGCTCGCCGTTCTTTTTTCGGAAGCAGTTCGGCAAACGAACGCTCCGCAGGGTGCAACGAACGCCCGAAATATGTGGCCGCATCCGCGGCGGAAAGGAAGCGACAGCATTCCGACCGCACGTGCAGGCCGTGAGGAGACCTGGTGATTCCCATTGAAGGTCGTCTATTTGCGAGAGGTCGCTCCATGCGCGTCGAACGGGTTCCATACCACTTAATCACTGCCGCTACGGCTGCCGTTTTCCTGGCCGCGTGCGGAAAAAAGGAAGCGGCGCCGCCGCCGCAAACGCCGGAAGTCGGCGTCGTCACCGTGCAGCCGCAAGCCGTGCCGGCGGTGACCGAACTGCCGGGCCGCACCAGTGCGTTCCTCGTCGCGCAGGTGCGTGCTCGGGTCGACGGCATCGTGCTGCGCCGTGAATTCACCGAAGGTACCGACGTGAAGGCCGGCCAGCGCCTCTACAAGATCGACCCGGCGCCGTACGTCGCCGCGTTGAACAGCGCGAAGGCGACGCTCGCGCGGGCGCAGGCGAACCTCGTCACGCAGAACGCGCTGGTCGCGCGCTACAAGGTGCTGGTGGCCGCGAACGCGGTCAGCAAGCAGGACTACGACAACGCGGTGGCCACGCAAGGGCAGGCCGTGGCGGACGTCGCAGCCGGCAAGGCGGCGGTCGATACCGCGCAGATCAACCTCGGCTACACCGATGTCGTGTCGCCGGTCTCCGGCCGTGTCGGCATCTCGCAGGTGACGCCGGGCGCGTATGTACAGGCGAGTCAGGCGACCCTGATGTCGACGGTGCAGCAGCTCGATCCCGTGTATGTCGACCTGACGCAGTCGAGCCTCGACGGCCTGAAGCTGCGCCAGGACGTGCAGAGCGGCCGCCTGAAGACGAGCGGCCCGGGCGCGGCGAAGGTGTCGCTGGTGCTGGAAGACGGCAAGACGTATGCGGAGCCGGGCAAGCTGCAGTTCTCGGACGTGACGGTCGACCAGACCACCGGCTCGGTGACGATCCGCGCGATCTTCCCGAACCCGGGCCGCGTGCTGCTGCCGGGGATGTTCGTGCGCGCACGGATCGAGGAAGGCGTGAACGAGAACGCGTTCCTGGTGCCGCAGATCGGCGTCACGCATGACCAGAAGGGCCAGGCGATCGCGATGGTGGTGAACGCGGCCAGCAAGGTCGAGGCGCGTCCGTTGACGACGACCGGCACGTACGGCCAGGACTGGATCGTCGAAGGCGGCCTGGAAGCGGGCGATCACGTGATCGTGCAGGGCGTCGACAAGGTGCGCCCGGGCGCGACCGTGAAGACCGTCGCCGCGCAGCTTGCACCGGCGCCGGACGTCGTGTCCGGCACACCGGCAAGCACCGCGAAGGCATCCGGCACCGCGCCGGCGAGTACCGCCGCCAATGCTGCGAGTTCGGCCGCCGCGTCGGCCGCGCACTAACAGGGAGTCCGTTTCATGGCCAAGTTCTTTATCGATCGCCCGATCTTCGCGTGGGTGATCGCGATCGTGCTGATGCTGGCCGGCATCGCATCGATCTTCAAGATGCCGATCGCGCAGTATCCGACGATCGCACCGCCGACGATCCAGATCCAGGCAAACTACCCGGGCGCTTCCGCGAAGACGGTGGAAGACACGGTGACACAGGTGATCGAGCAGCAGATGAGCGGTCTCGACAACTTCCTGTACATGTCGTCGACGAGCGACGATTCGGGCAACGCGACGATCACGCTGACCTTCTCGCCGGGCACGAATCCGGACGTCGCGCAGGTGCAGGTGCAGAACAAGCTGTCGCTCGCGACGCCGAACCTGCCGCAGGTCGTGCAGCAGCTCGGCATGCAGGTCACGAAGTCGAGCAGCAACTGGCTGATGTGGTTCGCGTTCAACTCCGAGGACGGCGGCATGTCGAAGGAGGACCTGACGAACTACGTGGCATCGCACGTGCTCGATCCGCTCAGCCGCGTGAACGGCGTCGGCCAGACGCTGCTGCTCGGTTCGCAGTTCTCGATGCGCATCTGGCTCGACCCCGTCAAGCTGACCAACTACAGCCTCACGCCGACCGACGTGTCGACCGCGATCACGCAGCAGAACGTGCAGATCGCGGGCGGCCAGATCGGCGGCACGCCGGCGAAGCCGGGCACCGTGCTGCAGGCGACGATCACCGAATCGACGCTGCTGCGCACGCCCGAGCAGTTCGGTAACATCCTGCTGAAGGTCAACCAGGACGGCTCGCAGGTCCGGCTGAAGGACGTCGGCCGCGCGGCATTGGGTTCGGAGAACTACACGTTCGACACGAAGTACATGGGGCAGCCGACGGCCGGCCTCGGCATCCAGCTCGCGACCGGCGCGAACGCGCTCGCGACCGCGACTGCGCTGCGGGCCAAGATCCAGGAGCTGTCGAAGTACTTCCCGCACGGTCTCGTCGTTCACTACCCGTACGACACGACGCCGTTCGTGCGCCTGTCGATCGAGGAAGTGGTCAAGACGCTGCTCGAAGGGATCGTGCTCGTGTTCCTCGTGATGTACCTGTTCCTGCAGAACCTGCGGGCGACGATCATCCCGACGATCGCGGTGCCGGTCGTGCTGCTCGGCACGTTCGCGATCATGGGCCTCGCCGGCTTCTCGATCAACACGCTGTCGATGTTCGGCCTCGTGCTCGCGATCGGCCTGCTGGTGGACGATGCGATCGTGGTGGTCGAGAACGTCGAACGCGTGATGGCGGAAGAGGGGCTGTCGCCGAAGGAAGCAACCCGCAAGGCGATGGGCCAGATCACCGGCGCGCTGGTCGGCGTGGCGCTCGTGCTGTCGGCGGTGTTCGTGCCGGTGGCGTTCTCCGGCGGGTCGGTCGGCGCGATCTATCGCCAGTTCTCGCTGACGATCGTGTCGGCGATGGTGCTGTCGGTGCTCGTCGCGTTGATCCTGACGCCGGCGCTGTGCGCGACGATCCTGAAGCCGATCCCGCAAGGGCATCACGAAGAGAAGAAAGGTTTCTTCGGCTGGTTCAACCGGACCTTCGACCGCAGCCGCGATCGCTACACGAGCGGCGTGAACCACGTGATTCGGCGCTCGGGGCGCTGGCTCGTGATCTACCTGGCCGTGTTCATCGCGGTCGGCGTGATGTTCGCGCGCCTGCCGAAGTCGTTCCTGCCGGACGAAGACCAGGGCTACATGTTCATGATCGTGCAGACGCCGTCCGGCTCCACACAGGAAACGACCGGCAAGACGCTCGACAACATCAACACGTACCTGACCACCGCGGAGAAGGATGTGGTCGACTCGGTGTTCACGGTCAACGGCTTCAGCTTCGCGGGCCGTGGCCAGAACGCGGGTCTCGTGTTCGTGAAGCTGAAGTCGTACAAGGACCGCCAGCGGTCGGACCAGAAGGTCCAGGCGCTGATCGGCCGGACCTTCGCGCACTACTCGCGATACAAGGACGCGATGGTGATTCCGTTCAACCCGCCGTCGATTCCCGAACTCGGCACGGCCGCCGGCTTCGACTTCGAGCTGACGGACAACGCCGGTCTCGGCCACGAAGCGTTGATGGCCGCGCGCGGCCAGTTGCTCGGGATGGCCGCGAAGGATCCCGTGCTGGCGCTCGTGCGCCCGAACGGCCTGAACGATACGCCGCAGTACAAGGTCGATATCGATCGCGAGAAGGCGAACGCGCTCGGCGTCACGGCCGCTGCGATCGACCAGACGTTCTCGATCGCATGGGCATCGCAGTACGTGAACAACTTCCTCGACACCGACGGCCGGATCAAGAAGGTGTACGTACAGTCGGACGCGCCGTTCCGGATGACGCCGGAGGACATGAACATCTGGTACGTGCGCAACAGTGCGGGCGGGATGGTGCCGTTCAGCGCGTTCTCGACCGGCCACTGGACGTACGGTTCACCGAAGCTCGAGCGTTACAACGGTGTGTCGTCGATCGAGATCCAGGGACAGGCCGCGGAGGGCAAGTCGACCGGCCAGGCGATGGCCGCGATGGAAGCGCTCGCGAGCAAGCTGCCGGAAGGCATCGGCTATTCGTGGACGGGCCTGTCGTTCCAGGAAATCCAGTCCGGCTCGCAGGCGCCGATCCTGTACGCGATTTCGATCCTGGTCGTGTTCCTGTGTCTCGCGGCGCTGTATGAAAGCTGGTCGATCCCGTTCTCGGTGATCATGGTCGTGCCGCTCGGCGTGGTCGGCGCGCTGCTCGCGACGATGCTGCGCGGCCTCGAGAACGACGTGTTCTTCCAGGTCGGCCTGCTGACCACCGTGGGCCTGTCCGCGAAGAACGCGATCCTGATCGTCGAGTTTGCGCGCGAGTTGCAGGCGAACGGGAACATGGGGCCGGTGCGTGCGGCGATCGAGGCGGCGCGCCTGCGGCTGCGCCCGATCCTGATGACGTCGCTCGCGTTCATGCTGGGCGTGCTGCCGCTGGCGATCAGCAACGGCGCGGGTTCGGCGAGCCAGCACGCGATCGGTACGGGCGTGATCGGCGGGATGATCACGGCGACGTTCCTCGCGATTTTCATGATCCCGATGTTCTTCGTGCGGGTTCGCGCGATCTTCAGCGGCGAGACGGAAAACGTCGACGACGCCTGGCGTCTCGTGCAGGGCGACCTGCAGCGCGGTCACGGCGACGCACACGATTCGAAGGGGCAGTAACGATGCAAAAACACGCTTTGACTGCAACGGCGGCCGCACTGGCTGCCGCGCTGTTCGCCGCGGGCTGCACGATGGCGCCGCATTACAAGCGGCCCGATGCGCCCGTCGCGCAGGCGTACCCGGCCGGCGGCGTCTACGCGACGCAGCCGGGTGCGGCCGGCGCGCGCAGCGCGAACGGCCAGGCGGCCGCCGCCATCGGCTGGCGCGAGTTCTTCGTCGATCCGCGCCTGCAGCGGCTGATCGAAATCGCGCTGAAGAACAACCGCGACCTGCGCGTGTCGGTGCTGAACATCGAGGCGGCGCGCGCGCAGTACCAGATCACGCGCGCGGGCCTGTTCCCGACGCTCGACGGCACGGGTACGGGCAACATCCAGCGCGTGCCGGCCGGCGTGTCGACGAGCGGGGCGCCGCAGATCTCGCGCGTCTACAACGTCGGACTCTCTGCGTCGTGGGAGCTCGACCTGTTCGGCCGCGTGCAGAGCCTGAAGGACCAGGCGCTCGCGCAGTACCTGTCGACCGCGTACGCGCGGCAGGCGTCGGAGATCTCGCTGGTGTCGCAGGTGGCCGATCAATACCTGACGCTGCTGTCGACCGACGATCTGCTGCAGGTCACGGAGAACACGCTGAAATCCGCGCAGGCGTCGTACGACCTGACGAAGCTGCAATTCGACAACGGCACGGGCTCCGAGCTCGAGCTGCGTCAGTCGCAGACGGTGGTCGAGACGGCGCTCGCGAACCAGCAGGCGCAGGCACGCGCCCGCGCGCAGGCGCTGAACGCGCTGGTGCTGCTGGTCGGCGAGCCGCTGCCGGACGACCTGCCGGCGGGCATGC
>NZ_MDEQ02000036.1 GCF_001883705.2 Burkholderia catarinensis
CGCTAATGAAATGCCCCGCGGGCGAATCCGTCGCCGCGCGATTCGTCTGCGCATCCGGGTACGCGACCACCTTGTCGCCGACGATTTCGCCGACCGTGTACGGCACGTCGTCGCCCCAGCGCGGGAAGTTGACGAAGATCCGCCGCGAGTGCGGGTCAACCGCGACGCCCGTCGGCATCGCGCCGGTAAACGAGAAGACCTGTTCAAGTGCGCCGACGCTGCGATCGGCCGCCTGACGCTCGGTCACGTGCGGCGACGCGGCCTCAACCGCTACATCGCTCGTCGCCGGCTGCGCAATGGCTGCGCCGAACGGCAGCGTGGCCAGCGCGGCCGCAAGCAGGACGCGCCGCGTGAGGTACGGCATGTGAATTGAGTCAAATGTCATGAGGATGGATTTCGTATTTTCTGAACGCCTCGCGGCGTGACGGCGGCGGACAACCGCGTATCCGGCTGGTCCCGCGACAACGGACGGGGCCGAGCACCACGCATTGTTCGCCGGGATATGCCAGGACGGAAAACCGGCCCGTTGCCATGCTTGTTGATTATATTAGACCAGTCGTCTATAACGAGGTACAAAAAAACGACGGCACAGGGATACACGTGTCGTCGCAGCTCTCATGCGCTGGGAGCTCAAGCATCCGCCGGGTGGTTGCCATCGCCGCGATGCGCCAACTCTGTCCGCGCATTCAGCGTCCCGCCCTGGAGAAGCTGTTGTCGCGTCGCGTCTGGTCGTCTCGAGAGCAAACGAGATCGCAACAACGCGCTCAACGCCCCTGCAGGAATCGTAGACGCTATCCGAGCGCCCCTGCTTGCGCGCCGCGGACTCGACCATCGAGCCGAACCCGTCCGACAGCGTCGGTCCCGGCAGCGCCGCATTGACCGTCACACCGCTGCACCTTTCGCTTGCGCGACAACGCATACGTTCGACACGTGTGCGGTGCGTCAAACATGCATATGTCAAGCAATGCAAACTACATCACCAGTCGAAAATCATGCCGATCGAAACTTGTGACCAACGGCATAGATAAGTGACTGTAGGCTAGTGCCGTTGCAAAAGACGACGTGCGGCACGTTCGCATGCAACACCATCGACGAACGTTCGATTCGGCACTTGAGCGGCGCAAGTCGAGCAACTTGACCGCTTCCCGCGCCTCCCCTGCAGCTAATTCGAATCCGCCTGTGCGAACCCGGTAGTAAGACCGAAAGCGTCGAGGATCGTCACCGATGTCTTGGCCATTCGCTTCGCCATGACCTCCGGGGTCTCGCGCGTGGTGCCCTGGCGAAGCCAGTGCACTACCGCCCAAACCAATCCACCACCAAGCACCGTCAAGCAATCCTGCTCTGCTTCCGTGCGAACCCCTTCATAGGGTGGAAGGATGCGGCCGGCGACGAACGTCACCAGATCATCAAAAAACGCCGATGTCGCCGCGTCGTTGAATACGGTCAGATAGAAAGACTGATGGGCATACAGATGCTCAAGAATCAGCGCAGTTTCCACTTCCATTGACTCGACGAAGGCGACGTTCGGCGGGTTCAGCAGCTTGCCTTGCTCCTCGACGAACGTGAAAGCACTGTCGAGCCTCACCAACGCCGCCCGCTGAGCGGCCGCCTGGAGGTCGGGAAAGTGTTGATAGAACGTGGGGCGAGCAACGCCAGCGCGCTGCACCAGTTGAGCAATGCTGAGTTTGTTCAGGGGCGCCTCGTCGAGCAGCTCGGTCACGGCACGGACAAGGGAATCGTAACTCCGCTGAAAGCGAGGATCGGCAGGATTAGGGCTTACATCAGGTGGCATAAAAAGCTCTGGACACGTCATTTTGTCTATTTTACATTTGTTCAATAGATTGAGATGCGATGTTCTGACATGCCCCTCGTGAAAGGTTATTGAAATGAAATCCTCCGCCCTCGCCCCCCAGCCGCCCCTGAAACCCATCATCGGTCATCTGATGGAGGTTCTCGGGCCGTCGCCGCTTGCAAAGATGATGGATCTCGCACGAACTTACGGGCCGGTCTATTGGTTCGAGGTGTTCGGCCAAGGTTACTACGTTGTCAGCGGACAAGCGCTTGTGGATGAAGCGTGTGATGAAAGCCGATTTCAGAAGTGTGTACACCAATCGCTGCTCGAACTTAGACCCGCGATCGGGGACGGGTTATTTACGGCATTCGGTGACGAACCGAACTGGGCCAAGGCGCATCGTGTGCTGATGCAGGCGTTCGGTCCGCTCAGTATCTGGTCGATGTTCGACAAGATGGTCGACATCGCCGACCAGATGTTTCTCCATTGGGAGCGGTTCGGCCCGGAGACGCCGGTCGATGTGTCCGATCACATGACGCGGCTGACGCTCGATACGATTGCCCTTTGTGCGTTCGATTGTCGTTTCAACAGCTTCTACCGTGAAGACCAGCATCCGTTCGTCGATGCCATGGTCAACACCCTCAGCGAGGCGGGAAAGCGCGAACTGCGGCCAAAGCTTGTGTCGAAGCTGATGGTCAATCGCAGTCGAAAGTTCGACGCGGACATCGAAGTCATGCGATCGCTCGCGACCAAAATGATCGAAGACCGGCGGAAGAACCCGCACGTCAACGAAGAGTCGATGGACCTGTTGGACCGAATGCTGAATGGCGTCGATCCGGTAACGGGAGAAAAACTGGATGATGAGAACATCGTCTTCCAGATGATTACATTTCTCATCGCCGGACATGAAACGACAAGCGGGCTCCTGTCCTTTGCCACCTATTTCCTCCTCAAAAACCCGGACATCCTGCAAAAAGCACGGGACATGGTCGACGAGGTTGTTGGCAGCGAGACACCGCGGATCGAGCATCTCGCACGACTGCGCTACATCGAACAAATCCTCATGGAGACGTTGCGAATCTGGCCGACAGCGCCGGGATTCGCCGTGAAACCGCTCGCCGACACCACGTTCGGCGGGAAATATGCCGTTTCTCCCGACGACATCATCATGATCTTGACTCCCATGTTGCATCGGGATGTGAGCGTCTGGGGCGAGGACGTCGAGGCGTTTCGTCCGGAGCGATTTGCCCCGGAGAATGCGGAGCAACTCCCGCCCAATTCATGGAAACCTTTCGGCAATGGTGCACGTGCCTGTATCGGCCGTCCTTTTGCCATGCAGGAAGCCCATCTCGTCCTGATCATGCTGCTTCAGCGATTCGATTTCTCTTTCGCGGATCCGGACTACGAGCTGGACGTCGCCGAAACGCTTACGCTGAAGCCAGCCGGTTTCCGGGTGAACGTGAAACCGCGAGCCCGAGGTGCACTTAAAGTTCCCGATACGGCCCTTCGCACCCGCTCGAGCGCTCAAAGCCCCAGCGTCGCTCCGGTTCAGTCGATCCCTACCGGCGAAGATGTGTCGAATATGCTCGTGCTCTTTGGGGGAAATACGGGCTCCGCCGAATCCTTTGCAAGACGCATTGCAGGCGACGCGAGTCGTCACGGATTTCACGCCACGTGCGCGCCCCTCGACGACTTCGCAGGAAAAATCGACGGATATCCTGCAATCGTGATCGTCACCGCTTCCTATGAAGGACAGCCGCCCGACAACGCCAGATCATTCGTCCCGTATGTCGAAGCGCTGGACGAAGGTGCGCTGGACGGCGTCCATTTTTCGGTTCTCGGGTGCGGCAACAAACAATGGGCACGGACGTACCAGGCGATTCCCAAGCGGGTCGATGAAGCGCTCGAGAAGGCCGGTGCTACGAGAGTGCACTTCAGAGGCGAACTCGATTCCGGTGGCGACTTCTTTGGTGAATTTGACCGTTGGTACACCGAAATGTGGAATCGCTTTGCGATTAGCGCCGGGAAGGAAGTCTCGGTTATTCAACGTAACGATGTCGCATTGAAAGTAAGTTTCGCCGAGAATACTCGTGAAAAATTACTCAATTTCGGCGACATGGCGCATGCATCCATCGTCGACAATAGAGAACTGGTTGATATTAGCGTGGCTGGCAGCCGTTCTAAAAAGCACATTGAATTGAAACTTCCGGAAGCGATGACCTATCGATCGGGAGATTACCTGGCCGTTCTGCCTCGCAACTCAAAAAACAACGTCGATCGCGTCCTGCGACGGTTTCGCGTGAGCTGGGACACGCAGGTGGTGATTGAAGGAACGTCAAGCAATCCACGCCTTCCGCTCGGCCAGGCAATTGGCTGTGGCGAACTGTTTTCGAGCTATGTCGAACTCGCCGTTCCGGCCACTCGATCACAAGTGTCCAGCCTGGCCGCTGCCACGCGCTGCCCCCCCGAAAAGGTCGAGCTTGAGCGTCTGAGCGCCGACGATTTCGAACGCGAGATTCTGGAAAAGCGGACCACCGTCATGGATCTGCTCGAACGCTTCGGATCCGTCGATCTGTCATTCGAAAAGTTCCTCGATATGCTGCCGGCGCTGAAAGCACGCCAGTATTCGATCTCGTCGTCCCCGCTTTGGAAAGCGGATCACGTGACGCTGACGGTAGCCGTGGTCGATGCACCGGCGCTCTCCGGCAATGGCCGTCATGAGGGGGTAGCGTCTTCGTATCTGGCGCGACTCAACACGGGGGACAGCTTGTCCGTTGCGGTCAGACCATCGAATGCACGCTTTCGGCCACCAGTCGAACCCCATCTTCCGATGATCATGATCTGCGCCGGTTCCGGTATCGCCCCATTCCGCGGTTTTCTGCAAGAGCGTGCTTTACAGAAACAGCGGGGAGAAAACGTTGGCCCGTCGTTACTTTTCTTTGGAATTGATGACCCTGACGTTGACTTTCTCTATCGCGATGAACTCGACGAATGGGCACGCTGCGGTGTGGTCGAAGTGTTGCCGGCTTATTCCAACCGCCCGGAGGAAGGTGCTCGCTTTGTTCAAGACAAAGTCTGGCTTGAACGAGAGAAAATCGCCGCACTGTTTGCGCAAGGTGCCACTGTCTATGTATGCGGGGATGGAAAGAATATGGCACCTGCCGCGCGTGCCACGCTGGGGCGCATTTATCAGGATGCAACTGGCGAGAACGATGAAAACGCCAGCGCGTGGATTGACGCGATGGAGCGCGAGCATGGCAGGTATGTTGCCGATGTGTTTGCATGACGGTGGCAAGATTCATGCAGCTTCCGGTTGCCTTGGAAAGCAAAATGAAATCTTGATCTAGCCGCCACCGCTTCCCGGAACTCACGCGACCAGCGCGTCAATCCCGGCCCGCGCCCTCTTTCCCTCGCTTCCCTCAATCGGGTTCCTGTCGAGTTCTGACAGGAACCCGTTTGGCAACTTTCCGCTCGCTTCGAAACGGCACCGCCATGACGGGTAAGGTGGCGTGGGAGCATGGCACTGCAGCCGCATGCAGCTTCGGATCTCGATCTGTCAAAACATCCGGATTCCTATAAAAATGATCGGTGCCGTACATTCGGCGTCCCGCCCTGGATAAGCTGTTGTCGCGTTGCGTCTCGCTGTCTCGAGAGCAAACGAGATCGCAACAACGCGCTCAGCGCCCCTGCAGGAATCGTAGACACCATCCGAGCGGCCAAGCTTCGCTCACGAGCTTCCTTCCCAAGTCGAAATACGTGCCTCGGTTGTACGTATGTCGCCCCCGGTCCACGCCTCGTCTCGTCTCGTTTCGTTTCGTTTCGTCTCGCAGCTTGGGGAGTGATCACATTCTGCTCATCCACGTCAGAGCGGCCTCTCCTCTTTCAATGTCTACACCATCCGGATAGCGAACGGGTTAACCATGATCGACCGTCGATGGACGTCATGATAATTTCTGCGATCATGTGACTTGGTCATTTGATCCGCTTCGCCATGAATACGCCAGTTCACCGGAAGCCTCAGCGAATGGCTCCATGTCTGCCGCGTCCGGAACATGTCATGGATCACTCGGATGTCGCGACAACGGCGGGAAGAACGCGCACGTTCCGTGGGCTAGCGTGAAAGGAATGTATGGCACAAAGCCACGACATAGCCGGTCAAACGATCAAGTCAAACATTCAACTTGATGTTGTGATCACCCCCGAGTCAGAACGCGACGCCGCTTTTGATTGACCAATCCACACAACTTTGAGGTAAAAATGAGCGCAAATATTCAGAACATTCAGGACTCCATCCCCACCGTCCCCAAGGAGACCAGCGCACAAGAGATCGTGTCGCTCATGAATCAATACGGCGGAGTCCGGATCAAGGGATATCTGACCCAGGAGCAGGTCGCGAACATCAATCGCGAGGTTGACGGTCCGCTCGAAACGCTTCGCGAGGGGTCGTCTCACGAAAATGAATTGATCAAGGAATTCCACGGCACATATACAAAGCGCCTGACGAACATGGTCACGCACAGCAAGACCTTTGGAGGTGTGCTGGACGATGACCTCTTTCACGCGCTCGGTGAAGTGCTGTACCGTGAAGAGTCCGGCGATTGGTGGCTGTCGACCGCGCAGGTCATCGACATCGGCCCGGGCAACACCGCACAAATGCTGCATCGCGATGTCGGCAATTTCCCTCCGCTGTGCGCTCTCGGAATCAAGGGGCCGACGGTGTTTACAAACCTCATGATTGCCCTTACTCGCTTCACCGAGGAAAACGGTGCCACCCGAATTATTCCGGGGAGCCAAAACTGGGACGAGGACTACTTCGACAGCAAGGGTACGCCCGAAATGACCATTGCCGTCGAGATGGACGCCGGCGACGCCTTGCTGTTTAGCGGAAAAGTGATCCACGGCGGCGGCGCGAATGTGACGAAGAACGAGCGCCGACGCGGGCTCACGCTGCCGATGCAACCGTCCTACCTGACTCCGGAGGAGGCGTATCCCTTCATCGTGGGCATGGACATCGTGAGAGGCCTGTCAAAGCGCGCTCAGCGAATCATCGGCTTCCGCTCGCAATATCCGGCTGGTACGCCAGGCCTGTGGCAAGTCGACTACGACGATATCGCGACGCACCTCGGTCTTTAAGCCAGGACCAGAGTCCTGCATCGGTCCGGGATGGGGCAATGCCCCCTGGATTACGCCATGCACATTCGCAGGCACTACAGAATCACCACCGACGAGACAACCCATGAAGATTGACCTGACGAATCGCGTTGCGATCGTGACCGGCGCCGGCGCTGGTCTCGGGCGCGAGCACGCGCTGTTGCTTGCCCGGCTGGGGGCAAAAGTCGTGGTCAACGATCTGGGCAGCGACGTGAACGGCAGGGGCGGCTCCGCCACGGCCGCACAGCGAGTCGTCGACGAAATCGTCGCTGCCGGCGGCGAGGCGGTCGCGAACTGCGCATCGGTTACCGATTCCGAACAGGTTCGGCACATGGTCGACCAAGCGCTTTCGCGCTGGGGCCACGTCGATATCCTCGTCAACAATGCCGGCATCCTGCGCGACAAGAGCTTCAGCAAGATGACGCTCGACGACTTTCGCGCGGTGATCGAAGTTCACCTGATGGGCTCGGTCATCTGCTCAAAGGCCGTATGGGAAACCATGCGGGAACGACGGTACGGCCGCATCGTGATGACGACCTCGTCGTCGGGCCTGTACGGCAATTTCGGGCAATCGAACTACGGTGCCGCGAAGATGGCGCTGGTAGGCCTGATGCAGACACTGGCCATCGAAGGCGAGCGATACGACATTCGCGTGAACTGCCTTGCGCCGACGGCCGGTACACGCATGCTCGAAGGCCTGATGTCGGCGGACATCCTCGACACGCTGTCGCCTGCGTCCGTCAGCCCCGCGGTCGCGGTACTTGCCGGCGAAGAGGCGCCCAATCGGATGGTCTTGTGCGCAGGCGCGGGCAGCTTCGAGGCCGCACATATCACACTGACGCCCGGCATCCATCTCGGGACCGGCGACCAGGCCGCTCACCAGCTCGCCCGACGCCTCGCCGAGGTGGCGAACCGAAGCGGCGAGACGGTTCCTTCATCCGGTGTTGCCCAGGGCGATCTCGAACTTAAGAAGGCCCGCATCGCCTCTGCGAATACGAAGGAGCATTCCGATGCGTTCTCCCCGAGGTCGAAGGACAGCAGAACTCGATCAATTGCGGATTGAACAGCGTGCGCTTCACGTTGAAGCAGATCACCGAGCGAGACGCCACGAGCATCCGGCTGACCATTGGCCCGGTGGTGGAAATCGAAAACCATCACAAGCCCGCCCTCGTGGCGGAGTGGCTGATGCCGATCAACACATGACGTCCTGCAATGCTCCCGGGATTGATCGCTTTGCCAAAATATTTTGGTATCCAAAGCTCGCGAAGGTTGTATAAACCCACTCACTCGATTCCATGACTAGCGAACTCACCCTCTCCCGTCGCGACGTGGAGTTCATTCTTTTCGACTGGCTGCAGGTCGAGTCCCTTGCTCGCCGGCAACGGTATGCCGGGCAGGACCGATTCGACTACACGTCCGTGCTGGATGTCTACGAATCGCTTGCCACGGATCTCTTCAAACCTCATAACAAGAAGAACGACAGCAACGAACCCGCCTTTGACGGAGAACGCGTCACCATCAACCCGGAAGTGGGTGTCGCATTGCGTGCATTTTCGGACGCCGGCCTGATCAGCGCCTCTTTCCCCGGCGAGTGGAACGGCATGAGCCTGCCGAGCACCATCGAGCGGGCCGGCATGGCCTATTTGCTTGCAGCCAATCCGGGAACCGCCGGCTATGCGTTTCTCACCATCGCCAACGCCAATTTGCTGATGGCCCACGGCGAACGGTGCCGGGTGGAGCACTACGTCAAGGCCATGTCGGAAGGTCGATGCTTTGGCACGATGTGCCTGTCGGAACCGCAAGCCGGGTCGAGTCTTGCCGATATCCGCACACGTGCGGTCCCGAGCCAAGACGGCCGCTACCGCCTGTTCGGCAACAAGATGTGGATCTCCGGTGGCGATCACGAAATTTCCGAGAATATCGTCCACCTGGTGCTGGCGAAGATTCCCGACGAGAACGGCCAGCTCCCTCCAGGAATCCAGGGCATCTCGCTCTTCACGGTTCCGCGCAAGTTGATCGGCGCCGACGGGCTGCCAGGGCAGCGAAACGACGTCGTCCTCGCCGGCATCAATCACAAGATGGGTTACCGCGGCACCGTGAATTGCCTGCTGAATTTCGGCGAGGGTCGCTACCGTCCGGAAGGCGAGGCTGGCGCAATCGGAGAGATCGTTGGCGAGCCCGGCAAAGGGCTGGCTTACATGTTCCACATGATGAACGAGGCGCGTATCTCGGTCGGCCTCAGCGCCGCCGCGATTGGTTATACGGGCTACCTGCACGCGCTCGATTATGCGAAGACGCGCCTGCAGGGGCGGACCCGCGGTGACCGATCGCCCGCATCAGGCCAGGCCCCCATCATTCGTCATGCCGATGTCCGGCGCATGCTGCTGGCACAGAAGGCTTATGTATCCGGCGCGCTGGCATTGTGTCTGTATGCGGCTCGTCTCAGCGACGATATCCATTCGCTGGAAGACACCCACGGCCGCGACGAGGCACATTGCCTGCTTGACCTGCTCACCCCCGTCGTCAAGAGCTGGCCGTCCCAATGGGGCCTCGCCGCCAACGATCTCGCCATTCAGGTTCACGGTGGTTACGGGTACACGCGCGAATACAACGTCGAGCAGTTCTATCGCGACAACCGGCTCAATCCGATACACGAAGGCACATTCGGCATTCAGGCGCTCGACCTGCTGGGTCGAAAGACCCGTGCAAACGGCAGTGCCGCCATGACGGCCCTCGACAGGAAAATCGCCGCAACGGTATCCAGAGCGCGGTCGACCGATACACTCCAGCGCCATGCCGGCACGCTCGAGTGCGCGTGGGAGCGCATCCGCATCGTCACCGACAAGTTGCACCAGCTTGACGACCCTGAGGTCCAGCTGGCGAATGCGGCTGCCTACCTTGAAGCATTTGGACATGTCGTCGTCGGCTGGCTTTGGCTCGATCAGGCGATTGTGGCCAACACGCTCGAGCACGGCCCTGCCGGAAGTGACTTCCACCGCGGCAAGCTCGCGGCGTGCGACTACTTCTTCGGATGGGAAATGCCCAAGGTGGCTGCGTGGCTCGCCGTGCTCAATCCGGTGGAAACAACCCCTCTGACCATGCCGGAACATTGGTTCTGACCCATACACGACGCCTCCATTTCATGGCCGTCGCTCTATCTCTTAGGATGCCATATGACTGATGCTGTCATCGTTTCCACCGCACGCACGCCGATCGGCAAGGCGTATCGTGGCGCGCTCAACCTCACGCACTCGCCCACCCTGCTCGGTCACGCAATCCGGCATGCGGTACTGCGTGCCGGCATCGAGCCGGATCGCATCGAGGACGCCGTGATCGGTTCGGTACTCAACGCGGGAACCGCCGGCGGCAATATCGCCCGACAGGGTGTTTTGGCAGCCGGACTGCCGCCTTCAGTCGCCGCGCAAACGCTTGACCGGCAATGTGCGTCCGGCCTGATGGCGATCGCGACGGCCGCCAAGCAGATCATGTGCGACGGGATGCAGGTCGTCGTTGCGGGCGGCCAGGAAAACATCTCGGCGGTACAGACCCGCTACTTCGAGTGGACGCGCGCCGACCAGGACCCCAACGTGCTGGCCGTGCAGCCCGCGGCATACATGCCGATGCTCGAGACCGCCGAGTTCGTTGCCCGCAAGTACGGGATCTCCCGGGACGTGCAGGATCAGTACGCGCTCGATTCCCAGCTTCGCACTGCAGCGGCACAAGCCGGAGGCCGCTTCTCGAGCGAAATCGTCCCGATCACGACGCAGATGCTGGTCGTCGACAAAGCGACCGGCAAAACATCGCGGAAAGAGGTCACGCTCACGCAGGATGAGGGAAATCGTCCCGGCACGACGCTCGAATCGCTTGCCTCCCTCGCACCGGTGGTTGACGGCGGGGTTGTGACGGCCGGCAACGCGAGCCAACTTTCGGACGGCGCAAGCGCCTGCGTTCTGATGAACGGAAAAACCGCCGAACAGATCGGCGCAACGCCTCTCGGTATCTATCGCGGCATGACCGTCGTCGGCAACGCGCCGGAGGAGATGGGCATCGGTCCCATCTATGCAATCCCCAAGCTGCTGAAGCTTCATGGCCTGAAAGTCGACGACATCGGATTGTGGGAGCTCAACGAGGCATTTGCCTGCCAGGTACTGTACTGCCGCGACAAGCTGGGAATCGATCCGGCCCGGTACAACGTCAACGGCGGCAGCATTTCGATCGGCCATCCATACGGGATGACCGGCGCCCGTATGGTCAGCCATGCACTGATCGAAGGCAAAAGACGCGGCGCGCGCTACGTCGTTGTGTCGATGTGCGTGGGGGGCGGAATGGGCGCAGCCGGCTTGTTCGAAGTTGTCTGACACGACGTGCCAGTGCCCGCAACACGGATGGGGCTACCACCCCGCGAATGCGAGCACTGCACTTCCTTCCGGGGCTGCTCGCCGAGTATCGACATTCCACTGCATCCCACCAAACTCAGGAGCGAGATCATGGTGAAGCGTTTATTTGTCGCAATCTCACTTATTGCCGGGATACTTCTTGTATTAAGCCCGGGATTCATGGTTCTGTACCATATCGAGCATTACGACTCGACCCAATAGGGTTCATGTGGAAAGATCGAAAATACCGGCGTAGCCTTGCGCGCGGATCGTGTCGAACACGAGCCGCGTCGTGCATTGCTCGCGCTGCGGTCGATGGTTTTCGGTCTTGAGCCGGCTCGACAGTTCGTTGGCCAATATGTCGATGGCGCAGGGGCTCGAGCGCTTCGGATACTTCGGTTCGATCGTTTCCGGCGGGTGTAGCCATGCGCACCATGTTTCTGAACATGCCCGCACGCCACTCGATCTCGCGCGGCAAAACCTTCTGCCGGACAGGTACCGCCGGATCCTGGCCAGCATGCCCACAGTGATCGCCTCTGCACCCCTGCTCCGGAGTTGAGCACGGACTTCCATCACGTGGGTCAAATTTCGATGCAAAAGACAGGCCTCGGTGGGGCATTCCGGGTGAACGTCAACAACCAAAGACTGCACCCCACCTTCGCCGTGACATTCCTGACGTGACGCTGCTCCACTGCTGCGTGGAGCTAGTGGAAAACTCCAATTCCCGTCGGGAAGACATTTTCAGACACTCAACTTGGTCAAATGACCAACTTCTATGAAACGACGACAGCCGTTCAAGCGCGCGACGTAAGGATGCAGCATTCGTGGCGACAGGCTATACGGCGTGTCGATCCGTCGGCGAGACGCGAGATTTCAGACGGTGCATTCCTCAAATTTGGGGGCACCTGAATACACGGTCATTTGCCTCAGTCAATTGAATGGATGGCACCTCAGATGTTCCGAAAACGAATTTTCACAAGGAGTCGAGCATGGACAGGCTGGCGAAGAAGGACGAGTGGTTCGCAAGAGCCGAAAAGGTAATCCCTGGCGGGATGTACGGTCACCAGAGCGTCAAGTATTTGACGGAAGATTTCCCGCTGTACTTTGCAAAAGCGAAAGGCACCTACCTCTGGGACGTCGACGGCAATAAGTACATCGACTACGTGTGTGGTTACGGCACGAATCTGTTCGGCTACGGCAACGATCGGATCGATCAAGCTGCGGCCCTTCAGTTGCAGAAGATCGATACTGCGACGGGTCCCAGCGAGGTGATGGTTCAACTCGCCGAGGCGCTCACTCAACAGGTCAGCCACGCCGATTGGGCGATGTTTTGCAAGAACGGCTCGGACGCCACTTCAATGGCCATGGTGATCTCGCGAGCCTATCGTGAAAAGCGAAAGATTCTTGTTGCGCGAGGCACGTACCATGGTGCGTCTCCGTGGAACGTGCCCTATACGACGGGGATTACCAAGGAAGACCGAGCTCACGTCGTCTACTTCGAGTACAACGATATCGAGAGTCTCAATGCCGCTGTCAAGAGCGTCGACGGTGACGTAGCGGCCATCTACGCAACGCCGTTCCGGCACGAAGTGCTCTACGATCAGTTTTTCCCCTCGATCGAGTACGCCAAGGAATGCCGTCGCCTTGCGGATGAGCAGGAAGCGCTGCTGGTCGTTGACGAGGTCCGTACGGGGCTGCGCCTGTCGCGTGATTGTTCATGGTCGGACTGGGGCGTGCACCCGGATCTCAGTTGTTGGGGCAAGGCCATCGGCGGCGGCCACGCGATCGCCGCGGTTCTCGGTTCGGACAAGGCACGAGAGGCTGCGACGAATATTTTCGTCACGGGCTCCTACTGGCTCTCGGCTGTGCCAATGGCCGCTGCCATCGAAACGCTGCGCCTGGTACGAGAGACGGACTACCTCGAACACACCAAGCGGTTGGCGGACACGCTGCGCGCCGGCATCGCCGAACAAGCCGAGCGTCATGGTTTCGAACTCAAGCAGACCGGGCCGAGCGTCATGCCCCAGATGCTTTTCGCGGGTGACGACGAGCTCGTGTCGCGTGGCCGGGCGTGGACTTCGGAAGTCATTAAAAATGGCGTCTATCTCCACCCGTGGCACAACATGTTCTTCACGGCGAGCCACACCGACGAAGACATCGCGCGCACGCTTGAGGCGACCGAATCGGCGTTTGGCACAATCAAACAGAAGTCGGTTGCATTGAATCGCCTGGATATTCTGGATACCGTGCAGCGTTAGTGCCGGATGTTTCATGAGCCTTCGGCCTACGGCCGAAGGCCGTATTGCCGGGCGAATTCGCCCGGCGTCAAAGCCCCGAGTGGCCGCTCGAGCAATCGATACGCCCGGCTTCAGGCCCGTCTGCGGTCGATCGCCATTCTGCTTCGAAGGTCTTGTTTCCCTGTCATCAAGGGCCGAGTGCATGTGTCCAGGCGGACACTTGGCATCTGACCTTCAGTCCGTCATTGGAAGGGTGTCGTTCATTGACGGCTGACCATGAAGTCACCCTTACTCCCCGCAATGCAGCGTTTGATACATCCTCGACAGCAACAACGCGCTCATTGCCTGATATGCGTGCGACAACGCTCCGGCACTCCGCCACGCGCAAGCCGCACTCACTTCAGCGCAAAAAATCAAGCCGCTTCAGTCAGTTGCCTGCACGGAAGATTGTCGGTTGGACATGGGTGAAGTTCGGTACATCGCCGACCACTTCGGCTGTTCTGGCGGAAGACAACGCAGCATCGATTCCAGCCTGGTCGCTGAAACGCAGTACCGTTACGCATGCAAAGGGCTGTGGACCTGACGCCGGCAACAGAACCTCCGCCGACTGCAGGCCAAACTCGCCCCACGCTGCTCGCACAAGCGAGACATGGGTCGAAAGATAGTACTCGCGGTCAAATACCACACCCTCTACCGCGGGATAACTCACGATTAAAGTGGCCACATCTATTCTCCTGCATGAATGGCTAAAGGTATTTCGGCGGGGGCACGGCAATCACTGCGGATTTCGCTCCAACGCGCCAAGGGTATAACTTCGATTGAGGTGCACTTCCCTTTCCCGTGCGCGCTCCAACGCACAGTAGGCGTAATACAACGAAGCGGACATGTAAGACCAGGAAAACAACGCGAATATATAAAAAATCATGTGATCGTGGTCGCCAGGTATATGGTAGAAGTCGTAGGTGCTTGCAATCGCCTGCGTGGATACCAGTGCCAGGATCACACTCACGGCGTTACGCTTCTCTCCAGCGCTCAGCAACCTCTTGACAACGAAAACGAGGTAAACCGAAAAAATCGACCACATCACCAGATAGAAATAGGGCTTTGGTTCGACCATAAAATCTGCCGTCCACACAACAACGGTTCCCGCCAGTGCGCCCACCATATACACGACATCAGCAACAATCGATGGTTTATATCGATGCGTAACAGCCATCAGGCCCGCGACGGCGATAACCGGTACGCCAAAGCCTCTGGAAAATGCATCGCAAAAAAGCGAGATGCTGAAAAAGACATGCTCTCCGGTTAAGGCATTGATCATTAAATTCGTTGCCGAGAACGTCACCACCAGCCACTCGAACCCGAGGAGGTAGTTGCGCTTCTTGAGAAGCTTCACACCATAGACGAGGGAAGTCGATATCAGTGCAAGATCAGCAAGACAATAAAGATAAAATTTGAGTTCCATGACAAATTCCAATGATCATCAAGAATTTGATTCACTGTTACGCTTGCCCACGCCAACACCACGCCTTGCATCACCTCTCGACGCGAGATGGCGCTACCGATATAGGTTGGTTTCGCACTGGCATGTCAAGCGACCGGCGCCACCCCGGCGCCCGCGAGGGCCGGAGCGCGTTCGCATAGCAAGCTGATAGCTTCGCGTCAAGCGATAGCTGCCTGGGAATGTCGCGACTTGAACTGTCGGATCGCAACGCTGGTCAGAAAGATCGGCACCACCAGCAACCCGACGGAAAGCCAGCCGACCGCGCGCAAACCGGCCACACTGAACACCGTGCCGGCAATCGCGGGGCCAACTGCCAAGCCAAGATTGATTGCTGACGCGCAGGTCGCCGTACTTCTCCCGCTGGAATCCATTTTGGAGAGTGCCGCCACCATATAAGGGGCAACCAGTGTCGCACCGGCACTGGTGAGGGCCGTTGACACGAGAAACGCCCACTTGCCGCCCACGCAATACATTCCCAAGCTGCATACGATCAACAGGACGAGTCCAAAGGCGATCGGCTTGAACAAACCAAAACGATCACCCAGCCAGGTGACCGCTACCCCAACCGGCAATTGGGCGGCAGCATTGACCATGAACAAAATGCCGAGTTGCTCCGCTTCAACGCCCCGGGTTGCGGCAATCTCTGCGGCGAAACCGATGAGGGCAGTCTGCGAAACGTAGATGAAAAACGCGCTCGCCAGAATCCCTCGGACTGCATTGGATTTGATGGCATCCTTCGCGACATCTTCCTCGCTTTCGTTAATAGCGGGATGCATGAATGCACCGAGAAACAGGGCCACTACGACAATCGCGAACTGGACGGCATCCACGCCGACACTACCGATCTTCATATTCACGATTGGCACAACGTACATCGCAACAGAAAAAATTACGGCCATCGCCACAGCCACTTGAGCCGCGATCTTCTCCGGATGCTTGACGTGTGAAATCACACCGTACGCGCAAACGCAACTGACGCCCAAAGCAACCCCGAAGATCAATTTTGCGGCGACAAATATATAAAAATTGCTTGAAAACATTGCGCAAGTCGACAGAACGGCAAGCGCGGCCGCAATAATGGCGCCCGTTCTCTTGTTCAACGTCGCCGTGCGTCGCCCAAAAATGATGATGGAGAGAGAAAGACAAAGAAGTACCGCGGACGCAAGCCATCCCGCGCTGCTTTCGGCAAGCCGGAACCGGGCCATCGATTCTTCGATGTTAAATGGAAGCAAGTAGGTTGGAGTCCAGACCACAGCCCCCGTATAAAGCAGAGCGATTTTTCGGATTCCCTTAATTTCGTAACTCACCATCTACTCCTTATCGTTTTCATGAATGCGAGATCGCGTCGAGGCATTGAAATCACCCTCCTGCTCGCATCCATGCTTGCACTGTTTCGAAGACGACCTTATCCGACTGAAAAATCGCAAGACCAAACTTGCTCGCTCTTCGCCGACCGAGGTATTAACGAGCCTGGCAATTCTCACTGCCAGTCAAGATCGATACCGATGAGGCAATAGACAATACGAATTCCACGCCATGCCGAATCCGGAATAGCTATAGTCCCTAACTTCTATAAACTTTTGAAAGCACGCCCCGTGAACGCGAGAGATAGTCATCCCATGAATCCCTATGTTCGGAATGACGAACCTCACCCTTCTGTTGCCCTTCCATGCAACCTGGTATCCCGGGATTGTCGGTGATGCACGCACGCCATCAACCGTAGCGGCGAGCACCATCGACGTTCGACTCTGTCCGGCAAGCGGTCCTTACATGTAGGGCGTGCTTGGCGGCCCGCAATGCCGGCCTTCCCCTCTTTCTCGGCATGGATGCACACCCTGCCGGCCGACTCCAGCAATGGTGCCGACCAACTACGATGCCCTCAGGTGATGGAATTGCCCGGTGTTCACCTGAAAACCAGGCCTGGATCCCACCACTCGTCATGTCCGTTAATCGAAGTGCCCGACCTCGAGAAAATCGTTCTTTTTCAACAGATCATTCGGATCCGACATTTGCCCGTTACGCTCGACAAAGCCGGCAAAAGTAGTGCCGTACGTCCAGCCTAGCAATCGCTGCAACTCTTCCGGAAAGCTCTTCACTCGCTCAATGGGCAACGTCAGGTATTGGTTTTCTTCCTGCCGGAGGATCGCCAGATCGTACGACATCGTCAGGCCGGTTCTCGGCGCATCGCTGGTATTCTTCCCGCCACCGTGATAGGTGGAGCCAATGAAAAAGAGGGCATCGCCGGCAGCCATTACCGCGGGAATGGCTTCCTCCGGCTTGGGCATGCGCTCGTCATCCCACTTGTGGCTACCCGGGATGACAAGAGTGGCACCGTTTTCCTCCGTAAAGTCGGATACCGCGACCATGACCTGAAACCTGGCTTCACGCCCATAGCTTGGGTGCCGCCAAAGCCAGACGGAGTCGTCACGATGCAAGGGCTGAAGACCTTGACCCGGTCGAATCTGAATGGCTTGCGTAACACCCACCTGAATATCTGGAGCAACATCGACCTGATTCTCACCGCTCCAGATCTTGATCGGCGTTTGCAGAATATTCCGCGCTGCGCCCAAGTAGAGCGGATGCAAAGCGACCTCTGCCATCCAGTCAGTACGCGCGAAAAGGCGCGAGACTCGCCGCGTCTGTGTACCCGCAAAATATTCGTCTACTCCGTTGGGAGCGGACTCGAGCACGTCAAACAGCGTACTTCTGATACGCGCGAGCAAGTCCGAGCCGAGAAAATTCTTGACGATCGCGCCACCGTCTTGCCGAACCGCACGCGCCAGATCATCAGGACTACTATTACTTGAGAGATGTTGCAATGACATATCGATACCTATGAAAATTATTGATGGTTAAACAGTGCGGAAAGCCCCCGATCACCCCCACCCTCTTCAATGGAGGACAGGATTCGCTCTCGTAACGCCTTCAGGATTCGAGGCTCTTGCCCGATATCTTCCTGAGATTGCTGAAACAGCTCGGTCGCTCGTGCGTAGATGTATAGGTCAGCACCCCTTGCCTGATAGTCTGAAGCCGCCACGGACTCGAACAGACCTGCGATGAATTGGCTCTGACCTGCGATATAGGTTGGGATGAGGTCACGTATCTCGTCGATCGAAACACCAGAATTCACCACGAACCTGAGACCTTCCAGGAAGGCTGCGCCGGCACCAAAAACGAATGTGCCCGTCAACCCCGCATCGAGCACGTTCGGAACATCAGGCCGCGTACCAACGTATGTCGATTGCGGCGCGATCTTTCGAAGAATGGGTTCGACTTCGCTCCAGATCTTCTCATCGCCCCCAAAAAGAACGACTGCACTCTCGCCACCGATATCGGGTGGGAAGCATTGAATCGTTCCGTTGACAAATTTTGCTCCAGCTCCAGTCACGATTTGATCCAGCTTCCGGACCTCGGACGGGCGCCCCGTTGCCAGATTGACAACCGTTTTCCCTTTCAGGCGATCGCCCAATTCCTGGAAGTCTGCTGCAAGGTCGATCGGCGTTGCAGTCACCACGATGACAACGTCTGCCTGACCACAGGCTGCCGTGGCACTATCGGCAACTCGGGCCCCCAACTCCTGCATGCGCTTCGCCTTTTCCGCCTTTCTGTTCCAGACGACGACCTCCGCGCCATCTTCAATCAGGCAGGCCGAAATGGCAGACCCCATGGCTCCCAGGCCCAGGACAGCAATCACTTTCTTCATTCGCATACCCTATCGTTTTCGTTGACCACGCTACCAACGGATATCTACGCTTCAAATCAACCACTCAAGTCATATGACTTGGTCATTTGACTACAAAGCAAAGCACATGCCAGCCGGTTCCGTGTGTTCATCCTTGCCTGCATTGCGGCTGACGCGCCCTGGAGCGTGACGCGTGCCCTGGAGCGAGGAATCATCTGCACCAAGTGATGCTCGAAGGCCCGTTAGCGGTGCAGACGAACAACCTGATCAAATGACCATGTTTCCACAGCCACGAGTCTTATGCCGCAACAGGACATTTGGAATACGGGGTTTCCATTAGCACCATGATGAAAGCACGTCCCAAGCCAACGCAGCTCCACTCGTTCAACGCGACGCATGGCTGGCCTTTTCATGCATCCACGTTAGCTACCGTACCTGCGCACCTTCCGGAACAGCATCGGCAAAGCAGGAGCCCGCGTGACACGCGATAAGCGGAGTGCCGCTCGATGTGCCGGATCGATGCCTGATGAATGAGTCCACCCTGGTTCCCGATGGATGCTGCCGAATCGCCTCGGCTTCGTGGTGTTCGCGTGGCGCCGCGACGCACCGACAACGCAACGCGGGTGCCGGACGAACTGGTTCCGACCGGTTGCATTGCAACGCGTCGACCGGCGCCCTTACCCGGCGCGGAGCGTCACGGGCATGCCCGGCAGATACCTGCGAACTGCATTTCTCGCGCCGCCAAAGCGTCGCAACACCCATGCAGGACAATGCCTGACCGTTGCTTGCGGAATGCCGTCGATCGTCATGCTAATATCGCGGGATTCGACTACCCTGCACGGGTAGCACCTTGACGAAGACAAGAAACGGAGCTCTGGCCTATGCAGAGAGTACGGGCTGAAGTCCGCCGCCAGGACCTCGTAGCGGCGACTGTCGCGGTTATTGCAGAGCACGGTGTGAAGGGAGCCACGACCCGTCGCATCGCCGAGGCTGCGGGTTGCCCGCTCGCTTCCCTGCACTACGTTTTTCACTCAAAGGACGAGCTGTTATTCGCCGTCTATGAGTCCTTGATCGACTTGATCCGTTCGGATAGCCCGGACGCTCCGGAGCACGGCACCCTGTCTGACCTGGCGGAGTTCAACCTGCGCTCCGTGATAGCCTGGTTCGAAGCAAATCCGGCATACGCAAAGACCCAGTCAGAATTGTATACATGGGCGCTCAGGCATCAGCCCGACGTGGCCATTGGCGCCCTTCGTATATCCCTGGAAGGCGCGCGCGCCAACCTGTCCTCCGCCGAGCCTCGCCCGGATGCCAAGGCGCTGGATGCCATCGCGCGGCTGACCATTATCCTGATCGACGGGATACTTTTTTCATGGTTTGCCCAGGAAGATTCGAAACGTCTGGCGGCTGATGTCGACCACGCCAGCAAGATGCTGGCCTCCTATGCGGCAACACTTTCGGACGCTCGCCCTACCGCGAAGACCGCTCGCAAGTCAGCACGGAAGCAGTAAGCTGCCGTGGCCTGTCCCGAGGCACCGACTCCCCCGGTCGGCCTCACCGCAGCAACGTTCGCATCGTCTTTTCAATGTGTCTGCGCAGTTCGCGGCGCATGGCGCTTGCGACTTCGTCCCATGTGCCGCCCCACCTGCAAGCTCTGCTCGAAGGTGCTTTCAGCAACCATCACTCGCGCCGGACAACAACGGGCGTGACACGATGTACTGAGCACCGCTGACAATCCGGACAGACCGCTGCCAGGCATCCCGCTTCAATACGGATAGAGAGACCCGATGCTCCAGGCAGGGGGCCCTCGGACTTACGTTGCGCCCCTCCCGCCCGCGGGTTTACCTCCATCGACAGCAGACCGTCGTCCACTTAACTTTGATTTGGTCAAACGATCAAGTCGTGCGATCAAATTCTCTCGGCAGCGACTCAACCGGGCGAACCGGATCTTCAGAGCACCAGCGACCCTGCTCGTCCATAGACAGACTTTCAAGAAGCCGACATAATTACAAGCTTTGTGGTCATTTGACCATATATCACGGACGATCGCTACACGGCTATATGACGTGGACGGAAGAGGATTTTCGGGTACCGGAGTTTACCAATGACAAGAGTTCGCGCTGCGTTGCGGCGACAAGACTTTGTTGACGCTGCCGTTGAGGTCATCGCTGCGCATGGCGTCGCTGGCGCCACAACGAGGCGAATCGCTCAAGCCGCGGGCTGCCCTCTGGCATCGCTGCATTATGTATTCCACACCAAGGACGATCTGTTCGACGCTGTTTACGAATCCTTGTTTGATCTTCTCGCCACGAACGTTCCCGCTGATAGTACATTTCAGTCTTTCGGCGAATTCGCCGGATGGCAGTTGCGCAAGATGGTCGAATGGCTCGTGGAGAATCCATCGTACGCCCGAGCGCAGTCCGAACTGATACAGTGGGCAGCGCGTCATCGCCCGGATTTCGCGTTGAGAACCTATGTCCAGACTGTCGAGCGAACGATCGCTTACTTCGGCAAGTGCGCCCCACAAGTCAGCAATGACATGATTGAACCCGTAGCCAGAATGAGCCTCATCCTGATCGACGGATTGCTTAGTAGTTGGCTTGCTGAACCGAATACCCGCAGGCTCAGGGCAAACCTGAATAGTGCGAGTTCAGCTTTGGAGGCGTTTGCAACCGCCATCTCGAACGCCGCAATACAGGCCTGAAAATCGACACGGCGCATCATTGCGCCAAAAGCCGACAACCTGACAGAGCCCATGCAATGCATGCTCGCTCAGCACCCCGTCCCGTGGCAGGCCTCGATCTTGTCACCGTACCGTAGACGCACAACGGCACACTGCCGGGCGCCCATCCGAGATGGGCGCCCGCCCTCGATTCCAGCTAGCTGACGGCGCCCGGCGTCGCGCCGAACATGGACTTCGTCTCCAGGAACTCCTCGATGCCGGCGTAGCCCCATTCTCGTCCATTGCCGGACTGCTTGTACCCACCGAACGGTGCCGCGATGTCGACGGCCGCACCGTTCAAATGCACCATCCCGGTCCGCAATTTTCTTGCGACACGCTCCGCCTGTTCGATCGAGTCTCCATAGACGTAGCCGGACAATCCGTACGGCGAGTCGTTGGCGATGGCGACGGCGTCTGATTCATCCTGATAGGGGATGATCACCAAGACGGGGCCGAAAATCTCCTCGGTTGCGATCTTCATGCGATTGTTCACGCGGCTGAAGATCGTCGGCTTGACGTAGTAGCCTCGTTCAAGCCCGGGCGGATTGCCGAGCCCGCCCGAGAGGAGCACTGCGCCCTCGTCGAGGCCAACCCGGATCATTTCCTGCACCTTTTGATGTTGACGCTGGTTCGCCATGGGCCCCATTGTTGTACCGGGATCGCGCGGATCGCCGACTACGACCTGGCCGCACGCAGCGACTGCAATCTCTTCCGCCTCCTTGAGACGATGCTCCGGCACCAGCATTCGTGACGGCGCGGTGCATGTCTGACCGGAGTTGGCCATCATCTGGAGCACCCCGTGCGTGACGCCTTGCTGAAAGTTTTCACTATCCAGAATGATGTTCGCCGATTTTCCGCCTAACTCCAGCGTCACCCTCTTGATCGTCGTCGCTGCTGCCTGAGCGACCTCCACGCCGGCGCTCGTCGAACCCGTAAGCGACACCATGTCGATGAGCGGGCTGGAAGCAATGGCCCTTCCCAAGCGCTGCCCGGAGCCCTGTACGAGATTGAACACACCGGGAGGTACGCCTGCCTTCTCAAGGATCTCGGCGAGAACGATTGCCGAGTACGGTGCATTCTGACTGGGCTTCAACACGATGGTGCAGCCCGCCACCAGCGCCGGCGCAACCTTGCACATGACCTGGTTCATTGGCCAGTTCCATGGCGTAATCAACCCGCAAACCCCCACCGGCTCCTTCACGATCCGCGACGTGCCTTGGGTCCGCTCGAACGGATACTGCTTTGCAACTTCCAGGGTCGTATGGAGGTGCCAGAGTCCCAGCGCGGCCTGAAGCGGACGAGAAATAGCGTCCATCGGTGCGCCCATCTCGAGCGTGATGGCGTCCGCCATATCCTGCAACCGCTCGGTGTATGCACCGATCACGCGTTCGACCATCTTGAGCCGCTCGACCAGGGGCGTGTTCGAGAATTCTGCAAAGGCGTCGCTCGCCGCCTTCGCAGCCAGGTTCACATCCGCTTCGTCGGAGAACAGCAACACCCCGGAGACTTCACCAGTCGCCGGATTGATGATTTCGTGCTCAATGCCGCCGTTCGCCGGCTCCACCCATCGCCCGCCGATGAACGCCCGGCGTAGATGGTCTGCTTCAAAAATTGGCATCATCCAGCTCCATGTCAGTTGGTCTCGGGGCGAGTCTTCAGTCTTCGGAATCGCCCGGGAAGATCCATACTATCGTCTTTTTTGATCACTTGGCCAAGTCACGTGACTCAGTAATAATCAGTATTGCCACCGGCACTTCAAAGTAAGACGCTCCAGGGAACGAACAGCAATGCTGTTGAAAAAGGTCTGCAGTAAGCACGACCGGACGACGATGAACACGACCCCACGAGACGGCTTCCAGCGACGCTCACGCCGAGCGGAAGCCACTTTTCCTGGGCAGATCGGTTCGGTCTACCGGCGCAAACGTCCGACTACCGCCGGACGGTGAGTTCAAGCCTGCTCGTCGCTCGAGTACCCAAGCGTGCATCACAGAGGGTTAACCTTCATCGACAAGGAATTTTTCGAGCAATACTTTCTACTACACGGTCATTTGATCAAGTCACACGACAGACTTTATCCCGGATAGTCAGGAAGTAAGCAATCCGCAAAGTAGCGCACCGCGATCCGGTCGCTTTTTGACGTCAACGTCGAACGACAACTCTCCTTCAGGAGCGAAAGGTAATTACCATGGCAATCATTCAAGTACAGCAGATCATGCATGAGAACCCGTTGCATGCTCGCGCTCCACATGAATCGCGCTACGAAGATGGCAGTGCTTTCTGTGACGGCAACTATGTCCCCATCACCGAAGCGACCGTCCCGCTCGTTGACGCGGGATTCCTGCATGCCGACGCTGCCTACGATGTCGTCACCGTCTCGCGAGGCAACTTCTTCCGGCTCGACGATCACCTCAGCCGCATGGAAGAGTCGTCAGCGAAATTCTTCCTCGAGAATCCGTTCAATCGCGATCAGGTCAAGGAGATTCTCCACAATCTCGTGCGAAACGCCGGCCTGAAGGACGCGTACGTCTGGTGGTGCGTCACCCGCGGCCCCCTGAGCGTCGATCGCCGCGACCGCAGCGCGATGAAGAACGCCATGTTTGCCTTTGCCGTGCCGTTCTTCTTCCAGGCGGACGACGAGATCCGCACGCGAGGCTCGAACCTGCTGATCAGCAAGCGGTACAACCGGATTTCCGCGAAGGCTGTCGATCCGACGGCCAAGAACTTCCACTGGATGGACATGAAGCTCGCCCTCTTCGAGGCCATGACACAGGAAAAGGACTGGGCGATTCTGGTCGATGAAAGCGACAACCTCACCGAAGCAGCCGGTGCGAACGTCTTTTTCATCAAGAACGGGGAGCTCTATACCCCCGCTGAAGGCTGCCTGTTGGGCATCACGCGCCAGAGCGTCTTCGATATCGCCGCCGAGCTCGGCCTCAAGGTGAACATCGGCAAGTACACCGCGACCCAGTTGCGCGAGGCCGACGAGGCATTCACCTCGTCGTCGGCAGGCGGGATCATGCCCATCAGCGCCGTCGACGACCAACCGCTTGGCAACCGCAACGGCCCCGGCCCGATCTCCGAGAAGATTCACAACCTCTACTGGGAGAAGCGCTGGGCCGGATGGCACGCGCAGCCGGCTGAATACTTCTCGTCGGTCCCGGCATAAGCCGGAAGCCACTCGAAAGCGGCGCGCGTATGGAGCCGGTCCGGTCTGACAAGCCACATCCTGCTTCGGCGGGCGCCCAATTGCTGCATGTATTAGCGATACCGCCCGGCACGCCACAAGGGTGCCGGGCAATACGAACGCCAGCGTGACGACGATGACCTGGAGTTCGTCGATTCAATAAAACAAAGCACGAACGCACCTTCATTCATTTCGCATAGCTAAAAAACGGACAGAACTTCAAGACCGTTCATCCGCATTCGCTCATGCACAACCCTTTGGCGGGCGCACGTTACCTGGTCAAGGTCAAGGAGATAGCCGTGGTCAAGACTCATGCTTTCAAGAAATCTGCTTCGCTCATCCGATCGGCAGCGAAATTGTCCGTCATCGCTTCCGCGGTCGCGATGTCTTTGACCGGGGCGCTGGCGGAAGGTACGGATGCATCTCATACGCCGTCGGGCGCCGAAGTCGCCGGCACCGCGAATGGAATTCCCGCATGGACGCCTGTAGGCAACGTCGGAGCGGGCTGGACTTACGGCAAGCGTCGCGCGGATTTCTTCAAATACAAGTCCGACAAACCCTTGTACACGATCGACTCCAGCAATGTCGACAAGTACGCGGACAAGCTCAATCCGGGCCAAATTGCGCTGTTGAAGAACCTGAAGGGCTTCACGATGCCGGTCTATCCGTCCCGGCGCACGTGTGGCGCCCCCGATTTCGTCGCGGAGAATACGAAGAACAACGTGGGCTTCGCCAAGATGTCGGCGGACGGATCGGAAATCGCCGACGCGCATCTTCCCGGCTACCCGTTCCCTGCGCCCAAGACCGGCGCGGAAGTGATGTGGAACGCGAAGCTGCACTATCGCGGCGCCGGTATCGAGATGCGCGACATCATCACGGTCGTCTCCCCCCGGAAGGGTGCGTCCGACTGGATCAAGAATGTGTCCGACGCGTGGATCTACCAGCCGTGGGGTGACAAATCCGGCACGACGTTCGCGAAGATCAATCAAGTCGAAGGCAACGCCTACTACGCGTACAAGTCCCCGGCGGCAATTGCCGGCCAGGCCGCGATCTTTACGACCTACGCAGGCAAGCCGACCGAAGTCTTCTACTACTTCCCTGGGCAGCGCCGAACCCGTCGCATGCCGTCGTATGCCTACGATGCGCCCCAGATCGGCTTCGACAACCAGTACAACATGGATGAAGCGCTGGTCTTCTCCGGACAGACGGACCGATTCTCCTGGAAGCTGCTCGGCAAGAAGGAAATGATCGTTACCTATAACGACCTGGGCATGTACGACTTCGCGGATAAATTCGAAGATGCCTACGGCCCCGACTTCGTGAACCCGTCGAAGCGTCGCTACGAACTCCATCGCGTGTGGGTCGTGGAAGCCACGGTCAAGCAGGGGATGCGCCATACCGCTCCCAAGCGCCTCTTCTACGTCGACGAAGACAGCTGGAGCTACCTCGGCGCGGTGGATTACGACGCGCAGGGCAACATCTCGAAGGTCCGCGAGGGTTACATCATTCCGGTGTATGAGACGGGGAGCTGCGACACGCTCGCATTCGCTCAATACAACCTCGTCGACGGCCGGTACCTCGTGGACGGTTCGATGCTCGCGGCCGGTCGGGACGCGAAGTGGTCGGTCGACTCGTCGGCGGACCAACACTACAAGCCGAGCTTCTACAACGCCGATAATCTCCGTGCGTTGAGCGAGCGTTGACAGGGGCCGAAACAAAATGGCTACCACCTCCTCATTACAGCCCCGCTCCAGCGTGGTGTTCGTGCGCGCGGCGATCGCGGCGCTTGTCGCCGTCGGGTGCGGCAGCGCGCACGCCTTCACGTTCACGATCGGGAACGTTGAAGGCAGTTTCGATTCGACGATATCGGCGGGCGTCGGCATTCGAACTGCCTCGCCGAGCAGCAATCTCGTATCGCCGACCTACAACGTGGCCACCGGTGCGCAGACCGGTGGCGGCCGCCTAGGTCAATTGAGCGGCCTCTCCGATCAGGGCGACATCAACTACGGCAAGGGAGATCCGTTCACGAGCTATCTCAAGGGCAACCACGAGCTGGTCCTGAAGATGCCGTCGCAAGGGCTCACGTTCATGGCACGGGGTACCTGGCAATACGACTACTCCGGTACCCGCACGACAGGCGCAACCAGCGGACAAGACCTGTTCTACAACCCGTCGCCCAACCTGAGCGGCGGGCTCCCGTCCGATGCCGAGAAAAACATCCGCTTCAAGCCGCGCTTGCTCGACCTGTGGGTCAGCAAGCAGTTCAACGTAGGCGACCAGATTGCACGCGTCCGTGTGGGTAATCAGGTCGTCAGCTGGGGCGAAAGCATCTGGGAAGTCGGGGGGATCAATGCGACTAACGCGATCGATGTGAATCGCGCCTCCCAACCTGGCGCGCAGGTCAAGGAATTCATCCTGCCTGCACCGATACTGAGCGTCGCGTCCGGCGTGGGTCACGGCGTGAACGTCGAAGGGTACTTCCAGAGTAACTGGAATCAGAATTACCTTCCCCCGGTTGGCAGCTATTGGTCGAATCAGATCGTAGGGCCCGGCAACAACACTTATGGCGTCTCGACCATCCATCCGAAAAACGGCGGGCAGTATGGTTTTTCCATTCGCTACCAGCCCGCGGGAACGGACCTGAATCTCGGCTTCTACACGATCGCGTACCACGACAAGTTCCCGCAAGTCTCGCTGAGTTCGACGGGCGGGACGGTCTTCAGATTTCCGGAAGACCGCCACATGATCGGTGTCAGCGCCAACTTCCCCGTTGGCGACTGGGCAATCGGTACCGAGCTGTCGTACCGTCCGCGAGATGCCGTTCCGCTGAATCCGGCCAGTGGATGCGTCGCGCAAGGGGGGAACTGCTGGGTCGACGAGAAGCGATTCCAGTGGCATCTGACGACCCTCTACTCGCTCCAGCCAGGCAATTCCGGAGCATTCCTGAAGCTGCTCGGCGCCCAGACCGCCACCCTGACGACCGAGACGGTGATCATTGCTTATCCCGGGCTTCACAAGAGCTACGGCGGGTCGCCGATTTCTCCCGGCGCGCTTCTGTGGGGGAACGAATTCAATGACTTGTTCGCGACCGGCGCACTCAACTCTCCCGGTAGTGCACAGGGAACGAAATACTCCGGCGGGATTGACGTCGATTTCAACTGGGTTTACGACGGCACCCTCATTCCCGGGTGGCAGGTCAATCCGGGGATATTCGTCCGATACGGCCTCTTCGGCAATACGCCGAACGTGAATGCCCAGTTCATGCGCGGCGTGACGGCCATGAACCTGTATGTGAACTTCATACAGAACCCGGCGAACTGGCAGGTCGGATTGAACTACACCCGTTTCATGGGCCCGACCAACCCGCTCGCCAACCCGCTTCGTGACAGGGACTTCGTGGCAATCGTCGCATCTCGAAATTTCTGAGGTCAATATGAATCAAACGCCTGTTTCCGACGCAGCCCGACCCAGCAAGCTGCTAAGAATTCTTCATTCGCTGGAAAATACGCTGTTCGGTCACAGGCGTCTCGTGCTGGGGCTTCTGGTTCTTTTCACGGTCGTCATGGCCTGCTTCGCCGTCAAGTTGCGCATGGATGCCGGGTTCGAGAAGCAGCTTCCGCTGGGCCACGAATACACGCAGACGTTCAACGAGTATCGCGGTGACCTGCTCGGCGCCAACCGCTTGATCGTCGTCGTCAAGGCCCGCAAGGGCAGCATCTGGACGCCGGCTGCGTTGAAGCGCCTGTACGAAGTCACCCAGGCGGTCACCTTCCTGCCGAACGTGTCTCGCAGCAGCGTTCAATCCCTCTGGACTCCGAATTCATTCGTCAACGAGATCACCGAAGACGGGTTCCGGGCGGACCCGCTCATTCCCGGCACCGTGACGCCCGATCAGCTCGACAGCAACACGGTCGGTGCCATTTCGCGCTCGACCGCCCAGGGCGGTTTCGTCGGCAGTCTCGTATCGCGCGACCAGAGCAGCGCAATGGTCACCGCCGATCTCAACGAGCTGGATGCCAAAGGTGAGCGGGTCGACTACGTTGCATTCGATCAGGCGCTCGAATCGCAATTGCGAGCCAAGTTCGAGGATTCGAACTATGAAATCCAGATCATCGGTTTCGCGAAACAGATTGGTGATATTGCAAACGGTGCATCATCCGTCCTGAAGTTCTGCGCGATCGCCCTGCTCCTGACCGCGTTGGCCGTCTACTGGTACTGCCGCTCCGTTCGCCTGACGATCCTGCCGCTGACCTGCTCGCTCGTCTCGCTCGTCTGGCAGTTCGGCACGCTGCATCTCCTCGGCTACGGGCTCGACCCGTTGGGCGTGCTGGTTCCGTTCCTGGTATTCGCGATCGGCGTTTCGCACGGCGTCCAGCAGATCAACTTCATCGTCCGCGAGATCTCCCACGGGAAGTCGGTGGAGCAAGCCGCTCGATCCAGCTTCAGCGGGCTGCTGATCCCTGGCACGCTCGCCCTGGTGACCGCGTTCGTTTCCTTCGTCACGCTGATCCTGATTCCGATCCCGATGGTGCGCGAGCTCGCGATCACCGCTTCGCTCGGCGTCGCGTACAAGATCGTCACGAACCTGGTGATGCTCCCGCTGGCAGCGTCCCTGCTCAAGGTCGACGGCAACTATGCAAAGAATGCGGAGCTGCATGCCGCTCGTCGCGGCCGCGTGCTGCGCGTGCTCGCACGCGTCGCCATTCCGCGCAATGCGGCGATCGTCCTGCTCGCTGCCGTCGTGGTGTTCTGCGTGGCGGCCTGGGAAAGCCGGGATCGCGTGGTCGGCACGCTGCAGGCAGGTGCGCCCGAGCTTCGTGCCGACGCCCGGTTCAACAAGGATTCGGTTTCCATTGCGTCGAGCTACGACGTCGGCCTGGACTGGATCTCCATCGTCTTCGAAGCGCCGCCCCAGTCCTGCAACAACGTGGAGGTCGGCGCCTACCAGGATCGCTTCGTCTGGTCGATGCGTGCCGTCCCCGGCGTATTGTCGGTCGTTTCGTTCTCGTCGTTGCTGCGGCAATACAACGAGGGGTACAACGAAGGCAATCCGAAGATGTCCGCGATCCCCATCGACCCCGACAACTATTCATCGTTGGCCGGCGAGGTGGCCCGCACGCCCGGCGTGATGCGCAAGGACTGCAGCATGACCGCGGTGAACATCTATCTGGCAGACCACAAGGCGACCACGATCACCCAGGTGATCAACGCCGCGAAGCATTTCCGCGATACGAACAAGCTGCCGGGCGTGAAGATCCGGCTCGCCTCCGGAAACGCCGGCGTGCTGGCCGCGGTCAACGACGAAATCGAGCGCAGCGAACTGCCGATGATGCTTTACGTCTATACGACGATCGTGTTGCTCGTCCTCGTCACGTACCGTGACCTGCGTGCCGTCCTCGCATGCTGCCTGCCGCTGACGATCGGTACGTTCATCGGATATTGGTTCATGAAGGAGCTGCAGATCGGCCTGACCGTCGCCACGCTACCCGTGATGGTGCTGGCAGTGGGCATCGGCGTCGACTATGCGTTCTACATCTACAACCGCCTGCAACTGCATCTCGCCAACGGTGTCGGCATCGTCAAGGCGCTCGAGCAATCGATCCTCGAGATCGGGACGGCCACCATCTTTACCGCGATCACGCTCGCGATCGGCGTCGCCACCTGGTCGTTCTCCGAGCTCAAGTTCCAGGCGGATATGGGCAAGCTCCTGGCCTTCATGTTCATCGTCAACATGGTGATGGCCATGACCGTTCTGCCCGCCTTCGCCGTCTGGCTCGAGCGCATCTTCCCGCGGCGCCGGCCCGCCCGTGCCCCCGGCCTGCTCGCCCATTGAAGAAAAAGAGGATTCCATGACCCTGTATCGCAAGGTTCTCTCCATGTCGGCCGGTGTCGTCGTCTTTGGCGCGCTGCTGGGCAGCATGCAAAGCGCGGTATCCGCATCGGAACTCCGGCCCGTTCCGGCCGTCCAGTCCAGCATCGCGACCCAGTCCCCCGTGCTGGACGCCACCTGGGCAGGCCAGCGGGTCGTGAGTGTCGGCGCGAACGGCATCATTCTCCTGTCCGACAACCGCGGTGCGACGTACCGCCAAGCCAAGGCCGTACCCGTGAGCTCGACGCTGACGTCCGTCAGCTTCATCGACGCCCGAACAGGATGGGCGGTCGGCCACTGGGGCGCGATCCTGAAAACGACCGACGGCGGCGAGACATGGGAGATTCAACGGCTCGCGACGACCGAGGATCGCCCGCTGTTCGGCGTGCACTTCATCGATGCCAACCACGGCGTGGCCGTTGGACTCTGGTCGCTGATCCTCGTCACCGATGACGGCGGCAAGACCTGGACAAAGAAAGAAGCCGTTCTCCCGAACGGCAAGAAGTCGGACCTGAATCTGTTTGGTCTTTTTTCGAACGGCAACGGCGAGATCTTTGCTACGGCCGAGAAGGGACAACTCCTTGTTTCCAGGGACAAGGGCAACACGTGGGAAAACGTGGAGACAGGCTACAAGGGGTCGTTCTGGTGCGGCGTGGCACTCCCCAACGGCGTGCTGCTGGTCGGCGGGCTGCGCGGCACGTTGATGCGAAGCGAGGACAACGGCCATACCTGGTCACGCGCGACGCTCGACACCAAGAACTCCATTACCGCGCTTGCGTCCCGAGGCGCCACGGTATTGGCGGTGGGTGTCGACGGGTTACAGGCTCAAAGCACCGATGACGGAAAGACGTTCCAGCGCCTGCACACCGGGACCGGGACGACGTACACCGCGGCCCTCCCGTCACCTGGCGACAAGTGGCTGATTTTTTCTCGCGACGGGATCGTCGCGCAGTAACTGTCTGATGCCTGATTCGCGCAGCGGGCCGTGATCGTGAAACGCGGCCCGCTGTGTCGAAGCCTGCCTGACCTGAAACGGACGGTGGAGCCCAACGGCGAATTCGACCACCGAGCGACGCCCTCCCCGTCAGCCGGGTTTCCGAAGACGATAGCCGACGCCGTGCACGCTTTCCAGGACACCCGACGCTCCTGAGGCCATCAACTTTCTCCGCAGCCGGCTCATGTGGCCATCCACGGTTCGTGTGGATGCGCTTACGTCCGTCATGCATGCGTTGAGCAATTCGATGCGCGTAAACGCACGATCCGGCAGCTTGGCCATGTGAGCCAGCAGGCGGAATTCCACGAGCGTCACGGGAACGGGCGCTTCACCGGCGGACGTCCGCACGCACGCCATATAGCTCTCCGTATCGATCTCGAGCGTCCCAACCCGAAGACGGCGCTCGGGAGCGAGCGCACCCGAGCGGCGAAGCATCGTCAGCAATCGCGCGACGACCACTTCCGGGTTGAATGGCCTGACAAGGTAATCGTCAGCGCCGGCGCGCAGGGCCCGCAACCGATCGCTGTCCAGGTCACGCGCCGAGACGACAACGATGGGAGTATCGCTTTGTCGTCGAAGCCTGGCGAGCATGTCCACGGTCTCCGCGCGCAGTTCATGGACGTCGAGGATGACCAGATCAGGCTTCAGGTTCAGTTGCATGGCGAGCACCGTCTGCGAAGCATCGGTCTGAAACGTGCGAAAGCCATGGCGAGTCAGGCAGGTATCGAGCGTCGACGACATTTCCGGCGCGTCATCTGCGATGAGTATGAGCGAATGCATGATGGAATTTCCGAGTCGTTGCCTTTCGTGCGCGCGAATACCTTCCGGACAGGATTCCCGGTTCACGGGCAAGACTCGATGAATCGAGGACAGCGTTCGGCATGACACGCGCCGAAGCCTCGGGGAGAGAGGCGGGTGAAGAATCTGTCCTGAACCCGGACTGGGCCGGACGCCGAGCGGGCACGATCGGTTGATGGGTTCGCTCGTTGATGCAGCTCATCGGCACGAAGCAAGCACCGGTCTTTCTCCGGTTGCGGGCGCACATAGGTCGGCACCCGGCAGCTCGGCCGCAGGTGGCGACATCGTTGCCTCGTGCCCCCTTGCTCTCCAACGAGCAAGGGGGCACGGCTTTCACTTCGACATCGCGGCCGGGAATCTCGAGATCCTCCGAATCAGATCCGAGGCTTTCTCTCCAATCATGATCGTTGGTGCGTTCGTGTTTGCACCCACCAGCGTCGGCATGATGGAGGCATCCACCACACGCAAGCCTTCCGTCCCCCGTACGCGCAATTGAGCGTCGACGACGGCGAGCGCGTCGTTCCCCATCCGACAGGTTCCTACCGGGTGGTAAACCGTGTCGGTCCGCTCGCGCAGCAACGCACGAATGTCGTCGTCGGACCGCGACCGGGACTCGAGCAGATCCTCCGTCACGAGCTCCGACATCGCCGGCGCCGCCATCAACCGCCGAGTCAGCTTGTATCCGTCGACCAGGACATCGAGATCGTCCGCATGCTCGAGGAACGCCGGGTCGATCAACGGCGCATCAAGCGGATCCGCGCTTCGCAGCTTCACCGATCCACGGCTTTTCGGCCTCAACAGGCACACGTGACAGGAAATGCCATGGCCGAGCTGCAACTTCCTTCCGTGATCGTTGACGGGGCCGACGACGAAGTGCATCTGAACGTCCGGCCGCTCCAGATCGGGACGCGTCTTCAGGAAGGCGCCGCCTTCGGCAAAGTTGGTCGTCATCGTCCCGTTCCGCAAAGCCCGGTATTGTCTGATGTCGCGCAGCGTCTTCATTCCGCCGCGTACCGATAGGCCGAGCGCATCCAGGCTGTTCGTCTTGTAGCCGACAACGAAGTCCGGGTGATCCTGCAAGTTCTCTCCCACGCCCGGGAGATCGGCTACGACGTTGATCCCATGACGCTGAAGTTCGTCTTTCGGCCCGATGCCGGACAACATCAGCAACTGAGGCGATTGAAACGCGCCCGCGGAGAGGATCACCTCTTTCTTTGCCCAGACCGTCTCGACACTTCCCGCGCGCGTGACTTCGACACCAACGGCCCTTTTACCGTCGAACACGATGCGCCTGACCTGCGCGCCGGTCTCCACCGTCAGGTTGCCGCGAGCCTTCAGGTGCGGAAACAGATAGGCACGTGCCGCACTGCAGCGCTCGCCATTCTTCTGGGTCACCTGGTAAATGCCGACGCCTTCCTGCTCCGCACCGTTGAAATCGTCCGTGATGGGCAGGCCGCACTGTCGTGCCGCCTCCAGCCAACGGCCCTGAAATGGATTACCGGTCCGCAGGTCGCTGACCCACAGCGGGCCGCCGCGCCCGTGCCATTCATTGCCAAGGCGCTCGTTGTGCTCGCTTCGCTTGAAATAGGGGAAGACGTCGTTCCAGGCCCAGCCTTCGTTGCCAAGCGAGGCCCAATCGTCGTAGTCGGCATGATGGCCACGCGTATACACCATCGCATTGATCGCCGACGATCCGCCCAACGCCTTGCCGCGCGGCTGGTAGCCGCGCCGTCCCAGCAGCCCCTTCTGGGGCACCGTCTCGAACGCCCAGTTGTTCAGCCGGGACGGGACCATCAGCACCAGGGCAGCCGGAACGTTGATGGGCCATCCATCGCCGGCGCCGCCGGCTTCGAAGAGGCACAGCGTCACATCAGGGTCTTCGGTCAAGCGCGAAGCCAGCACACTGCCTGCCGAGCCGCCACCTACAACAAGATAATCGAATGAATTCTTCACGGGTCTGTGTCCTGGATAGATGCTTGAGCGCTTCACAAGCAACTACCTGATGCATCCATTCCACCACTCACGTCATGGCCCCACCGAGCCATTGCGCAATCGGCTTCATTCCGTCATGCATCAGAGCTGCGTGGCCGCATCGGCAACGTTGGGGGTCACCCATCGAGCCGCGTGCGGCCACGGAATGGCGAAAAGCAGAATCAAGCCGCTACCGCCAACGTATCAATGGTGCTGCGCGCTGCCTAGCGCCTTTCGAAAACTCGCGATGCCCTTCTCGATCCACTCTTGGGCGCCCGGGGAGATCCCCCCCATGTCGAAGAACCCGTGAAGCATTCCATCGCACCTGATCGTTTCGACCTTGACGCCACTCGCGTGAAGCAAGCGACCGTATGCTTCGCCCTCGTCGCGCAGCGGGTCGTATTCCGCGGTAACGATGACCGCTGGCGGCAACCCTGCAAAGTCCTTCGCACGGATCGGGGCCAGTCGCGCATCCTCCCTGTTCGTCCCGTCGAGCACGTAATGCCGATCAAACCAGGCGATCGTCTCGAGGTCGAGCAGGTAGCCCTCACCGTTTTCCTTGAAAGAAGGAAAGCCCGAGCGGTCTTGTGCTACCGCGGGGTAGATCAGGAACTGAGCGGAAAGCGAAATTCCCTCGGCGTGCAGTTGTTGGGTCACGACGGCCGCGAGATTGCCGCCGGCGCTATCTCCGGCCACCGCCACTACGTCGTTTCCGCCCAACTCACCTGCGTTCGCGATCACCCATTTGGTCGCGGCAATCGCGTCGTCCGCCGCGGCCGGATACCGATGCTCGGGAGCCAATCGGTAGTCCACCGAGACGACTACCGCGTTCGCACCACGAGCCAGCTCTCGACAAATATTGTCGTGGGTATCCAGGTCGCCAATGACAAACCCGCCGCCGTGGAGATAAACGACCGTCGGCAGATGACTCTCCCGGGTCGGACGATAGAGCCGCGCCCGCAGCGGTCCGGTCGCGCCAGGAACCGTCAAGTCTTCCACGCTGTGAATTTCGACAACGGCCTCTGGTGCATGAACGGCGCGTGCCAAATGCTGCATCAATACGCGCGCCTCTTCCGGGGTTGACTGCGGCAGTGGTTTCGCGCCGGACCCGGCAAAGGATTCGAGAAAACCAGCGAGGTGCAAATCGAGTGCCATAACATCACCTTGTAATCGAACGTTGCTTGGAGATCAGCGATACACGAGGACTTCGGAATCCGGGCTCAATTCCGGAATGGTCTTGCTTTCCTCCTCGTACTCGAAGTGGTGCTGCCACGGCATACGATCGCCACGCGAGTGCATCTGGTGTTGCGACCGCATGACGTACCCGGCATTGAAGTTGTTCGGGTCCGTCCAGGGCAGCCGCTGCATGTCGGCGTCTTCGTCACGCAGGCACGGCTCGACCGTCTTCGCACCAACCTTTTCCATATGTGCAAGTACGCGGCACGTGAACTCGCAGATCAGATCGGCGCGGAGCGTCCAGCTCGAACGGTAGTAGCCGTAGATGAACGCCATATTCGGGATGCCCTCGATCATCATTCCTCGATACGAGACCCGCTTGGTCATGTCGACCGGATCTGCATCGACGCGAAAAGCGATCTGGCCGAAAGCACTCATGTCGAAGCCGGTCGCCGTCACGACGATGTCCGCCTGCAGGTGCTCGCCCGACGCCAACGTAATGCCGCTTTCGTCGAACGATTCGATGGTGTCCGTCACGACCGATGCCTTCCCTTCCCGAATGGCCGTGAAGAGGTCTCCCTCGGGGACCGCGGCCACTCTCTGCTGCCACGGGCGATAGCTGGGATTGAAGTGCTTGTCGACGTCAAAACCTTCCGGCAGCTGTTGCCGGGTCTCGTTGATCAGCCAGTCGCGAACGGCGTCCGGGTTCGCTGTGGACAGGTTGATCAGGTCAAACGTCTGCTTCAGGTGCGCACGCCGCAGAATCTCCGACCGCCATTCTTCGGGAAGGTTGAGTTCGCGAAGCGTAGTGTCCAGCTGGTGGGTCCACGGAACCGCGGTGAAGAACGTCGGCGACCGTTGAAGCATCGTCACATGCGCTGCGGTCCCGGCCATCGCCGGAATCAGCGTCGCGGCGGTCGCGCCCGAGCCGATCACGACCACCCGCTTTCCTGCATAGTCAAGGTCTTCGGGCCAGTGCTGCGGATGAACGATCGTTCCCTTGTAACGATCGAACCCGTTCCACTTTGGCGTAAAGCCCTGACGATGGTCGTAGTACCCCGCCCCCAGCCACAAGAAGTCGGTGGTCATCGAGAAGCGTTCGCCCGTCTCGTTGCGCGATACCTCGACCGTCCAGCGCTTTTGTTCGCTCGACCAGCTCACCGTTTGAACACGATGCCCGTAGCGAATCCTCGAGCCGAGGTCATATTCCTCGATGACCTCTCCCAGATAGCTGTGGATCTCCTCCGCCGTGGCGATCGAGCGACCCTGCCACGGGCGAAATCCGAACGCATACGTGTACAGGTCGCTGTCGGAACGCGCCCCGGGGTAACGGTGGGTCCACCACGTACCACCGAATCCATCCATTGCTTCCAGGATGGCGAACGAGCGACCCGGCAAATGCATGCGGAGATGACAAGCGGCATCGATTCCCGAAATTCCGGCCCCAATGATCAGTACACCTACGTGCTCAGGCGAACCCGAATCCGTTCGTTGAATAGTCATGAGATCCCTCCGATGACCAATTATTGAAAATATCCGTAACGCCGCACGACTAGATCCATTGACTTGGTCATGCGACCACTAAACAAAGAGACGCCCACACGTGTATGCCAGCGACAACGAATCAAACCAGCACGAGACTACCCCGGGGAAGATCATCTACACACCCGACCTGACATGCACGCGGGTCATTGGCGTGCGCATCCCGGTATGACCGGTCACCCTGAACATGGTCATTTGACCAAGTTCCACGGTTCCCAGTCTTATGCAGTCGAGGGACAATTTGAATAAGGGGTTTCCATTACACGATCGGTTGCGACGGTTGCGATGCTCGGTACTGGTCGCGCAGCGCGCCGAATGCACCGTCGCGCCGGATCCACGCGGCTCCTGAAGTGAGGTCAAGGTGCCTCGCGAAACTGCAAGCAGATCCCGCGACGGACGTTTCCCGCCGCGTCATGCGTGTGCCGGTTCGGGGACGTGCGATGGAGAGCTGGCTCGACCGCGGAGGCATCGGCCCCTGACGATGACGTCAATCCTTCGGCACCCGCAACTCTCGCCGAAGGATCTTCCCGACGTTGCTCTTCGGCAGGCTGTCGCGAAACTCGACGCTTTTCGGGCGCTTGTAACCAGTCAGCTGGCCTTTACAGAACGCCATCAAGTCTTCGAACGTCAGCTCCGGATCTTTCCTGACCACGAACAGCTTGACGGCCTCGCCGGAATGCTCGTCGGGTACGCCGATGGCCGCGACCTCGAATACACCAGGGTGGTTGGCAACGACCTCTTCGATCTCGTTCGGGTAGACGTTGAAGCCGGACACGAGGATCATGTCCTTCTTGCGGTCGACGATTCGCACGAAGCCCGCTTTGGAGATCGACGCAATGTCACCCGATCTGAAGAAGCCGTCCGCGGTCATCACCTTCGCGGTCTCGTCCGGCCGCTGCCAGTAACCCGCCATCACCTGCGGGCCACGAATGCACAGCTCTCCGGCTTCGCCGGGCGGCAATTCCTTGCCGTCGTCGTCCCGGATCGACACTTCGGTGGAGGGTAACGGCAGGCCAATCGTGCCGTTGAACTCACCACCGGCCACGGGATTGACCGCGACGCAAGGTGATGTCTCGGACAGCCCGTATCCGTCGATGATCGGCGCGCCGGTCATCTCCTTCCAGCGCCTTGCGACAGCTCCTTGCGTGGCCATCCCGCCACCGCTGGCCAGCAGCAGATTGGAGAAATCGAGGTGCGAGAATTCGGGATGATGGAGCATCGCGTTAAAGAGCGTGTTGACTCCGGGAAAGCTCGTGATCTTGTATCCGGCGAGCGACTTGATCATCCCGCCGATGTCCCGCGGATTCGGCACCAGTACGCAAAGCCCACCCGTGTGAATCGTCAACAGGCAGCAAACATTGAGCGCAAAGATGTGATAGATCGGAAGTGCCGCAACCGTGATGAACTGCGTCACGTCAGGGCGCAAATCGCGAGCCGGTTTGAGCCAGACGTCCGACTGCAATACATTCGCGACGATGTTCCGATGCAACAGCGTCGCGCCTTTCGACACCCCGGTTGTCCCGCCCGTATATTGGAGAAAAGCGACATCGTCCGGCGACTGGGAAGCCGGTACGAATTTGCCCCGACGTCCCTCCTCAATCGCGTCGTCAAATGTCGCATGCGGGCTCGGCTTCTGTTCCGCGCCGGAAGCGTTGCCCTGCGCGGCAACCAGAACATGCTTCACCTGCGTGTGCACGATGATTGCATCCAGCGTTGCCGTGCAGCCGTCGAGAATGACGATCGCCTCCGCGCCACTGTCATTCAGCTGATGTTGCAGCTCGCGGGGCGTATAGAGCGGGTTGACGTTGACGACAACGTAGCCGGCGCGCAGGACCGCACAGATCGAGATCGGGTACTGCAACACATTCGGCATCGTGATCGCGACGCGCGCACCACGCCCGAGCCCCCGCGATTGCAACCACGTAGCGAGTGAGCGAGACATGACGTCGAGTTCGCCATACGTGATCAGCTTTCCGTCGCACGCAAAAGCGGGATTCCCCTGAAACTTGCCGAAACTTTCTTCAATCAACGCACTAGCGGATCGATACGCGTTGGAATCAATCTCTGCCGGGACCTCCGGCGGATAAGCATCAAGCCAAATCTTTTCCATACCCAATCTCCTCTGTCCTGTTGAAATAATCGCGCGACGCCAATCCCCTCATCACGCTCGTGAACAAGCCAGAGCGCCTCGAACTACGCGAGATTCATCCCTGGCGAACTCGACGCAGGCACGACCGCGTCATACGGCGATGCTCCAGCCCGCGCGAAGGTCAAAGCGTCAAACATCGAAACCGTCTTTTTCGGCAAGCCGCCGGACAAAGGAAACTGCGCGGTCCAGCAGATATCTCGCAGCCGGGATATTGCGGGCCGCGGTGATGATGCCGTGATGATGCCCGGGTAGATGGTGATGCTCGACAGTGCTCCCGGCGCGTGCCGCGCACGACGCGTAGGCAATGCCCTCGTCGCATAGCGGATCCAGCCCCACCGTTGCAATGAACATCGGCGGCTGCCGCCGGCCTGCTGCATGCAGCAGCGGGGACAGGCGTGGAAGGTCGAACGGAATGCCGGCCGGCACGTAGTGATCCCGGAACCAAAGCATCGATTCGGCGACAAGCGGAAAGCCACCTTGAATGCGCTGATATGACGGGAGCGACGCCGTCAGGTCCGTCACCGGATAAAACAGGATCTGCCCGATGATTGCGGATCCAACTACCGATGCCGCATTGGCGATAATGGTCGCCATATTGCCGCCGGCGCTGTCGCCCGCCAGGACCACCCGGGACGCGTTGATGGAGAGCGCGGGAGCGTTGGTGATCAGGTAGTCCAATGCCCGCTCGCAGTCTTCGAGCGGGACCGGCCACCGGTGCTCCGGCGACCGCCGGTACTCCACCGAAGCGACAGGACACCCGCTATGCCGTGCGAGATGACGGCAGATGCCGTCATGCGTGTCCACGCTCCCGATCACCCACCCGCCCCCGTGAATGAAGACCACCAGTGGATTGTCCTCGACGCGGTCCCCGTCGCTCGGACGATAGAGCCGCACCCGAATGCTGCCGTCCGCTACGGGAACACCTATATCGTCATGGGCAACAGCCTCGTCACCTGTGATGCCGTTCAATTCGCAAGCACGCGCGAAGTTCACACGTGACTGGTCGACGGAAAAGCTGCCGTAGTGGCGTCCGCCCAGTTCGCGGAACGCCCGAACGGCGTCCCGGGCATCTTCAGCAACCTCCGTCAGCGGCAACCAGTGCACTGATGTCATGTGCATCCCCGCTCAGATCGCACCGAACACGCTTTGATCCCATTGCGTCGCAGCGCGGTATTCGTCCACTGTGCCGGGCCAGTTGTTGATCACCTTGCCTTGCGCGTTCTTGTACCAACTTGAGCAGCCCGCCGAAAACGCCGAGCCGGCCATCGCCGACTGCAGCCTGCCGTTGTATTCGTCAAACACGGCCCTATCGACGTCTACTGCCTTCACGCCGGCCGCAGCCAGGCCACCGATCGCGTCGATGATGTAGTTCTGCTGGATCTCGAGCATCGAAACGATGGAGTTGTGGTTCAGATTCGTGTTCGGCCCATACAACATGAACATGTTCGGAAAGCCCGGCACGGTCATGCCGAGATACGCTTCCGGGCCGTCTTCCCACGCCTGCGCCAACGTGCAGTCGGTCCCGCGAACCTGCAGGCTGCCCTGGAATGCCTGACTCTCGAATCCCGTTCCGAACACGACCACGTCGAACGGGAGAACACGGCCGTCCCGGGTCACGATACCGTCCTCGACGAGCGCCTCTACGCCCGCCGTCTCCAACGCGACGTTGTCGCGCATGAGAGCCGGATAGTAGTCGTCCGATCGCAGAATCCGTTTGCAGGCGTATTCATAGTCCGGCGTCAGCTGCTGGCGAAGTGCCGGGTCGGACACCTGCCGATGAAGGTGTGCCAACGCCAGGCTCTTGCCTTCCGTCTGCGCGTTGGAACCAATCCTGGTGCGCTCGAACCCCGCTTCACGAAAAGCGTGCAGCGATTTCCTGCTTTCTTCGAAAAGATGAGGCTCACGCTCGTACGTGTCGAGCTGCTCCGTCGAGAAGACGATCTGATTGCGCGGCATGATCCAGTTTGCGCTTCGCTGGAACACCGTCAGTTGCGCGACCTTCGGCGCGATGACCGGCACATACTGCACGGCGCTTGCGGCGTTTCCGATGCTTGCCACACGCTTGCCACCCAGGTCCACGTCATGCCGCCACTCCGCGGAGTGGAAATAGTCTCCCTTGAAACTCGTCAGGCCGCGAACCGCGGGAATCATCGGACGGTTCAGTTGCCCCCAAGCCGGCACAAAGAATCGAGCGGTCAACCGCGAACCATCGTCCAGCTCGAACCGCCAGAGGCTTGCGTCCACATCCCATTCCGCACTGCGAATCTCGCAGTTGAACCGCAGGTGTTCTGTCAAGTCGAACCGCGTGGCAAGCGATTTCAAATAATTGAGCAGTTCATTCCTGCCGGCATACATGGCGCTTACGCGCAAATGCGGATGGAAGCTGTAGCAATACAGGTGCGATTCGGTATCGCATGCTGCGCCAGGATACGAATTGTCAAGCCAGACGCCGCCGAGTTCGGGACGCTTCTCCAACACGACAAAATCGTCGATGCCCGCGATTTTCATGCGAGCAGCCATTCCGAGGCCTCCGAAGCCTGCACCCAAAATGACGACCTCGTGGTGCTCAATCCTTTCTACATTGTTCACGGTGCACTCTCTATATTTACGTTACGGCGACTACAGATTTGCCTGCCTCGGTTCAATAGGCCTGTTCATACAGGCGCAATGCGTCTGAATCCGTTACAACGACTGGATTGTTCAACAGCAAGCGCTGCTGCTTCATGGCATCTGCCGCCAGGGCTGGCAGACTCGAACGCGTGACACCCACGTCGCGGAGACGACGCGGCGCGCCGGATCGGTCCATCAGGTCATCCATGAATCCGATGAACGCGGCAGTGCGCTCCGTGGCGTCGCCTGTTCCACCCGCGCCTACGATGTCTGCCAGTTCCGAATATTGCGAAGCTGCCGCTTCTGCGTTGAAACGCAGCACGGGCGCAAGCATCAATGCGTTGGACAAACCATGCGGGATATGGAAATGGCCACCCAATGGGTACGCCAGCGCATGGACCGCAGCCACCGGGGCATTGGCGAAGGCTTGTCCCGCGAGGGTGGCGCCCAGCAGCATTGCCTCGCGCGCGCGCCGGTCTTCGCCATTTTCGCAAGCCGGGATCAGGTTGCTCACCAGCAATCGCAGGGCCTCACGCGCAAGGGCGTCGGAAATGGCATTCTTCTTGTGCTTGCTGGTATAGGCCTCGATGGCGTGGACCATCGCGTCGATGCCTGTCGCCGCGGTATGACTGCGTGGCAGGCCGACAGTCAGTTCGGCGTCCAGGATCACTCGGTCGGCATACAGTTGACGTGCGACGATCCCCATCTTGTTTGTTTCGTTAACCGAAACGATGGAAATGTTGGTGACTTCCGACCCGGTGCCGGCCGTCGTGGGAATTTGCACCAACGGCAGGCGCGCGCCCTGGACGTTGCCGATTCCGTACATTTCTGCGAGCGATTGCTGCGAGACGGTCAGGACGGCGGCCAGTTTTGCAATGTCCATCGACGAGCCGCCGCCCAAGCCAATGACGACGTCTGCCTCTGCGCTGCGCGCGAACTCGACGCAGCGCGATACCACGATCTCCGGCGGGTCGGCCACGACCTCGTCGAAAACCGCCACGCGGAATCCCCCCGCCGCCAACGATTCTTTCGCCGGCTCCAACACGCCGGCCTTGTGCAGCCCTGCGTCGGTAACGATCAGGACATGACGGCGATCCGTCCATGCCGCCATCACTTGACCCAAGCGGCGCACACAGCCCCATTCCTGGAGAATTGACGGAACAGTTTCGAAGAGCATCGACTGCGGGGACATTTCCATTGGCGTTTCCTTCATGCAGACGTTGGCAGTTAGATCTGGGTACACATGTACTGTCGTCACCTCCCCTCCGCTTCCGCCGAACCCAGCCCAGCACGCAAATGCCCCTGAGGACGAGACTTCCGGTTTTGGGATAGACTACGCACCCTTGGTCAATTGACATAGTCATTTGACCACAACCGAAAACTTGCGGCAACTTAGTAGTTGCACGGGGCTGCGACGCGGGAACCGTCGACGCCATACTCGAACCGAAAATGCGGGCCATTGGCGCCTGCGTCCCAAGGAGTCCACATGAAAAATCAGAAACGGGGCTGCTACAGCGCCGTATGCGCGCTGGCGGCGGCGATGCTGGCGGGCTGCGGCCCCGCCGAACAGCAGGCCGCCGCGCCGGCCACCCCGGTTGCGGCGATGACGCTGGCAGGCTCGCGCCTCGATCTGACCGAAGACTTGCCCGGCCGCGTCGCAGCGGTCCGGATTGCCGAGATCCGGCCCCAGGTCAGCGGCATCGTGCAGCGACGGCTGTTCGAACAGGGCACGGAAGTGCGGGCGGGCCAGCCGCTGTTCCAGATCAACCCGGCGCCGTTCAAGGCCGACATGGATACGGCCGCGGCGGCCCTGCAACGCGCGCAAGCCGCGCTCGAACGGTCCAAGGTGCAGACCACGCGGCTTAAACCGCTGGTCGAGGCCGACGCGATCAGCCGGCAGGTCTATGACGACTCGGTGTCCCAACGCGATCAGGCCGCCGCCGACGTCGCGCAGGCCCGCGCGACGCTCGCACGACGCCAGCTCGACCTGAAGTTCGCGACCGTCGAGGCGCCGATCACCGGCCGCATCGACCAGGCCCTCGTCACCGAGGGTGCGCTGGTCGCGAGCAGCGACAGCCAGCCGATGGCACGCATCCAGCAGATCGACCAGGTTTACGTGGACGTGCGCCAGCCGGCCGCATCGCTCGAATCGCTGCGCGGCGCCCTCGCGGCCCAGCCGGACGCGACGGGTAATGGCCTGCCGGTCGACGTGCTGCGCGGCGACGACTCGCGCTACGACGTGAAGGGCCGCATGCTGTTCTCGGGCGTCAACGTCGATCCGGGCACCGGCGACGTACTGCTGCGCGTGCTGGTCGACAACCCGAAGCGCGAGCTGCTGCCCGGCATGTACGTGCGTGCCCGCATCCCGCGTGGGCACTACGACAACGCGCTGACCGTGCCGCAACAGGCGATCGTCCGCGCGGGCGGCAAGCCGCAGGTCTGGGTGCTCGACGCGAAGAGCCAGGCGCATCTGAAGGCCGTCGAGGTGGGCGAGCTGACGAACCGCAGCTACCGCATCAAGTCGGGCCTGCAGGCGGGCCAGAAGGTCGTCGTCGAAGGCATGGAGCGCCTGAGCGACGGCGCGACCGTGACGGCGACCGCATGGAAGGCGCCTGAAGCGGTCAAGACCGCTTCCGCGCACTGAGTCACGGGGAGCCTCCAGTCATGTCCCAATTCTTCATCAGGCGCCCGGTTTTCGCGTGGGTGATCGCCCTCTTCATCATCCTGCTGGGCCTGATCGCCATCCCCGAACTGCCGGTTGCGCGCTATCCGTCGGTCGCGCCGCCGACCGTCACCATTACCGCCACCTACCCGGGCGCCACGCCGCAGACGATGAGCGACAGCGTGCTGAGCCTCATCGAGCGCGAGCTGTCCGGCGTGCGAAACCTGCTCTACTTCGAATCGTCCGCGGATACCTCCGGGCAGGCGCAGATCACCGCGACCTTCAAGCCCGGCACCGATTCGGCGATGGCGCAGGTCGAAGTACAGAACAAGCTCAAGTCCGTCGAACCGCGCCTGCCCCCCGTCGTGCGGCAAAACGGCGTGATCGTGCAGTCGGCCGCCACGGGCTTCCTGTTGTTCGTCGGCCTCAAGTCGGAAAGCGGCCGCTACGACGAAAACGCGCTTGCTGACTACATGGCCCGCAACGTCGTCGAGGATCTGCGACGTGTCGAAGGCGTCGGCAAGGTGCAACTGTTCGGCTCCGAACAGGCGATGCGCATCTGGGTCGATCCGCAGAAACTGATCACCTACGGCCTGTCGATGAACGACCTGACGACGGCCGTCAGCCAGCAGAACGTGCAGATCGCCCCGGGCAGCCTCGGTGCGGCGCCCGCGCGGCCGGGCCAGCGCGTCACGGTGCCGCTCACCGCGCAAGGTCAGCTCACGTCGCCGGAGCAGTTCGCGAAGATCGTGCTGCGCGCGAACGCGAACGGCTCGAAGGTCGTGCTCGGTGATGTCGCGCGGGTCGAACTCGGCCCGCAGGCGTTCACCTTCGTCAACAGCGAGAACGGCAAACCCGCCACCTTCGCCGGCGTGCAACTGGCGCCGGGCGCCAACGCGGTGAAGACCGCGGAGGCCGTGCGCGAGCAACTGGACATGATCGCCAAGACGATGCCGTCCGGCATGACCTACTCGATCCCGTTCGATACCGCACCGTTCGTGAAGATCTCGATCGAGAAGGTGATTCACACGCTGCTCGAGGCGATGGTGCTCGTGTTCCTGGTGATGTACCTGTTCCTGCAGAACGTGCGCTACACGCTGATCCCGGCGATCGTCGCGCCGGTGGCGATGCTCGGCACCTTCACGATCATGCTGATGACAGGCTTCTCGATCAACGTGCTGACGATGTTCGGCATGGTGCTCGCGATCGGCATCATCGTCGACGATGCGATCGTCGTCGTCGAGAACGTCGAACGCCTGATGGTGGAAGAAGGCCTGTCGCCGAAGGACGCGACGATCAAGGCGATGAAGGAAATCACGGGCGCAATCATCGGCATCACGCTGGTGCTGACGGCCGTGTTCCTGCCGATGGCGATGTCGAGCGGCTCGGTCGGCGTGATCTATCAGCAGTTCACGCTGTCGATGGCCGTGTCGATCCTGTTCTCGGCCCTGCTCGCGCTGACGCTGACGCCGGCCCTGTGCGCGACGATGCTCAAGCCGGTCGAACACGGGCACCATGAAAAGCGCGGCTTCTTCGGCTGGTTCAACCGCCGCTTCGACCGCCTCACGCAATGGTACGAAACGCGCGTCGGCCGGCTGGTCGGCCGCACCGGGCGCGTGATGCTGGTGTTCGTCGCGATTTCCGCCGCGCTGGTGTTCGGCTTCCGCATGCTGCCGTCATCGTTCCTGCCCGAGGAAGACCAGGGCTACTTCATGACCGGCTTCCTGCTCCCGGCGGATTCGACCGTCGAGCGCACGGGTGACGTGGTCAAGGCGCTCGAGAAGCATCTCGCGTCGCGTCCGGCCATCGAGTCGAGCATCTCCATCATCGGCTACGGCTTCTCCGGCCTCGGCTCCAATGCGGCACTGAACTACGCAGTGCTCAAGGACTGGGACAAGCGCGAGGGTTCGTCCACGCTGGAAGAAGCGATGCACGCGCAGGCAGCGATGGGCGGTGTCACAGAAGGCACGGTCATGAGCCTGTTGCCGCCGGCGATCGACGGGCTGGGCACCAGCTCGGGCTTCACGATGCGCCTGCAGGATCGCGCCAACCAGGGCTACGCGGCGCTCAAGGCGGCTGAAACCAGGCTGCTCGAACTGGCCGCGCAAAGCAAGGTGGTGACCGGCGTCTATCCGGACAGCCTGCCGACCGGTACGAGCGTGAAGCTGGACATCAACCGCGACAAGGCCGAAGCGCTCGGCGTGTCGTTCACGAGCATCAGCGACACGCTGTCGGCCGCGATGGGTTCGACCTACGTGAACGACTTTCCGAACGCAGGCCGCATGCAGCAGGTGATCATCCAGGCCGATGCGCCGGCACGCATGCAGATCGAAAACGTGATGAAGCTCTACGTGCGCAACGCGACCGGCGGCATGGTGCCGCTGTCCGAAGTGGTGCGTCCGGTCTGGTCGGAAGCCCCGCTTCAGATGGTGCGCTTCCAGGGTTATCCGTCCGCGCGCATCTCCGGCGGTTCGGCACCCGGCTACTCCAGCGGCGCGGCGATGGCCGAGATGGAGCGTCTGGCCGCGCAGTTGCCGCCGGGCTTCACGGTTGCCTGGACCGGCCAGTCGCTGCAGGAGCGCGAGTCGGCATCGCAGGCGCCGATGCTGATGGCGCTGTCGATGATCGTCGTGTTCCTGGTGCTCGCGGCGCTCTACGAGAGCTGGGCGATTCCGTTGTCGGTGATGCTGGTGGTGCCGCTCGGCCTGATCGGCGCACTCGGCGCCGTGATGCTCCGCGGGCTGCCGAACGACGTGTTCTTCAAGGTCGGGATGATCACCGTGATCGGCCTGTCGGCGAAGAACGCGATCCTGATCGTCGAATTCGCAAAGCAGTTGCGCGAGGAAGGCAAGGGGCTGATCGAGGCTGCCGTGCTGTCGTCGAAGCTGCGCCTGCGCCCGATCCTGATGACGTCGCTCGCGTTCGGGCTCGGCGTGGTGCCGCTCGTCATCGCCTCCGGCGCCAGCTCCGAGACGCAGCACGCGATCGGCACCGGCGTGCTGGGCGGCATGATCACCGCCACCGTGCTGGCCATTTTCTTCGTTCCGGTTTTCTTCGTGTTCGTGATGAGCATCCAGGAACGCATCTCGGCATGGCTGGCACCCGGCAAGAAGCCCGCCACCGTGACCCACGAACAAGAAGGTTGATGCCATGCGATTGCTTATTCTTTCCGCTGCGGTTTCCGCCGCCCTCGCGCTATCGGCGTGCTCGATGGCGCCGAAGCTGGTCAAGCCCGAGATGCCGGTGCCGACCGCCTATACGACCGTTGCCGCGGCCGATCAGCACGCAAACGCGGCCGATCTCGGCTGGCGCACGATGTTCGGCGACCGTCGCCTGCAGCGCCTGATCGAGCTCGCACTCGACAACAACCGCGACCTGCGCCTGGCCGCGCTGAACGTCCAGGCTGCCGAAGCGCAGTACGGAATCCAGCGTTCCGCGCGCCTGCCGTCGATCGGCGCCGGCGCGAGCTTCACGCGCCAGCGCACGGCGGCCGACTCGCAATCCAACCCGCCGCTGCTCGAAAACACGCAGAACCAGTACGGCGTGAACATCGGTGTCAGCGCATTCGAGATCGATCTGTTCGGACGCGTGAAGTCGCTATCCGATGCGGCGTTCGCGCGCTACCTCGCGACCGATCACGGCCGCCGCGCGGTGCAGATCGCGCTCGTCGGCTCCGTGGCCAACGCGTATTTCGCCGAGCGCCTCGCGCAGGAACAGCGCGCGCTGTCCGAACGCACGCTGAACGACTGGCGTCAGTCGCTCGATCTCGCGCGCCGGCTCAAGCTCGCGGACCAGGCCAGCGGCGTCGACATCGCGCAGGCCGAAGGCCAGGTCGCGAGCGCCAGTGCCGATCTCGAAGCGCGTTCGCGCGCCGTCGAGCAGGCGGGCAACGCGCTGCGGCTGCTGGTCGGCACCGACCTGCCGAAGAACCTGCCCGACCCGCTGTCGCTGGAACGCCAGCCGGTGATGACGCAACTGCCGGCCGGACTGCCGTCGGAATTGCTGTACCGCCGGCCGGACATCCAGCAGACCGAGCAGAATCTCGTCGCCGCCAACGCCGACATCGGCGCGGCGCGCGCGGCATTCTTCCCGCGCCTGTCGCTGACCTCGTCGATCGGCTTCCTCAGCCCGGGGCTGGGCAGCCTGTTCGACGGCGGCCAGCGCGTGTGGAGCTTCGCGCCGCAGGTCACGTTGCCGATCTTCCAGGGCGGCCGGCTGCGTTCCGAACTGAATCTCGCGGAAGTGCGCAAGTCCAGCGCGGTCGCCGAGTACGAACGCGCGATCCAGACCGCGTTCCGCGAAGTGGCCGACGGCCTCGCCGGGCGCGAGACCTTCAGCCGCCAGATCGACGCGCAAACCCGGGTCGTCAAGAGCGCCGAGCGCCGCACCGATCTCGTAAACCTGCGTTATCGCGCCGGCATCGAGGATCGGCTGGAACTGCTCGACTCGCAGCGACAGCTGTACGCCGCGCGTCAGACATTGCTGGATCTGCGCAACGCCGAACTGGACAACGCGGTCGCGCTCTACAAGGCGCTCGGTGGCGGCCTGACCGACACCGACGTGCCTCTCGCCAACAGCGTGGCGAACAACTGAGCCATGGGTCGTCGCCCGTCCGTTCGCGACGACTGAAAGCACGGTGAAGCCCGGCGGCGCACGTGCCGCACCGCCGGCCCGCCTGCCGGTTACGCTCCCTTCCAGTGAACCCGATGAACCCTCTGATACTCATTGCCGAAGACGATCCGGAGATCGCCGACATACTCGACGCCTGCCTCGCTCACGACGGCTTTCGCACCTACCGCATCGGTCACGGCCACGCCGTGCTCGACGTGCAGCCCGTGCTGAAGCCCGACCTGATCCTGCTCGGCGTCAGGATGCCGCAGAAGGACGGCTGGGAAGTCCTGGTCGAACTGCGCCGCCGGAGCGACACGCCGATCGTCGTCATCACGTCGCTCGACCGCGAGATCGATCGCTTGCAGGGGCTGCGGTTCGGTGCGGACGACTACATCACAAAGCCGTTCAATCCGGCCGAGGTGGCCGCGCGCATCCGTGCGATCCTGCGTCGCATCGAGACGGCCGCCTCGGGACGCTTCATCAAGGTCGGCAACCTTGAAGTCGATACGCAAAGCTATCTGACCACGGTCCGCACGAACACCGGAGAAACCAGCGTCGCGCTGACACTGACCGAATTCCGGCTGCTCGCCCACTTGGCCGGCTCGCCAAGCCGCGTGTTCACGCGCAGTGAACTGATCGACGCCTGCCTCGCCGACGTCGATGCGCAGGAACGTACCGTCGACAGCCATATCAGCCGGCTGCGCAAGAAGCTCGAATGCGCCGGCGCGCCCGGGATGCCCGAAGTGATGCGTGGCGTCGGCTATCGACTGCGCGGCGCCCAGTAAGTGCGTGTCACCGACCGTGGCTGCGTGGTGCGGGTTTTCGGACTGCTGACAGCCACTATCGCCCTGACCATTCTGAACGGATGGTTCGTCGTCTATGGCTTGATCGTTGTAACTGCGTCTCCGGTGAGCAACAACCCGATCGCGGCCGTGATCCGGGAGACGCCGAGCTATCTGATCCTTGCCGCCCTGCTGCTGGCCGGGCTGGTCTCGACGGTGATCGAGCTTGTGAAGCTGGGTCGCAAAGCAGGTTTGTAATCCGTTTGCTCCGCATTCGCCGCCGCCTCCCGTCCCCCGGTGAAAGGATATTTCCTGCAACTCCCCGGCAGATGGGATAGCGCTATCGATGCCTGGGCAAGTGCGCGGGCGACAACGGCTTCACTTCTTTGCGTCGGATACAGGTTCGCCGCCTACACGGGCAATTCATCCAAAATACCCTGAGCACCCTCAAACATCCGGATCCGGAATCCGAGTGTCTTTATATTCCTCGGCATGGATCGACATCCATGCAAGCACTGACAAACCCACTCTACAAGGATTCTGTGGGAAACCCTCCGAATTTCAGATTGACTGACGTAGATCGACTTCCGCAGCATTTGCCTACACGGCGCCTACGTGGACGGCACATGACCAAACAAAACTTCACGGTCACTCGAGTCGAGGGGCTTCAGTGCGAGCCCGGCAAGCAGCAAACGATCTACTGGGATGCGAAAGCGCCTGGTCTCGGCCTGCGCGTCACAGCCGCGGGCGCGCGATCCTACATATTCGAGTCGCGCCTGTTCGGCAAAACGGTTCGCGTACCCATCGGAAACGTCAGAGCCTGGGATTTAGGTCGGGCACGCACCGAAGCCGCCCGACTGAAAACGCTTGTCGACGATGGTAAGGATCCGCGCGAATTGCGAGCGGAACAGCAAGCCGCCCACGAGGCTCGACAAGTTGAGGCGCGGCGGCGAGACGTTACTTTCGGCGAGGCATAGGACCCGTACGTGGAAGTTCGTAGACCGTTTTGGAGTGAGCGGCATTACCTCGACCATCTGCAACACGCTCAGGTGGGTGGTCTCCCCAAAAAACGCGGAAGAGGAACAACGCACCCAGGCGCACTGGCTGAACTGCGCCCGCTGAAGATGTCCGAATTGACTGCCAATCGGATTGCAAATTGGTTGGCTTCGCAAGCTATGCACCGTCCAACCGTGTCAGCACTTTCGTTTCGGTTACTGAGGGGGTTTATCCGCTGGGCGGAAATACGGGATGTCGTGCGGTAACTGGAGCGTCCAGTGACGACTCGCCAGGAATGCCAGGCCCCCGAGCTTGAACCGAAACGCCGTGAAGTCATGCAGTGCGAGCGGGCCCAGTAGGATGCCGCCGACGATCTCGCCGATCACTTTGCATTGCCCCATCAGCTCGGCGATTGCGCCGCAGCCGTTGCAAACCAGAACGACGACGGCCACTTGTATCAACCACATGACATGCTCCGCGCGCAAGAAAGGAAAAGTGGCCTCAAGGCACTGCAAGCCGGGCGGCGCGCCCGGCACGCTCAGTCGAGCAGAGACTCCGAGTCGACGCTGTCGAAGATGATCTCGCGCATGAGTTCGCTCGCGCCGGCAGCAATCGTTCCAGCCGTCGCATCGCGATAGAGCCGCGCGACATCCGATTCCGACTGGTAGCCGCGCGCGCCGTGAAACTGCGCGCCCAGATGCGCCGCGCGCTTTGCGAGCTCGGTGCTGCGTAGCTTCAGGATCGCCGCGTCGCCGCTGCCAAGTTTTCCGCCCGCATACTGCTGGACCAGTCGATAACCGAAACTGCGAAGCAGCCGCAGTTCGGCGATCAGATCGGCCAGTTCGTGCCTGATTGATTGATTCGCGCTCAGCGGCGCGCTGCGCACCATGCGCTGACGCACGAAGCGATCGCCGAGCCGGATGCTGTACGCGGCGCCACCGAGCGCAAGCATGCCAGCCACCATGCGCTCGAAATCGAGGCATCGCATCAGATAGGTGAACGCCTTGTCGGTCTTGCCGAGCACATTATCGTGGGGCACCGCGACGTTCTCGAAGCGGATATCACAGACGTCGGCGCTGCGCCATCCCAGCAGGTTCAGCGGCATGCGCGTAACGCCGGGCGCGTCGGCATCGACCAGCATCAGGCTGCACCCGCCAAGCGCATGCCGCTGCGCGTTGCTCCGAACAAGCGCGACGATCAGCGCGGCCTGCGAACCGTTGGAGATGAAGCGTTTCGTACCGTTGATGCGCCACGCGTCTCCGGCCGCCTCGGCGGTGCATTGCAGACCGCTCAGGTCGCTGCCCGCCTGATCCTCGGTAATGGCAAGCGCGGCCACGGCCGTGCCGTTGCGCATTCTCGCGAGATAACGTTCACGCTGCGCGTCGTTGCCGAACCACGCGAGGTAGGATGCGGCCATGAACACATGCACACCGACGGCTGCACGCACGCCCGCGTAACCGAGGCGCCCCAGTTCCTCGAGAAACACGGCGCTACGCACAAAGCCTTCGCCTTCCAGCGGAAAATCTAGCAATTCCGCGCTGGCCAAAGCGCGCCAGACGGCTCGCGGAAGATGGCCGCGCGCCTCGGCGGCCTCGGCCTCGGGCAGCAGGCAGGCGCGCAGCCGCTCGCGAACCTCGGCGGCGAACGCGTGGTATTGCTCGGCCGGATAGGGACTAGACATGGGCGTGCTTTGTCATTTCACCGAGACCACGCGATGCGGGGGCAGGATGTCCGTGAAGCGGCCCGAGATCTTGAAGACCGCGTTCGGCGTACCGGCCGCCGCCCAGAGTTCGTCGAACTTGAGCAGATCCTCGTCCACCAGGAGCGCGACCTCCTCCCTGTGCCCGAGCGGTGGTACGCCGCCGATCGCAAAGCCAGTCGCCTCCTTGACGAAGTCGGCGTCGCCCTTGACGATTTTCGCGCCGATCAATTGCGAAATCACCTCCTCGTTCACGCGATTCGGCCCGCTGGCGAGCACCACCACCGGCCGGTCGTCCTCCATCGATCGAAACACCAGCGACTTGACGATCTGCGCCTTCTGGCAGCCGAGCGTCTGGGCGGCGTCGTCGGCGGTACGCGTCGAGGCGGGCAGTTCGAGAACTACCATCTCCAGACCGCGGTTCGCCAGCACGTCCTGGAAATATTGGGCGCGTTTGCTCAGACTCATGCTCGATCACTCCAATGTCTGTTTAAGATGTCGATGATCGATCTTGCCGTTGGCCGACATCGGCAGATCATCGCAAAGATGGATTTGCGCCGGCACCATGTACGCGGGCAGCACCTCGGCCAATCCGGCGCGGATTTGTTCGGGGCGGCAGCTTTCGTGTTCGGGTACGACGAACGCCACCAACCGCTTCTCGATGCCGTTGTCATGCATGGTCACGTAGCTGCGCCGCACTTCAGGCCTGCATTGCAGATGAAACGAGATTTCGCCGAACTCGATCCTGAAGCCGTTGATCTTCACCTGATCGTCCTTGCGCCCCTTGAAGACAAGCACGCCGTCCTCGCGCAGGTAGCCGATGTCGCCGGTGTGGTAGAGACGCTCGTGCCGCCCGCCGATGTCGTACTCCACAAAACGCTCGCGAGTGATGTCCGGCATATCTAGATAGCCCGGCGTCAGGCCCGGCCCGGCTACGCATATTTCGCCGGGCTCGCCGGCCCCGCAAAGCGAATCCTGATCGACGAGATAGATGCGCGTGTTCTGGATCGGCAGCCCGATCGGCAACATGGTCTCGTCGGCCCGGATTTCGCGCACGGGATACCATGTCGTGAACGTCGTGCATTCCGTCGGACCGTAGACGCTGACGATCCGGTCCACGCCGTAGCGGCGTAGCGCTTCGCCCATGTGATGCAGCGAGTGCGCCTCGCCACCGGTCAGGACGGTTGACACGCTCGCAAGTGTCGCGGGAGCTTCGTCGACCAGCGCGTTGAACAGCGCCGTCGTCAGGAACAGCAGGTTGACCCGCTGGCGCTCGATTAGCTCGCGCAGGCGTGAGGCTCGCACGAAGCCGTCCTCGTAGACGATGCAGGCGCCGCCATTGAGCAGCGGCCCCCAGATCTCGAAGGTGGCGGCATCAAACGCGACCGACGCCATGTGCAGGACGCGGCTCTTGCGATCGAGTCGCGCATAACGCGCGCCGAACACGAGGCGCGCGATCCCGCAGTGCTCTATCGGCACGCCCTTGGGTTGTCCGGTGGAACCTGAGGTGAAGTTGATATATGCAATCGACTCTGCCGTTGCCAGCCCGTGAGGCGCCTCGCACCGGCCCTCCTCTCGAAGCTCGTCGAGCGACATCGGCACCACGCGGCATGTCTCGAATGCCGCGTTCATCACGCCGGATGCGCCGCAGAGCACATGCCGGCAGGCGGTCTGCCCGACCAGATGAGCGAGCCGCTGCGTGGGCCATGCCTCGTCAAGCGGCAGATAGGCCGCGCCTGCCTTGAGTATCGCCACCAGCGCGACAATCAGATCCGCACCGCGCGGCAGGCTCAGCGCGACTACGTCACCCGGGCGCACATCCTGCGAGATCAGGCGCCACGCCAGAGCGTTGGCGCAGTCGTTCAGTTCGCGATAGGTGCAGGTTCGGGTTGCCGTGATCACGGCTTCCTCGTCGGGCCAGCGCGCGGCGGCGTCCTCGAACAATTCTCCGACGCTCGCGTCGTCCGGATATGGCACGAACGTCTGATTGATCCGCTCGTGAAGCGAAAGCGCGGCTTCATCATAGCGAAGCGATTTCATCGGGCTAGCTCCTCAAACGAGTGGCCATGTGTGCAAGCAACAGTTCGCGATGGCTATCGAGAAAAAAATGCGCCCCGTCGATACCGAACAGCTCGCATCCGGAAGTGGTGAAGCTTCGCCAGCCGGCCACGCTAGCTTCGCCATCGATCGGATCCGCTTGGCCGTAATAGACGTGCAGCGGTACATTGAGCGGCGTCCGGTGCCAGTCGCCCCATAGCTCCGCGAGCCGCATGTCGGCGCGCAAGGCGGGCAGCATCAGCGTCATCAGCCGCTCGTTCTCGAACACCTCGGCTGGCGTGCCCCCCATTGTGCGCACTGCGACGCGGTACTCCGATTCCGGCAGATCATGCAGGTAAGGCCGAACCTGCGGACTGTCGGGACTGCGGCAACCGCCGAGGAAAAGCCGCCGGCACGTGCCCGGCGGCACCATCGAGCGGGCCCGCTGCGCGATCTCGTAGGCGAGCCGACCGCCGAAGCTATGCCCGAACAGCGCGTGCGGCTCGCCGAGATACGGTGCGAGAACGCTCGTGCAATCCTCGACCAACGCAGGCCACTCGCTATAGAGCGACTCGCGCAGACGCATGCCCCGGCCGGGAAGACGCACCGCCACCAGTTCGACATCGAGGTCGAGATACTCGACCCAACTCCGGAACAGGTCGGCGCTGCCGCCGGCATAAGCAAAACAGATCAGCCGCAGGCGAGGATCGGCAACGGGTCGCGGAATCAGACACCAGCGTGACGGATCCGGGCCCCCTTGCCGGGAGCGTGGCTCCGTCACGAGGCGCGCGTCTCAAGATGCTGCACGATGTGGCTCGCGATGTCGGAGAGACGGCTCTGCTCGAACAGTGCCTCCGGCGTCAGCGCATCTTCGCCGAAGTGCCCTTCCACCCGTGACAACAGCTTGACCGCGGTGATGGATGTCCCGCCTGATTCGAAGAAATCGCTGTCGGCATTCTCGACCCGCAGACCCAGAGCACTGCAGGTATCCACTAACCAAGCCTGGACGTCGGCGATATCGTTCCGATTGCTCATGATGTTTGTTCCATTCTGGATTAGCGTGCCCGGAAACGGAAACCGTTGACGTTCTCGCTGACGAAATGGTTGTGGCCGAAGGTGTCTTGGCCAGCCACCTGCACACAGCCAAACTTGTCGAGGTTGGCGCTGCCGCCGAATTCCTCCAGCGTGTTGGAGTACGGATAGACGCGCACCGAATTGGGTAGATAGCGCGCGGCGAAGCCCAGACGCATCTTGTCGGTCAGCCCGCTATGCGGATGCGAGGCGTGCATCAGCGTCGACCAGAAGATGATGAACTGGCCTTGGCGCATGACCATCGATTTGGCCTGGCTTTCGTCCGGGCTCCAATTCGGATCCTTTTGAAGCTGCCGATAGTCGTAGCCGAAAAAGCCGCGGCGGACGCCCTGCTTTTCGATATTGTTGATGGCATCCTCGCGATATTCCATGGCCTTCGACTCATCGTAGTTCATGGTGCGATGCGTGCCGGGAATAAACTGTAGGCAACCGTTCTCGACGCCCGCTTCCGTGAAAGCCGACCAGACCGTGATGGTACCGCCGAACTGCGCATCCTCGGGCCACACGATTTGCGGATGCTTGGAGCCGGCCACGTTGGAAAAATTGTCCGCCTGATGCCAGTCCGTGCCCTCGTCGCCGGGGTACTTCGGAAAGAATTCCGTGCGCCAGCACAACACGTCCGGGCCGAGAATGCTCGCTACCCGGTCGGTGATTTCAGGGCGCATGATGTGCGATGCTAGGAAGTCGACATCAAGGTGGCGATCATAATTGGCCAGGTTGGTCACCCCGGAAATGGATTTTTCCTGGCTGTAAATGGCTTTTTTCGTGTTGAGTAACTTGGGCCGCAACGCCTGGAGACTGGCCTCCATCTCGTCGCTGGGGTAAGCATCGAACGGCCCAATATAGCCATTCCGATTAAAATCCTCTATCTCTTCCTTACTTAACGAAAACTTAGAGTCGCCTACTTCGATTTGGTCGACCACGATTAGCCCTCGCAATTCTGATTGAAAATAGAATTTCTTATATGCGCAAATAATTTCGACTTGCTCTTTGACGTGAAAACCGAACAACGGCCTGCGGTACGCATGCCACAGAGGCGTGATGGACAACTCAACCCTGCAGCGCCGATTTGGTCGCAGCGAGACCTCGCTTGACTGGCGCGCCACGCGGTTTCTTGTGCGTGATTTCCATCTGCCTGATAATGTCGCGAAACTCGATCTGATGATTCGCCATCTCGCCCATCAGCAACACAATCACCGCGAGATGTGATGGAACCACTCCCTTCTGCGAATAGTTCGTTATGGAATTCTCATTCATCCTTACTAGATTCGCGAATTCCCGAGCGGTCAGCTGCGCTCTCCTGAGCTGATCGCGAAATTCGCAATACGTCATTACGGACACAACGGCTCTCCTTAAAAAAGATCCGCAGTTCAGCCGAAACCGATTCACTGTGCCAAATTTCTTGATTTCGCGATCTCGGCCATATCCCCGGTTACATCTTCACCTGGTCGAGAAACGTCTTCTTGCCTGCCTTATAGACATACAACGAAATCACGCCGCGCGCGAGATCGCCATGGGAGTCGAACGTGGTTTCACCGATCACGCCGTGGTAGTCGGTAGCCGGCATCGCCGCGAGAACCTTGGCCGCGTCGGTGGACTTCGCGCGCTTCATCGCATCGACAATGATGTTCACGGCGTCATAGGCGAACGGCGCATCGTATTCGACGACCTGCCCGAAGCGCTTCTTGTACTTCGTCTGGAACGCCGCCCCGCCCGGCATCGTCTCGATTGCCGCGCCGGCTTGCGAACACACGACGTTCTCGGTCGCGTCGCCAGCGAGATTGGCCAGCGATTCCGTGCAGACGCCGTCGCCCGTGAAAACGCGTACGCGCAAGCCGAGTTGCTTCGCCTGCTTCGTGAACGGGCCGCCGGTCGCGTCCGAACCTCCATACATGATCGCGTCGGGCGTCTCGCCCTTGATCTTGGTGAGCACCGAGCGGAAATCGACGGCCTTGTCGCTCGTGGCATCGTGCGACAGCACGGTAAGCCCCAGTTCCTTCGCGCGCTTCTCGAATTCGTTAGCCAAACCCTGGCCGTAGGCGGTGGAATCGTCGACGATCGCGACCCGGTGGATGGTGCCCAGTTTCTTCGCGTAGTTGGCCAGTGCAGGGCCTTGCTGCGCGTCCGTGGCTACGACCCGAAAGGTGGTCTTGAAGCCCTGCTGCGTATAGACAGGATTGGTCGATGACGGCGAGATCTGCGTAATGCCGGCGTCGCTATAGATCTTCGAGGCCGGAATCGACGTGCCAGAGTTCAGATGACCGACGACGGCAACGACCTTGTCGTCGACGAGCTTCTGAGCTACTTGCGTGGCAGTGCGTGGGTCGGCCGCATCGTCCTGCGCGTCGAGCTGCAACGTGACGGAACGGCCGCCGATCGTCAGCCCCTTTGCGTTGATTTCTTCCACGGCAAGACGCGCACCATTTTCGTTATCTTTACCAAGATGTGCGATGCCACCGGTCAGCGGTTCGACGCTGCCGATCTTCACGACGACCTGATCGGCACGCGCTACTGTCGCGACGGCAACCACCAGCAACGAAATCGTGGCGGTAAGCGAAAGCTTAAGTACGCTGGATGAGTGTGCTCGTTTCAACTGGTGTTCTCCTGCGAATTTTTTAAGGGCTTCCCGTGACGCTTGGCGGTTGGGCCTGGTTCTTGCTTGAAAACCATCAGTCCCTGGAATCGCTCCCCACCGCAGCAGCGCGCGGCACCCCGGGATTCGCCGCCCTCACTGAGGACGTCGCAACGCTTCCAATCTGAAATGTATCCAATTAGGTTGATTGGATACATTTGTAGCATATCGTCGCCAAGATACAATTGGCAAGACAAAAAATTAATCAGGAGGTGAGCATTGCGTCCCCCAACCACGTTGGTTGCCGAAGCGATTCGCGAGGACATTCTGCGCGGCGAATTACCGCCTGGAACACCGCTGATTCAGGAGAATCTCTCAGCCAAATATGGCGTGAGCCGGATCCCGATCCGTGAAGCACTGGTGCGCCTCAAGGCTGACGGGCTGGCCCGCCAGGAAGGCAAGCGCGGCCTGATGGTGGCTCCGCTGCAAGCCGACGAAGCCGAGGACTTATGGATGATGCGTTCGCGTCTGGAGCCGCTCGCGCTGGAAATGGCGTTTCCCTTCCTGACGAAGAGCGTGCTGGGTGAGGCAGAGGATCTGATCGACGAGGTCGAGCACCTCGGCAACGATCCGGCGAAGCAGAGCCACGTAAACTGGCTCTTTCACCGCACGCTCTACGAAAAGGGCAATCGCCAGCGTTTGCTCGTGACGCTCGATGCACTACATATGCAGGCGGACAGGTACCTGCGATACCAATATGACGTGATGAGCCACAGCCCCAATAGCCGCGCCGAGCATATGGCAATCCTCGGCGCGCTGCGCGCCCGCGATCTGGAACATGCTTGCACCATCCTTGCGAGGCACATCGAGGACGCCGGACGCAAACTGGTCGCGGCCTTGCGCAACGCGCCTGCCATCAGGACATGAGCTAGGGAAGCGCTGCTCAATAGGCTCGTTGCTGTCGTTAGCGACGAGTCAGCTTGCAATTTTCAGAATGACGAAGGAATTCGATGGCGATCGAGATGGGTTTTGCTCGGATACGGGGCCCACTTCTCGCATTTTTCATGCACATGACGGATTCCCCCTAGGAGCCGAGCGCAGCAGGTTTTTCGCAATCACCAGGTTCGCCAACGCGAACAGGCTGAACAATTGCGCCGTGTTCTTGGCGAGTCCCTTGTAGCGCACCTTACGATGGTGGAACAGGTTCTTGACGATATGAAACGGATGCTCGACCCGCGCACGGATCTGCGCCTTGGTTCGCTCGATCTCGACCAACAAGTCCTTCAGCGCACCGTCTCGCATCGCCTTGATCTTTCCGCGCTTGATAGCCACGCGCCACTTCACCGGCTTGCCATTCATCTCGTCGCGTTTGTCCACGCCAGCGTAACCGGCATCGCCAAACGCCTCCTGCTCATGCCCGTGCAACAGAGCGTGAGCCAGCGAAACATCCGATACGTTGGCCGACGTGCCAACCACGCTATGAACCAGACCCGAATCGGCGTCGACACCGATGTGGGCTTTCATACCGAAGTACCATTCGTTTCCCTTCTTCGTTTGATGCATCTCCGGGTCACGACTCTTCTCGGCATTTTCAGTCGACGGTGGTGCCGCGATGATCGTCGCGTCGACCAACGTGCCTTCCTTCATCAGCAACCCGCGCTCGCACAACGAAATGCCGATCTCGTCGAACAGCTTGCGCGTCAGGTCGTGCTCGACCAGCAGACGACGGAACTTCAGCAGCGTGGTCGCATCCGGCACGTCCTCGATCGCCAGATCAATGCCTCCGAAGGCACGCATTGCAATACTGTCGTACAGCGCGTCTTCCAGCCCTTCGTCCGACAATCCGTACCACTGTTGCAGGAAGTAGATCCGCAGCATCCGTTCCAAGCCGATCGGCGGTCGGCCTCGCTCACCCTTCGGGTAGTACGGCTCGATGGCCGACAGCAAACGCTGCCATGGGACGACGCTCTCCATCTCTGCCAGGAAGCGCTGCCGCTTCGTCACACGCTTCTTCCCCGCACTTTCCGCTTCTGCAAAGCCTATCTACCGCTTCATGGTCCTGGGTCCGTTCCGTGAGCTTCCTTTTACAACATCCTCGGAACCATCATCGATGACCGCCGAGCCTGATAAATCAGTGTTTCCCTATCGAGGTAGACCGGTCGTCTTGTGTCGCCCGCGTATTGCCTCATCAAACGACCAACGGATGGCTGCTCGTCGTTGCTCACCGGATTTCCGGAAAATATCCGTCCGGCGATCCGGACTGATAGGCGCATTCGTCTGATTAATCAGTGCTGCACGGCGCGCCCGGCCAGCACGCCCGTCTGCGCGTAGAACTCCTGCTGCGCGAACGCGTCGCGCTCGCGCCGCGCACGCTCGCCGCGATCCGCGAGCGAGCCGACGACGATCCCGATGAACGCGAGCGGCACCGACACGAGCGCCGGGTTGTCGAGGAACACCGGTGCGTGCGCGTGGTGCAGCACGTCGACCCATACCGACTTCGACAGCACCGTGAGCGTCACTGCCGACACGAGGCCGAGCCCGCCGCCGAGCACCGCGCCGCGCGTCGTCATCCCGCGCCAGAAGATCGACATCGCGAGCACCGGGGAATTCGTGCTCGCGGCCACTGCCCCGACGAGGCCGACCATGAACGCGACGTTCACG
>NZ_MDEQ02000037.1 GCF_001883705.2 Burkholderia catarinensis
CGCTGTTCGATGACGGACGGCTACGACTGCTATCAGAATGCTCTGGCCGAGCGGGTCAACGGCATCCTCAAGGGCGAGTTCCTGTTGCAACGTCCCGCTGACCTTGAGCAGGCCGCCAAGATGGTCGAACAGTCGGTTCGCATCTATAACCACGAGCGGCCACATGCCGCTCTGAAATACAAAACGCCCGATGCGGTGCATCGGGCGCTCTAGGGGCTGGATACTGTCAACCTATTCCAGGACTTGACACTGTCGTCCGCGCATCACGCGGGCTGACGGCACTTGCCCGGGCGGGCGCAGCATGCGCCCTCGCCCGCCGGCATCACTTCTTCGCGTTGTAGTCGGGCAGCTCGCACGCCTCGGTGACGACGAGGTTGTTGTCCTTCGCGAAATTCAGCACGAAATCGAAAGCCATCGGCTCGACGTCGCGCAACCGCGAATCGAGGATCACGCATTTCAGGTCGCCGAGCATCGTCGGGCGCACGTACAGCGAATACTGGAGACGCGCATTTCGCCCGCTCGCCCCCGGCCCGAAGCAGGCCATCACCCCGGCCAGACGTTCCGACCAATCGCTCGGGCGAAACTTTTTCCCGTCTTTCGTGATGCCCTGGATAAAAAATTCGGTCGGAGGGGTTTCAGCCATGTGGTTACCCAAGTGACGGCCCGGCGATGCCCAGGCGACGGCGCCTGGATACGCGAACACAAAGCTTGAATGGCCGGCGGCACAAGCACTCCGCGATATCCCGAAAACGGGACGCCGATGCGCGCCGCCGGTGTGCTGCACCGGATTTGTGCAGCGCACGGCTTGTGTCCGGCAGAGCGCGAGGAGGCTTGCCTGCCGGGCTGGAGAAAACTTTTGGATTATACCGCAGCGCGCCATCGCGCGCCGTCCCAAGCCCCTCCTTCCCGTACCGCCGGCCGCATGCGGCGATCATGCCCCGCTTCTCTCCGCGGCTCGTCAAAGCACAGAAAATCCTTTATGCTGCTTTGAGTTATCCACACCCGACGGCGGCGCCGTCCGGCCTTGCTGCCGGGGGGAACCCGCCGTATTTCGCTTCATGACCGCCAAAACCATTCGTCACTACCTGCAGTTCAAGGATTTCTCGCTGGAAGACTACGAGTACGTGCTCGAACGCACGGGTATCCTGAAGCGCAAGTTCAAGAACTACGAGACCTATCACCCGCTGCACGACCGCACGCTCGCGATGATCTTCGAGAAGAGCTCGACGCGCACGCGCCTGTCGTTCGAGGCCGGGATCTTCCAGCTCGGCGGCCACGCCGTCTTCATGAGCACGCGCGACACGCAGCTCGGCCGCGGCGAACCCGTCGAGGATTCCGCGCAGGTCATCTCGCGGATGGTCGACATCATCATGATCCGCACGTTCGAGCAGGAAGTGATCACGCGCTTCGCGGAGAACTCCCGCGTGCCGGTGATCAACGGCCTGACCAACGATTACCACCCGTGCCAGGTGCTCGCCGACATCTTCACGTACTACGAGCACCGCGGCCCGATCGCCGGCAAGACCGTCGCGTGGGTCGGCGACGCCAACAACATGCTCTACACGTGGATCGAAGCCGCGCAGATCCTCGGCTTCAAGCTGCGCCTGTCCACGCCGCCCGGCTACGCGCTCGACATGAAGCTCGTGTCGCCCGGCAGCGCGCCGTTCTACGAGGTGTTCGACGATCCGAACGAAGCATGCAAGGGCGCCGATCTCGTGACGACCGACGTGTGGACGAGCATGGGCTTCGAGGCCGAGAACGAGGCCCGCATGCAGGCGTTCGCCGACTGGTGCGTCGACGAGGAAATGATGGGCCACGCGAACCCGGACGCGCTGTTCATGCACTGCCTGCCCGCGCACCGCGGCGAGGAAGTGACGGCCGGCGTGATCGACGGCCCGCAGAGCGTCGTGTGGGACGAGGCGGAAAACCGCCTGCACGTGCAGAAGGCGCTGATGGAGTTCCTGCTGCTCGGCCGCCTCAAGCACTGACGCGCGCGGCACCCGGCAACCCGTAAAAAAGCGCCGGTCGTCGATCGGCGCTTTTTGTTTGGGTGCGCGAAAAGCGGCGCGGAACCCGCGTTACAGGCAGACGGGCTCGGGCTCGAGTTCGACACCGAATCGCGCGCGCACGTCGGCCTGGATCGCCCGCGCAAGCGCGAGCACCTCGGCCCCCGTCGCGCCGCCGCGATTGACGAGCACGAGCGCCTGGCGGTCGTGCACGGCCGCCGCCCCCAGCGCGCGCCCCTTCCAGCCGCAGCGGTCGATGAGCCAGCCGGCGGCGAGCTTGACCTGCCCGTCCGGCTGCGGATACGACACGACATCGGGCGCGCGGGTGCGCAGCGCGTCGAACTGCGCGGCATCGATCACCGGATTCTTGAAGAAACTGCCCGCGTTGCCGAGGACGAGCGGATCGGGCAGCTTCGCGCGCCGGATCGCGACGACCGCGTCGAATACGTCGCGCGGGCTCGCCGCATCGGGTGCGATGCCCCCCGCGTCGAGTTCGCGCGTGACGTCCGCGTAGCCGAGCCGCGGCGTCCACTGCCTGGGCAGCCGGAACGTCACCGACACGATCGCGAACCGGCCGCGCCCTTCCCGCTTGAAGAAGCTGTCGCGGTAGCCGAACGCGCAGCGCGCGGCATCGAAGCGCTCGCTGCGCCCCGTCGCCAGCTCGACCGCGACCAGCGAGTCGAAATACGCCTTCATCTCGAGGCCATATGCGCCGATGTTCTGGATCGGCGCGGCGCCGACGGTGCCCGGGATCAGCGCGAGATTCTCGAGGCCCGGCATCCCGTGCTCGAGCGTCCACGCGACGAACGCGTGCCAGTTCTCGCCGCCGCCGGCCTCGACGTACCACGCGTCGTCGTCCTCGCGCACGACGCGGCGGCCCGCGATCTCGTCGAGCAGCACGACGCCGTCGAAATCGCGCGTGAACACGACATTGCTGCCACCGCCGAGCACGAGTTGCGGCAGGTTCGCGACGCGCGGGTCGCGATGCAGCGCCTCGAACTGCGACGCATGCGTAATGCGCGCGGCAAAGCGCGCCGTCGCGGCGATGCCGAACGTGTTGTGCGCGGCGAGCGGATGGTCGGGAAGCAGCGACAGGGCGGAATCGTCAGGAGGCATCGGCATTCGCGGTCACGTCGGCCCGGGCGGCGCATGGCCGGCCTTGGGCAAACGGAGGGGCATCGGTAAAATGGCAAACAGTCCGCAATTATAGCGAGTGCCCGCGCGCGAGCCGGGTACCCGCATCTCAAGGGAGAATGCCATGCCATCGTTCGACGTCGTTTCCGAAGCGAACATGATCGAAGTGAAGAACGCCATCGAGCAGTCGAACAAGGAAATTTCGACGCGCTTCGACTTCAAGGGCTCCGACGCGCGCGTCGAGCAGAAAGAACGCGAGCTGACGCTGTTCGCCGACGACGATTTCAAGCTCGGCCAGGTCAAGGACGTGCTGATCGGCAAGCTGGCCAAGCGCAACGTCGACGTGCGCTTCCTCGACTACGGCAAGGTCGAGAAGATCGGCGGCGACAAGGTCAAGCAGATCGTCACCGTGAAGAAAGGCGTGACCGGCGATCTGGCGAAGAAGATCGTCCGGCTCGTGAAGGACAGCAAAATCAAGGTGCAGGCGAGCATCCAGGGCGACGCCGTGCGCGTATCCGGCACGAAGCGCGACGACCTGCAGGGCGTGATCGCGATGCTGCGCAAGGACGTGACCGACACGCCGCTCGACTTCAACAACTTCCGCGACTGATCGCCGCCGATCCGTCCCGTCATCACGCCGGGCCCCGCACACGCGGCGCGCCCGGCGCGCGGCGACCGCCGCCTCCTCAGGCTTTCCCGCCGTCCTGCGCGCCGCCGTCCGCGGCCGCCTTCTTCTTGTCGCCGATCCGGCTCTCCTGCCCCGCCAGCAGCTTCGAAATGTTGCCGCGGTGGCGCCACACGAGCAGCACGCTCATCGCGAGCACGGCCCACGCGACCGGGTTGTGGCCCGTGCCGAACAGGAACACGTCGAACACCGGCGCGAACACGGCCGCCACCAGCGCCGCGAGCGACGAATAGCGGAAGAAGAACGCGACGATCAGCCAGGTCAGCGCGGTCGCGAGCCCGAGCACCGGATGCACGGCGAGCAGCACGCCGGCCGCGGTCGCGACGCCCTTGCCGCCCTGGAAGCGGAAGAACACCGGATACAGGTGGCCGAGGAACACGGCGATCGCGACCCATGCGACCGCGACATCGGGCAGGCCGAAGTGCCGTGCAAGCCAGACGGCAATCCAGCCCTTGAACGCGTCGCCGACGAGCGTCAGGATCGCGGCCTTCTTGTTGCCGCTGCGCAGCACGTTGGTCGCGCCGGGATTCTTCGACCCGTACGAACGCGGGTCGGCCAGGCCCATCGTGGCGCTGACGACGACGGCGAACGACACCGAACCGATCAGGTAGGCAACGAGGGCGGCGAGCAGGATCTGCATGCGGAGGACTCTTCTTTCAACGTATCGGTAAAGGGGCGGCGGTGCGCGGCAAGCCATGGCCGCAAGCCGAAACGGCGCCCATTCTACCGAACGAGCGCGGGCTGCCGCGAAGGTGAAACCCTCAGTCGACGCTCGCGCACTGTACGGGCTGCGCGCCGAGCAGCGACGTGAGCACCGCCGGCGCGAGGCTGACGAGGTAGCCGCGACGGCCGCCGTTCAGGTAGATCGTCGGCAGTTCGAGGATCGTCGCCTCGACGTAGACGGGCATGGCCTTGCGCGTGCCGAACGGCGACGTGCCGCCGACGAGATAGCCCGAGTGCCGGCTCGCGACTTCGGGCTTGCACGGCTCGACGCGCTTCGCGCCGATCTGCCGCGCGAGGTTCTTCGTCGACACGGTGCGGTCGCCATGCATCAGCACGATCAGCGGCTTCGCGTGTTCGTCTTCCATCACGAGCGTCTTCACGACGCCGTGCTCGTCGACGCCGAGCTGGCGCGCCGATTCGCCGGTGCCGCCGTGCTCGACGTATTCGTACGGATGCTCGCCGAACGCAACGCCGTGGCGGCGCAACAACTGGGTTGCTGGGGTTTCGGACACGTGTCTGGATTTGCTCATGGCGGCATTCTAATGGCGAACGACCGGCGGGCGCGCAAGGGCGGCGCCCGTGCCGGCGGTATACTCGCGGCCCGTTTTCCGCCGGGCGGCCTGCTGCGTCGCCGCAACGATTCCGCCCATCATCATTGCGGACATCGCGAAGCGCTATTGCCCGATTGGCCGATTGTGGCGCGCGCGTCGTCATGGCACGATCGTTCGCAAACATCGCCGGCCGCCGCCCGCCCCTTTTCTGGAGACGCCATGCCCTCGTCCATCCGTTCATCGGAGCCGCTCGACGTCGATGTGCTGCTCGCCGCGCTGCCTCGCCGCATCGCCGACGTGCCCGCGCGCTGGGCCGCGCAGGCGCCCGCGCACCCGGCGCTGATCGAGGACGCGCGCCGCCTGTCGTACGGCGACCTGTCACGGGCCGTCGATGCGGCGGCGGCGCTGCTCGCGAGTCTCGGCGTGCACGGCGGCGACCGCGTGATGATCGTCGCGGAAAACTGCGTCGCGCAGATCGTGCTGCTGTTCGCGGTTGCCCGCGTCGACGCGTGGGCGCTCGTGTCGAACGCGCGGTTGTCGGCCGGCGAACTCGACGCGATCGCCGCGCACGCGCGCCCCAAGCTGATCGCGTTCGCGACGGATGCCTCGCCCGACGCGCGCACGCATGCCGCGCGGCACGGCGCGACGCCCGCGGGCGCGCTGCCGGTCGACATCGGCGCGTGGTCGTATCGCGTCGACGCAAGCGCGCCGGGCGAACCGGTGGCCGCCGACGGCGCCGCGCAATGCGCGGCGCTGATCTACACCACCGGCACGACCGGCGCGCCGAAAGGCGTGATGCTGTCGCACCGCAACCTGCTGTTCATCGCGGCGACGTCGAGCACGCTGCGCCGCGTGTCACCCGACGACGTCGTCTACACGGTGTTGCCCGTGTCGCATGTGTACGGGCTCGCGTCGGTCTGTCTCGGCAGCCTGTACGCAGGCGCGACGCTGCGGCTCGCCCCGCGCTTCTCCCCGGAAGCCGTGCGCGTCGCGCTCGCCGACGAAGGCGTCACGATCTTCCAGGGCGTGCCCGCGATGCACGCGAAGCTGCTCGAACACCTGCACACGCACGGCCACGCATGGCACGCGCCGCGCCTGCGCTTCGCGTATTCGGGCGGCTCGCCGCTCGACGCGAACCTGAAGGCGCGCGTCGAGCGCCTGTACGGCGTGCCGCTGCACAACGGCTACGGGATGACCGAGAGCAGCCCGACGATCACGCAGACGCCGCTCGACGCGCCGCGCGCCGACAGCTCGGTCGGCGTGCCGATTCCGGGCGTGGAGTTGCGGCTCGTCGCGCCTGACGGCACCGACGTGCCGCCGGGCGAAGTCGGCGAGATCCGCGTGCGCGGGCCGAACGTGATGCTCGGCTACTACCGCAACGCGGACGCGACGCGCGCGGCCGTGTCGCCGGACGGCTGGCTGAGCACTGGCGATCTCGCGCGGCAGGAGGCGGACGGCGCGGTGACGATCGCGGGCCGCAGCAAGGAACTGATCATCCGGTCGGGCTTCAACGTGTATCCGGTCGAAGTCGAGCAGGTGCTGAACGCGCATCCGGACGTCGTGCAGGCGGCCGTGATCGGCCGCGCGGTCGAAGGCAACGAGGAGGTGCTCGCGTTCGTCGAGCTGGTGCCCGGCGCGGCGGCGGGCGCAGCAGCGTTGCACGCCTGGTGCGCGGAGCGGCTCGCGCCTTACAAACGCCCTGCGCACATCCGCGTGCTCGACGCGCTGCCGGCCGCGTCGACAGGCAAGGTGCTGAAGCACAAGCTGCGCGAACTGATCTGACGCCGGCAGGCGCGCACAGCGGAGCGCGCCGTGCCGGATGCGGGCGCCCCGCGCGCTAGCCGCGCGGGTGGTGTTGCGCGTGCAGCGTCCTCAGCCGCTCGCGCGCGACGTGCGTATAGATCTGCGTGGTCGAGATGTCGCTGTGGCCGAGCAGCATCTGCACGACGCGCAGGTCGGCGCCGTGGTTCAGCAGGTGCGTCGCGAACGCGTGCCGCAGCGTATGCGGCGACAGGTGCGCGCGCACGTCGGCCTGCTGCGCGTGGCGCTTGATGATGTTCCAGAATTGCTGGCGCGTCATCCCGTCGCCGCGCGCGGTCACGAACAGCGCATCGGCCGCGCGCGCGCCGAGCAGCGCCGGCCGCGCTTCGCGCAGGTAGCGCTCGATCCAGTCGTGCGCCACTTCGCCGAACGGCACGAGCCGCTCCTTCGAGCCCTTGCCCATCACGCGCACGACGCCCTCGCTGAGGCCGACCTCGACGGTCTTCAGCGTCACGAGCTCGCTCACGCGCAGTCCGCTCGCGTACATCAGCTCGAGCATCGTGCGATCGCGCAGGCCGAGCGGCGTGCCGATGTCGGGCGCGCCGAGCAGCGCCTCGACCTGCGCCTCGGACAGCGTCGACGGAAACCGGGCCGCCTGTTTCGCGGACATGATCCGCAGCGTCGGGTCGGCGCTCGCGCGATGCTCCCGCACGGCCCAGCCGTAATAGCGCCGGAACACGGACAGCCGCCGGTTCGACGACGTCGCCTTGCCGTCGCTGCGCGCGGCGATGTAGCCCGTCACCATCGCCTCGTCGGCCGAATCGAGCGGCGCGTCGTGTGTCGCGGCCAGCCATTGGGAAAACAGCACCAGATCGCGCCGGTACGCGTCGAGCGTGTTGCGCGCGAGCCCGTGCTCAAGCCACAGCGCATCGCAGAACACGTCGATCGACGCGCGGCTCGCGAGCAGCGCGGGCGACGCCGCGGCGGTATCGTCGCCGGCTTCGGGAGTCATCAATGGTTCGCTCATCAATACGGCACGCCCTCGTGCGTCAGCAGCCAGCGCTTCACTTGCTGGTAATAGCCGTTGTCGTCGTGGTTCGCGAAACCGCCGAGGCCGCCCGCCGCGACGACGCGGTGGCACGGGATCACGAGCGGGAAATAGTTCGCGCCGCACGCCTGGCCGACCGCGCGCGGCGCGCTGCCGATCCGCTTCGCGACCTGGCCGTAGGTCAGCACCGTGCCGGGCGGGATATCGCTGATCACGTTCCACACGCGATGCTGGAACGCGCTGCCGACTTCGGCGAGCGGCAGGTCGAAGCGCGCCGACGCACGCTCGAAATAACGTTCGATCTGCTTGACCGCACGCTTCGCGAGCGGCGAATCCGGATCGACCGACTTCACCGATTCGGGCAGATAGACGATCTCGCGCACCACCGCGGCGTCCGTGCGGATGCCGACCTTGCCGAACGGCGCGTCGATGACTGCATTGAACATGGCCCTCTCCTGACCGATGGATGCGCGCGGTACCGCCGCGCGCCGACGACACTTTACGCCGCCTTCACGCGGCACGCAGCGCCCATTCGACATGCTCGCGCACGACCGGCGACGGATCGTCGGCCCGCGCACGCAACGCGGCGACGATCGCGTCGCGCGCCGGCGGCGCGAGCCGGTCCGCGCCGGCACGCAGCGCATTGCCGAGCCCGACCGCGAGATTGCGCAGCCAGCTTTCGTAGCCGATGCGCCGGATCGCGCTGCCCTGCATCCGCGTATCGAACGCTTCCGCGTCCCACGCGAACAGCTCGACGAGCGTCGCGCGGTCGAGGCCGTGCCGCACGTCGAAATCGGCGACGGGCGCGGCCTGCGCGAACTTGTTCCACGGGCACACGAGCTGGCAGTCGTCGCAGCCGTACACGCGATTGCCGATCATCGGCCGCAGCGGTTCGGGGATGCTGCCTTTCAGTTCGATCGTCAGGTACGAGATGCAGCGGCGCGCGTCGACGCGATACGGCTCGACGATCGCCCCGGTCGGGCATGCGCCGATGCAGCGCGTGCAACTGCCGCAGTGCGCGCCGGGCGTCTCGGGCGCGGTGTCGGGCGACGTGTGCGCGTCGGTCGGCAGCGGAACGTCGACGTAGATCTCGCCGAGGAAGAACAGCGAACCGGCATCGCGCTGCAGCAGCAGCGTGTGCTTGCCGCGCCAGCCGACGCCGGCCTTCTGCGCGAGCTCGACCTCGAGCACGGGCGCCGAATCGGTGAACACGCGATAGCCGAACGCGCCGATCTCGCGCTCGATGCGCTCCGCGAGCGTCTGCAGCCGGTTGCGCAGCACCTTGTGATAGTCGCGGCCGCGCGCGTAGATCGACACGACGGCCGCCTGCGGATCGTCGAGGCGTGCCCGTTCGCGTGCGCGCCAGTCGTGCAGCACGAGCGCGCCCGGCTCGCCGTCGGGCGCGCCGGCGGCGAGCGTTTCGGCCGGCAAATAGGCGAGCCGCACGGAAATCACGCGTCGCGTACCGGCCACAAGTTCGGCCGGCCGCGCGCGTTTCATCCCATGTTTCGCCATATAATCCATTTCGCCGTGGTACCCGGCGTCCAGCCAGGCGGCGAGGCCTGCTTCGGCATCCGAGAGATCGGTATCGCTGATGCCGATCGCCCCGAAACCCAATTCGCGCCCCCACGCCCTGATGCGAGCGGCGAGCGCAGTCAACGCCGCATCATCGAGCGCGCACGGCGCCGCGCCTTCGGTAAGAGTCGAAGGCCTGTCGGATGCGGCGAGTTCCGGTAATCGGTTCATCGCACTATTTTACGAGAATGCCAGCCACGCCCAGTCATCAGCCTCATGACGCCATGCTACCCGCCCCGTTCGCGGAGCGCGTGATCGCACTCGCCGACGAAGCGGCGACCGAGGCCTTCGGCACCCGCTTCGCGCACGCGCTCGATGCGGCGCGCGCCGACCTCTCCCGCGCGCACGCGTTCGACGGGCTGCAAATCCAGCTGGTCGGCGATCTCGGCGCGGGCAAGACGACCCTCGTGCGCGCGATCCTGCGCGGCCTCGGCCACCCGGGACGCGTGCGCAGCCCGACCTATACGCTCGTCGAGCCGTACGCGCTCGAACGCAGCGATGGGGAACTCGAGGTCTATCACTTCGATCTGTATCGATTCAACGATCCGGCCGAATGGTCCGATGCAGGCTTTCGCGAATATTTCAATTCCAGCGCGATCTGCCTCGTCGAATGGCCGCAACAGGCAGGCGCGCTGCTCGGCGTGCCCGATCTGGTTTTCTCGCTCGACGTGGATGGCGACGGCCGCGCCCTCACCGTCCGGGCGTACAGCGCTTCAGGAAAGGCATGTCTCGAAAGATGTTGATCAAACCGTTCCGCTCGATCGAATCGGCGGCCACCGCGACGCATAACTGGCGGCGCCGCCAGATCCTGCGCGCGGGGGCATCGACGCTGGTGCTCGGCCTCGTCGCGCCGCGGCTCGCGCACGCGTCGTCGGTGCTCGGCGTGCGCGTCTGGCCCGCGCGCGATTACACGCGCGTCACGATCGAATCCGACCAGCCGCTGCAGAATAGCCAACAGCTGCTGCAGGGTCCCGACCGTCTCGTCGTCGACCTGAGCGGCCTCGATCTCGACCAGGCGCTGCGCGACCTCGTGTCGAAAATCGCGCCGAACGATCCGCAGATCCAGTCGGTGCGCGTCGGCCAGTATCAGCCGCACGTCGTGCGGATGGTGTTCGACCTGAAAGGCTCGGTGAAGCCGCAGGTGTTCACGCTGCCGCCGGTCGGCACCTACAAGTATCGGCTCGTGTTCGACCTGTATCCGGCCGTCGCGCCCGATCCGCTGTCCGACCTGATCGCGCAGACGGAACGCAAGGAACAGGCGCTCAACGACTCGGCGCGCGCACAGCAGATGCAGCCGCCGACCGCGCTGAACGGCCCGGGCGTGCCGCCGCCGCCCGCCGCGGGCGACAACAGCGACGCATTCTTCCAGCGTTTCGCGCAGAGCACGCCTGCCACGCCGCACACGCCGCCCGCCGCCGGCACGCCTGCGACGCCCGCGAAGCCGGCCGTCAAGCCGCCGCCCGTCATCGCCCGCCGCGACAACAGCGACGACGACGGCGACACCTACAAGTTCACCGCGCCGAAATCCGGCAAGGGCGGCACCGTACGCCTGCTGACGGTCGCGATCGATCCGGGCCACGGCGGCGAGGATCCGGGCGCGATCGGCGGCGGCGGCACGTACGAGAAGCACATCGCGCTCGACATCGCGAAGAAGCTGCGCGCGAAGATCGACGGCGCGCCGAACATGCGCGCGATGATGACGCGCGACGCCGACTTCTTCGTGCCGCTGAACGTGCGCGTGCAGAAGGCGCGCCGCGTGGGCGCCGACCTGTTCGTGTCGATCCACGCGGACGCGTTCACGACGCCGTCCGCGCGCGGCTCGTCGGTGTTCGCGCTGTCCGACCACGGCGCGACGAGCGCCGCGGCGCGCTGGATGGCGAACAAGGAAAATTCGTCCGACCTGATCGGCGGCATCAACATCAAGACGGCGGACGCGGCCGTGAACCGCGCGCTGTTCGACATGTCGACGACCGCGCAGATCCGCGACTCGCTGCGCTACGGCAACTACGTGCTGAAGGAAGTCGGCGGCATCAACAAGCTGCACAAGGGCTCGGTCGAGCAGGCCGGGTTCGCGGTGCTGAAGGCGCCCGACATTCCGTCGATCCTCGTCGAGACGGCATTCATCAGCAACCCGGAAGAAGAGAGCCGGCTGAACGACGACAGCTATCGCGACCAGATGGCCGACGCAATCTTCCGCGGCATCAAGCGCTATTTCGCCGCGAATCCGCCGCTCGCGAAGAACCGGATGGCCTGACGGCGTCCCTGGCCGTCCCTTCCCCGCCGCCGGCACGCAGCGCGTGCCGGCGCGTCACGAGGCCGCGAAGCGGCGCATCAGTTTCCCGCCGAACACGTTCACCGCGAGCCCGCCCATCACGAGCGCCGTGCCGATCAGTTGCGTGCGCGTCAGATGTTCGTCGAGCAGCAGCGCCGACGACGCGAGGCCGACGATCGGCACCAGCAGCGAGAACTGCGCGACCTGCGCGGCCGGGTAGCGCGACAGCAGGCGGCTCCACAGCCCGTAGCCGAGCAGCGTCGCGACGAACGCGAGATAGGCGACCGCGAAGAGGGACGCGCCGTTCAGCCCGGCGAGCGCGGTCGCGATCCGCTGCGGCCCCTCGAACCACAGCGACAGCAGGAAGAACGGCACGGGCGGCACGAGGCTCGCCCACACGACGAGCGACACGAGGTTCGCTTTGCCGACCTTCTTCGTGACGATGTTGCCGAACGCCCACATCGCCGCCGAGCAGATCGTCAGCAAGAAGCCCGCGAGCGTCATCGCGCGGCCGCCCTGCGCCGCGATCACGACGAGCCCGCCCGCGGCGATCGCGAGCCCGGCCAGGTTCTGCATGCGCAGCCGCTCGCCGAGGAACAGCATCGCGAACACGAGCGTGAAGAACGCCTGCGACTGCAGCACGAGCGACGCGAGGCCGGCCGGCATGCCGACGTACATGCCCGTGAACAGGAACACGAACTGGCCGAGCTGGATCGTCGCGCCGTACAGCACCAGCAGGCGCCACGGAATCTGCGGCCGGCGCACGAAGAACACCGCGGGCACGGCCGCGAGCGTGAAGCGCAGCGCGCCGAGCAGCATCGGCGGCATGCCGTGCAGGCCGACCTTGATCACGACGAAGTTCACGCCCCACGCCAGGATCACGACCAGCGCGAGCAGCAAGTCCTTCGGGGCCATCATCGGCGTCTCCTCGATTGTCGAATCGTTGTGCAAAGTGCCCCGGCCCTGTCGCGTCGCGCCAGGCTCCCCGGGGGCATCCCGCAACGGGACTTCCTTCGGGGCGGAAAACTCGGGGCGGCCCGGCGTTTTCTTGGAAGCCGGTCAGTCTACCGGGTTTCGGCACCCGGCCCGATACCCGCGCGGCGCGCATGGAATCGGCGGCGGGCCAGTACAATGACCGGCATCCCCCGCCGCCCTACAGGACCCGCCATGACCGATCCGATCAAAGCCCTGCTGAAGCCGCACGTGCGCGACATCGGCAACCTGCAGGTGCGCCGCACGCTGCCCGCGCTCGCCGCGCGCCTCGTCGGCCCGTTCATCTTCTTCGATCACATGGGGCCCGCCACGCTGCCGCCCGGCACGGGGCTCGACGTGCGCCCGCACCCGCATATCGGGCTCGCCACCGTCACCTACCTGTTCGACGGCGCGATCCTGCACCGCGACAGCCTCGGCTCGCGGCAGGAAATCGTGCCGGGCGACGTGAACTGGATGACGGCCGGCCGCGGGATCGTCCACTCCGAACGCACGCCCGACGCGCAGCGCGAAAACGGCCACACCGTGCACGGGATCCAGACCTGGGTCGCGCTGCCGCGCGCGCACGAGACGACCGAGCCGTCGTTCGAGCACCATGCGGCCGACACGCTGCCGAAGCGCGACGAAGACGGCGTATCGCTGACGGTGATCGCCGGCGACGCGTTCGGGCTGCGCTCGCCGGTCACGACGTTCTCGCGCACGCTGTATGTCGCGGCCGAGTTCGCGGCCGGCGGCCGGATCGAACTCGACGCGGCGCACGAGGAGCGCGCGGTCTACGTGGTCGACGGCGAGCTCGCGATCGACGGCACGCCGGTGCCGGCCGAGCAGATGGCCGTGCTCGCGCCGGGCGCGGCGGTCACGCTGACGAGCGGCAGCGGCGCGCGCGCGATGCTGCTCGGCGGCGACAGGATCGACGGCGAGCGCTTCATCGAGTGGAATTTCGTCGCCAGCAGCCGCGCTGCGATCGAGCACGCGAAGCAGGCCTGGACGCGCCAGGAAATGGGCAAGGTGCCGGGCGAGACCGAGTGGATTCCGCTGCCCGAGACGAAGCCGCGTTGAAAAAGGGGCACGCCGCCCCCATCCTGACGATATTCGAACGGAAGAGAACGCCATGGACACCACGCTTGCCACATTCGAGAAAGACGTCATCGAGGCGTCGCTGGACATGCCCGTGCTGGTCGACTTCTGGGCGCCGTGGTGCGGCCCCTGCAAGACGCTCGGCCCGCTGCTGGAAAAGCTCGAAGGCGACTACGAAGGCCGCTGGAAGCTCGTGAAGGTCAACGTCGACGAGAACCAGGAACTCGCCGCGCACTTCCAGACGCGCAGCATCCCGCACGTGATCGCGTTCGCCGACGGGCGCCCGGTCGACCAGTTCGTCGGCGTGCTGCCCGAAGGCCAGTTGCGCGCGTTCCTCGACCGGCTGCTGCCGGCGCCCGAGGAAGCCGAACGCCGCGCCGCGCAGTACGCGATGGCCGAGTCGCGCTACGACGATGCGCTCACGCACCTCGAAGCGGCGCTCGCGCTGAACCCCGGCTTCGACGACGCACGCCTCGACCTGATCGAACTGCTGCTCGCGAGCAACCAGGTCGACGCCGCGCGCACGGAGACCGAGCGCCTGTCGCCGCAGACCGCGCAAGGCGACGATCCGCGCTACCAGGCGATCAAGACCCGCTTCGACGCGCTCGAAGCCACGGCCGACCTGCCGCCGACCGACGCGCTCGAAGCGCGCATCGCGGCGAACCCGGGCGACCTCGACGCGCGCTTCGACCTCGCGCAGAGCCTGATCGCGCGGCGCGCGTACGAAGGCGCGCTGGAACAGTTGCTGGAAATCGTGACGCGCGACCGCGCGTACGGCGACGATCTCGGCCGCCGCACGATGATCTCGGTGTTCGAAATGGCCGGCGATCGCCCCGACCTCGTCGCCGGATGGCGGCGCAAGCTGAGCATGGCGCTCAACTGACGTGTAGCCGGCCGGGCCGCAACGGCCCGGCTGAATCGCCGTATCGCTGTATCGCCGGCGGCGCGTGACCCGCGCCGCAGCATCCATCGATGCCCGCGCTTCGCGGGTCAGCCGGCGGCCTGCGCCGCGATCGCGCGCAGCGCATGCGCCGCGGCCGCGAAACCGAAGCTCGCGGTCACGCACACGCTCGAACCGAATCCCGCACAGTTGAGCCCCGCGACGTGCGCGGCCGTGGACGGCTCCGCGCCGTCCTCGATGTCGCAGGCGGCCGCTTCCGGATAGATCAGCGGCTCGTCCGAATACACGGCACTGACCTTGAAACGCGCCTTCGGCCCGCGCGGGAAGCCGTGCTGCTTGCGCAACTGCGCGCGCACCTTCGACAGCAGCGGATCCTGGATCGTCAGCGCGAGATCGTCGATCCGGATGCGCGTCGGGTCGAGCTGGCCGCCCGCGCCGCCGACGACGATAAGCGGCTGCCGCTTCGCGACACACCACGCGATCAGCGCCACCTTCGTACGCACGCTGTCGATCGCGTCGATCACGTAGTCGAAGCCGCCGCCGAGCAGCGCATCGAAGTTGTCGGGCTCGGCGAAATCCTCGATCCGGTTCACGCGGCACGCGGGATCGATCAGCGCGATCCGCTCGGCCATCGCGTCGACCTTCGGCTTGCCGTAATTGCCGTCGAGCGCATGGATCTGCCGGTTGGTATTGCTTTCCGCGACGTTGTCGAGATCGATCAGCGTCAGCGTGCCGACCGCGTTGCGCGCGAGCGCCTCGGCCACCCACGACCCGACGCCGCCGATCCCGATCACCGCGACATGCGCGCGCTCGAAAGCGGCCGCCGCCGGCGCGCCGTACAGCCGCGCGACGCCGCCGAAACGCCGCGCTCGATCCACGTCAAGCTGGATTGTCGGGGTCGGGGTAAGATCAGAAAAACTGGGCGGGGCAGCGTCGGCAGCGGACATGGCAGCAAGGAAAACGTAAGTCGAGCAGCCCTCTATTTTGCCTGAACTCCCCGCTCGCACGCGCCACTGTGCACGCACGATTCTTGCGCGTTCGCTACAATGGTTCCAGATTGAAGCGTTTGCATAACATGACCACACTCGCCGATCTCCGCATCAATTATTCACGTGCCTCGCTCGACGAAGTCGATGCCGCCCACGATCCTTTCGCCCAGTTCGACCGCTGGTTCAAGGAGGCGCTCGCCGCCAAACTGCCCGAGCCGAACACGATGACGCTCGCGACCGTCGGCGCCGACGGCCGGCCGTCAGCCCGGATCGTGCTCATCAAGGGCGTCGACGAACGCGGGTTCGTGTTCTTTACCAATTACGAAAGCCGCAAGGGGCGCGATCTCGCCGCGCATCCGCAAGCGGCGCTGCTGTTCTACTGGATCGAACTCGAGCGCCAGGTGCGCATCGAAGGCCGGATCGAGAAAACCAGCGCCGAAGAAAGCGACCGCTATTTCGCGTCGCGCCCGCTCGGCTCGCGCATCGGCGCCTGGGCGTCGGAGCAGAGCGCCGTGATCGACAGCCGCGCGACGCTCGAAGCGCAGGAAAGGGCCGTCAGCGAACGCTACGGCGACAACCCACCGCGCCCGCCGCACTGGGGCGGCTATCGCCTCGTGCCCGACTCGATCGAGTTCTGGCAGGGGCGCCCGTCGCGGCTGCACGACCGCCTGCTCTATACGCGCGACGCCGACGCATCGCCGAACTGGACGATCTCGCGCCTGTCGCCGTAAGCGCGGCGCCGGCACCGCCGGCCGTGTCTCGTGTTGCATCCAGGCGCCCGCGCCGCAAGCGGCGGGCGCCGGTCAAGATACTTGGCTGTATTCGATTCAACGAACAAACGGAGAATCCAAATGTTCTGGGAAAAGAAGCTGGCACAGTGGGCGGACGAGGTACGGGCGAAAGCGAACATACCGGCGCGCCTCGTGCTGTGGAACGGCGATCAACTCGATTTCGGCACCTTCAGCGCGCCGCAGGTCACGCTGAAGGTGAACAGCGCGTCGGCGTTGCCGCTGCTGCTCGAACCGAGCCTCGACAATCTCGGCGAGGCGTACGTGAAGGGCAAGATCGACATCGAAGGCAGGCTGTCGGACATCATCAACATCAGCTACTCGCTTGCGCGCAGCACGGTGACGAGCGCAAGCAAGCTCGCGCGGGTGAAGCGCTACTTCAATCACTCGAAAAGCACCGACAGGAAGGCGATCCAGTATCACTACGACGTCTCGAACGAGTTCTACAAGCTGTGGCTCGACGAGAACATGGTGTACTCGTGCGCGTACTTCGAGAACGGCGACGAGGATCTTGCCACCGCGCAGATCAAGAAGATCGACCACATCCTGACGAAGATCCGGCTCGAGCCCGGCCAGCGCCTGCTCGACATCGGCTGCGGCTGGGGCGCGCTCGTGCTGCGCGCCGCGCAGAAGTTCGGCGCGACGTGTCTCGGCGTGACGCTGTCGCAAAACCAGTTCGACCTCGCGACCGCACGCGTGAAGGCCGCGGGGCTGGAAGACAGGATCGAGATCCGCCTGCAGGATTACCGCGAGGTCGACGGCCAGTTCGACCGCATCACGAGCGTCGGGATGTTCGAGCACGTCGGCCGCAAGAACCTGCCGCTCTACTTCTCGCGGGTGCATGACCTGCTCGCCGACGACGGCATCGCGATGAACCACGGGATCACGTCGACCGACGCGGAAAGCGGCGAAACGGCGCTCGGCGGCGGCGAATTCATCGACCGCTACGTGTTCCCGGACGGCGAGCTGCCGCACATCAGCCTCGCGCTCGAAGCGGCGCAGCGCGGCGGACTCGAGACAATTGACGTCGAAAGCCTGCGGCGGCACTATGCGCGCACGCTCGATATCTGGACCGAGAACTTCGAAGCGAAGGCCGAAGAAGCCAGGGCACTTGTCGACGACGAAAAATTCCGCATCTGGCGCGTGTATCTTGCCGGCTGCGCGTATGCGTTCGAGCACGACGACGTGTCGATCTTCCAGATCGTGTGCCGCAAGGCCGGGCAGAGCGCGAAGACACTGCCGTGGTCGCGGCGCTATATGTACGAACACGCGCTGCCGCGCTAGGCGGCGCTTCACGCTGAGCATGCATGGGTGACGGCAGGACGCGGCGCAAGGCGCCGCCTGAACGACAGCAGCACGACGACGCGGACGGGTCGCACGCCGACGGACAATTCGACCTGTTCGGCGTGCCGCCGGACGCCGCACGCGCGTCGCCTGCGGACGCTGGCCGCCCTGCCGGCGCCGACGAACACGTGACGCCGGACGCGCATGGCGATGCACCGGCGGCCCGCGCAGCCCCCCGTTCTTCCGACGAAACGCCGCCCGCGTCGTCCGGCCTGCTATGGGACGAACCGCCCCCGCCGGCCGCGCCGCCGAAGCAAGGCAGGCGCCGGCGCGGCGTGCTGCCCGCGCCGATCGCGGCGGACGTGGCCGACGCAGCGGCCGGCCTGCCGCCGAACGTCCGGCTCGGCACGTCGTCGTGGTACTTCCCCGGCTGGAACGGCATCGTCTACGACGGCGATTTCGCGCAGACGAAGCTGTCGCGCGAAGGGCTCGAAGCGTACGGCGCGCATCCGCTCTTGAAGAGCGTGAGCCTCGACCGGTCGTTCTACGGGCCGCTGTCGGTTGCCGACTACCTGCGCTACGCGCAGCAGGTGCCGGACGATTTCCGCTTCGTCGTGAAGGCGCCGGCATCGGTGACCGATGCCGTCATCCGCGGCCGGCGCGGCGAGCCGTCGGGGCCGAACCCGACCTTCCTCGACGCGCAGCTCGCCACGCGGGAATTCGTGCAGCCGTGCCTCGAAGGGCTCGGCCGGAAAGCCGGCGTGCTCGTGTTCCAGTTCTCGCCGCTGCCCGACCGGCTGCTTGCCGAACCGGCCGCGCTGATCGACCGGCTCGCCGCGTTCTTCGCGGCGCTGCCGCCTGACGCCGACGGCACGCGCTACGCGATCGAGATCCGCGACGCGAGCCTGCTCACGCCGCGCTTCATCCGTACGCTCGCCGCGCTCGGCGTGCGCTACTGCGTCGGCCTGCACGCGCGGATGCCGGACCCGCTGCGCCAGGCCGCCGCGCTCGCGCTGCTCGACGGCGACGCGCCGGGCCCGCTGATCGTGCGCTGGAGCCTGCACGGCGGATTCAAGTACGAACAGGCGAAAGCGAAATACGAGCCGTTCGACAAGCTCGTCGACGAGGATCCGGCCACGCGCTCGGCGCTCGCCGAACTCGCCGCGCGCTATGCGCTGGCCGGGCAGCCGGTGATCATCACGATCAACAACAAGGCGGAAGGCTCCGCGCCGCTGTCGTGCATCGCGCTCGCGCGCGAGATCGCCGCCGCGTGCGCGCAGTGGCGCAGCGAGGCGGCTTGACGCACGTTTCCGCCGGTTCCCGCCGTTCAGGCGCTCACGCGCCGCGCAGCGATTTCAGCCGGTGCGAGAACTTCTGCCGGAATTTCGCGAGCTTCGGCCCGATCACGACCGAGCAGTAGCCCTGCCCGGGGTTACGCGCGTAATAGTTCTGGTGATAGTCCTCGGCCGGCCAGTAGTTGCCGTCGAGCGGCACGACCTGCGTGACGATCGGCTGCCCGAACACCTGCTCGCTCTCGAACTCGCGGATCACGTCGAGCGCGGTATCGCGCTGCGCATCCGAATGCGTGAACACGACCGACCGGTACTGCGTGCCGACGTCGTTGCCCTGCCGGTTCAACTGGGTCGGATCGTGCGTCGCGAAGAAGATCTCGAGGATCTCGCGATAGCCGATGCGCGCCGGATCGAACGTCACGTTGACGACTTCCGCATGGCCCGTGTCGCCTTCGCAGATGTCGCGATAGCCCGGATTGCGCGTATGGCCGCCCGCGTAGCCCGACTGGACGGCCGTCACGCCGTCGACGTCGAGAAACACGGCCTCCGTGCACCAGAAACACCCGCCTCCCAACGTTGCGGTTTCAAGCATCTCGTTCCCCATGAAATCAGCCCTCGTTGATGACGGCAGCCGGCACGCATGGCCGGCGCCACCGTTTCGTCCCGCCGCTGCCCGTCGGTGATGCGGGACGCAGCGGCACTTCGGCAAGTATCTCACTCGCGCGCGAACCTGACAGATCGAGCAGGCGGTCCGCCGCGCGTTTCTCGTCTACACTTCCCAGGCAAGCGCGAGCGCGGCGGCACACCCGCCGTCCCGCGCGAAGCGTCCGATGCACGCCCGACCCTGATGCAAACATCATCTGCCGGAACATCGATATGCCTGCCTTGACGGACATCGCCCGCGTCATCCGCGTCACTCGCATCACCCGCCCGGCCGTCGCCGCGTCGCGGGGTGCCGCTTCGACCGCACCATCGCCATGCCGTGCCTTCGGGTCGCCCCGGGCGCGGCGATCCGGCGCATCGCCTTTATCCGCTTTCACGATCTGATGCACGGCGCCGCACGTGTCGCCGACGCGTGCATCCGCCTGCCGATCGCTCCCGCCGGCGTGTTTCGCGCCGCGCGGCAACCCCAACCCGCACGCCCGTAGCGAACGGCCGTGCGTCCGTGATCCGATACCGAGAGGGCATCACCATGAGCATGCGGCCTGACCCGACGTTTCACGCTTCGCCGGAGCTTGCAATGCAGGCGCCGGCGGAAGAATTTGCCTATACGTTGTTGCTGAGCCCCGATTTTTCCAGACCCGACGCGCTTGCCGTGATCGACGTGAAGCCCGGTTCGCCGACCTACGGAAAGATCGTGCATACGGTGACGATGCCGAACACCGGCGACGAGTTTCACCACTTCGGCTGGAATGCGTGTTCGTCGGCGTTGTCGCCGCTGACCGGCCATGCGTTCCTCGAGCGCCGCTTCCTGATCATCCCCGGCCTGCGCTCGTCGCGCATCTACGTGATCGACACGAAGCCGCACCCGACGCAGGCGCGCATCCACAAGATCGTCGAGCCCGACGAGATCTTCGCGAAGACCGGCTATTCGCGGCCGCACACCGTTCACTGCGGCCCCGAGGGCATCTACGTGAGCACGCTCGGCGGCGCGGGCAAGGACGGCACCGACGGCGCGCCCGGCATCTTCATCATGGATTGCGAGAGCTTCGACGTGCTCGGCCGCTGGGAGATCGACCGCGGCCCGCAGGACAAGCATTACGACTTCTGGTGGAACCTGCCGCGCGACTACATGGTGTCGAGCGAATGGGCGCTGCCGCCGCAATTCGAGCACGGCATCGTCCCGGAAGACCTGCTCGCGAACAAGTACGGGCACCGGCTGCATTTCTGGGACCTGCGCGCGCGGCGCAACGTGCAGACGATCGATCTCGGCGCGCAGCACCAGATGGCGCTCGAGGTGCGGCCCGCGCACGATCCGGTGCGCGAATACGGGTTCGTCGGCGTCGTGGTCGACACGACGAATCTTGAAGGCTCGATCTGGACCTGGTGGCGCGAAGGCGGCAAATTCCACGCGAAGAAGACGGCGACGATCCCGGCCGAGCCGGCCACGGCCGACGAACTGCCGCCGCTCCTGAAATCGTTCGGCGCCGTGCCGCCGCTCGTGACCGACATCGACCTGTCGCTCGACGACCGCTTCCTTTACGTGTCGTGCTGGGGCACCGGCGAGATGCGCCAGTACGACGTGTCGGACCCGCACAACCCGGTGCTCGCTGGGTCGGTGCGCATCGGCGGCATCGCGCGCCGCGCGCCGCACACGAACGGCCGTACATTCGCGGGCGGCCCGCAGATGGTCGAGATCAGCCGCGACGGCCGGCGCGTGTACTGGACCAACTCGCTGTATTCGACGTGGGACGACCAGTTCTATCCGGACGGCGTGCCGGCCGCGCAGGTGCTCGCGCATGCGGGGCCGGAGGGCGGGTTGACGCTCGCCGACGATTACTGGGTCGAGTTCCCCGACGGCTACCGCGCGCACCAGATCCGGCTCGAAGGCGGCGACTGCTCGACCGACTCGTTCTGCTATCCGTCGGTCAAGCGTTGAGCACCGGTCTTCACGCACAGTTCGCGCTGTGGGCGGCGGTGCTCGCGAGCGGCGTCTATCACGGGCTCAACCCTGCGATGGGCTGGCCGCTCGCGGTATCGAACGCGCTGATGACGCGCCGCGGCGGCGCGCTCGTCGCGGCGCTCGGCTATCTCGCGCTCGGCCATGCGCTCGCGGTATTCGCGGTGATGCTGCCGTTCGGGCTGCTCGCCGCGCTGCTCGCGTGGCAATCGGCGATCCGGATCGGCGCGAGCGCGCTCGTGATCGGCTTCGGCGCCGTGCTGCTGATCCGGCGCCGGCATCCGCGCGCGCTCGCGCGGATCCCGCCCGCGCGGCTCGGCCTGTGGTCGTTCGCGGTCGCGATCGCGCACGGTGCGGGGCTGATGCTGGTGCCGATCTATCTCGGGCTCTGCGGGCTCGACAGGGACGCCGGCCACCGCGCGGCGGCCACGCTCGTCGATGCGCACCTCGGGATGGCGCTCGTCGTCGCGGCCGTGCATGCGGCCGCGATGATCGCCGCCGGCGGCGGGCTCGCGTGGCTCGTGTACCGCTATCTCGGGCTGAAGTTCGTGTCGCGGAGCTGGTTCAATCTCGACGCCGTGTGGGCGTCGAGCCTGATCGTGACGGGCGCGCTGTCGCTCGGGTTCGCGGCGGCGCGATAATGCGGGCAGCGGCGGCCGGGTCGATGGATCGATGGATCGGCGGATGGGCTGCTCGGCGCATCGGCCGCCGCAAGCGGCCGGCTACCGCCGGCACCGCACAAAAACGCGACAGAATGGCCATGCCGACCGCGCGCCATCGCGAACCCGGCATCGCGCCGCAGTGTTCGCCACGCCACCCTTGTGCCCGCGATGCGCCGTCCGGCCGGGCCCGGCGGCCCCGATTCCGCTAAAATCGGGCCATGCGCACCACTTCCCATTCGACCGCCTTGTCGCCTTTCGTCCGCCGCGCCCGTCGCATCCGCCGCGCGCCGCGCCCGCCCGTTTCGTTCCGGATGGCCGCCCGATGAGCCGCGCCACTCCGCCGGATTTCGACGCGGCCGCGTTCCGCCAGGCACTCGGCCAGTTCGCGACGGGCGTGACGGTGATCACGACGCGCGCGCCGTCCGGCCAGCTGATCGGCATCACCGCCAGCTCGTTCAACTCGGTCTCGCTCGATCCGCCGCTCGTGCTGTGGAGCCTCGCGCACAAATCGGCGTCGACACCCGTGTTCCGCGGCAACAGCCATTACGTGGTGAACGTGCTCGCGGCGTCGCAGGTCGACCTGTGCAAGCGCTTCTCGACCTACAAGGGCGATCGCTTCGAAGGGATCGCGCATGCGGCCGGCAACTCGGGGATGCCCGTGCTCGACGGCGCGCTCGCGTGGTTCGAATGCCACAACCGCAGCCGCTACGACGAAGGCGACCACGTGATCTTCGTCGGCGAAGTGGAGCGCTGCGGCGTGCGGGCCGCATCGGACACGACGCCGCCGCTCGTGTTCCACGGCGGCGGCTTCCACGGTCTCACATCGCTTTGATCGCGCCCGTGCGCGCCAGTCCGACCGGCGCGCCGGCTTCATCCTTCAGCGTCTGCAGCACGATGTTCGAACGGATGTCCATCACACCGGGCGCCTTGTAGAGCCGGTGCAGCACGAAATCCGAATAGTGCTTGAGATTGTGCGCGAGCACGCGCAGCAGATAGTGGCTCTCGCCCGTCACGACGAACGCGCCGACCACCTCCGGCCATTCGCGCAGCGCTTCCGCGAAGCGCTCGTGCCATTGATTCTCTTCGTTGCGCATCGATACCTGCACGAACGCCTCGAGCTCGAAGCCGAGCTTCTCGCGGCTCAGGCACGCGCGATAGTGCTCGATCACGCCCTGCTCCTCGAGCAGGCGCATGCGGCGCAGGCAGGCGGATGGCGAAAGCGAAATGCGCTCCGCCAGGTCGAGATTGCTGATTCTGCCCTCCTCCTGCAGTACCGCCAGAATCCGGCAGTCGGTGGCATCGAGCGTGATCGCGTGCATTTATGGTCCCCGTTTTCCCTCTGAGTCGAATTATCTGCCAATTCGGCGGATTGTCCATGTTTATTTCGCAAGCACTTTCTGCGAGCGTCCACCTATCATTCGAAGCATTGACTCACCGACTCGTCATGCCATGGACACACTCTGGGACATCTCGCCGCCTGTCAGCCCCGCCACTCCCGTGTGGCCGGGCGATACGCCGGTTTCCGTCGAACGCGTGTGGCGGATGGAGGCCGGCTCGCCGGTCAACGTCGCGCGGCTGACGCTGTCGCCGCATACGGGCGCGCACTGCGACGCGCCGCTGCACTATGACGCCGACGGCGCGCCGATCGGCGCCGTGCCGCTCGACACCTACCTCGGCCCGTGCCGCGTGATCCATTGCATCGGCGCATCGCCCGTCGTGCGGCCGGCCGACATCGCGGCCGCGCTCGACGGCGCGCCCCCGCGCGTGCTGCTGCGCACGTATGCGCGCGCCAGCGTCGAGCAATGGGACAGCCATTTCTGCGCGGTTGCGCCGGAAACCGTCGACCTGCTCGCCGCGCACGGCGTGAGGCTGATCGGCATCGACACGCCGTCGCTCGACCCGCAGGAATCGAAGACGATGGCGGCGCATCACCGCGTGCGCGCGCACCGGATGGCGATCCTCGAAGGCATCGTGCTCGACGACGTGCCGGCCGGCGACTACGAACTGATCGCGCTGCCGCTGAAGTTCGCAACGCTCGACGCGAGCCCCGTGCGCGCGGTGCTGCGCGCACTGCCCGCGCGTGCTTCCTGATTACCCCGACTGACGACCCCACATCATGATCAAGACCCGTGAAGATGCGCTCGCGCTCGACCGCGACGACCCGCTCGCCCCGCTGCGCGACCAGTTCGCGCTGCCCGACGGCGTGATCTACCTCGACGGCAACTCGCTCGGCGCGCAGCCGCGCGCGTCGGCCGCCCGCGCGCAGCAGGTGATCGGCGCCGAATGGGGCGAAGGCCTGATCCGGAGCTGGAACACGGCCGGCTGGTTCGCGCTGCCGCGCCGTCTCGGCGACAAGCTCGCGACGCTGATCGGCGGCGCGCCCGGCGAAACGGTCGTCACCGACACCATCTCGATCAACCTGTTCAAGCTGCTGTCGGCGATGGTGCGCCGCCAGGCCGAACGCGCGCCCGAGCGCCGCGTGATCGTGTCGGAACGCTCGAACTTCCCGACCGACCTGTATATCGCGCAGGGGCTGATCGAGCAGCTCGGCGGCGACTACGAGCTGCGCCTGATCGACGATCCGGCCGACCTGCCCGACGCGCTCGGCGCGGACACGGCCGTCGCGATGATCACGCACGTGAACTACCGTACCGGCTACATGCACGACATGCCGGCCGTCACGCAGCTCGTGCACGACGCGGGCGCGCTGATGCTGTGGGATCTCGCGCACTCGGCCGGCGCAGTGCCGGTCGACCTGAACGGCGCGCGCGCGGACGGCGCGGTCGGCTGCACGTACAAGTACCTGAACGGTGGCCCCGGTTCGCCCGCGTTCGTGTGGGTACCGCAGCGCCATCATGCGCATTTCTCGCAGCCGCTGTCCGGCTGGTGGGGCCACCGCGCGCCGTTCGCGATGCAGCCGGGCTTCGCGCCCGATCCGGGCATCGCACGCTTCCTGTGCGGCACGCAGCCGATCGTATCGATGTCGATGGTCGAATGCGGGCTCGACGTGTTCCTGCAGACCGACATGCACGCGATCCGCCGCAAGTCGCTCGCGCTGACCGACGCGTTCGTCGCGCTCGTCGAGGCGCGCTGCGCGGGGCTGTCGCTGAAGCTCGTCACGCCGCGCGCGCATCACCAGCGCGGCTCGCAGGCGAGCTTCGAGCATCCGCACGGCTACGAGGTGATGCAGGCGCTGATCGCGCGCGGCGTGATCGGCGACTACCGCGAGCCGTACGTGCTGCGCTTCGGCTTCACGCCGCTCTATACGCGTTTCGCCGACGTGTGGGATGCCGTCGAGACGCTGCGCGACATCCTCGCCACCGACGCATGGAAGGCACCCGAGTTCGCCGAGCGCGGCGCGGTGACCTGACCGGCTTTGCCCGGCGCGCGCGAGCCGCGCGCCGCGCCCCCGTCATTCAATCCTGGAGAAAGTCGTGAATTCTGGTCATATGCAGCCACCGGGCGACGACGCGCCGGCGGGCTGCCCGTTCTCGGGCGCGCGCACCGCACAACCGGCGCAAGCGGCCCACGAAGCGCCGCACGTGCCCGGCGATGCCGGCTGGCACAACGCGCAGCTCGATTTCTCGAAGTCGATGAGCTACGGCGATTACCTGTCGCTGAATTCGATCCTCGACGCACAGCATCCGCTGTCGCCCGATCACAACGAGATGCTGTTCATCATCCAGCATCAGACGAGCGAGCTGTGGATGAAGCTCGCGCTGTTCGAGCTGCGCGGCGCGCTCGATGCAGTGCGCGGCGACGCGCTGCCGCCCGCGTTCAAGATGCTCGCGCGCGTGTCGCGCATCCTCGAGCAACTGGTGCAGGCGTGGAGCGTGCTGTCGACGATGACGCCGTCCGAGTATTCGGCGATGCGGCCGTATCTCGGGCAGTCGTCGGGCTTCCAGTCGTACCAGTACCGCCAGCTCGAATTCCTGCTCGGCAACAAGAACGTGCAGATGCTGCAGCCGCACGCGCACCGGCCCGACATCCTCGAACAGGTGCGCGCGACGCTCGAGGCGCCATCGTTCTACGACGAGGTCGTCCGCCTGCTCGCACGACGCGGTTTCCCGATCGCGCCGGCGCGGCTCGAGCGCGACTGGACGCAGCCGACGCTGCATGACGAAACGGTCGAGGCCGCCTGGCTCGAGGTGTACCGTCACCCGCAGCAGCACTGGGAGCTCTACGAGATGGCCGAGGAACTCGTCGATCTCGAGGACGCGTTCCGCCAGTGGCGCTTCCGTCACGTGACGACCGTCGAGCGCATCATCGGCTTCAAGCAGGGCACGGGCGGCACGAGCGGCGCGCCGTATCTGCGCAAGATGCTCGACGTCGTGCTGTTCCCCGAGCTCTGGCACGTGCGCACCACGCTGTAACGCGTGCCGTGCCCGCACGCCGTCACGGCGACGTGCGGGCCAGCTCCTCCCCTTCGCGCGGCTGCACCGCCGCGCGCGACAGTCGCGGGATATGCCGCCGCACGACGAGCAGCGCGACGCAGACCACGCCCATCGCAATCGCCAGCATCGTCAAATAGGCCGTCGCGCCGCCCGTGGTGATCACAACCGCGCCCGCGAACGCGCTGAGGATCGCGCCGAGCCGGCCGAACGCGAGCGCGCTCGCGGTACCCGTCGCGCGCACGGCCGTCGGGTAGATGTACGCACACAGCGCATACATCGTCGACTGCACCGCGTTGACGAACAGCCCGTGCATGCCGAGCCCGACGATCAGCCAGCCCGTGTGCCGGCTCGCATCGACGCCCGTCAGCCACACCGCGCTCGCCACGCCGCCGATGCTGCACAGCGCGAGCGGCCAGCGCGACCCCGCATGGGAGATCGCCCACGCGCACAGCAGCGCGCCGATCACGCCGCCGAGGTTGTATGCGGTGAGCCCCGCCCCCGCGACCGACACGCTCAGCCCGCTTGCGGCCAGCATCGTCGGCAGCCAGCTGAACGCCGCATACACGGCGAGCAGACACATGAAGAACGCGCACCACAGTGCGATCGTGTCGCGCGCCTGGCCGCTCGCGAACAGCGCGCCGAAGCCGCCGCGGCCGCCGGGCGCGCGCGCATCCTTCGTATCGGTGAACACCGTACCCGGCGCGACCGGCCGCTGCATCCGCGCGAGCAGCGCGCCGAGCTCCGGCCAGCGCGCGGGGCGTCGCACGAGATAGCGCGGCGATTCGGGCAGCGCGCGCACGAGCACGAAGCCGAGCACGAGCGGCAGCGCGCCGCCCGCGAAGAACAGCCCGCGCCAGCCGTAGCGCGGCAGCACCTCGTGCGCGAACAGGCCGGCCAGCATCCCGCCGAGCGGCACGCAGACGATCGTCGCGGTCACCATCATCGTGCGGCGCCGCGCGGGCGTGTATTCGGCCGTCATCGTCGTGGCCGTCGGCAACGCGCCGCCGATCCCGAGCCCCGCGCAGAAGCGCAGCACCGCGATCGCCGTGACGTCGGGCGCGAAGCCGATCGCGCAGGTCGCGACGCCGAACAGGAACACGCTGCCGATCACGGCCTGGCGGCGGCCGAAGCGGTCCGCGACGATCCCCGCGCACGCGCTGCCGATGCCCATCCCGATCAGCCCGGCCGCGACAGCCGGCGCGAACGCGCCGCGCGTGATGCCCCATTCGCGGATCAACACGGGAATCGCGAAACCGATCAGCTGGCCGTCGAAGCCGTCGAGCACGATCGCGAGCGCGGCGAGCAGCACCACGCAGCGCTGCATCGTCGTGAACGGCCCGTCGTCGAGCGTCGTGCCGATGTCGACCGACGGCGGCTGCAATCCGTCGCGCGTGCTCATGCGACCTCCCGGGCACCGCGCGCCGGCGGCAACGTGCGCGAGCGGCGCGCGACAAGACAACGGCTTTCGATGGCTTTCATGGCGTCTCCAGTGGTCCGGGCTTGCGCATCGGCGCGTTGCCCGGATCTCGTGCTGCGCGGTCGGCCGGCGTCCACGCTTCGGCGCCGGCATCTTGTCCAACCCGTCTCGATCCGGCGCGATCGCCCGCGTGCGGCGCGCTCGTGTCGTTGTGCGGCGCAAGCCGGCCGCCGGCCTGATGCTCAGTTCATCCGCGCGTCGATCAGCCGCACCAGCGCGAGCAGCGTCTCGGCATGCGGCACCGCGACGCCCGCTTCGCGCGCGGCCGCGACGACCTTGCCGTTGATCGCGTCGATTTCCGTGCGGCGGCCCGCGAGCACGTCCTGCAGCATCGACGGGCGATGGCCGCGATGCTCGCCGATTGCATGTTCGACATTGCGCGCGATGCGTTCGCCGTCGACCGCGATGCCCTTCGCGCGGGCGACGGCGGCCGTCTCGGCCGCGATCGCCCGCGCGAGCCGCGGCCCGTCGTGATGGTTGCCGAGCTGGTCGACCGTGCAGCCCGTCGCCGCGCACAGCGTGTTGAGCGCCGCGTTGAACGCGACCTTCTCCCAGATCGCGGCCCAGACGTCGGCATCGAGCGTGCATGCGAGCCCCGCGCGCGACAACGCATCGGCCACGGCCGCCGCGAACGGGCGTGCCGCGCCGTCGGCCGTCATCATGCGGATCGTGCCCGCGCCGTGCGAGCGCACGTGCGCGGGCCCTGCCGCATCGGCCGGCCACGTCGTCACGCCGACCAGGATGCGTTCGAGCGGCACGAACGCATTCAGCGTCTCGACGTTGCCGAGCCCGTTCTGCAGCGTCAGTACGTGCGTGTTCGGCGTCAGCAGCGCACGCACGCCGTCGAGCGCGGTACGTGTGTGCAGCGACTTCGTGAAAACGATCAGCAGGTCGAACGGTGTGCCGGGCGATGCGGCCGCGGCCGCATTCGCCACCTCCGGCCGCACGGCCTGCAATGCGCGGATGCGCCGTTCGCCGCGCCCGTCGTCGATGCGCAGCCCGTCGCGGCGGATCGCATCGAGATGCGCGTCGTTGACATCGATCAGCGTGACGGCTTCGCCGCTTTCGGCCAGCAGCCCGCCGAACAGCGAGCCCATCGCCCCCGCGCCCAGAATCGCGATCCTCATCGTCGGTGGCCTCGTCAGAACGGATAGTGGCGCGGCGTGGTCTGCACGGTGATCCAGCGCAGGTCCGTGAACGCCGCGATGCCGGCCTTGCCGCCGAAGTGGCCGAAGCCGCTGTCCTTCACGCCGCCGAACGGCATCTGCGCCTCGTCGTGCACGGTCGGGCCGTTCACGTGACAGATGCCCGATTCGATGCGTGCCGCGACGCGCATCGCACGCGCGACATCGCGGCTGAACACGGCCGACGACAGCCCGAACGCGTTGTCGTTCGCGCAGCGGATCGCGGCGTCCTCGCCGTCGACCCGCACGATCCCCTTCACCGGGCCGAACGATTCCTCGGCGTAGACGCGCATCGCCGGCGTCACGCGATCGAGCAGCGTGGCCGGGAACAGCGTGCTGTCGGCCTTGCCGCCGCACAGCAGCGTCGCGCCGTGCGCGAGCGCGTCGTCGATCAGCGTGTTGCAGCGCTCGACGGCCTTCAGGTCGATCAGCGAGCCGAGCACGACGGGCCCGCTGCGCGGGTCGCCGAGCGGCAGCGACGCGGCCTTGCCGGCGAGCTTCGCGACGAATGCATCGGCGATCGATGCGTCGACGATGATCCGTTCGGTCGACATGCAGATCTGCCCGGAATTCGCGAACGCGCCGAATGCGGCCGCCGCGACCGCCGCGTCGATATCGGCATCGTCGAGCACGACGAACGGCGCCTTGCCGCCGAGTTCCAGCACCGACGGCTTCAGGTGGCGCGCGCACGCTTCGGCGACGATCCGGCCGACGCGCGTCGAGCCCGTGAAATTCACGCGGCGCACGGCCGGATGCGCGATCAATGCGTCGACGACGGCGCCGGCGTCTTCAGGCGCGTTCGTCACGAAATTGACGACGCCCGGCGGCAGCCCGGCCTCCTGCAACGCCTCGACGATCAGCCCGTGCGTGACGGGACACAGCTCCGAGCCCTTCAGCACGACCGTGTTGCCGCACGCGAGCGGCAGCGCGAGCGCGCGCGTCGCGAGGATCACCGGCGCATTCCACGGCGCGATGCCGAGCACGACGCCGGCCGGCTGCCGCACGCCCATCGCGAGCGAGCCCGGCACGTCGGACGGGATCAGCTCGCCGCCGACCTGCGTGGTCAGCGACGCGGCCTCGACGAGCCCGCTCGCGGCAAGGTGCACGTTGAAGCCGGCCCACAGCGCGGACGCACCCGTCTCGGCCGCCATCGCGGCGACGAACTGCTCATGCTTCGCTTCGAGCGCGGCGGCCGCCTTCAGCAGCAATGCGCGACGCGCGCCGGGGCCGAGCGCGGCCCATTCGGGAAACGCCCGGGCGGCCGCGTCGGCTGCCGCGCGCGCATCGTCGACGGTGCACGCGGGCGCTTCGGACGCGATTTCGCCGTCGAGCGGATTGCGGCGCACGAAGGTCGCGCCGCGGGACGAATGGCGGCGTTCGCCGCCGATCAGCATCGCTACGGTCTGCATGGAATCTCCGGAAAGACGCGCGCTGCGCGTCAGGCAATCTCGACTTCGACGACGACCGGCGTCGCGGCGCGCAGCGCGTCGGCCAGCGTGCCGCGCAGGTGTGCGGCATCGGTGACGCGCACGCCGCGGCAGCCCATCCCTTCGGCGAGCGCGACGAAATCCAGGTCGGGCAGATCGGTACCCTGCACGGGGTCGCCGGGGCCGAAGCCGAACACGGGCGCGAAATCCTGCAGCGCCGCGTAGCGCCGGTTGTTCAGGATCACGAATGTGATCGGCAGCTTCAGCTGCGCGGCGCTCCACAGCGCCTGGATCGAGTACAGGCTCGACCCGTCGCCGATCAGCCCGATCACGCGCCGGCCCGGCTGCGCGAGCGCGACGCCGACGGCGGCCGGCATCCCGTAGCCGAGCCCGCCGCTGTCCATCGTGTAGAACGTGCCGCTGCGCGTGAACGGCAGGTGCTCCTGCATCACGGGCCGCGCGCTCGGCGCTTCCTCGACGACGATGTCGTGCGCGTCGCGCACGTCGGCGAGCGTCTGCAGCGCGAACGCGACCGGCATGCGCTCGCCGGTGGCCGGCGTGTCGACGCGCGCACGCGGCGGCCGTGGCGCGGGCATCGGCCGCTCGGGCGGCGCCGGGCGCGCCAGCAGGTCGCGCGCCGCGAGCCGCAGGTTGCCGACGACCGCGTCGCCCGACGGCGTCCACGCGGCGACGCCCGGATCGTCGACGAGCTGCACGAGCGCGGCGCCCGGCGGCACGTGCGGGCCGAAGCCCTCGATGTGATAGGTGAACGCGGGCGCGCCGAACGCGAACACGAGGTCGTGCCCGTCGAGCCGCGCGACAATCTTCTCGCGGATCGCGGGCAGGAAGCCGGCGAACAGCGGATGATCCTCGGGGAAACTGCAGCGCCCTGACATCGGCGCGACGTACACGCGCGCACGGTGCCGCTCGGCGAGCCGCACGACGTCGTCCCACGCACCCGCTCGATCGACGGCCGCGCCGACCACGAGCGCGGGACGCCGTGCGGCATCGAGCGCATCGCCGAGCCGCGCGAGCGCGTCGGGATCGGGCCGCACGACGCTGCTGACGTCGCGCCGCGGCAGCAGTTCGGCCGGCTGGTCCCAGTCGTCGACCGGGATCGACACGAACACCGGGCCGCGCGGCTCCTGCATCGCGATGCGGTACGCGCGTGCGATCGCGGCCGGCACGTCCTGCGCACGCGCGGGCTCGATGCTCCATTTCACGTACGGCTTGGGCAGCTCGGCGGCCTGCGTCGCGCCGAGGAACGGATCGAACGGCAAGATCGCGCGCGCCTGCTGGCCCGCGGTGACGATCAGCGGCGTGCGGTTCTTGAACGCGGTGAAAAGATTGCCCATCGCGTTGCCGACGCCCGCTGCCGAATGCAGGTTGACGACCGCCGCATTGCCGGTGGCCTGCGCATGGCCGTCGGCCATCCCGACCACGACGGCCTCGTGCAGGCCGAGCACGTAGCGGAGATCGGCCGGGAAGTCGCGGAACATCGGCAGCTCGGTCGAACCGGGATTGCCGAATACGCGGTCGATGCCGAACTGGCGAAGCAGGTCGATCACCGCATCGCGAACGGTAATCGATGCGGCGGATGGGGGTGGGTGGCCGGACATGCTCGGCGCTCCTCGATGGCTTGGCGGTTTCCACAGTATCGAAGCGCAAGCCATTATCGGATACTGTATTTTTTGCGATAAGCCATTACATTCCAGCATGCCTTTCGACCTCCGACAATTGCGCGCCTTCACGACGATCGTCGCGTGCGGCAGCCTCGGCCGCGCGGCCGACGCGCTGCATGTGACGCAGCCGGCGCTGAGCCGGATCCTGAAGCGGCTCGAGGACCAGGTCGGCGCGCCCTTGTTCGAGCGCCACTCGAAGGGCGTGCAGCTCACGGCGTTCGGCGAAGCGCTGCTGCCGCACGCAACGCTGCTGCAGCACGAGGCCGAGCATGCGCGCGAGGAACTCGACGCGATGCGCGGGTTCGCGAAAGGCACGATCAAGGTCGGCACGGTAGGCAGCATCGCGAGCCTCGTGTTGCCGGTCGCGGTCGGCCGCGTGCTCGACCGCTGGCCGAACCTGCGCGTCGAGATCATCGAAGGCGTGTGGGACCGGCTCGCGCAAGGGCTGAACAAGCACGAGATCGATCTCGCGCTGTCCGCGCACGGGCCCGACACCGACGAGATCGTCGCGATTCCCGAGTGCCGCTGGGAAGATCGCAGCCATATCGTTGCCGCGCCGCACCATCCGCTGCGCGCGCTCGGCCGCGCACCGACGCTCGCGGATACGCTGCATGCGCGCTGGGCGATTCCGCCGCGCGGCACCGCGCCGTTCGAGCACATGCGCGCGACCTTCGACGCGCACGGGCTCGCGCTGCCCGACATCGCGGTCGAGACGCGCTCGGTCACGACGCTGAAGAGCCTCGTCGCGCACGCGGGCTTCCTGAGCTGGATGGCCGAGCCGATGTACGGCGCCGAGCAGCGCGCCGGCACGATCGACACGCTGCCCGTGCGCGAGGTCGTCGCGGTGCGCACGCTCACCGCGTTCCGGCGCCGCCACGGGATCCTGCCGGGGCCGGCCGGCAAGCTGCTCGACGAACTCGTCGCGCTGACGCGCGAAGGACGCTGACGCCGCGCCCTTCCGTCCCCCCGCTCCCGCCCGGCCCGCGCGCCGCCGCAGCGCACCATCGAAATGCCGTTTCCCCGCCTTGACTTTCGTTCGCCCGAATACGATCATTCGCTCACACAAAGAGCAAATGATCGTATTCAACAGGAAAGACAGGCACGAACAGGAGACACCGGATGAGCGAATCGCCCTCCGCCCGCGCGCCCGTGCTGCTGCACATCGGCGCGGGCTCGTTTCACCGCGCGCATCAGGCGTGGTATCTGCATCGCGTGAACGCGGCCGTGCCGGCGGACGTTCGCTGGTCGCTGACCGTCGGCAACATCCGCGACGACATGCGCGCGACGATGGACGCGCTCGCCGCGCAGCACGGCGAATACACACTCGAAACCGTCACGCCGCAAGGCGAGCGCGCGTACGAGACGATCCGCGCGATCACGCGCGTGCTGCCGTGGTCGATCGACCTCGCCGCATTGATCGACGCGGGCGCCGATCCGGCCTGCCGGATCGTGTCGTTCACCGTCACCGAAGGCGGCTACTACCTCGACGAACACAACCGGCTCGACGTCGCGAACGCCGATCTGGCGGCCGATCTGCAGGGCGCGCGCACGACGCTGTACGGCGCGCTCGCGGCGCTGCTCGCCGAACGCATGACGCGCGGCGCGGGCCCGCTCACGCTGCAGAGCTGCGACAACCTGCGCAACAACGGCGCGCGCTTTCGCGCGGGGATGCGCGAATTCCTCGAACGGCGCGGGCAGGCCGATCTGCTCGCGTGGTTCGACGCGAATGTCGCCACGCCGAGCGCGATGGTCGACCGCATCACGCCGCGCCCAACCGCCGACGTGCGCGAACGCGTGCTCGCGGCCACCGGCATCGACGACGCGTGCCCGGTGATGGGCGAATCGTTCATCCAGTGGGTGATCGAGGACCGCTTCGCGGCCGGCCGGCCGCGCTGGGAGCTGGCCGGCGCCGAACTCGTCGACGACGTGCACCCCTACGAGGAAGCAAAGATCCGCATCCTCAACGCGACGCACAGCTGCATCGCGTGGGCCGGCACGCTCGCGGGCCACACGTATATCCACGAAGGCACGCACGACGCGGCGATCCGCCGCTTCGCGCACGACTACGTGACGCAGGACGTGATCCCGTGTCTCACCCCGAGCCCGCTCGATCTCGCGCGCTACCGCGACGTCGTGCTCGAACGCTTCGGCAACCCGTACGTGCTCGACACGAACCAGCGCGTCGCGGCCGACGGCTTCTCGAAGATCCCCGGCTTCATCGCGCCGACGCTGGTCGAATCGTTCGCGCGCGGCGCGGCGCCGGTCGCCACCGCCGTGCTGCCCGCGCTGTTCCTGCGCTTTCTCGAACGCTGGGCACGCGGCGCGCTGCCGTACGCGTACCAGGACGGCGTGATGGACGAAGCCTCCGCGCGCGCGATCGTCGACGCCGACGACCCGGTCGTCGCGCTGTGCGCGAGCCGCCCGCTGTGGGGCTCGCTCGCCGGCAACGCGGCGCTGTTCGAGGCGCTGCGCGCCGGGCTCGCGCGGGTCGACGCATGGCTCGCGGCGCGCTGACGCGCGAATGCCGGCGCCCGGCCGCGACAGCCGGGTGAACCCGCTTGGCACATGCCATCCGGCACGGCTAAAGTAGCGGCTCCTCTCTGACGGAACGGATCGCTCATGTATCTCGGCATCGACCTCGGCACCTCGGAAGTGAAGGTGCTGCTGCTCGCCCCGGACGGCGCGGTCGTCGGCACCGCCGGCTCGCCGTTCACCGTGTCGCGGCCGCATCCGCGCTGGGCCGAACAGCATCCGGACGACTGGTGGCAAGGCACGCTCGCCGCGCTCGCGGCGCTGCGCGCACGGCATCCGCAATCATTCGCACAGGTGCGCGGCATCGGCCTGTCGGGCCAGATGCACGGCGCCGTGCTGCTCGGCCGCGACGAGCGCGTGCTGCGCCCCGCGATCCTGTGGAACGACATGCGCAGCGCCGACGAATGCGCACTGCTCACCGAACGCGCGCCCGATCTCCACGCACTGGCCGGCAATCTGGCGATGCCGGGCTTCACCGCGCCGAAACTGCTGTGGGTCGCGAAGCACGAACCCGACGTGTTCGCGGCGACCGCGTGCGTGCTGATGCCGAAGGACTACCTGCGGTTCCGGCTGACCGGCGCGAAAGTGTCCGACCCGTCGGACGCGGCCGGCACGCTGTGGCTCGACGTCGCGCGCCGCGACTGGTCCGACGCGCTGCTCGCCGCGTGCGGGATGACGCGCGACCAGATGCCGCGCATCGTCGAGGGCAACGCGCCGTCCGGCACGCTGCGTGCGGACGTCGCACGCGAACTCGGGCTGTCGGAGGCCGTCGTGGTGGCGGGCGGCGGTGGCGACAACGCGACAAGCGCGCTCGGCATCGGCGCGATCCACGCGGGCGACGGCTTCGTGTCGCTCGGCACGTCGGGCGTGCTGAGCGTGGTCGGCGACCGCTTCATGCCGAATCCCGCGTCGGCCGTGCATGCGTTCTGCCATGCGATTCCCGATCGCTGGCAATTGATGAGCGTCGTGCTGTCGGCCGCGAGCTGCCTGCGCTGGGTCTGCAAGCTGACGGGCACCGACGAGCCCGCGCTGCTCGCCGAAGTCGAGGCGCTCGACGCCGACACGCTCGCGACGGCCCCGCTGTTTCTTCCGTACCTGTCCGGCGAGCGCACGCCGCACAACGATCCGTATGCGCAGGGCGTGTTTTTCGGGATGACGCATGCGACCGAGCGCGCGCACCTCGGCTATGCGGTGCTCGAAGGCGTGACGCTCGGCCTCGCCGACGGCCTCGACGCGCTGCATGCGGCCGGCGTCGAAACCGACCGGCTGTCGCTGATCGGCGGCGGCGCGCGCAGCGCGTTCTGGGCGCAGCTGATCGCCGACGCGCTGAACGTGCGCACGTGCCAGCACGGCGGCGGCGAAACGGGCGCGGCGCTCGGCGCGGCACGGCTCGGCTGGCTGGCCGTCGGCGGCGATCCGCACGCGGTGCTGACCAAGCCACCGGTGCGCGCCGAATACGCACCGGACGCCGCTCGCCATGCGCTGCTGCGCGAACGTCTCGACGCGTTCCGCACGCTATACCGCCACGTGCGCCCGCTGTACGAACCGTCGCGCGCGCGGCTCGCGTAAGCGCCGCGGTCGCGCGCCCCGGCCGTCGGCCGCGCGCGCGACATGCGGTACAGTGGATGCCGTCATGCGGGCCGCCGGCCGGCCCGCGGAGCGGCCCCCAGATCCGAACCGAATCGCTATCGTGTCCAAGTCCTCAGAAAAACTCGATCTCGCCACACGTGCCGCGTGGCTCTACTACGTCGCGGGCGACACGCAGAACGAAATCGCCGAAAAGCTGCAGGTGTCGCGCCCGGTCGCGCAGCGCCTCGTCGCGTTCGCGGTCGAGAAGAACCTGATCCGCGTGCGCGTCGACCACCAGCTCGCCGACTGTCTCGATCTCGGCGCGCAACTGTCGAAACGCTATGGCCTCGCGATGTGCGAAGTCGTGCCCGTCGATGCCGATGCGCCCGACGCGATCGACCGCAAGCTCGCGGTCGCCGGCGCGCAGGTGATGGAGCGCTACCTGAACGAAACGCGGCCGATGGTGATCGCGGTCAGCAGCGGCCGGACGCTGAAGGCCGCGGTCGCGCAGATCGCGCAGATCGACCGGCCGCAGCACCGGCTCGTGTCGATGGTCGGCGCGATCGCGGCCGACGGTTCATCGAACCGCTACGACGTCGCGCAATACATCTCCGAGAAAACCGGCAGCAAGCACTTCCTGCTGCCCGCGCCGCTGTTCGCCGACAGCGACGCCGAGCGCGCGCAGTGGTGCAATCACCGACTGTACCGGATCGTCGAGGCGCTGTCGGGCAAGGCCGACGTCGCGTTCGTCGGGATCGGCAACATCGGCCCGCACTGCCCGCTCTACGAAGACGGCTTCATCACCGAACAGGAGCGCGACGAGATGACCGCGCTCGGCGCGGTGGCCGAGCTGCTCGGCGTGCCGATCGACGCGCAGGGCACGCAGATCGCCGTGTCGACGAGCGCACGCGTGACGAGCGTCTCGCTCGCCACGCCGCCGAAACTGCCGACGATCGCGTTCGCAGGCGGCCCGAAGAAGCACGATGCGGTGATCGCCGCGCTGCGCGGCGGCTGGCTGTCGGGGCTCGTCACCGACGAAACCTGCGCGCGCGCCGCGCTCGACGCGAAGGCGGCCTGACGCCGCAGCCGCACGCCGCAGCCGGGCTCAGGCCGAGCGCGGCGCCGGAAACGCATGCCGTCGCGCGCGCCACGCGCCGACCCACGCAGCCGCCAGCAGCGCGACGAGCACCCACGGAATCGCGCGGGCGCCCGTTGCGCCGAGCAGCATCCCGCCCGCGATGCCGCCGCCCGCGATCGCGAGATTCCACACCGTCACGAGCATCGACTGCGCGACGTCGGCAGCGTCGCCTGCCGCGTTCGCGGTGGCCGTCTGGAACAGCGTCGGCGCGCCGCCGAACGCGAACCCCCACAGCGCGACGCCCGCATAGACGGTCGTCATCCCGGAGCCGGCGCCGAGCAGCGCCGCCGCGAGCGCGAACAGCGCGATGCTGGCGAGCGTCAGGCGTCGCTGCGCGGCGCCGATCCACGCGCCCGTCAACGCGATGCCGGCCAGCGACGCGATGCCGAACACGAACAGCACCGCATCGACCTGCTCGCCCATCCGCACGCCCGCGAGGAACGGCGCGACGTATGTGTACAGCATGTTGTGCGCGAGCACGTACGCGAACATCACCAGCAGCACCGGCCGCACGCCGGGCAGCGTCATCACGCCGAGCACCGGCTCGCGTGCGCCGGCCTGCTGCCCCGGATAATCGGGCACGCGCATGCGGATCCAGCCGATCAGCATGAGCGCCGCGAGCGTGATGCCCGCGAACGCGACGCGCCAGCCGAGCGCCGCACCGAGCGCGGTGCCGGCCGGAATGCCGATCGACATCGCGACCGGCGCGCCGAGCATCGCGACCGCGATCGCGCGGCCGCGCAGCGACGCGCCGACCATCCGGCTCGCGTAGCCGGCCAGCAGCGCCCACAGCAGCCCGGCCGCCATGCCGGCGACGAAGCGCGCGGCGAGCGTCACCGCGTAGTACGGCGACACGGCCGTCAGCGCATTCGACACGACGAAGCCGGCCAGCGCCGCGAGCAGCAGGCGGCGCCGGCGCATCGTGCGCGTCGCGGCGACGAGCGGAATCGCCGCGACGATCGAGCCGAGCGCATACACGGTCACGAGCTGGCCGATCAGCGCCTCGGGCACGCGCAGGTCGGCGCTCATCAGCGGCAGCAGCCCGGCAGGCAACGCTTCGGTGAGGATCGTGATGAAGCCGGCCGTCGCGAGCGCCAGCAGGTTCGCGACCGGCAGGCGCTCGCGCGCCGGCGCCGGCCCGACGGAAACCTCGCCGTCAATCAACGGGCAGTCGCTCATGTCGCGCTCCCGACATCGACGCCGTAGACCGCATCGCGCACGTCGGTCACGATCCGCCCGTGCATGCCCTCGTACAGCGTGTTGGTCAGCGCGACGACCGTCAGCCCGGCCGCGCGGTCGACGAACCATGCATGCCCGTACGCGCCGCCCCAGCGCCAGGTGCCGACCGACTCCGGCGACTGCGCGGCCGCCGGATCGCGCAGCACCGAAAAGCCGAGCCCGAAGCCGAAACCCGGCGCATCCTGCAGTTCGTGCGCACCCGGCTGGATGCGCGCCATCTCGTCGATCCATGCGCGCTTGAGCCAGCCGTCGCGGCCCGTGCGCAGCGCATCGAGCAGCGTCACGCAATCGCGCGCGGTGCCGATCATCCCCGCGCCGCCCGACGGCCACGCATCGCGATCGAACCCGCGCGCCGGCTCGAAGCGGATGCCGACCGTGCCGTCGAACGCCGGCACGAGATCGACGTCCGCCATCCGGCGCGGCGCACCCGGCGTGCTCACGTAAGGCGTCGCGAAGCGCGCGGCGTCGTGCGCGACGAACGCGGTATCGGTCATCCCGAGCGGCGTCGTGACGAGCGCGGCCACCGCGTCGGCGAGCGGCCGCCCGTCGACCGCCTCGATCAGCGCGCCGACCACGTCGGTTGCGAGCGAATAGCCCCACGACGTTCCCGGCGCGAACTGCAGCGGCACGCCGGCAATGCGCCGCACGTTCTCGGCGAGCGAGATGCCCGCGCGATCCATCCCGTCGGACACGCCGGCGCGCGCATACGGGCCGTCGCCGTCGGCTTCGAGGAAGCGGTAGCCGAGGCCGGCCGTATGCGACAGCAGATGGCGCAACGTGATCGCGGCCGGCGCGCCGTCGGGCAGCACCGGGCGGAATTCGGGCAGCCAGCGCGCGACCGGTTCGTCGAGCGCGATGCTTCCTGCCGCGACCAGCCGCATCGCGGCGGCCGTCACGACCGGCTTCGAGACCGATGCGAGCCGGAACAGCGTGTCTTCCCGCATCGGCGTACCGGCTTCGCGATCGGCCAGCCCGGCAGCGCGCGCATAGTGCAGTTCGCCGTCGCGCGCGACCAGCACGACCGCGCCGACCATGCGCGCGTCGGCAAGCGCGCGATCGAGCACGCCGTCGAGCCGGTGGCGCAGCGCGGCGTCCGGTCCGGCGCGATGGGCGGTGACAGGCAGGGATGACATGGCGTGACCTCATACAGTGAAGGAACGCCCATCGTAGAGAGCCGACGCAAGAAGAAAAACCGGGTTAGAGTTCCGGACAATCCGGACGCCGGCGTCCGCAATCGGAAACCTTCATGGAAAATCTCGGCGGCTTCGTCGTGTTCGTTCAGGTCGCGGAAACGCGCAGTTTCGTCGCGGCCGGCCGCGCGCTCGGGCTGTCGGCGTCGGCGATCGGCAAGCGCATCGCGCGGCTCGAGGCGCGCCTGAACGTGCGGCTCTTTCACCGCAGCACGCGCAGCATCACGCTGACGGCCGAAGGCACGCGCTTTCTCGAACGGTGCCGGCGCGTGATCGCCGAGATCGACGCGGCCGAACGGGAACTGACGCACAGCGCCGAAGCGCCGCGCGGGCGTTTGCGCGTGAGCCTGCCGACGATCGGCACGCTGCTGCTGCCGGTGCTCGCCGATTTCATGGCCGCGTATCCGGAGATCGAGCTCGACATCGATTTCAGCGACCGGCTCGTCGACGTCGTCGACGAAGGGTTCGACGCGGTGCTGCGCACCGGCCAGCCGTCGGATTCGCGGCTGTCGTCGCGGCTGCTCGGCCATTTCCGCCAGCACCTCGTCGCGTCGCCCGACTATCTCGACCGGCACGGCACGCCGCGCACGCCGGCCGATCTCGCGCGGCACCGCTGCCTGCATTACCGCTTCCCGAGCAGCGGCAAGCTCGAAACCTGGCCGCTGCGCGTGCCGCGCTCGGGCATGCCGCCCGAGGTGCCCGTATCGATGGTCAGCAACAGCGCGGAAACGCGCCTGTGCTTCACGATGCGCGGGCTCGGCATCGCGTGCCTGCCCGAATTCTTCGTGCGCGGCGCGCTCGACGGCGGCACGCTGCGCGCGGTGCTCGACGAACACGTCGAGAGCCGCACGCAGCTCCATGCACTGTGGCCGTCAGGCCGGCATCCGACACCGAAGCTGCGCGCGTTCGTCGACTATATGGCCGCGCACCTGCGCCTCTGACCGACGAGGCCGCGAATCGTCACGCAGCCTTCGCATGCAGGCTCAGCCGGCGGAACGCCTGCCCGTGCTCGTCGAACAGGTGGCAGTGCTCGGCTTGCGCATGCACGTGCAGCGTCTCGCCGGTGCGATACGTATCGAGCGGCGGAATCCGCGCGATCAGCCCGTCCGGCGCGACGGCCGACTCCGCATACAGATACGCGGCATCGCCGAGCGACTCGACGGCCATCGTCCGCGCGGCGACGCCGGTGCCCGCCGTTTCGACCTGCAAATGCTCGGGCCGCACGCCGACGGTCACCGCCGCACCGCGCTGCAAACCGCCCGCCTCCACCGCGACACGCTGCGTCTCGCCGCTGTCGAAGCGCACCAGCACGCCGCCCGCATCGACCGCTTCGACCGTGCCTTTCAGGAAATTCATCTTCGGCGAACCGATGAAGCCCGCGACGAACTGGTTTGCCGGCGCGTGATAGAGCGCGTTTGGCGTGCCGACCTGCTGCACCGCGCCGGCCGACAGCACGACGATCTTGTCCGCGAGCGTCATCGCCTCGACCTGGTCGTGCGTCACGTAGATCATCGTCGTCTTCAGCTCGTCGTGCAGCCGCGCGAACTCCAGGCGCATCTTCACGCGCAGCGCGGCGTCGAGGTTCGACAGCGGCTCGTCGAACAGAAACACCTTCGGCTTGCGCGTGATCGCGCGGCCGATCGCGACGCGCTGCCGCTGGCCGCCCGACAGTTGCTTCGGCTTGCGGTCGAGCAGGTGATCGATGTGCAGGATCTTCGCGGCCTGCTTCACGGCCTGGTCGATCTCGGGCTTCTTCGCGCCCGCGAGCTTGAGGCCGAACGCCATGTTGTCGTACAGCGTCATGTGCGGGTACAGCGCATACGACTGGAACACCATCGCGATGCCGCGCTTCGCGCTCGGCACGTCGTTGACTTTCGCGCCATCGATCAGCAGGTCGCCGTTCGAAATATCCTCGAGGCCGGCGATCATCCGCATCAGCGTGGATTTGCCGCAGCCGCTCGGCCCGACGAACACGACGAATTCGCCGTCGGCGATGTCGAGGTTCACGTTGCGCAGCACTTCGGTGTCGTCGTAGCGCTTCGCGATGTTGCGCAGGAGCACGCTTGCCATGATCTGTCTCCGTTCGTTCGTGATGCGCCGCGTCGAACGCGGCGCGCAGTCGTTCGTGGTTGCTAGTTCGGCAGCACCGCGCCGGTCGCCTGCCAGCGCGCGACGTAACCGGGCAGCTCGTGCATGTCGTCGAATACGTGGCGCGCGCCGATCCCGCGCAGCGCGTCGATCTGCGCGGCCGATGCATGCCCGCCGCCGACGAAGCCGAGCACGGTCATGCCGGCCGCGGCCGCCGCGGTGATGCCGGTCACGCTGTCCTCGACGACCAGGCAGTGCGCGGGCGCCGCGCCGAGCGTGCGCGCGGCCGCGAGATACACGTCCGGCGCCGGTTTCGGCCGCGCGACGGAATCCGCGCAGAACAGCCGGTCGCCGAAGAAGCGCGCGAGGCCCGTGCGCGCGAGCGCCGCCTCGACGTAGGCGCGATAGCTGTTGCTCGCGCAGGCCGTCGTGAGTCGAATCGCGGCCAGCGCCGCATCGATGCCGTCGACCATCGGCGCATTGACGGCCGCTGCCTCGACCGCGCGGCGGATCGCATCGACGTCGCCGGCCGACAGCGTGCGGCCGACGGCCTCGCCAGCGCCGGCCAGCACGCGCTCGATCCTCAGCCCAAGCAGCGGCATCACGGCCGGCCGCGCATCGACGCCCGGCCAGCGCGCATCGAGTTCGCGCACGATCACGTCGGCGGCCACGGCCTCGCTGTCGATCAGCACGCCGTCGCAATCGCAGATCAGGACATTCATGCCTTCGCCGGCCGCGCCTTCGCCGGTCGCACCTTCGCCGGCCGCGCTCATTTGACCGCCCCGAACGTGAGCCCGCGCACGAGCTGCTTCTGCGACAGCCAGCCGACGATCAGGATCGGCGCGACCGCGAGCAGGGATGCTGCGGACAGCTTCGCCCAGAACAGCCCCTCCGGGCTCGAGTACGACGCGATGAACACGGTCAGCGGTGCGGCGTTCGAGCTCGACAGGTTGATGCTCCAGAACGCCTCGTTCCACGACAGGATCACGAGCAGCAGCGCGGTGGACGCGAGCCCGGGCAGCGCCATCGGCATCAGCAGGTAGACGATCTCCTGCCACGTCGACGCGCCGTCGATGCGCCCGGCTTCCAGGATGTCCTTCGGAATCTCGTTGAAATACGTGAAGGTCATCCACACCGCGATCGGCAGGTTGATCAGCGTGTAGACGATCACGAGGCCCGACACCGTGTCGAGCAGCCCCGCGTTCTTCCACAGCAGGTAGATCGGCACGAGCACGCCCACCGACGGCATCATCTTCGTCGACAGCATCCACAACAGCACCTTCTGCGTGCGGCGGTTCGGGAAGAACGCCATCGCGTACGCGGCCGGCACCGCGAACAGCAGCGAGATCACCGTGACGCCCGCCGAGATCAGCACCGAATTCCACGCGAACGCGAAGTAGTTGCTGCGCGCGAACACCTCGCGGAAGCTGTCGAGCGTCGGCATGAAGAACAGCGTCGATGCGTACGCCTGCTGCTCGGTCTTGAACGCGGTGATCGCCATCCAGAAGATCGGGAAGAACAGCAGCAGCGCGATCAGCCACGCAAGCGTGCCGGGCAACGCGCGTCGCACGAGGTCGAATGCAGCCGGCGCGCGCCGGCCTTGCAAAGTCAGATCGCTCATTTTTCGTATTCTCCCTTCAGGTTGCGCGCGAGCATCCGCACGAGGAAGAACGACACGACGTTCGCGACCACGACGGCGATGATGCCGCCGGCGGACGCGAGGCCGACGTCGAACTGCTGCAGGCCGAGCGCGTAGATCAGATACGACAGGTTGGTCGTCGCATTACCGGGGCCGCCGCCGGTCGTCGTGTAGATTTCCGCGAAGATCGACAGCAGGAAGATCGTTTCCATCATCACGACCACGGCGATCGCGCGCTTCAGGTGCGGCAGCGTGATGTAGAAGAACATCGCGATCGGGCCGGCGCCGTCGATGCGCGCGGCTTCCTTCTGCTCCTGGTCGAGCGACTGGATCGCGGTGAACAGGATCAGGAACGCGAACGGCAGCCATTGCCACGCGACGATGATGATCACCGCGGTGAGCGGGTAATCGGCGAACCAGTCGATCGGCGTCATCCCGAGCGCGCGCATCGCGGTCGCGACGAGCCCGTACACCGGATGCAGGATCATGTTCTTCCAGATCAGCGCGGACACCGTCGGCATCACGAAGAACGGCGCGATCGCGAGCAGCCGCGCGACGCCCTGCCCGTAGAACTTGCGGTCGAACAGCACGGCCATCAGCACGCCGCCGATCACCGTGATCGCGAGCACCGCGCCGATCAGCACGAGCGTGTGCCAGATCGCGGGCAGGAACGACGGATCGGTCGCGAGGAAGCGGTAGTTGTCGAGCCCCGCGAAGCCCTTCACGTCCGGGTTCAGCAGGTTGTAGCGCGAGAACGAATACCAGATCGTCATCGCGAGCGGAATCGACATCCACAGCAGCAGCACCGCGACGGACGGCGACACGAGCCAGCTCGCGCCGCCTCGCGCGCGGCGCGGCGCGCCCGGCGGCAGCGACGCGTCGCCGACCGACGGCGCGTGACTCAGGGGAAGACGCAGGTGACGCATGATCGGGGTCCCTCCGGTTGATGCGCGGGCGCGAACGGCCTGCCCGCCTTTCGGCTTCGTCGGCCCGCGCCGTGCGCGACGGCGCACGGTGCGGGCCGCGCGACTTCCTTCGCGTTACTTCTTGTAGCCGGCCTGCCGGACCGCGCGATCGGCGGCGGCCTGCCCGGCGGCGAGCGCCTGGTCGACCGTCATCTGGCCGGCCACCGCGCCGGCGATCGACTGGCCGACCACCGTGCCGAACGACTGGAATTCAGGAATCCCGACGTACTGCACGCCCGTGTACGGCACCTTCTTCAGCGACGGATCGTTCGGGTCGGCCGTCTCGATCGCCTTCAGCACGAAGTCCGAGAACGGCGCGGCGGCCTTGTACTCGGGGCGCTGATAGGTCGACGTGCGCGTGCCCGGCGGCACCGATGCCCAGCCCTCGTCCTTGCCGGCCATCTCGATGTACTGCTTCGACGTCGCCCATGCGATGAACTTGCGCGCGGCGTCCTGCTGCTTCGACGTCTTCGGCACGGCCAGCGCCCACGCCCACAGCCAGTGCGAGCCCTTCGGCGTTGCGGCGACCGGCGCGGCCGCGAAGCCGATCTTGTCGGCCACTTGCGACTGCTGCTTGTTGTAGAGCATCCCGGCCGCAACCGTCGCGTCGATCCACATCGCGCACTTGCCCGACGCGGTCAGCGTCAGGTTCTCGTTGAAGCCGTTCGAGCTCGCTCCCGGCGGGCCGTCCTTCTTCAGCAGGTTCACGTAGAACCCAATCGCCTTCTTCCATTCGGGCGACGTGAGCTGCGCGTTCCAGTTCTCGTCGAACCAGCGTCCGCCGAACGTGTTCACGACCGTCGACACGTACGCCATGTTCTCGCCCCACCCGGCCTTGCCGCGCAGGCAGATCCCGTAGGTGCCCTTCGCCTTGTCGGTGAGCTTGTCCGCGAATTCCGCGATCTGGTCGTAGGTCGGCTGGTCGGGCATCTTCAGCCCCTTCGCCGCGAACAGGTCCTTGCGGTAGAACGTCATCGAGCTTTCGACGTAGAACGGCAGCGCGTAGAGCTGGCCGTTGTACGACAGGCTGTCGCGCGCGGTCTTCACGATGTCGTTCAGGTCGTAGTCGGCGGGCAGGCCCGTCATCGGCGCGAGCCAGCCGCGCTTGCCCCACTGCGGCGTCTCGTAGGTGCCGATCGCCATCACGTCGAACTGGCCGCTGCCGGTCGTGATGTCGGTCGTCGCGCGCTGGCGCAGCACGTTCTCCTCGAGGATCACCCAGTTCAGCTTGACGTCGGGATTCGCCTTCTCGAATGCCGGCGACAGCTTCTTCAGCTCGATCATGTCGGGGTTGTTCAGCGTCGCGATCGTCAGCGTGCCGGCGGACGCGGCGCAGGCCGCCGTCGCGAGCGCGGCTCCGGCAACGCAGCGGGCGGCGGCGTCGAGCATCTTTCGTTGCATGGCATGTCTCCTGTGATTGTTCGAAATGTCGTCGGTGTTGCGTATTGCGTATTGCGTCGTTTCCTTCGCGGCCCGTCACGCCGGCCGCTGCATTCCGCACGCGCGCGCATAGTGCGCGATCACGTCGCGTATCCGGTGGCGCACCCATGCGCGCGGCTCCTTCGCGAGGCCGCCCGCGCGGCACGCCGCGTAGACATCCGGCAGCCACTGCGCGACGAGCGTCTCGGGCACCGGCTGCCGCGCGAGGTTGCCGAACAGTTGCTCGACCGCGGCCGCGACGGCCGGCTGCAGCCAGTAGTAGCGGATGCGATCGCTGTAGCTGAACTGGCGCGCGAGCCGCTGCTCGGCCTCGCCGCCGCGGTAATAAGGCGCCCAGTGCTCGGGCTGCGCGCGCATCGCGGCATCGACCACGTCGCGCAATCGCGAGCGCTGCGCGGCAGCGTCGATCAGCGCGTCCTCGATGAACGTCAGCGCGAACAGCGCCTCGCGCAGCGCGAACGTCAGCGCGGGGCCGACCTTCAACACCGCGAAGTGGTCGCGCACGAGCGCCGCGAGCGCACTCTCGGTCTGGTAGTCGGTCGAATGCGCCTCGAACACGAGGCGCGGTGTCTGCAGGATACTCGCGCCGAGCGACGCCGCCTTGGCGCTGTCGTAATCGAGCACGTGGCGATCGTCGAAGTCGACCCCGGGCTGCGCGACGATCGCGACGACGCGCGTCCACGCAGCGTCGAGCCCGGCCGCCGAGAACGCGCGGCGGTGCGCGTCGAGCGTCGCCGCGATGCTGTCGCTGCGCGTGACCGCGATTTGCGCGATCGCCGTATCGCCATCGTTGCCGCCGACTTCGCCGCCCGGCGTCGGCACTTCGGTGCCGATCACGTAGACGGGCGCGACGCCGGCGCGCGACGCCGCGTCTTCCGCCACGCGGCACAGTTCGGCCGCGCGCGCGGCGATCGTGCGGTCGTCGAGCCGCACCGGATCGTCCGCGCACGCCATGCTCGCATCGAGGTGGATCTTTTCGAAACCGGCTTCGACATACGCGGCGACCATCGCGTCGGCTTCGCGCATCGCATCGGCCGCGCGGCGATGCCGCCACGGGTTCGGGCCGAGGTGGTCGCCGCCGAGCACGAGCGCCGACGGCGGGAGCCCGCAGCGATCGGCGATCGCGTCGACGTCGCGGCGGAAATCGGCGGGCGTCATGCCCGTATAGCCGCCGAGATGATTGACCTGGTTGCAGGTCGCCTCGATCAAGAGCGGCGAGCCGTCTGCGCGCGCGGCTTCGCAAGCGGCCTCCAGCACGAGCCGGTGTGCGCTGCAGATCGAATAGATGCCGCGCTGCGCGTCCGCGCGATTCGCGTCGAAGATCATCCGCAACACGGCGTCGGCGTGCGCGGTGCGCGAGCGCTCGGCGAAGGTCGTCAGGCCGGACATGCCACACCTCGTTCGGTCAGGAAACGGTCGATCTCGGCCGCGCTGCTGTTGCCCTCCATCGGGCCGCGCCGCGTGACCGCGATCGCGCCGGCCGCGTTCGCGCGGCGCAGTGCGACCTCGATCGGCACGCCCGCGACGAGGCTCGCGACCAGCGTGCCGCCGAAACAGTCGCCGGCGCCGGTCGGGTCGATCTCGTCGACCGGAAAGGCCGTCGCGTCGACGCGGCTCGCGCGATCGAACGCGACGCTGCCTTGTGCACCGCGCTTCAGCACGACGCGCTCGAGCAGCGGATGGGTCGCGAGCAGGCCCGCGATCGCACGCTCGGCCGGCTGCGGCCCGCAGAAGAACGGCAGGTCGGCCTCGCTCGGCAGGAACAGGTGGCACGCAGCGAGCATCTCGTCGAGCGCCGCGCGCATCGGGCGAAAGCTCAGCATTTCGGGGCGCACGTTCGGATCGAACGACACCTTCGCGCCGGCGCGCGCGGCCTCGATCACGCCGCGCTGGAGCGCCGCGATCGCCGATTCGCTCGTCAGCGACGAGCCCATCACATGGAAATAGCGGCAGCCGTCGAACATCGCGGTATCGACGTCGGACGCATCGATACACGCGGCCGCGCTGGAGGAAAGACTGAAGACGAAGCTGCGCGAGCCGTCGTCGCGATACGCGACGAACGCGGTGCCGGTCGGGCGCGCGACGCGGCGGATGCGCGCGACGTCGACACCATCGCGTTCGAGCCGCGCGACGATCGCATCGCCGAACGCGTCGCGGCCGACGCAGCCCGCATACGCGACGCGCGCGCCGAGCCGCGCGGCCTGGTCGGCGAAGATCGCGGGCGCGCCGCTCGGGAACGGTCCGGCGAACAGGCCCGGCGTATCGAAACCCTGGCCGCGCTCGGCGGCGACGAATTCGGCCAGCAGTTCGCCGGCGACGACGATCTCGGCCATCAGGCGTACCCTCGTTCGGGGATCGGCCGGCAGGCTGCGCGTGCGAGCGGCGCCATGATGTCAGCTCATCCAGTTGCCGCCGTCGACGTTCAGCGTCTGGGCGGTGATGTAGTCGGCGTCGGACGACGCGAGGAACAGCGCGGCGCCCGTCAGGTCGCCCGGCACGCCCATGCGGCCGAGCGGCACGGCTTCGCCCACCAGCCGCTTCTTCTCGCCGAGCGGCCGGTTCTCGTAGCGCGCGAACAGCGCATCGACCTGTTCCCACATCGGCGTGTCGACGACGCCCGGCGCGATGCCGTTCACGTTGATCCGGTGCGGCGCGAGCGCGAGCGCGGCCGACTGCGTATAGCTGATCACCGCGGCCTTGGTCGCGCAGTAGTGCGAAACGAGCGCCTCGCCGCGACGGCCGGCTTGCGACGACATGTTGACGATCTTGCCGCCGCGCCCCTGCTCGACCATCCGCTGCGCGACGGCCTGCATCAGGAAGAACAGCCCTTTCACGTTGACCGCGAACAGCCGGTCGAACACGTCCCACGATTCGTCGAGGATCGGGCGCATGTCGAACAGCGCCGCGTTGTTGAACAGGATGTCGACGCCGCCGAAACGCTCGACCGCGGTGGTGACGATCCGCTCGATGTCGTCGCGGCGCGTGACGTCCGCGGTGACGGCCACCGCGCGGCCGGGATTCGCCTCGATGAGCCGGGCCAGCGAGCCGCCTGCCGGCTTCACGTCGACGAGCACGCAGCGCGCGCCCTCGTCCAGATAGCGTTGCGCGACCGCTTCGCCGATGCCGCTTGCGGCGCCCGTCAGGATCGCGACCTTGTCTTCCAGTCTCACTGGCTGTCTCCGGTTCGTTCTGCTGTACGACGGCCGCGAGGTGAGCGAACGCCCGCAGACCGATCAATTGCTCTGTTAGTGATCGAATGATCGGATACGCGATTCGCGCTGTCAAGGCGACGTGACGGCTTTCTATGACGCGCTGCGGCACAACGGCGCATCGCGGCGGCCTGCTGCGCACGCCGGGCAAGGCGCGGCACGCGCGGTGCGGCGCGGTCGGATCGGCGATGAAGGGGACGGAGCCTGGAGGGAAAGGGGGAATTCGCGCTGCACGGCGCGACGATACGTTATATCATCGCCGTACTTTGTTTCATTGCCTGCTTCACGCCATGGCTACCTCATCGCCCATTGACGCCCGGCTGTCCCGGGCCGACGCATTCGCCGCCGAGCACGGGCTCGCGTGGACGCCGCTGCGCCGCCAGGTCTACGAGCGCGTGCTGGCCGCGCAGCGCCCGATCGGCGCATACGACCTGCTCGCCGAGCTCGAGCCGCAGCGCGGCCGCGTGCCGCCCACGACCGTCTATCGCGCGCTGGATTTTCTCGTCGAGCACGGCTTCATCCACCGGATCGAATCGAAGAACGCGTTCTTCGCCTGCTGCGAGATCGGCGTGCCGCACGAAGGCCAGTTCCTGATCTGCGATTCGTGCGGCGACACCGTCGAGATTCCCGGCGGCGACCTCGCGAAGCAGTTGTCCGCGAGCGAGCCCGCGCACGGTTTCGAAGTGCACCACCAGGTCGTCGAGCTGAGCGGCCTGTGCGGACATTGCAAGCGCAAGCCCGCGCAACGCTGACGCGTATCGCGCGGCGCACGCGCCGCCCCTTCCAACGAGGAGTTCCATGTCGATTGCCCTGAAGCGCGCGCCGCGGCGCGCCCTGCCGCCTATCCGCTGGCTCGCCGCCACCGCCGCCGCGTTGTCGCTCGCGGCGCCCGCGTTCGCGCAGGCCGCGACCGTCAACGTCGTCGCCGCCGAGAATTTCTACGGCGATGTCGTATCGCAGATCGGCGGCAGCCACGTCGCGGTGACCAGCATCCTCAGCAATCCCGATCAGGATCCGCACCTGTTCGAAGCGAGCCCGAAGACCGCCCGCGCGCTGCAGCACGCGCAGGTCGTGATCTACAACGGCGCCAACTACGATCCGTGGATGGGCAAGCTGCTCGGCGCGTCGAAGCAGGCCAGGCGCGCGACGATCGTCGTCGCCGATCTGGTCGGCAAGAAGGCCGGCGACAACCCGCACCTGTGGTACGACCCGGCGACGATGCCGGCCGCCGCACGCGCAATCGCCGCCGAGCTCGGCCGTGCCGACCCGGCGAACCGGGCCGAATACGACGCGAACCTGCAGAAGTTCATCACGTCGCTGAAACCCGTCGGCGACAAGGTCGCCGCGCTGCGCGCGCAGTACAAGGGCGTGCCCGTGACGGCCACCGAGCCCGTGTTCGGCTACATGTCCGACGCGATCGGCCTCGACATGCGCAACCAGCGCTTCCAGCTCGCGACGATGAACGACACCGAGGCGAGCGCGCAGGACGTCGCCGCGTTCGAGAACGACCTGCGCAAGAAGCAGGTGCGCGTGCTGATCTACAACAGCCAGGCCGAGGAACCGATGACCAAGCGCATGCTGAAGATCGCGCGCGACGGCGGCGTGCCGACCGTCAGCGTCACCGAGACGCAGCCGGCCGGCAAGACCTTCCAGCAATGGATGGCCGGCCAGCTCGACGCGCTCTCCACCGCGCTTTCCGCCGGCAAGCAATAAACGACCGCAACGAAATGACCGCCACTCCCCACGCCCTCGCAGTCGATCGCGTCACGCTCGAACTGGGCGGACGCACGATCCTGCGCGACGTCAGCTTCTCGATCGAACCCGGCGAATTCGTCGGCGTGCTCGGGCCGAACGGCGCGGGCAAGACGACGCTGATGCGCGCCGTGCTCGGCCTCGTGCCCGTGTCGGCCGGCACGCTGTCGGTCGGCGGCGTGCCGGTCGTGCGCGGCAACGCGTCGATCGGCTACATGCCGCAGATCCGAAGCGGCCTCGCGAACCGCCGGATGCGCGGCTACGATTTCGTCGCGATGGCCGCCGACGGCCACCGCTGGGGGCTGCCGCACACGAACGCGGCGACGCGCCGCGACGTCGACCGCGTGCTCGATCTCGTCGGCGGCGCGACGCTCGCGCGCCGGCCGCTGTCGGAACTGTCGGGCGGCGAGCGGCAGCGCCTGCTGCTCGCGCAGTGCCTGCTCGGCAGCCCGAAGCTGCTGCTGCTCGACGAGCCGCTGATCAGCCTCGACCCGAACCACCAGCGCGGCGTCGTCGAACTGGTGCGCAACGTGCAGCGCGAGCTCGGCATCACCGTGCTGTTCTCCGCGCACGAGCTGAATCCGCTGTTGAACGCGCTCGACCGCGTGCTGTATCTCGGCAACGGCGTCGCGGCGCTCGGCACCGTCGACGAGGTGATCACGAAGCCCGTGCTGTCGCGGCTCTACGGATCGCCGATCGACGTGATGCGCGTGAACGGCAAGATCTTCGTGATGTCGGGCGACGTCGAGATCGAGAAGCACGATCACGAGCACGAGGACGACGACGGCCACTCGCACGGCGGCGGCGGCGGCCACGACCATCACCACCACGGACACGCTCATCCCGGGCATTCGCACGATGTTTGAATACGACTTCATGATCAACGCCTTCGCGGCGTCGGGGATCGTCGCGGTGCTCGCGGGCATCGTCGGCTATTTCCTGGTGCTGCGCGGGCAGACCTTCGCCGGCCACGCGCTGTCGCACGTCGGCTTCACCGGCGCGACGGGCGCGGTGCTGCTCGGCATCTCGCCGATCTGGGGGATGGTCGGCTTCACGCTCGCGGCCGGGATCGGGATGGGCGCGCTCGGCGAACGGCTCGCGGGCCGCGACGTCGCGATCGGCGTGATCCTGTCGGGCGCGCTCGGCTTCGGCCTGCTGTTCCTGCATTTCTACACGTCGTTCGCGACGCAGGTCACCGCGCTACTGTTCGGCAACGTGCTCGCGGTCAGCCACGATACGCTCGCGGTGCTCGCGGGCATCGGCGCGGTGAGCCTCGGCGCGCTCGCGTTGATCGCTCGGCCGCTGCTGTTCGCATCGCTGCAGCCCGAGCTGGCCGAAGCCAAGGGCGTGTCGCTGCGAACGGTGTCGATGCTGTTCCTCGCGGTGTGCGCACTCGCGGTGGCCGCGGCGACGCAGATCGTCGGCGTGCTGCTCGTGTTCACGCTGCTGGTCGGGCCGGCTGCCGCCGCGCAGAACGTGTCGACGCGGCTGTCGACGGGCGTGCTGCTCGCCGCGCTGTTCGCGCTGTTCGAAGCGTGGGCCGGCATCGTGCTCGCGTATCACACCGACTGGCCGACGAGCTTCTGGATCACCGCGCTGTCGGCGCTCGTGTACGGCGCGAGCCTGTTGCGGCGCAACTGATCGACGATCGGCGGAGGGCCGCCCGACGGATCGCCGCCCGGCCCAAATGAAAACGCCGGCGTGCCCGAGGGCAGCGCCGGCATTTTTTCATGCGTCCGCGATCGTGCGGAGCGCCGTGAGCGTTACCTGCGTCCCGCCCCGCTCACCGTGCGAGCACGCGCGCATGATGCGCGATGTGATCGGCGATAAACGTCGAGATGAAGTAGTAGCCGTGGTCGTAGCCCGGATGGCGGCGCAGCGTCAGCGGCTGGCCGGCCTTCGCGCACGCGGCTTCGAACACGTCGGGGTTCAGCTGGTTCGCGAGGAATTGATCGGCGAGACCCTGGTCGACGAGGATGCCGTCCGCGAACTTCGGCGCGTCGGCGCGCGCGACGAGTTCGCTCGCATCGTGTGCGTTCCATGTGTCGCGATCGTCGCCGAGGTAACCCGAGAACGCCTTCTCGCCCCACGGGCAGCGCGTCGGCGCGGCGATCGGCGCGAACGCCGACACCGACCGGTACAGGCCGGGATGGCGCAGTGCGAGCGTCAGCGCGCCGTGCCCGCCCATCGAGTGCCCGAAGATCCCGAGCCGCGCGCCGTCGATCGGCAGCTCGGCCGCGACGAGCTCGCGCAGCTCGCCCGTCACGTACGACTCCATCCGGTAATGCGCGGACCACGGCGCTTCGGTCGCATCGACATAGAAGCCCGCGCCGACGCCGAAGTCCCACGCATCGGTCTCGCCCGGCACTCCCGCGCCGCGCGGGCTCGTGTCGGGCATCACGAGCGCGATGCCGTGCTGCGCCGCGTATTGCTGCGCGCCAGCCTTGATCGCGAACGTCTCGTCGGTGCACGTGAGCCCCGCGAGATAGAACAGCGCCGGCACGCGGCCGTGCGCGGCCTGCGGCGGCAGGTACACCGAGAACTTCATCGGCAGGCCGATGGCCGCCGAATCGTGACGGTAGAAACGCTGCTCGCCGCCGTGGCACGCATGCGAGGAAACGAGTTCGAGCATCGCGGTGCGCTCCCGGTCAGTACAGCACGACCGAGCGGATCGACTCGCCGGCCTTCATCAGGTCGAAGCCTTCGTTGATCCGCTCGAGCGGCAGCGTGTGCGTGATCAGGTCGTCGATGTTGATCTTGCCTTCCATGTACCAGTCGACGATCTTCGGCACGTCGGTGCGGCCGCGCGCGCCGCCGAACGCCGAACCCTTCCACTCGCGGCCGGTTACCAGCTGGAACGGACGCGTGCTGATTTCCTCGCCGGCCGCGGCCACGCCGATGATGAACGACTGGCCCCAGCCCTTGTGCGTGCACTCGAGCGCCTGGCGCATCAGCTTCACGTTGCCCACGCATTCGAACGAATAATCCGCGCCGCCGTCGGTCAGCTGCACGATGTGGTCGACCACGTTCTCGACTTCGTTCGGGTTGATGAAGTGCGTCATCCCGAACTTCTTCGCGAGCTCGACGCGTTTCGGGTTGATGTCGACGCCGATGATCTTGTCCGCGCCGACCATCTTCGCGCCCTGGATCACGTTCAGGCCGATCCCGCCGAGGCCGAACACGACCACGTTCGCACCGGCCTCGACCTTCGCCGAATACACGACCGCGCCGACGCCCGTCGTCACGCCGCAGCCGATGTAGCAGATCTTGTCGAACGGCGCGTCCTCGCGCACCTTCGCGACCGCGATTTCCGGCACCACGATGTAGTTCGAGAACGTCGACGTGCCCATGTAGTGGAACAGCGGCTTGCCGTCGAGCGAGAAGCGCGACGTTGCGTCGGGCATCAGGCCACGGCCCTGCGTCGAGCGGATCTTCTGGCACAGGTTGGTCTTGCGCGACAGGCAGAACTTGCACTCGCGGCATTCGGGCGTGTAGAGCGGAATCACGTGGTCGCCCTTCCTCACGGTGCCGACGCCGGGGCCGACGTCGACCACCACGCCCGCGCCTTCATGGCCGAGGATCGCCGGGAAGATCCCCTCGGGATCGGCGCCCGACAGCGTGTAGTAGTCGGTGTGGCAGATGCCCGTCGCCTTCACCTCGATCAGCACTTCGCCTGCGCGCGGCCCTTCCAGATCGACTTCCTCGATCGTCAGCGGCGCGCCCGCCTTCCATGCAATCGCTGCTTTCGTCTTCATCGTGTCACTCCTGTCGGTCTATGAGGTCGGTCCGGGCCTGGCGCTGAAGCGCCGCACCGGGTTCCATGCAAAGCGGTCGAAGCCGTGCCGCGCGGAATCGCGCGCGACACGGCGAAAGAATCCCGTGCTCGCCATGATGGCCGGTCCCGCCGCGCATCGCGTGCGGGAAACGGTCGCCGGCTTGCCACGATGCGTCATCGCTGACGCAAATGAACAAGTGTTCGAGTTTAAACGCCCGTCGTGAACCATGCATCCGTTCGCGCGTACAGATCGATGAAGCGTGCGTGGCGCGCGGCCAGCATGCGATCGTCGCGCGGCGCGGCGGCCGGCGACGCGTTCGGCGCCAGCGCGTGCAGCGCATCTTCCCGCCAGTGCCCGATCGCGACGCCCGCAAGCAGCGCGGCGCCGCGCGTCGCCGCGTTCGGGCAGTCGATCGCATGCAGCGACGCGCCGAGCGCGTCGGCGAGCAACTGGCGCCAGCGCGGATCGACCGAGCCGCCGCCCGCGAGGCGCAGCGTCGTCACCGCGTCGCCGCGATCGGCGTCGCGGATCGCATCGAGCCCCGCGCGCAACGCGAACGCGACGCCCTCGAACGCGGCGCGCATCATCGCGCCCCGCGTGTCGCCGAGCCCGAGGCCGAGCCAGCCGCCGCGCGCATCGGGGTTCATCCACGGCGAACGTTCGCCGCTCAGGTACGGCAGGAAGCACAGCCGTTCGGACGCCGGTTGCGCGAACGCATCGTCATAGGCATCGGCCCACCCCGGATAGCCGAGCCAGCCGCGCACGGCCTCGAGCGCAATCCCGACGTTCTGCATCGCGGCCATCGTGTAATAGCCGCCGCCGGCCGCGGCGCGATAGCGATGCAGCCCGCGCCGCGCGGGCGGCAGCGCATCCGCGAGCACGACGATCTGGCCGCCGCTGCCGGTCGTCAGCAGCGCGTCGCCGGCCGCGGCGAGCCCGCTGCCGAGCGCCGCGCATGCGGTGTCGGCCGCGCCCGTCGCGAGCGGCACGCCGGCCGGCAGGCCGAGCGCAGCCGCAGCCTGCGCGCCGAGCGCGCCGCAGCGCGCGGTCGACGCATGAACCGGCGCGAACCGGTCGGCCGGCAGGCCGAGCGCGTCGATCAATGCGACATCCCATGCGCCATCGGGCGACGCGAGCGCGGTCGCGCACGCATCGCTCGGATCGGCCGCGACGTCGCCGCCGAGCGCGATGCGCAACCAGTCCTTCGGCTGCACGGCCCAGCGTGCGGCGCGCAGTGCATCGGGTTCGTGCGCGGCCAGCCAGCGCAACAGCGGGCCTGCCATGCCCGGCGCGATGGGGTTCGGGGCGACGGGCAATCCGGCGACGGGCAATCCGGCGACGGGCCAGCCGGCCGCGTCCGCTTCGCGCACCGCGCGCGTGTCGGGCCACAGCAGCGCGGGCCGCACCGGCCGCCCGGCCGCGTCGATCAGCACGACGCCGTGCATCTGCCCCGAAAAGCCGATCGCCGCGACCTGCGCGCGCTCGCCGGCCGGCAGCCGCGCGGCCGCGCGTACCAGCGCCTGCCACCACGCATCGGGCGCGATCTCGGCCCAGCCGGGCTGCGGCGACGACAACCCATAAGGTTCGCTCGCGACCGCACGCTCGACGCCGTCGGCATCGAGCGTGACGAGTTTGACGGAGCCGGTGCCGAGGTCGATTCCAAGCAGGCGCATGACGTGAAGGCGAATTCGTATGAACGGATATCGATGATAACGGGATCGCGATGCACGCCCCGTTTTTTGCCGCCGCCAACGCGCGCCGAAAGCGCGGTCGGCCGCCGGGTTTCACCGGGCTGCGCCTTGCGTGCAAAAGCGGCCGTTCACGGGTTAACCCGGCACGATTTCCCGGAGGCACTTTTTGCCACTATGCGGCCGACCCGATACACACCATAAAGCGCTCGATATTTGACACGGGGGCCGGCGCTATTTTGAAGGGCTATAAAACCGGGGAACCTCACTCCTGCGGCAGCTTCCCGATGATCGACACCCTGTTCCATGCCGAAATGGCATATCGAACCAGCAAAGAACGGAATAGAACCCAGTGCTCTTGTTGCATGGATTCATTCCGAATAACTTCGTATCACCCCGAAAACAAGATCATGGAGTGAGACAGATGCAATCGAACACGGTCCATCCGTGCGATGAGGTGCTGCCGACCGGCAAGCTGGTAACGCTTGGCCTGCAACACGTCCTCGTCATGTACGCCGGCGCTGTCGCCGTACCGCTTATCGTTGGCGGCGCGCTCAAGCTGCCGAAAGACCAGATCGCGTTCCTGATCAGCGCCGATCTGTTTTCGTGCGGCATCGCCACGCTGATCCAGACGCTGGGCCTGTGGATCTTCGGGATCCGCCTGCCCGTCATCATGGGCTGCACGTTCGCGGCAGTCGGCCCGATGATCGCGATCGGCACGAACCCCGGCCTCGGCATTCTCGACATCTTCGGCTCGACCATCGCGGCCGGCATCATCGGCATCGTGCTGGCGCCGACGATCGGCAAGCTGTTGCGGTTCTTCCCGCCCGTGGTCGTCGGTACCGTGATCGCCGTGATCGGGCTGTCGCTGATGGAAGTCGGCATCAACTGGGCGGCCGGCGGCATCGGCAACCCCGAATACGGCAGCCCCGTCTATCTCGGCCTGTCGCTGCTCGTGCTCACGCTGATCCTGCTGATCAACAAGTTCGGCCGCGGCTTCATCGCGAACATCTCGGTGCTGCTCGGCATCGTCGCCGGCTTCGTGATCGCGTTCGCCATCGGCCGCGTGAACACGGAAGGCGTGTCGCTCGCGCCGTGGGTCGGCTTCGTGATGCCGTTCCACTTCGGCTGGCCGCACTTCGACCCGCTGTCGATCGCGACGATGGTCACGGTGATGTTCGTCACGTTCATCGAATCGACCGGCATGTTCCTCGCGGTCGGCGACATGGTCGATCGCCCGGTCAACCAGGAGCGCCTCGTGCGCGGCCTGCGCGTCGACGGCCTCGGCACGCTGATCGGCGGCATCTTCAACTCGTTCCCGCATACGTCGTTCTCGCAGAACGTCGGCCTGATCGGCGTGACGGGCGTGAAGAGCCGTTTCGTGTGCGCCACGGGCGGCGTGATCCTCGTGCTGCTCGGCCTGTTCCCGAAGATGGCGCAGGTCGTCGCGTCGGTGCCCCCGTTCGTGCTCGGCGGCGCAGGCATCGTGATGTTCGGGATGGTCGCGGCGAACGGCATCAAGGTGCTGTCGAAGGTCGACTTCGTGAACAACGCCCACAACCTGTTCATCGTCGCCGTGAGCATCGGCATGGGCCTCGTGCCGGTCGTGTCGCCGCACTTCTTCTCGAAGCTGCCGCCGGCGCTCGCACCGATCCTGCACAGCGGCATCCTGCTGGCATCGGTAACGGCAGTGGTCCTGAACATCGTGTTCAACGGCGTGAAAGGCGAGAAGGACGCGCGCTGCGACATCCGTCGCGCCGGACACGACTTCGACGGGCGTCCCGCCGACGTGCACCACTGATCGCAACGCGCCGGACGACGGCGCAACGCGGTAAAGACAAGACGCCACGGCATGCCGTGGCGTCTTGCGTTGCAGGTGTCGAATCGCGCGACGCCGGCGCAATCGCTGCCGGATCGGGAACGCTGGCCGCCGGTCGCGCGGCGCGGGGTGTGCCGACCGGCCGTGCGGGCAGGAGCGAGCCGCGTCGCCTGGGTCCGACGCGGGCATCGTCACGACAACGGTCTGCGCGCCGCGCGATTCGACAGCGCAAAAGAAAACGCCACGAACGTTCGTCCGTGGCGTTTCGTTTTTGCGTACAGCCGGTTCGGCAGACAGAAGCGGCTGCCCGCTCCCGCCCTTCGCCGTGCTTACCCGTTCGCTGCCGCTGCCGACGCGGCAGCCGGTGCGGCCGCCTTGTCGTAGTCGACCGGTGCGTCCGGCGCGCGCGGCGTCTCGCCGGCCCGCTGCACCCACCCGCCGCCCAGTGCACGATACAGGTCGACCAGGTTCGTCCAGCGTGCCAGGCGTGCGCTGATCAGCGACTGCTGCGCCGAGTACAGGTCCGTCTGCGCGGTCAGCACCGACAGGTAGCTGTCGACGCCGTTCTTGTAGCGCAGGTCCGACAGGTCGAAACGTCGCTGCTGCGCGTGCTCGTTGCGCTCCAGCGCCGCGATCTGCTGGTCGTACGTGCCGCGTGCGGCCAACCCGTCCGACACCTCGCGGAACGCCGACTGGATCGCCTTCTCGTAGTTCGCGATCTCGATGCGCTTCTGCACGTGCGCGAGATCGAGGTTCGCGATGTTCTGCCCGCCCTCGAAGATCGGCACCGCAATGTTCGGCGCGAACGACCACGCCGCCGTGCCGGCCTTGAACAGCCCGCCCAGCGTCGGGCTCGCGGTGCCGAACGCCGCCGTCAGCGAGATCTTCGGGAAGAA
>NZ_MDEQ02000038.1 GCF_001883705.2 Burkholderia catarinensis
CCGCACGCCCCAGTACTGGTGCACGAGGCGCAGCACGGTGTCGTTGCCTTCCGAGCCGCTGTTGCAGTAGAAGAAGTGGTTGAAGCCGGCGGGCGTCACTTCCGCGAGCATGGCCGACAGCTCGATCACCGGCGGATGCGTCGTCTTGAAGAACGTGTTGTAGAACGGCAGTTCCTGCAACTGGCGGTACGCGGCGTCGGCGAGCTCCTTGCGGCCGTAGCCGACGTTCACGCACCACAGGCCGGCCATCCCGTCGATCACCTTGTTGCCGTCCGAGTCCCACAGGTAGACGCCGTCGGCCTTCACGATCACGCGGCTGCCCGCGCGGTTGAGCGCGCCCATGTCCGAGAACGGGTGGATGTGGTGCGCGGCGTCGAGCGCGCGGTATTCGGCGGTCGAGTGCGGCGGGAAGGCTTCGTTTCGATCGGTCATGTTTCCTCCGTAAAACAGCGCCGCACATTCATACGTGCAGCAGCAGATGCCTGCGTTCCCACGAGCTGATCACGCGGAAGAACGCTTCGTATTCGGTTTCCTTCAGCGCCAGGTACGCCTTCACGAACTTGTCGCCGAGAATGCCGGCCAGCGGCGTGCAGGCGGCCATCAGCGAGATGCCCTCCTCGAGATTGCGCGGCAGCTGGTACGGCAGGTCGTAGCCGTCCGATGCGATCGGCTCGGTCGGCGCGAGCTGCTGCGTTATCCCGAGATAGCCGGCGGCGAGCGTCGCCGCGAACGCGAGGTACGGGTTGCAATCGACACCCGGGATGCGGTTCTCGATGCGGCGCGCCTCGGGGCTCGACTGCGGGATGCGGAAGCCGACCGTGCGGTTGTCGTAGCCCCACTGCACGTTGATCGGCGCGGCCATGAAACGCGACAGCCGGCGGTACGAGTTGATGTACGGCGCGAAGATCGGCATCAGCGCCGGCGTGTACTTCTGCAGGCCAGCGAGATAACTGTGGAACAGCGGCGACACGGCACCGTCTTCGTCGGCGAACAGGTTGCGCCCCGTGCGCACGTCGGCCAGGCTCTGGTGGATGTGCATCGCGGAGCCCGGCTCGTCCTGCATCGGCTTCGCCATGAAGGTCGCGTACATGTTGTGGCGCAGCGCCGCCTCGCGCACCGTACGCTTGAACAGGAACACCTGGTCGGCCAGCGGCAGCGCATCGCCGTGCACGAAGTTGATCTCCATCTGCGCGGCGCCGACCTCGTGGATCAACGTCTCGATGTCGAGGCCCTGCATCTCGCAGTATTCATAGATGTCCTCGAACAGCGAATCGAACTCGTTCACGGCTTCGATCGAATACGACTGCCGACCGGTCTCCGCACGCCCCGTGCGGCCGACGGGCGGACGCAGCGGCAGGTCGGGATCGGCATTCATGTCGACGAGATAGAACTCGAGCTCGGGTGCGACGACGGGCTTCCAGCCCTCGGCCTTGTACAGGTCGAGCACGCGGCGCAGCACGTAGCGCGGCGAGATCTCGACCGGCGAGCCGTCGAAATGCACGCAGTCGTGGATCACTTGCGCGGTCGGATCCACGGCCCACGGGATCAGGCAGATCGTCGACGGATCGGGCACGCACACCATGTCGGGATCGGTCACGCCGGTCAGCGTGCCGTCCTCCGGATAGTCGCCGGTGACGGTCTGCACCATCACCGCCTGCGGCAGGCGCATCGATTCGCCGGATTCGAATTTGTTGCGCGGAATGATCTTGCCGCGCGCGATGCCGGCCATGTCGGGAATGATCGCCTCGACCTCGGTGATGCGGTGCTGTCGCAGGAATTCGCTCAGTTCGGGTTGCATGATCGGCCTCTTTCAGTCGACGTCGGATGCGGCCGGCGACGGCATCGCGCCGCCAGCCGCATGAATGCGATGCGCCATGCGCGCGCGGCACGCCGCGCCGAATGCCGCGAAGATGTCGCGCGACAGCGGCTGTTCCGCGTAGCGCCATTCGGGATGCCACTGCACGCCGAGCACGAACGCGCGCGCGCCGCGCACGCTGACGGCCTCGACCAGTCCGTCGGGCGCGCTCGCTTCGACGACGAGCCCCGCGCCGAGACGCGCGATACCCTGGTCGTGCAGCGAATTGACCGTCGCCTCGTACGCGCCGCGCGCGACTCGCTGCAGCAGGCCACCCGGCGCGAACTGCACCACGTGCGCGGGGCCGTACTGCCGTTCGAGCGGATCGGCCGGCCGCTCGCGATGGTCATCGAAGCCGGTCGTCGCGTGCAGCCGCTGATGCAGCGTGCCGCCATACGCGACGTTCAGCTCCTGCATGCCGCGGCAGATCGCGAGCACGGGCACGCCCGCTTCGATCGCCGCACGGATCAGCGGCAACGCGGTCGCGTCGCGAGCGGGATCGTGCAGCGTGTCGGGCGCGCTCGCGGCGCCGCCGTAATGATGCGGTTCGACGTTCGAATAGCTGCCGGCAAACAGCAGCCCGTCGACCGCCGCGACGATCGCGTCCGCCGGCTGGTGCACGCCGAGCGCGGGCAGCACGAACGCCAGCGCGCCGGCGCCGTCGACGAGCGCGGTCAGGTACTTCTCGCCCGCCGTATGGTTCGGATGCGCGCCGCGCAGGATGCGGTCGGCGGTGACGGCTACGATCGGGCGCACACGCATGGGTGTCTCTCCGGTTGTCGCGCGCGGCACGCCCGCACGCGGGACGATGAAGGTTCGCGGTCGCGCCGTACGCGCACACCGCGACGCGACGCATGCCCATGCGCGATCCTGCCGCGCGGACGATGCGGCAACAGGCGATGCGGCCCGGGACGGAGGCGGAAAAGGACGCTAGGGCAACAAGGATGCGCTGCCGTCGCACTGCACCGCGCTGAATACATGCGCGGTCACGAGGTTGAAGCGGCGCAGGCCGCGATGGGAAATGGCGAAGAAACGACGCTCGCGTAGAGGGGCGGCACGGGTGCCGCGATCAGCATGCCGGATCGGCCCGGCCTGAGGCGGCGCGCCCGCCGACGGACTTTGCGTCCGGCGTATCGAAGGGCTGGCGGCTTTCACGATCGTACTCGACTGACTGATGGATGCAGGACACGTGTCGCGATAAAGCGCATGCGGCAATGCCGCGCGGCGACACGTCGGCAAGGTGTCTCGCAACGGATTCCGGCGCGGTGCGGCCGCGATCGATGGCCCCGGCGCCGGTGCGCGCGTGACGACTTCCTGACATTCAGCTTATATCACCTAAAAATTGCGTCAAATTTTCAGGTGCCGATGACGACATTGATCAGACAAAAAACGGCATCGATCCCCGGAATCGATGCCGTGTTGTGCATTGCGTCGGCTCGCCTGCTGCTTGTCGACGGGCCGCGACACACCTGCCCCGCCGCGCTGCCGCATGCGGGCGGCCCGCGCTCAGCGATGCGCGAGCGCGAGCGCGGTTTCGACGAGCGTCTGCAGCAGCGGCACAATCCGCGCTGCAAGCGCTTCGTCATAGGCGTACGGACGCGTTTCCTCCATGTAGGTGATCTGCGACAGCTCGAGCTGCACGGCCTCGACCCCGGTGTCGGGCACGCCATAGTGACGCGTGATGTAGCCGCCCTTGAAACGCCCGTTCGCGGCAGCCGTATAGCCGCCATGCGCGTTCACGCGCGCGGCAAGCGCCTCCGCGAGCCCGGGCGCGGCACTCGCGCCGCTCGACGTGCCGAAGTTGAAGTCCGGCAGGCGGCCTTCGAAGAAGCGCGGCACATGCGAGCGGATCGAGTGCGCTTCCCACACGAGCACGCGGCCGTGCTCGCGCTTCAGGCGCGCGATCTCGCGTTGCAGCGCGTCGTGATACGGAAGCCAGTAGCGGTCGCGGCGACGCATGATCTCGTCGTTGCCGGGCAGCGCGTTCGCCGGATAGAGCGGCGCCTTGTCGAACGTATCGACCGGCACGAGCCCCGTCGTGTCCTGCCCCGGATACAGGTTCTCGTTGTCGGGCGGACGGTTCAGGTCGACGACGTAACGCGCGTGCGACGGCACGAGGATCGATGCACCGAGATCCGCCGCGAATCCGTACAGCCGTTCAAGATGCCAGTCGCAATCGTCGACGAAGCGCGCGTCGGCCGTCATCGTCGCGGCGATGTCGTCGGGGATGTGCGTGCCCGCGTGCGGAATCGAGATCAGCAGCGGCAGCGTGCCCTGCTTCAGCGTGAATACAGCCGGTTGTTCAGTCATGTCGCATCACCGTAGGAGTCTGCCGGCACACGCGCGCGGCGTGCGCCGGTTGCCGCGCGTCAGCGCAGCAGTTGCGCCAGCGCGGCGCGGTAGTCGGCATACGCGACGGCTTCGTCGCGATGGCGGCGGCCGCTCACGACGCGCTCGCCGCCCGTGTAGACGTCGAGCACGGGCGTCTCGCCGTGCTCGGCGAACACGATGCCCGACAGCCATGCCGTGCTGCCGTGTTCGGCGATCGCCGGATGATCGGGATCGAGCACGAGCCAGTCGGCGCGGCACCCTTCGCGCAGCGCACCGACGCGCCGCCCGCTGGCCTGCGCGCCGCCCGCGAGCGATGCGTCGAACAGGCGATCGGCGACATGCGCCTGCGTATCGCTTGCCAGCACGTTGCGCGCGCGGTGCACGAGCCGTTGCCCGTATTCGAGCAGGCGCAGCTCGGCGCGCCAGTCGACCGACGCGTGGCTGTCCGAGCCGACGCCGATCACGCCACCCTGCGCGAGATAGTCGACGGCCGGGAACACGCCGTCACCGAGGTTCGCTTCGGTCGTCAGGCACAGGCCGGCGACCGCGCGACGCTTCGCGAGCGCGGCCGTTTCGGCCGCGTCGACGTGCGTCGCGTGCACGAGGCACCAGCGCGCATCGACGTCGAAGCGATCGAGCAGCCATTGGACGGGGCGTGCGCCGTATGCACGAACGCAATCGTCGACTTCGGCCGTCTGCTCGGCGATATGGATATGCACGGGCGCGTCGTCGGGCAAGCCGTCGAGCAGCGCGCGCAGCCCGCTCTCGGACACCGCGCGCAACGAGTGCGGCGCGACGCCGTAGCGCAGCCCGCCGTGCTCCGGTGCGGCACGACGCATCGCGTCGAGCAGTTCGAGCAGGCCATCGGGCGTGTTGATGAAGCGGCGCTGGTCGTCGCGCGGCGGCTTGTTGCCGAAGCCGGCGAACTGGTACGACACGGGCAGCATCGTGATGCCGATGCCGGCCGAGCGCGCGGCATCGACCACGCGCGTGCCGAGTTCCGCGATCAGCGGATAGCGCGAACCGTCCTGCGCGTGATGCACGTAGTGGAATTCGCACACCGACGTGTAGCCGCACTTGAGCATCTCGACATACAGCCAGCGCGCGATCGCCGCGAGCGCGTCGGGCGTGATCTTCAGTGCGAAGCGGTACATCAGGTCGCGCCAGCTCCAGAAGCTGTCGGCGGGATTCGCGCGGTATTCGGTGAGCCCTGCCATCGCGCGCTGGAACGCGTGCGAATGCAGGTTCGGCATGCCGGGCAGCACCGGCCCGGCCGCGCGCGCGACGCCTGCCGGCGCGTCGGTGTCAGGCGTCACGCCGGTCAGCGTGCCGGCCGCGTCCCAGCGCAGCAGCACGTTGCGGCGCCAGCCATCGGGCAAGTACGCATGGTCCGCGAACAACATGGTGTCGGTCATTGTTTGTGAGTCCTGTGCGGGGTGAACTCAAGCGTCAGCGCCTGGCCCTGCCCCAAGCAAACCTATCCGTTCATCCGGCGAAACACGGTCGTGCCGCCGCGTACGACCTGCTCGCACAACGGCCGGCCGATCCAGTACGCGAGCTCCGACAGCGAGCCGACCGACCATGCGGCGAAGTCGGCCTGGCGGCCTACCTCGAGCGCGCCGTGGCGATCCGCGCGGCCGAGCGCCGCGGCCGCATGGCGCGTGACGCCCTGCAGCACCTCGGGCACCGTCATGCGGAACAGCGTGCAGCCGAGGTTCAGCGTCAGCAGCAGCGATTCGAGCGGCGACGTGCCGGGGTTGTGATCGGTCGCAAGCGCGATCGGCACGCCGTGCTTGCGCAGCAGCTCGATCGGCGGCAGTTGCGTTTCGCGAATGAAGTAGTACGCGCCGGGCAGCAGCACGGCGACCGTACCGGCCGCCTTCATCGCCTCGATGCCGGCTTCGTCGAGAAATTCGAGGTGGTCGGCGGACAGCGCGCGGTAGCGCGCGGCGAGCGCCGTGCCGCCCGCGTTCGACAGTTGCTCCGCATGCAGCTTCACGGGCAGCCCGCGCCGCGTCGCGGCCTCGAACACGCGCTCGGTCTGCGCGAGCGAAAAGCCGATGCGCTCGCAGAACACGTCGACCGCGTCGACGAGGCCCTCGTCGGCCAGCGCCGGCAGCATCCGTTCGCACACTTCGTCGATGTACGCGTCGGCACGGCCCGCGTATTCCGGCGGCAGCGCATGCGCGCCGAGGAAGGTCGTATAGACGGTGACCGGGAAGCGCTCGCCGAGCTGGCGCGCGACGCGCAGCATCTTGCGCTCGCTCGCGAGGTCGAGCCCGTAGCCCGACTTGATCTCGATCGCGGTCACGCCTTCGGCGAGCAGCGGCTGCAGGCGCGCGGCGGCTTGCACGAACAGCGTCGTCTCGTCGGCCGCGCGCGTCGCGCGCACCGTCGACACGATCCCGCCGCCCTGCCGCGCGATTTCCTCGTAGCTGACGCCCGCGAGACGCTGCGCGAATTCGTCGGCACGCGTGCCGCCGTACACGAGGTGCGTATGGCAATCGACGAGGCCCGGCGTCACCCACGCGCCGTGCAGATCCTCGCGCTGCCAGTGGGCATAGCCGTGCGGCAGCGCGGACAACGCGCCGAGCCAGACGATCGTGCCGGTTTCGTCGACGGCGATCGCCGCGTCGTCGATCGTCTCGTCGGGATGGCCGTGCGGACACAGCCTCAGGTGATGCCAGACAGTCGGTTTCATGCGTTCAGTCTCGTTCGCCGATGGCGAGCGATACGGCAAGCAGCGCGCCGCTACCGCTCACGACGACGTCAAACGCACGCCGCGGCCCGTCGAGCCGCAACGTGTCCATTTCTTCCAGTGCATGGCGCGCGCCGTCGATTTCAACGCCGACCGCTCCGGCCGCGCAGAACAGCAGCACGGTATCGGCACGCCCGATGCGGTGCGTGCCTGCGCGCCACACGTCGAGCGCACCGCGCGCGGCCGAACGGCGCGTCATCAGGTTGAAGTCGCGCGTCGCGCCGTCGTGCAGCGTCGCGTCGATCGCCGTCTCGCCCGCGAAATCCGCACGGGCCAGCGGCACGTCGAGCACGTGGCGCGTGCCGCCCGCTTCGGCGAGCGTCATGCCCGCGCCGGACAGCAGCACGAGCGTGCGGTCGATCCCGTCGAAACGCGAGAACGGCCCGGCCGTGCCGACGTCCGCGACGCTCACGCGCCATGCGAACGCGTCGAGCGCGGCGCCGGGCGGAAAGGCGCCGATCTCGCGCGTCACGCCGCCGCCGTTCTTCCACGGCGACGCGACGAGATCCGCGGCGCGGATCAGCGCGGCGGCCAGCGTCGCGTTCACCGGCGCCTGGTCGAGCGCCGTCATGCTCAGCGACCGAGCATCGGCAGCTTCAGGCCGGCTTCGCGGGCCGTCTGCTGCGCGAGTTCGTAGCCGGCATCCGCATGGCGCATCACGCCCGTCGCCGGGTCGTTCAGCAGCACGCGGCCAAGGCGCTCGTGCGCTTCGGCGGTACCGTCGGCGACGATCACGACGCCCGAGTGCTGCGAGAAGCCCATGCCGACACCGCCGCCATGGTGCAGCGACACCCACGATGCGCCGCCTGCCGTGTTCAGCAGTGCGTTCAGCAGCGGCCAGTCGCTGACGGCATCCGAACCGTCCTTCATCGATTCCGTCTCGCGGTTCGGGCTTGCGACCGAACCCGTGTCGAGGTGGTCGCGGCCGATCACGATCGGCGCCTTCAGTTCGCCGTTCTTGACCATCTCGTTGAACGCCTGGCCGAGGCGGTAGCGATCCTTCACGCCGACCCAGCAGATCCGTGCCGGCAGGCCCTGGAACGCGATGCGCTCACGCGCCATGTCGAGCCAGTTGTGCAGGTGCGGATCGTCGGGGATCAGCTCCTTCACCTTCTGGTCGGTCTTGTAGATGTCTTCCGGATCGCCGGACAGCGCGACCCAGCGGAACGGGCCCTTGCCTTCGCAGAACAGCGGGCGGATGTACGCCGGCACGAAGCCCGGGAAGTCGAATGCGTTCTCGACGCCCATTTCCAGCGCCATCTGGCGGATGTTGTTGCCGTAGTCGAGCGTCGCCGCGCCGCGGTCCTGCAGCGCCAGCATCGCGCGCACCTGGACGGCCATCGACTGCTTCGCGACCTTCACGATGCTCTGCGGATCGACCTTCTGCGCTTCGCGCCATTGCGCGACGGTCCAGCCCTGCGGCAGGTAGCCGTTGATCGGGTCGTGCGCGCTCGTCTGGTCGGTCACGCAGTCCGGCGTGATGCCGCGCTCGACGAATTCCGCGAACACGTCGGCCGCGTTGCCGAGCAGGCCGATCGACACCGGCTTGCCGGTGCGCTTCGCTTCCTCGATCATGCCGAGCGCTTCGTCGATCGTCGTCGCCTTCTTGTCGACGTAGCGCGTCTTCAGGCGGAAGTCGATGCGCGTCTCGTCGCATTCGACCGCGATCATCGAGAAGCCGGCCATCGTCGCGGCGAGCGGCTGCGCGCCACCCATCCCGCCGAGGCCGCCCGTCAGGATCCAGCGGCCCGACGGATCGCCGTTGAAGTGCTGGTTCGCGACCGAGAAGAACGTTTCATAGGTGCCCTGCACGATGCCCTGGCTGCCGATGTAGATCCAGCTGCCGGCCGTCATCTGGCCGTACATCATCAGGCCCTTGCGGTCGAGCTCGTGGAAGTGGTCCCAGTTCGCCCAGTGCGGCACGAGGTTCGAGTTCGCGAGCAGCACGCGCGGTGCATCCTTGTGCGTGCGGAACACGCCGACCGGCTTGCCCGATTGAATCAGCAGCGTCTCGTTCTCTTCGAGGTCCTTCAGCGACGCGAGGATCTGGTCGTAGCATTCCCAGTTGCGCGCCGCGCGGCCGATGCCGCCGTACACGACGAGCGCATGCGGATGCTCGGCGACTTCCGGGTCGAGGTTGTTCTGGATCATCCGGTAGGCCGCCTCGGCCAGCCAGGTCTTGCAGGTCTTTTCGCTGCCGCGCGGCGCGCGGATCGTGCGCGTCGGATCGAGACGGGGATCGATGTGTTTCGGATGGTTCATGACGGCTGCTCCCGAAGGAAAATGAATATCAAATAGGAATCAGAAATGCCCGGTGAAGCGATAACGGCTGCCGGGATGCCACAGATTCGCCACCGAGGCGACGACGCCCTGCGACCAGGTGCGCCGATGTAAAACCAGACACGGCTCGACGTCGTCCATCCGCAGCTGCTCGCGCCGCTCCGGCGCCGGGGCCGCCGCTTCGATCCGGTACTCGACGCGCTGCAGCGGAGCCGCGCGCATCAGGTACAGGTTCGGCGTCGTGTTCGTGAAATCCTGCTCGGCGTAATCCGGCGCGACCGCCGGATTCACCCATCGTTCTTCGAGCTGCACGGGCTCGTCGTTCTCGAAGTGCAGCACCTGCGAATGAAACAGCTGCGCGCGCACGGCCACCTGCATCTCGTCGGCGAGCGCCTCGTCGGCGCGGATCGTGTCGAGGCCGAGCACGCTGGCGTGATACGCATGCCCGCGTGCGCCGACCTCCTCCGAGATGCTGCGGATCGCCACCAGCGTCGACTCGTACTTCGGCCGCGCGACGTAGGTGCCCGCGCCCTTCATGCGCGTGAGCACCTGCTCGGCCGTCAACTCGCGCAGCGCGCGGTTGACGGTCATGCGCGCGACCTTGAAGTCGCGGGCCAGCTCGTTCTCGGACGGCACCTGGTCGCCCTCCTCCCACTCGCCGGCGTGGATGCGGGCCAGGATGAAATCCTTGATCTCCTGGTAGACCGGCGCGCTCATGGGCTTACTGTTCCGATGCGAACGAGAACGGAGCGACCTTCGCGAACGCGCGCTCGCCGACCAGCTTCGCGGTCGCCGCGATGTCCGGCGCGAAGTAATGGTCGAGCTCGTAGTGCGCGACCTTGCTGCGGATCGTTTCCATCACGGGCGCCAGCTTCGGGCTCGTGTGGTACGGCGCGCGCAGGTCGACGCCTTGCGCGGCGGCCAGCAGTTCGATCGCGAGGATGTGCTTCGTGTTGTCCGCGATGTCGGCGAGCTTGCGCGCGGCGAACGTCGCCATCGACACGTGGTCTTCCTGGTTCGCCGAGGTCGGCAGCGAGTCGACCGACGCCGGGTGCGCGAGCGTCTTGTTTTCCGACGCGAGCGCGGCAGCCGTCACATGCGCGATCATGAAACCCGAGTTCACGCCGCCATCCCTCACGAGGAACGGGGGCAGGCCCGACAGCGTCGCGTCGATCAGCAGCGCGATGCGGCGCTCGGCCAGCGCGCCGATTTCCGCCGCGGCGAGCGCGAGGTTGTCTGCCGCGAAGGCAACGGGCTCGGCGTGGAAGTTGCCGCCCGACAGCACTTCGCCGGTATCCGGGAAGATCAGCGGGTTGTCCGACACGGCGTTCGCCTCGATCAGCAGCACATCGGCCGCGTGGCGCATCTGGTCCAGGCACGCACCCATCACCTGCGGCTGGCAGCGCAGGCTGTACGGATCCTGCACCTTGTCGCAGTCGCGGTGCGACTGGTTGATCGGCGAGCCTTCGAGCAGGTCGCGGTAGGCCGCGGCCGCGTCGATCTGGCCTTGATGGCCGCGCAGCTCGTGGATGCGCGCGTCGAACGGCTTCACCGAACCGGCCGCCGCGTCGACCGACAGCGCACCGGCGACGAGCGCGGTGCGGTACAGGTCTTCGATCGCGAACATGTTGTCGAGCGCCAGTGCGGTGGATGCCTGCGTGCCGTTCAGCAGCGCGAGGCCTTCCTTCGCCTGCAGCGTCAGCGGCGCGAGGCCCGCGACGCGCAGACCGTCGAGCGCGCTCGCGCGCTCGCCGCGGATGAACACTTCGCCGACGCCGAGCAGCACGGTCGACATGTGCGCGAGCGGCGCGAGGTCGCCCGATGCGCCGACCGAGCCCTTCACCGGGATCAGCGGCAGCACGTCCGCGTTGAACAGCTTGATCAGCGCGTCCATCACTTCGCGGCGGATGCCCGAGTGGCCGCGGCCGAGGCTCGACAGCTTCAGCGCCATCAGCAGGCGCACCGACGAGCGCGCCATCGGCTCGCCGACACCGACCGCGTGCGACAGCACGAGGTTCTTCTGCAGCAGTTCGAGCTGGTCGTGCGGGATGTGCGTGCTGGCCAGGCGGCCGAAGCCCGTGTTGATGCCGTAGGCCGGCTCACCCTTCGCGGCGATGTCGGCGACGGCCTTCGCGCCGGCGTCGATCTTCGCGAAGCTGGCCGGGTCGAGCGCCAGTTGCACGGATTCGCGTGCGATCTGGCGCAATTGCGGGAGGGTCAGATGGCCGGGGGTCAACGTAATCATGTGAGCAATCCTGTCTAGACAAGTTCGGAATGGATTGAAGTGTAGCTAGCCGAACTTGTCTAGACAACCCGTTTTTCATCGATTTCGACTCGGGAGTTTCCCTGATATCCGGCGCAGCCCGCCGGATCGGCCCGCCGGATCAGGTTATTAACAGATGTTGCAATTATTTTGTCTTTGGCAACATACGGATCATCATTCGCCACGGAGACCCGCCATGCACTTCCCGTCACGCTTCACCGCGCTGTTCGGCCGCCGCCTGCTCGTCGCCGCGTGCGCACTCGCGTGCGGCGCGTCGTTCGCCGCGGAACCGCTCTCCGGCACGCTCGAGAAGATCCGGCAGAGCAACCTGATCTCGATCGGCCACCGCGAAACCTCGGTGCCGTTCTCCTACGTCGACACGAGCGGCAAGGTGATCGGCTTCTCGCAGGACCTGTGCGACCGCGTGATCGCCGCCGTGAAGGCGCGCACCGGCAAGCCCGACCTGCAGGTGCGCTTCATCCCGGTGACGTCGCAGAACCGCATCCCGCTCGTGCAGAACGGCACCGTCGATCTCGAATGCGGCGTGACCACGAACCTCGCCGCGCGTCACGCGCAGGTCGCGTTCTCGACCACCTTCTTCGTTGCGACGACGCGCCTGCTCACGCGCACGACGTCCGGCATCCGCGACTTCCCCGACCTCGCCGGCAAGACGGTCGTGACGAACCAGGGCACGACGTCCGAACGCCTGCTGCGCAAGATGAACGAGGAGAAGAAGATGAACATGCAGATCATCAGCGCGAAGGACTACGGCGAAGGACGCCTCACGCTCGAATCGGGCCGCGCGGCGGCGTACATGATGGACGACGTGCTGCTCGCGGGCGTGCGCCAGCTCGCCGCGAAGCCGGCCGACTGGCAGATCGTCGGCACGCCGCAATCGTCGGAAGCCTACGGGTTCATGCTGCGCAAGGACGATCCGCAGTTCAAGGCGCTCGTCGACGGCGTGCTCGTGCAGTTGATGAAGGGCGGCGAGATCAACGCGCTCTACGACAAATGGTTCATGAAGCCGGTGCCGCCGAAGGGGCTGTCGTTCGACTTCCCGATGAGCGACGTGATCAAGACGCGCTACGCGGCGCCGAACGATGCGCCGCTCGAGTGAGCGCCGCGCGCTGACACCGGCTCACGCACGCGTCCACGCAACGCACGCCGCGTAGCCGGGCGCCGCGTCGAGCCACGCCGCGTCGAACGCCGCGACGCCGGCGGAGGGCGCGGCCGGCTCGACGATCGTCGTCGCGGGCGTCGCCGCATCGCGCGGCGGCACGACCGCGAAAGCGCGCAGGCCGCCGACGATGCCGGTGCCGAGCGCCTTGAGCAGCGCCTCCTTCGCGGACCACACCCGCATGAATTCGCCTGCGCGCGCGGCAGGCGGCAGGCCGTCGAGATACGCGGCCTCGGCGGGCGCGCAGACCTCGCGCGTCAGCCCGCGCCAGTCGGCCGCGCGGTTGCAGCATTCGATATCGACGCCGACGCGGCCCGCAGGCGCCCACGCGAGCAGCGCATGATCGCCTGCGTGCGACACATTGAAATCGAGCGACGCGCGATGCGCGCGGTCCAGCGATGGCCGCCCGGCTTCGTCGACGACGATCGCGACCGCGTGCGGCGCGATACCGAGCGTCGCGCCAAGCACGCCGCGCAGCGCAGCGCGCGTCGCGGCGCTGCGCACCGCATCCTCGTGCCGCATGAAGCGTGCGGCCCGCGCGCGCTCGCCATCGCTCAGCGCCGCATACGCGGGCGATGCCAGCGGCACCCGCCAGTCGAAATCGACGCGTGCGATCCGCACGCCGGCGCGGGATGCGGCGGCCGGCGCGTCGAGCGCTTGCATGCGCCACGCGCGGGGCGTTTCGGCCGGGGAAGCGGAATCGGACGGAATGGACATCGGCACGCGGCAGCCTCTGCTGTGGAATGAAACGTCCGATGGTAATCGATCGCGACAGCGGGCGACCGGCGCGGCGGGGACATGAAACGAACGGGTACGACGCCGCGCGTTCGCTCGCGCCGGGTCACCCGGTCGCCGCAACGCCCGGTACGCCGCTACCTGTCGCCCGCCCGCGCGACGCCGGGTGAAGCGCGTGCACGACGCCCGGCGCGTCGGCCAGCAGCACGCCGTGTTGCAGCCAGTACAGCGCGACGGGCCACAGCGTGTCGGTAAAGCGGCTGTGGAAAAACGCGAAATGGCCGATCGCGTCGACGCCGATGTCGGCCGGCGCGATCCGCAGGTGCGTGACGTCGCTGCCCGTGTAGTAGCCGACCAGCCGCTCGATCGCGGCGACCGTGCCGAACCCGTCGTCGTCGACGCCGATCGCGAGCATCGGCGCCGCCAGTCCCGCGAAGCGGGCGGGCAACGCGGCGCGGCTCGCCGCGCTTTCCGCGAGCAGGCCTCGGGTAAAAGTGTCCTCGAAGCGCGACTGCGAACGGACCCACGACAGCGCAACGCCGCGCGGCGTATCTTCCATCCAGCCGAGCCGCTTCGCGGGCACGTAGCCGAACACGGCCGCGAGCGCCGGCATCGCGACATGCCACTTCCACCACATGCGCCGCCGTTGTTCCGGCCGATAGTCGCGCCAGTACGCATATTGCGCACCGACGGTCACCGCATGCCGCACGTGCACGTTCGATGCCGCGAGCCCGAGCACGCAACCGCCGATGCTGTGCGCGACGACGTCGAGCGGCTGGCCCGGAAACGCGTCGCGCGCGTATTGCAGCGCGGCTTCGCAATCGAGCCGCCCCCAGTCGAGCCAGTTCGCGCGCAGCTTCGCGAGTTGCGCCGGGCGCGACCCGCCGATGCCGCGATAGTCGTAGACGAGCACGTCGCGCCCCTGCGCGAACAGCCAGGCCGCGAAACGGAAGTAGTAGTCGCAGCGCACCGACGTCGCGCAATTGACGACCGTCACGGGCCGCGCGGCGCCGCCGCCGCGATGGCGCCACACATGGCCGCGCAATTCATAGCCGTCGGCCGCGCGCAGCGTCACGGGCTCGGGCGGCAATGCCCCTGCCGCGCGATTGCCCTGCGTCGTCCCGCTTGCTTCGTTCGAAATCGTCATCCTGTCTCCTGTCGGTCAGAGTTGGCGCTTTAGCGCCTACTCTGACCCCATGGCGTGGTTGGATGGAGTTAGCGCTTCAGCGCTTACTCCATCCCCACGGCGGTCGGCCCGAGTTAGTGCTTTAGCACTTACTCCGGTCCCATGGCGTGGCTGGATGGAGTTAGCGCTTTAGCGCTTACTCCATCCCCACGGCGGTCGGCCAGAGTTAGTGCTTTAGCACTTACTCCGGTCCCATGGCGTGGCTGGATGGAGTTAGCGCTTCAGGGCTTACTCCATCCCCACGGCGGTCGGCCAGAGTTAGTGCTTTAGCGCTTACTCGGGTCCCATGGCGTGGTTGGAGGGAGTTAGTGCTTCAGCGCTTATTCCATCCCCACGGCGGTCGCCCCGAGTTAGCGCCTCAACGCTTACTCCGTCCCCATGCTTCGTGGTCCCGGCCGGCGCGAACCGCTGCCCGCGCCCACCGGCCAGCCTCCATTGAACTTGACGCGTCCCGCGTTCTCAACCAATCTTGCTGCTCCGTTCGCATGAGTCACGCGCATGTCAACGCCGCTCGTCCGTCTCCCGTCGCTCGACCTCGTCCGCGGTTTCGTCGCCGTCGGCCGCCGCATGAGCATCACGCTCGCCGCGCAGGACCTGTGCGTCACGCAGTCGGCGGTCAGCCGCCAGGTACACGCACTGGAGGCGCATCTCGGCGTCGCGTTGCTGCAGCGCGGCTACCGGAAGATCGCGTTCACGCCGGAAGGCGAGCGGCTGTTCCGTGTCGCGGATGCGGCGCTGCACAGCCTGCAGGACACCGTCGCATCGCTCGCCGCCGCGCGCGAGCGCCAGCCCGTCACGATCACGGCAAGCATCGGCGTCACCGCGCTGTGGCTGCTGCCGCGACTCGGGCGGCTGCAGGCGCGCCTGCCCGGGATCGACCTGCGCGTCGCCGCGAACGACAAGGTACTCGATTTGCGCGCCGAAGGCATCGACCTCGGCATCCGCTATTGCCCGCGCGACCGCGCGCCGGCCGGCGCGCTGCGCCTGTTCGACGAGATCGTCGTGCCGGTCGCGCATCCGGCGCTCGCTGCGCGGCCGGTCACGAGCGCGGCCGCGATCGCCGATCACGTGCTGCTCGAATTCGACGGGCCGCCGCAACCGCAACTGCAGTGGCACGCGCACCTGCACGCGGCCGGGCTCGGCGACACGCGCCCGAAAGGCGTGCTGCGCTTCAACCAGTACGACCAGGTGATTCAGGCCGCGATCGCGGGACAGGGCGTCGCGCTCGGACGGCTTGCGCTCGTCGCGCCGATGCTCGAGGACGGGCGGCTCGCGGTGCTCGGACCGCACACGCAGGCGCTGTCGGATGCGTACGGCTACTGGCTGTTCCAGCACGATCTGGCCCCGCGCCGTGAAGTCGCCGACGTGCGGGACTGGATGCTCGCCGAAGCGGCCGATTGCGATGCGGCGATGCGCACGCACGACACGACGTCCGCATGAGCAGGCGCCGGCTTTCCGGACAACCCTGACCGCGGTCGGCCGCTGCCGCCCCGCCCGTGCGCGCCCCTCGCATTCCTTGCACGCATGTCAACCTGACCGAATGATCGCTTGAGCGACGACGGGCCCGATCGTCTAATCGGATCGAGTGCGGCCGTTTCGCCGCGCCTTCATCCGGAGACACGCATGACCCCGATCGAGCAGGAAGTCCGACGACGCTGGCTACCCGTGCTGGCGGGCGGCCTGATCATGGGCGCCGCACTCGGCATCCGCCACGTGCAGGGCCTGTTCCTCGCGCCCGTGTCGCTCGACCACGGCTGGTCGCGCGAAGCGTTCGGGCTCGCGCTGGCGCTGCAGAACCTGATCTGGGGCGTCGCGCAGCCGTTCACGGGGATGGTCGCCGACCGCTTCGGCTCGGCGCGCGTGATCGTCGCCGGGATGCTGCTGTACGCGGCCGGGCTCGTCACGATGGCGCATGCGGCCTCGACCGGCATGTTCACGGTCGGCGCCGGGCTCGTGATCGGCATCGCGCTGTCGGGCTCGGCGTTCGCGTCGATCTACGGCGCGCTGAGCCGCCTGTTCCCTCCCGACCGGCGAGGCTGGGCGCTCGGCGTCGCGGGCGCGATCGGCGGGCTCGGCCAGTTCTGCATGGTGCCCGTCGCGCAGGAGCTGATCGGCGGCGTCGGCTGGCGGCATGCGTTCATCGCGCTGGCACTCGTCGCGGCGCTGCTCGCGCCGCTCGCCATGCTGCTGCGCGACCGGCCCGCGCAGGCTGCCGGCACCGCCGCCGGCCCCGACCAGTCGATCGGCGAAGCCGTGCGCGAAGCGTTCGCGCATCGCGGTTTCCGGCTGCTGAACGCGGGCTTCTTCGCGTGCGGCTTCCAGCTTGCGTTCATCGCGACGCACCTGCCCGCGTACCTGCTCGACCACGGGCTGCCGGCCCGCCACGCGAGCGTCGCGCTCGCGCTGATCGCGCTGACCAACGTGGCCGGCACCTATGCGTGCGGTCATCTCGGCGGGCTGCTGCGGCGCAAGTACGTGCTGTCGGTGCTGTATCTCGTGCGCGCGCTCGCGATGGCCGCGTTCGTCGCCGCGCCGCTGTCGCCCGCGAGCGTCTACGTGTTCGCGGCCGTGATGGGGTTCACGTGGCTCGGCACGGTGCCGCTGACGAACGGCGTGATCTCGCAGGTGTTCGGCGTGCGCTACATCGCGACGCTGTTCGGCTTCGTGTTCTTCGGGCACCAGCTCGGCAGCTTCTTTGGCGTCTGGCTCGGCGCGCTCGTGTACGACGCGACGCATTCGTACCTGCCGCTGTGGATCGGCTCGATCGCGCTCGGCGTGCTCGCGGCGCTCCTGCACCTGCCGATCGACGACACGCGCGTCGCACGGCCTGCGCCGGGCAACCCGGCATGGGCATGATCCGCGCGGCGCTGGCCGCCTGCACGCTCGCGTTCGTCGCGTGGTGCGGCGCGGCCTATTTCCATTCGGGCGTCGCGTACGCACTGCTCGAACACGTCGCGTTCTGCAACTGACTGCGCACCGCGCCGCGAGGGCCGGCCGTCAGCGACGCTTCGGCAACGCGGCCAGCGCATCGAGCGCGCGGCCGCGCGCGGCGGCGTGATCGACGAGCGGCACCGGATAGTCGATGCCGAGCCGCACGCCGGCCGCGTCGAGTTGCAGCGGCGACGCTTCCCACGGCGCGTGGATCGACGCGGTATCGAGGCCCGCGAGTTCGGGCACCCAGCGTCGCACGTATGCGCCGTCCGGGTCGAACTTCCGGCCCTGCGCGACCGGATTGAAGATGCGGAAATACGGTGCGGCATCGGCGCCGCAACCGGCCACCCACTGCCAGCTCGCCGCGTTGTTCGCGGGATCGGCATCGACCAGCGTATCCCAGAACCACGCTTCGCCCGTGCGCCAGTCGACCAGCAGATGCTTGACCAGGAACGACGCGACGACCATCCGCACGCGGTTGTGCATCCAGCCGGTCGTCCACAGCTCGCGCAGGCCCGCATCAACGAGCGGATAGCCGGTCAACCCGCGCTGCCATGCGCGCAGTGCGGCAGGATCGTCGCGCCACGGCATCGCGTCGAACTGCGCGCGGAAGTTGTCGGTCGCGAGCGCCGGGAAGTAGTACAGCAGCGCATAGCTGAATTCGCGCCAGCCGAGCTCGCTCAGAAACTTGTCGGCGCACGCCGCGCCGCCCGCGTGCGCGGCGCCCTGCACCGCGTGCCACACCTGTCGCGGCGACACGTTGCCGAAGCGCAGGAACGGCGACAGCCGGCTCGTCGCGGGACGGTCGGGACGGTCGCGCGCATCCGCATAGCCGGCAAGCGATGCCGTCAGGAACGCGTCGAGCCGTTCGTGCGCACCGGCTTCGTCGGGCGCGGGCCACGCGTCGCACAGGCCGCCGGCCCAATCCGGCGCATGCGGGCGCAACGCAAGCGTGTCGAGCGCCAGCGCACGGTTGCGCACGGCTTCCGGCCATGGATGAAACGCGATCCGTTCCGGTTCCGGCAACGGTGCGGCGACCGTGCGATCGCGGCGCGCCGCACGCCAGTAAGCGGTGAACACCTGGTACGGCGCGCCGCTGCCCGTCAGCACCTCCCATGGCTCGTTCAGCAGGCTGCCGTTGCTGCTCTCGACCGTGACGCCGCGCGTCTTGAGCGACGCCTTCAGCGCCGCATCGGCGTCGCGCTGCGGCTGCGCATAGCGACGGTTCCAGTACACGGCTTGCGCGCCCGTGTCGTGCACGACACGCTCGATCTCGCGCTGCGCGTCGCCGCGCAACAGCAGCAGGCGCCCGCCATGACGCGCAAGCGCGGCGTCGAGCCCGGCCAGCGACCCGTGCAGCCACCAGCGCGCCGCGCCGCCTGGCGGACGCCCCGCGCCGTCGCCCGTGTCGTCGACGAACACGCATACGAGCGGCCGGCCCGACGCCGCCGCACGCGTCAGCGCGGGCTGGTCGGTCACGCGCAGATCGTCACGGAACCAGACGATCGCGGGAGCAATGGACGACTTGGCAAGCACGAGCACCTCGATGCGGAAGACGGAACGGAACACGTATTGTCGTGGCTGCGCCGCATGGTGTCGACGCTCGAAGCGCCGGAGCCGGAGCCGATCCCGATCCCGATCCCGATCCCGATCCCGATCCCGATCCCGATCCCGATCCCGACGATGATCGCACTGCCTCGCACGCCCGGTGAAACGCCTTAGTCCATTCCGACGATTCTTCGCCGCGTCGGCCGGCCTACGCTCGATGTCGGGTGCGCCGCGATGCGCGTCACGTGCCGGCCGCTACCGGCACCGCGCGTCCCGCCCCACCCTCGCCACGCGCGCCGGCCCGCTGCCGGCGCGGACCTTTCCGACCGCTGCGGCGCCCGGCCAGCCGGGTGCGCACGCAGCCTCACCCGATACGCCGCCATGACCCAACCCTCGAATCTCGTCACCTCGATCACCGTCGATATCGACGCGCCGGCCTCCGTCGTCTGGGAGGTGCTGACCGACTTCCCGCGCTACGGCGAATGGAACACGTTCTGCGTCGGCTTCGAAACGACCGGTAAGCTCGGCGATTTCGTGCACATGCAGATTCGCATTCCGGGCACGGAGACCGTAATTCCCGTCAGCGAGACCCTCGTCGCCTGCGAGCCCGAACGCCTGCTGTCGTGGGAACAGCGACCGACCGACGACAACAAGGATGCGGCGCGCCGCGACCAGTACATCGACGCCGACGGCGCGGAGCGCTGCCGCTATTTCACGACCGACCAGTTCCTCGGCGTCAACGCGGACACGATCATGCAGAACCACGGCGCGTGGGTGAAACAGGGTTTCGACCAGTGCGCGCGCGACGTGAAACAGCGCGCCGAAGCACTGCATGCGGCACGCCGGCGTCAAAACGCCTGACCGGGAGCGGCCGATGCCCGATCTGCAAGCACTGTCCGATCATCACGACATCCGCGAGCTGGTCGTCGCGTATTCGAGCGCGATCGACTCGCGCGACTTCGACGCGCTCGACGCTGTGTTCACGCCCGACGCGGCGATCGACTATCGCGCGATGGGCGGCATCGCCGGCCGCTATCCGGTCGTGAAGGCGTGGCTGCGCACCGTGCTGCCGCAGTTTCCGCAGTACCAGCACATGGTCGGCAACCTGTCGATCCGGCTCGACGGCGACACCGCGCGCGGCCGTACGATCTGCTTCAATCCGATGGAAGTCGCGCTGCCGGACGGCGGCACGCAGGTGATGTTTCTCGGGCTGTGGTACGTCGACCGGTTCGTGCGCACCGCGCAGGGTTGGCGCATCGCCGAGCGCGTCGAGGCGCGCTGCTATGGCCACAACGTGCCGGCCGTGCTCGCGGGCGCGACCGGCTGATCCGGCCACACGACGCGCGCGCCGTGCGATGGCTGCACGGCGCGCGCGTCGCCGGTCGCTGCGTCAATCGAGCCGGAACGCCGCCTCGAAACGCTCGGCGAATGCGTCGAATTCGGTCTCCGGCAGATGGTTGATGCCGCCCGCGCGCTTGCGCCCGCCGCCCGTCGGGAAGCCGCGGCAGAACTCGTCGGCTCCGAGCGGCCGGCCGTCGGGCACGCGCACGCTGACAACGAGCCCGCCGCCCGCGCGCGGCGACAGCACCGCGAGCGCCGCATGCGGCGCGTTGCGCATCCGCTCGTTCGCGAGCATCCCCGTCGCGCGCCGCGCCCACGGATGATCAGGCATCCGGACCAGCGTCGCGCCCGGCACCTCGCGCAGCGGCACGAGCGCGCATGCGCGCGCCATGTCGTCGCGGTAGCCGTCGCGCAGCGCGGCGAACACGGCGGTCTCGCGCACGAAATCGAGCGGATCGACGCACGGCAGCATCGCATCGGCGAGCGCAGCCGGATCGAAGTGCAGATCGCCGACGCACTCGCCGTACGCGTTGTAGTTCAGGTAAAGCCCGAGTTCGGCGAGCGTGCAACGTTCGGCCTCGTCGATCCCGTGCTCGCGCGCAAGCGCGTCGCCGAGCGCCGGCAATTCGTCGCCGAATGCCGCGACGATCGCCCAGCGCACGTGCCGGCCGCCGAGATGGCGGTTCACGATCTCGCTCGTGCAGACGTCGGCCGCCGTGTCGATATGTGCGTCGAAGCGCGGATCGTCGGGCAGCGCGCCCGCGAAGTGATGGTCGAAATAGCGGACCGTCGCGCCGCCGCGCAGCAGCCGCGCGCATGCGTCGCGATTCTGGTCGTGCGACACGTCGAGCACGGTGACGATGTCTCCCGCGTGTGCATCGATCCGCTCGAGCAGCTTGATGTCGCGCTTCACGCCGGTCACGAGCGTGCCGCGCTCGCCCTCCGCAAGCCGCAGTTGCTGGAGCGCGCACAGGCCGTCCGCGTCGCCGTTGAACGCGTAGAAATGCCGCGCATGTTGTTTTTCCTGCATGATCCGTTGCTCCATCGTCAGGGCATGAAATCGCCGCCGTTCGCGTCGAGCGTCGCGCCCGTCACCGCGTTCGCGTAGTCCGACGCGAGGAACAGCGCCGCGCGCGCGCAATCGTCGTCGGTCGGCAGCTTCGCGAGCGCGATACCGGACGCGATCGGCGCGACGATCTGCTCCTCCGTCATCCCGTATTCGGCGGCCGCCTGCCGGAAATACGCCTGCGTCGGCACGCCCCACATCCAGCCCATGTGGATGCTGTTCGCGCGAATGCCGTGCACGCCGAGTTCGCGCGCCAGGTATTTTGCCGCAACCGCGAGCGCCCCCTTCGATACAGCGTAGCCGCCTTCCCCTGCAAATGGCTTGCGGGTCGCCTGCGTGTTGATCATCACGATCGCGCCGCGCTTGCGCCGCTTCATGTGCGGCACGACTTCCTGCGTGAGCGCCATCGTGCCGAACACGTTGGTGTCGAACACCGCGCGCCAGCCGTCGAGGTCGGCTTCCTCCACCGGCTCCGGAAACGCACCGTGCACGAATGCGCTGTTCACGAGCGCATCGATCCGGCCGAAGCGCTCGACGGCCTGCGTCGCGAGTTGCCGGCATTGTGCACGGTCGGTGATGTCGGTCCTGATCTTCAGCACGTCGCAGCCGACACCGAGTGCGCGAATCCGCGCTTCGGCATCGTCGAGCTTTTCCATCGTGCGCGCCGCGACGACCACGCCGCGCGCGCCCTCCCGCGCCGCCTCGACCGCGAGCTTCACACCGAGCCCCGGCCCGATCCCGGAAATCACGACGATCCTATCTTTCAGCAACATGGCTTGTCTCCTGGTTGGTCGTTCGTCTCGCGGGTGTGGCCGTCAGCCGACCGCCCGCAGGTGCCGCGCGCGATACGCGGCGAAGTCGTGCGCGAGCTGCGCATCGGTGAAGCCGAAACGCGCGATCGAATAGTCGTGCGCGGCGCGCTTGTCGCGGCCGTTGCGCGCCATCCAGTCCGTCATCGCGGCGCGCTGCCGCGCATCGAGCGGCATGCCGGCGAAGCCGTACACGGCCTCGGCGACGCCGAGCGGATTCGATACGGTGTCCTCGAACCGCACGTCGAGAAAGCGGTCGGCCGGCAGTGCGTCGCGCGCGGCCATCGCCGCGCCGATCGCGCGCGCCATCCCCGCGTTCCACTGCGCGCCGACGGCGAGCGGATCCGGATCGTCCGCATACATCTGCCACAGCGTGTGCGCCATGCTCGCCATCGACGGAATCGTCTGCGCCGGGTCGCGGTGCGTGAGCACGACCTGCGCGTGCGGGAACACGCGGCACAGCACGTCGAGCGCGTGCAGGTGCTGCGGCGTCTTCAGCAGCCAGCGCCCGGCCGGTGCGACGCCGCGCCGCGCCTTCTGCCATTGCAGGAACTGCAGCATCCGCTTCAGGTACGTGTAGACCGGCGTGAGATCCTGCTTCGCGAGCCACGCCGTATAGCGCGGCACGTTCGCGTACGAATCCATCGCGCACACGAACGAGTGCTCCATCAGCATGAACTCCTCGTCGGCGAGCATCGCGTCGAGCGGATGGATCGTCAGGATCTGCGGAATGCAGTCGATCATCGTCGCGACCTCGGCCTGCGCACGCGCGATCCGCACGGCCGGCGCGTCGAGCGTCTCGCCGGCGAGCGGCGCCGGGTAGCGCGTTTCCCACCACGCCGCTGAATAAAACCGCGGGTCGACAGCCAGGAGCCGCTGCAGCAGCGTCGTGCCCGTGCGCGGCAGGCCGACGATCACGAGCGGATCGTCGATCGCGATGTCCGCGATCTCCGGATGGCGCCGGAAGTAATCCTCGACGACGAGCCGGTTCACGAGCTGGCCGACGAGCTTCTCGCGCATCATCTCCGCGCCGCGCGCGGACAGCGTCGCTTCGTCGATCAGCGACGCGCACATCACGTCGAGCGCCCCGCGATACGGCCCGCCGCCGAACGCGGTGAGCCCGCCCGTGCGCGACACGGCCTCGGCGATCAATCCGTCGGCGGCGAGCAGCGTGCGGATCCGGTCGAGCGGCGCGTTCATGCGGGCTCCTTCAGCGTGGCGAGCTTCACGACGCGCGTGCGCGGATGCACGGGTTGCGCGGCGCCCACCCAGCGCCAGCAGATCGTGCCGGTGCGATGCCCGGCCGTATCGAGCCAGTTCGCATCGCCCGGCCGCGCTGCCGCGACGACCACCGTCACGCCGCCGTCCTCGTTCAGCCGCGCGCCGTGCTTGTTCACGCAGATGTCGAAGTGCCGGTAGTCGAGCGATTCCATCCAGTAGTTGTTGAGCTGCACGTTCCAGAAATCGCAGTCGGGCACCGTGTCGACGTCGATCACGAGCGCTTCGTCATCGTCCAGCGACCAGCACGAGTGGTAGTAGTAGATGTTCGGGTCGCCGCCGACCGACTGGCACAGCGCCTGGTCGGCGGGTGGCAGCGCGTTCACGTGCGACCGGTAGCTCGCGGCCCAGTCCGCGAACAGCTTCGACGTCTGCTCGACGAACTGCGCGGCGCGCGTGAGGCCGCCCTGCAGCACGAGCGGGTCGAGCGGCGCCGGGCGCTCCTGCGCGCCGATGCGCTCGATCCTCAGTTGCGCGGGCGTCTCCGCGCGCCGGTCGAGGAAGGTCTGGCGCACGAGCAGCGCGTTGGTACCCGGCTCCATGCGCACCCAGTTGCCCGCGCGCGGAGTTTCGCCCAGCACGATCTCGAAGCTGCCGTCCGGCGCGATCTCGAGCTGCTTCGCGTCGAGAAAGCCCGTCTGCAGCATCTTGCCGTCGGTCTCGTAGCCGCCCTTCTGCGTGCCGAAGCTCAAGTACGCGACCGTGCCGCGCCGGCCCGTCACGCGGTATTCGCAGCGGCCGTCGAGACGCGCGTACTGGTACAGGTTGTCGGGATTGTCGGCGCCGATCTTCGCGGTCTCGTGCGACGGCGAGAAAAAGCCGGGCCACGCGCCGTCCGCGAATTCGACGTGCATTTCGAGCGCGATGCGCATCAGCCGGCTCAGGTAGCGGAACCCTTCCGCGCGCGTCAGCGGATCGTCCGGCGCCTCGGCGCGCAGGATCTGTTGTCCGCTGCGTTTCAGGGTGTCGCAGAAATCGGCCCAGGTCTGGCCCGAAAGCAATTGCGTGGCACGGGTGTCGTCCGTCATGTGTCGTCTCCGCCGATGGTCGAGCGCTCACCTTAAGCGCCGGCGCCGCGCGCCACTTCGTCCGGGTGGACTAAGGAAAGATCCGCTGGGCCGCCACGCGACGTGTTAGTCCACCCGGACGAAGAGCGGTACGCCTGTCGCTCGATACCGTTGGCGTCATGCACGAAACGCCGCACATGTCGCGCGGCGCCGGCATGAAACAAGGAGACGAACGATGTTGACCCACTTGGAGCGGCTGGAGGCCGAAAGCATCCACATCATGCGCGAGGTGGTCGCGGAGAGCGAGAACCCGGTGATGCTGTATTCGATCGGCAAGGACAGCTCGGTCATGCTCCATCTCGCGATGAAGGCGTTCTACCCGGCGAAGCCGCCCTTTCCGCTGCTGCATGTCGATACGACCTGGAAATTCCGCGAGATGATCGCGTTCCGCGACGAGACGGCCGAGCGCCTCGGCCTCGACCTGCGCGTACACATCAACCCCGACGGCGTCGCGAACGATATCAACCCGTTCACGCACGGCTCGGCCGTGCACACCGACGTGTGGAAGACTCAGGGGCTCAAGCAAGCGCTCGATCACTACGGCTTCGACGCCGCGTTCGGCGGCGCGCGCCGCGACGAGGAGAAATCGCGCGCGAAGGAGCGCATCGTGTCGCTGCGCTCGGAGCAGCACCGCTGGGACCCGAAGCGCCAGCGTCCCGAACTCTGGTCGCTGTACAACGCGCGCAAGCGCAAAGGCGAAAGCCTGCGCGTATTCCCGATCTCGAACTGGACCGAGCTCGACATCTGGCAGTACATCCAGCTTCACGACATCCCGATCGTGCCGCTCTACTTCGCGAAGGAGCGGCCCGTCGTCGAACGCGACGGCGCACTGATCATGGTCGACGACGAACGGCTGCCGCTGCGCGACGGCGAAGTGCCGCGGATGCGCAAGGTGCGCTTTCGCACGCTCGGCTGCTACCCGCTGACGGGTGCGATCGACAGCGACGCGACGACGCTCGACGGCATCCTGCAGGAGATGCGCGAGACGCGCACGTCCGAGCGCCAGGGGCGCCTGATCGACAGCGATTCGGCCGGTTCGATGGAGAAGAAGAAACAGGAGGGATATTTCTGATGGCACACGTACTCGTCGCACCCGATGCGCCCGCGACCGGCGACGCGCAATCGCAAGACAAGGACCTGCTGCGCTTCATCACGTGCGGCAGCGTCGACGACGGCAAGAGCACGCTGATCGGCCGCCTGCTCTACGAATCCAACATGCTGTTCGACGACCAGCTCACGCAGCTCGAGGCCGATTCGAAGAAGATCGGCACGCAAGGCGGCGAACTCGATTTCGCACTGCTCGTCGACGGCCTGTCGGCCGAGCGCGAGCAAGGGATCACGATCGACGTCGCATACCGCTTCTTCGCGACCGCGCGGCGCAAGTTCATCGTCGCCGACACGCCCGGCCACGAGCAGTACACGCGCAACATGATCACCGGCGCGTCGACCGCCGATCTCGCGGTGATCCTGATCGACGCGCGCAAGGGCGTGCTTGCGCAGACGCGCCGCCACAGCCATCTCGTCGCGCTGATCGGCATCACGCGCGTCGTGCTCGCGATCAACAAGATGGATCTCGTCGACTACGACCAGGCCGTGTTCGAGCGCATCGACGCCGACTATCGCGCGTTCGCGGCGGAGCTCGGGCTGTCGGACATCGTCAGCATCCCGATGTCGGCGCTGCGCGGCGACAACGTGATCGTGCCGAGCGCGCGCATGCCGTGGTACACGGGCCCGACGCTGATGCAGCATCTCGACCGCCTGCCGCTCGCCGCGCGCGTGACGCGCGACGAACCGTTCCGGCTGCCCGTGCAGTGGGTCAACCGCCCGCACCTGAACTTCCGCGGCTACGCGGGCAGCATCGCGTCGGGCGAGATCCGCGTCGGCGAGCGCGTGCGCGTGCTGCCGTCCGGCAAGGAGAGCCATGTTGCGTCGGTGATCACGCCAAGCGGCGAAAGCGACATCGCGCGCGCCGGCGACGCGGTGACGCTCACGCTCGCCGACGAGATCGACATCAGCCGCGGCGACCTGATCGCGCGCGCGGACGCGCTGCCCGAGGTGGCCGACCAGTTCGAGGCGACGCTCGTATGGATGCACGACGAGCCGCTGCTGCCCGGCCGCCCGTATCTCGTGAAGCTCGGCACGCAGACGGTCGGTGCGACCTGCGCGACGCCGAAGTACAAGGTCGACGTGAACACGCGCGAGCATCTCGCCGCACGCACGCTCGCACTCAACGAGATCGGCGTGTGCAACCTGAGCTTCGACCGGCCCGTCGCGTTCGATCCGTACGACCGGAACCGCCACACCGGCGGCTTCATCGTGATCGACCGCTTCACCAACGACACGATCGGCGCCGGGATGCTGCACTTCGCGCTGCGCCGCGCGCACAACGTGCACTGGCAGGCCGTCGACGTCGATCGCGCCGCGCGGGCCGCGCAGAAGGCGCAGACGCCGCGCATCGTGTGGCTGACGGGGCTGTCGGGCGCCGGCAAGTCGACGATCGCGAACCTCGTCGAGAAGCGGCTGCACGCGCTCGGCAAGCACACGTACCTGCTCGACGGCGACAACGTGCGGCACGGGCTCAATCGCGATCTCGGCTTCACCGAGGCCGATCGCGTCGAGAACATCCGGCGCGTGGCCGAAGTCGCGCGGCTGATGCTCGACGCGGGGCTCATCACGCTCGTGTCGTTCATCTCGCCGTTCCGCGCGGAACGCGACATGGCGCGTGCACTCGTCGGCCCCGGCGAGTTCGTCGAAGTGTTCGTCGACACGCCGCTCGCGATCGCCGAGGAACGCGATCCGAAGGGCCTGTACAAGAAGGCGCGGCGCGGCGAGCTGAAGCACTTCACGGGCATCGACTCGCCGTACGAGCCACCCGCGCAGCCCGAGCTGCGCGTCGACACGGTAGCCGAGTCGCCGGAACAAGCGGCGGACCGCATCGTCGCGTACCTGCTGCGCGAGCGCGCGGCGTAAGCGCCGCATGCGGGCGGCCCGGCGATTTCACGGATGCCCGCATGCCCGCGTCGTCTACTCCGTTCGGATGACGCGGGCCGCCGGCCGGCCGGTATGCTGGTTCGGGAACACCTCATCCCGACCAAGGAGAACACGAGCATGCGGATCGCGCTGGCGCCCGGCGACACGGCCGCGCACGACGGTTTCGACGACGCGGCGTGGACTGCGCGCGAACTCAGCGCGTGGCTCGGGCTCGTTTATCAGGGCCCGTCGGAAGCGACCCCGTGGGCCGGCTTTCTCGAAGCGGTGCGCGTGCGGCTCGACGCGCGCTTCACGACACTCGTGCTGCGCAATCCGGGCGGCTCGCGGCACGGGCTCATCATCAACGCATCGGCGCACGGCCCGCTGCTGCCCGGCGAGCCGTCGTACAGCGAGCAGTTCTACGCGCTGTGCCCGTTTCTCGACCACCCGCCCGGCCAGGTCTTCACGGCCGACCGGCTGTTCGGCGAAACCGCGTGGCGCGCGCATGATTTCTACCGGCAGTACCTGCAGCCGCTCGACCTGCGCTACATCCTCGGTGCGAACCTGCGCGGCGAGCGCGGCGTCGAGTGCGCGTTCTTCGTGAGCCGCGCGCACGGCGGCCGCGATTTCGACGCGGCCGAGCGCGCGCAGGTCGCGACGCTGCTGCCACACCTGCAGCGGGCGGTCGAGCTGCACGCGGCGTTCGACGTGCTCGATGCCGAACGCGCGCTGTACGCGGGCACCGTCGACCGGCTCGATGTCGGCACCGCGATCGTCGACGAGGACGGCCGCGTGATCAAGCGCAACCGCATCGCCGAGCGGCTGATCGAGCAGCAGGACGGGCTGTGCGTGCGCCAGGAGCGGCTCCACGCGTCGTGCCCGCTCGACGAGCGCCGGCTGCAGAAGGCGCTGCAGGCCGCGCTCGAGCATTTCCGCGCGGGCGCGCTCGCGCGCATCGAAGCCACCACGCTGTCGCGCCCCGGCGGCGCGATGCCGTTGAGCGTGCTGCTGCGCCCGCTCGCGCCCTACCGCGGCGCCGAGGACCGCCAGCACCGGCCGGCCGTCGCGGTCTTCGTCCGCGATCCGGCGTCGTCGCCGCAGACGTCGCGCGACATGCTGCACCGGCTGTTCCGGCTCACGCCGATGGAAACCGAAATCGCGCTGCTGCTCGTCGACGGGCTGACGCTCGACGAGGCCGCCGCCGCGACGGGCATCACGAAGAACACCGCACGCGCCCACCTGCGCGGCATCTTCGCGAAAACGGGTGCGACGCGGCAGGCCGTGCTCGTGAAGACGCTGCTCAACAGCGTCGTGTCGATGGCGTAGCGGGCCGCGACCGGACACACCGGCCGACCTGCGCTATCTCATTCTATGTCATACGTCATCAGACATTGTCGAATGACAGCCGATCTCATGACATTCCCCAATATCCAAGAAATTTCCGGGTAAACCCGCGACGTCTTCACCGACGCGCAGGCGTACCATGTCATACGACGACATACTACATCGACCGCCACCCGGATGCCGACGCGGGCCGCCGCCCCGTCCGCCGCCGACCGACCGGAGACACCCTTGAACCCGCCCTCGCCCGCCCTGTCCGGACGCGACCCGCTCGCGTCCGCCGTCTCGAAAGTGAAGTGGCATGTGCTGCCGCTCGTGCTGATCATGTTCATCGCGAACTACATCGACCGCGTGAACGTCGGCTTCGTCGATCGCCACCTCGAAGCATCGATCGGCATTGGTGCGGCCGCGTACGGGCTCGGCGCCGGGCTGTTCTTCGTCGGCTACGCGCTGTTCGAAGTGCCGTCGAACCTGCTGATGCAGCGCTACGGCGCACGCGTGTGGCTCGCGCGGATCATGGCGACGTGGGGCATCGTCGCGGCCGCGATGGCGTTCGTGTGGAACGACACGTCGTTCTACGCGCTGCGCTTCCTGCTCGGCGTGGCCGAGGCCGGCTTCTTCCCCGGCGTCGTGCTGTACCTGTCGCAATGGCTGCCGCCGCAGGAGCGCGGCAAGGCGATGGCGATCTTCCTCGGCGGCTCCGCGTTCGCGTCGGTGCTGTCCGGGCCCGTCACCGGCGCGCTGCTGTCGATCCGCGGCTTCGGCCTCGAAGGCTGGCAATGGATGTTCCTGATCGAAGGGCTGTTCTCGGTCGTACTGTGCGGCGCGAGCTGGCTGCTGCTGAAGTCGCACATCCGCGACGCGACGTGGCTCACGGCCGACGAGCGTGCAGCGCTCGAAACGGCGCTCGACGAGGAGCGCGCGACGCGCGACATGCGTTCGAACGTGCCGGTGCGCGCCACCGCGCTGCTGCGCGATCCGCAGATCATGCTGTTCTGCTTCCTGTATTTCTCGATCCAACTGACGATCTACGCGGCCACGTTCTGGCTGCCGACGATCATCCGCAAGATGGGCGGCCTCACCGATTTCCAGGTCGGCCTGTACAACACGATTCCGTGGATGATCGCGATCGGCGCGATGTACGGCTTCGCGGTGCTGTCGTCGAAGTGGAAGCACCCGCAGCGCTGGCTCGCGTTCGCGCTCGTGCTCGCCGCGTGCGGGCTGTTCGCGTCGACGTCGCACGATCCCGTGTGGTCGTTCGCGTCGATCTGCTTCGCCGCGCTGGGCTTCAAGGCCGCGTCGTCGCTGTTCTGGCCGATCCCGCAGGGCTATCTCGACACGCGCGTGGCCGCGGCCGTGATCGCACTGATCAACTCGGTCGGCAACCTCGGCGGCTTCGTCGCGCCGACGGCATTCGGCTATCTGAAGCAACATACGGGTTCGATCACGGGCGGGCTGTATGCGCTCGCGATCGCCTCCCTCGTCGCCGCGGTCGCCGCGCTGTTCGCCCGCACGCACCGGCGCAGCGATCCGCCGCGCGGCCTGCCGGCCGACGAGTCCTTCACAAACGCTTCGATGCTCCGCCATGCCGAACACTGATCGCCTGACCGTCGTCGTCTCGAATGCCGTCGACGGCAACCTCGCCACGTTCTCCCTCGCCGACGACGGCGCGCTCGCGCCGCTCGCCCGCTACCCCGCCGCCGACCTCGCAATGCCGATCGCCGTGCAGCCCGATCGCGCGCGGCTCTACGTCGCGACGCGCGGCGAACAGCCGACGATCGTCGCGTTCCGTGTCGCACCGGCCACCGGCGCACTCGCGCGCATCGGCACGACCGCGATCGACGCGAGCCACGCGTACCTGTCGCTCGACCGCAGCGGCCGCTGGATGCTCGGCGCATCGTACGGCGGGAATTCGCTGAGCCTCTACGACGCCGCGCGCATGCGCGACGGCGACGGCACGCCGCTGCAGGTCGCGGGCGGCATCGCGAACGCGCACGCCGTCGTCGTGTCGCCGGACAATCGCTTCGCGTATGTCAGCTCGCTCGGCTCGGACCGCGTGTTCAGCTTCGCGCTCGTCGAGGACGCAGCCGGCCTGCGCGCGCTCGAACACGGCGAAACGCGCGTGCCGGCCGGCTTCGGCCCGCGTCACCTGCAATTCGCGCGCGACGGCCGCGCGCTCGTCGTCGTCAGCGAATTCCAGGCCACGCTCGCGACCTTCGTGCGCGATCCCGATACCGGCCGGCTCGGCGACGCGCACGTGAGCGCGCGCCACCCGGCCGTCGCCGAACTCGCGCAAGGCCATGCGCGGCCGCCCGCGCCCGCCGAACCGTCCGTCTGGGCCGCCGACCTGCACCTGACGCCCGACGAGCGTTTCGCGTATGTCAGCGAACGCACGTCGAGCCAATTGCTCTGCTATCGCCGCACCGACGACGGCACGTTCGAGCCCGCGCACGCGACCACCACCGAGACGCAGCCGCGCGGGTTCGCGATCGACCCGTCGGGACGCTGGCTCGTCTCATGCGGCGAACAGTCGGAACACGTGTCGGTGTACGCGATCGCGCCGCACGACGGCGCGCTGTCGCCGCACGCGCGCGTGCCGGGCGGGCGCGGTGCGAACTGGATCGCGATCGTCTGACGAGGCAAAGCCTGCGCAGGATCCGCGCCGGCCGGTGCATCACCGCGTTCAGCGCCGCTCGCTCGGCGCGACGCCCGTCCAGCGCTTGAACGCGCGCGTGAAATTGGCGCGGTCCGTATAGCCGACGCGCGCGGCGATTTCGTCGACCGGCAGCCGCGTGCCCTCGAGCAGCCGCAGCGCATCGCGCAGCCGGATCTCGTCGAGCAGCGCCGTATAGGTCGCGCCGTACTCCGCGAGCTTGCGCTTGAGCGTGCGCGCCGATACATGCAGCTCGCGCGCGACATCGTCGACCGACGGATAACCGCCCTCGCCGCAGATCAGCAGGTTGCGCACACGCTCGACGATGCTTTCCGCATAGCCGAGCCGCGCGAGTTCGGCCTCGCACTGCTGGACGATCATCTGCGCGGTCTGCGCGTTCGCGGTGCCGATCGGCTCGTCGAGCAGCGCGGCGTCGCAGCGGATGCGGTTCGCGCTCGCATCGAAATGGCAGCGCGGCAGCCGGGCGCGATAACGCTCGAACCACGGCGGCTCGGGCCATTCGAAATGGAGTTCGGCGCGCGACTGCAGCGTGCGCCCCGGCGCCGGATACAGCAGTGAATTGAACAGGATCGCAGTCTCGACCAGGAAGTTCTCGACCGCGAACTGGCGCAGCCGGCCAAGCGGAAACGCTTCGAGCACGTCGATGTCGACGATTCCGTCGAGCTGCGCGAGCCGCACCGAGAAGAACGGCACGCGCGTTGGCAGGTAGCGGATGCCGAGCGCGATCGCCTCGCCGAGCGTCGCGCAGCTCATCAGCCCGAAGCCGATCAGTCCCGCTTTCGTCAGGCTGCTGCGCAGGCCGATCTCGATCGCAATCGACGGGTCGTCCGTCGCGTCGAGCAGGTTGAACACGATCGCCGCCTGTTGCAGCGGCGTGATGCGCGCATCGGGCTGCGCGAGCCGGCCGCGCTCGACGCCCGAGCCGGCAAGGATGCGGCCGCCGTCGATGCCGCGCTCCTCGGCCAGCATCAGCATGAACAGCGCATACGCGGACGACACCGTCGCCTTGTTCAGCGGGCGCGCGGCATCCGGGGCGGACAGGACCATGCGGCGGACTCCGGAGCGGTTTCGGCGGATTGTAGCGTCGCTGGCCCGCAATGACACCGCGGCGGCACTCTAGCCGTGCGACATGCGATCCGGCTTCTGCCCAACCGCCATCCTGGCCCGAAATGACACCACCATTGGCACCGGCGGCCCTCGCGTGCGGTCCGGCGCGCGCCTATGCTTGTCACATCGGCATTGCGCCCCACTCTTTCCGCAGGAATTCCGGTCGATGAGCCAACCCGCACGAACCGTCTTTCGCCACGATGCGGACAAGGTCGCGTACGTCCGCCGCGAGGTCAACGCCGCGAGCGATGCGATCCGCGCGCGCTTTCCGCTGCTCGACCACCAGAACCTCGTCGGCGCGACCGTGATGGCCGCGTCGGTGAGCGCGATGCTCGCGATCGCGTGGCTGTATGCACACGGCGCGATCGCGTGGTACGTCGCGCTGCCGCTCGCCGCATTCGTCACGTCGCTGATCCACGAGCTCGAGCACGACCTGATCCACCTGATGTACTTCAAGAAGACGCCGTGGGCCTATCACCTGATGATGGCGCTGTGCTGGCTCACGCGGCCCGGCACGATCAACCCGTGGACGCGGCGGCGCATGCACCTGCATCACCACAAGGTGTCGGGCGGCGAATCGGATCTCGAGGAATTCGGCATCACCAACGGCGAACGCTGGGGCGTGAAGCGCCTGCTGATGATCGCCGACGGCATGCTCGCCGTCGTGCTGCGGCCGGCCGCGATGCGGCGCAAGGTGAAGCAGTATGTCGCCGCGCAGCCGGTGCAGGATGCGGCCGAGCGCATGCAGTTGCGTGCCGAGCAGGTGTCGTCGTACATGCCGGTCGGTCACCTGTACTACGCGCTGTGGCACGCGTTCATCGTCTATCACGTCAGCCTGTTCGCGCTGCATGCGTTCGGCCATGCGGTAACGGTGCCGGCCGTCGTCGAGCGCGCGATGGGCGTCGTCGATTTCCTCGCGGTGGTGTGGCTCGGGCCGAACTTCGTGCGCAGCTTCTGCATCAACTTCGTCAGCTCGAACATGCATTACTTCGGCGATATCGATTCGCGCAACGTGATCCAGCAGACACAGGTGCTCAACCCGTGGTGGATGCTGCCGTTCCAGCTGTTCTGCTTCAATTTCGGCAGCACGCACGCGATCCATCACTTCGTGGTGCGCGATCCGTTCTACATCCGGCAACTGACCGCGCGAACCGCGCATGCGGCGCTGCGCGAAGTCGGCGTGCGCTTCAACGACGTCGGCACGTTCGCGCGCGCGAATCGCTGGGGCGCTTATCGCCCTTATCGCCCGTCTCGCGGCACGCGCAACGCGCAGGCCGACGCGTAACGCCGGCGCGCCGCATCAGCCGCCGATCGGCGGCATCGGCCCCTGCCCGCGGATCCACGACCAGTTCGCGAGCTCCGCCATTTCCTTGTCGCCGCGGCTGTCGCCGTACGCGAACAACTGCTTCGGCGGCCGGTTGCCCCACCACCCGCGCAATCGCACGACCTTCTGCGGCCCCCAGCAGTTCTCGCCGTCGAGCCGCCCGGCAAATGCGCCGCGTTCGAACGCAAGCCGCGTCGCGAGCACCGCATTGAAGCCGGCCGTCTTCGCCCACTTCTCCAGATACAGCGACGGCGACGCGCTGACCAGCACGACCTCGTGCCCGCGTGCCTGGTGCTCGCGAATGCGTTCGAGCATTTCCGGACGCACAAAGCGCGGCAGGTACGTGTCGACGAACGTGCCCGCCAGCGTGTCGAGTGCGTCCTTGCGAACCGCCCCGAACGCGAACGATGCGAACTTCGCCTTCGCGTCGCCGCGCGACAGCAGCCCGGCCTTCATCGCGACGATCCACGGCAGCGCGCGCAGCCCGGCCCATGCGAAGCGCGGCGTGCCGACCGCATAGCGGACGAAATGGCGGAAGCTGTCGGTAGTCGTGATGGTGCCGTCGAAATCGAATGCGGCGACGATGCGGTCAGTCATGGAGAATCGGCTGGAAAGCGATGAGATGCCCGGGAAGATAGCAGACTCGCGCCGTCAAACGCGAAATGGCGTGACGCAGCGTGGCCCGCGCAGCGAACATGCGCGCCGAAGCCCGCGTGCTCGTGCCGTTTGCTCAGCGCTGCGGCCGCGCGGCCAGCGCCGCCGGCAGCACGACGTTCATCAGATGATCGGCGCGCGACAGCAGATCGGTCACGCGCTCGTCGAGCCCGCGCAGTTGCGCCGGTTGCATCCGGATCTGCTGGACGGCCTGCCCGACGATGTTGCGGCGGTCGAACAGCGTGCGCTCGACGCCCGCATCGTCCGGCGCGCGCACGACGTCCGACACCGCGCTCAATGCCGCGAGCACGACCACGAGGTTTTCTTCCGCGTGGCGGACCTTCGCGGCGAGATCCTCGGTGCGGCGCGGGAAGAAGCCGAGCGACTGCTTGAGCGCGCCGAGCGCCGCGCGGTAATCGACATGGCCCGACGCCGCGCCGAACCAGCGTTCGAACATGCCGGCCTTGCGCGTCGCCTGCGCGAGCATGCCGGCCATCATGTCGGCCGCGCCGAGTTCGTTGAATTCGCGCGTCGTCGCCGCGACGGCTTCGACGAGGTTGCCCGCCGTCTCCAGCGCGCCGTCGCCGATCGTCGCGATCGTCGCGAGCTTGAGCGGCACCAGTTGCCGGATGTGCCGCTCGATGCGCGGCGCATAGTCGGGATAGAGATTCGGGAAGCCGGCCTGTGCGGCGCGGAAGCACGCTTCGAGCTGCGGGTGGTTCGATTCGCCGAACAGCGCGCGGCCGAGCGCATCGGCGGGCGCCGCTCGCACGGCCTTGTCGGGCGCCGGCCCGAAGTCGAGCGCCTGCGGCGCCGGCCGCTCGGGCTCGGACGCACGCGCGGCCGGCGCACCGGCCGCGGGCGGTGCGTCGAACGCAAGACGCCCGGGCGTGCGCTCGGGCGTCGCATCGAACTCGAGCCGCTTCGGCTCGTCGGACGGATTCGTCATCGCTGCATCCTGCCCGGCGCGGCGCTCACGCGCACGCCGGGCTGCCGCCAGTCAGACCGCGCCACCGTAGGCGCGGACGAAATCGCCCAAGCCACGGTTGTAGCCGGCGCCGACCGCCTTGAACATGAAATGGCCGTCGCGGCGATAGAAGCTGCCGACCTGCACCGACGTCTCCATCGAGAAGTCTTCCTCGAGCGCGTACTTTGCGATCACCGCGCCCGACACCTCGTCGGCGATCTGGATGTAGCTGTTGCGAACCTGCCCGAAATTCTGGCGGCGCGCTTCGGCCTGGTCGATCGTCACGACCACCGAGATTTCCTCGACGTCGGCCGCGAGCTTCGTCACGTCGATGAAGATCACCTCGTCGTCGCCGCCGCCGCTGCCCGTGCGGTTGTCGCCGCTATGCACGACGCCCAGGCACTTCGACGCGGGCATCCCGCGCTTCGGGAAATCGTCGCCCGGCTGGATGAAGGTTTCCTTGCGCTCCATCGTGCGCACTTCGCTGTTGTAGAACACGAAGTGCTGATCCGAGATCAGCTTCGGATTGCTCTGCGCGTCGTACTTGCACAGGAACACCGACACGTCGAGATCGAAATCCGTGCCCGTGTCCGTCGCGTTCGCGTCCCAACCGAGACCGATGCGGAATTTCTGCGTGCCGGGCGCTTCCTTCGACAGGTTGACGCGACCGCCTTTCGACAAATTGATCATCTGAACCTCTTCTGCTGGAACCGCCGTTGCGCCGGCGGCTATGCCGGGCCGCCCCGCGCGGCCCCTCGTTGATGGTGTCCGTGCCGCACGCGACTCGTGCTTATTCGCTCGCCACCGCGGTCCGGTCTTCCCGGCGCTGCACGACGATCGACGACCACACGGCCGCGGCGATCATCGCCGCGCCGATCAGGCCTGTGACGACCTCGGGCACGTCGAACTTCACGCCGACGAACATGATCGTCGCAAGCGCGCCGATCGCCCAGAACGCGCCGTGTTCGAGATAGCGGTACTGCGCGAGCGTGCCCTTCTTCAGCAGCACGAGCGTCATCTCCCGGATATAGGCCGCGCCGACACCAAGGCCGAGCGCGATCAGGAAGATGTTGTTCGACAGCGCGAACGCACCGATCACGCCGTCGAAGCTGAACGACGAATCGAGCACTTCGAGATACATGAAACCCGCGACGCCTTCACGCACCACGCGCGTGCCCGTCTCACCGCCGCCGACCAGGTCGCCCACCCCGTGCGCGATCACGAAGCCGATCACGCCGAACGCGCCCGCGAGCAGGAAGCTGACCTGCTCGGCCGCCGGCACGTAGAACGACGCGACGATCACGATCGCGAGCGTCAGCGCCACTTCCAGCGCCGTGATGCGGCCGAGATGGCGCATCGGGCCTTCGAGGAAGCCGATCCAGTGCTCGTCCTTCTCGGTGTCGAGCATGAACTTGAAGAACACCATCAGCAGAAACGCGCCACCGAACGCCGACACCTCGTGATGCGCGGACGTCAGCACCGCCGCGTACTTCTCCGGCGATTCGATCGCGAGCGTCAGCGCGTCCCACAGGCCGATATGGCCGATCACCGCGACGATCAGCAGCGGGAACACGAGCCGCATGCCGAACACCGCGACCGGCAGGCCGAACACCATGAAGCGGTTGCGCCACTTCTCCGACCAGTTCTTGAGCACCGATGCATTGACGACCGCGTTGTCGAGCGACAGCGAGATTTCGAGCACCGACAGGACCGCGACGATCAGCATGTCCTTCACGCCGCCGAGGAGATAGGCTGCGACCAGCGCGAGCACCGTGAGCGACAGCGGGATCTTGAAGTCTTTCAACATGATGTGAGTAATCGAGTTCTGGAAAAAAAGGCGTGCGGGGCGTGCTTACTTCGCGCGCACCCAGTTGCAGAATTCCTGCGTGATCAACTGTTCGTAGATCTGCTCGTCGCTGACGTCGAGCGATTCGAGATGCAGGAAGCCGACGTTCGGCATCTCGTCCGCGATTTCCGCGAGGAAGCCGAATTCGTCCGGATCGCCGACGCCGACGAGCGACCAGTACAGCGGAAAGTGCTGCGACTCGGCCAGCAACTGGCGCACGCGCTTGCGGTCGTTCTTCGGATTCTGGCCGTCGGTGACGAACAGCACCCAGGCGGGCAAGTGGCCGTTCACCGGCGCGGATGCAGCCGGCGCGGGCGTCTCGTCCGCGCCGCCGAACAGCCGGCTCAGGAAGCCGCGTTTCTCTTCGCGCTTCGGCTCCGGCTCCGGCGCGCGGAAGAAGAAGTCGACGATGTCGTTCATCACCGGCGCGTACTGCGTGCCGCCCCACTTGTCGATCCGCGCTTCGAGCACGTGATCGGAGATATACGAGCCGTAGTTGTCCGGCGTCGCGGTCGGCAGGCGGTCGTAGCCTTCGGTGAAGGTCCACGTGTCGACTTCGCCGTTGTCGTCGAACTTCAGCGCGATGCCGAGGATCCGGTCGTGCGTCTCCTGGATCACGCCCGACTGGTACAGCGGCTTCGCGGAGCCCGAGATGTCGAGCGCCGCGCCGACGCGCACGACGGGCGGCTTCAGGATCTGGCGTTTTTCGAGGACGATCGCGACCTTCGCCGCGCGTTTCTCAAGCGTAATCATGCGGTGTTCTCTCAGTTGTGCTTCGGAGCGAATCGGGTGATCAGGTCCTGTTCGAGCTGGCGCAGGCGCGGTGCGTCCTGCTCGCGCTGGCGCTTGCCGTCGGCGATGATCTGCGTGATGTCGTCGAATGCGCCGAACAGCTGCTGCTGCGCATATTCGAACGTGTCGGTCGAGATCACCGGGCGCTGGCCGAGCTTCGCGACTTCCTGCGCGTTCTGGCGGTTCAGATCGGCCTGTGCGCGGATCGCCTCGTCGGCCGCGTCGTACGTCGCGTTCGCGAGCGCCGCCGCGCGCTTCGTGCTGAGCTGCTCGAGGTAGAGCGCGAACGCATTGGTCCACGCGGGGATCAGCACGGTCTTGATCGTCATGAACTTCGACGTCAGCGTGCGTTTCTGGTCCTGCTCCATCCGGATCTGCGGCGCGAGCTGCTTCGACATCAGCATCGCGCGATCGAGGTCGTCGAGCTTGCTTTCGAGCGCGTCGACCTTGCGCTTCACGTCGAGCAGGCGTTGCGCGCCGAACGCGTCGTCCACCGGCTGCGGGCCGGCCGCGAGATGCGCGCGCAGCGTCGCGAGCGCCGTTTCGCCATGCGCCTTCGACTGCGCAAGCTCCTGGTGCAGCGCGTAGTTGTCGTTGTACATCCGCTCGAGCTCGTCGATGCCGGCCTTCTGGCGCTGCGCATGGTTCTCGAGCTCGACGACGAGCGTGTCCATCCGCTTACTCACCGACTCGTATTGCGACAGCAGCTTTTCCTTCGTCGAGCGGAACAGCCGCGTGACCTGCGTGAGCAGCCCGCCCTTGTCGGCACCGCGCGGGTCGAGCCCCTTCGCGGTCGCGATCAGCTCGTTGAGCTTGTCGCCGAACTGGTCGGCGTCCGACGCGCGAACGCTCGCGAGAATCTGCTGGGAGAAGGCGGCGATCCGCGTGCCCTGCGTCGCGCCGAGCTGGTCGATCTCGTCGACGGTGATCAGGCGCGCGTGCTCCGTCGGCTGCGCTGCCGGCACGACGATGTTGGCGGCGGCAGGCACGGCGACGGGTGACAAAGACGGGGCGGAAGGACGAGCGCTGACCGCATCGGATTTGTTGTCGTCGAATAGCGGCTTCATGTGGCTACCACGTTCCTTTTCTGCTTTTTTGCTACGTGTTGTCGTGCGCGCTAGGCGCGCATCCGCGATTGCCGTCGTGCTCTCTCACGGGCGGCAGACGGACAATAAATGGCACGGGCGCATTGCGTCAAGGGAAGGAATTCTTTCAATTTCCATTCATTTTGTAATGCGGCGTGCTGACGCGATGCCCGGCCGTCGCCGGCCCTGCCGCCATGCGTCTTGGCCGCGCGGGATTCGGGCACATTCAGGCTTACATGTCTGATCAATGCGAAAGAAAATTGAAATCGCCGGTATTGGCGGATTTCAAACGGCGCGCTTGCGCGGACGAGACGCTCGCGAGCGCCGATCGCGCGTCACCGATCCTGCACGCGATTCATGCCGAGCCGAGGCAGGACGAACGGCACCGATCGGTCACGAATCGTGAAATCCCATCGTCCGTCGATATCGACGAACGTCGCGCTGAAATGCCGGTCGTCGGCCCATGTCATGCCGTCCAGATGGCACGACGCGACCATCGCGCCGACCGTGCGCCGCGCGAGTTCCTTTAACGGATTCTTCGACACGAGCGTGAACGTGACGGCCTCCTCGAACGGGCAGTCGTAGTCGGTCACGAGCAGATACGCGGCCGGCGTCTCGAACTGGCGGAGCAGCACGTAGCCGGAAACGGCGAGATCGGAACGCACGCCGTCCACGAGCACATGCGTGCGCGACGGCCAAGCTTCGTACGGTCCGTCGTGCGTTGCGAGCGTAAAGCGATCGACCGGCTTCATCGTCGCGCCGGCTGCCGTTATGCCGCTTTCCCGATACATCGCTGCTTCAGTGCTCGGCCTTGCGATACAGCGCAATGTACCCCGCGAGCATCAGCAGCAGCGACCCGCTCACGCGGTTCAGCCACTTCTCCCCGGCCGCTTTCCACACGCGCACCGAATGCACGCCGAGCAGCGCGTAACCGGTCATCCCGATCACGTCGATCGCGACGATCGTCGCCGCCAGGATCGCGTACTGCGGCGCGATTGCCTGCGACCGGTCGACGAACTGCGGCAGCAACGCGGACATGAACAGGTAGTACTTCGGGTTGCTCATCGCGACGAAGAAGCTCTTCAGAAAGGCGGTCCTGCGATCGGGCGTGGCGGGCACGCATTCCTGCGCGGCCGTGGAGCGACCGCTCGACATCAGCATCCGGATGCCCACATACGTGAGCCACGCCGCACCGAGCAGCTTCAGCGTCACGAACGCCGTTTCCGACGCGTCGAGGAGCACGCCGAGGCCGAACCCGACCAGCGCGACGAGCACGACGTCGGCCGTGACGGCGCCGAGCATGCCGACCATCGCGTGACGCAATCCGTATCGCGAACCGTTGCTCATTGCGAGCAGCACCGTCGGGCCGGGCGTGGCGACGCCGACGGACAGGATCAGGGCAAAGGCGAGCAAGGCGGAGAGCGACATGGCGTGGCGTTCCTTCTGATGACTGAGCCGGAAAATGCAGGCGGACGGGGAATGATCGCACGGTAGCGCGACCGCTCGCTCGACGGTTCTCTGACAGGCGGCGGAACCCGCGGCCCGTCCGGTTTGCACGGATCGTCGGAGGGAGTGGCGGGCTGCCGCCAGAGTTTGCTATACTCTCGGTCTTCCGGAGAGATGGATGAGTGGTTTAAGTCGCACGCCTGGAAAGCGTGTATAGGTTAATCGCCTATCGGGGGTTCGAATCCCCCTCTCTCCGCCAGAATGCATGACGCCCCCTGATTTCCCGAGAAATCAGGGGGCGTTTCATTTGGGGCGCCGCCACACCCCACATCCACTCGCCCCCGCGTCACGGATGCCGAATGTAATCCACCAGCGCCCGCGTATATTCATCCGGCCTTCGATCGCACAGACTCACCGCGATCGCCACCGCAAACCCCGCCGGCACGCCGAACACCCCCGAACTGATCGGCTCGATCCCGAACCACGTCCGCCCGGCGAACCCCGTCAGCTGCGTGAAGTACGGATAAGTCGACACGATGTAGTACACGCACACCGCGAGCCCCGTCACCATCCCGGCGATCGCGCCGCGCGTCGTCGTGCGCTTCCAGAACACGCCGAGCACGAGCACCGGAAAGAAGCTCGATGCGGCCAGCGAGAACGCGGCGCCGACCAGAAACAGGATCTTCCCCGTATTGAGCGACGCGACATACGACGCGAACAGCGCGACGCCGAGCAGCAGCACCTTCGAGATCGTCACGCGCCGCTGGCTCGATGCATCGGGCGCGACCATGCAGTAATAGACGTCGTGCGACAGCGCGTTCGCGATCGTCAGCAGCAGCCCGTCCGCGGTCGACAGCGCCGCGGCAAGCGCTCCGGCCGCGATCAGTCCCGACACGACATACGGCAGCCCCGCGATCTCCGGCGCGGCCAGCACGACCATGTCCGGCTGCATCTGGATTTCCGACCAGTGCACGATGCCGTCGCGAATCACCTCGACGACGCTGATCAGGTCGGGTTCGAAGTGATGCCATTGCGTGACCCACGCCGGCAATTCGGCGAACGGCCGCCCGACGAGGTTCGCGAGGATCTCGTACTTGATCAGCACCGCGAGCACCGGCACGCTCAGGTAGAACAGTGCGATGAAGAACAGCGTCCAGCCGACCGAGCGGCGCGCCGACGCGACCGACGTGGTCGTGTTGTAGCGCGTCAGGATGTGCGGCAGGCTCGCGGTGCCGAGCGACAGGCACAGCAGCAGCGCGAGGAAATTCCGCTCGCGCGGCTTGCGTTCGTCGTCGCTCGCGGCGGGAAACGGTTCGTGCATCGGCACGGGCGGCTCGGCACGGGCCAGCAGGTCGTCGCGCGCCTGCGTCCACGCGACGCGCGCCGCCGCCGGATCGCGCGGGAAGTCGGCCAGCTCGCGCTCGCGCTGGCTGATCTCGCGCAGCGGCCCGTTGTGGCGCCGCAGGTCGGCAAGCTGGTCGGCGAGATGCCGGCGTGCGTCCGCATAGGATGCCGGCAGCCGGTCGAGCCGCGTCTGGATGTCCGCGGCCTGCCGGCGGTATGCGTCGCGCACCTGCTGCTCCCCGGACGCATCGCGCACCTGCGCCTCGCGCGCCGCGACGCGCTCCATCAGCTTGCCGTAGTAGAGCTGCGGCACGGGGCCGAGCCCGTTCTTCATCGCGATCAGCGACACCGGAATCAGGATCGCGCTGATCAGGATGATGTACTGCGCGACCTGCGTCCACGTGACCGCGCGCATCCCGCCGAGAAACGAGCACACGAGAATGCCCGCGAGCCCGCAGAAGATTCCGATCGCGAAATCGACGCCGATGAAGCGCGTCGCGATCAGGCCGATCCCCTGGATCTGCGCGACCAGATACACGAACGAACACAGGATCGCCGCGCCGGCCGCCAGCGCGCGTACGGCGGTGCTCGAAAAGCGCGTGCCGAGAAAATCGGGAATCGTGTAGCGCGCAAGCTTGCGCACATAAGGCGCGAGCAGGAACGCGACGAGGCAGAACCCGCCCGTCCAGCCCATCACGTACGCAAGCGCGTCGTAGCCGGTTGAGTAGAGCGATCCGGCCAGGCCGATGAACGACGCGGCCGACAGCCAGTCGGCCGCCGTCGCCATCCCGTTGAACGCGGACGGCACACGCCGCCCGGCCACGTAGTACTCGACGAGATCGGACGTGCGCGACAGCAGCCCGATCACCGCATACACGGCGATCGGCACGAACAGGAACACGTAGCCGATCCAGACACCCGAGCCGGTCGCGCGCTCGATCCGCCACATCAGCAGCACGAACCCGAGAAAACCCAGCGTGTAGAGCGCGTACGCGCGTATCAGTCGATGCGTCAGCATGAATCAGCGCCCGCCGTGGCGTTGCCGGCACGCGCCGCATGGTCGTCGTACGCGCGGCGCAGCGTTCGGTCCGCGCGTTGCATCAGCCCGATGTACACGACGATCAGCACGAGGTACACGAGAATCGCACCCTGCGCGCCGACATAGAACGGCAGGCTGAAACCGGCGAAGCGGATTCCCGCGAGCGCGGGCGCGAAGAACGGCACGACGAACGACACCGCGAAGCCGATCGCCATCAGCACCGCGATCAGCGCGACGTTGAAGCGCCAGTAGCGCGCGTGGGCACGCGCGAGCGGCTCGGGAACAGGCGGTGGCGCAGCAGGCGCCGGACGGGTCGGAACGGTCATGCCGTTATGTAGCAAAAAGCCCCTGCGCGGGCAATCGGGATTGCCGCGCAGGGGCTCATGCGCGTGATGCGCACAACCGGGGCGATCAGCGCACTTCGGTGAGCTGATCGAGGATGGCCGGATTCTCGAGCGTGGACGTGTCCTGCGTGATCGCCTCGCCCTTCGCGAGCGAGCGCAGCAGGCGCCGCATGATCTTGCCCGAACGCGTCTTCGGCAGGTTGTCGCCGAAGCGGATGTCCTTCGGCTTCGCAATCGGCCCGATCTGCTTGCCGACCCAGTCGCGCAACGTCTTCGCGAGTGCCGCGGCTTCCTCGCCTTCCGGACGCGAACGCTTCAGCACCACGAACGCCACGACCGCCTCGCCCGTCGTGTCGTCCGGACGGCCGACCACGGCCGCCTCGGCAACGAGCTCGTGCGACACCAGCGCCGACTCGATCTCCATCGTGCCGAGCCGGTGGCCCGACACGTTCAGCACGTCGTCGATCCGGCCCATGATCGTGAAGTAGCCGGTGTCCTTGTCGCGCACGGTGCCGTCGCCGGCGAGATACAGCCGGCCGCCGAGTTCCTCGGGGTAGTAGCTCTTCTTGAAGCGCTCCGGGTCGCCCCAGATCGTGCGGATCATCGCGGGCCACGGGCGCTTGACGACCAGGATGCCGCCTTGCCCGTCCGCCACGTCCTGGCCCGTCTCGTCGACCACCGCGGCCATGATGCCCGGCAGCGGCAGCGTGCACGAACCGGGCACGGTCGGCGTCGCGCCCGGCAGCGGCGTGATCATGTGGCCGCCCGTCTCGGTCTGCCACCACGTGTCGACGATCGGGCAGCGCTCGTGGCCGACGTGCTTGTGATACCACATCCATGCTTCCGGATTGATCGGCTCGCCGACCGTGCCGATGATGCGTAGGCTCGACAGGTCATAGCTCTTCGGGTGCACCTTGTCGTCGGCATCGGCGGCCTTGATCAGCGAACGGATCGCGGTCGGCGCGGTGTAGAACACGGTGACCTTGTGATCGCCGATCATCTTCCAGAAGCGGCCGGCGTCCGGGTAGGTCGGCACGCCTTCGAACACGACCTGCGTGCCGCCGCATGCGAGCGGGCCGTACGTGATGTACGTGTGGCCGGTCACCCAGCCGATGTCGGCCGTGCACCAGAATACGTCGTCGGGTTTCCAGTCGAAGGTCCACTTCATCGTCTGCGCGGCCCACAGCAGGTAGCCGCCGGTGCTGTGCTGCACACCCTTCGGCTTGCCGGTCGAGCCCGACGTATACAGGATGAACAGCGGATGCTCGGCGCCGACCCATTCCGGCTCGCAGCGGTCGGCTTCGCCGTCCGTCAGCTCATGCATCCACAGGTCGCGGTCCGCATGCCAGTCGATCTTGCCGCCGGTGCGGCGATAGACGATCACGCTCTTCACCGCTTCGCAGCCGCCCATCGCGATCGCCTCGTCGGCGATGCTCTTGAGCGGCAGCGTCTTGCCGCCGCGCGCCTGCTCGTCGGCCGTGATCAGCGCGACCGCGCCGACGTCGACGAGCCGCTCGTTCAGCGACTTCGCGGAGAAGCCGCCGAATACGACCGAGTGCGTGGCGCCGATCCGCGCGCAGGCCTGCATCGCGACGATGCCTTCGATCGACATCGGCATGTAGATGACGACGCGGTCGCCCTTGGCGATCCCGCGTTTCTTCAGCGCATTCGCGAAACGCGACACGCGTGCCAGCAGATCCGCATAGGTGACGCGCGTGACGGTGCCGTCGTCGGCCTCGAAGATCACCGCGACGCGCTCGCCGTTGCCGGCTTCGACGTGACGGTCGAGGCAGTTGTACGACGCGTTCAGCTCGCCGTCGTCGAACCACTTGTAGAACGGCGCGTTGCTCTCGTCGAGCACCGTCGAAAACGGCTTGTGCCACGCGAGGCCCTCGCGCGCGAGACGCGCCCAGAAGCCTTCGTAATCCTGCTCGGCCTCGGCGACGAGCGCGCGATAGGCCGGCATGCCGGAAATGGTCGCCGCCAGTTCGAGCGCCGCGGGCGGCGCGAACTGGCGGGTTTCGTGAAGAACCGATTCAATCGCAGACATCGACTACCCCTTGGTGAACATGAATCCTCTGGCGGCGCGATCGTGCGCGCCGCGTGTCTTGGCCGGCGCATGCGCGCCGCTGTCTCCCACCCACCTGCGCACGGCCACGAAGGCTGCGCGCGATGCTGCACCGCAGCACATCACGCAACGGTGAACGTGCGGCCCGGCGGTTTCCACGATAAGCGCTCCAACTTACCCGTCACTTACGCGGCATGGCCGTTTCGCACGCCGGGCGGCTTGCATTACGGTCCGCCGCATTACAGTCCGCTTTACGCTGTTACAACCGCGACCCTACAATCCTAACTGAACTCGCCTCCCGGATTCCAGCTTGAATCGCTACGCCCTCTTCCTCATCCTGTCGATGCTGTTCGTCGGCAGCAACGTCGGTATCGGTAAATCCATCGTTGCATTCGTCCCCGTCGCCATCCTCGCCACGCTGCGCTTCGTGATCGCGATCGCCGTGCTGTGGCCGCTGTTCAGCCCCGTGAAGATGCGCGCGGTCAAGCGCGGCGAATGGCTGAACCTGTTCCTGCAGGCGTTCTTCGGCACCTTCATGTTCACGCTGCTGATGCTCAACGGCGTGCAGCGCACGAGCGCGGTGGCGGCCGGCGTCATCACGAGCACGATCCCGGCGATCGTCGCGCTGTTCGCATGGCTGATCCTGCGTGAAAAACCGAACGGCCGTGCGCTCGTGTCGATCGGGCTCGCGATCGTCGGCGTCGTGACGATCAACCTCGCCAACGGCGGCGCGGCCGGGCACGGCGAAGCGTCCGGTTCGCTGGCCGGCAACCTGCTGATCCTCGGCGCGGTGTGCTGCGAATCGATCTACGTGATCCTGTCGCGCCGGCTCACGCAGACGCTCGCGCCGATCGACATCTGCGCGTATACACACCTGTTCGGCCTGTTCCTGATGCTGCCGCTCGGCGTGACGGCGCTGTGGCACTTCGATTACGCGAGCGTGCCGGCCGGCACCTGGGCGCTCGTCGTCTGGTATGGCCTGTCGGCCAGCATCTTCTCGTTCTGGCTGTGGATGAAAGGCATCCGGCACGTGCCGGGCAGCCTTGCCGGCGTGTTCAGCGCGGTACTGCCGATCGCCGCGGCCGCGTACGGCATCGCGTTCCTCGGCGAGCGACCGACGCTCGCGCACGGCATCGCGCTCGCGTGCGTCGTTGCCGGCATCGTGCTCGCGAGCCTGCGCGTGAAACGCGTGCCGGCGGCCGCCTCCTGATCGGTCCCCGGCAGTACCGGCGCGTCGCTGCAGTCGCGCCGGCCGACGCGTTACAATAGCGCGCCTTTTCAAAATCACCCCGATACCTGCGCACCGCGCCCGCACTTCCGACATGTCCGCCCCGCATTCGCCCGGCCGCCCCGCGCGTCGCCCGCTTCGCCCCCTTCCCGCGCTGATTTTCATGAGCCGCTGGCTCCAGGTTCCGCTTTACCTCGGCCTGATCGTTGCGCAAGCCGTCTATGTGTTCCTGTTCCTGAAGGAAGTCTGGCACCTGCTGTCGCATGCGACCAGCCTCGACGAAATCAGCGTGATGCTCGCGGTGCTCGGCCTGATCGACGTGGTGATGATCTCGAACCTGCTGATCATGGTGATCGTCGGCGGTTACGAAACGTTCGTGTCGCGCCTCGGCATCGAGGGCCACCCCGACGAGCCCGAGTGGCTCGACCACGTGAACGCGGGCGTGCTGAAGGTCAAGCTGTCGATGGCATTGATCAGCATTTCGTCGATCCACCTGCTGAAGACCTTCATCAACCCCGACCAGCACACGATGCACGCGATCATGTGGCAGGTGATCATCCACGTGTCGTTCCTCGTGTCGGCGCTCGTGATGGCGTGGGTCGACCGCCTGACGACGCACACGCACCCGGCCCACTTCCACGAGACGCATGCGCCAGCAGCGGCCGCGTCCCGCAAGCCGGCCGAAGCAGCCGTCAACGCATAAACGCATTCCCCACAGTCCCCACAGAGTCTCAGCCATGACCGTCATCAAACAGGAAGACCTGATCCAGAGCATCGCGGATTCGCTGCAGTACATCAGCTACTACCACCCGCTCGACTACATCCAGGCGCTCGGCCGCGCGTACGAGTTGGAAGAGAGCCCGGCCGCGAAGGATGCGATCGCGCAGATCCTCACGAACAGCCGCATGTGCGCGGAAGGCAAGCGCCCGATCTGCCAGGACACCGGCATCGTCACGATCTTCGTGAAGGTCGGCATGGACGTGCGCTGGGACGGCGCGACGATGGGCCTCACCGACATGATCAACGAAGGCGTGCGCCGCGGTTACACGCACCCGGACAACGTGCTGCGTGCGTCGATCGTCAATCCGCCGGAAGGCGCCCGCAAGAACACGAAGGACAACACGCCGGCCGTGATCCACTACGAGATCGTGCCGGGCGACAAGGTCGACGTGCAGGTCGCGGCGAAGGGCGGCGGCTCGGAGAACAAGTCGAAGTTCGTGATGCTGAACCCGTCCGACTCGATCGTCGACTGGGTGCTGAAGACGGTCCCGACGATGGGCGCGGGCTGGTGCCCGCCCGGCATGCTCGGGATCGGCATCGGCGGCACCGCCGAAAAGGCGATGCTGATGGCGAAGGAATCGCTGATGGAGCCGATCGACATCCAGGAAATCATCGCGCGCGGCCCGCAGGACTGGGTCGAGGAACTGCGCGTCGAGCTGCACGAGAAGGTCAACGCGCTCGGCATCGGCGCGCAGGGCCTTGGCGGCCTGGCGACCGTGCTCGACGTGAAGATCATGGCGGCACCGACGCACGCGGCCTCGAAGCCGGTCGCGCTGATCCCGAACTGCGCGGCGACGCGCCACGCGCACTTCGTGCTCGACGGTTCGGGCCCGGCCAAGCTTGAAGCGCCGTCGCTCGACGCCTGGCCGAAGGTCCAATGGGAACCGAACACGGAAACCAGCAAGCGCGTCGACCTGAACACGCTGACGCCGGAAGAAGTCGCGAGCTGGGCACCGGGCCAGACGCTGCTGCTGTCGGGCAAGATGCTCACCGGCCGCGACGCCGCGCACAAGCGCATCGCCGACATGCTCGCGAAGGGCGAGAAGCTGCCGGTCGACTTCACGAACCGCGTGATCTACTACGTCGGCCCGGTCGATCCGGTGCGCGACGAAGTGGTCGGCCCGGCCGGCCCGACGACGGCCACCCGCATGGACAAGTTCACCGAGACGATGCTCGCGCAGACGGGCCTGATCTCGATGGTCGGCAAGGCCGAACGCGGCCCGGTCGCGATCGACGCGATCAAGAAGCACAAGGCTGCTTACCTGATGGCGGTCGGCGGTGCAGCTTACCTCGTGTCGAAGGCGATCCGCGGCGCGAAGGTGCTCGCATTCGAAGACCTCGGCATGGAAGCGATCTACGAGTTCGACGTGCAGGACATGCCGGTGACGGTCGCCGTCGATTCGTCGGGCACGTCGGTGCACCAGACCGGTCCCAAGGAGTGGCAGGCGAAGATCGGCAAGATCCCGGTCGCAACCGCTTAAGCGCGATCGAGCGAAAGGCCGGACGGGAGTCCGGCCTTTCTACTTCTCGTTCTCATTATCGTGCGCGGCCGGTTACTCGAGGCTGATTCTCATTACATGCAAAAGGCAGGCCAGACAAGGCTTCGAGGCTTGGCTTTTCTCGTTCGAGCGATTATCGTTCGGTTTCTGAAGCCCCACTGAACAAGGAACAGCCATGCAAGGCGACAAGAAAGTCATCGAATATCTGAACGCCCAACTGAAGAACGAACTCACGGCGATCAACCAGTACTTCCTGCATGCCCGCATGTACAAGCACTGGGGCCTCGACAAGCTCGGCAAGCACGAATACGACGAGTCGATCGGCGAAATGAAGCATGCCGACTGGCTGATCGAGCGCGTGTTCATGCTCGACGGCCTGCCGAACCTGCAGGATCTGCACAAGCTGCTCGTCGGCGAGGAAACCGAAGAGATCCTGAAGTGCGACCTGAAGCTCGAGCAGATCTCGCAGTCCACCTGCAAGGAAGCGATCGCCTACTGCGAATCGGTTCGCGACTACGTGTCGCGCGAGATCTTCGAAAAGATCCTCGACGACACCGAAGAGCACATCGACTGGCTGGAAACGCAGATCGACCTGATCGGCAAGGTCGGCATCCAGAACTACCAGCAATCGATGATGGGTTCGGCCGAGTAATCGCGTCACCCGCCGCCGAGCCGCCAGCATGACGATGACGAACCAGCCTGCCGCTGCCGCGATGCGTGCCGCCGCCCCCGTCGGCATCTTCGATTCCGGGCTGGGCGGCCTGTCGGTGCTGCGCGCCGTGCGCGCGCAGCTGCCCGGCGAATCATGCATCTACGTCGCCGATTCGCACCATGCGCCGTATGGTCCGCGCGACGAGGCGTTCATTACGGAACGCACGCTGGCAATCGGCGAATGGCTCGCTCGCGAAGGCGCGAAAGCGCTCGTCGTCGCCTGCAACACCGCAACGGCGCGGGCGATCGCGGCCATCCGCGAACACCTGCCGATGCCGCTCGTCGGCGTCGAGCCGGGTATCAAACCGGCCGCAGCCTTGTCCGCGAGCGGCATCGCGGGCGTCCTCGCCACGCAATCGACGCTGAACAGCCCACGCTTCCAGGCGCTGCTCGACCGCTACGGCGCGGGCCGCCGCTTCATCTGCCAGCCCGGCCACGGGCTCGTCGAAGCGATCGAACGCGGCGACACGAACTCGCCCGCCTTGCGTGCGTTGCTCGACCGTTACCTGCAACCGATGCTCGACGGCGGCGCCGATACGCTGGTGCTCGGCTGCACGCATTACCCGTTTCTCATAGAAACGATTCGTAACCTTATCGGCGACCGCCTGACGATCGTCGACACGAGCGACGCCATCGCCCGCCAGCTCGCGCGGGTGCTCGACGAACGCGCGCTGCGTGCACCGGACGGCACGCGCGCGGCGCCCCCCCGCTTCTGCTCGACCGGCGACGGCCGGCCATTGCAGGTGCTCGCCTCGACGCTGCTCGGCCTCGATGCACCGGTCGAATCCGTCACCATTTCCTCGCCGAACGCACGCGCCTGCGCGACCGCCTGACGCGGGCCGGCGCACCCCCTCCCGCCTCGGCTCTGCCGCTTCTGCCGCTTCAAGGGTCTGATGACCTTAAAAAAAGCCCGACCCAGGCTTGTCAACGCCCGCAAAATTAATGATAATAATTCGCATTAACGTTAGCTATCGCAACTCATCATGATCGTCTGCGTGTGCAAGTCTGTTTCCGATCGCAAGATTCGCGCGTCCCTCGCAGAGGGCGTGAATTCTTTCGACGAACTCCAGTTCGAACTCGGCGTAGCCACGTGCTGCGGCAAGTGCGAGGAATCCGTACGCGACCTCATGGCCGAGCAGGGCGTCTGCGCGAGCCGGTGCGGTGTCGAGCATCACGCTCACCCGATCCCGGTCACGTTCTACGAACGCAAGGCGGCCTGACCGGCGCCGAGTGCGCGCATGCGGCCCAGGCCGCATTTTTTGTTTTAACCGTCAGCAAGCCATCGTCTGCGCGAGCCAGCGGCTTACCTGCCAAGGAGCCTGTCATGGAATTGCTGATCGGATTTGTGACCACCGTTTGCATCTCGCTGCTGATCTTCCGCAAGTGATGCCGATTCACCCGCCGCGCCCCGGGTGCGACATCGTTCTTTCAAGCTAACATGCAGGCTTCGCATCTCGCTCCTGCCGGCGCCTTGCCGGCTGCACCACGTATGAATCCCCGAGTGATCGTCGTCGCGGTCGGTGTGCTTGCCGCACACGCGATCATGCTGACGGCCGCCTGGCTCCATCGCAACGCGCCGCCGCCGAAATCGGTCGAAGTCCAGTCGATCACCGCGCAGCTCATCGCGCCTGCGCCGATCGCCCGGCAGGTCGCGGCCGAATCGATCCCGCAGCCCGCACCGCCGAAGCCCGTACCGCGCGTAAAGCCGAAGGTCGAGCCGAAGCCGGTGCCGAAAGCCGCGAAGCCGACGCCCCAGCCGGTTGCACAATCGCCGGCCCCGTCGCCAACGCCCGCGCCGGCCGCCGATCCGACGCCTGCTCCCGCCGCCCCCGCACCTGCGGCACCGGCCGCCACGCCCGGCCCCGCTCGCGAAACGATGCAGGTCAGCGCGCCGAAGAACGTGCCGACGCTGCAGTGCAACTTCGTGAAGCCCGACTACCCGTCGATGTCGCGCCGCCGCGGCGAGTCGGGCACGGCCTATGTTCATTTCGTCGTCGGCGTGACCGGCAAGATCGAAAGCATCAATCTGCAGAAGAGCAGCGGCTACCCGCGCCTCGACGATGCCGCACTCGACGCGATGCGTTCGACCACCTGCCGTCCGTACATCGAGAACGGCCAGGCGATCCGCGCCGCCCGCACACAGCCCTACAGCTTCGGGCTCACTGACTAACCTGCCTCATCCGGAAGATTCAAAGGAAACAAAAAATGCAAAGCTACGGTATCGCGCACGTCTGGGCGCAAGGTGATTTCGTCACGCGCGCCATTGCGATCACGCTGCTCGTGATGTCGGTCCTGTCGTGGGTCGTGATCGTCATCAAGGGCTGGAATGTGATCCGCCTGAACCGCCTCACGAAGAACGCCGAACAGGCGTTCTGGCATTCGGACGATTTCGACGACGGCATCAAGAAGCTCGGGCTCGCCGCCTCGACGCCGAACGACAACCCGTTCCTCGCGCTCGCGCTGTCGGGCAAGGAAGCCGCCGATCACCACCACCAGACGCAACCGCACCTGCACGATCGCATGGACGTGTCGGACTGGGTCACGCGCTGCCTGAAGGACACGATGGACGAAGGCATCTCGCGCATGCAGAGCGGTCTCGCGATCCTCGCGTCGATCGGCAGCACGGCGCCGTTCGTCGGCCTGTTCGGTACCGTCTGGGGGATCTACCATGCGCTGCTCGTGATCGGCGCAACCGGCCAGACATCGATCGATCAGGTCGCGGGACCGGTCGGCGAATCGCTGATCATGACGGCCTTCGGCCTGTTCGTCGCAATTCCCGCCGTGCTCGGCTACAACGCACTGACCCGCGCGAACAAGGGCGTCGTCAGCAAGCTGCGGCGCTTCGCGCACGGCCTGCACGCGTACTTCGTGACGGGTGCGCGCCTCGCATCGTCGTCGACGCGCGACGGCCTGCGTCTCGCGACGCGCGCCAGCTGAGCGAGGTGAACCATGGCAATGAACACAGGTTTCAGCGACGATGACGACGATGCCGTGATGAGCGAGATCAACATGACGCCGCTCGTCGACGTCATGCTCGTACTCCTGATCATTTTCCTCGTCACGATCCCGGCGATGCAGCATGCGGTGAAGATCGACCTGCCGCACGCCAGCAGCCAGCCCGTCGACGAAAAGCCGCAGACGGTCGACGTCGCGATCCAGGGCGACGGCACGATCCTGTGGGACGACCATACGGTCACGCGCGAACAGCTGCAGGCGCGCATCGCGGAAGCGGCGAAACGCACGCCGCAGCCGGAGTTGCACCTGCGCGCGGACCGCAAGGTTGCATACGAGCACGTCGCGGAAGTGATGTCGGATGCACAGGCAGGCGGCCTGACGAAGCTCGGCTTCGTAACGGAGCCGAGCGCGAAAGCGAAGTAACGCGCGCACGCCCCGCCCCTCGCAGTCGCGCAGAAAGTAAAAGGCCTTCATCGCCAGATGAAGGCCTTTTTTCATGCGCACACGGGCGCCTTCGGGCTGCGGGCTCTTTGGCGGTATCGGTTGCGCCTCAAGCAACGCAAATGCGACTCTGCCGTGGTCTGCACGGACTGCGCGTTCTGCCCTATCTGGCTCGCAAGATATGCGGCCACCTGATTTCGCTCAGAACTTCCTTCACGAAATGGGATTTCAATATAGGCCCGCCCGCCCGCGCATTCAAGGTTCCGGCGATTGAAACTTGCGATTGCAGGCGACGCTTCAATGACAAAACAAATTTGCGTCGGCGCGCATGCCGTGTTCAGGTCGCCGAAGCATCGGCCGCCGCTTCCTTCTTGGCGCGCTCCGGGCACCCCGGATCCGTATAGGCGCCGTGATCGAGCTTCTCGACCAGGTAGTCGACGAACGCACGCACCGCGGGCGGCATCCCCTGCCGCGACACGAACACCGCATACAGTTGCGGCACCGGCAGCGTCCAGCCCGGCATCACGGGCGACAGTTGCCCCGCGCGCAGCGCGTTGCCGTACATCATCTCCGGCAGCGCCGCGATGCCGAGGCCGTCGAGCACGGCCTCGCGGATCGTCATCAGGTCGGCCGTCACGAGCCGCGGGTCGTGCTCGTGCACGTGACGCGTACCGTCCGGCGCGATCAGGTTGAACACGTGCCGCCCGTCGACGCTCGGCGTATCGAGCGTCTCGAAGCCGGTCAGGTCATCCGGCACCAGTGGCGGCGCATTCTGGCTCAGCAGGCTCGGCGCGCCGACCAGCATCTGTTCGGTGCGCCACAGCGGCCGCACGACGATGTTCGCGTTCTGCGGCGGCTCCGAACGCACGCGCAGCGCGACGTCGATCGAATCCTCGAACAGGTCGATCACGCGATTCGTCACGCGGACATGCACCTTCACCTCGGGATAGCGGCGCAGGAATTCGGGCAGGATGCGCGACAGCATCGTCTGCGACAGCGTGACGGGCACGCTGACACGCACCGAGCCGCGCGGCGACGCGCGCAGCTGCTGCACCGCGTTCATCGCGGCCTGCGCTTCGGCGAGCATCGCCTGGCAATGCTGATAGAACAGCTCCCCCGCCTCGGTCAGCGCAAGCTTGCGCGTCGAGCGCTGCAGCAGCCGCACGCCGAGCGCCGCCTCGAGCTCGGTCAGGCGCCGCGACAGGCGCGATTTCGAGATGCCCAGCACGCGCTCCGCAGCCGAGAAACCGCCATGTTCGACGACCTGCGAAAAGTACATGAGGTCGTTCAGGTTATGTGCATCGATACTCATCTCATCGTTCCAATTTCAGAACAATCCATTGCGAAGCGTCGCAAATCGAACGGCAAAACGCCCAATATAATAGCGCTATGTTTCAAAAATAACGCTATTCCGATGATTTCGAGGGCCTCCCCATGACGACCGCTCGCTCGCTTGACCGCACGTACCCCGCGCTTCGCACCACCGAAGGTGGCGGCTTCGTGGTTCACCGCCCGTTCCCGACCCGGCTGCTGATGGATTTCGATCCGTTCCTGCTGCTCGACGAAATGGGCCCCGTCGACTACGCCCCCGGCGAAGCCAAGGGCGCGCCCGACCATCCGCATCGCGGCTTCGAGACCGTGACCTACGTTCTCCACGGGCGCTTCCGCCATCGCGACTCGTCCGGCCATGCCGGCACGCTCGGCCCCGGCGACGTGCAGTGGATGACGGCCGGCGCCGGCGTCGTGCACAGCGAGATGCCGGATCCGGCGTTCGCGCAGGCGGGCGGCCGCTCCCACGGCTTCCAGCTGTGGGTCAACCTGCCGCGCCGCGACAAGCTGATCGCGCCGCGCTACCAGGAGATTCCGACCGATCGCATCCCGACCGCAACGTCGCCTGACGGTCGCGCGCGCGTGCGCGTCATCGCCGGCGAAGCGTTCGGCGTCCGGGCCGCGATCGAAACGCGGACACCGATCCTCTACCAGCATTTCTCGCTGGAACCCGGCGCGGCGGTCACGCAGCCCGTGCCGGCCGGCTATCGCGTGTTTGCCTATCCGATCGACGGAACGGGCCTCTACGGGCCCGACAGGCAGGCTGTCGACGCACGGCACATGATCGTGTACGGCGACGATGGCGACACGGTCGCGTTCGCCGCGGGCGACACGCCGCTCGACCTGTTGCTGATCGGCGGCGTGCCGCTCAACGAGCCGATCGTCCGCTACGGCCCGTTCGTGATGAATACCGAAGAAGAGATCCGGCAGGCCGTCGTCGACTACCAGACCGGCCGCATGGGGTGCATCGAAGCATGACGCCCGGACGGGGGCGCAGGTGCCGCGAAACCGCCCGTTTTGCGTCACAATGACTTCTTGAACCATGTGGTCGCCCGCCACCAGAAGGAACCCGCACCCTTGAACTTCGAACATCTGATCCAGATCAACTCCGACGATCCGGCCGTGCCGCCCCTCACCCGCGACCAGCTCTGGGAAGGTCTCGTGCTGCGCGCCGAACAGCCGCAGCTGTTCGTGCTCGGCCTCGATAGCTGCGTCGTCCACGAACGGACGGACACGACGCTCGAGCGTGAACTGCACTACGGTCACGCGACCGTGCGCGACCGCGTCACGTTCACGCCGAACCAGCAGGTCCGCTACGACATCCTCGCGGCCGATGGCGAGATCGGCGGCTCGCTGACGATGACGATCGAGGAGCGCGACGACAGCCAACTGTTCCTGCGTTTCGAATACCGCACGACGCTGGTCGTCACGGACGACAGCGAAGACGCGCGGCAGACGCACGGGATCGTCAAGGAAGCGTACCGCACATCGGATATCGACACGGTCCGCCTGATCCGCGAATACACGCAGGGCCGCCAGGCCCCCGATCCGCTGCACTGAACCCGGTGGCGGCCTGCGGGCCGCCCCTTTGATTCAAGCTATCAAACCGTCCATTTCGATCGATAAAGAGTTTTTGCGAATGGGAATAATTATCATTTAGAATTCATTCCATCGTATCGACAGTCACCGATCAACCGAATGACCGACACCACGCGCCCGACCACGCTGACCTTGCGCCATACGACCGGCACCGCAGCCAGCAGCCGTCAGAAGACGGCAGCGGTCACCACGCCGGCGAAACCCGCCGGCAGCCGCGATGCAGGCACGCGAGTCGTCAGCAGCGATGCGCTGCTGCAAGGCCACAGCCACATCAGCATCGCGCATAACGGAGAGACTTATCAGTTGCGTGCCACACGGCTCGGCAAACTGATCCTGACGAAGTAACGACAGAGTATTGTGGGGACCACCTCCCTGAGAGGTGTTGGGCATTAGCCAGCGTAACGGCTTGCACGCGAGATCTAGACCCCTTCGTGCAAACACACTCAAGCAGCCGTTGCAGCAAGCCAAGCCACTTTTTTTGGTTCTCGCACAAGGAAGAAAAAAAGCGACACGTCCTTCGACGTGTCGCTTTTTTGTTTGGGCTGACCCGTCCTGAAATAGGTTGACACTTTTTCGCCGAAACGAAGAGGTGCCAAGTGGAGCAAGGGATCAAGCGGACCCAGCGGGACTACAGTCTGGCTTTTAAGCTGTCGGTGGTGACGCAGGTCGAAAAAGGCGAGCTGACGTACATAGAGGCGCAGCGACGCTACGGAATTCAGGGACGCTCGACCGTACTGGTATGGTTACGTAAGCACGGCTTGCAGGATTGGGCCGATCCATCCGGGCGTGCGC
>NZ_MDEQ02000039.1 GCF_001883705.2 Burkholderia catarinensis
GCTGTTCGATGACGGACGGCTACGACTGCTATCAGAATGCTCTGGCCGAGCGGGTCAACGGCATCCTCAAGGGCGAGTTCCTGTTGCAACGTCCCGCTGACCTTGAGCAGGCCGCCAAGATGGTCGAACAGTCGGTTCGCATCTATAACCACGAGCGGCCACATGCCGCTCTGAAATACAAAACGCCCGATGCGGTGCATCGGGCGCTCTAGGGTCTGGATACTGTCAACCTATTCCAGGACTTGACACGCGCCCGTTGCAGCGCGGCGCCGGCCGGCCGGCGGCGTCAGCGCGTGTATTCGCCGTTGGCTTCCGGCTGGAACACGATCGCGGCGACCTTCATCAGCTTTTCGGCGCCGCTCGGCTGCATCACCTTGACCAACTGGCCGCGCTGGGTGCCCAGCAGTGCCATGCCGACGGGCGAGAAGACGTTCAGGCGGCCGAGTTCGAGATTGGCCGCGTCCGGATAAACAATCGTCCAGGTGGCCTGTTCCTGGGTCGCTTCGTCGAGCAGTGTGATCTGCGAGTTCATCGTGACGACGTTCGCCTTGATGGCGTCGGGCTGGACGATGTCGGCGCGCTCGAGCAGCGTGTCGAGCATCGTCTGGAAGCGCGGGTTGTGCTCGGCGTGTTTCTCGAGGCGAGCGACGTCGAGTTCGGTCAACTGGTAAAGGCGTTGTTTCATGGCAATTCTCCAAATGATCGGCAAGGGCAGGCGTGGTGTGCCTATGAGGATCGCCCGGAGCCTGTCTGACCTGGCTCCGGGAGGAGACCGAGCCGTCAGATCAGGCGCCGGGCAGGGGCGAGCGGCGCCTGGGCCGTGCGTCGAGCGAGGGGAGGCGCCGGATGACCGGCGCGCGCGCGCACGCCGGCCGGGCCGGACAGCGAAACCGAAAGGGGCGTGAGCGCGTACATGGTGGATGGAATATCGACTGGCGATTAAAACCTTACGATTTTACAACACAACCTTCTGCATATGTGATTCGGCTGTCGGCGTTTCGTTAGCAATTGTTGTGCAAATGAAGCAAGTTGCACCGGCTCCGTTCGGAAACAGTGGGTGATATTTGCCAAAATCGCAACGCTGTATGTTCAAACTAAGGGTTTCCCCTTGGAGTGGCGAGAACTACACTGGGTTCAATCGCTTCAGACAGTCCTGCCGAGGCGACGTCTAAAGAGAACATATTCCGGAGGTAAATCATGAAGTCGATCATCTACGCAGCCATCGCCGCATCCGTCCTTGCCGCACCGATCGCATCGTTTGCGCAGTCCGAGCAGGGGCTGACCCGCGACCAGGTCAAGGCCGAACTCGTGCAACTCGAACAGAACGGCTACAAGCCGCTGGCGAGCGATTCGCAATATCCGAACAACATCCAGGCCGCCGAACAGCGGATCCAGCCGAACCAGCCGATGCTCGCGCAGGCCGATACGAGCGGCTACGGTGCCGTGGCGACGGGTGCCGGGCAAGCGGGCCGCCGCATGACGCGGGAAGCGCAGAATCCCGTGAACTCGGTCTACTTCGGTAACTGATTGAACGTCCCGGGTCTGCCCGAGCGCACCGCTTGATCGACGAGACGCGCGCCATCTGCGCGCGTCGTTCGCCCGCAGGAGCAGAACCTCCGTCGCCGCATGCCGGCGGCTTTCCGCCCAGACGCTTACGCGTTTGGGCCTTTTTTGCTGCGGCGGATCAGACGGACGTGACCGCGGGCGTACCGTGGATATAGTGTTCGAGCTGGCTGATCGTGAACTGCTGATCGGCAATCACGCTCTTCACGAGATCCCCGATCGAAATAAGGCCGATCAGCTTGCCGCCGTCGAGGACGGGCAGGTGGCGCATCCGGTGCTCGGTCATCAGCGCCATGCACTCGTCGGTGGATTGAGACGGTTCGACGTAGCGCACCTTCGCCGTCATGATTTCCTCGACGCGGGTGGCTTTCGATGAACGGTCCTGCAGGACGATCTTGCGCGCATAGTCGCGCTCGGTGACGATGCCCGCGATGTCGTCGCCGTCCACGACGAGTAGCGCGCCGATGCCTTTTTCCGCCATCAGCTTGATGGCGTCGTAGACGAAATCGCTCTTCGTGACGGTGTAGATGGTGCGGCCCGAATCCGGCTTGGCCTTGAGAATTTGCGCGACAGTGGTGCTCATTCGCTTTCTCCGTGTGCAGGTCGATGCAGGGAAGGCAGGGCGTGATGCGCGTCACCCGACGAGCCCAGTATAGCCGGGCGGGCGGCGGCAGTCGCGTGACGTTTCCAGATTAGCGGTAAACTCCGGTCACGCACTATCCACACAATTCCTATATTCCTGAACGTTTCGATTGAATTCATGATGTCTTCGCGTCCCCAATCGCCCACGCCGGGCAATGGCCAGGCCGACGAGTGCGTGACGCTCGTTGCCACCGCGTCGCTGCCCACGCGCTACGGTACGTTCACGTCATACGCGTTTCGCGTATCGGGCAGCGATGCCGAACATCTCGCGCTCGTGATGGGCGACGTCGCCGGCGAGCAGTCCGTGCTGACACGGCTGCATTCCGAATGCCTGACCGGCGACGTGTTCGGCTCGTACCGCTGCGACTGCGGCGAGCAGCTCGATCTCGCGTTGCGCTATATCGCGGCCGAAGACCGCGGCGTGCTGCTGTATCTGCGCGGCCACGAAGGGCGCGGGATCGGCCTGAGCAACAAGATCCGCGCGTACGCGCTGCAGGAGCAGGGGCGCGACACCGTCGAGGCAAACCTCGACCTCGGCCTGCCCGACGACGCCCGCGAATACGACTCGGCTGCCGCGATCCTCCGGATCCTCGGCGTGACGTCGGTGCGCCTGATGAGCAACAACCCGGAGAAGTTCGACACGCTCGCGAAGCACGGCATTCCCGTCTGTGAACGCGTGGCGCTCGCGGTGCCCGTGCGCGAGGAGAACGAGCGTTATATCCGCACGAAGCAGACGAAGTTCGGGCATTACTTCGAAGAAAACGAGTAATCGCCGCGGGCGCGCCGGCGCCCGTTTCTTGCCGCTTGCTCTTCCGATCGTCGCCGGTCGAGGTGACGATCGCGATTTCCCTCCCATCCGATCTGCATCCGGGCCCGCGACGTTACCTGCGTTGCGTCGCCGCCCGTGCGATCCGGCTCAACCATGACCACGCCATCGAAGATCGAAACCGAACGTCTGACGCTGCGTCGCTGGCGGCCGGCGGATGCGGGCGCGCTTTCGGCGATGCATGCGCATCCGGACGTGACCGCGTGGCTCGCGCGCGGCTCGATGTCCGTCGACGAGGCGAGCGACGTCATTGCGCGCTTCGAAGCGCATTTCGACGCACACGGTTTCGGTACATGGGCGGTCGAGCGTCGCGCCGATGCGATGCTGATCGGGCTTTGCGGCCTGTCGCACGAAGTGCGCGCGATGCATCCGATGGCGCCATGCGTCGAGATCATGTGGAGGCAGGCCCGCCACGCGTGGGGGTATGGCTATGTTGCCGAAGCGGCCGCCGCGGTATTGGTCGACGGATTCGACCGGATCGGGCTCGACGAGATCTTCGCGTGGACGGCCGACACCCACCAGCGATCGCAACACGTGATGCAGCGGCTCGGCATGCAGCCTCATCCCGAACGCGATTTCGATCATCCCGCATTGCCGGAAGGGCATGCGCTGCGGCGGCACGTTGTGTATGTCGCGCGCCCGGGCGGCAACGTCAGCGCGTAACGGTGCGGGCTTGGGCGTGATTGCCTGTCAGCGCCATGCGGCGTTCTGCAGCACGATCCGGTAGCCGTCGGCATCCTCGAATGTCTGGCCTGATATTTCCCAGTACGGATTGAACGACGTCACGGGCATGAAACCGTGCGCGGCCGCGCGTTCGCATGCGGCTTCCCATTCCGGGCGATCGGGCAGGTAGAAGACGATCAGATCCTCGGGCGTCGGGGACGGCGCGATCGGATGGTCGGGGCAGTGCGTGAATTCGAAGTGATAGTCGAGGCCTTCGCGTCCGAGCATCACGCCGGAAAAGCCGTCGTGATCTTCGAAGCGCGCGAGCACCGACAGGTCGAGGGCGTCGCGATACATGCGCTCGGTTCTGGCGAGATTGCCAACCGGGCGGGCAATGCGAAGATGGGCGTGCAAGATGGCCTCGGGGGAAGTGGCGGGCCGGTCAATGATAAGCCGGCCGATCAGGATTGCGCGAGGCGGGCGGATCGTGTTTCGGGAGATACTCGCCGTATCGAACGATATCGATTCGTTCCGGCCAAACGAACCGAATCGTCGAACTCGTCTCACGAAAGAAAAAACATGACGCTTCCGATCCCGTGTGTGCCCCCCGTCGCAGCGGCTGCTCGTCCGCAAGCCCCTCGAATTCCTGCCTTCGACAGCGCCTGCCGCTCGACGCGCGAATACGCGCATGCCGGACGGGAGGCGAGGAATGGGTAAGCCCGATCTTCGTCGGCCGGTTGCCGGACCTTATCGCCAGTCGCGATGGGCAGTTGGACTGGGGGCTGCCTTTGGATGGGTGGCAAAGGGGACGCTGGTACTGGCCGGGCTGGCAATGGTCGCGCTGATGGCCCTGACGGGCGACCTGGGTGCTCTGGCAGACCTGCCGCCGACCAGAAAGGGCTGGCTGTACCTGCTGCTGGTACTTGTCGTGTTGGTCGCGCTGGTATTTGCGGTGCACCACCATTACTGGTTGCGGCCCGCCGGTGTGCGTCCGGCATAGCCGGATTCACGGCGTCCTCTTCGTCGGAATAGGCAAGGATGACCAACACGGGGCCGAAGATTTCTTCGCGTGCGATGGTCATGTCATTGCGCACGTCGGCGAAGACCGCCGGTCGGACGTAGAAGCCGGTCTCGAGCCCATCCGGGCGGCCAAGTCCGCCGGTCACCAACGTGGCACCTTCGTCGAGCCCAGCCTGGATCAGACGCTGAATCTTGCTCCACTGGGCTTCGGAGGCGACCGGCCCCAGCTTCGCATTGGATGAAGGATGCCCAACCGACCAGGTTTCGGCGGCCTTGCGGGCATAGCCGATCGCTTCGGCGAGCTGATCGACGTGAACCAGCATCCGCGATGGCGCGCTGCAGGACTGTCCGCAGTTAAGCAGGATCTGCGCCGCACCACCCTCATCGGCAGATGCAAGATCGGCGCTGCGCAAGATGATGTTGGGCGATTTGCCGCCCAACTCCTGATGCACTCGCTTGACAGTACCGGCAGCGCTGCGTGCGACTTGGGTCCCTGCGGCCGTCGAACCGGTAAAGGGCGTTCCCGGATACGCCGTCGCATCGAAATCCATTCAAATGAAAACGCCGTGCCCGGCGGGCACGGCGCGTGACGGAGCGAGGCAACTCACATCAAGTCCTGAACTTCACGCTATTCCGCTTCGATCGCGATTGACTAGGCCAGCGGCGGGTAGTCTGTATAGCCTTCTTCGGACCCACTGTAGTATGTAGAAGCATCCGCGGTCGCCAGCGGAGCGTCCTGGCGGAAGCGTTCCGGCAGGTCAGGATTACTGATAAACAGCGTGCCAAATGTGATTGCATCGGCCAGGCCGGCTTGCAGCGCCTGTTCCGCAGACCTCCGGTCATAGCCAACATTCAACACGAACATCCCTGAGAACCGCTTGCGAGCTCCGGGCGCCAGAGGTTTAGCGCCTTCCGGCAGGGTCGCCGGTTCCATGAAATGCAGAATCCCAACGTTTTTCTTTTCCAGCGCTTCCACCGCGTACATGTAGGTCCGCTCGAGATTGGAGTCGCCCATGTCATTGTACGGAATGCGCGGCGACAGTCTGACCGAGACACGGGCCGATCCGAAGACCTTTATCGCAGCATCAGTGGCCTCGAGCAGGAACCGCGCCCGCTTCTCAACGGTGCCACCATAATCGTCGGTTCGCTTGTTTGAACCGTCTTCCAGAAACTGCGCGGGCAAGTAACCATTTGCACCGTGAACCTCGACGCCATCAAAGCCTGCATCTTTTGCGGCCTGCGCAGCCTTTTCATAGTCTGTAATGGTGGACTTGATTTCATCAATAGTCAGTTCGCGTGGGGTCACAGAGGGTTTGATGCCTTCTGGCGTGAACGCCTGGCTATTGAAGGGGACTGCCGATGGCGCGACCGGGAGTTCTCCACCATGAAAATCAGGGTGAGATGCTCTCCCGGTATGCCATAGCTGGGCGAAAATGAGACCACCGGCTTCATGAACTGCATGGGTTACTTTCTTCCACCCTGCTATTTGCTCGGGAGTATAGATTCCTGGGGTATTCGTCCAGCCAACCGCCTGGGCGCTGATCTGGGTGCCTTCCGTGAAAATAAGACCCGCCGATGCACGCTGCGCGTAATACGTTGCAGTCAATTCGTTGGCCACCTGATCCTTGGATCGACCTCTTGTCATCGGCGCCATGAATACCCGATTCTTGAAGGTGAGCTCTTTGTTACTCAAAGAGGTTAAAAGCTCTAGGTTTTCCATGTTTTCTTCAGATACTAAATTTTATTGAATGTCCGCCCGCGCTCGACGATTAGTCAGTCGCGGCTTGACCAACGAAGTGCTTCCCGTCGGATGAACGATTGGCGGGTTGCAACTTGCCGGCAAGAGTGACGAACGACGGTTACGGCTTGGACCGCTTGCCTCAAAGTGAGGACCATCGACATGGTATAGAAAATACACCTAGTGTCGATTAGGCACTTTTCGTCGCCCTAGTAGGTTTTAGGAAACCTACTGCCAGGGAATAGTCCTCGGCGCTTGGGCTTTCGAGCCGTCGGTCGTGACCTCGTGCGTAAGAGCAGCGGCGGCACTCAGGCTCGTTCCTAGTCGAACGAGCCTGAGTAATCAATGTGTAGATCTGGTCGAAGTAGGCACCGAGATTGACTGCCCGCGTACGAAAGGCCCAAGCCCGCGTACAGCGCCGGACGAAACCCGCTGGCTGCGTTTTCATCTGCGCATCAAGTCACGTCGTTCCGTAGGTATCTGTCGGTTGGCCGACGCGTTCATGCAATCGAGTGAATCAGCCTTCCCTGCGGACTTGTCGCTCCACTTGCAGCGGCGTCGAACGCCTGCCGAGCAGCATCGACCTCCGGCAGCTTCGCGAGCGTCCATTCGTGCAGCGCCTGAAAAGGCTGTTGGAGCGTGCGGCCCAGCGGCGTGACTCGATACTGCACCGCGACCGGCGAAAGCGAAATCACCTCTCGCGATACCAGGCCGTTGCGCTCCAGCCGACGCAGGCATTGGGTGAGCGCTTTTTGGGTGACGCCTTGCAGGCGACGACGGATCGCGTTGAAGCGTTGCGGACCGTCATCAAGCACGGCCAACACCATCATCGACCACTTGTCAGCGATCTGGTCGAACAAGGCCCGGCTAGGGCAGTCGGACGAGAAGCAGAGCGGTTCGATTTCAAGCATGACGGTTTCCTTTCAAGTACTTAGGCAACCCAAGGCGCCCGATTGACTCCAAGTTTACAAGATATACCTTTAATATCTGTTGAGTTCCATGCAATCCTGACCCAGGATTTCCATCGAATATTGGCCCACCCTCTTTGTGAGCCGAGCAGCTCACGTTGTGGATAAGTTCTTGGTCTTCTCCTTTCTTGCTGAGGTGGCAACAGCCGGCTGAGCCGAGCTGTTTTTGAACCGGAAGCTGTCATTGCCAGTCTCCAGGATGTGGCAGTGGTGGGTCAGCCGGTCCAGCAGCGCAGTGGTCATCTTCGCATCGCCGAACACACTTGCCCATTCGCTGAAGCTCGGATTGGTGGTGATCACCACGCTGGTCCTCTCATAGAGCTTGGAGAGCAGGTGCAAGAGCAGAGCCCCGCCGGAGGCGCTGAAGGGTAAGTAGCCCAGTTCGTCGAGCACGACCATGTCGGCATACATCAGCCGATGCGCAATCTGTCCAGGATTTCCACTGGCCTTCTTCTGCTCGAGCGCATTGACCAACTCGACCGTCGAGAAGAACCGAACCCGTCGGTGGTGACGCTCGAGGGCTTGTATTCCCAGCGGCGTCGCGATGTGAGTCTTGCCGGTTCCAGCCCACGTCAATCACTCCTGTGCTCCTGCCACTAAAAGCAGCAGGTTAGGGTTATCACGTGGGTCAGTTTCAGATGGAAATTACCCGTGTAAGTGGGTCAGTTCTGCGTGGAAAGCACCGGCATATGTTGAACTCGCCTAAGTTATTGATAAACCTGCTGTATCGGGCTGTGGCGTAGTCCAGCGAAGTGTGGTGCTAGAGTCATCCTGAAATAAAAAAGCCCGCTGCTTGAGCGGGCTGAATCCATGTTTGGAGACATGGAGGAGACAGACGTAAATGTAAGGGAAAACCCGAGGGTTTGCAAGGCCCTGTGGTATCCGTGCAACTGGCTGCCGTTGCCGCGCTCACTTGCCGCCGGCCCGCGCGTGCGCCGCAAACGCGCTGAACCGCTCCTGCGCGACAGGCAGCGCGTACTTGTCGCGCATCTCCGTCTCGATCCATGCGCAGGCCTCGCGCGCACAGTCGGTCAGCGCGTGCCGTGTCGCGTGCCCGTCGATGTCGTAGACGAAGCGCACGCCGACCTCATCGTCGGCAACTTGTCGTTCGAGCTGGTTGAGCTGCAATTGCGGCCCGTGCTGTTGCGACAGTGCGCGCAGCTCGTCGAAGTGATATTCGAGCCAGTCGGCGAAGAACAACGCGTCGCTGCGGCACGGCAGGCGGAAGGCCGCGCTGCGCGACGGGCGCGGCGCGGATTCGCCGGCCGTTGCGTGCGGTTCGCTGTCGGTGGCGATGGACGTGTCGACGGGCGCGAGCGGGTGCTGAATCTGCCGGTACGGTGCGTGGTCGCGCAGCGCATGCCACAGCAATTCGTCGCCGGCGGCGCCGGACGGCTGCATCGTCAGGTCGTGCCGGCCGTTGCCCGCCGGGGCAATGTCGCGGATCACGAGGCGCAGCGAGCACAGCGGCTCGTCCGCGACCAGCAGCGTGGCCGCGCGCGGCAGCCCGCAGACGAGCGGCGCGGCGCCGGCGGCACGAAACACGAGCCCGCGGCGGTCGAGCCGCACGAGCGGCAGCGGCCTGGGAAACGACGGATAGGCGACCGCAATGCGGGCGCCGCTGGCGCTCGTCAACCCGGGCAACATCGCGCGAAAGACCTGAGACTGGTCCACGTTGGTTCTCCTTCGTTACGATGCCGCCCGGACCGAAACACGCGTTCCGGCTCAGGCGGCGATGGCTTGCCGGGCTGCCTGCCCCGGCTCGATTCCTAATGCCGCAAACGTTTGCGGATCGATATCGATCCAGCACGCGACCACCAGACGCCCGTCCACCTGCTTCGGCGGGCCTGCGCGGTGCGCGTGTATACCGATCCGGCGGAACAGCCGCTCCATGCTCGCGAACGTCACGCCGATCAACTGCCGCGCGCCAAGCTGCGCCGCGCATTCGACGACCGCCGCGAGCATCGGGCGCACGGCCCATTCGGCATTGCCCGGCCCGCCTTCGTCGTCGGTTGCCGCGAACCTGGACAGCTCCCAGACGGCGGCCGATTGCGGCAGCGGCATGTCTTCGGCGATCAGGTCGGCGAACAGCGACTTCAGCAGGTAAGGGCGCGTCGTCGGCAGCAGGCGCGCACATCCGCACATGTCGCCGCCGGCATTTCGCGCGAACACGTAGACGGTATCGTCGCGATCGAACTGGTCGCGCTCGAAGCTCTCGTTCGCCGATGGAAGCGCCCAACCGAGTTGTTCGACGAACACGCGGCGCCGATAGCGCCCGATATCCGCTGCAAGTTCGTGTGGTAACCGCCCTTCCTCGTGAACGAAGGTCTGCATGGTGTCCTCGGATTTGTGTTTTTGTATGCGTGCATTACAGCGCGCGGCACGAGGAGGGTGTAACTGGTAACTCTTACAGGTAGGGGGGCGTAAAGACGCCATTCGGGACGTGGTAACGGTTTCTTGATCGACGGGATTGAAAACCGCGCCGCTTTTGCTTATAAAGAGCGCCGGTATCTCGAAAATTGTCAGAGGAATGCGCTGCAGGTTGTCACTGGAGCGTCGGACCGGCATGATAGGCGTCGTTGCGCCCGAGCAAGGCCGATGCGACCGCGGCGGGCCAGTCGATGCAGGCGAGCCGCGCGGCGAGCGCGCCGGCCGTGCGGAACATGCCGATGTCGGTGCCCGTGGCGTCGACGGCCATGACGTTGCTGCGGACGTCGCCGCCCGCGATCACGAACGTGCCGGTCGCACGTTCGAGGTACCAGTCCCAGCCGACGGTCAGGTAAGGGGCGCCGGCACTGGCCGTGCGATGCCATTCGGTATAGCCGGCGAAACGTGCGTCGATCGCGTTGTCGCGCAGTTCCGCAAGCAGCGATGCATCGAGGCCGCTTGCGACATGGTCGAGCGCAAGCACGGCCAGTGCGCCTTCTGGCAGGCGCACGTAGCCGTCCGGGGACGGGCCGGGGACCGGGTGCAACAAAGGTGAAGTCATGCGCGGAATGTATCAGCCTCGAATGGGTGCTGGCACCTGACAAGTATGACAGCGGACGTTGTCGGAGAACGAATGGAACTGCGCTGGCAGGATGCCTATCAACAATTCAGTGCCGCGGAAGACGAGCAGCAGCTCTTCCAGCGGATCGCCGCCTATTCTAAGCGGCTGGGATTCGAATACTGCTGTTACGGCATTCGCGTTCCGATGCCCGTATCGAAGCCGGCGGTCGCTATCTTCAATACCTATCCGGACGGCTGGATGGCGCACTATCAGGCGCAGAACTACATCGAGATCGATTCGACGGTTCGCGACGGCGCGCGCAGCACCAACATGATCGTCTGGCCGGACGCCGACCGGATCGACCCTTGCCCGCTATGGCAGGATGCGCACGAATTCGGGCTGTCGGTGGGCGTCGCGCAGTCGAGCTGGGCGGCCCGCGGCGCGTTCGGGCTGCTGAGCATCGCGCGCCATGCCGACCGGCTGACGTCGGCCGAGATCAACATGCTGACGCTGCAGACGAACTGGCTCGCGAACCTGTCGCATTCGCTGATGAGCCGCTTCATGGTGCCGAAGCTGTCGCCCGCGGCCGGCGTCGCGCTGACCGCGCGGGAGCGCGAGGTGCTGTGCTGGACGGCCGAGGGCAAGACCGCGTGCGAAATCGGCCAGATCCTCAGCATCTCGGAGCGGACGGTCAACTTCCACGTCAACAACATCCTCGAGAAGCTGGGCGCGACGAACAAGGTCCAGGCGGTCGTGAAGGCGATCTCGGCCGGGCTTATCGAGACACCCTGACGTAGCGCGGGCGGCGGCGCCGAATACGGCTGCCGCCGTGCCGCTCACTCCATCATCGGCTCCGCTTCCTTCGCGGTCCAGCTCACGCTGGAAATGCTTTTCTCCATGCTCATCCGGCTCGCGATCTGCTCGAGTTTCTGCTGATCCTTCGGATGCAGCTTCAGCGTCGCGGTCACCTTCAGCCGGTCCGGCTGGTCGGCTACGTCCTCGCTCGTGAGGCTCTGGAAGGACAGCGGCTTCGCGTACATCGAGTTCGACAGCAGCGTGCGGATGTGCACTTCGTCGGACGTCAGGCAGATCACGGTGATCTGGTATTCGCGTACGAGATCGGCGTTCGACACCGGCGTCGCGTTGATCGCCTGGCTGACACTGCGCAGCACCGTATTGGTGAGCAGCACGACGCCCGTGCCGGCGAGCGCGGGCATGAAATGACCGGAGCCGGACAGCACGCCGACGGCGGCCGAGCACCACAGCGTCGCGGCCGTGTTGATGCCCTGGATCGAGCCCTTGTCGCGCATGATCACGCCGCCGCCGAGAAAGCCGACGCCCGACACGACGTAGGCGGCGATCTGCGTGACGCCCGCGACGCCGTTGCCGGTCAGCACGCCGAGCGTGACGAACAGGCACGCGCCGCTCGCGACGAGCGTGATCGTGCGCAGGCCGGCCGTGCGCTGGCGCATCTGGCGCTCGAGGCCGATGGCGACGCCGCAGGCGAACGCGGTGAAAAGACGGAGTGCGAAATCGAAAGTCATGGTTGTCCTGCCGTGCGAGGAGCGCATGCCGGCCCGCGTCGCCGCGGCGCAAGGCCGAAGGCGACGCGAAGGCAGCCGTCATCGCGCGGTACTGTACCGCGCGACTGCGTCATTCAGTGTGAAACGGTAGGCGTGCGGGCTCGCGGAACGCGAGCCGGGGCAGGAGAACTGCGTCGGACAGGCGTTCAGGCGGCAAGCGGCGCACGCAACGGAGTGCTGCAACTGTCCACGATGGTTCCTGAAGGAAGAATGGGCGGCATTCTAGTGGGCGGCGCGCACATGCGTCAACCGCCCGGCGGCGGTTGCGCTACTGCACCGAGCCGATTGTCCCCGTCGCGAGCGCGAGCGCGGCGGCCGCGGACAGCGCGCCGGCGTAGCTGTCGACCTCCGCGTTCCGGGCCGCGAGCAGCTGGCTTTGCGCGATCGTCGCATCGGTGACCGAGCCGACGCCGTTCCGGTACGCGGTCAGCGCCGCATCGTAGCTCGTCTGCGCGGCATCGACGAGCGCCTTCGCGGCGTCGTGCGATGCGAGGCTCGTCTGCACGGCGTTCTGCGCGGCGACGACCTGGCGGACGGCTTCCTCCTTGGTCCGCGTGAGGCGCGCGGATGCGCTGTCCGCATCGTTGCGCGCCTGCATCAGCACGGCCGAGCGCAGGCCGCCGTCGTACAGCGGGATCGTCACGCCGAGGAACACGCCGCCGCCGTAGCGGCTGCCGTTCAGGTTGACGGTGGGTGCCTGGTCGCCGATCGCGGGCAGCGCGGAGATGGCTGTGCCGCCGCTCGCATACGACGTCGACGCGGACAGGAATATCTTCGGCATGAACGCGGCTTCCGCGGCCTTGATCTTCGCGCGATTGGCCTTTTCGAGCGCAAACGCGCCCTGCAGGTCGGGGCGGCGCGCGATCGCGTCCGATACGATCGAATCGACCGACGAGCCGAGCGCGGGCGGCAGTGGCCGCTTCGGCAACGCGGCGATCGTCGGCTTCGACAGCGGCGAGATGCCGAGCGCGGAGACGAGGGCGAGGTAGCTGTCGCTCTCCGTGCCGTTCGCCTGCACGAGCGAGAGGTTGGCCTGCGCGCGGTTCTGCGTCGCCTGCGCGAGCTCGACGACCGTGCCGACGCCGTGCTTGAGCCGCGCGCGGGATGCGGCGAGGATCGCGTCCGCGTTCGCGAGGCCCTGCTGCGCGCTGAGTGCGCGCGAGCGTGCGGCTTCGTAGCGGTAGTACCCGACGGTCACGTCGTGGATCACCTGCTGGTGCACGGCCGTGAACGCGACGTTCGACGCGATCGATGCCTGTTCGGCCGCTTCGACGCGCGCCGCGCGGCCGCCGAAATCGAACAGCAGCCATTGCAGCGACAGCGCCGAGATGGTGCCGTGCGCGGTGGTGTCGCTCGATGAGTCGCCGAGTATCGTCGACGTCGAGCCGTGGCTCGTCTGATACGCGCCCATCGCCGTCGCCGACAGCTTCGGCAGGTAGGCGGTTTTGGCAAGGCCGACCGCGAGCGCTGCATTACGCGCATCGTTCCATGCGATGCGGGTCAGCGGGTTCGCCGATTCGGCGAGATCGATCAGCTCGGGCAGCGTGTACGCATGCGCGGAATCGAGCGCGGCCGGCGGCGAGACCGACGCGAGCGCCGGCGACGCGGGCAGCGTGTAGTCGTGCGCGCCTTGCGCGGACGCGCGCGGCGGGCCCGGCACGATGTCGCCCGCGGCCGACGTTTGAGGTTGCCACGGGCGGTCGGACGCCTCCGGCGCCAGATCGATCGACGACGTCGCGCAGCCGGCCAGCGCGACGGCGGTCGCGAGGGCGGCGGCGGCGATCGAGGCGGCCGGCGGTTCAGGTAGGCGCATGAGGGACAGGCTCCTTCGGTGTGGCTTGACGGGCGGCTTCGGCGATGTGCGCGAGCCGCGTGTCGATCAGGTTCAGCAGCGCGTCGCGTGCGGGGTCGGTGGGGGCGGCGCTCGGCGGGGGGGCCGGCGGCGCGGGGGAATCCGCATGAGGCGCGGCTTCGTCGTCGTGCGGTTCGGCGACGCGCGCGAGACGCGCGTCGATTGCCGCGTCTCCCGGCGCGCGTTCGGCGAGCAGGAACAGCGGGCCTTCGAGCACGCCGAGTTCCGCGAGCGCGCGCCGCCGCGCGGCGAGCCACGTGGCGGCCGGCCGCACCCACGACGGTTCGTAGTGGACCAGCCCGAGTTCCTGCGCGATCGCGCCGTGGCGCGCGAACGCTTCGGCCGCGAGCGCGCGCCGCTCGGCCGGCTGCCCGATCTGCACCAGGCGCCGCCACTGGTCGACCAGCGCCGCGAGCCCGGCGTCGATCTGCTTGCCGATGCTGACGGGCCAGATGCGCGTGAACACGAGATACACGACGACGTTGCCGAGCAGGATGCCGATCGTGCGATCGCGCGCGATCGTCAGGTCGAAGCCGGGGCCGGCGCCCTGGATCACGCACAGGAAAAACGCGAACGCGATCTGGAAGCCGGTATACGCGATGCGCGGCGAGCCGAACGCGACCCACGCGGAGAGCCACGCGCCGGCGAACACCAGCGCCATCAGGTGGCCGACCGACGACAGCGACGGCACGACGAACACGAGCGCCGCGGTGCCGAGCAGCGCGCCGACCATGCAGCCGAAGATCCGCAGCGTGAGCTTCTCGACCGTCTCGGCCGTCGAGCCGAGCGACACGATGTAGCAGGTGACGACGCACGTATGGATGCCCGACCAGTCGAGCTGCGAGTACAGCAGGTAGCAGAAGATCGCCGCGGCGGTCGTCTTCAGCGCGTAGCGGATGTGGTCGGGATTGGTGCGCGCGTCCGGCAGGAAGAAGCCGCCGCGCGGCGCCGGCGGCGTGGCGGCTTCGGGGGCGGCAGGCGTTGCGGGGGCCGTTGCGTGCGCGTTGGGCGCGGCGGCCGTTGCCTCCGTCGTTGCATTGTCCGCTACGGCCGGTTCCGCGAAGCGCGTGATTGCCGCATGGAGATCCGCCGCGGCGATGCGCGCGAGCGGCGGCAGCGCGTCGATCGGCGGCAGCGCGAGCGTCACGTCGACCGGGTAGCCGCCTTGTTCGAGGATAGCCGCCATTTCGTCGAGCGTCGCGGCGATCGGTGCGGCGTACGCGTCGGGCAGCCGCGCATCCGGTTCGCGATCGGCCAGCGCGACGCCGACGAGCAGCGCGGTGCTCGATGCAACGGCCTGCCGCAATGCCGCGACGTCGGCGGCGGACGACGTGCCTTCGAGTTTCGACAGCTTGAGCCACGTGAGCAACTGCTTGTCGCCTTCGCGCAGGCTGGCATCGAACGCGTCGCGCGCGGTGTCGCCGCCTCGCAGCCGCTGCGCGGCGAGCCGCAACCGCTTCGCGAGCTGTGCGAGCGCGAGCTTGCGCGGCGACGGCGCGATCAGCAGGTTGACGACGATCGCGACGCCGACCGGGATCGCGATCGTCAGCCAGATGTAGAGCAGCGCGCGTGTGGCGGCTTCGCCGAACGGCGCGAGGCCGAGCTGGTCGAGCCCGAAGCCGACGATCATCGCGAGGATCGCGCCGACCGGGCGCAGCTTGCTGGCCGACGTCAGGTAGAGGAGGCCGACCGACAGCACGGCCATGCACGCGACCCGCAGGATCGAATAGTCGATGCTGAAGATCGCGATGCCGAGCACGAGCCCGATCACGATCGTGACGAGCACCAGCATCGCGGTCGCGAGCACGATGCTGGTCACGCGGTCGGCACGGATCAGGAAGAACACGACGTACGCGGAAAGCGCGGCTTCCGGCGTGCCGTTCGCGCTCGTGACGAGCGCGGTCAGCGCGCAGATCAGCGCGACCCGCACGGCGGTCGCCGTGCGGCCCGGAAACGGCGCGAGCAGTCGCAGGACTTCGCGCGGGCCCGGCGCGCGGACCTCAGCGGCAGGCAGTGCCATGCCGGACCTCGACGATCGCGCTCGCGCCGACGCGCACGAGCTTGCCGTCGGGTTCGTCGAGCTTCACGCGCACGGGGAAGCGCTGCGCGACGTGCACCCAGTTCACCGAACGCTGCACGATCGGCAGCGTGCGCGGCAGGTTGATGCGGTCGCTGTCCGCGATGCCCGCGCCGATGCCGACGACCTTGCCGGTCATCGGGCGGCTGCGGTCGATCATCGAATAGACGGTCGCGCAATCGCCGACCTCGATGCGATTCAGCGACGTCTCGCGGAAATTGCCGACGGCGAACCATTCGCTCGCGTCGATCAGCGTGAAGATCGACTGGTTCGGTGCAAGGGTTTCGCCGGCGAGAACGCTCAGGCCCGTCACGAGGCCGTTGTGCGGCGCACGCACGACCGTATCGTCGAGCGCGTGCTGCGCGCGGGCCAGCGCGGCCTCGCGCGCATGCAGCGTCGCGATTGCATCGGCTTCGTCGCCGATCGTCTGCGCGGACGCGCGCTGCTGTTCCTGCGCCTGCGCGAGCGACACGGCCGCGTCGCGCTGGCGGACCTTCGCCTGGTCGAACTGCTGCGCGCTGACATAGCCCTGCGCGGCGAGCGGCGCGAGCCGGTTCACGTCGCGCGTCGCAAGGTCGTTGTTTTGCGTCGCGCGCTTGACCTGCTCGGCGGCGACCGTTGCATTCGAGCGCTCGCCGATCAGCGAACGGCGGCGCGTGTCGAGCGATGCGCGCGCGAGCTCGAGGTCGGCCTGCGCCTGCGCAACCGTCAGCCGGTACGGCACGGGATCGATTTCATACAGCAGGTCGCCCTTCGCGACGCGCTGGTTTTCATGCACCGCGAGCCGCACGATGCGACCGCCGACCGGCGACGCGACATGCACGATGTCCGCGTCGATCGACGCGTCGTCGGTGGACGGGTAGGCCGTCGTGCGGTGGTATGCGTACGCGAGCGCCGCGATGCCGAGCGCGACGATCGCGAGCGCGATCACGCGGCCTTTCGTGGACGGGCGGGCGACTCCGGCGGCCTTCATGCGAACGGCCCCGTGCCGGTGAGCCAGACGATCACGGCGACCACGAGCCCGATCGCCGAGCAGACGGCAAGCTGGTAGGGCACCGTGGCGGCCCAGCCGGTCGCGACGAATACGCGGTGCGCGACGATCGCACCGACGACGCCGACGATCGCGCTGACGAGCCAGAGCGGGAAATATGCGCCGAACAGGACGTAGGACGGTGCGCCACGCGATGCGCAGCCCGCGAGCGGCAGGGCAGGCGCCAGGACGGCGGCGACGCGCAGGGGCGCGCGCAGCGTTGTTTTTCTCATGATGTGACGAGCTCGACGATGGGAGGGGATGCCGGGCACGGCGCAATGCGGTTCGTCGCCGCGACGATGATTCCGCGATACGGAGCCGATAATAAATCAGCGCGATGCGGATCGCCAGCCATCCGGCGCGCATTCGCGGCACGGGCCGTGGCCGGTCGCGGCCGCTCGGGCGGTCGTGCCGGTCCGTCATGCATCGTATTTCGGCAGCGGCGGCCGGATCGCCGCGATTCTGCCAGCGCAAGCTCGAGTAGGGTTGCTAACGGACTGTAAAGGATCGTCAGACGAAAGAAGCGCGGCGTAATTTGCCGTGCCGATGTGGCGGAGTCGATGCGAAAACGGTCGATTGCCGCGTAAATGCGCGTGAATCCGGTCAGTCCGGCAGGCCGGGCGCGACGTCGACGAGATTGCGCGCGAAGCGCGGCAGCGCACCGAGATCGGCGACGCAGGTCTGCAACCGGCGTTCGGCCCGGCCGTCCTCAAGTGCGACGACGCGCGGCGCCATCGTCTTCGCCTGGCGGCGAGCGGGTGCCCGCGCCCGGCCGCGACCGGTCGTCTCGGCCGGGATCTGTGTACCATCGTGCGTAGGGCGCGAAGCGCGGCACGGGGCGTCACGGCCCCGTGCGACGCGCGTCGCGGACGCGGTATCGCAACGAAGGTGAGTGCTCCATGCGAAGTTTCTTTGTCCGGTTCATTGCAATCGGCGTGCTGTTCCATCTGTACGTCGGGATGCGGATCATTCCCGATGCGTTCGCGTCGCCGGTCGTGCGCACGATCGCGGCCCTCGTGCTGGCGAGTTTCGTCGTGCTGATCCCGGTCGGCATGTTCTCGCGCCGCTTCGACGAAGGCCGGGCCGCGACGCTGGCCGGCTGGGCCGGCGCGCTCGTGATGGGCTTCTTCTCGTCGCTGCTGTTGCTGACGTTCCTGCGCGAATTCGTGCTGCTCGGCGTGTTCGCCTGGCGGCATCTCGGGCACGACGGCGCGTGGAGCGGCGCCGCGGCCGACACGGCGCTCGGCGTGCTGGCCGGTGCCGTGCTCGTCACCGCGATCGGGTTGGTCGGCGCGCGCCGCACGGCGGCGGTCAAGCGCGTGTCGATTCCGGTCGCGGGGCTGCCGGCCGCGCTCGACGGGATGACGATCGTGCAACTGTCCGACATCCACGTCGGGCCGACCATCAAGCGGCCCTATGTCGAACGGATCGTGCGCGCGGTCAATGCGCTCGATGCCGACCTCGTCGTCGTGACGGGCGATGTGGTCGACGGCTCGGTCAAGCGACTGCGCGAACACACGGCGCCGCTCGGCCGCATGCAGTCGCGGCATGGCAGCTTTCTCGTGACCGGCAACCACGAGTATTACGCGGGCGCACATGAGTGGATCGACGAATTCCGGCGCATCGGGCTGACGGTGCTGCTGAACGAGCATGTGCTGATCGAGCACGATGGCGCGCACGCGGTGCTCGCGGGCGTGACCGACTTCACGGCGGGCGGGTTCGATCCCGCGCATCGCAGCGACCCCGCGCAGGCGCTGGCGGGTGCGCCGCGCGACGTCGGCACGAAGATCCTGCTCGCGCACCAGCCGCGCAGCGCGGAAGCGGCGAACCTGGCAGGTTTTACCGTGCAGTTGTCGGGGCATACGCACGGCGGCCAGTTCCTGCCGTGGCCGCCGTTCGTGCGGCTGCAGCAGCCGGTGATCGGCGGGCTGAGCCGCTTCGGCGATCTGTGGCTCTACACGAGCCGGGGCACCGGATACTGGGGGCCGCCGAACCGTTTCGGCGTGCCGTCCGAGATCACGCTGATCCGGTTGACGCGCGGCTAGCCGGCGCGGTCACTCGATGCGGGCGATGTCGTCGAAGTCGAAGCGCGGGCTGCGCGGGAACAGGCCGGCCGGATCGCCGTAGCCGAGATTCACGAGGAAGTTGCTCTTGATCGCGGTGCCCGCGAAGAATTCGGCATCGACCTTCGCGCCGTCGAAGCCCGACATCGGGCCTGCGTCGAGGCCGAGCGCACGCGCGGCCAGGATCAGGTACGCGCCTTGCAGCGACGCGTTGCGGAACGCGGTGGCCTCGATCAGCGCATCGTTGCCGGCGAACCAGCTGCGCGCGTCGGCGTGCGGGAACAGGCGCGGCAGGTGCTCGTGGAACGCGAAATCCATGCCGACGATCACGGTGACGGGCGCGGCCATCGTCTTCGCGAGATTGCCTTCGGACAGTGCGGGCTTCAGGCGCGCCTTCGCTTCGGGCGACTTGACGAACACGAAGCGCGCGGGGCTCGAGTTGGCCGACGTCGGGCCGAATTTCGCCAGGTCGATCAGGCGGTGCAGCAGCGCGTCGTCGACGGGTTTGTCCTGCCACGCGTTGTGCGTGCGCGCGGTGAGGAACAGTTGATCGAGGGCGGAGTCGGAGAGCGTCGTCATGATGGGGTCCGGGAAGAAAGCGGCCGGGTCGCGCCGGCCGGCATGGCGGAGGAACGCGGCGCCCGTCGGCAGGGCGTGCCGCGACACGCCGCGATGATAGCGTGAGGCGCGAAAGCGCATCGCGGTGCGCGGCGGTTTCCCTTCATCGGCGAATGACAGCGCATGGCGGCGCGCGGCGCCGTTGGCTAGTATGCAGACATGCACCGCGCTCCGTTCCTCTCCCGTTCCTTCCGACATGTCGACGCCCGATCTCTTCGCTGACACGCCCGTGCCCGACGTGGACTGGTACCCGGACTGGCTGGCGCCGCCCGACGCCGATCGCGCGCTGGCCGCGCTGATCGGCGAGGTCGCGTGGCGGCAGGACACGATCCGCACGCCGCGCGGACGCATTCCGTTGCCGAGACTCACCGCGTGGCAGGGCGAGCCGGATGCCGTGTACGTGTATTCGGGGATCCGCAACGTGCCGGCGCCGTGGACGCCGGCCGTGCTCGACCTGAAGCACGCGGTCGAGGCGATATCCGGTGCGCGCTTCAACAGCGTGCTGCTCAATCGCTATCGCAACGGGCTGGACAGCCTCGGCTGGCACGCGGACAACGAGCCCGAACTCGGCGACGCGCCGGTGATCGCGTCGGTGAGCCTCGGTGCGATGCGCGTGTTCGATCTCCGCCATCGCGCGACCGGCGTCATCCATGCTTATCGCCTCCTGCACGGCAGCCTGCTCGTGATGCGCGGGCGCACGCAGGCCGAATGGCAGCACCGCGTGCCGAAGGCGCCGGCCGTGCAGGGCGAGCGCGTCAACCTGACCTTCCGGCACGTGATGCCGGCCGGATAGATCGCGCCCCGTTTCTGCGACCCACGAAAGGCCGATGCAGGCAATCGGCCACGCATGCGGCACGTTGCCGCACGAGTGGCTGTGCCTTGCTGCCTGACATGGCCAGGAGGCCCGTCCCATATGGGTTTCAGGCGGGTTTCAGGCAAATTCGATCGACCGCCCGGTTTCGATAGATGAGTGAAACCTCTGATGGTGCGTCGCAACAATCATTGACTAGACTCACGAATGGCAGAAGCGCGTCGTACACCGGCGCGATCCTTTCGACATGCCCCGAGCGTTGCCGATGCGGCGCGCAAGGGGGCAGGAGCAAAACGCGTGACCTTACTCGACCCTTCCTTCGAACCCTCGCTGCACGTCTTTGAACAAGACGGCGGATGGCAATGGGCGCTGACGGTGAAGCGGGCGACCGGCGTCGGCGTGAAAGTCGTTGCGTTCAGCCGGGAAGGCTTTCGCGGCGAAGCCGACGCTTACGCCGCCGGCCAGCTTGCCCGCGCCGAATATGACGCCGCCGTGACGGCCTGACGCCGCCGCGTCCGCTGTCGCATCGATTCCCGCTCGAGGATCGTCTTCACCGTTCACCGTCCGATTCCGGACGGTTCTTCCCCGATCGTTTCCCGTTTTCGGTTTCCCGTCCGCTGCGATGCGCGCCGGCGCTTGCCGTGCCGAATGGTCCGTACCATTCGACACGTGTGTGCCATACGCCGCGCTTAACGTCCGTGCACGGCGTCCGTCGCGCCGGCGATGCGGCTTGCGCCGCGGTTTGAACGCCGGAACGCCGGACGCCGACCCATCGACAAGAATGCAGGTCATGTGCGACGACAGAACCGACTACAACCGCCGTGCGCGCGGCGGATCGCGCACGGCGCGGGCGCCGGAACGGGGATTCACGCTGATCGAGGTGCTGATCGCGCTGGCGATCGTCGCGGTGGCGCTGGGTGCCGTGATGCGGGCGATCGGCGCGCTCGCGTCGGATACCGATATGGCGCGCATGCGCCTGCTCGCGTTATGGAGCGCCGACAACGCGCTCGGCGAGATCCGCATCGCATCGACCTGGCCGTCCGTCGGCACGAACACGTTTGCGTGCCCGCAGGGCCGCTACCGGTTCGTGTGCCGCCAGTCGGTGGCCGCGCTGCCGAGCCCGCTCGTGCGTCGCGTGACGGTGAGCGTCTATCCGTCCGCGTCGAGCCGCAACGTGCTCGCCGAAGTCGTCACGGTGATCCAGAATGAAGCGCGCCGCTGAACCGCGCGCGGCGGCGCGCGCCCGCGGCTTTACGCTGATCGAGATGCTGGTCGCGATCGCGCTGCTCGCCGTGATCGCGCTGCTGTCGTGGCGTGGCCTCGACGCGACGATCCGCGGTCGCGACGATATCGCGTCGAATCTGGCGCAAACGCGTCTGCTTGGCCGCTATTTCTCCCAGTTGCAGTTCGACCTGACGAACCTCGTGACGGCCGACGAAGTGTTCGGGCCGCCGCTGCGCATCCGCCCGGGCGAACTCGTGATGGTGCGCCATCTCGGGATCGGCGGCGGACCGGCGCAGATGCAGGTCGTGCGCTACCAGCTCAAGGGGCGCGAACTCGTGCGCAGCGCGTCGCAGCCGCTTGCTTCGCTGGCCGAGGTCGACGACGCGCTGCATCACATGGATGCGTTCGCGCGCGTGGTGGTCAGCAATGATGCGCGCTCGATGCAGCTTTCCGTGTGGATTCCGCCCGGCGGATGGACGACGAGCCAGACCGTCATCGAACAGGCCTACGCGCAGTTTCTCGCGCAGCACGGGATCAGCAACATCACGTCGCTCGGCATGCCGCTGCCGCGCGGGGTGCGCTTCGCGGTCACGATGGGCGCGCCGGCGGTCGAATACGTGCGGACGATCCCGATCGGCCAGTGAACGCGAAGCCGTTCGACACACGCGGCCACGCCCGGAAAGCCGTTCCGTCCCCCGCGCAAAATGGTCCGTAACTTTCGTCATACGTCTGTTATTGCCCGTCCGTTAGTCTCGTCACGAGCATGACCGCCGCGACCGGTTCCATTGGGCCGGGTCAGCGGCGGCATCGGCAAACGGGAAGGGGGCGAACGTGACGGTCGAGCACCGGCATGATGCACACGCGGGCGCGTCGGGGAACGACGCGTCCGGACAACGGCAATCCGCGGCGCTCCTGAGCCGCGCACAAAACTGGCACAGCGCCGGACGGTTCGACGACGCGGCGCGCGAATATCTCGCCGTGCTCGCGAAGGAGCCGGACAATCCTCAGGCGCTGCACCTGTACGGCGTGCTGCAGTTCCAGCGCGGCGCGGCCGACGACGCCGAAGCGCTGCTGCGCCAGTCGATCGCGATCGCGCCCGGCACGCGCGCGCTGTCGGATCTCGGCGCGATCTCCGGCGAGCGCGGCCGCATCGACGAGGCGCTCGAGCATTTCGCGGCCGCACTGCGCACGGCGCCCGACGACGTGCAGACGCTCGTGCGTCGCGGCAATACGCTGATCGGGCTGCGCCGCTACGACGACGCGCTGGCGTCGTTCGACCGTGCGCTCGCCGTGTCGCCGCTCGTGCTCGACGCGCTCTGCAATCGCGGCAGCGCGCTGCGTGCGCTCGGCCGTTTCGACGAAGCGCTCGACACCTACGACCGCGCGCTGATGGTCGACCCGCGTTCGTTCGAATCGTGGTTCAACCGCGGCCTCGTGCTGCGCGAACTGCAGCGGCCGGCCGATGCGCTGCAGTGCTTCGACCGCGCGAGCGCGATCCGGCCCGGCGTGGCCGCGATCATGGCCGAGCGCGGCCGCACGCTGATCGACCTCGACCGGCCGAGCGAGGCGCTGGCCGCGTTCAACGAAGCGATCGCGGCCGATCCCGCGCGGATCGACGCGCTCTACAACAGCGCGGTCGCGCTCGAGCGGCTCGGCCGCGCCGACGAAGCGCTCGATCGCTGCGAGCGCGTGCTGGCGCTCGATCCGGCGCACGTGCGCGCGCATGCGAGCCGCGGCAATGCGTTGCTGCAGCTCAAGCGCTACGACGACGCGCTCGCCGGCTATGCGCGCGCGCTCGCGATCGATCCGCATTCGGCGGAAACGCTGTGCAACCGAGGCACCGCGCTGCGTTACCTGAAGCGTTACGACGAAGCGCTGGCGAGCTACGACGCCGCGCTTGCGCGCGACGCGCGGTTCGCCGAGGCGTGGACCAACCGCAGCAGCGTGTTGCAGGACCTGCACCGCTACGACGAAGCGATGGCGTCGCTCGACCGCGCACTCGCGCTGCGTCCGGATCACGCGACGAACTGGCTCAACCGCGGCAACCTGCATTTCGAAACGGCTCGGACGGACGATGCGCTCGCCGCGTACGACCGCGCGATCGCGCTGCATCCCGATTACGCCGAAGCGCATTTCGCGCGCGCGTCGCTGTACCTGATCGAAGGCGATTTCGCGCGCGGCTGGCCCGAGTACGAATGGCGGTTGCGCGACGCGCAGCTGGCGCGGCACTACCGCCCGTTCACGCAGCCGGCGTGGCGCGGCGACACGTCGCTCGACGGCAAGACCGTGCTGGTACATGCGGAGCAAGGCTTCGGCGACACGCTGCAATTCTGCCGCTACGTGCCGCTGGTGGCGGCGCGCGGCGGGCGCGTCGTGTTCGAGGTGCAGCCGCCGCTGCGTGCGCTGATGGCGTCGCTGCACGGTGCGGCCGACGTGATCGCGCGCGGCGAGCCGCTGCCGGCGTTCGACTGCCACGCGCCGCTGCTGAGCCTGCCGCACGCGTTCCGCACCGAGGAGGCCACCATTCCGCACGCCGGCGCCTATCTTCATGCGGACCCGCAGCGCACGCGCCAGTGGGACGCGCTGCTCGGCGAGCGGCGCCGGCCGCGCATCGGCCTCGCGTGGGCCGGCAATCCGGAACACCGGAACGATCACAACCGCTCGATCGATTTCGCCCGGTTCGCGCCGCTGTTCGATCTCGACGTCGACTGGATCAGCCTGCAAAAGCCCGTGCGCGAACGCGACGAGGCGCTGCTCGCACAGGCGCCGGTGCGCCGCGTCGACGACGAGCTCGGCGACTTCGCGGACACGGCCGCGCTGATCGGCGCGCTGGATCTCGTGATCGCGGTCGATTCCGCGGTCGCGCATCTGGCGGGCGCACTCGGCCGCCCGGTCTGGGTGCTGCTGCCCGATCCGGCGGAGTGGCGCTGGATGCGGGAGCGCGGCGACAGTCCGTGGTATCCGTCCGCGCGGCTGTTCCGCCAGCCGGCGCCGGGCAACTGGACGGACACGATCGACGCGGTGCGCGCCGCGATCGAGCCGATGACACGTTAGATACGACACGCGCAACGAACCGTGACCAGTGGGGGCCACACGATGACATCGAATTGGGAAGGGACGACCTTTGCGAGCGCGCCGGTCGCGCCGGAGCGCCGTCCGCCCGACACCGCGCAGCTCGAACGGCTGCTCTTGCGCGCACGCAAGGCGCATCACGAAGGCGCGCTGCAGCATGCGGAGAAGGCGTATGCCGAATTGCTCGCGCTCGATCCCGAGCATCCGGAAGCGCTGCACCTGCTCGGCGCGGTGCGTTTCCAGCAGGGCCGGCTCGACGACGCCGAGCCGCTGATGCGGCGCTCGGTCGAGCACCGGCCGGTGCCGCTCGCGCTCGCGAACTACTCGGCGGTGCTGGCCGGGCTCGGGCGCGAACGCGATGCGCTCGCGCGGCTCGACGAGGCGCTCGCGATCAATCCCGTGCATCAGCGCGTGCTGTTCCAGCGGGCCGGCCTGCTCGCGCAGCTTGCGCGGTACGACGAAGCGTGCGCGGTCTACGATCGTCTGCTCGAACTGACGCCCGGTTTTGCCGACGGCTATGTGAAACGCAGCGACATGCTGCGCGCGCTCGGCCGCCACGACGAAGCGCTCGCCGACTGCGAGCGGTCGATCACGCTCGCGGGGCGTTCGTTCGACGCGATGCGCGGGCGCGGTCTCGCGCTGCGCGAACTCGGCCGTTTCCGCGATGCGGTCGACAGCTATGGCCATGCGCTCGCGCAGACGCCGGGCAGTGCCGAGGTGCTGTTCCTGCGCGGCGTCGCGTATCTGGACCTGCATGACCCCGAACGCGCGCTCGCCGATTTCAATGCGGCGATCGCGGCGAGCCCGACCTTCGTCGATGCGATCTTCAACAGTTCCATCGCGCTCGAGCAGCTCGGCCGGCACGACGAGGCGCTCGTGCGCTGCGACCGCATACTCGCGATCGATCCGCGCCATGCGCGGGCGCTCGCGAACCGCGGCAACGCGGCCAGCCACCTGGAGCGCTATCGCGACGCGGTCGACAGCTATGCGCGCGCGCTCGACGCGGAACCGGGCAGTGCCGGCGTGCTGTGCAACTACGCAAGCGCGCTGATGCGCATCGAACGTCACGACGATGCACGTGACATGTGCGACCGCGCGCTCGCGCTCGATGCGGGCTACGCGCCCGCATGGTTCACGCGCGGCCGTGTGCAGCTCGAAACGCACCGCTACGACGCCGCGCTCGACGATTTCGCGCGCGTGATCGATGCGACGCCGGGCGACAAGCTCGCGCACTTCCACAGGGGCAATGCGCTGCGTGCGCTGCGGCGTCACGACGACGCGCGGCAGGCGTATGCGGACGCGATCGAGATCGATCCCGACTACGTGCTCGCGCACTGTATGCGGGCGTTCCTGTGCCTGTCGATCGGCGATTTCGAAGCGGGTTGGGCCGAATACGAATGGCGCTGGCGCGATACGCAGCTCGACGCGAGCCGGCGCACGTTCGCGCAGCCGCGCTGGACCCACGGGATGCCGCTCGACGGCAAGACGATCCTGCTGTACCCGGAACAGGGGCTCGGCGACACGTTGCAGTTCTGCCGCTACGTGCCGCTCGTGAAAGCGCTCGGCGCGCGCGTCGTGCTCGAAGCGCCGGTCGAACTGAAGACGCTGTTCGCGACGCTCGACGGCATCGACACGCTCGTCGCGCGCGGCGAGCCGCTGCCGCCGTTCGATCTCCATTGCCCGCTGCTGAGCCTGCCGCTCGAATTCCGCACCGATCTGACGTCGATTCCGGCGAGCGTGCCGTATCTCGCTGCCGATCCCGCCCGCGTCGCGCGCTGGCGCGACCGGCTCGGTGCATCGACGCGGCCGCGCATCGGCCTTGTGTGGTCCGGCAACCCGCTGCACCTGAACGACCGCAATCGCTCGATGACGCTCGCGGATCTGCTGCCGCTGTTCGACGACCGCTACGAGTGGATCAGCCTGCAGAAGGTGGTCCGCGACGAGGACCGGCCGTTGCTCGACGCGAGCGCCGTGCGGTTCGTCGGCGACGAGCTGGCGGATTTCGCGGACACGGCGGCGCTCACTGCGCTGATGGACGGCATCGTCAGCGTCGATACGTCCGTCGCGCACCTCGCGGGTGCGCTCGGCCGGCCGCTCGCGCTGATGGTTCCGCATACGCCCGATTTCCGCTGGCTGCTCGAACGGGACGACAGCCCGTGGTATCCGTCCGCGCGACTGTTCCGCCAGCCCGAGGGCGGGCAGTGGGCGCCCGTCGTCGAGCGGATCGCGGCCGAATTGCCGGCGCTCGTCGGCGAAGGCGCGCGATGAGTGCGCGCCGCGAGCCTGCGCCGACGGCGGGCGCCATCCTCGGCGCCGCCGCCGTGCCGCTGCGCGCCGTGCTCGACGATGCGCTGCGCAATGCGCGCGCGCGGCTCGAACAGCGCGACTTCGCGGGCGCCGGGCGGCTCTACGAAGGCGTGCTGACGATGGCGCCCGACAACGTCGAGGCGCTGCACCTGCTCGGCCTCGTGCATCTGCGGCTCGACGACCCCGCGCGCGCGGAGCCGCTGATCGCCCGGTCGATGAGGTTCGGGCTGAATCAGCCGTGGAATCTCGCGAACCATGCGGCGGCGCTGACCGGCGTCGGCCGCCATCGAGATGCGATCGCCGTCGCCGAACGCGCGCTCGCGGCCGATCCGGAGCATGCGCCGTCGCATGCGGCGCGCGGTGACGCGTTGCTCGCGCTCGGCCAATACGACGCGGCGCTCGCGGCCTACGATCGTGCGCTCGTGCGCGAACCGGCCCACGCGACGGCGTGGCGCAGGCGTGGCGAGACGCTGCGGCAGCTCGAGCGGCCCGCCGATGCGCTGATCAGCATCGATCGTGCGTTGCGGATCGATACGAGCGATCCGGCTGCGTACATCGAACGCGGGCATGCGCTGCGTGCGCTCGGCCATCGCGAGCAGGCGCTGCACAGTTATCAGCTTGCGATGGTCGTGCGCGGCAAGACGCCCGAGCTCGTCTACGCGTGCGGCGTGGTGATGACCGAACTCGGCCGGCCCGCCGACGCGCTCGCGTGTCTCGACGAAGGGCTCGCGCGGATGCCGGACGACGAGCAACTGCTTTACGCGAGCTGCGTCGCGCTCGATCTGCTGCATGCCCGCGACGAATTGCTGAAACGCTGCGACCGGCTGCTCGCGCTGAATCGCGGCAACGTCGCCGCGTGGGTCGGACGCGGCAATGCGCTGCTCGGCCTCGAGCGTCACGAGCAGGCCGCGCACGCGTACCGGGAAGCTTTGGCGCGCAAGCCCGACGACATCGACGCGCGGAGAAACAGCGCGGCCGCGTTGCGCGCGCTGGGCCGCTACGACGAAGCGCTCGCGGATTACGACGCGGCGCTCGCGCTGACGGGACCGCATGCGGAGCTGCATTACAACCGGGCGCTGGCACTGCAGCAACTCGGACGCTACGACGAAGCGCTCGCGAGTCACGCAGCGGCCGCCGCCGCGCCCGCGACCGTCGCGCAGGCGCTGTTCACGCGGGCGGTCGCGCGCCAGCATCTCGGCGACTACGACACGGCGCTGGCGGACTTCGCCGATGCTTGCCGACACGATCCGCACCACGGCGCCGCGCGCCGTTCGGAGGCGTTCTGCCGGCTGCTGATGGGCGATTTCGACGCGGGCTGGCAGCAGCACGAGGCGCGCTGGGGCGCGGCTGACGTGATGCTGCACCGGCGTCATGCGGACCGGCCGCTGTGGACCGGCGACGAGCCGCTCGCCGGCCGCACGCTGTTGCTGCATGCGGAACAGGGCTACGGCGACACGCTGCAGTTCTGCCGCTACGCGGGCCTCGCGCACGACCGGGGCGCGACCGTGATCGTCGAGGCGCCGGCCGCGCTCGGCGAACTGCTCGGCACGCTGCGCGGCGTGAGCCGGATCGTCACCGAGGGCCAGCCGGCGCCGGCGTTCGACCTGCAGTGTCCGCTGATGAGCCTGCCGTACGCGTTCCGCACGACGCTCGATACGGTGCCGGCCGACGTGCCGTATCTGCGCGCCGATGCGCGGCGGCGCGCAGCGTGGGTGAAGCGTCTCGACGCGATCTCGCCGCGTTGCCGGCTGCGGGTCGGGCTCGCATGGTCCGGCAATCCGCGTCACGCGAACGACGAGAACCGCTCGATGCCGTTCGCCGCGCTGGCGCCGCTCGTCAGGCTCGGGGCGCTCGATGCGACGTTCGTGAGCCTGCAGCCGCAGGTGCGTGCGCGCGACGCGGATGAATTTGCCGCAAGCGGCGTGCTGTCGTTCGCGGACGCGCTTACCGATTTCGCCGAAACGGCCGCGCTGGTCGACGCGCTGGATCTCGTGATCAGCGTGGATACATCGGTCGCGCACCTGGCCGGTGCGCTCGGGCGACCTCTGTGGGTGCTGCTGCCGCGTGTGCCGGACTGGCGCTGGCTGCTCGAGCGCGACGACTGCCCGTGGTATCCGGCCGCGAAGCTGTTCCGGCAGGTGAGGCCGGGCGACTGGCCGGCGGTGATCGGGCGGGTGGCCGACGCGCTTGGCGCGGTGGCTCGCGCGCATGTCGAGCCGGCGTGACCGGCCTTCCATGACAAAAGCTACGGACCTTTTCACGGCGGCCGGAATGGTTCGTAACAGTCGCCATGTCGCTGCCATTTGCGCTTCGTATGGTCTTCGGATTCCCGCGGCCTGTTTCGGGCGCAACGACATGTGCGGTGCCGGACCGGCGCCGCGCGCAATTTCCTAGCATCGGGGTGGCAAGAATGGCAGCACGCGCACGTACGGAACGGCAACTTCGCGCAACGGCCTCGCGGTCGATCCTGAAATCGGAGCTGAGCCCGCTTTACCGGGCGGTCGTGCTGATGCTCGCGGCGGGCGTGTCCGCGCATGCGCATGGGGCGGGCATCACGAACCTCGGGCAGGCCACCGCGCGCGCGTCGGGCGGTGGCGCGGGCAGCGCCGGCGGGATGCCGGGCGTGCCGAATCTCGGTGTGTCGCCGCAGCAGGCGCTGCAGGCGAGCCAGCCGTCGATTCGCAACCTCGGTTATGCGGCACATGCGATCGCCGCGCAGATTGCGGCGCAGCAGAATGCGGCTGCCGCGGCGGCGAAGCTGCCGTCGACCGTGGCGAACGGGCTGGCGCCGGGCGGGCTGCAGGTGGCGGCGGGCGCGTCGGGCGATACGAACAATCCGGTGCTGTGGTTCAACGCGAACGCGCCGACGCAAAATACCGACACGAACGGGCACGTGAACGTCGACGTCAAGCAGACCGGGCAGAACGCGGTGCTGACGTGGGAGACGATGAACGTCGGGCGGCAAACGACGCTCAATTTCGATCAGTCGGGCGGGACGCAGACGAATGGTGCTAACAACTGGGCGGTGTTGAATCGGGTCAAGGATCCGAGCGGCCGGCCGAGCCAGGTTCTGGGGAACATCACCGCGCAAGGCGCGGTGTACGTGATCAACCGGAACGGGGTGTTGTTCGGGGCCGGGTCGCAGGTGAACGTGCATTCGCTGGTGGCGTCGTCGCTCGACGTGCTGAACATGAACAACTACAACCAGACTTGGGTCAACCAGGTCCCGGTTGTGACGGACAACAGTCTGGCGCAGGATGCGGCGGGGATCGTTGCGAGCAACAAGCAGTTTCTGAGCGTGTCGGCGGGAACGACCGGCGGGCTCGCGTATCCGGAGTCGGGTAGCTCGGCCGGGGTGAATGGCAACAGCGCCGTGCCGAACGAAGTGCTCGGCCTCGGCAACCAGGTCAATCTCACGTCTGCCAGCCAGTATCAGCCGTGGGGCGATGTCACGATCGAGCAGGGCGCGTCGATCACCACGCACGCGAACGGCAACGCGAGCGACGGCGGTTTCGTGATGATCGCGGCGCCGAACGTGACGAACGCGGGGCACATCAAGGCGACGGACGGGCAGGTGGTGCTGGCGGCCGGTGTGGGCGTGAGCTTGCTGCCCAACCGTGGAGTCACGGCAAATCCTCAAGTGCTGCTGCCGGAACTGAGTGGACAGATTCTGTTGCTTGGATCGAATGGCCAGACGACCGACATCACGCCGGCCGGCACGCTGACCAATACCGGCATCGTCGAGGCCGCGCGCGGCAACGTGAACCTGCTCGGTAGCCGCGTCGCTCAGAACGGCGTGGTCGGCGTGACGACGAGCGTCAACTCACCCGGTACGATCACGATTTCCACGGTCGACGAATATCAGTCGAACAATCCGTTGGGCCCCAACAATCAGTCCGGCAGCGGGTACCTCGGGCTGGGGTTGGTGACGACGGACCCGCAGAGCTCGGGGAGGAATACGCACCGCGCCGGCCTGCTGAGCTTCGGCCCCGATTCGGTGACGACGGTGATGCAGGACGACAATGGCCAGACGACACCGTCGACGCCGGGCGCGACCTTCACGCCGGGCAGCATCGGCATGACGGCCGGATCGATCTGGTTCCAGGGCGGCTCGCTGATCGAGGCGCCCGGTTCGAAGGTATCCGTGACGGCACTGACGCCTTCGGCATCGGGCGCGAAGGCGCCGGCAGGCCAGACTGCCGTGCCCGGCCGGATCTATCTCGACAGCGGCGCGACAATCGACGTATCGGGCCTTGCGAACGTCGAGGTGCCGATCTCGCAGTCGTTCGTGACGGTCGACCGCATCGGCCAGAACGAACTCGCGGATTCGCCGCTGCTGCGCAACGGGTTCCTGCTCGGGTACAAAAACCTCGTGTTCGACAGCACGCTGACGGGCACGCGCAGCGACGGCGTGCAATGGGTCGGCAGCCCGATCCTGAACCTGTCGGGTTATGTGAACCTGATTCCGCGCACGGTCGATCAACTGTTGACCAACGGCGGCTCGATCACGCTGTCGGGCAACGAGGTGATGACCGCGACCGGCTCGTCGATGAACCTGAACGGCGGCTACGTGCATTATGACGGCGGGATCGTCAACACGACGCGGCTGGTCGACGCCAACGGCGCGCTCGTGCCGATCGGACAGGCGAGCCCGTACGACACCTACGTCGGCATTGCGGGGCAGTTCGTCGAATCCCACCCGCGCTGGGGGGTGACGAAGACGTGGTACAACCCGCTGCTTACGATGGGCGCCTATCAGGGCGACTACATCGTCGGTGGCAACGCGGGCACGCTTGACATCTATGCGCTGCAGTCGACGGTACTGGATGGCGACATTAGCGCGCAGGCGTTTGGCGGCGCGAAGCAGATGCAGGGCAACAGTCTGCCGAGCGGCGGGACGTTCAACCTCGGCGCTGATCCGAAGCTCGACGGCGGCGCGCTGGTGCACCTGACGTCGAACAACAACGAAATCGCATCGGGTACGGCCGGCCTGGTTGTGCTGCAGGACAACGCGCCGCAGCTTGCCGACATCGCGCCGGGTTTCTCGATCGATACGCCGCTCGACAAGACGACGCTGCAGGCGCTGCCCGCGAACGACCCGCGCAATGTGCTGACGACCACCGTGGTGCCGGTCGCGACGTTGAACAACGGTGGCTTCGCGAACCTGAACGTCACCGAGGACAAGACCGGCGGCAAGGGCATCGTCGTGCCGCAAGGCACGCAACTGGCATTGCAGCCGGGTGGCTCCATTTCGCTCAACAGCGCACCTCTCGGGGCGGACGTCAACGTGGCCGGCAAGCTGATCGTGCCGTCGGGCACGATTTCGATTGCAAGTGGCGGCAACATCATCGTGGGGCCGCAGGCAGTGATCAGTGCCGCGGGCCAATGGGTCAACAACGACGTGCAAGCCGCGCCCGGCACGGCGCCGGGAAACAGCCAGTTCATCAATGGCGGCAGCATTGCGCTATCGACCAGCGAGCAGACGGTCGGAAACTCGGGCGACGGCTTCACGGACGCGACGGGGTCGATTTTGTTGCGTCCCGGTAGCCTGCTCGACGTGTCGAGCGGTGGCGAACTGCTGGCGAACGGCCAGTTGCTGATGCAGAACGGCGTGCCGGCCGGGCGCGGCGGCAACGTGTCGCTGCAGACCTACACGGCCTCGGACACCGCACAGTTCGGTCACATCGGCGACGGTGGTCCCGTGATGCCGACCACACAGCCCACGAATGGCACGATCGCACTTGGCGGGACGATCGCCAGCGACGGTTTTTCGGGGGGCGGCACGTTGGCGTTGCAGGCGCTCGGTTTCCGGATCGGCGGCGATCCGAAGACCGCTGCACCCTGGGATGTCTATTTGCAGGAGAGCTTTTTCGCGCAGCAGGGTTTCGGCAAGTATGTGTTGAACGCGTATTACGACGCGACAGTGGCGCCCGGAGCGACGGTCGCGCTTACGCAACGCAATCTGATTCCCGACGCGCCTGCGCTTCTGCATACGGCTACGGGTGCCAACCTGTCGACGCCGGGACTGACGACGTCGGGCCGTCTCGACGACTATCACCGGCAGCCCACGAGTCTCGTGTTGACGGGCGGCAATTACACGTCATGGATCGCGTCGGCGAATACTGCGCCTTCGTATCCCGGCGTGACGGGGGCCGTCACGCTGTCGTCCGGTGCTTCGATTCAGGCGGATGCAGGTGCAGCCATCGGCTTCGGTTCGCCGGCGCAGGTGACGGTGCTCGGCTCGATTATCGCGCCAGGTGGGTCTATCACTCTCAGCGCGGATTCGGGCGGCACGTTCGGGCAGACGGGGCAATACGGCATATTCGTGCCGAGCGACAGCCGCTCGGTCTGGCTCGGCTCGGCCGCGACGCTCGATGTGTCGGGCACCGCGCTCGCGAATCCGCTCGCCGCGCCGGTCAAGATCGGTGCGGCGGCCGTCGTGCCGAACACCGGCAAGATACTGCCGGGCGGCTCGATCACGCTGTCGAGCGATGCGGGTTATGTCGTCACTCAGGCGGGCTCGAAGATCGATGTGTCGGGCACGTCGACCCACTTCGATCAGTTGCAGCCGAACGGCACGTTCGCATCGCAGCCGGTGTGGAGCGATGCCGGTTCAATCACGCTGTCCGCCGCGTATGGTCTCTTTGCCGACGCGACGCTCGCCGCGCATGGGGGCGGCACACAGGCGCGGGGCGGCACGCTGACGATTCTGCCGCAGCAGAACAGAGGGTTCGCCGGCGCGACCGCGCTCGTTATCCGGCAAAGCGGCGAGTTGACGCCGGTCGGCCTGGCACCCGGGCAAAGCTTGGGGACGGCGATCGATCCGACGACCGGGTTGCCGATCGGCCAGCCGACCGGCGTCATTCAGTTTGCCGCCGACCGGCTCAGCGGCTCGGGTATCGCGAATCTCGTGCTCGGCAGCGCCGCGCCGTCCAATATCGCCCAGCCAGTCCCACCGATTGTGTTCGCCGGGAACGTGAACCTGAACCTGCCGGAGTCGGTGACGCTGAATAGCGGACGGATCGCCGCGCTTGGCATGGATCAGCTCGCGACGCTGCTGTCGACGCCGGCCCAACAGCCGAACAACAATTCGACGCCGCCGACGGTACTCTCGACGCTGCTCGCGCAGCCGCCGCAGCAGCTGCTCGGCACGACGGTCGAGATCGATGCGCCGTATGTCGCGTTGACTGGACCGACGCTGACGTTGCAGTCGCCGGCGTTCAAGCCGGTCGCGACGGTGTCCGATGCGACGCTCGACGTGAACGCGTCGTTCATCGACCTGAGGAACCAGTCTCAACTCAACAATTTCGGCCACGCGAACTTCGTCAGCAGCGGCGATATCCGCCTAAGTTCGACGAACGTGAGCCGGTCCCAGACGCCGGGTCTGGCGCCGGGGATTCTCTATACGCCGGGCGACCTGATCTTCAAAGCGGCGGACCTGTATCCGTCGACCGGCAGCACGTTCGTCGTCGCTGCGGTTGGTCCGAGCGATGCGTCGACCGGCAAACTGGCGCCGACGACGGTCACGTTCGCATCGAACGGCGCATCGGACACGCCGCTGTCCGCGGGGGGGACGCTGCTGGTCGACGCGACGAATATCGTGCAAGGCGGCATGGTGCGCGCGCCGTCCGGCACGATCGTGTTCGGCGTCGGCGATCCGTCGAACGCGACCACGCAGGCACAGTTTGCGGGCCTTTCACTCGTCGCGACGGATTCGGTGAAGCTGGCGAACGGCAGTGTGACGTCGGTATCGAATGGCGGCGTGGTCATCCCGTATGGCACGACGATCGACGGGGTCGAGTGGCAGTTCAATCCGCTTGCCGGCAACACGACGCCCGACCTGACCGCGCCGCCCGCGAAATACGTCGGGGTGAACGGCAGCAATGTCGCGCTCGACAAGGGCGCGACGATCGACCTGTCCGGCGGCGGCGACCTGCAGGCCACCGAATGGGTGCCGGGCACCGGCGGCACGCGCGACGTGCTGTCGCAATACAACGTGAGCTATGCAAGCGGCAAGGGCGGGACGGCCGTGCCGGTCAATGTCGGGGCCGGCAACGTCTATGCGATCGTGCCGGGCAAGCAATCACCGGTTGCGGCGTATGACCCGACCCTCGCGCAGACGGTACAGCCTTCCACCAATGCAAACGGCACGGCAACGACCGCGACGGCGACGATGGGCGTCGGGCAAGCGAGCCTGACCGACCCGGTCGGCAAGGCTGTGTATCTGTCGGGCGTGCCAGGGCTGGCGCCCGGCTACTACACGCTGCTGCCGGGCAAGTACGCGACGCTGCCGGGCGCGTATCGCGTCACGGTGTCGAGCACGGCCGGCAATCTCGTGCCGGGCGCGAGCCAGGTGCTGCAGGACGGCACGGTCGTGACGGCCGGCTATTTCGCCGACGCGTTGACGGGCAGCCGAAGCGCGACGCCGACGCTGTTCAACGTGCAGTCGAACAGTGTCTGGCAGCAGTACTCGCAATACACGCTGACGGGCGCGAACACGTATTTCACGAAACTCGCCACGACGAAGGGCAACGTGACGCCGCCGCTGCCGGTGGACGGCGGTCAACTGGTGCTGGCGGCGACGAAGGCGCTGACGCTCGGCGCGACGCTGAATGCGGCCGCCGGCGCGGGCGGCGCGCCGGCCGAGGTCGACATCGCGTCGCAGGACATCCAGATCACCGGCAACGGCAGCGCGGCACTGCCGGGCTATCTGCAGATCGGCAGCGACGCGCTCGATTCGCTGAACGCGGGCAGCCTGCTGATCGGCGGCACGCGCGCGGCGACGACGAGCGGCGGCTCGATCACGCCGATCGCGAACAGCGTCGTCGTGTCGAACGACGGGAACACGACGCTGAAGGGGCCCGAGATCCTGCTCGTCACGAAGACCGACGGCAGCGGCACGGATCCCAACGCGGCGAATGGCCTGCGCATCGATGCAGGTGCATCGATTGCCGCGCAGGGCGATTATCCGGCCGCAAAGGACCAGCCGATCGCGATCGCCGGCGACGGCGCACTGCTGCGCGTATCGAACGGCGCGATGGCGCCGCTGTCGCGTACCGGCGGCACGGGTTCAGGCCTGATGACAGTCGGCACGGGCGCGACGCTCGCCGGCGGCCAGGCGCTGCTGCTCGATTCGTCCGGCGACCTGAAGGTCGATCCGACCGCGGGGCTGTCGGCCAAGGCGATCACGGCGGACGGCTCTGCAATTACGTTCACGAACGCGAGCGGCAGCGCGGCGGCGAGCCTGCCGGGCTTCGTGGTCGACCCGGCCGGCCTTGCGCAGTTCGCGAACGCGCAGCAGGTGACGCTGCGCAGCTACGGCGCGATCGGTTTCGTCGGCGACGTGAACGCGACGTTCGGTAACAACGTCGATCTGAGCGCCGGCACGTTCACGAGCGATGGCGGCCACGTGACGCTGAATGCGCAGCAGGTTGCGTTCACCAACGAGACGGGCGCGACACCGGGTACGGCGACGATCGGAAGCGGCACGCTGACGGTGAACGCGAAGGAGATCGACTTCGGCACGGGCACGAAGGCCGCCAGCGGTTTCGGGGCGGCGATGATGAATGCGACGGGCGGCATCGTCGGGCAGGGCACGGGCACGTTCGATTTCGGTGCGCTGCCGGTGACGCTCAATGCGCCGGTCTACCTTGCCGATACGAGCTCGGCCGCCACCGTGAAGACGACGGGGGCACTGACGCTGAACGGTGCGGCGGGCACAGCGCTGACCCGCGACGCGGTGGGCGGTGCGTGGACCTTCATCGGCGGCACGGTGGCCGATAACGGTGCGATGATCAGCGCGCCGGCCGGCAACGTGACTCTCGAAGCGACGAGTGGCAACCTGACGATCGGCGGCGGGTCGACGGTCAGTTCGGCGGGCGTATCGAAGCAGTTCTTCGATGTGACGCGCTACGCGCCGGCCGGGTCGATCACGTTGACGGCCGATGCGGGCACCGTCGACGTGCAACCCGGCTCGACGCTCGATTTCTCCGGCGCCAGCGGCGGTGGCGCGGCAGGCAGTCTTTCGCTGTCGGCGCAGCAACAGGTGGTGAACCTGAACGGCACGATCAAGGGGGGTGCGGCGAGCGGTTATGCGGGCGGGTCGTTCTTGCTCAATACGGGCGGTGCGGCCGATCTCGATGCGCTGTCGAAGACGCTCGCATCGAGCGGCGTGAACCAGGCGATCACGGTCCACACGAAGACGGGCAACCTGACGCTTTCGCAGGGCAATACGCTGACCGCGCATTCGGTGCTGCTGACGGCCGACGGCGGGTTTGGCAGCGCGGCCGATACGGCGAACGGCAACGTGAACGTGCTCGGGACGATCGACGCGTCGGGCAAGGCGGGCGGCGAGATCGACCTGTATGGGCGCAACGGCGTGGACATCGAAGGTTCGCTGCTGGCGCGAGGTTCCGATCCGAACCAGCGCGGCGGCAAGGTCAACGTCGGCACGACTGCGTTGTTCGATCCGACGATCGTCGACGCGAACGGCAACTCGGTCGCGTACAACGCAACCTATGGTTACGAGAACATCCTGCGTGCGAACGCGGGCGCCATCACGCTCGGTGCGAATGCGTTGATCGACGTGTCGGGCGGGACGGCCGGTGGTTTGTCGGGGGGCACCGTGAATTTCCGCGCGCCGCTGCTGGCCGACCACGGCGTGAAGGTCAACCTGCCGGATACGTTCAACGACGGCAAGGGCATCGTCGGTTCGCGCGCGACTTCTCTCGAAGCGTATGCGGTGTGGAGCACGACGGATGCGACGACGGGAGCGAAACACTTCGACGGGGTAATCGACCCGGCGGGATGGTATGACCGGAGCGGGCATCTGCTCTCCGGTACGTTCACCGCACAGGGGACGTCCGGCACGCCGGCGACGTTCTCGTTCGCGCCGGACGGTTCGGGCGGCGGCACGCTGACGAACCAGACGACGGGCGCGTCGACGAGCGTCACACAGGCACAGCTTCAGAGCGGTGATGCCGCGATCGGGTTCGGCGGGTTGAACAACATGTACTTTGCACCGGCGAGCAACGGCGCGAATGCGGATCACCAGACTTTCTACGGATATAGCAGCGGCGATGCATCGGCCGCAGCGCCGGGCACGCTGATGGGGTTCGTGCAGCACGGGCTCGATACGCTGGTCGATCCGTTTGCCGGCAAGAACATTGCGAACGCGCGTGTCGTGCCCGGGATCGAACTCGACAACCCGAGCCAGGCGATCAACGGTGGCGACATCCAGGTGCTGACGAACTGGAACCTCGGTGCGGGCACGTCGCCGACGAATCTTGCGTTCCGGTTCGATGGGCAGGCACCGGTCGTGACGCTGCGCGCCGAGAACAACGTGAAGGTGAAGGCGAGCTTGTCGGATGGTTTTTTCCAGATCGCGAACCCATTAGGAGGTGGAGGGACGATTTCGGTGCCGCCGTTGTCGACGCTCGCCGCGGTACAAGCGATCTACAACATGCCGTCGGGGTATTACGGGAGTATGGGCATTGGACTGTCGTATTTCGCGAGCAATGGCCTGGCTTTCGGTCCGGGGCAAGTGACCGGCGGTACGCCGGACGAGATAGCTGAGTACTACGCGCTATATTCGGCGTATGCGAATTTCCTAGTCCAGCCTGCGGCGGGCCTTGCGTCTGGGTTGCAGTCATTGGCGTCGAAGAACAATATCGACACTGTCGAGATCATCTACAACTTGCGGGCAAGTAACTCGAGCACAATGCTGCCCGGGCAGCCTGTGGCACCGATTGTGCCGACGGTAGCCGAGCAGGCATCGAATCCTGGTTCCTATCTGATCTATCTGAATCAGTACCAGAAGTATCTGTCCGATTCTGTTCAGTATGCTGTCCAGCACACCCAGCAATGGCCGCTAGTGGCGATTCCCGTGGCCCCGGCCGTTCAGTCCGTTTCGGTGATCGCGACCACGACGATCAGCTTGCCTGCCGTGACGGACAATTCGCCAGCCCCGACGTCCGTCGCGACGAATCCGATTCCGCTTGCGTCGGCTTCGCTGACGGGCGGATCGAGCAGTTCGTTCCGCGTGGTGGCTGGGGCCGATCTGAATAGCACGAATCCGTTGGCGCTCCAGGCGCCGGCTACGGGAGGGGGATCGAACGGCAAGAGCGTGACCTTTGACGGGCATACTGCGTTCGTGGACGGGAACGGCTTCGCGCTACTTTCCCCGACGATGATTCGCACTGGCACCGGTTCGATCGATATTGCGGCGGCCAACGACGTCACGCTGTTGAACACCAGTTCGACTCAGCCAAACAGTCCGGACATAACCGTTCCAGGCGCGATCTATACCGGCGGTGCGCCTACTGCTACTGCGCCTGCTCCCGGCACGAGCCTGGCCATCGTGCACGCCGGAAACGGCAACCCGGATATTCTGGTCACGCCGATCGTCAATCCCGATTCCGCCGGCGATATCACGATCCATGCGCAAGGGAATATCGCGGGCGCGGAGTATCTGACCGATGTAAACGGCACGGTGACCGGGCAGAACGGCGCCAACATCAGCCAGTTCTGGTGGCAGTGGATGCAGATCGGCAATCCTACCGGACTGGTCGGTGCAACCAATCCCGCGACGCAAACCGTGCAGACGTCGATCAACTTCGGTACATTCGATCAAGGCGTGCTGAGCGCGGGCGGAAACGTATCGGTGTCGGCTGGCGGGAATATCTCGGACCTGTCGGTGTCTCTGCCGACCACGTGGTGGCTGACCGGCACCAAAACGGACACCCCGACCGTCAATACGGTCGGCGGCGGCAACCTGTCGGTGCGGGCCGGTGGGGATATTCTGAGCGGCGGCTACTTCGTCGCGAATGGATCCGGAACGATCACGGCAGGCGGGAAGATCGGGGCGGATATTGCCTTGCCTTCGCAACTCGTCGGCCAGCCGCCGACAACGATGGATACGCTGCTGGCGACGCAGGATGGCGTGCTCGACGTGAACGCGCGGCAGGGCATCAGCATCGGGCGCGTGTTTGATCCGTCATATGTGCAGGGCAGCGCGCTGTTGAACGCGTATAAGCAACAAGCCGATATGAAGGGCTATTCGTCCGCGTCCGCCGTCAATATGCTGTCGACGACAGGCGATGTCGCGATCGGCACGCTCTCGGCAGTCACCCTAATCGGCGGCGGCGGGGGCAACTCGCTGAAACCTGGCATGCTCGACCTGTCGTCCATCCTGCCGGCGTCAGTGGATCTGACTGCGTTCACTGGCGGTATCACGGTGGCGGCGAGCGGTGAGCTTTACCCTTCGGCATCCGGCAATTTGAATCTGATTGCCGACCGGTCCGTCAATCTGTCAGCCATCAATGGAATGGGGCCGCCGTACGGGACGCCATCGTTCGGCATGCTCGATATCGCGCCGTCCGCGATGCCATCGCCAGCGAAGCCGAATGTTCTCGTCGCGGATCCTACGGTTGCTTCCGCGGCGGCGCACGATTCCACTGCGTTGCATGACGACGATACTGTTCCGGCACGGATCTACAGCTTGAACGGCGATATTGTCGATGGCGTTCTGCAGACGACCGGCATCGCCGCGGGTTTCTACGGTAATCTGGTGCCCGTCGTGATCGACAAACCCGCGTTGGTTCAGGCGGGGCGTGACATCGTGAACCTGTCGTTCCTCGGACAAAACCTGCGCAAGTCGGACGTCACGCGTATTGTTGCAGGCCGGGACATCTACGATACGCGGCTGATGAGCGCTGTCGTGCCGGCCCTGGTGCTCGGCGGTCCGGGCACGTTCGATATCGAAGCCGGCCGGAATATCGGGCCACTGACGAGTCAGGCGCAAGCCTATGCGACGCTGGGCGACGGAAGTTATCCTCTTCAGGGGCTTGCGACGGGGATTGATGCAATCGGGAATGCAAACAACCCGTACTTGCCGCATGAAAGCGCGAGCGTCAATGTGTTGTTTGGCGTCGGGCCGGGCATCGATACCGCGTCGTTTATTTCGACGTATGTCGATCCGGCAAGGTCCATACCAGGTGTATCCAGTGCCACGCCCGCACTCGTCACGTTCATGGAGCAATACGAGGCAGGGCTCACGGTCGACACGGGGCTGGTCAACGATCAGCCGGCGATCAAGCCGTTGAGCGCGGATGAGGCCTGGTCGAAATTCAAGGCATTGCCGCAGTATGTCCAGCAGCTCTTTGCAGAGCAGGTTCTGTTCAAGGTTCTGACGAGCGTCGGGGAGGATTACAACAACCCCGCCAGTCCCTACTACGAGAAATACGCGCGCGGATACGAGGCGCTCAATACGATGTTCCCCGCCTCGATGGGCTACACCGCCAACAATCTCGGTGGAGGCAGCAACGGCACGAACAAGGTGGTCGATACGGGCGACCTGGACATGCGCAGCACGACCATCCAGACCCAGCAGGGCGGTAACGTATCGATTCTCGGCCCGGGCGGGCAGGCGCTGGTCGGCAGTACATCCGCACCGCCGCAGATTGTCAACGCTGCCGGCAGGACGATCGCCGGTCCCGGAACGATGGGGATTCTCACGCTCGAGACGGGTGACATCGACATCTTTACGGACCGCAGTGTCCTGCTGGCGCAGAGCCGGATCTTCACCGAGCAGGGCGGCGACATGACGATCTGGAGCTCGAATGGAGACATCAACGCGGGCAAGGGCTCGAAGTCGTCGGCCAGTACACCCGCGCCGCAGTACGTGTGCGATGCGAACCATTACTGTACGGTCGACGCGCGCGGCCAGGTCACGGGCGCGGGCATTGCGACGTTGCAAAGCGTGCCGGGTGTGCCAATCGGCACGATCAACCTGATTGCGCCGCGCGGCACGGTCGACGCGGGCGATGCCGGCATTCGCGCGGGCAACCTGAACGTCGCGGCGCTGCGTGTGGTGAACGCGGACAACATTCAGGTGACCGGCAAGGCAACCGGTATCCCGCTCGTGCAGGCGGTGAATACCGGTGCGTTGACGGCCGCGAGTGCGGCTGCATCGGCGGCAACCCAGGTCGCGCAGGATATCGCTAAGAACAATGCGTCCGGCGTTTCGTCACGTCGTTGGACGATCTCGGTGCAGGTCGAGGGTTTTGGTGATATGGGCGACGATGGCTCGAAGAAGCGGAGGCGGGAACAGGTCGGCTACGATCCGTCGAGTGCCGTATCCATCCTGGGATTCGGTCAGATGGGGCCGTCGCAGCGATCCTCGTTAAGCTCAGACGAACGCGCGCGGTTGAGCAAGATCTGAGTAGGTGCGGGTTGACGCGAGTCGCCGGTGTTTGACCTGCGGCTCGCTCTTATGGCGTTTCGCGACGGTGTTGCGTGATACATGTGCCGATAGTCGCGATTTCGCGTACTAATTGCTACGTCCATGGCGACCCATGGGTGGAGTTGCGGAGGGGAAAAGCGGCTAGAAGACCGCTTAACGACCAGTAACTGTGCCGGCGCAGACGCTTGTGTTGCCGATGTCGAGGTTGTAGCCGCTCGTATTGCTTAGGAAGTCGCTTGAAATGGCCGTCTGGAAGTTCGATGGAATCGTGCCGAAACCGTTGCCGTGAACAATCGATGCGAAGCTGGTGTTCGTGTAGTGGTCGTTCAGGAAGTCATGCAGCGCTTTCGTGACGTTGGGATCCTTGTAGCACTGGCTCAGGATGATCTGGCTCGTGCCGACAACTGGATAGCCGGCGGCCGGATTTCCGATGTTCGGCACCCAGGCTACCGGGTCGGAGGCGGCAATCTTATTGTTCGGCGCCGCGGCGGTACCGAGAGCCATTGCCGCATTCGTGTACGTCGGCGCGTAATACTTTCCGTCGATCGTGTTCACGAGGCTTGCCACCTGCAGTTGCTCCGCGCCCGATGCTGCCGCGACCGTGCTCAACGGAGCCAGGAACGTGTTCGTATCGTCCGGGCTCAGGTACGCGACCGCAGCGCCCGAGGATGATAAAAGTGCGTTGCGCACGCCGCTACTGGTAGTCACGCTTACGAAATTGGCCGGGACGCCCTTCGGGAACGAAGTCGAGAGCGATGGCGTCTCTGTGAATGTGACGCCCGACGCTGTATTGGACGGTGTACAGACGGCAGCCAGATGCCGGGACAATCTCCTGGTTTCAGGACCGAAGGGAGGATAGAGAACCGTGATCGGAGCGTTCAGCGCGTAGGCCGAGCCTGTTTCGGGGTTGGTCACCTGGTTCCAGTCCGTGAGTTTGCCAGAGAAGATACCGCAGAGATCATCGTCATTCAGTGCGATGCTGTGTGCCTGATTCGGCGTCGTTTGTGGCGTCGTCGTGCTGGTTACGGTTGGGCCATTGACGACCGAAATCGCGATCGGCGTAACGATGTACGGAATCTGGATCAGCGGGCCGTTGGTCGTACCGAGGCCAGTCTGGTACGAAGCGATCCCGGCTGTCGACAGTGATACGTCGCTGTTCCCAAAATCGACCGTGCCTGTGAGATTCGCGCTGAGGTTTGCCGGTTGATTGTTTAGGAACGCGATCTGGCCGGCGAGCGGGCCGGCTGAATAGTACATGAACGTTGCTTCGGCGGTGCCGAACAGGCCGATTTCGGTCGTGGTGTTGCCGGTCGCACCGATTATTGGTGCGACGAGTATCGAACCGCCGCCTTGAACGAGCGGGCCCGCAGCCATCGCGGCTGTGGTTCCCATGCCCGAACTGAGAAGAGCGAGGACCTGATAGATCTTGCGCTTGCTGGACTTCATGAGAATTCCCTTGAGTGGAGATAAATGTGAATCCTGCGGATACGGTCGAAATGCGACGCCGAGCGACGGTAAGTGAAGATTCGCAAGGCGCGTGTGAATTTTTCATAACGTGAAGCACGGAACGTTTTAGTGATTGACCGGATTGCATTGATTTATGAGATAAATCAAAGATCCAAGGTAAATTCACGCCAAAGCGAACTTCCGGCCAATTCACGTATGCGACGGACGATAAAAAACGCCCTTGGTTTCCCAAGGGCGTAGTCGTGTCGGGCAGAAAATCAGCCCGAAGATCGCTTAACGGCCAGTCACCGTGCCCGTGCAGACGCTCGCGTTGCCGATATCGAGGTTCCACGTGCTTGCGTTGCTCAGGAAGTCGTTCGAGATGGCCGTCTGGTAGTTCGACGGAACCGTGTCGAAGCCGTTGCCGTGAACGATCGACGCGAAGCTGGCGTTCGTGAAGTGGGCGTTCAGGAAGTCGTGAACGGCCGTCTTCACCGTCGAATCAGCATAGCACTGGCTCAGGATGATCTGGCTCGTGCCGGAAACCGGATAGCCGGAAGCCGGGTTGCCGGCATTCGGAACCCAGTTTGCCTGATTCGAGGCGGCAAGCTTGGTCGCCGGCGGCGTGACCGAGCCCAGTGCAGTCGACGCATTCGTGTAGTTCGGCGCGTAGTAAGCACCATTCTTCGCGTTCACGAGGCTCGCCACCGGCAGTTGCAGCGCACCGGCCGACGTCACGACCGTGCTCGACGGGGCGAGGAACGTGTTCGTGTAGTCCGGGCTCAGGTATGCGAAGGCTGCCGTACCGGCCGACGAGAGGCTCGCCACCGCGTTGCGCACACCACCACTACCCGATGCTGCAACGAAGTTCGCCGGCACGACGCCGCCCGGGAACGATGCCGTGAACGTCAGCGAGTCGACGAACGTCACACCCGGAGCCGTGTTGGTCGTCGTACAGACAGCGGCCAGGTGGCGCGTCAGCAATTCGGTCGTGCCGCTGCCGTCCGAACGATAAACGACCTTGATCGGTGTGCTGGTCGTCGTATATGCCGAGCCCGTTTGCGGATTGATGACGGAGTTGACGCCGCTCGTGCCGGCCCAGTCGGTGATGCGGCCCGAGAAGATGCCGCACAGATCGTCGTCGTTCAGCGCGATGCTATGCGCTTGACCCGGCGTCGTTTGCGGGGTCGTCGTGCTCGTCACGGCCGGGCCGTGGACGACCGGCACCGTGATCGGCGTGACGACGTAAGGGATCTGGATCAGCGGGCCGTTGGTCGTGCCGAGGCCGGCCTTGTACGACGTGAGCTGGGCGGTCGACAGGGCCGCATCGCTGTTCGCGAAGTGGACCGTGCCCGTGACCGTCGAGCCGAAATACGTCGGCTGGTTGTTCAGGAACGCGTTCTGGCCGGCACCCGAGCCAACCGAGTAGTACGTGAACGAGCCTTGGGCGGTGCCGAACAGATTGATTTCGGTGTTCGCGATACCGATCGCGCCGATGGTCGGGGCGACGAGCGACGAACCGCCGCCGTGGATGTCCGCGGCCATCGCGGCCGTGGCGCCCAGGCCGGAAACGAGAAGAGCGAGGACTTGACAGATCTTGCGCTTGCTGGATTTCATGAGAAATTTCCTTGGACGAAGATAAACGGGAACCCCTGCTACTGCGGTTGGAATGCTTATGGACCGCCGGGTAAATGTAGGTGGAAATCCGTATGAAGCGTGTGAATTTTTCATAACGAATGGTGCGTAACATTTTGTCGAATAAATAATTGCATTTATCGGGTTGATAAAGCGGCGATTCAGCCGCTATTCGGAGCAGGCCGGAATGCCCAGATATCGGGATTGCACAAGGAGCCGTGTCGGCGCACCGCGTCTCGCAGCCCGTACGGAGCACGGTGCGAGCCGTCTGAGTCAGGCGAGATCCGCAACGGGGCTAGCGCAATTTCGAGGCGGTTTTGTGGCGGATGTTACGGAACATTCCGGACGTCGATGACTATCTGCTCACACGATGTATTTCTTCCATCGATGGAATTATGTCGGTTATCAAGGTTCGATAAATAATCTCGTTGTTAATGTCTGAATAATTCGACGGTCCGATAAAAATGAAATCGTTTTTACGATATAAGAATAACGCCGCCCGGTAATAAACCCCGCCAAAAAGGTAGCCCAACATCCGTCACAAATTTGCGCCGGTTCGCTCCTTAGTCTTCCCCAGCGACTCCATCCGGTGCATTGCACGACGTCGCCGAAACAAGTCGAACGCGTGACACGAGGGCACTGACATGTCGGCATTCCGCTACGAAGCGATCGATCTCACCGGCCGCACGCTGAAAGGCGTGCTCGAAGCCGACAGCGCGCGCTCCGGCCGCAGCCAGCTGCGCACGCAAGGCCTCACGCCGCTCGTCGTCGAACTGGCCGCGCAGCGTCTGCACGGCGAACGTCATCAACGGCTGTCGCTCGGCCGCAAGCTGTCGCAGCGCGAGCAGGCGATCATCACGCGCCAGCTCGCGAGCCTGCTGGTCGCGGGGCTGCCGCTCGACGAAGCGCTGTCGGTGCTGAGCGAGCAGGCCGAGCGCGAATACGTGCGCGAACTGATGGCGTCGATTCGCGCGGAAATCGTCGGCGGCCATTCGTTTGCGAATGCGCTGACAGAGCATCCGCGCGATTTTCCGGAGATCTACCGCGCGCTCGTCGCGGCGGGCGAGCACACGGGCAAGCTCGGCGTCGTGCTGTCGCGTCTCGCGGACTACATCGAGCAGAGCAACGCGCTGAAGCAGAAGATCCTGCTGGCGTTCACGTATCCGGGGATCGTCACGCTGATCGCGTTCGGCATCGTCACGTTCCTGCTGAGCTACGTGGTGCCGCAGGTGGCGAACGTGTTCACCAGCACGAAGCAGCAGTTGCCGACGCTGACGGTCGTGATGATGGCGTTGTCCGATTTCGTGCGGCACTGGTGGTGGGCGGCTCTGCTGGCGACGGTCGCGATCGTCTTTGCAATCCGCAAGGTGCTGTCGCAGGAAGGGCCGCGGCTCAGGTTCGATCACTGGCTGCTGACCGCGCCGCTCGCGGGCAAGCTCGTGCGCGGCTACAACACGGTGCGCTTCGCGAGCACGCTCGGCATCCTGACGGCGGCCGGCGTGCCGATCCTGCGCGCGTTGCAGGCGGCCGGCGAGACGCTGTCGAACCGTGCGATGAGCGCGAACGTCGACGATGCGATCGTGCGCGTTCGCGAAGGCTCGGCGCTGTCGCGTGCGCTGGCCCATACGAAGACGTTCCCGCCGGTGCTCGTGCACCTGATCCGCTCGGGCGAGGCGACCGGCGACGTGACGACGATGCTCGACCGCGCATCCGAAGGCGAATCGCGCGAGCTGGAGCGCCGCACGATGTTCCTGACGAGCTTGCTGGAACCGCTGCTGATCCTCGCGATGGGCGGCGTGGTGCTCGTGATCGTGCTTGCGGTGATGATGCCGATCATCGAGCTGAACAACATGGTGCAGTGATGCGCGGCTCAGCGCACGAACGCGTTGGCCTTCTCCGTGGCGGGCAGCGCGATCTCGCGTTGCAGGCCGTTGCGGTCGACGACGATCGAGCGTGCGCGCACTTCGGCGAGTTTCGCGGCTTCGCCGATCGCCGAGCCGAGCGATACGACGCGCGACGTTTCGCCGCCGACGCTGACGATCGCGGCTGCTCGGCGCGCGTCGAACGCGAGCACGCCGAGCAACTGGATCGCATCGCGGCCGTCGTCGGGTTTTGCGCCAAAGAGCTGTGCGCTGGCCGTGACGTCGAACGGCGCGGGCGGTGCGGGGCGAGCCGGCGTCGATGCATCGGGCGCGCTTAGCACGTGTGCGGCCCACAGCGAGACGGCGACGAGCGCCGCGCCGGCGGCGACGGTCGCGACGAACGGCAGCAGATCGATGCGGAACGGAATGGTGCGGAGCAGGGCGAGCGGTTTCATGGCGACGGATCGGTTCGATGAACAGGGAACGGTTTCCATTCTTTGACGCAAGGGTGAATGCATGATGACGCGCCACGAAGAAGCTCGAACGTTGCACGCAGGCCGGCTGCATGACAATGCGCGCCGTCGCACGCAACGCGGCTTCACGCTGATCGAGATCATGGTGGTCGTCGCGATCCTCGGGATTCTCGCGGCGCTGATCGTGCCGAAGATCATGAGCCGCCCCGACGAGGCGCGCCGCATCGCCGCGAAGCAGGACATCGGCACGATGATGCAGTCGCTGAACCTGTATCGCCTCGACAACGGCCGGTATCCGTCGCAGGAGCAGGGGCTCGCTGCGCTGATCCAGAAGCCGACCACCGATCCGGTGCCGAACAACTGGAAGGACGGCGGCTATCTGGAGCGGTTGCCGAAGGATCCGTGGGGCAACGCCTATCAATACCTGAACCCGGGCGCGCACGGCGCGATCGACGTGTTCAGCTATGGCGCGGACGGCAAGCCGGGCGGCGAGGGGAACGATGCGGACATCGGTTCGTGGCAGTAACGGGATGACCTTCATGCACCGGAACATGCGGCGCCCGTTCGTTGCGCGTCGCACGGCAGGCTTCACGCTGCTGGAGATGCTGGTCGTGCTCGTGATCGCCGGGCTGCTGGTCGCGATGGTGACGCTCGCGCCGTCGCGCAATCGCCGCACCGATCTGGCGGAGGAGGCGCAGCGCCTGGCGAACCTGCTCGAATCGGCCGGCGACGAAGCGCAGGTGCGGTCGATGCCGATCGCGTGGCAGCCGGTGGGCGGCGGCTATCGCTTCGTGCAGCGCACGGAAAGCGGCGCGTGGGCACCGATGACGGACGACCTGTATCGTGCGCGCCGCTGGGGCACCGAGGTGACGGGCGTGTCCGTGCGTTACACCGGCGGCGGTGAAGCGCCGTCGCGTATCGTGCTCGGCAGCGAAAGCATCGACGTGCCGGTGACGATCACGCTGTGGTCCGGCGACGTGCGGATGGCTGTCGTCGGCACGGGCATCGGCAACTTCGTCGTGCGCCGGCCATGAGCGGCTGGCGGCCACCGCGGGAGGCACGATGTCGAGCCTGATCGTGCTGCTCCCTTCGATCTCTACGTTCGACGCGCGGCGCTGGGCCGTCGTCGCGATGCCGTATGCGTTGTTCGACTGGCGCGGGCAACTGCTGCGTGCGGGCCATGCGAATCGCGATGCATGGCCGAAGGCCGCCGCGATCGTGCTCGTGATCGCCGCGCGCGACACGCTGCTCGTCGACGTGAGCCTGCCGCCCGTCACCGGTGCGAAGCTGCGGCGCGTGCTGCCGCACGCAGTCGAGGAGTATCTGATCGGCGACGCGCAGCAGAGCCACGTCGCGGTCGGTCCGGCAACGAGCGGCAACACCGTGCGGCCGCTGGCGGTCGTCGAACGCGCCCGGTTCGGCGACGTGATCGACTGGCTCGGCGCGGCCGGCCATCGGCGCGTGCGCGCGGTGCCGCTGATTCATTGCATGCCGGTGCGCGATGACGAACCGGCGGATGCGCACAAGCACGGCGCCGCGCCGGAAGCGAACGGCGCGCAAGCCGTGCGTGCGACGCCGGACAGCGACGAAGGCAACGACGCGACGGCAGTCATGAACGGCGAAGCGGATGTCCTGATCGTCTGTCCGCCGGCATCCTGCGATGCAGGGGATGCGGTCGACGTCGAGTGCGAAGCCGGGAACGATCCGCAACGGCTCGAACTGGCCGTCAAGCGTGGGGCATCGGGGTTCGGTTTCGAAACGCATGCCGCTGGGCTGGACGTCGCGATCGCGGAGTTGTCGAAGCGCGATGCCGTTCGCGTGCATGCGCTGGTTGTGAGCGCGCACGATGCGACGGAATCCGCCGTCGTCGAGCAGGGCGTCGAAAGCGGCCGGCGCGGCAACGGCGATTCCGGTGCGATAACCGCGTCGGTCCTTCGTGAAGGCCGCTACCGGCATTCGGCCTTCCCGCTCGCCGCACTGACGCTGCCGTGGGAAGCGCTTGCGCGCGGCGCGCTCGCTTGCCCGTTCGATCTGTGCCAGTTCGAATTCGCCCGTAACACGCGCACCGGCGGCGGCGGGTGGCGGCGTTGGCGCGTGCCGGTCGGTCTTGCGATCGCATCGGCCGTCGTCGCGATCGCGACGATCAATGTGCAATGGTTCCAGCTTCGTCACCGCCAGGACGCGCTGAACGCGCAACTGACAGACCGCGTTAAAGCCGCTTTTCCCGGCACGACCGTGATGCTCGACCCGCCGATGCAGATGCGAACCGGGCTCGAACGATTGCGCACGGCGGCAGGCGAGCTGCGCCCGGACGATTACCTCGTGCTGGCGGCGGCGCTGTCGCGCGCGCTCGGCCCGATCCCGTCCGATGCGATCGCGACGCTCGACTATCGCGACGGCACGCTGGCCGTTGCATTCCGGCCCGGCACCGCGATCGACGGAGAAGGTTTTCGCGGACGCTTGCAGGCGCAGGGGGCCACCGTCAACCAGGAGGACGCGAAATGGATGCTCGGTTCGAAGCGGCCCGCGCCGCGCTGACGCAGTGGCTCGACGGCCGTTCGCCGCGCGAGCGCGCGCTGCTGGCAGCCGGTGGCGCGGCGATGCTCGCGGCGCTTGTCTACAACGTGCTATGGGAACCCGCCTACACCGGCCGCACACGCATTGCGGCGAGCCTGCCCGCGTTGCGGGGCCAGGTGGCCGGCGCGGACGCACAACTGGCGGAAGCGCGGCGCCTTCGCCCGGCCGCCGCGATCCGGGCGCCGACCGGTGCTGCGCTGCGGGATGCGCTTGCCGCAGCGCTCGCGCAGTCCGGCATCGCGAAAGCGCAAGTCGCGGTGCTCGGCGAAGGCATCCAGGTGGACGCCAAAGGCGTGCCGTTCGCGGCATGGATGGACTGGCTCGACCGCATGCGCCAGACGCACCACGTCCGCGTCGTGAGCGCACACGCAAGCGCGGACGGCAAGCCGGGCGTAACGACCGTGTCGGCGATGCTGCAACCGCAAACGGTTCCGTAAGCACGTCGTACGCGAAGGAATCGCAACGTATTGAATCGCTTCGCTGCACGCTTCACCTGACTGTCACAGTGCCCGCTCACAATCTGTCGTTCGCCTGCGACGGAACCGCTCACGGGGGGGCGCGTGCCGGCATGCAGCGTGCAACTCCACTTCCGTCCAGGAATTCATGACTCGTTCACGGGCGCCGACCGGTGTCCTGGCGCTCGTCGCGTGGCTTGCGTTCATCGCGCTGTGCATGCGCGGCGCGCACGCGCAGGAGACCGGTTCCATCGGGCGTCAGCCAGGCAGCGTGGCGCACTTCGATCTGCCCGCGCAACCGCTCGCGAAGACCTTGCAGGACTTCGCGCGGCTGACCGAGCTGATCGTGCTGGCGCCGGCGCCGCTGCTCGACGGGCGCACGAGTGCACCGGTCCAGGGCGAATTCGCGCCGCGCGACGCGCTCGAGCGGATGCTGGCCGGAACGGGGTTGCGTGCGGAATTCTCGCGTCCGGACGAAGCGATCATCGTCTCGCAACCGGCCGCCGAAATGGCGCCCGCTCCGGCTGACACGCCGGTGGATGCCGCGCTGCCGATCGACGGGATCGGCGATTCCGGCGATCGGCGCGCGTTCGCGGGCCTGCTGCAGGCGCATCTGATCGACGCGCTGTGCGCGCAGCCGGCGGCGGTGCCGGGCAGTTATCGACTCGTCGCGCAGGTGCGCATCGACAACAGGGGGGCGGTGGTGGCGGTCAACATGGTGGCATCGAGCGGTTCGGCCGCCCGCGACGCGGCGGTGATGCGCGCGCTGCGCGCGCTGAAGCTGGACGACGCGCCGCCGGCGGATCTGCCGCAGCCGGTCACGATCCTGTTGCGGCCGGCCGGCAGCGGCGTGCATTTCCGCTGTCCGGCGCCGCAGCCGGCCGTTCGAGGCTAGGCCGCGATGACCGACAGCAACCGCACCGGGCTCAGGAAGCTGCTGGCGGCGCGCTATGCGTATCTGGTCAGGCGCCTCGAGCGCGTGACGGGGTCGAAGGACGGCGCCGCCGACGCGCTGCACGAAACCTGGCTGCGCCTCGAGAACGCGAACGTCTCCACGCAGGTGACGAATGCGGACGCCTATATACTCGGGATGGCGAACAATGTCGCGATCGACCAGCATCGCCGCGAACGACGGCATCTGCACGACGACGATGTCGAGACGCTGCTCGAGATGCCCGACGAACTGGCCGATCCCGAGCGCATCGTCACGGCGCGCCGCAAGGTCGAGACACTGAAGGACGTGCTGCGCGGCCTGCCGCCGCGGCGTCGCGCGATCCTGCTGGCCGCCCGCGTGGACGGCCTGCTGAATCGCGAGATCGCCGAGCAGTTCGGCATTTCGCTGCGGCTCGTCGAAAGCGAGCTGAGCGCGGCGATGAAGTACTGCCTGCAGCGCATGCAGGAAGAAGACGGTGATTCGTACACGGGTTCGCGAGGCGGCCCGCGCAAATTTTGAGCATCCGGACGATGACGAAAGCCCAGGCCGAACCTGCCCACGACGAACTCGACGAAGCGAGTGCGTGGCTGCTGCGTCTGCGCTCGGGGAACGCGAGCCAGGCCGAAGCCGACGCGTTCGAGCGCTGGTGCGCCGATCGTCCGCAAGCGGCCGAGCTGCTGCGCGGCACCTGGAGTTCGCTGCGCACGGCCGCGACCGAACTCGCGCACGAGGAGCGCACGGCCGCTGCCTGGGCAAACATTGCGAAGCGCGAGCGCACGATGCGCACCGGGCGGCGCGCGTTCGTCGGCTTCGCGGTCGCGGCCGGCGCGTCGTGGCTCGCGCTGCGCCCGCCGATGCAGTTGTGGCCGTCGCTCGGCGAACTGGCGGCCGACTATCATACGGGCACCGGCGAGCAGCGCAGCGTCGCGCTGTCGTCGCGCGTGACGGTGGAACTGAATACGCAGACGCGTCTCGACGTGCTGGCCGTGAACGATGCCGCGCACGGCATCGAAGTCGTCGCGGGCGAAGCGGAGATCGACGCGGCCGCGCCGCCGGCCGACCGCGCGACGCCGATCCAGCCGGTCATCGTGGTCGCGGGCGGCGGCCGCATGCAGGCGAGCGTCGCGCGCTTCAACGTGCGGCGCACGGGTGCGCAGGTCTGCGTGACCTGCCTGTCCGGCACGGTCGCGCTCGAGCATCCGCGCGGTGCGCGCACGCTGAACGCCGACGATCAGGTCTTGTACGACGATCGCGGCGTGCAACCGGTGTCGCGGATCGATCCGGGCGCGGTCAGCGCATGGCGGCGCGGCATGCTGGTGTTCAACGGCGTGCCGCTCGCGGAGGTCGTCGACGAGATCAATCGCTACCGGCGCGGCAGGGTCATCCTGCGCAGCGCATCGCTCGGCGCGAACCGGATGCAGGCGCAGTTTCCGATCACGCGGCTCGACGACGTGATCGACATGGTCGGCCGCCTGTATGGCGCGCACATCACGCGCCTGCCCGGCAACATCGTGCTGCTGAGCTGACCGGCTTCCCGCGGCATACTTCCTCCGTTTTCCCCCCGCGGGCGATTCATCAGAATTTGCTCCGAGAAACCCCGCCATTGATGGCGGGAAGGAAAGGCGTGCTGTTGACAGGCAGCTTCTTCCACGGGTTAGGATGACCGGCATGATCCTTGTCTACCGCTACCGCGTGAAGTCGCTCAACGGACTGCTCAACACGCAGAGCCGTGCGGTGAACTACGTCTGGAACTTCTGCAATGACACGCAGAAGCACGCGCTCAAGTGGAGCAAGAAGTGGCCGACGGGATTCGATCTGAACGTGCTGACGACGGGGAGCAGCAAGGCGCTCGGCATCCACTCCGGCACGATCAACGCGACGTGCGAGCAATATGCGAAGTCGCGCAGTCAGCACCGTCGGCCCTGCCTGCGCTATCGCGGCAGGAAATCGCTGGGCTGGGTGCCGCTGAAGGGCCGTGACCTGAAGCGCGAGGGTGACGCGTTCCGTTTCGCCGGCAACACGTTTCGCGTGTTCAACAGCCGGGCGCTTCCCGAAGGC
>NZ_MDEQ02000040.1 GCF_001883705.2 Burkholderia catarinensis
CGTTGCGCAGGTAAGGTGAAACGTGTGATGGCAAACGAGATCGTTCCGTGGGAGCCCAAACCCGATGACGTCCATGCAGCTCACAGCTCGGTGTGGGAGATGGGGACGCTCCCAGCAGATTCCATCAAGGCCCGCAGGCCCTCGGACCTGCAACCCAAGGCCGAATATAAGACTGCAAACGCAACCTCCATGTCTCGCACGCTAGAACCCGACCTTGCCAACGGGGAGGTGTTCATATAAGGACGTCAAGCTTTCTCCGTTGATGAAGAGGCATCGTTAGCACCGCCACCATTCACCCCCCACCTCCGCCCAAGCCTCGGTTTCCGACGCGCAGCGGCGATGCTCGACCGTGAGCGCGATCGCGACCAACAGGTCGTTGACGCGGCGGTCAGGAGAGAAATTAATGCTTGGGTCGAGGGGTGCCGCCCTACGCTGGAGATCCAGCAGACAGGAGCCGTTCGAATCCGCGTATTACCCCGCTGCTGCTGGCGCCGCTGCTGCCGCCATTACGCCGCCCCATCCCTGGTGCCATTACGCCGCCCGTCGACACGCCGAGCGGGCAATGCGGCGAGCCCGCGCATCGCCGCCGTGTTCTCGGCGCCATCCTCGCTGCGGCCCGTGATCTCGTCCAGCGCCCGGTTGTTGGTGCGCGGCCCGAACACACCTATCGACACCATCACGATCAGCATGCTGCCGCCGATCAGCACGAACACCGCGGGCACCCCGCCGCGTTCGAGCAGCAGCGCGACGATGAAACTGCTGGCGATTCCCGTCAGGCGGCCGATCGAATGCACGAAGCCGAGCGCGCGCCCGCGAATCTCGGTCGGAAACACTTCCGACTGGTACGCGGTGCCGTTGCTCGCGAGCACCGTATTGGACAGCGTGACGAGCAAGCCGAACGCGATCACGAACGGCGCCTGCGCCGACATCGCGAACGCGGTGCCGAACAGCGCGACGCCGAACGCCGACGCGACGATCAGCCACTTGCGCTCGATCCGGTCGGCGAGCAGGCCGGCGACGAACGGCGACACCGGATACGCGAACGCGATCAAGAATGCATACCAGAGGCTCTTCGTGACGGTCGCACCCTGCGCGGCGAGCAGCGTCGGCAGCCACTGGCTGAAACCGAAGAAGCCGATGCTCAGGAATGCATTGAACGCGATCAGCATCGCCGTGCAGCCGCGATGCCGCGCATCCCACATCGACGGCGCGCGCTGCGCGGCGGCGGCAGTTGCGACCGGCGTCGGCACTGCGGGCAGCGGCCGGCCGGATTCCCGCTCGACCGCCTGCTCGAGCCGCTGCAGCACGGCTTCGGCCTCGGCCTCGCGGCCGGTGCGGGCGAGCCAGCGCGGCGACTCCGGCAACCGCGACTGCAGCCACCAGACGACGGCCGCACCGCTGCCGCCGAGCAGCACGACCCAGCGCCACCCGGACATCCCGAGCGGATCGTGCGGCACCCATAGCCACGACACCAGCGCGAGCACGGGCATCGCGAGATAGCCGACCGCGAAGCACAGCGCGAACGCGCGGCCGCGCACCGCCTTCGGCACCAGTTCGGTCAGGAACGCGCTGATCGTGATCAGCTCCGCGCCGATGCCGCAGCCCGCGATGAAGCGGCACGCGAGAATGCCGAGCGCATGCGTCTGCACGCACATCGCAAGGCTCGCCGCCGTGTAGAGCAGCAGCGCGCCGGTAAACAGCGCGCGCCGTCCGAAGCGGTCCGCGAGGCGCGACACGAACATCTCGCCGACAAACAGCCCGGCGAACGTCGCCGCGCCGAGCGCGCCCTGGTCCGACATGCCGAGCACGCCGTGCGAACCCGCATGAAAGATGCCGTCGCGGATCAGCCCCGGCGGCAGGTAGGTCATCTGGAACAGGTCGTAGACCTCGAAAAAACCGCCCACGCTCAGGAACAGCACGAGCGTCCAGATGCTGGCCGTCGCGGGCAGGCGGTCGATACGCGCGGCGATCGACGCCGCATGGGAATGGGACATGGCGACTCCTCGATGATCCGCCCGCGCGGCCTGCGCGAAGCGGCGGACAAGGCGCCGGCGCGGCGTGGCCGGCGCCGGCGCCGGCGCCGGCGTTCACACGGTGGCGACCGGATTGACCGGCGACCCGACGAGCCCGCGCAGGTGCAGCGGCGGCGCGGTCAGCAGGAAGCGGTTACGCCGGTGCGCGTGCAACCAGTCGGCAAGCGGTGTCAGGTGCCACAGCTCGCCGAGATGAATGCCGAGCTTGAACAGGCACAGCTCGTGCAGCGGCATCAGCGCGCCGGGCTGTTCGCGCGCCGACGCATCGCGTGGGCGCTCTTCGACCGCGTGGTTGTCCGCCGCGAGCGCGGCGAGCTCCGATGCGTCGATCCATTCGAGCAGGCGCGGGTCATTGCCGTCGAGCACGCAGCACACCTCCGGCGCGCCGGGCTCGCCACGCGCGTCGGCGTCGAGCAGGCGATCGGCGAAGCCGGTATGCACGCACACGATGTCGCCGCGCTCGACGACCACGTCGTCCGCGCGCAGCACCGCCATCCATTCCGCGTAGCCGATCTTGCGCCGTTCGTCGCCGAAGTGACGGCGCAGGTCGACCAGCACGCCGCGCCCCTGCACGCCGGTTTGTGCCATCACCTCGATGCCGAGCGCGCGCGCGCCGCCGCGCGACGCGCCCGCTTCGGGCACGTGGATGTGCTCGTCCATCCGGTAGCCGTTGTAGAACACGCGGGCTCGCTCGCCGTCGCCCGCCGGATCGAACAGCGAGCCGACATGCGACAGCGCATCCCACTGCGTCGAGAACTGCGAGTGCATGCAGAACGAATCGTCGCAGACCACATCGGTTGCGTTGGCAACCTGTTCGTCGGCCCGATAGCCGAAGTACGGCTTGTCGCCGAGCAGCGCCGGCATGATCGCCGGCGGCCGGCGCCGCGCGTTCAGCCCGCCGCCGCGCGGCACGTCGAGCGGCAGGCTCAGCGAAAACACGCGACCTTCGCGCACCTCCGCGACGCCGCGCAGCACCGCGTCGGCCGTCAGCCAGTTCAAGCGCCCTCTCTGGTCGTCCGGGCCGAAATCGCCCCAGTTCGAGCCGGGCGGCCGATGGGTCCAGCGTGGCTTCATGGTGTCTCCTCCATGCAATGTCAAGGGTGCGGCGGCCGGTGCGCGCAACCGTCCTTCGCGGTCGCGTCGCGCCTCCCGAGGCTGCGCGCCTAGCGCGTGCGGATCACGCCCAGCCCGGCGAGCCGCTCGTATTCGCGTTCGCCGAGCAGCGGCAGCAGGATCTCGCGATTGTTCTCGCCGAGCGCGGGCGCCGGCCGGCGGAACGTGCCGGGCGTGGCCGACAGGCGCGGGGTGATGTTGTGCATCGGCAGGCTGCCGACATCGTCGTCCGGCAGCTCGACGAGCGCCTCGCGCTCGATCACGTAGTGATCCTGAACGATCTGTGCGATGTCCTGGATCGGGCCGACCGTCACGCCCGCTTCCTCGAAGAATGCGAGATTGGCATCGAGATCGCGCGCGGCGACGAATTCGCCGACGATCGCATCGAGCGCCTCCGCATGCTGCACGCGCTGCACGTTGGTCGCGTAGCGCGGATCGTCGATCAGCTCCGCGCGGCCGATCGCGCGGAACAGCCGCTCGGCCATCGCCTGCGTCGAGCTCGACAGGCACAGCCACTTGCCGTCGCGAGTGCGATACGCGTTGCGCGGCGCGGTGTTCGACGAGCGGCTGCCGGTGCGCGCCTTGATTTCGCCGGTCATCACGTAGTTCGCGGCAGCCGGCCCGAGGATCGACAGCAGCGGCTCGAACAGCGACACGTCGATCACCTGCCCCGCCGCGCCGTGCGCATCGCGCGCATGCAGCGCGACCAGCACGGCGATCGCGCCGGACAGCCCGGCCGTCATGTCGCCGAGGAACATCGGCGGCAGCACCGGCTCGCGATCGGCGAAGCCGTTGATCGCCGCGAACCCCGCGTACCCTTCAGCGAGCGTGCCGAAGCCCGGCTTGTGGCGGTACGGCCCCGTCTGCCCCCAGCCGGAGATCCGCGCGATCACCAGCTCGGGACGGATCGCGAGCAGGTCGTCCGGGCCGAGCCCCATCTTCTCGGCGACGCCGGGCTTGAAGCTCTCGACGAACACGTCCGCGTCGCGCACCAGCCGGCGGACGATGTCGATCCCCTCGGGCGCGCGCAGGTCGACGCATACGCTGCGCTTGTTGCGCCCGTACACCTTCCAGTTCGTGCTGATCCCGCCGGCGCCGACCGCGCGCAGCGTATCGCCGCGCTCGCTCTCGACCTTCACGACGTCCGCGCCGAAATCGGCGAGCTGCACACTCAGCATGTTGCCCGCCATCAGGCGCGACAGGTCGACCACGCGCACGCCGGCGAGCGGCCCCTGCGCGCCGGCGTCGAAGGGCTTCGGATGGATCGGGCCGGTGGACGCGCGACGGCGCGCGCCGGCCGCGTAAGCGGCCTGCGGATCGGGAACGAACATGCTTGTCTCCTGGTTGGTGTGTGCGTCGTTCGATGCGGAATGCCGGTCAGGCGCACTCAGCGGCGCATGGCGCTACTCGAGCAGCGCGCCGAGCTGGTCGGCCGTGCGGAACGCCGCGCCCGCGGCGGGCAGATCGCCGCCCAGCGCATGCGTCAGCTCGGCGGCGGCTGCCTGCACGCGCGGCAGGTAGTCGGCCATCACCTTCTTGTTGAAGCGATAGCGCGGCACGCCGAGCGAGATCGCGCCGCTCAGCACGCGGCCGACGCCGAACGCCGGGCATGCGATCGCCGCGCTTTCCGGGTCGCGCTCGGCGATCGACACCGCGTAGCCCTGCTCGGCCGTCTTCTCGTAGTCGCCGCCGCGGGTGCCGCTGCACGCGAGCAGCACGCGGCCGGCCGCGCCGACGTCGAGCGGGAAGCGGTCGCCCTCGCGCAGATGCGTGCGCACCGAACGCTGCGCCTGGATGCGGAACAGGCACACGCGCTGGTCGCCTTCGCGCACGTAGAACGCGGCCGTCTCGCCAGTTTCCGCCGAAAGCTTCGACAGGATCGGCATCACGTACTCGCGCAGCTGGAACGACTCGCGATACATCATCCCGAGCTGGAACACGGCGGGCCCCAGCACGTAGCGCCCGTCCGGCAGCCGCTTGATGAAGCGGAACTGCTCGAGCGATTCGAACATCCGCAACAGCGTGCTCATGTTGAGCCCCGTCTCCTCGCTGACCTGCGCGAGCATCAGCCCGCCGGGCGCGTTGCCGAACGCCAGCAGCGCGGTCAGCGCGCGGTTGACCGCGGCCACGCCGCCCTCCGCCGGATTGCTTGTCTCCACCTTGCTCATGTCCACCTCGTGCGAGGCCGGGCCTACGTGCCGCGTCGCGGCGGCCGGCACTCGAAAAATGAAAGTCACTTTCATTATACGCAGATCATCGATGACATCAACATGAATTCGCGCGCCTTCGTTCGCTCATCGTCGCGCAATAGCCTTTGAAACTAGGCGTTAACGATAATCTTGACGAATGCCATCATCCATCACAAAAATGAAAGTGACTTTTATTTTTTGAGATCAATGATGAATTTGACGCCTCAACCCGTCTGGCGCTCGCTGCTGTACGTCCCCGCCCATGTCCCCCGCTTCGTCGCATCGGCCGCCGCGAGCGACGCCGACGCGCTGATCCTCGATCTCGAGGACAGCGTCCCGCCCGCGTGCAAGGAGGCGGCCCGCGACGGGCTGGCCGACGCCGTGCCGGCGCTGCGCGCGCCCGGCCGCGACGTGCTGGTGCGCGCCAACGGCCCGCTCGACCTGCTGGTACCCGACCTTCGCGCGGCCGTCCGGGCCGGCGTGGACGGCGTCGTGCTGCCGAAGGTGCGCGGCGGCTCGCACGTCGAGGCGATCGACGAACTGCTGGCTGCGCTCGAAGAGGAAGCCGGCGCACCGCCCGGCGGCACGCGGATCGTCGCGATCGTCGAAACGCCGCGCGCGTTCCAGGCTATGGACCGGATCGCGCGGGCGTCGCCGCGCGTCGTCGCGATGATGCTGGGCGGCGGCGACTTCGCGCTGAACTGCGAAAGCGGCGCGAGCGCCGAAGTGCTGCGCGTGCCGAAGCAGTTGCTGATCATCGCCGCGCGCGCCGCCGGCATCCTGCCGCTGGGCCTCATCGGCGGCCTCGACGAGCTGCGCGATCTCGACGCATTCGAGCGCATCGCGCGCGCGTCCGCGGAGCTTGGCTATGCGGGCGCGACCTGCATCCATCCGCTGCAGGTCGGCGCGCTCAACCGCGCGTTCCGGCCCGACGACGACGCGGTGCGCGACGCGAACGCGGTGCTGGCTGCGTACGACGACGCGCGCGCGAACGGGCGCGGCGCGCTGCGCGTCGACGGCAGGATGGTCGACGCGCCCGGCGTCGCCCGCGCAAAGCGCGTGCTCGCGCGTCACGCGGCCGTGCAGGCGCGTGCCGACGGCGTGCCCCGGTGATGCGAGCGCCGCCGTTCATCGCTGCGCTTCGTACCCGCGCATGCGCATGTCGCGCAATGCGCGCGTGCGTCCCGCCACCACGCCGAGCCATCGCCGCCCGGCCCGGATAGCGTCGCTCCGCAGCACCGCCGCGCCGCTCGACCGGCACGGCGCCGCAATCAAATAAATAACAAACCCACGAAGGAGACAAGCCATGGGCAAGCGGATGTCCGCACTGTGCGGACTGGGCCTCGTATCGGCCGGCGCCTGCGCGCAGAGCACGATCACGCTGTATGGCGTGGCCGACATCTATACGGAATTCCTCACCCACCAGGCCGCGCCCGGCGACAAGTCGTCGGCATCGCTCGTGCGAATGGCGTCGGGCGGCAAGAGCGGCTCGCGCTGGGGCCTGAAGGGCGTCGAGGCGCTCGGCGGCGGCTGGCAGGCCGCATTCCGGCTCGAAAGCGGCATCAACCTGAACAACGGCACCGGCACCGGCGCGGGCGGCTTCGACCGCTCCGCGTGGGTCGGGCTGCAGCACGAGCGCTGGGGCGCGTTGCGGCTCGGCCACCAGTACTCGACGCTGTTCGACGTCATGGAGCGCTATTCGCCGACGGGCGCGTATTCGACGCTGTACGAGCCGGCCGGCGCGATCGTCGGCGTCAACTTCCGCGAGAACAACGTCGCCAAGTACCTGGCGAAGATCGGCTCGCTGACGCTCGAAACGCATTATTCGTTCGGCGGCACGCCCGGCGCGTTCCAGTCGAACGCCGCCTACGGCGCCGGCTTCGACTATGCCGGCGACGCATGCTCGTTCGCCGCCGCGTTCGACAACGTCAATACGCCGCAGCCGGGCGGCTTCGCGCATTTCCGCCGCTACGCCGCCGCCGCGATCGTGTCCGTCGACCGCGCGCAGCTGCTGGCCGGCGTCACGCACGGCCGCAGCGGCGTCGCCGCGCCATCGGTCGTGACGCGCTACACGTTCTGGTGGGCCGGCGTGCGCTACGCGATCACCCCTTACCTGCAGGCGATCGGCGCGTTCTATTACGAGGACATCCGCGCGCAGAATCCGCCGAACGCGCAGACGCCCGCGCCGCACCCGGCCAACCCGCAGCAGGTCACGCTGCAACTGAACTACTTCCTGTCGAAAGCCGTCACGCTGTATCTGGCAGGCGGCTACGCGCGCCGCGCCGCGCTCGATTTCGACAACGACAACTACAACTTCCTCCACTACACGCTGGCCGCCGGTCGCGCCAGCAGTGCAGGCGCGGCACTCGGGCTGCGCAAGCTGTTCTGACCTCGCCTCTCCCCCAGTTTCAGGAACCTTCGGAGTCTTCGAACCATGAACCGCCGCCACTTCCTTTCCACGCTGACCGGCGCCGCGCTCGCGCTGCCGCTCGCCCATGCCCGCGCGCTGCCGGCCGCCGGCGTCGCCACCGGCCGCCCGATGCTCGCGCAACAGCTCGCCGATTACGCGGCCGGGCTGCAGTATCGCGACCTTGACGCCGCGACGATCGAGACGATCAAGGCGCACCTGATCGACGCGCTCGGCTGCGCGATCGCCGCGCACGACGAACGCCCGGTGCGGATCGCGCGCGACGCGGCGCTCGCGTCGCCGGGCGGCGTGTCGACGATCGTCGGCACGAACCAGCGCACGAGCCCCGATCTCGCCGCGTTCGCGACCGGCACCGCGCTGCGCTATTACGATTTCAACGACGCATACGCCGGCAAGGAGACCGGCCATCCGAGCGACAACATGTCCGCGTGCCTCGCCGTCGCCGAAGCGCAGCATGCGAACGGTCGCGACCTGATCCTGTCGATCGCGATCGCGTACGAGATCGCGTGCCGGCTGATGGATGCCGCCGCGATCAGCCCGCGCGGTTGGGATCACACGTGCTACAGCCTGCCCGCCGTCGCGCTCGCCGCGGGCAAGCTGATGCGCATGCCCGTGCCGCAGCTGGTGCAGGCTGTGAACCTGTCGATCAACGGCCATCTCGCGCTGAACCAGACGCGCGTCCAGCAACTGTCGAACTGGAAGGCGCTCGCCGATGCGGACGCGGCGCGCAACGCGGTGTTCTCGACGCAGCTCGCGCGCGCCGGGCTGACCGGCCCCGCACCGATCTTCGAAGGCATGGCGGGGTTCTTTCCGCAGGTGTCCGGGCCGTTCGCCGTCGACACGCGCGAATTCGGCGGGCGCGGCGGCGCGTTCCGGATCGGCAACTGCTTCGTGAAGTTCTATCCCGCGCAAGGGCTCACGCAAACCGCGATTCCGGCCGCGCTCGACGTCGCCGCGCAGGTCGGCGACCTGCGCCGCATCCGGCGCATCGAGATCCACACGACCGAGATCGGCTACGTGACGGCCGGCCGCGACCGCGAAAAATGGGCGCCATCGACCCACGAGACCGCCGATCACAGCCTGCCGTACATCGTCGCGCGCGCGATGCTCGACGGCGACATCACGACCGAGAGCTACCGGCACGACGCGCTGCGCGATCCGGCGCTGCGCGCGCTGATCGAGCGGATCGAGGTGCGCGAGGATCCGGCGCTGACCGCCCGCTACCCGATGCAGGCGCCGAATCGGGTAACGGCCGTGTGCGACGACGGCACGACCTGCTCGAAGCAGGTGGACGACCTGCCCGGCTCGCGGACGCGGCCGATGCGGCGCGACGACTACGACGCGAAGTTCACGAAGAACTGCCGGCGGCACTGGAACCCGGCGCAGATCCGCGCGGCGCTCGATTACCTGTGGCGGCTCGACGAACAGCCCGACGTCGCGACGCTGCCACCGCTGCTCGTCGTCGGCTGACCCGCGCGGTGCGGGACATGGCGGCACATGGCGGAACTCGCCCGGCCGACGCGTTACGCCTCCGCCGCGACGCCGTGCGGCTCGAGCGCTTCCGCGACCTCGACGATGCGGCCGCGCAACCACGCGTGCGCGTTGCTGCCGTCGTAGCGACGGTGCCAGTACAGCGACCACGAGACGGGCTCCATCGCGAGCGGCAGCTCGCGGATCACGAGCCGCGCATCGTCGAGGCTCAGCGCGTGCCGCTCCGACATGATCACCGCGTACGGCAACGCATCCAGCATGTTCGGCACGACGAGCCAGTGCGGCACGTTGAGCGCGATGCGCCGCGTGCAGTTCATGTTCGCGAGCAGGTTGTCGACCAGGCTGTGGTCGACCGGGTTGATCGACACGTTGAGGAAGTCGAGCGCGAGGAACCGTTCGAGCGTCAGCGGCGTGCCCGCATCCGGATGGCTGCGGCTCATCACGCAGACCATCCGGTCATGAAACACGATTTGCGACGACAGCGTGCCCGAATTCTCGAGGCCCGCGCTGATCGCCAGGTCGAGCAGCCCCGATTCGAGCGCGTCGGCGGTCTTGGCGGCGCTCATGTGCACGACGTCCATGCCGATATTCGGGCTGCTCAATCGCATGCAGCGCAGCAGGGCCGGCAGCAACAGCAATTCGGTGAGATCCGACATGCGCACCGTAAAATGGCGCTCGGATGTAAAAGGATTGAATTGATAATCCGATTCAAATAATTCCTCGATTTGTTGCATGATTTGTCGAATCGGCATGGCCAGCGCCTGCGCACGCGGCGTCAATTCCATACCGACCGCGGTACGCGCAAGGATCTCGTCCTTGAACACGAACCGCAGCCGCGCCAGCGCGTTGCTGACGGCCGGCTGCGTGAGGCCGACCTTCTGGCCGGCCCGTGTGACCTGTTTCTCCGTCAATAGCGCATCGAGTATGACCAGCAAGTTCAGATCGATCGAACGTAGATTCATGGTTGTGACCATTCACTAAACAGGTTAATCACCGCCTCCGTTTACGATTACGAAATTCCGCAATCGGAGCAATCCCCTGATATTTAGTGCAATGCACAAGAATAGTCCAATCTTGACATGACGATATTTTTTAGATAAAGCGCGATATTATTTACGCTCCTAAATTAAATCGCCCGTTGCGCGTCGATTCTTCTGAATACCTTGCCAATCGGCAATTGAATCCGGCTTTGTGCAAGCCGGTCGCGTTGCAAAAAAGTGCGGGCGGCCGCCGCCACGGCCGCCCGCAGGCTCAAACGGTCGCGACAGGATTCGCCGGCGCGCCGACCAGTCCGCGGATATGCAACGGCGGCGCGGTCAGCAGAAACCGGTTCCGGCGGTGCGCATGCAGCCAGTGCGCGAGCGGCGTCAGGTGCCACAGCTCGCCGAGGTGAATGCCGAGCTTGAACAGGCACAGTTCGTGCAGCGGCATCAGTGCGCCCGGTTGCGCGAGCGGCTGAGCATGCTGCGGACGTTCCTCGATCGCATGGTTGTCGGCCACGAGCGCGGCCAGCCCCGATTCGTCGATCCATTGCAGCAGCCGCGCGTCGCTGCTGTCCAGCACGCACGCGCTCGCGACCGTCGCCGGCGATCCGCCGTCATCGTTCAGCAGCAGATCCGCGAAGCCGGTGTGAATGCAGACGATGTCACCGCGCTCGACCTGCACGCGGTCCGCCTCCATCACCTGCATCAGTTGCGCGAAGCCGACCTTCGTGCGCGCGTCGCCGAAATGACGCCGCAGGTCGATCAGCACGCCGCGCCCCTGCACGCCCGTCTGCGCCATCACCTCGATGCCGAGCGCGCGAGCGCCGCCCGTCACGTCGCCTTCCTGCGGCACCAGCAGATGCTCGCCCATCCGGTAACCGTTGTAGAACACGATTTCCGGCACGCCGTCGCCGTCCGCGTCGAACAGGCCGCCCACGTGCGACAGGCCGTCCCATTGCGTCGAGAACTGCGAGTGCATGCAGAACGAATCGTCGCAGACCACGTCGGTTGCGTTGGCAACCTGTTCATCCGCGCGATAGCCGAAGTACGGCTTGCCGCCGAGCAGCGCCGGCATGATCGCCGGCGGCCGGCGCCGCGCGTTCAGCCCGCCGCCGCGCGGCACGTCGAGCGGCAGGCTCAGCGAGAACGACAGCCCTTCCCGGACCTCGGCTGCGCCCTGCCGCACCTTGTCCGGCGTCAGCCAGTTCAGCCGCCCCTTCTGATCATCGGGACCGAAATCGCCCCAGTTCGAGCCGGGCGGCCGTTTTTTCCAGCGGGGTGCATTCAAGATCGGTGTCCTCCTTCCGTGCCCGACGTCAGTGCCGCGATCGCGTCGAGCGTCGCATCGTCGGCCAGCGCCTGCACCGCGTCGCGCAGCGCGAGCGCGCGCGCCATGCCGAGCGCCGAACTCGCCGCCAGCACGAATTTCGCGATGAGTTCCTGTTCGGTCAGCGGCCGCGAATTCGTGCCCTTGCTCGATTCGATCCGAGCCTCGCGCACCTGCCCGTCGCGCAGCTCGACGCGCAGCACGGCCGGCAGGAAATTCGGGAAGCGCGCGTCGCACCACGGATCGGCCACGCAGCGCACCTTCGCGGCCAGCGCGCGCCGCGCGGGGTCCTGCGCAAGCGCATCGTCGAAATCGTCGAACCAGACGCCGAGCCCGCCGCCGCCGAGCAGCGCCGCCGCGACCGTGTATGGTCCCGAGAACGCCGCCGCATAGCCGTTCGGCGGATTCGCCTTCAGCTCCGCCGGCTCGCCGATCGTGCGCAGCGTCGACGTCGCGACCCGCAGCTCGGCCGACACCACGTCGTCCGCCGTCACGCCTTCCGCCTTCAGTTGCAGCGCGGCGTCGATGCCCGGATGCGTGAAGTGGTTGCACGGATACGGCTTGAAGATGATCCGGCTCGTCTCCCATTCGTCGCCCAGGTCGCGCAGCACCGCGTCGACATCGGCAAGGTCGCCGCACCACGCGTGGAAGAAGCCGAAGCGGCCTTCGAGCGCGGTCGGCGGCGCGGTCACGCCCGCGCCCGCCAGTTCCGCCGCGCTCACGCCCGCATGCGCCGCCCAGCCGCAGTGGATCCGCTTCACCGAACCGCCGGTGCGGTTCGCTTCGAGCAGGCCCGCGCCCATGCTCGCGGCAATGCCGAGCGCCGCCGCGATCTGTGCAGCGTCGAGCCCGAGCAGCATCGCCGCGGCCGCCGCCGCGCCGACCGTGCCGCAGATCGACGTCGCGTGCTGGCCGCGCTCGAAGAACACCGAGTTGCCGAGCCGCTCGTTGTAAGCGGCGACGCCGAGCCGGATGCACACCTCGGTGCCGACCGTGATTGCGTCGAGCAGCGCCGCACCCGACGCGCCGCTCGCCTGCGCGACGGCGATCGCGGCCGGAATCACGGACGCGCTCGGATGCAGCACCGACCGCATGTGCGAATCATCGAAATCCATCGCATGCGCGAGCGTGCCGTTGACGAGCGCGGCGCTCGCGGCCGGCAGCCGGTCGGGCGCGCCGATCACGCTCGCCGGGCCGGTGCCGGCCCAGCGCCGCGCGACCTGCAGCACCGACTGCGCGACCGGTTCGTCGTGCGCGATCAGGCTGTTGCCGATCACGTCGAGCACGCGCGCGGCGGCCTCGACGCGCAGCCTGCGATCCAGCCCTTCGGCGCGCACCGCCGCCGCGAAGCGGCCGAGCGCGCCGACGATGCCGTCGGGCGGCGCCGGCCGGGTTGTCGCGGCCGCCGCCGGAGCGGAAAGCGTCTCGGGTGTGCTCATGCCAGTGCTCCACTGAGTCGAAGATTGTTCGCGAGCGCAAGCGTGACGCGCGCGTTGGCGATCAGCGGCGGCGCGACCACGCGGCCGTCCGGCAGCACGAACACCGACGACGCCGAGGCCTTGCCCGCCGCCGCATCGACCGCCTCGAGCACGCGCTCGGCCGCGCGGATCTCGTCGTCCGACGGCGTGAACACTTCGTTGATCACCGGCAACTGCGACGGATGGATCGCGAAGCGGCCGAGGAACCCCATCGATTTCGCGCGCAGCGTCGATTCCTTCAACCCGTCGAGATCGGGCAGCGTGTGATAGACGGTCTGGATCGGCCCGTTCAGCCCCGCCGCGCGCGACACGACCACACAGCGCGCGCGGCACACCTCGAGCGTGAAGTTGTCGACGCCGATCTGCAGGTCCGCGCGCAGATCGCTCTCGCCGAGCCCGATCCGTTCGAGCCGCGGCGACGCGGTCGCGAGCTGGTAAGCCGTCTCGACGCCGTACGCCGACTCGATCAGGATCTGGATTCCCGCATCGCAGCCGAGCGCGTCGAGCCAGCCCGCGACCTCCTGGATATGCTGCGGCAGGTCGCACTTCGGCAGGCGCAGCGCCTGCAGCGCGGGCTGCGCGATTGCTTCGACATCATCGCGACACCACGGGCTGCCGATCGGGTTGATCCGCACGTAGGTCGGTTTCGGCGGACCTTCCGCGAGAATCGCGGCGGCCGCCTCGCGTGCTTCGGCCTTGTGGCTGGCCGGCACGGCGTCCTCGAGGTCGAGCACGACGGCATCGGCCTCGCTGGCATACGCCTTCTCCACCACCTGCGCCTTGTGCGCGGGCACGTAAAGGTAACTGCGGTAAGTTGCGCTGGTTTTCACATCACACCTCGTTCGGTCAAATCGGCGATCTCGCGCCGCTCCAGTCCCAATGCGCCGAATACTTCGTCGTTGTGGGTGCCGCGCGCCGGGCCGCCCCAGCGGATCGTGCCGGGCGTGTCGGACAGCCGGAACGGCACGTTGTGCGTGCGGAACGCGCCGAGTTCCGCGTCGGGCACCGATACGACCGAGCCGAGCGCCGCGTACTGCGGATCGCGCAGCACGTCGGCGACGTCGTAGATCGGCGCGACCGCCGCCTGTGCCCGCTCGAATTCAGCGATCACCTCGTCGCGCGTGCGCTGCCCGATCCAGCCGCCGACCGCCGCATCCAGCTCGTCCGCATGCTTCGCACGTTCGGACCCGTTCGCGAACCAGGGTTCGTCGATCAGGTCCGCACGGCCGACGAGACGCATCACGCGCTCCGCGATGCTGTGCGCCGACGTCGACAGCGCGACCCACTTGCCGTCCAACGTGCGGTAGACACCGCGCGGCGAATTGTTCGGCGAACGATTGCCGGTGCGCGCGGGCACCTGGCCCGTCTGGTCGTAGCTCGCGACCTGCGCGCCCATCGCGGCGAGCATCGTCTCGATGATCGCGAGATCGACGACCTGGCCGCGCCCGGTGCGCTCGCGCGCCTTCAGCGCGGTCATGATCGCGAACGCGGCGGTCAGCCCCGCGACCGTATCGGCGAGCGGAAACGATGGCAGCAGCGGCGGCCCGTCCGCCTCGCCGGTGATCGACGCGAGCCCGCTCATCGCCTCGGCCAGCGTACCGAAGCCCGGGCGGCTCGCATACGGGCCGAACTGGCCGAAGCCCGTCACCCGCACGAGCACGAGCCGCGGGTTGATCGCGGACAGCACGTCATAGCCGAGCCCCCAGCGTTCGAGCGTGCCGGGCCGGAAATTCTCGACGACCACGTCTGCCTGCGCCGCCAGTTCGCGGAAGATCCGCTGGCCGTCGGTCGTGCCGAGATTCAGCGTGACCGCCCGCTTGTTGCGCGCGAGCACCTTCCACCACAACGGCACGTCGTCGCGACGCGCGCCGTACTTGCGCGCCGGATCGCCGTCCGGATGCTCGACCTTGATCACGTCGGCGCCGTAGTCCGCGAGCATCGTTGCCGCGAGCGGGCCCGCGAACAACGTCGCGGCGTCGATCACGCGAATGCCGTCGAGCGGCGCCGGTTTGGGCGCGTCCGACGCCGCGCCGGCGTCGACTTGCCCGATTTCCACAGTGGCCATGCCGTTCTCCCATCAGATGGATTGCACGGCGCCGCGCACCGTCATCGTCTGCATGACTAATCATCGTGCAGCGATGCGGGCGCGGCGCGCGACCTGCCGCTCAGACGGCGTTGATCCGGTAGATCGGGAAATACGTCTGGATCTTCCCGTTCAGGTAGTCGGACGCGAGCTTCGGCACCTCGTCGAAATCGAAGATCTCGGTCGGCTCCTGGCCGATCCAGCCGCTCTTTTCCTGGAAGTCGCGGATCGTGATGCTGTCGTCGTAGCGCCACGCATGCGTGTGGATGTGCAGGCGGCGGTTGATGCATTCCGTCGCGCGCAGGTTCCACAGGCGCATCCCGGTCTTCCAGCCGACCGTCGCGATGATGCCGGTGCGGCCGACCACACGCGTCGTCGCGCGATACAGTGCGCCGCCGAGGTTGTCGAGGAAGATCGCGACGCCACGGCCGCCGCTCAGTTCCGCGATCGTCTCCGCGAACACGCGCTCCGACTCCCGATAGCTCGCCTGGTACTCGGGATCGGTCTTGTAGCGCTCGTCGTCATACGCGAGATTCGGGAACTTGCGTCGATCGACCGGCGTGATGCCGAGCTTCGCGAGCTCCTCGAGGCGCCGGTCGTTGCTCGCCGTCATCGCGACGCGAAAACCCTCGCGCTTCGCGAGCTGCAGCTCGGCGAGCGTCGTGCCGCCGCCCCAGCCGAACACCAGGTAGTCAGCCGGATCGACGTCCCGCAACTGCGAGCGCCAGCACGCCGACGCCACCTTCCAGTTGTCCCACGCGGTGAAGTAGCGGCCGTACGTCGCCCATTGCAGCAGCGAATGGCGGCTGTCCGTCGGCACCGCCACGAGGTTGTCGGCGCGCATCTTGGTCCGCTGCGCCATCACGCCGATCGTGCCCGGCGCGTCGTACGCATAGACGAGCTCGGCGAACCCGTTTTCGTCGCGCTTGCCGAACGGCATCACCATGCAGATCTCGCCCTCCTTCAGCGCCTTCACGCCGCTGCCGCGCTCGACGATGCGCACCAGCGCGCCGTTGCCGAGCACGATCTTGTCCTCGCGGCGCTGCCGGCAGATGTCGACCGGATTGCGCGACAGCGCGTGGTCGAGGTTCGCTTCCCACGATCCGTACAGCGGCTCGACCAGCACCTCGTCGGTTTCCAGATCGGAGAATTCGAAGGTCTCGCGACGCAGCTCGCCCGCCACGGGCGCCTGCTTCCTGCTCGGTTCCGGTCCTGCGTAGAGAACCCATGCATCGGTCTTGATCATCGTCATGCCTCGGTAAATGACTCTGTTTGAATGTGCACGCCGAACCCGCCGCTTCGTTCAGCGCGAATACGCCTGCTCCAGTGCCGCCTCCACGTCAACCGTCGCGGCGACCTGCCCGAGCTTCGGAAAGATCTGCGTCAGCGCGAAGGCCTGCGCGTCGGTGGACGACGTGCTGACCGCGTCGCTGACGACGACGACGTTGTAGTTGTTCTCGTATGCCTGGCGCGCCGTCGATTCGACGCCGATGTTGGTCGCGATCCCGGTCAGCACGATGTCCGTGATGCCGCGCCGGCGCAGTTGCACGTCAAGGTCGGTGCCGGTGAACGCGCCCCACTGGTGCTTCGTCACGACGATGTCGGACGGCTGCACGCCGAGCGCCGGCGCGAACGCGCTCCATTCGGGATCGAGATTCGGTGGCGCCGACGGCGCGTCCGTCTTGACCTTCAGCGCAACGCCGCCGTCCGGCTGGTAGCTCGTGTGCACGTAGATGACGGGAAGCTGCAGCGCGCGGAACGCGGTCGCGAGCTCGACCGTCTTCGCCACGACCTGCGCGCCGGTGTAGGGCACGACCGGCAGCGACACGATGCCGTTCTGCAGATCGATGGCGACCAGGGCGACCGTGCGATTGAGCGTCGGAATGGACATGTAGAAACCTCACTTCTGTTGGGGGAGGGAAGAAGCGGCGGCATCCAGGTGCCGGCTCGATGCCGCGTTGAGCAGCAGCAGCACGCTGATGACCGCCAGGACGATGGCCAGCTCGCGCAGGCCGCGATCGCTCGCCGGATGGCCGAGCGCCAGCCCGACGAGCGCAAACGACAGGCTGCCGCCGACATACTGCGCGGTGCGGTACAGCCCCGCGGCCGTGCCGATCCGGTCGTGCGGCGCGCTCTGGTAGAGCGCCGCCTGGTTGCCGAGATTGTTGAAGCCGTTCGGCACGCCGAACACGATCGACAGCAGCACGATCGACCAGACCGGCATGCTGCTCGTGAGGAGACTCATCACGACGCTGCCGACGCACAGCATCGCGGAGCCGATGATCAGCACCGGCCGCGAGCCGTGACGGTGCGCGAGGCGGGTCGCGAGCATCGTCGCCACCGTGCCGACGCCGGCGATCGGCAGCATCACGAGGCCGGCGTCGGCGGCAGACAGGCGCTTGGCCTCCTGCAGCCACATCGGCAGCGCATAGAAGATCGCGTAGAACACCGCGTAGGTGCCGACGCAGCGCAGGTACGTGCTCGTGAGCGCACGGTTGTCGCTCAGCATGCGGATGTCGATCAGCGGCGTCGCGGCCAGCCGCTCGCGCCGGACCAGCAACGGGCACAGAACCAGCGTCGCGACGAGCAGCAGCCAGTCGGGCTCGTGCGATACCGATTGCAGGAACAGCAGCAGGCTCGCGAGCGTCAGGATGAAGAGCGCAACGCCCGGCAGGTCCAGCTCCTTCAGCGTGCCCCGCGGCGTGCGGCGCTCCTGCGCGCCGCGCGGGACGACGTCGGCCGGAATCCACAGCCACGCCAGCACGAAGGCGATCAGCACGATCGGCACGTTGATCCAGAAGATCGCGCGCCAGCCGGCGAACTGCACGAGCGCGCCGCCGAGCGGCGGCCCGAACGCGACGGCCACCTGCGCCGCGACCGAAATCGCGCCGAGGCCACCCGTCGGCGTCGCGCCGTTCGCGTGCCGCTGCGACCACGTGCGGATCATCGCCATGCCGGCCGGATACGCGGCGGACGTGCCGATGCCGAGCGCGACGCGCGACGCGATCAGCCACCCGAGCGACGGCGCGAACGGCGCGAGCGCGGACGCGATCAATACGATCGCGAGGCCGATGCAGAAGATCCGCTTCGCGCCGAACCGATCGGCGAGCCGCCCCATCGTCGGCTGGCCGACGGCCGTCGCGAGATAGAGGCCCGACACGAGCCACATCGTGTCGATGCGTTCATGCGCCGCACCCTGCGGGTTGAACGCTTGCTGGATGCTAACGAGCGCGACCGCGATCATCGACGAGTTCAGCGCGTTGAGCAGCGTGCCGAGCACGATCGGGCCCACCAGCCGGGTCGGCAGGCGCAGGCCCGCCGCGTGCGCATTGCCGCCGCCTGCCGGCGTGACGCCGGGGGACGAAGGTGTCGCTTGCGCAGGTCGATCGTGGTTCGTTTTCATGGCATCGTCACGTGGTGGATTCGCATCGCTCGATCAAATTAGAACGTGCGTTCACCTTACCGTTACGATTGCCGTGAATGAAATGGATTGTTGCGATGCACACATTCGTCGCTTGAATGCAGATCGCGAACCGGATGCTCGAGCGTGGCCTCGGCAAGCCGGGGAATGATGTCGGCAAACAAGCCGTGCCCCTTGCCGGACGGGCATGTCCCGGGAGCGCGACGAATCTTGCCGCTTGCGTACGAAATGATTTGCCCCGTGTGAGTCCACCGGCTGACGACTGTTTTCTGCGGCAGTGCAGCGGGGATTCAGAGCGATGGCTCTAGACCGGCATTCCGCCCGCGAGTGCCGGGCCATCGAGATCGGTGCCGGCCTGCGCTCGCAGGACGGGATCCTGGCGCGTTCGCGACTTACTGATGCGACCGTATGCGCGATCGCATACGCGTCGTGAGCCGTTCTGCGATGAAGTGCGGACCGCGCTGAAGCACCGATAGACCACGCGCTGGTGGCCGTTATCGACGACGCGTTGCGGCAATCGCTCGATGCACGACGCTCCGCGCGATCGCGCCCGGATCTATTGCGTGCGCGTCGACACGCTGCCACGATCGAGCGATGCCGCACGCAGCGCCTCGCCCGGCTCCGTAAAGTAGCGCTGTCGCAACTGCGCGATCTGCGCATCGCGATCCTGTGTCGACAGGTTCTGCGCATCGATCTGCGCGCGCTGCGCCGCATATTCGTTGTACTTCGCATGCCACGCGTTGTCCGCCTGCTGCATCTTCACGACGCGCTCGGCAGCCTCCGGCCCGAGCGTTTGCGCGAGCTGCGCGCGCATTTCATCAGGCGTCGCGTTCGATTGCCGCACTTTGTCGATCTGCGCGATCGCGTTGTCCTGCGCCTTCTGTTGTTCCAGCTCGGCGCGCTGATCGGCCGGCAGTTGCTGCTCGAGCGCGGCAAGACCTGCCGCCTTCTGGTCTTCCGTCAGCGACGGATCGCGGATGATCTTCCATCGCGCGAGATCGTAGCGCTGCAGCTTCTGCTCGGCGCCGAAGAACGGCTCGCTCCAGTCGCCGAGCGTGCGGCTCGCGATCGTCGCGCGCTGGTCGAGCGCAAGCTGCAGTGCCGGGAGGTCGAGCTTGTTGTCCACGGCGCCGCCGCCCGGCAGCTTCGCCAGTTCGGCGAAATACGCGCGGTAGCGCTGCCAGACGTCGAGCGCCTCGCGTTGCGCAACCGTCCCGTCGAGCTGCGCGGCAATCGCGCGCACGACGAGTGCATCGAGTTCCGCGGGGCGCAACTGGTTTTGCGCGGTCAGGAAATAGTCGAAGAAGCCACGCACCGCCACGACCTTGGCGAGATGGCCGTGCGCATCGAGCGGCAGGCGCGGCGCAGTCGAGCCAGCGAGTGCCGGGGGCAGCCCGCTGGCGCTGAAACCGGGCACGGTGCTCGCCGCCGTGCCGCCCACCGGCGCGGACGACACGGCCCCGGCAGGCGCGACACCGGACATGCCGGCGTCGCGCGCGTTCCGGGCGCTGATCCCATACCAGGCAGCGCCGGCCGCAACGACGCCCGCTACCCCGTAAAGCGCGACGCGTCGCGCGATGCCGCTCTTGCTACCTGCCATCGGTTACACGCCTTGAGTTTTCAGCCGGTTCGCATGCGTGCGGATCGCCGCAACCGGATCCTCCACATTCGCGCCAAGCACGCCGAGAATCTGGTTGATCGCATCGGTGTGATTCCAGTGATACGTGCCAAGCACCTGGCCAAACAGCGCGCTGCATTGCGACACGACGCCGTCGTTCGGACCGGAGCCGCGATTGACCATCACCGTACCGCTGCCGAGCAGCGCCAGCGTTGCAGGATTAAGCACGTTCGCCGGATCGGTCAGCCCGCTCACGCTCGTATCGACGGCACCCGTCACACCGGCCACCGTCGTTGTCGGCTGGATCGCCGTGCCGCCCCATGAATAAAGCAGGTGCGTATTGCCGCTCACCGTCTCGGTTGACGCGCCCGTCCGACACGAATCCGGCGCACCAAGGCCTGCGCTCGGAAATTTCTGGTTGTATGCGGCGGCCTTCGCTGTCGTCAGCACCGACAACGCCTGCATCGCATCCTGGTTCGAATTGAGGTTGCTGCTCGTCAACGTGCCGAGCGCATTCGCGAACGCGCTGAACACGGCCGACGACAGGCCGGTCGGATCCGTCTGCAATAGTTGCTGGACGAAGTCCGCGAATTGCGAGCCCCAGTGCGGCGTGCTGATCGTCGTCACCGATGCGACCAGTTCCGGCGCAACAGATGCAACATAACGCGATGTCAAGCCGCCCTGGCTATGGCCGATCAGATTCACTTTCTGCGCGCCCGTCGCGGCGAGCACCTGCTTCACGTAGGCAAGCAATTGCTCGCCGCGCCCGTTCGGGCCATCGTCGCTCTGAAAGCCGGACAGATTGGCAACGTATACCTTCGCGCCGTGCGCCTGCAGATCCTCCGGAATGTGATACCAGTACTCGACGACGCCACCATACTTGTCGGTGCCGGTCAGCCCGTGCACGAGAATGATCGGGTACTTGGTCGCCGCATAATCGTCGACGGCGGTCGTCGCGGCGGACGCGGCGTGCACGCCGGCCAGCGACAGAAAGGTTCCAACACTCGCGGCGGGGGCCGCGTTCATTGCGAATGCGACCACGGCCGCCGCTGCCTTCGCTCGTATCGATCTGCTCATCTTTGCTCTCCATTTTTTAAGTGCATATCAATTGCTCGAGGATGAGGATGCGAAAATCGCTGATGCAGCGACGCTTCCGGCACTGAAGCGTCGCCCGCACGCGGTGTCGGCCATACCGGCCTCGACGGTTTGGCACGACACGCACCGATACCCGAAAACGAACACAAACGAACACAAACGAACGTTTTCGCACCAGCACGCGAAGTGAATCACATTCGACAAATCTGCGCGGATAGTTAGACAGGGTGCTCCAGTCAGTTGACAGCGGGCGCATCGACCGCTACATCCATCGCCCCTCCTCGATGCCTTGCGATCTCAGCCGTTACACCCACTCAACATCGTCATGCGTACAAGAAAGGCCGAGCGTGCGCACGCCAAACCACTCCCGTTCATCCACTCACCGTGATCCGCAACGCGGGCAACATCGCCGTCTTATGGGCCGGAACCTGGCGGCGTATCGGCCACGGTCGAACACGCGGTGGCCGTCCTCGGCGTGCGCGGCATCGTGATCTGCCGGCTGAGTTGAGTCCGGCCGCGCGCTCGCTACCGGACACGGTAGCGTTGCCGCCTTCGTTACGTGACCCGAGCGGCCCGACGTGCGTCGGCGCCTACCGCCGCTCAACCGCCTCCCGCCGCGGCAAAATCGCCCGGCGGTAGCGGTCGATTCGCGACGTCCTGCGCCTCGACGCGCGTCAGGCCGAGCGCCTGCAATACCACCGCGGCGGCACGCTCGGGAAAACCGCCCGCCTCGTCCGCCCGCTCCCTGCTTCCGCCCTCGGCCTGGTCGGCCGAATGAAACTCCGCCGCGATCACCGCGAGAATCGTCCCCGTCATCGCGAGCACGCTCATGAGCGGATCGCCGACGACAAATCGGCGTGCCGCGATTCCGCGCTCGCTGTCCCGTTGCAAACGCTTGCCCAGCCCGTGATCGAGCGCTCGCACCGAGAAGCCCTCCCGCATCAGGAAGCGGCCCCAGAGGCGCTCGCGGCGCGCTCGCATGAGCGTGTGGCGCACGCATACGGAGATGACCTCGGCGGGATCCGACAAGCCGCTCGCGAGACGCTCGAGCCCATCCGCGAAATCGTCGAACACCCACTCCGTCAGCGCGGCGAAGATGCCGTCCTTCGATTCGAAGTGGTAGTAGAACGAGCCGAACCCCACATCCGCGGCCTCGGTGATCTCGCTGATCGCCACGTTATCCCTCCCCTTTTCCGCCATCAGCCTGAACGCCGCCTGCAGCAAACGCATGCGCGTCTGCTGCTTGCGGCGAGCTCCGCGCGGTTGGCGAGGCTCCGCTTCCCCGCCGGAGGCGTTCGGGCGACGGGGCCCGACCGTTCGGTCCATGAGCGCGTCTCCCCTGTTCGAAAGAATTTTCTGCATGCCGCAATTTTAGATTGTTGGCTCATACTTGACAACATTATCAGTTATGAGTCTAATCTCGAAAACAGCGGCACAGGGTTCCTGTGCCGGCACGGGGTCCGATGCGCGGTAGCAGGCAACGCCAGCGCGTCCACGGCCCGTGCAAGCCGTTGCCGCCGGTTCGTTGTTCCGTCGTGCGCCGCGCGCGGACACCGGGCGACGGCGATGTGAGGCGTCGCCCGGTTCTGTCGGCCGGCCGCGCCGTCGAAGCGACCGATCCGTCGGCAGGTCGGCGGCCTTCGCGGTGCATGGGCATCGGTATGCCGGCAACCGGGACGATTTGCAGCACAAACATTGGAGTACTGATTTATCTGCAGGAGCGTCGTCGGCGGCGAAGCCGGAGCGCGCTTGCGCAAACCGGGCGCCCCGCCGTGGTCGCCGAATCTTTTTCAGTTGGCCCCTCACTTGTCTTGGAAACATCGTGAAATCACCCAGTCTTAACGCGCGGACTGAAACGCGCCTGTTTGTTCGGCGGGCGCCGATCGTCTTCGCCTGCTGTGCGATTCTTCTGACGGCTTGCCACTCGCACCCGGCCCCCGCGCCCGAATTGCAACCGGTGGTCGCGCTGGCGGTTCATGCGGATAACGACGCCGTGCAGCGCGTGCTGCCCGCGCAGGTCCAGGCACGCTATTCGACGCCGCTGTCGTTCCGGGTCGGCGGCAAGATCGTCGAGCGGCGCGTGCGAATCGGCGACACCGTCAAGGCAGGCCAGGCACTCGCGATGCTTGATCCGGCCGATCTGCACAACACGCTGCTGAATGCCCGTGCACAGCTCGATGCCGCCGAGCATCGCGTCGTCTACGCGAAACAGCAACTGGATCGCGACCGCGCGCAGGCCCAGGCCAACCTGATCGCTCCCGCGCAGCTCGAGACAACGCAGGACGCTTATACGTCGGCGCTCGCGCAACGCGATTCCGCGCTCGCGCAAATGGGGCTCGCCGGCGATCATCTTCGCTATGCCACGCTGGTCACGGATCACGACGGTGTCATCACGTCGGAAGACGCCAGTACCGGGCAGAACGTCGAGCCCGGCCAAGCGGTGTTTCATCTCGACTGGAGCGGCGATCTCGACATCGTGTGCGACGTCTCGGAGCGCGACCTGCGCGATCTCGCGGTCGGCCGCATCGCGCACGTCAGCCTGACGGCACTGCCGGGCAAGGCCATCGACGCACGCGTGCGCGAAATCGCGGCAGCGGCCGATCCGCAGAGCCGCACGTGGCGCGTGAAGCTGACGCTGATCGCGCCGGGGTCGGACGTCCGCTCGGGCATGACCGCAAGCGTTGCGTTCGACGCTACCGCCGAAGCCGCCGCCGACCACGTGATCACGCTGCCGGCCACCGCGCTCTTTCACCGCGGTGAAGCGCCGGCGGTCTGGGTCGTCCGCAAGGGCAGCGACACGCTGGAACTGCGCCCGGTGTCGATCGGACGCTACGACGAACGCACGGTGTCCGTCACCTCGGGGCTCGCGAGCGACGAGCGCGTCGTGATGCAAGGCGTCCATACGGTCAGCGCCGGCGAGCACGTGCGCCCCGTGCCGCCGCTGCACGCGGAGGACTTCCCGTCATGAATGCCCCAGAACATCGGCACTCGCCGGACGGCGCACACGATGCGCGGACCGACGCCGGCCCGGGCGACGACCGTCGCTTCAATCTGTCCTCATGGGCGCTCAAGCATCAGCAACTGGTGATCTTCCTGATCGGCCTTGCGACGATCTTCGGCGTGATCGGCTATACGCGCCTCGCACAGTCCGAGGATCCGCCGTTCACGTTCCGCACGATGGTGATCCAGACCTACTGGCCGGGCGCCACCGCCCGCGAAGTGCAGGAGCAAGTCACCGACCGGATCGGCCGCCAGCTTCAGGCCGCGCCGTACGTCGACAACATCAAGAGCTACTCGCGCCCCGGCGAGTCGATGATCTTCTTCGCGATGAAGGATTCGGCACCGGTCAACCAGGTGCCGGAAACCTGGTATCAGGTGCGCAAGAAGGTCGGCGACATTCGCTCGACGCTGCCGAAGGGAACGGTCGGTCCGTTCTTCAACGACGAATTCGGCGACGTCTATACGAACATCTATGCGCTCGAAGGTGACGGCTACTCGCCGGCGCAACTGCACGATTACGCGGACAAGCTGCGCGCGGTGCTGCTGCGCGTGCCCGGCGTCGCGAAGGTCGACTACTTCGGCGACCCCGACCAGCACGTCTTCGTCGAGATCTCGAATACGCAGCTGACCCGGCTCGCGATCACGCCGCAACAGCTCGCGCAAGCGATCGACGCGCAGAATACCGTCGCGCCGGTCGGCACGATCACGACGGCCGACGATCGCGTGTTCGTGCGGCCCACCGGCGCGTTCAAGGACACGCAGGCGCTCGCGGACATGCTGATCACCGTGAACGGCCGCACGTTCCGGCTCGGCGACGTCGCGAAGATCACGCGCGGCTACGACGATCCGCCGGTCACGCAGATGCGCACGAACGGCCATGCCGTGCTCGGCATCGGCGTGACGATGCAAAAAGGCGGCGACGTGATCGATCTCGGCAAGGCGCTCGACGCCAGGACCGCCGAACTCCAGGCAGGCCTGCCGGCCGGCGTGAAGCTGAGCGCGGTGTCGAGCATGCCGCACGCGGTCAAGCACTCGGTGGACGACTTCGTCGAGGCAGTGGGCGAAGCCGTCGCCATTGTGCTCGTGGTCAGCCTTGTATCGCTCGGCTTGCGCACCGGGATGGTGGTCGTCATCACGATTCCGATCGTGCTGGCCGTGACCGCGCTGTGCATGCATGTGTTCGGCATCGGGCTCGACAAGGTGTCGCTGGGCACGCTGGTGCTCGCGCTCGGGCTGCTGGTGGACGATGCGATCATCGCCGTCGAAATGATGGCGGTGAAGCTCGAGCAGGGCTGGACGCGAACCCGCGCGGCGGCGTTCGCGTACACGAGCACGGCGTTCCCGATGCTGACGGGAACGCTCGTGACGGTATCGGGCTTCCTGCCGATCGCGCTCGCGAAGTCGAGCACCGGCGAATACACGCGGTCGATCTTCGAGGTGTCGGCCATTGCACTGATCGTGTCGTGGTTCGCGGCCGTCGTGCTGGTGCCGCTGCTCGGCTACCACATGCTGCCCGAGCTCAAGCATCACGACGGCCATGCGCACGGGCAGGACGTGTACGACACGGGCTTCTACCGGCGCCTGTCCGGCTGGATCTCGACGTGCATCGAACGCCGCTGGGTCGTGCTCGGCGTGACGGCCGTGCTGTTCGCGATCGCGATGGCCGCCTTCACGCGCGTGCCGCAGCAGTTCTTCCCGAACTCGGAGCGCCCCGAACTGCTGGTCGACATGCGCTTGCCGGAAGGCGCGTCGTTCGACGCGACGCTGCGCGAGGCCACGCGGCTCGAGAAGGCGCTCGATGGCCGGCCCGAAATCGATCACGTCGTCGACTTCGTCGGCACCGGTGCGCCGCGCTTCTATCTGCCGCTCGATCAGCAGCTTCAGCAGCCGAACTTCGCGCAGTTCGTCATCACGGCGAAGGACGTCGACGCGCGCGACCGGCTGTCGCACTGGCTCGAGTCGACGCTCGCGACCCGTTTCCCGACCGTGCGCACGCGTGTGGCGCGGCTCGAAAACGGGCCGCCGGTCGGCTTCCCGATCAAGTTCCGCGTGAGCGGCGACGATATCGCGACCGTGCGCGCGATCGCCGACAAGGTCGCCGACAAGGTGCGCGCCGACTCGCGCACACGCAACGTGCAGTTCGACTGGGACGAGCCGGCCGAACGGTCGGTATCGTTCGAAATCGACCAGCTCAAGGCGCGCCAGCTCGGCGTGACGTCGGAAGACGTGTCGGGCTTCCTCGCGATGACGCTGTCCGGCTACACGGTCACGCAATATCGCGAGCGCGACAAACTGATCGACGTCGACCTGCGGGCGCCGAAGAGCGAGCGCATCGACCCGTCGAAGATCGCGGGCCTCGCGATTCCGACGCCGCACGGCCCGGTGCCGCTCGGCTCGATCGGCCACGTGCGCGACACGCTCGAATACGGCGTGATCTGGGAACGCGACCGCCAGCCGACGATCACCGTGCAGGCCGACGTGCGCGGCGACGCGGCGAGCATCGGCGTGACGCGCGATATCGACGGCGCGCTGGCGATATCGCGCGCGACGCTCCCGGTCGGCTACGGGATCGAGATCGGCGGCGCAGCGGAGGAAAGCATGAAGGGCCAGACGTCCATCAACGCGCAGATGCCGCTGATGATCATCGCGGTGCTCACGCTGCTGATGATTCAGCTCAAGCGCTTCTCGCGCACCTTCATCGTCGTGCTGACCGCGCCGCTCGGGCTGATCGGCGTAGTCGCCGCGCTGCTGCTGTTCGGCAAGCCGTTCGGCTTCGTCGCGCTGCTCGGCGTGATCGCGATGTTCGGGATCATCATGCGCAACTCCGTGATCCTGGTCGATCAGATCGACCAGGACATCGCAGCCGGACAGCCGCGCTTCACCGCGATCGTGAGTGCGACCGTGCGGCGCTTCCGGCCGATCATGCTGACCGCCGCCGCGGCCGTGCTCGCGCTGATTCCGCTGCTGCGCTCGGGCTTCTTCGGCCCGATGGCCACGGCGCTGATGGGCGGCATCACGATCGCGACGGTACTGACCATCTTCTTCCTGCCCGCCCTTTATGCGACGTGCTTCAAGGTGCGAGGCGACGAACGCGAATCGACCGCCACGGCCGTCGCGTCCCCGGAGACATGTCAATGAAACTTACCCGTATGACTGCGGCGCTCGCCGCAACCGCGGCGCTCGGCCTGTCCGGCTGCGCGATGGCCCCGAGCAGCACGCCGCCCGCGATGCCGTCGCCGGCGCACTACGGCGAGACGCCGCAGCCGCAGCGGACCGCCGAAGCGGCGGGCGTCGCGCAGCAATTCGAAGTAGGCGCCGCGCCCGTCCCGCAATGGTGGCGGCTGTATCGCTCCAGCGCGCTCGACGCGCTGGTCGACGAAGGCCTGCGCGCCAACCCGACGCTGGCCGCGACGGAAAAGACGCTCGCCGCCGCGCAGCAGGAACTGCGCGCGCAGGTCGGCGCATCGACGCTGCCGTCGATCGACGCGAATGCGCAGGCCGCACGCACGCGCACGCCGGACATTTCCGGCGCGGGCGCGCAAAGCCTGCGCTACAACGTGTTCGTCGGACAGCTCCAGGCGCATTACACCTTCGACCTGTTCGGCGCCACGCGGTATGCGAACGCGGCGAGCGCCGCACGCGTCGACGTGCGCGGTTGCGAACTCGAAGCGGCGCGGCGAGCGCTGGCGGCCAACATCGTCGGCACCGCGATCGGCGCCGCGGCGCTCAACCGCCAGATCCTGCTGACCGAGCGCCTGGTCGCCGTCGCCGAAGCGTCCGCGCTCGACAACCAGCAGCGCTACGCGCTCGGTGCGGTGTCCCACGTGCAAGCGCTGACGTCGACGCAGGGCGCGGCGTCGCTTGCCGCGACGCTGCCGCCGCTGCGCCAGCAACGCGCGAGCGCCGTTCACTCGCTCGCGATCCTGCTGGGCCGCACGCCCGACGCGCCGCCGCCGATCCCCGCATTCGCCAGCCTGTCGCTGCCGGAGCACGTGCCCGTCGTCGTGCCGTCCGACCTGTTGAAGGCCCGCCCAGACATCCGCGCGGCCGAAGCCGCCGTGAAGGCCGCATCGGCCGACGTCGGCGAGGCGACCGCGCAGTTGTTCCCGAGCCTGTCGCTGACCGCGACGATGGGACGCGGCGGCTTCAGCTGGCCGGCCCTGTTGTCGGGTGCGGGCGGGCTATGGGCAGTCGGCGCAGGCCTGTCGCAGCCGATCTTCCATGGCGGCGCGCTGCTGGCCCATCGGCGGGCGTCGCTCGATTCGTACGACGCGGCGGTGCTTCAGTATAAGGCGGCGGTGCTGTCCGCGTTCGGCGACGTCGCGGATTCGCTCGCCGCGCTGGACAACGACGCGCAAACGCTGGCCGCGAACGAACTCGCGGCACGCGCCGCAGGCATGGCTTTCGACGAAACGGTGCAGCGCCGCACGCTGGGCGCCGTTCCGGTGTCCGCGCAACAGGCGAGCGAGCAGCAATACCTGAACGCGGAGCTCGACGCGGTGCGTGCCGCGAGCCGCCGAATGACCGATACGGCGGCACTGCTGCAAGCGATGGGCGAGCTGCCGCCCGACACCCGCACGGTGGTCGCGGCCCGGCAATGACGGCTGCTTGCGTCGACGGGTCGGCCGCGCGTGCCGTTCGGCCGGTGCCGGCCCGGACCTCGACGCTCGACGCTCGACGCCCGGCGCACCGCGAGTACCGCAGCGTCGAGCCCTCCCTTACCCCGCATGATTGATTCCCGATGAAACCCGAAAACCTGGTCGCCTGCCACGAATGCGACCTGCTGTTTCAGCGTCCACCGCGCCTGCGCGCGCTGGCGGCGCACTGCCCGAGGTGCCGCGCCCGCGTGGGCGGCGCGGCGCACGGCCGCCGGGCGCTCGACCGGCGGTGCGCGATCGCGCTCGCCGCGCTGTTCACGGTCTTCATCGCGCAGGCCTTTCCCATCGTCGCGCTCGATGCTGCCGGCATCGCGTCGCATGCGACGCTGGCCGACGCGGTGGCCGCGTTGCGCTTGCACGGGCAGCCGGCCGTGGCGGCGATCGTGCTCTGCACGACGATGCTGTTCCCGCTGCTGGAACTCGCCGCATGGCTGTACGTGCTCATCCCGTTGCGCACGGGCCGTGTACCGCCCTGCTTCGTGCCGGTCCTGCGCAACATGCAGCGGCTGCGCCCTTGGAGCATGGTCGAGGTGTTCCTGCTCGGCATCTTGGTCACGATCGTCAAGATGACGAGCGTCGCGCACGTGATACCGGGCCCCGCGCTGTTTGCGTTCGGCGCCCTCACCGTGATGCTCGGCTTTCTCGCGTCGTTCGACCCGGGCGGCCTGTGGGAAGCGCGCGACGAAATCGTCGCGCTGCGCGGCGGCGGTACGCGCGCCGCGGCGTCGCGCCGGCCGCACACGCTGCGACGCGCGGCACCGGTGGCGCCCGACGCAACGGACGCAACGGACGCGACCGGCGCGACCGGGCACCGCCGGCCGGCAAGCGTCACGGCCCGCGCCGCGGGACTGGTCGCCTGTCATACGTGCGGACGCGTGCAGCGGCCGCATGCCGGGGCCGACGGCGAGCGCTGCATGCGCTGCGGGTCGGCGCTGCACGAACGTCGCCCGCGCAGCGCCGCCCGCACGGGCGCGCTCGTCATCGCGGCCGCGCTGCTCTACATTCCGGCGAACCTGCTGCCCATCATGCATGCGACGTCGTTCGGCCGCGCCGAGGACGACACCATTCTCGGCGGCGTCGCGTACTTCTGGACGTCCGGCGACTGGCCGCTCGCCGTCGTCGTGTTCGTCGCGAGCGTGCTCGTGCCGATGCTCAAGCTCGCGATTCTCGCGTTGCAGGCGATCGCCGTGCATCGCGGCGCGCAATGGCGCCCGCTCGAACGGGCACGGCTCCATCGGCTGGTCGAGCGCGTGGGCCGCTGGTCGATGCTCGACGTATTCGTCGTCGCGCTGACGATCGCGCTCGTGCATTTCGGGTCGTTCGCCGAGATCACGCCCGGCCCCGGCGCGCTGGCGTTCGGCGCCGTGGTCGTGCTCACCATGTGCGCGTCGATGCAGTTCGATCCGCGACTCATCTGGGACGGCACGCAGCGTTCTGCCGCCGGCCCTCGATCCTGAACGGGCGCAAGCCCGTCGCAACTCTACGACTATTCACAAGATGCCTTCCCTCGATTTACCTGAACCCGAGATCCGGCCGCGCAGCCGCTGGATCCCGTCCCTCGTCTGGATCGTGCCGCTCGTGTGCGCGCTGATCGGGCTGTCGCTCGTGTTCCGCAGCGTTGCCGCGACCGGCCCGACGATCACCGTCACGTTCGCGAACGCAGAGGGCCTCGAAGCCGGCAAGACCAAGGTCCGTTACAAGGACGTCGATATCGGCTCGGTGCAGGCCATCACGCTCACGCCCGACTTCAAGCGCGTGGTCGTGCGCATCCAGCTCACCAAGGAAGCCGCGCGGTTCGCGAACCGCGATACGCGATTCTGGGTCGTTCGGCCGCGGGTCGGCGCCACCGGAATCTCCGGGCTCGGCACGCTGCTCTCCGGCGCGTACATCGGCGCGGACCTCGGCCGCTCGCCGCACGAGCAGACCGACTTCACCGGCCTCGAGACGCCGCCTGCCGTCACCGCGGACCAGCAGGGCCACCGCTACCTGCTGCACGGCGATTCGCTCGGCTCGATCGACATCGGCTCGCCGGTGTTCTACCGGCACCTGCAGGTCGGCCAGGTGGTCGGCTTCTCGCTCGGCAAGGACGGCACCGGCGTCGACGTGCAGGCGTTCGTGAAGGCGCCATACGACAAATACGTCGGCACCAACACGCGCTGGTGGCACGCAAGCGGCGTGGATCTGCGGCTCGATTCGAGCGGCCTGAAGCTGAACACGCAGTCGCTGGCGACGGTGATCGTCGGCGGTCTCGCGTTTCAGGCGCCGCCCGGGCAGCCCGATGCTCCGCCGGCGGCCGACAACGCGTCGTTCCAGCTTGCGCCCGACGAAACCGACGCGATGCGCGACCCCGACGGTGCGCCGCTGATGGTCGTCATGCGCTTCGACCAGTCGCTGCGCGGGCTGTCCGTCGGCGCGCCGGTCGACTTGCGCGGCATCGCGCTCGGCCAGGTCACGAACATCGGCATCGAGTACAACGAGCACTCGCGCAGTTTCAGCATGAAGGTCACGATGGCGCTGTACCCGTCACGACTGAGCCGGCACTCCGATACGGCGCTGCCCGCACCCGATACGGCCGGCGGCCACGAACTGCTCGAGCACCTGGTGCTGCAGGGGCTGCGCGGGCAGTTGCGCACCGGCAGCCTGCTCACGGGCCAGCTGTACGTGGCGCTCGACATGTTCCCGAAGGCGCCGCGCGCGAGTGTGGACGTGCGTCGCACGCCGGTCGAGCTGCCGACCGTGCCGAACACGCTCGACGAACTGCAGGTGCAGCTCGCCGACATCGCACGGAAGCTCGATAAGGTTCCGTTCGACCAGATCGGCAACAGTCTGAACGGTGCGCTCGAGCATGCGAATCAGCTGTTCGGACACCTCGACGAGCAGGTCGTGCCGCAGGCGCGCGACACGCTGGCGGCGGCGCAGCGCACGTTCGACGCCGCGCAGGCGACGCTACGGCAGGATTCGCCGATGCAATCGGACGTTCATGACGCGATGCAATCGCTCACGCATACGCTCCAGTCGCTCAATACGCTGGCCGACTATCTCGAGCGGCATCCGGAAGCGCTGCTCTTCGGCAAGAAAGGGGAATCGCAATGACGCCGCATTTGTTTCGCACGATCCGGATGCCGATCCGCATCGCGACGTGCGTCGCACTGGCCGTGCTGAGCGCCTGCGCGTCCTCGCCCGTTCACTACCATACGCTCGGGATGGCGGACGGCGCGGGCGGCGAAACCGGCGCCTCGCGTCCCGCATGGCTGATCGACATGCAGACCGTGCACGTCGCGGCGCCGGCGGACGGCAGCCGGCTCGCGGTGCAGCGCGGCCCCGAACGGGTCGACATCCTGGAACAGGAGCGCTGGGTTTCACCGCTCGGCGACGAGATGCGCGGCGGACTGTCGACGCGCGTCACGTCCCGGCTGAACACGATCGACGTTCACCGCGTCGCCCATCCGGATGACACGCCGATCTATCGGGTCGCCGTGGACGTCCAGCGTGTCGAATCGTGGCCGGCGTCGCACGTGCTGCTCGATGCGACATGGAGTGTGGGCGCCGGCTCCGGACAGCCGGCACTGATGTGCCGCAGCATCGTTCAGGCCGGTGCGTCGGCGGGCTACGACGCGCTCGTCGACGCGCATCGCCATGCGCTCGACACGCTCGCGCTCGGCATCGCCGCGGGCATTCGCGCGGCGGCCACGCACGCGCCGCCGCCAGCAGGATGCCGCGCGGCAGCACTCGACCGACGGATCGCGCCACCCGCCGTCGAGCGCGGCGCGCCGGAGCCGCTCGTCGATTGAATCGGGCCGCGAAAACGCGCCCGGTCGGGTCGGGCGACCGGCCTCGCGCCGGTGCCCTTGCACGATCAAGCGACATCGTTGGACGAAATCGTCCCGACGAAAAGCGAAGCGGCGCACCGCCGTTCCCGCGTCGATCCGGCGTTTCGCGCGGCGCGGCGTTGCGCCGCTTCGCTCATTTCCACCTGCATGGACAACCCACGATGAAACCCGCCCGACTCACGCGCGAGCAACGCAGGCTCGACACCCGCGAACGGCTCGTCGCCACCGCTCGCGCGCTATTCATCGCGAAAGGCTTTGCCGATACGAGCGTCGAACAGATCGCCGAGGGCGCCGGGTACACGCGCGGCGCGTTCTATGCGCACTTCGAACACAAGCGCGAGCTGTTGATCGAGATCCTTCGCCGCGACCATGATCGAATGATCACGAAAGTTCGGCTGGCAGCGCGGGAGAGCGGCGGCTCCTGCACCGCAGCCGACTACGCGGACATTGCCGCCGGCTGGGAATGTTTCCCGCTGTGGGTCGAGGTCCATCTGTACGCGCTGCGCGATGCCGGGTTTCGGCACATCGTCGACTGCCTGCACACCGAACCGGTTGCGCTACCGGAGACGGCAAGCGGCGCGGCGGGCGCCGCCGATCGGATGCCGTCCGCGACCGGGTGGGCGGCCGTGCTCGGCGTCGCGCTGCTGAGCGCCGGCGTGCGGGATGCCCGGCGCGACGATCCGGCGTAGCGTAAGAAAGAGCCACCCGGCCGGGATTCGCTAAAAATCCGCCACATCTCGGCCCAAGCTGCCGTGTTGCCGTTCATCCGCAATTGACCCACCCGGGCCTGGCAGGGGGATGCGTCACCCCGCTGCGTCACTACGCCGTCTCGGCCGCTTCCACGACCGGCAGCGGCCGGCTTGCGATCTTCTCGGCTTCCGCGCGCTTGAGCCCCAGCGTATGCAGGAGTGTTGCCGCCGTGCGCTCCGGAAAATGTTCTCCGCTGAAGCCGAGTTCCTTCAGCACACCGGCCGCCGGCGCGCCCGGCGCGACGAAGTTGAGCTCGGCCGCAATTGAGGTCAGCACCGTACCGCCTACCGAAAGGAAGCCGATGAACGGGTCGGCGACCACGAAGCGTTTTTCGGCGATGCCGCGCTCGATGTCCCGCAGCAGGCGCTGGCCCAGGCCAAGCGTCAGGACCCGCGCCGAAAAACCCTCGCGTATCAGGAAGTGTCCCCACACCGGCTCGCGCCGCGCGCGCATCAGCGTATGTCGCACCGACACGGAAATGATTTCCGCCGGGTCGGACAAGCCGCTGGCCAAGCGATCGAGCGAATCCGCGAACTCCTCGAATACTGATTCCACGAGGGTGGCGTAGATCGCCTCCTTCGATTCGAAGTGGTTGTAGAACGAGCCGAAGCCGACGTCGGCGGCCTCGGTGATCTCGTTGATGGCGACGCCTTCCATCCCCTTCTCCGCCATCAGCCTGAGCGCGGCGTCCAGCAGGCGGGCACGGGTCTCCCGCTTGCGGCGCGCGCCGCGCGGCTCGCGCTCTTCGGCGGCCGCGACCACGGGATTGGCTGCTTCCGGAGCGGCGCGCTTTGGGGTCCGGCGGTTCGGTGTATTCGGCATGACGTTTCTGATCCTTGTTCGTGCCCAAGTATAGATTCAAATGTCTACATTGACAAAACTATCATCTATGATTTTAATGTCATAAAAGACGGCGGAACAAGGCCTCGAGAACCAATCGAAAGACGAATGGAGAAACGGTGGAGACACATCTGCACACGGGCGCCAGCGCGTCCATTCACGACAATCCGCTCCCGTCGCCGGCGTGCGGGTTGCCTGCGACGCTCGGCGAACGGGTCGCAGGATTCGGGCCGGCCCGAGCCGCCACGGGCCATTTGCCGGCCAGCGACGGTACCCGCGACGACGCGCATCGCCCCCATGCGAAAGCGACGATCGACCTCGCGACGTTCATGGGCCGGCCTGACATGTCGTACGACGGTGCGATGGCATGCCTGCCGTTGCGCGGAAAGCCCCTCGATGCGACGGCGCCTGCCTTCGCGATTGCCATTCGACCTGCCTGACTGCCATCCGCCATGAAACTGACTACCACACAGCCGGCTCGACATCCTCACCCCACGACGAAGGCATCGGCACTCGCGTATCTGATCTTCGATCGTCCGGACCTCCACGAGGCCGAGCACTTTCTCAACGACTTCGGTCTTCGAACGGTGCTGCGCGATGACACGCAATTGCTGCTGCGCGCAACGGGCACGGCACACTTCTGTTATGTCGTTCGCCACGCGCCGAAGGCCCGCTTCGTCGGCTTCGGCTTGCAGGTCGACAGTCGGGCCGATCTGGAGGCGCTCGCCGGCGTCCCTGGCGCGTCGAAGGTCGAGGCATCGGATTGGCCCGGTGGCGGCCACCGGGTGCGCCTCACCGATCCGTCAGGCTTTCGGGTCGACGCGATTGCGGGCCAGACACGGGCCGACACGCTGCCGCATCGCGCTGCGCTCCCGTTCAACTCGGTCGACGCGCCCGTGCGAATCAACGAGACGCAGCGGCCGCCGGCGAGCGCCCCCGAAGTCATTCGGCTCGGGCACGTCGTGCTCGAGCTCGCCGACTACCAGGAAACCTGCGCGTGGTACACGCAGCATTTCGGGTTCATTCCCAGCGATGTCCAGGTGCTGCCGGACGGCTCCCCCGCGGTTGCATTCATGCGGCTCGATCTGGGCGACAGGCCGGCCGATCACCATACGCTCGCGCTCGCCCAAGGGTTCGTGCCGACTTATAGCCACAGCGCGTACGAACTGGTCGACGCCGATGCCGTCGGCATGGGCCAGCGCATGCTCCGCGACAGCGGGTGGACGCATGCGTGGGGCATCGGCCGACACATTCTCGGTAGCCAGATCTTCGACTACTGGCAGGACCCGTGGGGCGACAAGCACGAACATTATTGCGACGGCGACCTGTTCACGGCCGACGAGCCGACGGGCGTGCACGCGGTCAGCCGCGAAGCGATGGCGCAGTGGGGCCCGACGATGCCGCGCAGCTTCACGAAGCCCCGGTTCACGCCGTCGAGCCTCGCGGCGCTGTTTCGCAACCTGCGCCGCAGTCCCGATCTGACGCTGAGCAAGCTGCTGACCTTGGCGAAGCTGTTCGCCTGATCCCCAACCGCCTGTTCGACTCACGAGAGATCCATTCATGTCATTGCTTGTCCTGCACTTCCGGCATCACGGCCGCGCCCAATGGGGTGTGGTCGCCAACGGCGCCGTCACGCCGATTCCCGGCGACTTCGAAACAACCGCGAGCTTTCTCGCGGCGAATCCGGTCGAACGACTCGTCACGCTCGACGGATCGACGATTCCGGAGACAGAGGTGGAGTGGCTGCCCCCGGTGACCGCCAACCAGCAATTCGTTTGCCAGGGCGCGAATTATCGCCAGCACATGATCGAATCGGGCATGGATCCGGACGCGAAAAAGTTCAACATGATCTTCACGAAGGCGACGAGTTGCATCGTCGCCGCCGACTCGGCGGTCGTGAAACCGCGGCACGTCCGGTTTCTCGACTACGAAATCGAGCTCGGCCTCATCCTCAAGCGCGACATCACGTCTCACCGGCAAATCACGGACGAGAACCTGCACGACTTTGTCGCCGGCACCGTGATCGTCAACGACTATTCCGCGCGCGATGTCCAGATCCCGCAGATGCAGTTCTACAAGGGCAAGAGCTTCCGGACGTTTGGCCCGGTCGGTCCCTATCTGTGCCTGCTCGAGCGGCGTGACTTCCCGCAGCTGAAGGCGCTCGACCTGACGTTGACCGTCAACGGCGCGGTGCGTCAGCGGGACTCGACATCGAACCTCGTCTATGGTCCGGCAGAAACGTTGACCGAGTTGTCGGGCGTACACGACCTTCGCGCCGGCGACCTGCTCGCGACCGGCACGCCGGCCGGCTGCGCACTCAGCATCCCGTCGCCGCTCAAGCAGCGGGCCGTGGCGCTATTTCCCGAATCCGTCAAATGGAAGATGTTCATGAAGGTGCAGGCGGGACGCGCGCAGTACCTGAAGGCCGGAGACATCGTCGAAGCCCGGATCGCGAGCCGCGACGGAACGATCGATCTGGGCGTGCAACGTAACGAGATCGTGGACGCAGCAGCATGAACGGCATCGCGACCCGGTACGACGTGCTGGCGATCGAAGCGCGGGGCCTTCCGCCGGACCTCCCTGCCAGCACGTACGAGATGATTTGCGCCGGTGCGGACATCGATCCGTCCGCCCCCGCCCTCTCCTTCTTTCTGAGCGCCGACGCGCACCGCGACGCCGAGCGCTGGACCTATCGCGAGCTGGTTCGCGACATCACGCGCACGGCCAACCTGTTCACGCGCCTCGGCGTGAGCTCGCGTTCGGTGATCGCTTATGTCCTGCCCAATCTTCCCGAAACACATTTCGTGATCTGGGGCGGGCAGGCGGCCGGCATCGTATGTGCGATCAATCCGCTGCTCGAAGGCGAAGCGATCGGCAATCTGCTCGAAGCGGCCGGTGCCGGCGTACTCGTGACGCTCGCGCCATTTCCCGGGACCGATCTCTGGCAGAAAGTCGCGGCTAGCCTTCACCAGGTCGAGTCGCTGCAGCATCTCGTGCTGGTCGATCCGGCCGATCGCATGCGGGGCAACGCGCAATCAGCGGCCCGAATGCGCCAGCGTGACGCGTGCACGAAGCTGCACGGCGAGGGTGGTTTGCGCGGCGCGGTGCCCGCGCACATCCAGATCCACGACTTCGGTACGGCAATGGCGCGGGAATCCGGTACGGCGCTCGATACCGTGCGCCGCTTTCAACCCGGCGACATGTCCTCGTTCTTCTGTACCGGGGGAACCACCGGGTTGCCGAAAATCGCGATGCGCAGCCACGGCAACGAAGTGGCGAATGCATGGAGCGCCGGCCGGTTCTTCGGCGACAGCATCGGCCCCGGCAAAACGACTTTCTGCGGATTGCCGCTCTTTCACGTCAATGCCGCGATGGTGACCGGCCTTCTGCCTTTTTCGCGCGGCGCCCATGTCGTGCTCGGCACACCGCAGGGTTACCGAGGCGACGGTGTCGTCAAACGTTTCTGGGAAATCGTCGAACATCATCACATCAATTTCTTCAGTGGCGTCCCGACACTTTATGCGTCGCTGCTCGACATTCCTGCCGACGATCATGTGATCGACTCGCTCGAATACGGCCTGTGCGGTGCGGCGCCGATGCCGGTCGGCGTCTTCAGGGCCTTCCAGGAAAAAACGGGCATCCGGATCCTCGAAGGCTACGGCCTGACCGAAGGAACGTGCGTGAGCAGCGTCAACCCGCCGACCGGCGAGCGCCGGCTGGGATCGATCGGGCTTCGCATCCCCTTCCAGGCGATGAAAGCTGTCGTCGTGGACGACGCGGGGCGGTATCTGCGCGATTGCGCGGTGAACGAAGAGGGGCTGCTCGTCATCTCCGGCCCGAACGTTTTCACCGGCTACATGCGTCCCGATCAGAACCGGGCGCTGTGGCTCGATCTCGGCGACGGCAAGCGCTGGCTCAACACCGGCGACCTCGGCCGCTGCGACGTCGACGGTTACTTTTGGCTGACCGGCCGCAAGAAGGAATTGATCATTCGCGGCGGCCACAATATCGACCCTGCGGCGATCGAGGAACCGCTGCATCGGCATCCGGCGGTCCAGCTCGCCGCGGCAATCGGGCGTCCCGATGCGCATGCCGGTGAACTGCCGGTCGCGTATGTTCAGCTCAAGCCGGGCATGAGCGCTACCGAGCACGATCTGGCAGCGTTCATGCAGCAGGAGATCGCTGAACGCGCCGCGCTGCCCAAGCACGTCCGAATCGTGGAAGCCATCCCGCTCACGGGCGTCGGCAAGATCTTCAAACCGGAACTCAAGCGCCGCGAGACGAGTGACGCGCTCCGCACGGCATTGGCCCAGGGCGGTGCCCCCAGTGCATCCATCGACGTCAAGACCGACGATTCGGGCGGAATGTCGGTCTCGGTCGAGTTGAGCGATCCCGGGCTCGAGGCTGCGGCGCGCTTCGTGCTAGGTCGTTTTCCGTTTGCGTTCTCGATCTCGATCGCCGCGCGGCCAATACGGTCACCCTGACCGACAGCGACAGATCTGCGGCGATGGAGGCGCGCGGCTAGCCTGGATAACAAAAGCGTCGAAAGTAGATCGCCACACTCAATAAGGTATCCAAATTAATTGTTATTCATTAAACGGATCGAGACAGAGGAGACACACGATGAATTTCAAGCGGACGACGCGTTTCGCAGGCGTGGCGGTTTGTATCTGCTCGGCTTTGCTTGCCGACAATGCAGATGCGCAGGCGGCCGGAAGCATTACAACATCGGTAGGATGGCTACACATCGCCCCACATGGCGACGCAACGCCCCTGACCGTGCAAAGTGTCGACGGCATGACGGTGAATCATGAACTGACCGGTAGCAGCGCACATGCCAGTTCGACGGATACGCTCGGCATTGCCACCGAGTACTACGTCACCGACAACTTGGGCGTCGCCATGCTTTTGGGAATGCCACTGAAGGTCAATCTGATTGGCGACGGGACGTTGCAGAAGTACGGCACGCTCGGCACGACAAGGCCGATGCCGCCCGCGATCGAACTTCGATACCACCTGTTCTCAGCCGCATCGAAATTCCGGCCATACCTGGGCATTGGCGCGAACTATACGTGGTTCACCCAGGTTCGAGCCACCAATAGCCAGTTTGTCTCCGACAGCTTTGGGCCGGGCGGCTCGGCGCGCGCGACACTCAGCGCTTCGTGGAACCCCGTGTTCGAGATCGGCGCGAATTACGCGATCACAAGACACTGGTCTGTCGGAACCTCCGTCAACCACATGCCGGTGAAGACCCACCTCACGTTATACGGACAGACCGCGACCGGGACGCAGATCGTTTCCAAATCGACGCTCCGGCTCAATCCCGTCAGCGTTTTCTTGAACGTCGCCTATACGTTCTAACGGGTAAGCCCGGATGCCAGCCCCCCGCATCAAAGCAACACACTGGATCGAACGATGAAACGACAGGTTCTCAAGACCATTCTATTTGCGTTGCCCAAGGTTCTGGACCTGACGGCGCGCCGCTTCCCCGCCTACCGAGAACGTCTCAAGGAGCGCAATCTCGTTGCGTGGATCGGGCTCATGGATCAAAGCATCGGCCGCGCGATCGAGTTCAGGAACGGCCGTATCCGGTCGCGCGCCGGCAAGCATCCGCGGCCCGACGTGCGCATGGCCTTCAAGGATGTCGCCACCGCCCTGAAGTTCCTTTCCCCCAGCCCGGACCAGGGCGAAATCGTCCACGCCGCCAAGAACTTCAAGGTGGTCACCGAGGGCGAGGACGAACTGCTGGTCTGGCTCATGCAAACCCTGAGCATGATGCGCACCGTCGGTCTGCCGATGGGCACGCCCATGCGCGACGGCACCCGGCGCTACACCACCTGTACCAATGGCGGGCCCCTGTTCGTCTACGTCAAGGATGGCCGCATCGTCCGCGTGACCCCCATCGAGCTGGACGATACGGATGCGTCGAGCTGGGTGATCGAGGCACGTGGACGTCGCTTCAGCCCGCCACGGCGTGGCTTGGTCGCACCCCACGCGTTGACCCTCAAGTCGCTGGTCTACTCCGACAAGCGCATCCTTCACCCGATGAAACGGGTCGACTTCGACCCCGACGGCGAGCGCAATCCCCAGAACCGCGGCAAGTCCGGCTATGTGAGGATCAGCTGGGACGAGGCCCTGGACATCGTCGCCAAGGAGATCAACCGGCAGAAGCGCGTTCACGGTCCCGGTTCCATCACGTTCCCGATGTCGTCTCACCACCAGTGGGGCAACGTGGGCTACTACCTCAGCGCGCTGACGCGCTTCGCCAACCTGATCGGCTTCACCCGGGTCGCCGCGAATCCGGACAGCTGGGAAGGCTGGTACTGGGGCGCCATGCATCATTTCGGCAACTCGATGCGCGTCGGCGTGCCCTCCGGCTACGGCGGCCTCGAGGACGGTCTCAAGGAAGCCGAAATGATCGTCTTCTGGTCCTGCGACCCCGAAAGTACCAACGGGGCTTATGCGGGATTCGAAGGAACGCCGCGCCGTCTGTGGGCCAAGGAGCTCGGCATCGAGTTCGTTCATATCGACCCGCACTGCAATCCGACCGCACAGCTGCTGGGCGGCCGCTGGATCCCGGTCCGGCCGCAAACCGATGCTGCCCTGGCTACCGCCATCATGTACGTATGGACCGTGGAGGGCCTGTACGACAAGGATTACGTCGCGACGCGCACGACCGGCTTCGACGATTGGAAGGCCTACCTGCTGGGCGAAGCCGACGGTACGCCCAAGACGCCCGAGTGGCAGGAGAGCGAGACCGGCGTGCCGGCCAAGGACGTCCGCGCCCTGGCGCGCCTGTGGGGAAACAAAAAGGTTCATCTCGCCGTCGGGATGACCGGCGCGGGATTCGGTGGCGCGGGCCGCGGGGCGACCGGGGCGCAATGGGCGCGCTGCATGATCATGATGATGTCCATGCAGGGCTGGGGCAAGCCGGGGGTGAATTTCGGCTGCCTCGAAATCGGCGTCCCGCACGATCTCCAGTTCTACTTCCCCGGCTACGCGGACGGCGGCATTTCAGGCGACCTGGCGTGGACCGCCAATGCGGTGGACAACTACCAGCGCATGCCGCACATCCTGACCATGAATCCCGTCAAGCAGATGGTGCCGCGACAGCAGATGCCCGATGCGATTCTCAACGGTCACGCCACCGGTTATCTGTGGGACGGCATGTCCCAGGAAGCCCAGTTTGCGCCGTTCACCTACCCCATGCCCGGCTATTCGCCGATCCACATGATCTATCGCTATGGCGGATCGTCGTTCAGTACCGTGACGAATTCCGGGCGCTGGACGCAGGCCTACCGGCACTCGAGCATCGAGTTCGTGGTCAATCAGTCGATCTGGATGGAAGGCGAGGCCCAGTTCGCCGACATCATCCTGCCCGCGTGCACTTCGCTGGAGCGCTGGGACATTGGGGAATGGGCGAATTCGGGCGGCTACGCCCACCATGGGTATGGCACGGTCAACCATCGTATGCTGACGATGCAGCACAAGTGCATCGAGCCTTTGGGCGAGTCGCGCTCCGACTACGACATCTTCACCGCGATCTTGACCCGGTTGGGCCTGGGTGGCGTTTTCACCGAAGGCTGCGGCGATCTTGACTGGGTCAAGCGCGTATTCGACTCGTCGGATCTGCCCGATCATATTTCGTGGCGCGAATTCTGCCGCAAGGGCTATTTCGTCGTGCCGCCCGAAAAGCCCGAGCTCCGCCATCCCGTGGACATGCGTTGGTATGCGGAGGACAGGAGGAAGGACCTGCCGGAACCCCATCCGCTGCCGTCCCAGTTCTCGGAAACGTTCGGCAAGGGCCTGCAGACGCCGAGCGGCAAGCTGGAGTTCGTGCCCGAATTGCTGAAGCGGCACACCGCGGACAATCCCGAGCGGCCACCGGTCAACCGATATATCCCCTCCTGGGAGGGCCTGCGCTCGGACCTGGCTCGGCGCTACCCGCTGCAGTTGATCGCCACCCACAGCCGCTACAGCTTTCATACCCATTGCGACGGCAAGAATTCCGCGGTGAACAGCGTCGACGATCATCGCGCCCTGATCGCGGGGCACCGGTTCTGGCTGCTGAGGCTCAATCCGGCCGACGCCGCCATGCGACGCATTGCCCATCGCGATCTCGTCAAGGTGCACAACGACCGCGGCGCCGTGATCTGTGCGGCCGATGTCTCGCCCCTGGTGAACGCCGGAGTGGTGAAATCCTACGAGGCGAGCGCCGAATTTCAGCTGATCGAAATCGACGGCGAGCAAGTCGAGATTGGCGGTTGCATGAACATGCTGACCCCCGACCGGTCGCAAACCGCCGGCACCAGCAGCATGAGCCCGAATTCCTGCCTGGTGCAGGTCGAGAAATGGCGCGGTGCCGAGGCGTTCATGCTCGGTCGCGCAGCGTGAGGATTTTCAAATGAGCAAGTGGAACCTGATCGTCAAAGTCGGGCGTTGCGAGAACTGCCAGAACTGCGTGATCGCCGCGCGGGACGAGCACGTCGGCAACGACTTCCCCGGTTACGCCGCGCCCGCCGCGGCCAATGCCGAGAGCCCCATTCGTATCCTGCGTCGCGTACAGGGCGCCTCGCATATGGTCGAGACGACTTATCTGCCGGTCATGTGCAACCACTGCGACGACGCGCCCTGCATGCGTGTGGGCGGCAGCGCGATTCGCAAACGTGCCGACGGCATCGTCATCATCGATCCGGAAAAGGCGCGGGGCCGAAAAGACATCGTCAAGGCCTGCCCTTACAAGGCAATCGTCTGGAACGAAGAGTTGCAACTGCCCCAGATCTGGATCTTCGATGCCCATTTGCTCGACCACGGTTGGTCGGGCCCGCGCTGTCAGCAGTCGTGCCCCACCGAGGTCTTCGAGACGGTCAAGCTCGATGACACAGCGATGGCCGAGAAGGCCCGGCGCGAGGGGCTCAAGGTATTGCGACCCAACCTGGGCACGAGGCCCCGCGTGTGGTATAGCGGCCTTGAGCGCTGGGAAACGTGCTTCGTCGGCGGAAGTGTCAGTGTCCAGGCAGGCGACGTAGTCGAGTGTGTCACGGATGCAGCCGTCGCCTTGTACGTGGGTAATCAGAAGGTGGCCGAAACTGTCTCGGACGGCTTCGGTGATTTCCGGTTCGATGGCCTGGCCAAGGGCAGCGGCGCCTACCGAGTCAAAATCCGACATGCCCTCGGCAACGCCTGGCGCGAGTGCGAACTGGGCGACAGCGCCTACCTGGGAGAGATCAGGCTCAGTCAGTCGACAAACGCCATGGCGGCCGAGTGCTCATGATCTTAGGAAGGCTGAACGCTGCGGTACTCGCCCCCATCTCCGTAGCACCGTTCAATCGTGCTGACGAACCACACCGGCGTGTGGGAGCGAGCGCGCACCCCACGCGCATGGCGGTTCAGCGCGCAACGGCTTCCGCGTTCCGAACGCTGCCGAGGAACCGCGTCAACTCCACCGTCTGCGGCCGCTCGAAGATCTCGTCGGCCGTTCCGCTCTCCCACACTCTTCCCTGGTGCATGAACACGATCCTGTCGCTCACCGCACGTGCGAAGTTCATCTCGTGCGTGACCATGATCAGCGTCATGTCCTCGCGCGCGAGCTGTGCGACGACACCCAGCACCTCGCCGACGAGTTCGGGATCGAGCGCCGACGTGATTTCGTCGCACAGCAGCACGCTCGGCTTCATCGCGAGCGCACGCGCAATCGCGACGCGCTGCTGCTGGCCGCCCGACAGTTGTTCCGGAAACGCGTCGAATCTGTCGCCGAGGCCGACGCGCTCGAGCATCAGTTCCGCGATCGCGCGCGCCTTCTGGCGATGCGTCTTCTTCACGACCGACTGCGCGAGCATCACGTTCTGTCCGGCGCTCAGATGCGGAAACAGGTTGTATTGCTGGAACACCATCCCGACCTTGAGCCGCAGCGCACGCAGGTCCGCGTGCCGTGCATCGACGCGTTCGCCTTCGATCGCGATCGTGCCCGCGTCGATGCTCTCGAGCCCGTTGAGCGTGCGCAGCAGCGTGCTCTTGCCCGAGCCGCTGCGGCCGATGATCGATACGACTTCCCCGCGCTCCACGGAGAAATCGATGCCCTTGAGCACATGATGGGTGCCGAAGTTCTTTTCGAGACCACGGGTTTCAACGAGCGGCATGCCATCTCCTTTGCAACGTGCGCGCGTAGCGGGTAAGCGGGTAACAGAGCGCGAAATAGATCAGCGCGACGAGCCCGTACACGACGAACGGCCGGAACGTCGCGTTCGAGATCGCGATGCCGACTTTCGTCAGTTCGGTGAAGCCGATGATCGACACCAGCGCCGTATCCTTCACGGCCTGCACGCCGAAGCCGACGGTCGGCCCGACGGCGATGCGCGCGGCCTGCGGCAGGATCACATGGCGCAACTGCTCGACATAGCTCATGGCCAGGCTCGCCGACGCTTCCCACTGCCCTTTCGGCACTGCCTCGACGCAGCCGCGCCAGATCTCGGCGAGATAGGCACTGGTGAAGAACGTGAGCCCTGCCGTGGCCGCGACCCACGGCGGCACGTCGATCCCGACGAGCGGCAGGCCGAAGAACACGATGAACAGTTGCATCAGCAACGGGGTGCCCTGAAATACCTCGATATAGAGCTTCGCGACACCGCGCAGCACCGCCGAATTCGATACGCGCATCACGAGCAGCCCCAGGCCGACGAGGCCGCCGGACAGAAACGACACGATCGACAGCACGATCGTCCAGCGCGCGGCCAGCAGCAGGTTCGCGAGAATCTGCCCGAACGTGAAATCGGTCATCGCGCACCTCGCACGCGACGCGAGAACAGGCGGCGCCCCATCAAGCCGAGCGTGGCACGCAGCAACAGCGCCATCGCCAGATACGCGAGCGCGATCACGAAATACGTCTCGAACGAGCGGAAGTTGCGCGACTGAATATAGCCTGCCGCATAGGTCAGATCGGCCACCGAGATCTGCGACACGACCGCCGATCCGAGCATCGTGATCACGATCTGGCTCGAGAGCGCCGGAAACACCTTGGCGAGCGCCTGCGGCAGCACGACGTGGCGCAGCATCTGCGCGCGCGACATCGCAAGCGCGGATGCCGCCTCCAGATGCCCGTTCGGCACGGCGGCGACGCCCGCTCGCACGATCTCGACCGAGTACGCGCCGAGATTCAGCGTCATCGCGAGAATCGCAGCCGTGTATTCGTCGATATACACGCCGAGCGCCGGCAATCCGAAGAAGATGAAAAACAGCTGGACGACGAATGGCGTATTGCGAATCGCCTCGACATACGCGCCGATCAGCGGGCGCAGCCGCACGACCGAGGGCGCGTCGGCGCTGTAGGCGGCCGCGCCGAGCACGCCGGTCGCCACGCCGAGCACGGTCGCGACCGCGGTCAGCGCGAGCGTGATCGCCGCGCCGCTCGCGAACACACCGGCGTAATCGGCGAGCTCGCCGAATTGAAGCTGATAGCTCATGACAAGTGGGGAGGTTCTGGTTCGGACAACGACACCCGCCGCGCCGGGCGTACCGGCCACGGCGGCGTATCAGGCGAGACGGCGAACCGTCACAGTCCGGCCGGCAACGGCTGGCCGAGCCACTTCTTCGACATCGTGCCCAACGTGCCGTCCTGCTTTGCATGCGCGATCGTGTCGTCGATCTTCGCGAGCAGGCGCGGTTCGTTCTTGTTGACGCCGACGAAGCACGGCGAATTCTTGATCACGAACTTGACCTCGGGCCGACGCGGCGGATTCTTCGCGAGAATCGCCGCCGCGACGATGTTGCCGGCGGCGATCAGCTGAACTTGCCCCGACAGGAACGCCTGGATCGTCGCGTTGTTGTCCTCGAAACGCTTGATCGTCGCGTTCGGCGCGAGCTGCGACAGCGCGATCTCCTCGAGCGCGCCGCGCGTGGCGCCAACCGTCTTGCCGGTCAGGTCGGCCGGCGCGTTCACTTTCACGTCGGCCGGCCCGAACACGCCCTGGAAATACGGCGCGTATGCGCTCGAGAAGTCGATGACCTTCTCGCGCTCCGGCGTCTTGCCTAGCGACGAGATCACCATGTCGACCTTGTTCGTCGTCAGATACGGAATCCGGTTCGCACTGTTCACGGGCACCAGCTTCAGCTTGACGCCCAGCGACTTCGCGAGCAGTTCAGCCATGTCGATGTCGTAGCCCTGCGGCTGCATGTCCGTGCCGACCGAGCCGAAAGGCGGATAGTCCTCCGGTACCGCGACGCGCAGCGCGCCGCTTTTCGCGATCGTGTCGAGCGCGTCGGCATGCACGGGCGCGGCGGCGCACAGCGCCATCATGGGCACGGCGATCAGTGCGGCCAGCCAGGTGCGTCGGGGGAACGGTCGGGTCGTCGGGCTCACGGTGAATCTTCCTTGTCTGGTAGGTCGTCGGGCAGCGCGCAACCGTTGCGCGGCCTCGACAACACCAGCAAAAACCGGGCCATCGTCGTGCAATGCCTGTCGCAGCGGCACTTGACGGCAATTCGGCCGAACCGCATTCCTCATTTCGGTGCATGAGCCGGCGCCGGCCGCAGCGGTTGCCCATTCGCAGCGCGCGCCGACGCACCAAATTACCCAACTGGTTCACCCGCCCTATTGGACGCACGTCTCGCAGCGCGCGACTGACCCGGTTTGCAGCGTCAGGGCCGGGGCCTGTATGCACGGATTCGCACAGGCCCAGTCGAAATTTGCATTCTGTTTGTGAGCGGAATTACGGCTGAATACGTTTGCGACGTACCGTGCCTTTAGCCACGCTTGGGGAAGCGCAATCAGGATCGCCGTGCTCGAATCCGCGCCCCCTGGCCCCCCCGGTACCGTTCGTTCCCGGTCGTCACGCGACCGGGATGAGTCCAATCACATCAGTGCACGAGGATGCAGCCATGACATCGATTCCCGAACCGTCGGCAACCGGCGAAACCGACAAACGCAGCTGGCTCGAATCGCACGAAGCCGGCTATCACAAGACCCTCGGCAATCGACAGGTGCAGATGATCGCGATCGGCGGGGCCATCGGCACCGGGCTGTTTCTCGGGGCCGGCGCTCGACTGCAGGTTGCCGGGCCGGCGCTCGCGATCGTCTATCTGGTGTGCGGTGCGTTCTCGTTCCTGATACTGCGAGCACTCGGCGAACTCGTGATGCATCGCCCCAGCAGCGGCAGCTTCGTGTCGTACGCGCGCGAATTTCTCGGCGAAAAGGCGTCGTTTGTGGCCGGATGGATGTATTTCCTGAACTGGGCGATGACCGGCATCGTCGACATTACCGCGGTCGCGCTCTACATGCATTACTGGGCGCCGTTCGCGGGCGTGCCGCAGTGGGTCTTCGCGCTCGTCGCGCTGTGCATCGTCGCGACGATGAACCTGATCGGCGTGAAGTGGTTCGCCGAGATGGAATTCTGGTTCGCGCTGATCAAGGTCGCCGCGATCGTGCTGTTTCTCGTGATCGGCTCCGCGATCCTGGGCACGGGTGGCCACGTCGCCGGCCATGACACGGGCATGCATCTGATCACCGACAACGGCGGGTTCTTCCCGCACGGACTGATGCCCGCACTGGTGCTGGTGCAGGGCGTGGTATTCGCGTTCGCGGGCGTCGAACTGGTCGGCACGGCCGCCGGCGAATGCAAGGACGCGCGCAAGGTGCTGCCGCGCGCGATCAACAACGTGATCTGGCGCATCGCCCTCTTCTATGTCGCGTCGGTCGTCCTGCTGGTCTGCCTGTTGCCGTGGAGCGCGTACAAAGCCGGCCAGAGCCCGTTCGTCACGTTCTTCAGCGCGCTCGGCGTGCCCGGCATCGGCTCGGTGATGAACCTGGTGGTGCTGACGGCAGCGCTGTCGAGCCTCAACTCGGGCCTGTATTCGACCGGACGCGTGTTGCGTTCGCTGTCGATGGGCGGCTCGGCCCCCGCGTTCCTCGCGCGAATGAGCGCGCAGTCCGTACCGTACGCGGGCATTCTCGTGACGGTCGCGATCTACGTGGTCGGTGTACTGCTCAACTATCTCGTGCCGTCGAGCGTGTTCGAGATCGTGCTGAATATCGCATCGCTCGGCATCATCAGCACGTGGGGATTCATCGTCGTGTGCCAGATGAAGTTCCGCGAGGCGGTCAGGCGCGGCGAGGTAGACGACGTGTCTTTCAAGATGCCGGGCGCGCCCGTGACATCGTGGCTCACGCTGTTGTTCCTGCTCGGCGTGTTGGTCCTGATGGCATTCGACTACCCGAACGGGACGTGGACGATCGCATCGATCCCGCTGGTCGCACTGCTGCTCGTGGTCGGCTGGAAGTGGGTGAGCAGCCGCGCGCGCCGCGCGTTGCTCACGCCGACGATTCCATCGGTCACGCTGACGCAGAACGTGCTCGAGAAGGGTGACAACTGATACGACGCGCAAGAAGAGGAACGCTACCCGGACCGCTGAAGGTCGCCGCCCCCGACAAAGGAAAAAAATTCCATGGCACCGTTTGACGAAATGCTGGCAGGCGATCAGGTTCGCCTGCCCTACTCGCGAGTCAAGTCGTGGCTCGACGCACAGAGCCCTGCGAGCCTCGCCCAGAAGGCCCACGACGCGGAAGGCGTGTTCCGCAAGACGGGCATCACGTTCGCCGTCTACGGCGACGCGGAGGCCGCCGAGCGGCTGATTCCGTTCGATATCGTGCCGCGCATCATCTCGGGCGCGGAATGGAGCCGGCTGTCGCTCGGCATCGAGCAGCGCGTGATGGCGCTCAACGCGTTCCTCGACGACATCTACCACCGCCAGGAAATCGTCCGTGCCGGCATCGTACCGAAGCACCTGATCGCGCACAACGAAGCGTTCGTCCCGGAGATGATCGACTTCCGGCCGCCCGGCAACGTTTATACGCACATCATCGGCGTCGACATCGTGCGCACCGCCGAGAACGCGTTCTACGTGCTCGAGGACAACGCGCGCACGCCGTCCGGCGTGTCGTACATGCTGGAAAACCGCGAGACGATGATGCAGCTCTTCCCGGAGCTGTTCCAGCAGGTGAAGGTGCGCCCGGTCGAGACCTACCCGCAGATGCTGCGCCAGTCGCTCGCGGCCGTGTGCCCGCCGGGCGGCAACGCCGACAATCCGAC
>NZ_MDEQ02000005.1 GCF_001883705.2 Burkholderia catarinensis
TTGTAGTGGCTAGATAGAAATGTCCGCTTTTGGCTACATAGAAATGTCCGCTTTCGTGCCGCGTAAGCTGTCCGGCCGCCGGGTGTCCGGCGCCGGAGGCTGCGATGGCTGCAACGGAGCGGATCACGATGACGATGCGGGAGCTGGACCGGTTCAAGGTCATTCAGGACGTAGCCGACGGCAAGCTCAAGCCATGGCGTGCGGCCGAACGGCTGGAGTTGACGACACGGCAGGTTCGCCGGCTGGTCGCCAGGCTGCGTGAGCACGGCCCGGCGGGATTGGTGTCGGGACACCGAGCGAAGCCCGGCAACCGCCGCCTCGACCCGGGAGCCGCCGACCGGGCGCTGTCGATCATCCGCGATCGCTACACCGATTTCGGGCCGACGCTGGCCTGCGAGAAGCTCTGGGAATGCCACGGCATTCGGCTGGCCAAGGAAACGGTCAGGAAGCTGATGACGGACGCTGGCTTGTGGGTTCCGCGCCGACAGCGTCCGCCGAAGGTTTATCAGCCGCGGGCACGGCGGGCGTGCCTGGGCGAGTTGATCCAGATCGATGGCAGCGACCATCGGTGGTTCGAGGAACGGGCGCCGGCCTGCACGCTGCTGGTGTATGTGGACGATGCGACGAGCCGGTTGATGATGCTGCACTTCACGCAGACCGAATCGACCTTCAGCTACTTCGAGGCGACGCGGGCGTACATCGAACGCCATGGCAAACCGGGGGCGTTCTACAGCGACAAGGCCAGCGTGTTTCGCAACGTGAAGCCAGGCAAGACCGGTAACCGCGTGACACCGTTCGGCCGCGCGATGTACGAGCTGAACATCGACACGTTCTGCGCAAACAGCAGTTCAGCCAAGGGGCGAGTCGAGCGCGCACATCTGACGTTGCAGGACCGATTGGTCAAGGAGATGCGATTGCGCGGCATCAACACGGTGGCCGACGCCAACGCTTATGCGCCCTCCTTCATGGCCGCCTACAATGCACGCTTCGCGAAGCCGCCGAAGAGCGACTTCGATGCGCACCGGCCGCTACGGGCCGACGAGAGTCTCGACCTGGTGCTGACGTGGCGCGAGCCGCGGAAGGTAACGAAGTCGCTCACGGTGCAGTACGACCGGGTGATGTACTTGCTGGAGGACACGCCGGAGAACCGGAAGCTGATCGACCGCCAGATCGAGGTCTGGGAGTACCCGGATGGGCGGATCGAAATCCGGGCTGACGATCGTGCGTTGCGCTGCAGGCAATACGACCGCCTGGCGGAAATCGATCAAGGTGCCGTCGTCGAGCACAAGCGCTTGAGTCATGTGCTGCAGGTCGCACAAGCCCTTCAAGCGCAACGTGATAACAGCCGAATCGGCAAAGCTCCGTCTCGAACGCATCGTGGCGACTCGACCCGGACCAATCGAAACGAGACTGAGCCAGGCAAGAAGAAGCAACGCAAGATCACGCAGGCCGACGTCGAGCATGTGATCGTGGATCTGGCGCAACGCCGGCAAACCGCAAAGCCACCAGAAAAACCTGGCCGTCGGTCTGCAAAAACTGGAGAAACAGACGTGAGCGCCCTGCCCGTTCAAGCGCCGACCTTCGACACTGCGTAACGGTTAAAGCGAGGAAACAGAAGTAGCAAAACCAACCTGAAAACCGGACATTTTTAAATAGCTGGAAGGTGGACATCTGAATCCGGGTATGACACTCGCCCGGATTGCGCGCCAGATTCCTGTTGAGCTGCAGGATCTCGCTGAGCGCGGCGTTGATTCGCTGACCGTCCGACATCCGCTGCTGTTCGTCGGCCGGCACGTGGGCCGCGGCAAGCAACGACCCTTCGTGACTTTCGGCGATCGTCCACAACGAATCGCCAGGGGCCACCGCCACGGTGAGCGGCGCGGCGCTCGGCGAACTCGTCGGAGGCTGCGCCGGTTGCGATGGCGCGCCCGACGGCTGCGCACCAGGCGTCGACGATGCCGACGGCGTCGCGGACGCATTTGGCTGGGCCGGTGCCGTCGTCGCGCCCGGCGACGGTGCGAACGATGCGCCCGGCGCCGGCGTTCCGGCGTGCGAACCCGAATGATTCGGCTGCGTACCGGGCGGCGGCTTGTGCTGATGGTCCGGCGCCGTCGCCGCGGTAACAAGATTGATCCCTTGCATGACGCCGAAGATCGCCACCGGCGCCAGCGCGATGCCGGTCGGCAAACGCTCCATCCACGGCGTCGCATTCGGGAAATGCGAATGCAGACGCCCGGCGCCGAGCAGCACGCCAGACATCGTCGTCAGCGTGCCGGTGTACGGATCGCCCGTCATCGCGGTATGGATGCCGCTTGCGATGCTCATGGCGGATGTCAGGTAATCGCCGGTCGCGCTCACGGTACGCGCCAGTTGGCTGCGATTTTCGGCATTCACGCCGCGCAGGCTGCCCTTGTAAACGATGCCGGTATAGACGGCGCTGAACATCCCGCCCACGGCTTGCCCGCCGGCCAGCCAGTCCCCTTTCGCGAACGCCCGGGCCACATTCATCGTGATCGAGCCGCCGTAACCGCCCAGCGCCAGCATGCGGCCGACCCGGCCGACCGAATGTCGCGGGCTGCCATGGTGGAGCAGCTTCAGCGACGTCCCGCCGACCACGCCCTGCATCTGCGCGAGCATGTCGGCGGCGATCGCCTTCGTATGCATGACCGCGTCGTCGAACGACAGCATCCCGTCGTTGTTCAGCGCGCGTAGCTGTGCGGCCATCGCCTTGCCTTCGTGCGCGATCTGCTCCAGCTGCGTGCCGCGTGCGGTCACGTCGAAGCCGTTCGCCTTCAGCTGTGCCTGCAGCCCGCGCACGAGACGGTCGACGACGCGGTCGAACACGCGCGGATCGCCGTTCTTCAGGCTGGCCACCGCGCCGTGATGCAGCGCCTGGAACACACGGCCGACCCGCAGCCCCGCATACAGCGAATTCGTCGCGGTGCGCACCGACTCTCGCCCGACCCAGATGAGTCCGCCCGCGCCGGCGCCGCCGGTCAACGTGGCCGCGGTGATGTCGCCAGCGATCCGCCGCTTCGAAGGCGGCGGCGTGTTCTCGCCGATCGGTTCGTCGTGCACCCGCAGCGCATGCAGTTCCGCCTGCGCGCGTTTCTCATCGGGAATGTCGACCTTCGCGAGCTGGGCCGCTTCACGGCGGCTCGCACCGATCGGCTTGGTGCCGTCGTTGATCAGCACCGGGTCGTGCACCACCGCGTTCCAATGTTCGCGCGGGTCGACGGCGGACGGCCGCTTGCCGGTCGTCACCCGGTCGGGCACGTTGCCGCCGTACTTGCCCAGCCAGCGCCCGCCGAACGTGCGTGCGCCCTTGTCCGTCGTGGTACGCGGCGCGTTGCCGTCGGCCTCCCACAGCTTCGTCGCATGCTCGATCGTCGCCTTGCGCGCCTGGTTCAGCCACACGGTCGTGTTGCCTTCGTAGATCTTCTGGCGCAGCGCGGCCACCTCGGCGGGCGTCATCCCGTCCGCGGCGCCGAGCCGCTCGACTTCCGCGAACAGCAACTGATGCTGGTTCGCGAGCGTCTGCCGGTCGACGCGCTCGAACACGCGCGTCAGCGCATCGGCGCCATGCAGCCGGTTGATGATGTCGGGCCGGTTGCGGTTTTCGACGATCAGCTTCGCGAGCGCGCCAGTGAGATCCTGGTTGCCGATGAAGTCCGCGCCGTGCGTGCCGTACGACAGCCCCATGTGCACCCATTCGAGCCCCTTGCGCTCGAGCACCGCGCGCAGCAGCTTCTCGTGTCCCCCGCCCGGCACCGATTCCGGCACCGCGTCCCAGCCGTGGAACGTGACCATCACGTTCGGCGCCGTCGTATCGGGATGCGCGTTCGACCAGCTTTCGAGCGCGGTCATCACACGCACGTAGTCGTGATACGTGTCGTTAGTGCCCGACTGGAACCGGTAGTCGGCGCCGGACACGAGCGCGCGCGACGGCGCGGTCTCGAGCCGGATCGCGAAGCCGGTCCGCGCGGCCTCGTCGAGCCAGCGATGCAGATGCGCGAGATCGTCGAGCGCGAGCGCCGTGCCGTCCGAGTCGGGCCCGGGATGGATCATCCCGTTCTCCCCGTCGAACACCGCGTTCTTCTGGTCGCCGAGCGCACGCACCGCGCGCAGGAAGTCGGGATCGTGCGCCTTGCCGAGCACCGCGGCGAGCGAATGCGGATCGATCACGAGCGTCGCGACCGGCATCACGCCGCCGTACCGCTCGACGAGCGCACCCATCAGCGCCGGATCGTCGCTCAGCGAGAACGAGCGCGCCATCGGCACCATGCGGTCCTGCAACGCCTTGTTCGAGCGCGTGAAGATCTGCAGGATCCGCTTGTCGGCGACGGTCGCCGCGCCCAGGTTGCGCGTGCGCGCGCGCAGCTTGCCCGGCACCGGCAGGAATCGCGATGCCGACGTCGACACGTCGCGCGCGACATACAGCTTGTTGAGCAGCGTGCGCCACATCCCCACGTCGACCATCACGGCCTGCGGCTCGCCCTTCAGCTCGAGGTTCACGTTGCCGGGGCGCTGCGCCTGCTTGTTGTATGCCTCGATCTGCTCGTGCGTCGCGAAATACTGCTCGGGCTTCGCCGCGCCGTTGCGCAGGCCGAACTCGACGACGGTGGCCGCCGACAGGCCCGGCTGATACGGTTCGATCGACAGCGGCGCGGGCGCGGCACCGTTGCGCCGCAAGCGCCGCAGGTCACCGAGCACCTCGTTGTAGCCGTGCCGCGTGCGGGCTGCGAGCGCGCGGAACGGCGCCGAGTTCAGGCTGCGCGCTTCCGCATCCTTCCATTGATCGTGCAGCGCCTTCGCGCGCGCTTCGAGCGCGGCGACGCGGGTCGGCCGCGCGCTGTTCAGGAAATCGCGCGGCGACAGTTGCGTGAGCAGGAAATGCACGTCCGTACCGAAGCGATCGTTGCCGATCGGCATTTCGTCGAGCGGCACGCCCGGATGGTTCGGGTTGTTGGCCTGCGGGATCTTGTCGAACCAGCGCATCTCGCCGTTGCGCTCGGCGATCAGGCCGAGCGGGTCGCCGAGCGCCTCGGCCACCGCCCCGTCGGTCCTGAACACGTAGATCACGTGGCGGCCGCCGTCGAGCGCGCCGTTCCGGATCGCGCTCAGCAGGTGCGACACGCTGTTGCCGCTGAAGTCGACCGCGTTGAGCGCGGACTTGTCCGACGGCAACAGATGCGGATCGACCGGCGGCAGCGGCGCGGCGTTCGCGGCGTCGCCCCCTTCCGCGCGCGAGAGCGGCCGGCGTACCGGCACGATCGACTGGAACAGGTCGCCGGCCGAGCGGAACGGCTTCTTCTCGACGGGGGGGGCCTCCTTCGCCGGCCGGAATCCGCCGATGCGCTCGACGGTCGCGGGCGTCACGTCGCTGACGACGAAGCGGATGCCGCGGCGCGGCGACCGGCCGACCGGAATGCCGCCCCTGCGGCGACGGCGGAACACCGTGCGCAGATCCTGCTCGGGAATCTCGGTATCGCCGAGCGACGCCTTCTCGAAGTACTTCCACTCGTGGTTCGTGTTGCGTTCCGCATGGCCGAGCACCTTGCCCGTCTCGTCGTCGACCACGTGAATCCAGCGTTGCTCGCCGGACACCGCGCGCACGGCCTGGCGCGGCCGCTTGAAGACCGGTGCGTCCTGCAGCTTCGACACATCGGCGGCGAGCGTCTGCTCGATCGTGTGGCCCGACGTCGTCACCGGCCACGACATCTTGCCGTCCGGCGTCTCGATCTTCGACGGGCCGCCGAATCGCACCAGTTCGTCGTGCGCGACCGGCGACACATAGAAATCGTACTTGCCTCGTGCGCGTCGGCCGCCGCTGCCGGCATTCTCCAGCGCCTTGCTGAGCGCGTGCGGTACGCGCTTGCCGTCCAGCATCCGCACCGGGCCGAGCGCGCCGTTCGCGTCGGTCTCGAGCACCGCGACGAATACCGGTGCCGGGCGTGCGGCGGTCCCGGCGGGCGGCTTGGCATGCGACGTGATCAGCACATGTGCGTTGGGGCCGAGCTGGCGAGCGAGCCCGTCCAGCGTCGGTGCATGCCGGCCGTCGACCCGCGTGAGCGTGCGGCGGCCGAGCGTGTCGAGCCATGACGCGGCACGCGCCTGCTCCGCTTCGGCCACGGCGGTACTTTCCGGTGTGGCAGGCACGGCCGAATGACCGGGCACGGCGGCAGGCGTCGAGCCGGACGGGTCGCCCCCGGCGCTCGCGAGACGGCCGGCCGGCCCTCCCGGCCCGATCGTCGGCCAGGTCGGGCTGCCGTCGACCGCGCCGACCGCACGCGTTCCGCCGGCATGCACGACCGTATAGCCCTCCGGCAAGCCCGAACGATCGACGCCGGCGAGCCGGTACGACACGTCGCCGGTCGCCGCATCGCGGGTTCGCACGACATACATGTCGACGCCGGCCGGCTTGTACAGCTCGCCGCCGTCGGGCGTGGTGATGCGCAGCGCGCTCGCCGGATCGTGGCCGAGCGCCGACAGCAGCACAACGTCGGTCGGTGCGGCGCCCTCGACCGCGGCGAGGTTCGCGGCGGCGCTGGCCGCGACGCGCTCCTGCGGCGTCAGGTCGCCCTGTGCGAACGCGGTGCCATCCGGCAACGCTTCGGTCGGCACGTATGCGTGATTGCGCGGCCCGGTTTGCGCGGCATCGAGTGCCTGCCCGAGATCGTCGTGCGCGACCGTCCGCGCGCCTTCCGGCAACGCGAGCGGGGCATCGGCACCCGCGCGGCGCGGCGCGTGCGTTACGGCCGCCGCCGGCGCGTCGGGCACCTTCCCGCTGAACCGGAACCAGCCCGCCTCGGGATCGAGCGCGCCGAAATCGGTACCGCTGCCGAGTTCGATGCTGCCGTCCTGCGTCACGAATTCGACGCGCAGGTTGGTCAGCCCGGCGGCGTCGAACGCCTGCATCACGTCGTCGATCACGCGGGTCGGTTCGGCGCCGTCGAGGAAATAGCTCGGCCAGTACTGGCTCACGGTGCCGCCGGGTTGCGTGACGCGCGCGGCGTCGCCGATCACGCCCGGCCGGTCGGCCAGCGCGGTGCGGAACGGATGGTCGAGCGTGACCGATTCGAACGTGTCGTCCGGAATCGCGCTGAAGTCGTAGTCGGGATCGGCAAACGTCGGATCGGGCACGCGCGGCACCGTGGGACGCGGCGGCGGATCGGCCATCGGACGCGACGCGGTGCGGGTGGTCGTCTGCGCCGGTTCCGCATGCGGCCCTGCGGGCAGCGCCGGGCGGCCCGCGCGCGCAGGGTCGCCGCGGAAGCTTTGCATCGGTAGGCGATCCTTGTCGACCTGACCCGTCAGTCGCGTTCCGCGCACGGTGGCCGAACCGTCGGGTTCCACGAGCAGGATGTCCGGCGGCGCCCAGACCGATGTCGGCCGTCCGGTGATTTCGGACAGTCGCTGGGCAAGCGCCGCCGCGAACGTCGTGCTCGCGGCCCGCACCTGGCCCGGCGCCACGCGCAGCGGATCGTGCTTGTTCGATCCGCCGAAGCAGGAATACAGCGTGACGTCCTGCCCCGGCTCGAGATGCGGCGCGACGCGCTCGGCCACCTCGTCCGGCGTGAGCGGCCGGCCGTCCGGGCCCAGCATCGCGTCGGCCGACATCCCGTGTCCGAACACCACGTGATGACCGGGCGGCGACATCAGCCCGCGCGTGCCGATCGGGTGCAGCGGATCGTCGGGCGACATCAGCAGCGTGTCGGCCGGACGCAGGAATTCGGGATGCTGCGTCGCGTCGACGCCGGTCACGTCGTCGAATCCGGGCTGCAGCACCGAGTCGCCGTGGACCGTCGTCGTGACCACACCACCGTTGGCGATCTTGCGGTCCGTATAGACGCGGCTGGTCGGCGGATAGATTTTCTGCGTTTTCCCCGACAGGCCATCGTCGGCCTCGGCTTCGGCGACCTGCTCGGTGCGCGCGGCCCACTCGTCCGCCGTGAAGATCTGCCCCGGCCCGACCTCCACGAGCGGTGTCGGCTCGTAGACCGGCGGTTCGCCCGCGTCCGGCTCGGGCGCGAGCCGCGGATGCGCGGGCCCGCCGGGCGTCACGCCCTGCCGGCCGGCATGACCCGGCGCACCGCCGGCGCCGCGCCGCCCGCTGTCCGCGTCCGGATCGATCTGCGCTTCGATCGGATGCACCGGTTCAACCGGCGCATCGCCATGCGCGGTCGTGCGCGCCGCCGGTTCGCCGCGCTGCGCAAACACCATCGGCGGGTCGCTGGCATCGGGCGCCTCGGGCACATGCAGATAGAGCCGCGTCGCGACGTCAGGATCGTGAGCCGGCACGCCGATATCGCCGTCGAGCGGATAGATTTCCAGCGCGCCGGTGCCGCGCACCGAGTTGGACGAGATCGACGCGATCACGGGCACCTGCAGCTCATACGCGAGCTCCTGCGCAAACGGATAACCGCCGGAGGCGAGATAGCAGCCCGTCAGCAGCACGCCGTTGCCCTCCGTATAGGCCGGATCCTCCAGCAGCCTGCGCGCGAACTCCTTCGGCGCGATCGTCTTGCCGTCGGTCGTGACGGCGATCGAGCTGTCCCAGCTGACGTCGCTCGGCTTCGTGCCGTGCGATTCGACGATATCGAAACCCGACACCTTCAGGAACTGCCGCGCGGTCGCGTGACCGAGCAGGTTCACGACACTCGACCCCGGTACGGGCCGCAGTTCCAGCGGATTGACGCGAACCGGCTGCGCGCGGCCCGGCGAGAACTTGCCGCTCACGTCGGGTTCGATCTGGAAGCGCGCGAGCCGGCGGTTCGGATTGGGGAGCGCGCGCCACCATCCGGCCGCGTCGTCGTCGCCCAGCCGGCCGAATACCGGCGCCTGGATCAGGTCCGCGAACTCTTGCAGCAACTCGGGATTGGCGCCGCTGCGCGGCCCATCCAGCGCGATCGGCGTGCCCGGCGTATAGCCTTTCCACGCCAGATCCTCCAGCGCGTGCGTCATCTCGAGGGCGCTGGCGGAACGGCCGCTGCGCGGATTGATGATCGACCCGCGTTTCGTCAACATGCGCCACACGTACACGCCGATCGGCACCCGCACGTCGCCCGTCGTCGCGCTGCCGCCCCACTGATTCGACACCGGGCGCGGCGCGACGCCGCTCCAGTTGACCGGATGCGCGCCCTGGTCGATGACCGCGAGCGCCGGCGAGAATCGGTAGGTGCGCGGTTCGCCGCTGACGGAATGGTCCGGTACGCCGTCCCGATCGGGCGCACCGGGCTCGATCAGGATGCCGCTCGTATAACCGGAATCGGGACTGCCGTCGGTGCGATAGCGCGGCGAACGCCATGCGACGAAGCCGCTGGCGCCGTACACGTCGACGCCCAGCACGTTCGCGAGCAATTGCGCGAGCGGACTCACGCGCGTGCCGGCGCCGCACGCATAGAGGATCACCGGCGATTTGCCGTCCCAGCCGCTCTGGCGCACCATCTCGGCCATGTCTTCCGCGCTCATCGCCTTGCCGGTCGCGCTCGCGAATGCATCGGCCCACGCGTGCGCGTACACGGCGAAGTAACCGGGCGGCACCGGCATCAACGGCCGCTCGCCCGGCGGCAGCCGGTTCTCGGGCTGGCCCGCGTTGTTCGAATAGATCGCGAGGTCGGCCTCGCGGCGCGGATAGGCGGCCCACTGCGTTTCGCTCATGCCGAACGGCGCGTTGATCACGTCGACGCGCCGGCCGTCCTCGCTGCGGATCAGCGGCTTCTGCGGATCGAAGCCGCGCGGGTACACCACGCGCAGCGTGCGGTCGTACGCATCGTTCATCGACAGCATGAACGCATCGCCGGCGTCGGTCAGCCCGACATGGCCGACGACCGCTTCGGGCGGCACCGTGCCGTCCGCGGCGAGCGCCCCGTGATCGACCAGCGCAATCCGGTAGCGGCCCCCCGCGACGCCGTCGGCGCCGACCATCAGCGCGTCGTGGTACGTCGTGTAGCGTGTCACGCCGATCGTGCCGTCCTCATCCGGCGCAGCGGCCGCGTGCGCCGGCGCATCGTCGGCCGCCTTCGCGCGCTGCTCGTCCGCCTTCGCCGCGTTCATGTCGTCGAGCAGGTTGCCCTTTTCGGTCGCGGGTAGCCCGTCGTCCTCGGGGTTGCGCACGTTGCCTTCGGCATCCTCCAGCGCATACACGTAGTACTCGACGTCCTCGAGCCGATTGCCGCTTTCGAGGATCCGCCCGACCACTTCGCTCAGCATCGCCCGATCGGCCGCAATACGCGCGGGAATCTCCCACGACGCGGGGCGCGCGCCGTTGGCCGGCACGCCGGCTTTGGCCTGCGACGACGCACCCTCGCCCGCCAGTGCGTCGGCGACGGCCGGCGTCGCCGCGCCGTCGATCGGTTCACCGTCGGGTGCGAGCCGCAACGCGATCGCGCCATCGTCCGGCGTGCCCTGTGTGCGGCGCGCGCGCAGCCAATCGGAGAAGCGCGCCCGCAGCCCCTTGTCGGCCGGCGCGACCGTGCCGCCGTCGTCGGCCGGTTCGCCGAAACTGTGCGCCTGGTCCTCCGCGTGCTGCCATGGGTTGCCGATCTCGCCGACCGCGAGCCGCTGGTTCGCCAGCCCGTTGGCGAACATCGCGTTCGCGACGTCGAATGCGACCGGCCTCGGGATTGTCGGCGGCGCGGGCGTTTTCGTGATCGCGCGGATCGGCCGCTCCATCAGCGTGTGCGAGCCGAGCCCCATCTGCGCGACGCCAATGCCGAGGTTCAGCAGTTGCTGCGCGCGGTCGGATTCGGACAATGCGTCCCAGTTCTTCACCAGCGACGCACCCTGGTCGAGCATCTGGTAGCCGCCGACCACGCCGCCCGACACATTGAGCACGCCGGACGTGCGGCCCGTCGTCTGCGCGAGCGACTGGAACGCGTCGGCTTCCTGCGTGAAACGGCCGAGACCGGCCATGTCGGCGGCGACGCCGTCGCCGCGCGAAGCCACCGTGAGCAGGTCCGAGACCTGCCCCGTCGTACGCAGCAGCGACGAGGCCTCCGCGAGCGACTTCGCCGCCACGCCGAGACCGCCGCCCGCGATGCCCGCGCCGCTGCCGATCAGGCTGATCCAGTCGCCGCGCGCCTGTGCGTTGCCGAAGCCGGTCGACTGGCCGTGATCGCTCAGGTTCTTCAGGTCGCCGATCGCGGCCGGCACGCCGACGGCCATGCCCGCGCCTACCGCCGTCCACGCGGCGCCGAGCAGCACGCCGCCGACCGGCGCGCCGATGCCGCTCGCGACCAGCACGACGCCGCCGGCCGCGGCGAGAATGCCGGTGCCGATCTCGAGGTAGTGTTCGGCGTGCTGGTACCACTCCGTCTTGTGCGCGTCGATCGGCTCGTATTGCGAGAAATCGCCGGACGCGGAATCGCTCGTCAGGCTCTTCGGCACGTACAGCTTGCCGTCGTCCGACAGCGCGTTGTTGTGCTGGTAATCGTCGACGGTGTCGTACTTCCAGCCGCGATCGTCGATCAGCTTGTACTGGCCCGGATGGTCGGCGACCTGCACCTTGAACAGCGCGCTCGGTGCGGTGCCCGTCCCCTTCGACACATAGTAGATCGGCACCAGCGATACGACCGCGTGATCGCCGCCGACTTTCCGGATCTGGTCGACGACGGTCTGGATCATCTGCGTCGCGGCCGAGTTCTGCGCGTACAGCGACTGGCTGTTGACGGCCGTGCCGTTCTGCAACTGCCCGTTGCCGACGATCAACTGCTCGAGCATCGCCATCGACGGCACGTCGTTCCTGTCGGTCGGCACCGCGCCGGGGACGTCGGGCTGGATCCCGAGCCCGGCGCCGACGAAGTTCGTCATCTGATCGGAGCCGGTGGTGAACGTATAGGACTTGTCGTTGAAGTTTTTCTGGAAGTCGTCGAAATACGCCTTCAGCTGCTTGTCCGGATCGGCCTGGAACAGCTTGTAGCTGGCCGACGCAGCCTGCTTGTTCTGGTTGCTCTGCGCGTGCTCGGTACCTTGCTGGTAACGCAGCTGGAAGTCGTTCGCGAAGCCCGCGCGGAAGCGGTCGTCGTTCTGCATCTTCGACAGCAGCGCCTTCGACAACGCCCGATCGACGCCCGACGAAAGGGCCTCGCGCACCGTGTCGAAACCGTATCCCGTGTTGCTGCCGCGCAGCGTATAGATCAGCGTCTTCGCGTTGCCCTTGTCGTCGAGCAGCCAGTTCGCGACGTCGTCCTCGCGCTGCACGGGCACGCCGCTCGCGGTCGGCTGCTGGTCGGCCAGCCCGACCGCCTTGCTGAGCCCCTTGTAGAACTCGGTGCCTTGCCCGTATGGCTGCGGCGTGCCCGTGTTCGTCTGCATCCACTTGTTGCTGAAATCCTTCTCGACGGTGTCGAGCACGACGCCCGCGAATTCGGGCGGCGCATTGTTCAGGATGTCCTGCATCCACTTGCCGGCCTTGTCGGCGTTCATCCTGCCGTCTGAACGCGCCTGCATGCTGGCTGGGTCCGTCGCCTGCGAATCCGGCTTCTGCATCAGCGGATCGATCTGCGAATGGATGAAGCTCGCGTTGAAATGCGGCTGGCCGGCCTGCGTCCACAGTGTCTGGCGCTCGTCCAGCGAGAACGACGCGTCCATGTTGGTCGTCAGCACCTGCAGCGCCGCGCCGGGGTTGCTGCCCGGGTTCTGCATCAGTTGCGCGACCTGCTGCTTCGTGTATTGCAGCCGGACGTCGGGCGCCGCCGCGAGCAGCATCTGGATCTGCTGGTAACCGGGCGAATTCTTGTCGACGTGCGCCATCGCATACGCGAACACGCCGCCCGCCTGGTCGATCTGGCCGTTCAGTGCCTTGGCGTTCGCGTCGCTCAGGCCGTCCGTTCTCACCGGAACGCCCGTCAGCTTGACGAACGCTTCCGCGAGCGGATTCTGCTGGGCCAGCGCCTTTTCCTGCGGCGACAGCTTCGGGTCGTTCGGATCGACGGTCTGGCCGGTGTCCTGCAGCAGCGCGAACGTGACCGGATCGGACTGCGCGAGCTGCTTCATCTGCGGCGACAGCGACGGATCGTCGGGATTGATCGTCGCGATCGTGCGCTTGAGCTGGCTTTCCTCGCCCAATGCGTCGACGAGGCCGGTGTACCACATGCCGTCGTGGTTCTGCTTCACGGACGCGACGACCTGCTTCTGCTCGTCGGGCGTCACGTAGGTCAGCGCGGTGTCGTCGCCGCCCGTCACCACCTTGTCGTACTGGCTCTGCGCCTGCGACATTTCCTGGGTGATGTCGGCCTCGTCGGCACGGCGCAACCCGCCCGGCTCCTTTTGCCACGCCGCGTAATCGGCCTTCGCGTCGTTCAGGCGCAGCGTCGCGGCCGACGTGCTGTATTCGTGGCGCAATGCGGTGGCGAGTGCCGTGTACGCGTTGTTGGCGTTCGTGTCGGCTGTGCTGGCCGCCTCGCGCAGTTGCGCGCCGGTGTCGGGATCGGCGCGCCGGATGCCGCCCGGCAGCGCGTTGTACTGCTGCACATCGGCGTTCGCGGCCTGGTCCTGCTGCATCGCCAGCGCGAACTGGAACGCCTTCTCGCTGGTCGCCCGCTCGGGCGCCGATTCGGCCGAGACCGCCTTTTGCGCATCGTCGAGGACCTCGCCGAGCACGGGATCCTTCGGCGATGCATTGCGCAGGTCCGATGCGACGCCCGCGATCGCCTTGTTCGTGTCGCCGCCGCCTTCCGCGGCGAAGCGCATCTGGTTCTCGACGGCCGCCTGCACCGCGCCCCACGCCGATTCGGCCTTCTTGACCTGGTTGTCGAGATCGGCTTGCGACGCGCCCTGGTCGTTCAGGCGCTTGAGCGTCGCCATCTCCGCCTGCGCGAGCTGGAGCAGGCGCTGCGTCTCGGCCTGCGCCGCGGCGAGGGCCTTCTGTTCGGGTGTCTGGGCCGGAGGGCTGCCGGCGGCGCCGTTAGCGTTCGTCCCGTTGTTGTTCGTCGGGTTGTTGTCATTCTGCGGCTGCGGCACGTCAACCGGTGCGCCCCCGCCTCCTCCCACAGCCATCAACACCATGTCCGTTCTCCCGCGACATGCGTGACAGACCGGGCAAGCGGCAGGCCGCCACGCGCAATAGTCCATTGTGCCGAACCGGTAGCGCGCAAACAGTCGCGAATTACGTAGTCGCCGGCACGGTTACGCCTGCGCCGGGAAACCCGCGCTACGAATGTGACGCGGGCAACGGCCGTTGCTTTCCGATGCCGGCCCGAAGTCGCACGAACGGTAATTTTTTCCCGTGCATCCGGCCGTGCCGTCCATTCAACCTCATTCAAGCGATCAGCAACAAATTCGACCGGCGCGCCGCCCCGCGCGCTCCGGCCGGGCACCCCGACATTCGCAATGCACTACCACCCCGACGACATCGACCGGCTTTTCCCGGGCGTTCCGATGCTGCTGCTGAACCGCCGTTAATCGCCCGACCGACGGGCACGCGACCGCGGCTTGAACTACCCGGCGTCGCGTTCGCAAGCGTCGCGGGCATCACGACGCACTTCCCGCTGCGCCGCCCACTCTCCGTTCCCGACTGAATCCCTCGTCGCCGGCGCGCCGCGATTCCGCGTGATTTCGCAGAGGACCTTTCCTGTGCAACGCCTTAATCGACCGCCGCACGATCTCCAATAATGGCCGCTCGATCCGCCGGCCACCGGGCCGGAAAAACGATAAAAACTCCTATGCATTCCTACAAAATGAACAAGCACGCCACCACTCGCGTCGCGGGGACCGTCATTGCCGCCTGCCTGACCGGCTCCGCGCCGGGCGTCGCGCACGCACAGAGCAGCGTGACGCTGTACGGCCTGATCGACACGTCGATCACCTACTCGACGAACCAGCGCACGCACGGCGCCGGCTCGCCCGGCAGCGGGAATGTCGCGATGACGAGCGGCGCACTGAACGCGTCGCGCTGGGGGCTGCGCGGCCGCGAGGATCTCGGCGGCGGGACGGCCGCGGTCTTCACGCTCGAGAACGGCTTCTCAGGCACCACCGGCGCGCTGTCGCAGAAAGGCGTCGACATGTTCGGCCGCCAGGCGTGGCTCGGCGTGAGTTCGAAGACGGCCGGCACGCTCACGTTCGGCCGCCAGTACGACCTGATCCTCGATTTCGTGACGCCGCTCGGCGCGTCCGGCCCCGGCTGGGGCGGCAACCTCGCGGTCCATCCGTACGACAACGACGATTCGAACCGCAACCTGCGCATCAACAACGCGGTGAAGTACACGAGCCCGACGTATCACGGGCTGACGTTCGGCGCGATGGTCGGGTTCTCGAATACGGCCGGCCAGTTCGCCAACAACGCGGCGTGGAGCGCGGGGCTGTCGTATGCGAACGGGCCGCTGAAGCTCGGCGCCGGCTACCTGAAGATCAGCCGCGACCGCAATGCGCCGAACCCGAACGGCGCGCTCAGCACCGTCGACGGCTCGGCGACGATCACGGGCGGCAACCAGCAGATCTGGGCCGCGGCCGGCCGCTATGCGTTCGGGCCGCACTCGGTCGGCGCCGCGTGGTCGCACTCGACCACCGACGGCGTGACGGGCGTGCTCCAGGGTGGCAACATCGCGCCGCTGAAGGGTGAATCGCTGGTGTTCGACAACTTCACGGTCGACGGGCGCTTCTTCGTCACGCGTGCGTTGAGCCTCGCGGCCGCCTACACGTTTACGATGGGCCGCTTCGACACGCGCACGGGCCAGACGCGCCCGAAATGGAACCAGGTCGTCGCGCAGGCCGACTATGCGCTGTCGAAGCGCACGGACGCGTATCTCGAAGGCGTCTACCAGAGCGTGAGCGGCGGCAACGGCAATCCGGCGTTCAACGCGACCGTCTGGACGCTGACGCCGTCGGCGAACAGCAACCAGGTCGTCGTCGCACTGGGGCTGCGGCACAAGTTCTGACGACGCGGCGCTTCACTGCTGCACCGCTGCGCCGACCGCGCGCCACGCGCATCGAGCCTCGCTCGTTCGTCGTGCCCTACGCTGAACAGCGCCGCGCCCGTGCGCGGCCTGCTTGCCGTGGCATTGCGCATCGCGCGCCGCCAGCGGAAGCAAGAATGTCTCCTCGACTGTCGCGTCGGCGCAAAAAATGCGAAGAAACTGGTCACGCTGTGACATTTTTCCTAATCTACTTGCAGCGACGCCGTGATTCGGCGTTCCGGTCGCAACACTCTTTCATATGGCGCACCACCGGCTTACGAATCCGCATCAAGCCGTGATGCCGGACCTTTCGCGCCGTTGCGGCCGGATATGTACGTGCCGATGGCACGCACCGCGCTTTCTACGCAGTCAATCGCAGGAGACGAACAATGAGCAAAACGAGCCGATTTGCGGTCCTGGCCACCCTCGCGCTGCTGGCCGGTTGTCACCACGCAGCGAAAACGCCCGAGAATGCCGGCATGGCGCCGACGCCCTCGAGCGAAACCGTCGCAACGGTTGCGGCCGACGATCTCGACAATCCGAACAGCCCGCTCGCGAAACGCAGCATCTACTTCGATTTCGACCAGTACTCCGTGAAGCCCGAATTCCAGTCGCTGCTGCAGGCGCACGCCGACTACCTGCGCAGCCATCCGGCGCGGCGCGTGCTGATCCAGGGCAACACCGACGAACGCGGTACGTCCGAATACAACCTCGCGCTCGGCCAGCGCCGTTCGCAAGCCGTGTTGAGCGCGCTCGAAACGTTCGGCGTGCCGGGCACGCAACTCGAGGCGGTCAGCCTCGGCAAGGAAAAGCCGGTCGCGCTCGGCCACGACGAGGATTCGTGGGCGCAGAACCGCCGCGCCGATCTCGTCTATCGTTGATCGCGAGCCGCCGCGACGGCGGCATCTGCACGAAGGAAAGCATGGCAGGCCGCTGGCCGCAGTCGCGGCCACTCGGCGCTGCCCGGTTTGTTCGGTTCATGCGCGTCACCGGTCGCGCACCGCTTTGCGCTCAACGCCGGCGTTCGAGCCGCCGATGCAGCCAGTGCGACATTACGGCCGACGTCACGAGCGCATCGAGCGTGGCGATCGCATTGATGTCGCCCACCTTGTCGCCCTCTATCACCCAGGTCATGAGCAGGACATAGCCGATCATCGTGGCGGTGCCCACGATCACGCCCAGCAACACGAACCAGCGCCGCCGGATACGCGTGCCGATCGCGCCCATGATGCCGCCGGTCACGATCGCGGGCAGGAAATAGCCGAACAGGAACGACGCGAAGAAAATCAGCGGCACCATGCCGGCGCTGACGCCCAGAACTTCCCAGGACGGGCCGTCGATCAACGACCACGCGATCAGCATCACGGCCGGCCAGACGAGCGCCGCGACCAATGGGCCGCCGACGGCAAACGACAGACAGCCGAGCACGACGGGACGGGATGGACGGGATGGACGCGACGGCGGGCACTCTTGGGTAGCACTCATGTTTTTTTGTAGTCGGAATCGGAATGGCGGCGTGCCGGAGTGTACCAAGGCACCGCGCGATGGCTGCGATCCGGCCCCTTCGCGCGCGGCGACGACGATACGCAAAAAGCATGGAATAACCCGCCCGTACGAAACGTTTCGTCATCGCGCAGACGCACGGTTCACGCGAACCGGCCTTGTCCGCGGCCTGCGCGCTGCAAGGAGATTGCAATGAAATCGGCAACGTTGGCTGCGGCGCTGCTCGCGGCACTGATGCTTGTGCTGTCGGCGGGATGTGCGCCGTCGGGCAGCGGCGCTTCGCAAGGATCCGGCATGAGCCGGTACGGCGGCGGCGGCTCGGGAGGCAGCGGAGGCGGAGGGGGTGGCGGAGGTGGCGGCGGCTACTGAAGAACCGCCGCAGGAAGTCGGGCGACGCATCGCGCGCGAGCGCCGGAAACCGGCCGCCTCGCGCGCGACGCCCCGCCCTGCGGCACGACTTAACGCATGGCCTTCACGTCGGCCGGCGTGACGCTCGCGGGCTGGCCGCCCCACGTCGCGCGCAGGTAGTTCGCGAGCTGCGCGAGTTCGTCGTCGCTCAGCGTATGCGCGAAGCCCGGCATCGGCTGCAGGTTTTCGAGGCCGGCGAACTTCTGCTCGTCGATACCGTCGAGCATCGCGACCAGCAGGTTGCGCGGGTCGCCCTGGCGCACCGTCGAGTTGCCGTTCATCGGCACCGCCACGTGCGGCTTGCCTTCGCCGTTGAAGCCGTGACAGCCCGCGCAGACCGCGAGATACACCGAGCGGCCGGCCGCGAGCTGCGCGGCGTCGGCCGACACCGGCTTCACCGGTTGCGGCGCGGGCGGCGTATCGCCGAGCAGGTACACCGACAGCGCGCGCAGGTCGTCCTTCGTCAGGTACTGCGTGCTCAGGTGAACGACCGGATACATCTCGCCGAACGCCGAGCCTTGCGGTGCGATGCCGACGCCGAAGAACGTCTGCAGGTCGGCGCCCGTCCAGCCGCGCGCGGCAAGGCCGGCCGGCGTGATGTCGGGCGCGGCCACGCGGCCGAGCGCGGCGCCCGCGAACGGCTTCGCGCTATCGAGTTGGCCCGTGAACGCGCGCGGCGTATGGCATTCCGCGCAGTGGCCGAGCGCACCCGCGAGATAGCGGCCGCGCGGCCAGTCGGCGGATTGCCCGGCCGATGCATCCGGCAGGCTGTCCTTCAGGAACACCATGTCCCAGAACGCCATCCCGAAGCGCAGGTTGTACGGGAATTTCAGGTCGTGCGCGCGGTTTTCCTGCGCGACCGGCTTGACGGTCTTCAGGTACGCGACCATCGCGTCGGAATCGGCGCGCGTGAGCTGCCGGTACGACGTGTACGGCATCGACGGATACAGGCGCTTGCCGGGCGCCTTGCCGTCGTGCAGCGCGGCGTAGAAGTCGTCCGCGCTCCAGTTGCCGATCCCGTGATCCTTGTCGGGCGTGATGTTCGAGCCGTAGAACGTGCCGAACGGCGATTCGAGCGCCGCGCCCCCGGCGAACGGCGCGCCGTCCTTCGCGGTGTGGCACGCCGCGCAGTCGGCAGCCTTGACGAGATAGCGGCCGCGCGCGACCTGGTCGGCGCCGGGCGCGCCGGAAGCCGCGTTCGCGGCCGGTGCGTCATGGCCGCCGCAGGCGGCGAGCAGCAGCGCGCAGGCAGCCGCGAGCACGGGGAAACCGGCGAGGCGCGCGACGCGATGGGCGAATGTGCGTTTCATGCGGCGTCCTTCACGAGTCCCGGCGTCGTCAGCACCACGTCCTTGACGGCTTCGTAGTAGCGGACATAGCCCGTGCAGCGGCAGAGGTGCGCGTCGAGCGCCTCGGTGATCGTGCGTTCGACGTCGGCCTTCGCGACCGGCTCGCGCTTCAGGCGCTCGATCAGCACGGTCGCCGCGTTGACGAAGCCCGGCGTGCAGTAGCCGCACTGGAAGCTGAAGTGCTCGAGGAACTTCTGCTGGATCGGCGACAGCTCGACCACTTCGCCCGCGTCGTTGCGCTTCGCATGGCCTTCGATCGTGCGGATCGAGCGACCGTGGAAGAAATGCGCGCCGGTAATGCAGGTGCGCATTTCCTCGCTGGTGCCGTCCGGCTTGTCGACGATCACGACGCACGCGTGGCAGACGCCCTGCCCGCAGCCGAGCCGCGAACCGGTGAGGCCCGCGTACTCGTGCAGGAACTCGATCATCATCAGCCCCTCGGGCACCTGCATCGGGCCGACGGACTTGCCGTTGATATTGACCGACAGCGGCTTCTGCTGGAACCGGACGAGCGGACGCTCGACGGCGGCCGATGCTGATGCCGGTACGGCCGGGGCAGAGACCGGTGCGGCCGAAGCCGCGGTCGGCGCGGAAGCGCCGGTCGCAGCCGCGCTGGCGCTCGCGGCCGAAGCCGCGGTTTGGGCGGTCGTCATGCGAGCACCTCCTGAATCTTTTGCGGGGTCACCGGCAGGTCGGTGAAACGATGGCCGATCGCGTGCGCGATGCCGTTCACGATCGCGCCGACGACGGGGATCATCACCACTTCGGCGACGCCCTTCGGCGGATCGGTCTCGGACAGCGGCGGCAGCACGTCGCCGGTCTGCGTCCACACGGCGACGTCGGACGCGCGCGGCAACTGATAGCGGTTGAAGTTCCACGTGCCGTTGCCGGGGCCGTCTTCATAAAGCGGCAGGTACTCGTGCAGTGCATGCCCGATGCCCATTGCGAGGCCGCCCTGCAACTGGCCCGACACGAGCTGCGGCGAAATCTGGTTGCCGCACTCCATGATCGAGTGGTGCGTGAGCAGTTCGACCTTGCCGGTCGCTTCGTGCACGGCCAGCTCGACGAGCGTGCCGACGGCCGTGTAGTACGTGACGGCCGCGTTGTTGCGGCTCGTCGGCGGGATGAACACGCGCTTGCGGTCCAGCACGCGATAGCCGTTCGCGGTCGGCGCCAGCGTGCCGCGCATCGCGGTCGCGCCGGCCGGCGCGGCGGTGCCCGGCAGCGGGCCGTTGTCGGCGCCCGTCTTGGGCGCGCCGACGCGCAGCGACAGCCCGTCGATCGGCAAGCGTTCGACCGTGCCGCCCACGTCGAACTCGGCGTCGGTCCATTGCCAGCGGTTGAACACGTGCACGACGGCGCCGGTCGGCAGGCCGAGCGCATACGCCTGCTTCGCGAGCTGTTCGAACGTCAGCGGCTCGAGACCGTCGGCGGTCAGCTTGCCGTCGACCCAGCGCGCATCCTCGATGCGGATCGTGTACGGCGCCGCCTGGCCGCCGCCGAGGCCGCGCGTCCAGATCGACATCGCGGCCGGCCACAGCCCGTAGCGGAACACGGCGCGCGCGGCTTCGCGCGTGCTGTGCGTGAAGTAGTACGCCGAGTTCGTCGCGCTCGACGGCGACGCATAGCCCGGCGACCAGCGCGGGTTCGCGCTCAGGCGATCCTGCTCGGCCTGCGACATCAGGTACGGATCGCCGCTCGTCTCGACCGGCAGGTCCGGCCACTCGGTCACGGCCACGCGCACTTCGGTTGCCGGACGACCCAGCCACTTGGCGACCGCGACGGCCTGCGACGTCGACATCCCGGTGCCGATCTCGGCCGCCGTGTGCTGCAGCGACACCTTGCCGTTCTCGTCGAATTCGACCTTCGCGAACGACGCTTCCGCGCCCGTGCCGAAATCTTTCTGCACGCACGCGAAGCCGACGCCGTAGCGCTTGCCCGGATTCGCGGCCTCGAATTCGGCCTTGCGCGCGACACGGCGCGTCCACAGCGGATGCTGCTTCGCGCGTTCCAGCACTTCGTCGACGCGCAGCGCGCCGGCGGGAATCGCGCCCTGCGTGTTCTTCATCCCCGAACGCAGCGCGTTGCGCAGGCGGAAATCGATCGGGTCGATGTTCAGTTGCGCGGCGATCTCGTCGACCGCCATCTCGGTCGCGGCCATGCTCTGCAGCGTGCCGTAGCCGCGCGCCGAACCGGCGTCGATCGCGCGCGACGCGATCGCGACTGCCGCGAGGTCGCTCTTCGGGAAGTAGTAGATCGATTGCGCGGCCGTCGCACCGACCATCGCGACCGACGGCGAGAAGTTCGAGCGTCCGCCGCCGTTCGCCTCGAAGTCGCCCTTGAACGACTGCAGCAGGCCGGTGTTGCGGTCGACCGCGATCCGGTAATGCATCTTGAACGCGTGCCGCTTCAGCGACGTCTGGAACTGCTCGTAGCGGTCATTCGCGAAACGCACCGGGCGGCTGTCCGCGTACAGCGCGCAGACGAGGCCGTAGAACGGCACGTTGAAGTGATCCTTGGAACCGTAGCCGACCGTGTAGCACGGATGCACGAACAGCTGCTTCACCGGGAAGCGGCATTTCGCGACCATCGCGGCTGCGCTCTCCGACACCTCGAGCGGCGACTGGGTCGGCACGACGAGGTGCAGCGACTGCGTCGCGGCGTCGTACCAGCAGTTCGCGTTGTCGGGCTCGAGCGCGGCCGTGTCGACCGACTGCGTGTTGTACTCGCGGTCGAACACGAGCCAGTCGGCTGACGGGTGGTCGAGTTCGCCGGCGATCTGCCCCGCGAGGAACATGCCCTGCTCGTCGAGCTTGCCGTGCTCCTTGCCGTCCGGCCAGACCGGCAGGTGCTTGCGCATCATGCTCGGGAAGATCGGCGCGTCCTTCAGGCTCGAATAGACATCATCGTCGTAGGCCGTCTTGCCGCCCACGCGCACGTAGCGGAAGGTGCCCCACGGATCGCGCTCGAGCGGGCCCGTGACCGCGCCGTAGCGGATCACGTCGTCGCGGAACTTGAGCGCGTTCTTCGCGAAGCGGAAGCGCGCGAAGTCGTGATAGATGAGGATCGCGACCGCATGGCCGAGATACGCGGGCGTCTTGCCGGCGGGCAACAGCATGTCGTCGCCGTAGAACGCCGGGAACGCGACGCCATCGCGCGCGAGATCGTCGGCCGTGACCACGCGGTCCGGTTTCAGTTCGTCGCCGAGCAGCGAAAGGTCGAAGCCTTCGTAGGTGCGATCGGCCTGCGCGACGCGCAGGATCAGCGCATGCGACTGCTGCTGCGGCCAGTGCGGCATGTCGGCTGCGCGCACGTCGCGGGCGAACACTTTCGAGCCCGTGACCTTCGCGATGCCGTCGATGCGGAATTGGGGGATGCCGGTGACGCTATCCCATTTGACGGGGGTAAGGAGTTTTTCTTCGAAGAGCGCCGCGAATGCGCGGCTGCCTATGGGCGCGACATACACCGCGACGCCCGCCAGCACGCTGGCCTTCAGAAAACCCCGCCGTGACAGGCCGTGGTTTTTCATGTGGGGGGAACCTCCTGATGCGGCTCGGACGACGATCGGGTGTCGCGGCGTTCGGAGCGGCGCGCATTCTGGCATTGTTTTAGATATATCGCCTATAGGCTTTCCCGCATGAAATACTTATTGAATTTCTTATAACGGGATTCAGCCGGGCTGCGGCGGGCGGTCGCGGGGGCGATTCGCCTGCGTCGACCTGCGTGCGCACCGGTTTCCGCAGGGGCGGCAGCACCCGGCGGGAACGCGCGCCGCGCGTCGCGGCCGGTATCCGGACGGCCGCCGCGCATCGTTCCGTTCGCAACGATGCTGCCTTCGCGCCGTCGCATGCGCAAGACTTTCGCTGGCGTGGCGTGCGACTGGCGGCAGGTGCTGTGCGCGGTGCCGCCGCCCTGCCCGCGCATGCGCCCGGGCACTCCGCGCCGCCAATGTTTCGTGGTAATGTCGTGCGCATCCGGCCTGGCCGGTATCCCGCCATGTACCGTGCGGGCGCCGCCAGCCATCGCGACATCGTGTCGAGGTCAAAAACCATGGCAGTCGGGGCTTCTCTCCTGCACTCCGTTCTCGCCACTCCCCCCTCCGGCAACCACCGCGTGACGGCCGCGCTGCGCCCGTCGATGCTCGTTACCCTGTTCGAGGACGTCCGCCCGATGGCGCTGTCCGGGCTCGCGAGCGGCTTCGTCGCGGCCATCGCGCTGATCCGGCTGCAGCAGCTCTGGTGCGTCGCGTGGTTCATCGGCGACGTCTGCCTGCTCGCCGCGCGGCTCGCGATCGCGCGCGCGTATGCGGTTCGGCGCGACGCCGGCGACGACCGCGCCGAATACTGGGCGATGCGCTATGCGCCCGTGTCGCTCGTCGCGTGCTTCGTGCTCGGCCTCGGCGTGATGGGCTGCGTGCAAGCCGTCGACGTCGAAGTCGGCACGCTGTCGGTGATGGTCGCGGGCGGCGTGTTCGGCGGGATCGCGTCGCGCAATTCGGCGCTGCCGCGGCTCGCGATGATGCAGGTCACGCTCGGCGTGCTGCCGATCGGCGTCGGCGCGCTGCTGGCCCCCCGGCCGGGCGCGTGGCTGCTGCTGCCGCCGCTCGCGATCTATCTCGTGGCCATGCGCACGGTCGTCGAGCGCCACTATCGCGTGCTCGTCGCGCTGATCGCCGCGCGCCAGCGCAACGCCGAACTCGTCGCGCGCTTCGACGCCGCGCTCACCTATATGCCGCACGGCCTGTGCATGATCGACGGCGAGAGCCGCGTGATCGTCGCGAACCGGCGCACCGCGCAACTGTTCGGTTCGCCGCGCGAGATCATGCTCGATACGCCGCTACCCGCCGTCGTCGCGGTGCTCGGCGCGAACGCCGCGACCGATCCCGGCGGCGCCGGTCTCGCCGCGCAATGCGATGTCTGGCTGAACCGCGACGAACCGGAGCCGCTCGACATCGCGCTCGCCGACGGCCGCCAGCTCGAACTGACGCGCCACCGCGTGCCGGACGGCAACGCGGTGATCATCGTCGAGGACGTCACCGCGCGCCGCCAGACCGAACAGCACATCCGGCACCTCGCGCGGCACGACCCGCTGACGGGCTTGCCGAACCGCCACGAACTGCATGCCGAACTCAAGCGGATGCTCGCGCGCCGGCCGCGCCTGCCGAGCCCCGCGCTCGCCGTGATGTATCTCGACCTCGACGGCTTCAAGGCGATCAACGACCGGTTCGGCCACCAGGCCGGCGACGAAGTGCTCACGCAGGTCGCCGAGCGGCTCGGCAAGACGCTGCCGCCCGGCGAGCTTGCCGCGCGCGTCGGCGGCGACGAATTCATCGTCGCGATCGACGATACGACGATGCAAGCGTGCTCGATCCTCGCCGCGCGGATCATCCGGCAGATTTCGGCGCCGTACACGCTGTCGATCGGCAAGACCGTCTGCATCGGCATCAGCGTCGGCATCGCGCTCGACGACGGGCACGGCTCGCCCGACGAACTGATCCGGCAGGCCGACAGCGCGCTGTACGACGCGAAGTCGGCCGGCAAGGGCATCTACTGTTTCTATTCGAGCGGCAGCCGCCGCATGGCACCTGCCACCGCGAGCTGAGCCGACTGCGCGCCCGCCCGCCGCGTATCCGTCTTTCCCTGCCCGCCCCCGCCTCCCGACGATTCAATTCCGAAACGCTTTGCGTGTTCGCACGTGGCGCCGCGCGCTCGCATGTCACGTGACGTGTTCCGTAACATCGCCGTTCGCCACGCATCACGTTGGCCACAGAAGGCGGCACGATCGAGGCGGCGCAAGGCTTTTCATGGCTGGCACCCTTATTGCTCCCTGTCAGGGAAACAGGTTGTCAGGGAGACCCACCATGAATACCGTCGAAGTCCTCAGCCGCAGCGAAAGCATCGACGAACTGGACGTAATCGACGGCGCGTCGCTGATCCGGCGGCTCGTCTCCGATCGCCGCATGCCGGCCGCCCGCGAAGCCGCGTGCGTCGACAATCCGCCGCTGACGCTGTACGGCGCATTTCGCCAGGGCGTCGCCGATCACGGCGCGCGACGCGCGAATCCGTATCGCGCCGGCAGCCGTTTCTGGGCACTGTGGGAAGAAGGACGTCTCGAAGCTGAAACATCGAGCCGGTAAGCCGGCCGCGAGCGCCGGCCCTGTCGCGGCAAGGGGCCGGCGCGAAACCTGACGCACGCATGCAGCCGTCCGGCGCACCGGCATGCGTTCACCGCTGCAACATCGCGCGCGGCCTCGCCGGCCGGCAATGCGGAACGCCCATGCGGATCCCCGCGCATGCCGGTTGACGCAGTTCAGCGTCGCACGCCACCGGCGCGGCGCGCGGCGATCGTTTCCCGATAAGATGGCAGATTCCGTTCATCGAACGATGCCGCCATGACCGCCTCCTCCTCACACCGAAATCCCATCCACTGCGAGATCGATCTCGACGCGCAAGGCAAGCACGCGGGCTACCTGCGGCTGCCGCATTCCGTGCACCGCTCGGCGTACGGCTGGCTGCCGATCCCGATCGCGTCGATCCGCAACGGCGACGGCCCGGTCGCGCTCGTGATGGCCGGCAACCACGGCGACGAATACGAAGGCCAGATCATCGTGTCGCAACTGATGCGCGAGATCGAGCCCGGGATGGTCAGCGGGCAACTGATCCTGCTGCCGATGGCGAATTTCCCGGCGGCGGACGCGGGGCTGCGCGTGTCGCCGCTCGACGAAGGCAACCTGAACCGCAGCTTCCCCGGCGACCCGACCGGCACGCCGACGCAGATGATCGCCCACTACATCGAGCATGCGCTGCTGTCGCGCGCGCAGTATCTGGTCGACCTGCACTCGGGCGGCAGCTCGCTGCTCTACCAGGGCGGCAACATGCTCGCGATCGATCCGCTCGACGCCGACGAAGCCGCGAAGCTCAACGGGTTGCTGGTCGCGTTCGGGTTGCAGAACGCGCTGCTGCATGCGCCGAATCCCGTTCATTCCGCGTCGGCCGCGCGCCGGCAGGGCGCGATCTCGATCGTGACCGAACTCGGCGGCGCGGGCATGGCCGATCCGTCGCTGATCCGGCTCGGCCGCCACGGGCTGCTGCATTACCTCGGCCATATCGGCCTGCTGCACGGCGCGCTCGTGCCCGACGCGCCGCCGGCCGTCACGCGCTTCATGCGCGTCGACGGCGACCGTCATTTCGTCTATGCGTACGAGCGCGGGCTGTACGAGCCGCTCGTCGAACTCGGCGACCAGGTGACGGCCGGGCAGCCGGCCGCGTGGGTGCATTTCCCCGATACGCCGCTGCGCGAACCGGTGCTGCACCGCTTCAACGGCGACGGCGAAGTGGTGTGCAAGCGCGTGCCCGCGCAGGTGCGGCGCGGCGATTGCCTGTTTCAGCTGGCGGAGCCGTCGGCGGCGCCGAGCGTTGGCCAATGAGTCGGATCGTACCTTCAGGAGGCCACGAACATGAAATGTCCCGCCTGCGGTGACGCGCAACTGATCCGTGACACGCGGAACGTTACGTACACCTGCCACGGTCACTCCACCCTCATACCGCACATAACCGGAGACTTCTGCCCTGCATGCGGCGAATCGGTGCTGGACATCGAAAATGCAAGCCGCCTCGGAGAAGCGGTGACACAGTTCGCAACGCAGATCGACGACCAGGCCACATAGCCGCGCGTCATCCGTCGCACGGTATTCATCAAGCGGGCGCTCCTCTGTGCGAAGCGCCCCTTCGATCCCCACCCCACTCCCGCTGCAAGCCTTCTGACGTCCGCCGCGAAATCCTTATCGCAATTGCTTCGTTCGCCTTTGCCGGCCGCGCCGCTAACGTGTTCGAAACGGCGGCGGCCCGCCACCTGCAGCGCAGGATGCGCACCGGCCGCCGTCATGACGACAACCGCGTCGCGATAACGGAACAGACCGGACGGGCCGTGTGCCCGCACCCCGCCAGGAACGTCCGCATCGCGCGCCTTTCGCGATGCCCATGGCCACGACCGACCGCATCATCGACACGACGTCGCTCGACGTCCGCGCGCAACCGCTGATCGACGCGCTGATCGACGAGTATTCGAACCGTTACAACGCGTACCGCCCCGACAGCCGCGCGTCCGCGCGCGACGAACTCGCACGCTACCCGGCCGAACTGTTCGCACCGCCCGAAGGCGCTTTCGTGCTGCTGCTGCGCGACGGCGAGACGATCGGCGGCGGCGCGTTCAAGCGCTACGACGCGCAGACCGCCGAGCTCAAACGCATCTGGACCCGCACGGACCTGCGCCGCCAGGGCCTCGCGCGGCTCATCGTCGAGGCGCTCGAACTGCGCGCCGCGCGGCAGGGCTACCGCCGCCTCTACCTGACCACCGGCTTTCGCCAGCCCGAAGCGTGGGCGCTGTACGACCGCACCGGCTATACGCGGCTGTTCGATTCGTCGATCGACCCCGAAGCGTATTTCCACCTGCGCTTCGGCAAGGATCTCGCCGATCCGTCGCGCACGTCGACGCTGGCCGACCTGTGGGCGCCCGTGCCCGACCCGGTGCTGCCGCGCTGAGCGCGCTCCCCCCGATCTCCGCTTCCGCTTTCCACGACAGGACGTTTTCATGCAACGAGCCGTACCGCTATCTTCCCGTGCCGTGCGCACGCTGGCCGCCGCGCTGATCGGCCTGACCGCATTCGCCGCAGCCGCGGCCGCCGCGACGTTCGACCTGAGCCCCGAGCAGCGCGGCCGCCCGCGCGGCACGGCCGATGCGGCAGTCGAGCGCGCGGTGCCCGCGTCGTTCAGGTTCGCCGAGCCCGGCACGCTGACGATCGGCATCGCGCCGAGCCTGCCGCCGATCAGCTCGTATGCGACCGACGCGCGCACGGTGATCGGCTTCGACGCCGACGTCGGCCAGCTCGTGTCGGACAGCCTCGGCCGCAAGCTGAAGATCGTCGCGCTCGCGTGGGCCGACTGGCCGCTCGCGCTCGAATCGGGGAAAGTCGACGCGGTGATCTCGAACGTCACCGTCACCGAGGAGCGCAAGCAGAAGTTCGATTTCTCGACCTACCGCAAGGACCAGGTCGGCTTCTACGTGCGCAACGACAGCAAGATCCAGGCGATCCGCGAGCCTAAGGATGTCGCCGGGCTGCGCGTCGTGACCGACGCCGGCACCAACCAGGAAAAGATCCTGCTCGCGTGGGATCGCGAGAACGTCGCGCACGGGCTGAAGCCCGTACAGATCCAGTACTACGACGACCAGGCGATGCGCATCGTCGCCGTGCAGTCGGGCCGCGCCGATGCCGTGTTCAGCGTGAACTCGGTGCTCGCGTACCAGAGCGCGCAGCAAGGCAAGACGCGGCTCGTCGGTGCGATCAGCGGCGGCTGGCCGCGCACGGCCGACATCGCGATCGCGACGCGCCGCGGCAGCGGGCTCGCCGATCCGCTGACCGTCGCGCTGAACGGGCTGATCAAGAACGGCCGCTACCAGCAGGTGCTCGACCGCTGGAACCTCGCGTCCGAAGCGCTCGACCAGTCGCGCACGAATCCGCCGGGGCTGCCGAAGAGCTGAGCGCCGCGCCCGCCCATCGTCCATCCACGCCACACGCAGGAACGCCGCTCACCATGTCTTACTCGCTTTCGTTGCTGGACAAGAGTCCGATCGCCAACGGTGCGAGCGCCGCCGACGCGCTGCGCTTCACCACGACGCTCGCGCGGCGCGCCGAACAGCTCGGCTACGCGCGCTTCTGGGTCGCCGAGCATCACGGCACGCCGGGCTTCGCGAGCTCGGCGCCGGAGATCGTCGTCGCGCACCTGCTCGCGCACACGTCGCGCATCCGCGTCGGCTCGGGCGGCGTGATGCTGCAGCACTACAGCCCGTTCAAGGTCGCCGAGACGTTCAAGCTGCTGGCCGCGCTCGCGCCGGGCCGCGTCGATCTCGGTATCGGCAAGGCGCCCGGCGGGCTGCCGCTGACCACGCGCGCGCTGCAGTGGTTCCACGACAAGGCGCGCAAGCCGGACTTCGCGGGACAGCTCGCGGAGCTCGACGCGTTTCTCGGCTGGGGCGTCGCCGAAGATCATCCGCTCGCCGGCGCGGTCGCGATGCCGGTGCCGCCGCAGCCGCCCGAACGCATCCTGCTGGGCGGCTCGCCGGACAGCGGCGCGCTCGCCGCGCGCCACGGCTGGCGCTTCTGCTACGCGGGGCACTTCAACGGCGACGACGCGAATCTCGAACGCTCGCTCGACGCGTACCGCAGCGCGGGCGGCACGCGGCCGCTCGTCGCGCTGTACGCGGTGGCCGCGCCGACGCGCGACGAGGCCGAGCGGCTGATCGGGCCGCTGAAGATCTTCAAGCTGCAGTTCGCGGGCGGCCAGAGCTTCAACCTCGCCAGCGCGCAGGCCGCCGCCGAATTCGCGCGGCAAAGCGGCGCATCCGACTACCGGATCGACGAGCTGCGCCCGACGGTGCTGGCCGATACACCCGAACGCGTGCACCGCGCGCTCGACGCGCTGAGCCGGCGGCTCGATGTCGATGCATTCGTGATCGACTCGCCGGTGACCGACTACGCGGCGCGGCTCGCGTCGGCCGAATGGCTCGGCGGCGCACTGTCGGCCACGCCGTTGCAGGCGGCCCTCGCGGCCGACCGCTCCCTTTCCCCTGACCAGGACGCGTGACGCTCCCATGACGACCCGACGATCGATCCCCTTCGGCCTGATGCTGCAAGGCGCAGGCAGCCACATGAACGCCTGGCGGCACCCGAGCAACCCGCCGGACGCGAGCATCAACCTCGACTTCGCAATCGGCATCGCGCGCAAGGCGGAAGCCGCCGGCATCGCGTTCGCGTTCGTCGCGGACGGCCTCTACATCAACGAGAAGTCGATCCCGCACTTCCTGAACCGCTTCGAGCCGCTGACCGTGCTGTCGGCGCTCGCGGTCGCGACGAAGAAGATCGGGCTCGCGGGCACGATCTCGACGTCGTACAGCGAGCCGTTCACGGTCGCGCGCCAGCTCGCGTCGCTCGACGCGATCAGCGGCGGGCGCGCGGGCTGGAACGTCGTGACGACGCCGCTCGAAGGCACCGCGAAGAATTTCGGCAAGGCGCATCCCGATCACGAATTGCGCTACGAGATCGCCGACGAATACCTCGACGTCGTGCAGGGCCTGTGGGACAGCTGGGACGACGACGCGTTCGTGCGCGACCGCGCGAGCGGCCGCTTCTTCGATCGCGACAAGCTCCACACGCTCGATCACCACGGCCGCTTCTTCCAGGTCGCGGGCCCGCTGAACATCCAGCGCTCGCCGCAGGGGCAGCCGGTGATCTTCCAGGCCGGCTCGTCCGACACCGGGATCGGGCTCGCGGGCAAGTATGCGGACGCCGTGTTCACGCATTCGCCGTCGCTCGACGAAACGGCCGCGTTCACGCGGCGCGTGAAGCAGAGCGCGATCGAGCACGGGCGGCAAGCCGGCGACGTGAAGATCTTCCCCGGCGTCGGGCCGATCGTCGGCCGCACGGCCGCCGAGGCCGAAGACAAATACCAGGCGATCCGCGACCTGCTGACGATCGACGAGGCGCTCGCATATCTCGGCCGCTATTTCGATCACCACGATTTCACGCAGTACGCGCTCGACGCGCCGTTCCCGGAGCTCGGCGAGCTCGGCCGCAACAGCTTCCGCTCGACCACCGACCGGATCAAGGCCGATGCGAAGCAGAAAGGGTTGTCGCTGCGCGAGACGGCGCTCGCGGTCGCGACGCCGCGTCCGAACTTCATCGGCACGGCCGAGCAGGTGGCCGACGAGCTGATCCGCTGGCACGACGCGGGCGCCGGCGACGGCTTCATACTCGGCTTTCCGGTCCAGGCGCAGGGCGTCGACGATTTCGTCGAACTCGTGATTCCGGCGCTCGAGGCGCGCGGCCGCTACAGCCGCGACCTGCCCGGCGCGACGCTGCGCGACCATCTCGGCCTGCCACGCAAGGCAAGCCGCCACGCGGCGCCCGGCGCCGCGCACGAAACGGCGGCCGAAGCGCACGCCTGACGCCACCGCGCCGCCCATGCGCGGCGCGCCTGCCCGACCGATTCGAGGACTCCAGAAACATGAGCGACACGACCCACCTCGGCGGCGCGCTGCCGCCGCTCACTTCCCCCGGTGCGCGCGACGCCGGCACGCGCTTCCAGATCGTGCCCGCGCGCCACCGGTCGCGCGCGGCCGGCACCGTGCTCGCGCTCGTGCTGATCGCGATCGCGCTGCATTCGATCCTCGGCAACCCGCAATGGGGCTGGCCGGTGTTCGCCGAATGGTTCCTGTCGCCGCCGGTGCTGTCGGGGCTCGCGCGCACGCTGGTGCTGACGCTGCTCGGCGCGGTGTTCGGCTTCGTGCTCGGCGCGTTCGTCGCGCTGGCCCGGCTGTCGCGCTCGCGCCTGCTGGCCGCGAGCGCATGGACCTTCGTGTGGCTGTTCCGCTCGATTCCGCTGATCGTGCTGCTGCTGATCCTGAACAACCTCGGCTACCTGTACGAGCACGTGCGGCTCGGCGTGCCGTTCACCGGCATCGTGTGGTTCGAGGCGCCGACCACCGACCTGATCAGCCCGTTCCTCGCGGCCGTGCTCGGCCTCTCGCTGAACCACGCGGCGTTTTCCGCGGAAGTGATCCGCGGCGGCATTCTCGCGGTCGACCAGGGGCAGCTCGAAGCGGCGGCCGCGCTCGGGCTGCCGCGCGGCCGCCAGACCGTGCGGATCGTGCTGCCGCAGGCGATGCGCGCGATCCTGCCCACCGCATTCAACGACCTGATCTCGCTCGCGAAAGGCACGTCGATGGTGTACGTGCTCGCGATGCCGGAGCTGTTCTACACGGTGCAGGTGATCTATCGCCGCAATCTCGAAGTGATTCCGCTGTTGATGGTCGCCACCGTCTGGTACCTGATCATCCTGACCGTGCTGTCGGCGATCCAGGTGCAGGTCGAGCGACACTATGCACGCGGCGCGCTGCGCAATCCGCCGCCGTCCGTGCTGACGTTCGCGCTCGCGCGCATCGGCGTGCTGTGGCGGCGTGCAACGGCGGTGCGTAACACGCCGTCGACCGTGCCGGCCGAAGGCGATATCGACACCGCCGCCGTGCCGCGCGCGGGCGGCGAAGTGGCCGTGCATGGCGTATCGAAGCAGTTCGGCACGCAGCGCGTGCTCGACAACGTGTCGTTCGTCGCGCCGCGCGGCAGCGTGACCGCGATCGTCGGGCCGTCGGGCTCGGGCAAGTCGACGCTGCTGCGCACGATCAACCATCTCGAACGCGTCGACGACGGCTTCATCGATATCGACGGCGAACTGATCGGCTATCGCCGCGACGGCGACGTGCTCCACGAGCTGAATGAACGCGACGTGCTGAAGCGCCGCACGGCCGTCGGCATGGTGTTCCAGAACTTCAACCTGTTCCCGCACCTGACGGTGCTCGAGAACCTGATCGAGGCACCGGTCGCCGTCGGCGGCGCGACGCACGACGCGGCCGAACGCACCGCCCGCACGCTGCTCGCGCGCGTCGGTCTCGCGGATCGAGCCGATGCGTACCCGCGCCAGTTGTCCGGCGGCCAGCAGCAGCGCGTCGCGATCGCGCGTGCGCTCGCGTTGCGCCCGAAGGTGCTGTTGTTCGACGAGCCGACGTCGGCGCTCGATCCCGAACTCGTCAACGAAGTGCTCGACGTGATCAAGGAACTCGCGCGCTCGGGCACGACGCTCGTGATCGTCACGCACGAGATCGGCTTCGCGCGCGAAGTCGCGGACAACGTGCTGTTCATGGAGCGCGGGCGCATCGTCGAGGCCGGGCCGCCGGCCGTCGTGCTCGACGCGCCGACGCATCCGCGCACGCGCGCGTTCCTGTCGCGGGTGCTGTGATGCGCGCCGCTCCCCGCCTGCGAGGTACGCCACGATGATCGACCGACGTCAGTTCATTGGCACCGTGCTGGCCGCGGCATCCGGCAGCCTGCCGTGGCGCGCGGCGAATTCAGCCGCCGCGACCGCGGATCTCGATCCGCGCCAGGCCGGCCGCATTCGCGCGCCGCGCGATGACGCCGCCGTACGCGCGGCGAGCGGCTACCGCTGGGTGCGCGACGGCGCGTTCACGGTCGCGATTTCACCGCACGCGCCGCCCGTGTCGACCTACGCGACCGACGCGCGCACCGTGGTCGGCGCCGATCCCGACTATGCGCAACTGGTGGCCGACGCGCTCGGCCGCACGCTCGCGCTGGTGCCGATCGCGTGGGCCGACTGGCCGCTCGGGCTGACGTCCGGCAAGTACGACGCGGTGATCTCGAACGTCGGCGTGACCGAGAAGCGCAAGGAAAAATACGATTTCACGACCTACCGGCTCGGGCTGCACGGCTTCTATGTGCGCACCGGCAGCCCGGTCGCGAAGATCGCCGAGCCGAAGGACATCGCCGGCCTGCGCATCATCACCGGTGCCGGGACAAGCCAGGAGCGCATCCTGCTCGAATGGACCAAGCGCAACGTCGCGCAAGGGTTGAAGCCCACCGAGCTGCTCTATTTCGACGACGATGCAACGGCGCGCGTCGCGCTGCTGTCGGGCCGCGCCGATGCCGAGCTGAACCCGAATGCGTCGCTTGCTTACGAGGCCGCGCGCACCGGCAAGATCCACCGTGTCGGCGTCGTCAATGCGGGCTGGCCGGCCAGTGCCGATGTCGCGATCGCGACGCGTCGCGGCAGCGGGCTCGCGAGCGCGCTGACACTTGCGACGAACGCGCTGATCGGCAGCGGCCGCTACGGGCAGGCGCTCGCGCGCTGGGGATTGCAGAGCGAGGCGATCGCGCGGGCGGAGACCAACCCGCCGGGGTTGCCGTCGTTCTGAATCGAATGCCAGCACGACACACGCAATGCAATCGCCCCGGCATTCCGCGATGGAAATGCCGGGGCGAATCGAAGTACGGCTTGTCGCCGATCCTCGCCTACGCCTGCACCGCCGCGATAGCGGCCGATTTCCGCGACAGGCGCTTGAATCGCCGGAATCGGGCCGCGCCGCAGGCCAGCACATCGACGCGGATCGAACCCGCGAATCAGGAGCGTCGACACGCCGAGCCAGCCGGTAATACACGCCCAGCGCCCGCGCGACCTGTTCGGACAGGCCGACCCGCGCTGTCGAATATCACCGCGCGGCGGCCGTCTTCTGCGCGGGCGCCGCGAACGCGCCCGCATACGAGCGGTCGAGCAGCTTCGACGTGTCGTACGCGGCCGGAATCACGCCGGCCTTGTGCAGGAAGTCGGCCGTGTTCTGCGCGTCCTTCGCGGCCGTCTCGTCGACGGGGCCCACGCGCTGCTTCGCGTGGTCGAGCCAGCGGTATGCGACGTCGGGCTCGAGCTTCGCGCGCTTCGCCCACAGATCCGCGTACTCGCGCGGATGGCTGTCGACCCACTGGCGCGCGGCAACCACGCGCCGCAGGAAATCGGTGATCTCGGCGCGCTTGCCCGACGCGGCCGGCTCGTTCGCGGCGACGAAGCTCAGCGCGGGCATCAGCCCCTGCGCGGTCGTCACGGGCCTCGCGCCCTGCCGCAACGCGAGCGTGCTGACGAACGGCTCCCACAGTGACACGGCGTCGACCGAGCCGTTCGCGAGTGCGTTGGTCGCGTCGATCGGCATCAGGTACGCATACTTGACCGAATCCGCGCGCAGGCCGGCGTGCTCGAGCGCGCGCAGCACGAGCTGCTGGCTCCATGCGCCACGCCACACGGCGACGGTCTTGCCCTGCAGGTCGGCCACGCTGCGCACCGGCGAATCCTTCGGCACGAGGATCGCGACGCCGTCGAGGCTTTGCCGCGACACCGCGACGACCTTGACCGGCGCGCCGCGCGCAGCCAGCGTGAGCAGCGCGGAATCGCCGAGGAAGCCGAGGTCGATCGCGTTGCCGTTCAGGCTTTCGGCCACGGGCGCGGCCGCCTGGAAATGCTTCCACTCGATCGTGTAAGGCAAGTCCTTCAGCACGCCGGACGCCTCCATCGACGCCTGGATGTTGAAGTAGTTCTGTTCACCGACGCGCAGCGTGACGGTGTCTTTCGCGATGCCCGGCTGCGCGGCAAGCGCCAGCAAGAGCGCCATGACGATTCGGCTCGGCAACATGATCTCCCGGAGGGGTTGGCGGGCTGCCGCGCGACGGCGGCGCCTCGTTGTCCGCCGTGGCGGACGGCCGGCGGACCGGATGGAACCGATGAAGATACGTCGATCCGCTTCATGAGACAAACGCAATGTTCTTCTATGCAAAGATGCAAATATTTTATGAATCGAGCACAACCGCCGGATGCCGGAAACTGGCCTCCTGCGCACGGCGCTCGAGTGATTCCTCGATAAATATTTCGTGCGCGAAATAAATCCCGGACTATATTTCGCATACGAAATAACTATCCGGAGCGAGGACAACCATGACCTCCCAGCCCATCGAGTTTTCCGCCATCGACGGCTATGCACTGCACGGCACGCTGTGGTCGCCGAGCGCGGCGCCACGCGCGCTGGTGCTGATCCATCCGGCGACGGCCGTGCCGGAGCGGCTGTATGCGGGCTTCGCACGCTTCCTGACCGAACGCGGCTTCGCGGCGCTGACCTACAACTATCGCGGCATCGGCACGTCGCGGCCCGCGCGCCTCAGCGCGCTACAGGCCAGCATGCGCGACTGGATGGAGCTCGACGTGGGCGCCGCGACCGCCTGGGCACGGCAGGCGTACGAAGGGCTGCCGCTGCTGGCAGTCGGGCATAGCGTCGGCGGGCACGCGATCGGGCTGTCGGCCAGCACGACGCACCTGCGCGCGGCCGTGCTCGTCGCCGCGCACGCGGGCAGCACGCGGCTGATCGTGCAGGCGACCGAGCGCCTGAAGGTGCGGCTGATCCTGCGCGTGCTCGGCCCGCTGATGTCCGCGCTGCTCGGCTACGTGCCCGGCAAGCGGCTCGGGCTCGGCGAGGATCTGCCGGCCGGCGTGTTCCGCGAATGGAGCCGCTGGACGACGCTGCCGCGCTATTTCTTCGACGATCCGACACTCGGCGCGGCCGAGCGCTTCTCGAAACAGCGGCTGCCGATCCTCGCGCTCGGCTTCGACGACGATCCGTGGGCGAACCCGGCCGCGATCGGCCTGCTGGTAAGCTATCTGGCCCGCGCGGCGGTCGAACGCCGCCAGATCGATCCGCACGCGGCGGGCAGCGGCCCGGTCGGGCACATGGGCTTCTTCCGCAGCCGGCCCGGCGCCGTGCTGTGGCCCGACGTCGCCGACTGGCTCGCGCAGGCACTCGACACGCCACGCGCCGCGAGCCGTCCCTCCCTTTCCATTGCAGCCGGGAACCCAGCTTGAGCGAAGACCGACGACTGTTTTTCATGTTGAACATCGGCCAGCGGCGCGTGCAGCGCTGGATCGACCGCAAGGCCGAGGCCGAGACCGAGACCGAGACCCGCGCGAGCGCCGCGCAGGCCGGCGCGCTGTTCTGTCTCGCGAAGCAGGATGGCGCGCTGGTCGGCGAGGTCGGCGCCGCGCTGCAGCTTGCGCCGTCCGCGATGACGGGGCTCGCCGACCGGATGGCGAAAGCCGGCCTCATCACGCGTCACGCCGATTCGGACGACGGCCGCGCGACGCGGCTGTACCTGACCGACGAAGGCCACGCGGCGCTCAAGCGCGCGCGTGTGCTGCTGCGCGAACTGAACGGCAAGCTGTGCGACGGGTTTTCCGACGACGAACTCGATACCGTCGCACGCTGGCTGCACGCGTTGCAGGACCGCTTTCCGGCGGAGCGCTGAGCGGCGCCGACACCGCCGCCGCACGACCGGCCGGCGGCACGTCGCATCGGCACCATCGACACCACCGGCCCGCATCGCACGCAATCGGAAGCGATTCCGATTCGCCTTTTCGATTCGATTTTCGGAACCTTCTCCACGGCAAATTTTGCGTTCGCGCCGTGCCGCTCCGGCAACGCTTTCCGGCTACGTACTGTTACAAAAAATTGCCTGTCGGCCCGCATTCGAATCGCCTACATTGCAATCCACTTCGACACATTCGTCGCATGCCCGGACCGGCCTTCCCGTCGGGTCGACATCGCAGGCAGACCCGACAATCAATGAAAAATGAAGAGGAGTCTTAACCGATGTGCTGGCGGCATCCAGCACACGCGGATCGCGATGGCTGAAGCGGCATCCTGAACGGCACGTATCGGCGTGATGTGCGGCATGTGCCCGCGCGTCGACTCGCGCTGCCCCGTCGTGCCCGCATCATCGCAGCCGCACGTCAACGAGGAGCAGTTCATGCGACGCCCGATTGTGTCCCACTCGCTTGTCACCCGCCTGTCCGCCGCGATGGCGATGGCCGCCGCTGCCGCGGCGCACGCCGACCCCGTCGTCGTGTCCGGCCCGAGCCCGTTCGCCGCCTGCACCATCGGCGGCCCCGGCACCAACTACGTGAACGCCGAAGTCGAGCCGTGGCTCGCGGTCAACCCGGCGAACCCGACGAACATGATCGGCGTCTGGCAGCAGGATCGCTGGTCGAACGGCGGCGCACACGGGCTCGTCGCCGGCTACACGTTCGACGGCGGCGCGACCTGGGCGCGCACGCCGCAGCCGTTCAGCGCATGCGCGCCGGGCGGGCTCAAGTACGAGCGCGCGTCCGATCCGTGGGTGTCCTTCGGCCCGGACGGCACCGCATATTCGGTGTCGATCTCGTTCAACCAGTCGAACAACAGCAATGCGGTTGCGGCGTCGGTGTCGACCGACGGCGGGCAGACATGGAGCAGCCCGGCCTTGCTGATCGTGAACGACGAACCGACGACCCAGTTCTTCAACGACAAGGAATCGGTGACGGCGAACCCGGTGAAGGCCGGCACCGCGTACGCGGTATGGGACCGCCTCGAACTGCCTAACGGCAACCCGTACGCGAACCTGCACACGCAGGCGTCTCGCGGGCCGACGCTGTTCTCGAAGACGGTCGACGGCGGCAAGACGTGGAGCACCGCGAAAGTCATCGTCAACGTCCCTTCACGGCAGCAGACCATCGGCAACCAGATCGTCGTCGACCCGAAGAGCGGCACGCTCTACGATTTCTTCGACCTGATCCAGCCGCCGTTCAGCAAGGCGGCCGGCAAGGTCGCGTTCATCAAGTCGACCGACGACGGCGCGACATGGACGAAGCCGCAGGTGATCGCGGGGCTGCAGACGGTCGGCGTGACGGATCCGAACACCGGCGAACCCGTGCGCACCGGCGACATCATTCCGGAGCCCGCGATCGATCCCGCGTCGGGGCAGCTCTACGTCGTGTGGCAGGACAGCCGCTTCAACGGCGGCACGTACGACGAGATCGCCGTGTCGACGTCGAAGGATGGCGGCGCGACATGGAGCACGCCGCAGCAGTTGAACACGCCGACCGGACGCCCCGCGTTCAATCCGTCGGTGCGCGTGGACAACACGGGCGCGGTGATGGTCACCTACTACGACTTCCGCGACCTGCAGGCCGGCAACACCACGACGCTGCCGACCGGCTTCTGGCGCAAGATCTCGCACGACGGCGGCGCCACGTTCGCCGACGAACGGCGCGTCGGCGGCCCGTTCGACATGAAGCTCGCCCCCAACGCGGAAGGATTCTTCATCGGCGACTACCAGGGGCTCGACGTTCTCCCGTCGTCGTCGTTCCATCCGTTTTTCGTCCAGACCAGTGCGGGCAACCTGACGAATCGCACGGACGTGTTCTTCGCACCGTGACGCGCGCATGACCGCCACGCCGCCGCGCGACGCCATCCGTCGCGCGGCGGCTTGCGCGTGTTCGCGGCATCAATGCATGTCGGTCAGCACGATGCGCCCGTCGACCGTTCCTTGACGCAGCTTCGCGAACACGTCGTTGATGTTGCCGAGCCGGTCGCGGTGGATGTGTGCGCGCACCAGGCCGTCGGCCGCGAATTCGAGCGATTCCTGCAGGTCGCGCCGCGTGCCGACGATCGACCCGCGCACGGTAATGCCGTTCAGCACGGTCGAGAAGATCGGCAACGGGAAATCGCCGGGCGGCAAGCCGTTGAGCGCCACCGTGCCGCCGCGCCGAACCATCCCGAGCGCCTGTGCGAACGCGCTGCGCGACACGGCCGTGACGAGCACGCCGTGCGCGCCGCCGATTTCTTTCTGGATCACCTGTGCCGGATCGTCGACCGACGCATCGATCGTCAGTTGCGCACCCAACCGCCGCGCAAGCGCGAGCTTGTCCGGTGAAATGTCGATGGCCGCGACATGCAGGCCCATCGCACGCGCATACTGCACGGCCACGTGCCCGAGACCGCCGATGCCGGAGATCGCGAGCCACTGGCCCGGGCGCGTGTCGGTGACGCGAATGCCCTTGTAGACCGTGACGCCCGCGCACAGGATCGGCGCGATCTCGTCGAACGCAACCTGCGCGGGCAAATGGCCGACATAGTCGGGATCGGCCAGCACGTATTCCGCATAGCTGCCGTTCACCGAATAACCGGTGTTCTGCTGGCCATGGCACAGCGTTTCCCAGCCCGTGCTGCAGTACTCGCAATGGCCGCAGGCCGTGTAGAGCCAGGGCACGCCGACGCGGTCTCCCTCGCGCACGTGCGTGACGCCCGCGCCGACCGCCGCGACGATCCCCACGCCTTCATGGCCCGGGATGAACGGCAACGACGGCTTGACGGGCCAGTCGCCGTCGGCCGCATGCAGATCGGTATGGCAGACGCCCGATGCCTTGATGTTGACGAGGATCTGGCCGGCCCCCGGCGTCGGGACCGGGACTTCCTCGATGCTCAGCGGTTCGCCGAACGCGTGTACCACGGCCGCTTTCATGGTCTGGGTCATGCGTTGCTCCTGTTTGGTCGATGAGCGATCCAGTATCCGGTTTCGGCATCGAAGCACGTTGATACGTATCAACGCATCGGAACGCATCCGACGATCGAGGCGGCTTCGCCACGACCTGCAACGCTTGACGCGAAGGTCGAACCGGCGGTGACGCACCGCCCCGTCGCTCCCGCCGCCATTTCAGCCATCCGACAGAAACCCGACAAGATCCCGCTATTCGGCTTTGAATTTGAAATGATATAACATATCATTTCGCGTGCTCGTCCGCCTGACGCCGTTCCACCGTGGGTGGCCGAGCCTCGCCGAGCCATGTTCCAACGGGTCACTCCGCGCGCAAGACGCAACAATATATCGTATCCAGCGGTGACCCACATCGCTCGTTATCCGATCCGATTCCAACCGATTCACCGACCATGCGCGACCTCCCTCGTCTACCGCTTCGCCCGCTCTCGTCCCTTTCGCTGATGCTGTTCGCCGCCGTCGCGCACGCGCAGACCGATGCGCCCGCCGCGTCGGGCACGCCTTCGGCCGTCCCGCTCGCGCCGATCTTCGTGACCGCGAACCCGCTCGGCGACACCGAACTGATCGCACCGACCGTGCAGCTTTCCGGCGACGCGCTGACACGCCGCCAGGCCGATTCGCTCGGCGAAACGCTCAACGGGCTGCCCGGCGTGTCGACCACCACCTACGGGCCGATGGTCGGCCGTCCGATCATCCGCGGGATGGACGGCGACCGGATCCGGCTGCTGCAGAACGGCGTGGCGGCCTACGACGCGTCGTCGCTGTCGTACGACCATGCGGTGCCGCAGGATCCGCTGTCGATCGAGCGCATCGAGATCGTGCGCGGCCCGGCCGCGCTGCTGTACGGCGGCAACGCGGTGGGCGGCGTCGTCAACACGATCGACAACCGGATTCCGCGCGAAGCGATCGAAGGCGTGACGGGGGCGCTCGACGCGCGCTACGGCGGCGCGAACTCCGTGCGCGCGGGCGCCGCGCAGGTCGAAGGCGGCAACGGCCGCTTCGCGTTCCACGTCGACGCGTTCGACCGCGAAACCAGCAAGCTGCGGATTCCCGGCTATGCGCGCAGCAGCCAGCAACGCGCGATCGACGGCCCCGACACGCCGCAGCCGGAAGGCAACGTGCCGAACAGCGACGGCCGCGTGCACGGCGGCGCGCTCGGCGCGTCGTACACGTGGGCGGACGGCTTCGCGGGCCTGTCGTACAGCGGCTACGAATCGAACTACGGCTCCGTCGCGGAGAGCGACGTGCGGCTGCGGATGCGCCAGGAACGCCTCGCGTTCGCGTCCGAGGTGCGCAACCTGAGCGGGCCGTTCACGAAGCTGAAGTTCGACTTCGCGTACACCGACTACCGCCACAAGGAAGTCAACAACGGCGAGACGGCGACCACCTTCCGGAATCGCGGCTACGAGGCGCGCATCGAGGCGCGGCATCGCAAGATCGGCCCGTTCGAAGGCGCGATCGGCGTGCAGTTCGGCCAGAACACGTTCTCCGCGCTCGGCGACGAGTTGCTCGTGCCGTCCACGCGCACGAACAGCGTCGCGCTGTTCGGCCTCGAGGAATGGCAGGTCGTCCCCGCGCTGAAGCTGAGCGTCGGCGGCCGCTTCGAGCATGTGAAGGTCGATCCCGATCCGGCCGGCGTCGAGAAATTCGCGGGCGCGCAGCCGCGCGATTTCAACGCGGGCAGCCTGTCGGCCGGCGCGCTGTTCTCGCTGACGCCCGTGTGGTCAGTGGCGGCCAACGTCGCGTACACCGAACGCGCGCCGACCTTCTACGAGTTGTATTCGAACGGCCCGCACGATGCGACCGGCCAGTTCCTGATCGGCAACCCGAACGCGTCGAAGGAAAAAGCCGTATCGACCGACCTGTCGCTGCGCTATGCGAGCGGCCCGAACCGCGGCAGCGTCGGCGTGTTCTACAACCGCTTCTCGAACTACCTGGCCGAGTACAACACGGGCCGCGTCGTGAACAGCGACGGCGAACCCGTCGCGCCGGGCGCCGACGGCTCGTTGAACGAAGCGATCTATCGCGGCGTGCGCGCCGAGTTCTACGGCATCGAGCTGGACGGCAAGTGGCGCGCATTCGCGCGGCGCGGCCATACGGTCGACCTGGAAGTGACGGCCGACTACACGCACGCGCGCAATGTCGACACGGGCCAGCCGCTGCCGCGCATCGCGCCGCTGCGCGCGACGCTCGCGGCCGACTACGGTTACGGACCGTTCGGTGCCCGCGCGCAGGTCACGCACGCGTGGTCGCAGCATCGCGTGCCGGACAACGACTTCTCGACGGACGGCTACACGTCGCTCGGCGTGATGCTGACCTACAAGTTCCGTGTCGGCGCGACGCACTGGCTCGCGTACCTGCGCGGCGACAACCTGACGAATCAGGAGATCCGCTACGCGACCTCGGTCGTGCGCGGCTTCGCGCCGGAAGGCGGCCGCAGCGTGACGGCCGGGTTGCGCACCACGTTCTGACCCTCTCATGGCCCGCGGCGCCCGCCGCGGGCCGCTTTCCGGCGCGAACCGCGTCCGGCGTGAATTCCCGTTTATCGGCCATGACAGCCATCGCGACGCACGCCGACCACGCATGGCGATTCCCTCCCCCATTCGTTCGCAAGAAAATTCCGTTATTCATCCATAAATTGAAACAGCTTAATCAGATAATTGCCGAACAACGGCATTTTTATTTCACCAATAAAACCGGTTTCATATTCCACGTATAAATCCTTGAATCGCGGGCAATCCAAGGATTTCTGATGGAAATCAAGAATGCCCGCACGACAAGGCCTTCATCGCTAAAAAAATGAATAGCCGGGTTTTCGAAGGAGCGGCCTCCGTGGCATTTTTTTGTCCGTTGAAAGACGGGCATCCCGGCCCCGGCCCGGAAGGTCACTTCATCACGCAACAAGAACACGAAGCCGAACAAACGAAAGTGCGTTGATGAGTATTCGCAGCCAGGAACTGATCTAGTTGCTACACAGCGCGGTCATCTCAAAATAAAAAGAGATTAAATAATCATACTCATCCTATAGACAAATACAATCTTACCGGCGAATGTCTGAGGCACGTCAATGCATAAGGTATCCAAGCCTATGACAGAAAAAGAACATGCCGATTGTCCGTACTTCCTGCATTCATCGATCCACCTTCACGCGATGGTGCAACAGTTACACACGTCGCCGAACGATGAGCCGAATGCAGTTAGCCCGAGATACAGCGGCAACATGCAAATGCTGTTGGTCCGCACGCCGGACCCGTGCATTTCCACCTACCTGTCGCCCCTTGATGCGGTCATGGGTTCCCGAGCGCTCATGCGTGACGACGGCCACTTTTGGCCGATCGACTTTCGGCAAGTCGATACGCGTCGTTTCATGGAACAGCAAGGCCGTTTGTTGGTCGCCGTGAACTATGCCTATGGGGCGACCGGGGGGCGTCTGGTCGCGTCCGATACGGGGCACCCCTTGATGGTCTACTTCTCGTCGTGGTTCGATGTGCCAGTCGAGCAACGCGACCATTTCGCGATCCGATTCGACGATAGCGTGACCGAGCAAATCGACGACACCTATCGGCGCGCAGGGGTTCCATGGTTTGCCGAAACGCTGGACATGATGCGGACGTGGACCGCCGAAGAGATAGCCGACGCAGAAGCCGAAGCACTGGCATGCATGCCACCTACAGTCACTGTCGCAGGTGCGGCGGTCGATCAATACGCGATCTACGACCCTGAATCGGGCGAATGGATCATTACCGACTTCGATTGAGGAAACGACCATGAGCCGACGGGCAGTCAGGAACGGCGACCCCACGACAACAGGCGGCATCGTCATTGCTACTTCGTCAACGATCACGAATCACGGAAAGAAGGTTGCCCTTGATGGTGACAAAGCGACATGCGGAAATTGCGAAGGGACGTTCCTGATAGTTGGGGGCGCACACCGCATGACCAATCGCGGACGTTGCATTGCCTTGGATGGCGATCATGTACTCTGTCCGTGCGGGCAAAACCGTCTGATCGCAGGCGGCGATAGCACTATCTTTTATGGCGGCGGAGGCGGTCACAATACGGCGATGCCGTTCTTCGGTAACGTTGCATACTCTCCCGAGCGATACGAGCCCGCACGGGGCACCCATGATGAACAATACGTGTTGCGCGACGCACACAACGGGCAACCGCTCGCCAATGTCCGCTATCGTATCCGCTTATCCTCCGGAAAGGTCTTTACTGGCGCTACAGACGCTACAGGTCACACGCAGCGCGTTTCATCCGCGTATGCGGAGTCGATCAAGTTCGAGATTGCGAGGAACAGAAATGCCGAATCCTGACGACGACTACGTGTTGGTACACGACACGGCCACGACGAACACGACGCCCGGCTCTAAGGTGTATGTCGATATCAACACGACACCGATTTGCCCGAACATGAGCAACGAAGATTTTAGAAAGACCGTCATGCGCGCTCGCGATCATGCCGTCCGCCTGATTAACGCCCGCATTGCAGGGCTAGCGCGATGGGACGCAAGCGAACAAGCGCGCGTCACCACCTATTTTGGGCGTGTTAACGCACAGATTCGCAGCAAGTTATCTTCCGGTCTTCCCCGATTGCGTTCCGCGATGCAAGAGTTAGTGCCGGAAAAAATTGTTCGATGGGACAGCGCGACCAGCAGGAATCTATCTTGTGCAGTCACACCCGACAGTGGCCAAAACCGTGCCGCCGTGTGCAAACCCGACTCCGATAAACGAGTCATTGCCATCTATTCTGCATTTTGCGATGACCCGTTTGGCGATCTTCGCCGCGAAGCGCAAATAAAAACCCTGATTCACGAATGCACCCACTTCACCGACACATTCGATTCAGTTGACGCAATGTATGGAAACTCAGAAATTGGAATGAAGATATTTGCCATGAATAACCCTGAAATCGCTATCACGAACGCGGACAGCATTACAGGGTACATCGCAACTTTCGACATAAAGATATAAAATGAACATGAATTTACTAAAATCCACCATCTGCCTGCTCACAATGTCCATGCTCCTATCTGGCGCTGCGACTGCATGCACAATAGGCGAAACAGCGGCGCTATATTTCCCATTCAACACAACCACACTTTCCAATACTGACAGAGTGGCGATAGCGAATAAGGTTATCGAGGCGAAAAGATGGCCAAATGTTGAAATCCGAGCGATAGTAATTGCAGGCGCTTACTTTCAAGAGAGGAATATCGAAAAACTGAAGGATATTCGTGCAATTAACATGAAGGATTATTTGCTGCAACTTGGCATCAACGCCGAAAATATCTATATCGACAAAAGAACATTTACCGATGAAGTGGCCTCAAAGCGACCCGACGGCTCAATCGACATTCAACAGGTGATCGTCGAATTTACGCCGATATGTAAAGGTAGCTGCGCATGGATGTGTGACGATCCCCGCGTGACGCCACACAGCAGACTCATCAATAATTATTGATCTGCTCAGGCCCGCGCAATGCGGGCCCGCTTCCTCCAGCCCTTCCAGTACCGCCACTCACGATTGATAGAGGATGCACGTCATCGCCGTGACGCTAACGTGGACCATCGGAAGATGGTTGCCCTTATTCCTTGCCCGCATCACGAACGGTTCTACCGCCGGAAAAGCAAAAAGCCCGCTCGATGGCGGGCCTTGTTCATGCTGCTGTCGAGCCCACTTCACGCGGCGTTCGCGGTGAAGGGAATTACATTCGTATCTGCGCACTCGACGCCGAAAACATAGTCCGCCCGTTGCTGCGTCAACGGCGCGCGTTCCTCAATCAGCGGGTTTCGCATGTAGGCCGCGAGAGCCTGACCGCGCGGCCGCACGCGGCACGCGGTGCGGCTGCGCAGCATCGCCGTCCGGCGCGCCCTGCACCCGCGCACGACGTCATGCGTCGCCGATCCGCGTCGCGCGTTCACGGCACGCGTGCGGGTAGCGCACGCACCGGCGCAGCCGCATCGACGGCATTGCAACCGGCCGGCACGACGCAGTGCGAATGCGTTCGCTGTTCGACCCTGCGCATACGCGCCCCGGCACGGACGATCGCGCCCCGCGATCGCGCGATGTTGTCCCGGCCGTCCGCTCGCCTTGCGTTGCGAACGCTGCGTTTGCAGCCATGCGCAAGTTTCGATCCCGCTCGCGCGTCGGGCGCTTTCACACCGATGTCACGCACGGCGCGCCGCATGCGCCCCCCGCCTCGTTCGCCGAAGCAGGCTTTTAAAACGAGCGAATGACGAGTATCCTAAAAAGAGCACTCCCCGGTCGGCCGGCGAATCGCATGCCCTGATTCCCGTCCGATCGCTGCGGCCCCATCGCATCGCGCATCGCGCGCCGATGGTGGCGTCCGCTTCGCGCCCCGGCCGCACGAACCTTCCCCCAACAATCGTCAGGAGAGCTGGTGAGCCGACTCGTCGTCGTATCCAATCGCATCGCAGATCCCCGTAAAGCCGCGGCCGGCGGCCTCGCCGTCGCCGTGAAGGACAGCCTGCAGGAAACCGGCGGCGTCTGGTTCGGCTGGAGCGGCAAGCTACGCGGCGGCAGCGATCAGTCCGCGCCTGGCGACGACGTGCAGATCCAGAACGTCGGCGGCATCCAGCTCGCGACGATCGATCTCGACCCGCAGGATTACGACGCGTACTACCTCGGCTATTCGAACAACGTGCTGTGGCCGGTGTTTCACTACCGGCTCGATCTCGCGCAGTTCGACCGGCGCTTCGCCGACGGCTACCGGCGCGTGAACCAGTTGTTCGCGCGCAAGCTGCGCACGCTGCTGCGGCCCGACGACGTCATCTGGGTACACGACTACCAGTTGATTCCGCTTGCCGCCGAGCTGCGCGCGATGGGCTGCACGAATCCGATCGGCTTCTTCCTGCACATCCCGATGCCGCCGCCGCTGATCATGGCCGCGATCCCGGAACACGAATGGCTGATGCGCTCGCTGTTCGCGTACGACCTCGTCGGCTTCCAGACCGAGTCGGACCTGCTGCACTTCGAGCATTACGTCGAAGCGGAAGCCGGCGCCGCACGGCTGCCGGACGGCCGCCTGCGCGCGTTCGGCCGCACGCTGTCGGCCAGCGCATTCCCGATCGGCATCAACGTCGACGAGTTCGAGTCGCTCGCGCGCGATCGCGACGGCATCGACATGTTCGACCGGATGCGCGACGAATACTCGCGCCGCCAGTTGCTCGTCGGCGTCGACCGGCTCGACTACACGAAGGGGCTGCCGCAGCGCGTGCACGCGTTCCGCCAGTTGCTCGAACAGTATCCGGAGAACCGCGACCGCGCGACGCTGATCCAGATCGCCGCGCCGAGCCGCGAGGATCTCGGCGCGTACGACGATCTGCGGCGTGAGATGGACAGCCTGTGCGGCGCGATCAACGGCGACTACGGCGAACTCGAATGGATGCCGATGCGCTACATTCACCGCACCGTCGCGCGCAAGCGCTTGCCGGGCCTCTATCGCGCGAGCCGCGTCGCGCTCGTCACGCCGCTGCGCGACGGGATGAACCTCGTCGCGAAGGAGTTCCTCGCCGCGCAGGACGCGGCCGATCCGGGCGTGCTCGTGCTGTCGCGTTTCGCGGGTGCGGCCGAGCAGTTGAAGTCGGCGCTGCTCGTCAATCCGTACGACACGCAAGGCACCGCGCAGGCCATCCAGCGCGCGCTCACGATGCCGCTCGAGGAACGCCGCCAGCGTCACTCGGCGCTGATGGCGATCGTGCGCAAGACCGACGTGCACTGGTGGCGCACGCGCTTTCTCGACGCGCTCGCCGAGGCGGCCGAAGTCGCGGCCGCAACCGCGACCGAATCCTGACGCGCGCTCACGCAATTCGTCGCCGCGCATTCGCGCGCCGCGCCGTTCACATCGCACACGTCGACCGAAATCGGCATGCCCGCGCGGATACGCCCGGTCACCACGCAATACGCATCGAACTGATCGAGCACGCGCGTCGCCGCCGCGAGATCGGCCCACGCCCGGCCCACGCCCAGCCGATAGACAGCCGCACGGCGATCGCGCCCACCCGCACTCTGCCCGCTTCGTTCCGCTCCATGTCGACGTCGATATGCGCGCCGATCGCGGCTTCGCCGCGCGTTCAGCGATCGGGTTCGCGCGGCGTCCCGTACGCGACGAAATCGCGCTCGACTGCGGATGCCTGCTCCGTGTCGATCGCGCCGCCGCGCGCGCCGGCTTCGTCATCGGGCGCCGCCGTCGTGGCGGACGACGGCTCGATGCGCCCGTCGATCAGCGCCTGCAGCGCCTCGCGTTCGAGCACCTCGCATTGCAGCAGCCGTCGCGCGATGCGTTCGAGCGCATCGCGGCGCTCGCCGAGCGTCGCCGCGACCCGCGCATGCGCGTCGGCCAGCAGCGTGCGCACCTCGTCGTCGATCATCCGCGCGGTGTGCTCGCTGCAGCGCCCGTCGCCCGCATGCCATGCGCCGGGCATGCCCTGGCGCGCATCGCCGTCATCGAACGTCGCGAGCCCGATCTTCTCGCTCATCCCGTACTGCATGACCATGTGGCGCGCCATCGCGGTCGCGCGTTCGAGATCGTTCTGCGCACCCGTCGACACGTCGCCGAACACGAGCTCTTCCGCGACGCGCCCGCCGAGCAGCGCGTCGATCCGGTCGAGCAGCTCGCTTCTGCGCAGCACGTAGCGATCCTCGGTCGGCACCTGCTGCGTATAGCCGAGCGCGGCGACGCCGCGCGGAATGATCGACACCTTCTTCACCGGATCGCAATGCGCGCGGCTTTCCGCGACGAGCGCGTGGCCGGCTTCGTGATACGCGATGGTCAGCTTCTCCTGCGCGTTCATCACGCGGCTCTTGCGCTCGAGGCCCGTCAATGCACGGTCGATCGCCTCGTCGAAGTCGGTCATGTCGATCGCCGGCTTGCCGAGTTCGGCCGCATGCAGCGCGGCCTCGTTGACGACGTTCGCGAGATCGGCGCCGACGAAGCCCGGCGTGCGCGACGCGAGTTCGCCGAGATCGACGTCGGCCGCGAGCTTCACGCTCTTCACGTGCACGCCGAAAATCTGCCGGCGGCCGTTCACGTCGGGCCGGTCGATCGCGATGTGGCGATCGAAGCGGCCCGGCCGCAGCAGCGCGGGATCGAGGATCTCGGGCCGGTTCGTCGCGGCCATGATGATCACGCCGGAGCCGGCCTGGAAGCCATCCATCTCGACGAGCAACTGGTTCAGCGTCTGCTCGCGTTCGTCGTTGCCCGACATCGGGCCGACGCCGCGCACCTTGCCGAGCGCATCGAGCTCGTCGACGAACACGATGCACGGCGCCTTCTGCTGCGCCTGCTCGAACAGGTCGCGCACACGTGCCGCGCCGACGCCGACGAACATCTCGACGAACGCCGAGCCGCTGATCGAGAAGAACGGCACGGCCGCCTCGCCGGCCACCGCGCGCGCGAGCAGCGTCTTGCCCGTGCCCGGCGCGCCGACGACGAGCACGCCCTTCGGAATCTTGCCGCCGAGCCGCTGGTAGCGGTCGGGGTTGCGCAGGAACGCGACGAGCTGCTGCAGCTCGGCCTTCGCTTCGTCGATGCCCGCGATGTCGTCGAACGTGATGCCGGTTTCCTGCTGCACGTACACACGTGCCCGGCTCTTGCCCATCCCGGTGAAATCCTGCAGCCCGCCGCGCTTGCGCAGCATCATGTTCCAGATGAACACGAACAGCATGAGCGGCAGCAGCCACGACGCGAGCGACGCGATCCAGCCCGTGTCGGGCGTGCCGTGATAGCGGATGCCGGCGGCGGTCAGCGTATCGGTCAGGTGCTCGTCGGTCACGCGGTTGGTCGTGAAGCGCCACGGCGCGCCGGTCTGCTGCACGACCGCGGCTTCGGACGCCGGCAGCAGCGGGCCGGCCTGCGGCATCTTCAGCGTGCCCGTGATCGACGTGGGGCCGACCTCGAGATCGTCGACGAGCCGCGCGGCGACGAGCCGATGGAAATCGCTGTATGCGATCGGCGTCGACGATGGGTGCAGCATCAGCAACTGCGCGGCGAACAGCACGAAGAAGCCCGCCGCGATCAGCAATCCCGGGTAGTCGAATTTCTTGTCCATGGCATCGGCGGCCAGGCTGAAGCGGCATTCATCCGCGCCATCGTCGCCTCCCGTTATCGCCTCGTTTCGTCGCATCGATGACGCCGCGACGACGCCGTCGGCCGGCGCCGCCGGGCGGTCCTCGCCCGGGCGACACGCCGCGACGCATCGCCCCTGAATCCAGTCTAGTTCGCGCGCGAGCGTCTCGCATCGCCCGCGGTGCGAGTCGAATCGTCCGACAAACACCTTTCATCGGCACCCGTCGTCGCGTTATAGTCGCGTTTATGACATTTGTATGACATTCGCATCGCGCCCGCATGGGCGCCACGCCGGCCGCTGCTTTCCTGTCACGCGTCGCGGCAGCCCGAGCGGCGCCGCTGCGCAGAACGATATTGCCCATCCGCCCATTCGAGGAGCACACGACGTGACCGACACCCCCGATCGCCCCGACGACCTTCCCGCCGATCCCGACCGCCGCCGCGTGCTCGGCGGCCTCGCCGCGCTCGGTGCGGGTGTCGCGCTCGGCGGCTGCGAAACCACGGCCGACAGCGCGCCGCGTTCCGCCGCCGACCTGCGCGTCGACGAAGCGTTGCGCCGGCGCGTGCGCCACATCGTCGTGATCTATGCGGAAAACCGCAGCTTCGCGAACCTGTACGGCGATTTCCCCGGCGTGCGCCATCCGCTGAGCGAGGTGCGGCCCGAGCATGCGCGGCAGCTCGATCGCGACGGCAAGACGCCGCTGCCCGTGCTGCCGAAGATCTGGGGCGGGCTCGTGCCGCAGGCGCAGGAAGTGGACGGCAAGCGCTACGCGATCGCCGAGCGCGACCTCGACAAGCTGCCGAACGCGCCGTTCCGGATCGCCGACGCGCACGGCAAGCCATTGCCGAACGCCGTGATCACGCGCGACCTGTGGCACCGCTTCTACCAGAACCAGATGCAGATCGCGGCCGGCCGCAACGACCAGTTCGCCGCGTGGGCCGATTCGGGCGGCCTCGTGATGGGCCATTACCGCAATTCGGCCGATACGCTGCGGCTGTGGAATCTCGCGCGGCAATACACGCTGTGCGACAACTTCTTCATGGCGGCCTTCGGCGGATCGTGGCTGAACCACATGTTCCTGATTTCCGCGCAGCCGCCGCTGTATCCGGACGCGCACAAGCATCCGCACGCGGCGAAGCTGCTGTCGAAGGTCGAAGGCGACGATCCGGCCGGCACGCGCCTGAAGCTCGCCGACGATTCGCCCGCATCCGCGCTCGACGGCCCGCCGAAGTTCGCGGTCGACGGCCCGCTGACGCCCGACGGCTACGGCGTGAACACGATGGCGCCGCCGTACCAGCCGAGCTATGTGCCGCCGCCCGACCCGGGCAACGCCGCGTATGCGGACCCGGCCGACCATCGCGTGATCCCGCCGCAGGGCTATGCGACGATCGGCGACCGCCTGTCGGAAAAGAACGTCGACTGGGCGTGGTACAGCGGCGCATGGCAGTACGCGCTCGAGCATCGCGACACGGGCACCGTGCCCGATTTCCAGTACCACCACCAGCCGTTCAACTACTTCGCGAACTACGCGCCGGGCACCGACGCACGCCGCAAACACCTGCGCGACGCCGGGCTCGGCGACGAGCCGTCGACCAACCGCTTCATCGCCGACATCGACGCGGGCCGCCTGCCGGCCGTCACGTTCTACAAGCCGCAGGGCAACCTGAACATGCACGCGGGCTACGCGGACATCGAATCGGGCGATCGCCACATCGCGAACGTGATCGAGCGCATCCGGCGTGGGCCTCATTGGGAAAACACCGTGATCGTGATGACGCACGACGAGAACGGCGGCTGGTGGGATCACGTCGCGCCGCCGGCCGGCGACCGCTGGGGCCCCGGCTCGCGGATTCCGGCGCTCGTGATCTCGCCGTTCGCGAAGAAGGGCTTCGTCGATCACACGCTGTACGACACCAACTCGATCCTGCGCTTCATCAGCCGCGTGCACGGCCTCGCGCCGCTCGACGGCGTGGTCGTGCGCGACAAGGCGTTCGCCTCGCGCGGCGCGACGCCGCCGGGCGATCTGACGAACGCGCTCGATCTCGGCTAGCGGCCGGTTGGGCGCTTGGTTAAGCGATTAGCCGCTTGAAACGACGACGCCCCGGGCAACGCGATTGCCCGGGGCGTCGTTCATTTCAGGCCACGCGACCTTACGCAGCGCTGCGCAATGCGTCGCGCACCGCCTGCGCGGCGTGACGGCCTGCCTGCCGGCCGAAGAACGTCGCGTCGGCCAGCGACAGCCCCGAGCTGTACCCGGCGCCCCAGCGCGGCAGCCCGCACGTCGTGCGGCCGGCCGCATAGAGCCCCGGCACCGGCGCGCGCGCCGCATCGAGCACCTGCCCGGTCGGCAGCGTGTCGAGCCCGCCGAGCGTGAAGTGCGGATAGAACGCGTAGTCGATCCGGCAATCGAGCGCGACGAACGGTGGCTCGATCAGCGGCTGCAGCCACTTCTTCGCCTTGTGGAACAGCGGATCGGCGCCTTCGGCCGCATGGCGGTTGTAGACGTCGACGGTCGCCGTCAGCGTGCCGGCCGGCATCTGCAGGTCGCGCTCGACTTCGTCCCACGTTTCGCCGGCCGCCGCGATGCCGATCCGCGCGATCGCGGGCGGCTCCTGGTACGTCGCATGGTCGACGAGCAGGTAGATCCGGTCGTCGGCCTGGTGGAACGCATGGTGGCCCGTGCGGCCGTGATAGCCGTCCTCGTTGATGAAGCGCTGCCCGCGCGCGTTCACGAAGATCCCCTTGATCAGCGCTTCGGGCGCGTAGAACGGCAGGCTCACGAAACCCTGGTCCATGTGGATCGCCGCGCCGCCCGCGCTCTGGCCGAGCAGGATGCCCGAGCCGTCGTCGCCGGGGCTGCCGATCGGTTCGTCCGAGCGCAGGAACTGCGGCGCATGCCGGCGCACCATGTCGCGGTTCATCGCGAAGCCGCCCGCGCACAGGATCACCGCGCGGCGCGCCCGCACGAACACCGTCTCGCCATACGCGCGCAGCACGACGCCGCGCACCGCGCCGCCGTCGTCGACGATCAGCGCGAGCGCGCGCGTGTCGTAGCGCGTCACGACGCCGAGCGCGGCCACGCGTTCGGCCAATACGCGCATCAGCATCTGCCCGCCGCCCCAGCCCGGCCATTGCGGCGTGTGGCCGCGCGGGCACGGCTTCGCGGCCTCACTGAACGGCCAGGCTTCCTCGCTGCCCGACCAGATCAGGCAATCGTCGGTTTCCGGTTCGACGATCCGCTCGGCGACGAACGTGTTCTTGTAGGTCAGGCCCTGCGCGACGAGCCAGTCGTGGTGCGCAAGGCTTTCGTTCGCGTAGAGACGCACCTTCGACTCGTCGGCGTCGCGGCCGCCGGCAAGCATCAGGTAGCGGTACAGGTCCTCAGTGTCGTCGGTGAAGCCGGCCTGCTTCTGTGCGGGCGTGCCGCCGCTGCCGCCGAGGTAGATCTCGCCGCCCGATAGCGCGCTCGTGCCGCCGTAGCTCGATGCGCGCTCGACGATCAGCGTGTCGGCGCCGGCGCTCGCGGCTTCGATCGCCGCGCACGCGCCGGCCGCACCGAAGCCGACGATCACGACATCGTGTTCGGCATCCCAGCGATGCACGTCGCGGATGTTCAGGGGGTGGGTCAGGGAATAGTCTGATGACATGAGGAATGGATCGGCGTAATGGGAATCTGCGGGAATTTGCGGAAATTTGCGGGAAACCACGGTCGTGGCGGCAGCCTGCCGGGCACAAGAACCGGCTCGCAGCCGCGGGGTCGATACGAACACGCGGCAGTGCGAACGCACGTCACGGGCGGCGTCTTGCGCGGTGGACCCGGTAGAAATCGAACGGCCGTCGAACAGCATGAAGCCGAACCGGCAGCGCGATCCGGTGCACCACGCAACGATCGAGTCGTGGCCTCGGCGAATGCGGCCCCTGCGACGTCGCGCCGCGCCGGCTTGCGCCCTGCGCGGCCCGCAGCCGCGCCGGCGTCACATGCCGCGCAATGCGGCGAAACCGAAGTGCGACGGGTCGATCGGCACGCAACCGGTCGGCAGGCCGTTCGGATCGACCGAGCGGCATTGCAGGATGCCGGCCGCATACGGCGGCGACGGGACCTCGTCGGCTCCGTATCGCGCCATCGCCATGGCAGCGAACGTGCCCATCGCCAATACGCACAGCTTGCGAGTCGTCAGTCTCATGATCGTCGTCCCCTCCGGTTGACCGCTGGTGCGGTTCGTGTCCGGCGCGCATCGCCTGCGGCACCGGATGACTGCACGGTAGCCAGCGCCCGGCCGCCGGCCATCGTCCGTTTCGACTAGGGACAAACGCTGAGCAAACGGCGCAAGCCATCCTGCACCGCAACATCGCGAGCGGCGGATTTGCCTGCGTGGATGAAACGCGCTACGTCGCGCGCCTTTCGCGGCCGGTCACGCCAATCATCAGACGCATGCCGTGCCTCGGCCGCTGCGTCGCACCATCGACGCGCCGTCGTGCACCGTGCGGCCGCCGGCACCGGTGTTTTCCCCGAGCCTCGCCCTGCTCCGTATGGATGATGAATCTCGATCGGTCCGATGCGAACCTGCGCATCGACGTCGCAATGCCGTCGCGCCCGGATTCGCGGCGCGGCCGACTCTTTCCGTTCTTCCACGGGAGCACCGCATGACCGATCCGAATCCCCGCCACGCGCTGTATGAACTTGCGTGCCGCTACGCACAAGCCGTCGACCGGCGCGACTGGCCACGACTGACCGCCCTCTTTACCCCCGACGCAACCCTGGCCGGCCCCGGCTTCCGCTTCGACGACCGCGATGCGATCGTCGCCGGCATGCGCGTGATCGAGCGCTACGAAGCGACCCAGCATCACGTGCACAACCAGCTCGTCACGCTCGACGGCGGCGAGGCCGACGTCGAGACCTATGGCGTCGCCTGCCACGTCTACGTGCGCGACGGCGTGAAACGCAAGCTCGACTGGGGGCTGCGCTACCGCGACCGCTGCGTGTTCGACGGCGGCACGTGGCGCTTCGCCGCGCGCACGCTGCACGTCGACTGGGCGCAAGACCTGCCGCTGGAGGGCTGAACGATGCGTACGTCCCTTCCCCTCGATGGTCGCACCGCGCTCGTGACGGGCGGCGCCGGCGGCATCGGTGCGGCCTGCGCGCGTGCGCTCGTCACCGACGGAGCGGCCGTCGTGCTGATGGGCCGGCGCCGCGACGCGCTCGAACGCACCCAACGGCAACTGACCGACGCGGTGCCCGGCAGCCGCGTCGCGATCCATGCGGGCGACGCGTGCGACGAAGCCGACCTGCAGGCCGCGCTCGATCGCGCATGGGCGCTGGACAATCGCCTCGACATCGTCGTGCCGACCGTCGGCGGCGCCGGCTTCCGGCCGCTGCTGATGCACGACGCCGACAGCTTCCGCGCGGAAATCGACCTGAACCTGCACAGTGCGTTCGCCGCGATCCGGCATGCGGCGCCGCGGCTCGCCGACAGCGGCGGCGGCGCGATCGTCTGCATCTCGTCGACCGCCGCGCGGATCAATTTCCGCTGGCTGTCCGCGTACTGCACCGCGAAGGCCGCGCTCGAAGCGCTCGTGCGCGGCGCGGCCGAGGAGCTGGCCGGCGCGCAGATCCGCGTGAACGCGGTGCGCCCGGGCCTCACGCGCTCCGAGGCGACTGCGCCGATGTTCGACAACCGCGCGCTGGTCGACGGCTTTCTCGAACAGATCCCGCTCGGCACGCTCGGCGAACCGGAAGCGATCGCACACGCGGTGCGCTATCTCGCGGGCCCCGAGTCGGGCTGGGTGACCGGCCAGAGCTTCGCGGTCGACGGCGGCCACGAACTGCGCACGAACCCGCGCGTCGACGACACGATCGCGCAGATCTACGGCACGGCCGCTTTGGATGCGATCAAGGCCGGCCGCGCGCCGGGCGCCGCATGAGCGCCCGCCTTCTTTCAACCACAACGGAAAACGACCGACCATGAATCGAGTCGCAAACAAGGTCGCGCTGGTCACCGGCGCGGCAAGCGGCGTCGGCCGCGCGGACGCGCTGCTGCTGGCCGCCGAAGGCGCGCGCGTCGTGCTGACCGACATCGACGAGGATGCGGGCCGTGCGCTCGCGCGCGAGATCGGCGACGCGGCGCTGTTCGTGCGCCACGACATCGCCGATGAAGCCGGCTGGCAGCACGCGATCGCATCGACGCTCGAGCGCTTCGGCCGTCTCGACGTGCTCGTCAACAACGCGGCGATCTGCCCGGTCGGCTCGATCGAGGACACGAGCCTCGACACGTGGCGGCGCGTGATGCGCACCAACGCCGACGGCTATTTCCTCGGCTGCAAGTACGCGATCGGCGCGATGAAGGGCAACGACACGCCGGGCTCGATCGTGATGATGTCGTCGGTCGCCGCGCTCGGCGGGCTGCCGATGATGTGCGCGTATACCGGGTCGAAAGGCGCGGTGACGGCGCTTGCGCGCAGCGTCGCCGTGCACTGCAAGCGCAGCGGCTACCGGATCCGCTGCAACTCGATCCATCCGGACGGGATCTGGACGCCGATGACGCAGGCGCTGATGCCCGACCTCGACCCGGCCGCGCTCGGCATCGGCAGCGATCCGATGGCGCGCATGTGTGATCCGCGGGACGTCGCGAATCTCGTGCTGTTCCTCGCGTCCGACGAATCGCGTTTCGTGAACGGCGCGGAACTGCGGATCGACAACGCACAACTGGTGTCGTCGCTGTGACGCGGCTTGACGCTTTCCCGTTCCAAGGAGTGATCTGATGATTTCATTCACCGGCAAGACCGTGCTGGTCACCGGCGGCGGCGCGGGCATCGGCCGTGCATGCGCGGAAGCATTCGGCGCGGCCGGCGCGCGCGTCGCCGTGGCCGAGATCGACGCGGCCCGCGCGCAGGACGTGCGTCACGCGCTCGAAGCGGCGGGCGTCGACGCGCTCGTCGGCACCGTCGACGTCACGCGCCGCGACGAGGTCGATGCGTTCGCGCGCACGGTCGACGCGCGCTTCGGCGGCGTCGACGTGCTGGTCAACAACGTCGGCGATTTCCTGCAGATCGCGAAGCCGTTCGACGACTGCACCGACGACGACATCGCGCGGCTGTTCGACGTGAACCTGCGCCAGGTATTCATCGTCACGCGCGCGATGCTGCCGTTGCTGCGCAAGCGCGGCGCGGGCAGCAGCATCGTCGGCGTGTCGTCGATCGAGGGCTTCCGCGCGATCCCGAACTGCACCGTGTATGCGTCGTTCAAGGCCGCGCTCACCGGCTTCACGAAAAGCCTCGCGCTCGAACTCGGGCCGGCCGGCATTCGCGTGAACCAGATTGCGCCCGAGACCACCGAGACGCCGCAGGTGCCCGTCAGCGCGATGGTCGCGGCCGAGCACCACGGCCATATCCCGCGCTGGATTCCGCTCGGGCGCTTCGGTGCGGCCGGCGATATCGCGGGCGCCGCGCTGTTCCTCGCGAGCCCGCTCGCCGCGTGGGTCACCGGCACGACGCTGCACGTCGACGGCGGTGCGCTCGCGGCGGCCGGCTGGTATCGCGATCCGAACGGCTTCTGGACCAACCTGCCCGTCGTCACGGGCAACGGCTTCAATTTCTGAGCGACGACCGCACGCATCTGCGGATTCGCTTGTTCATTTCACGCGGCGCGCCTGCGCCGCGACCGGAGACACCATGAAGATCCTGATCGTCGGCGGCACCGGCCTCATCGGCGGCCATGCCGCGCTGCACCTGCACGCGCAGGGCAACCACGTCACGCTCGCCGCGCGCAAGCCGCCCGCGGCCGGCAGCGCGCTCGCGCGGTTCGACGTGCTGCTGCGCGACTACGTGGCCGGCAATGTCACGCGCGACGATCTCGCGCCGTTCGATGCGGTGGTGTTCGCGGCCGGCAACGACATCCGCCACCTGCCGCCCGGCACCGACGAAGCCGCGCACTGGGAGCGCGCGAACGTCGACGCGGTGCCGCGCTTCTTCGCGCTCGCGCGCGATGCGGGCGTGAAGCGCGCGGTGCTGGTCGGCAGCTTCTATCCGCAGGTCGCGCCGGCGCTCGTCGACACGGTGCCGTACGTGCGCTCGCGCCATCTCGCCGACGAACGCGTGCGCGCGCTCGCGACGCCGTCGTTCGCGGTGTGCAGCGTCAATGCGCCGTTCGTGGTCGGGTCGGTGCCGGGGCTGCGCAACGAGATGTTCGCCGCGTACACAGGCTATGCGCTGGGCCGGCTCGCGGGGCTGCCCGTGTTCGGGCCGGCCGGCGGCAGCAACTTCATCTCGACGCAATCGCTGTCGGAAGCGATCTGGGGCGCACTGCAGCGCGGCGAAGCGGGCAAGGCCTACCTCGTCGGCGACGAGAACCTCAGCTTCGCCGACTACTTCGCGGCGTTCTTCCGCGCGGCCGGCAACCCGCGGGACGTGCCGTCGCTCGACCAGGAGCATCCGCTGCTGCCCGACATCGCGATCTACACGGGGCGCGGCAACGTGGTGTCGTACGAGCCCGATCCGGCGGATATCGCGCTGCTGCGCTACCGGCGCGGCGACGTGCAGCGCGCTGTTGATGAAGTTGTTGCGCATTGTCGCGCGCAGTGAGCGAACGGAGAGTGTGTGGTTTCGATGCAAAAACGTCCCGCCGCCGGCCACGAATGCCGGCGGCGGGACGTCGGGGGGTGTCTCCGAGCCTGTAGATACTCGGCGAGTACGACGTCGCAGTCGGTTTCAATGCATTTACTTGCCCAAGGCGTTGAACCAACCCGGACCGATCGGTGCATAACCCGCGGTGCCCGCGGCCGCGGCTCGTGCATTGATACCGAAATCCGGCCACGCGGGATAGTACGGACTCGATTGCGCCTGAGACGTACCTGCTATCTTTGCGACGCCGGGCGTACCCGTCGAGCCGGTCGTCGAACCGAGTGCGACGATTCCGAAATACGGCTCATAGATGTTCGTGCTGTTCGGCAACGACAGCGCCATGTCCGAATAGCAGTACGCATATACCGGACCGTATGCGCCCTTCGGTTGCTGCGCGATCCATGCCATCAGCGCGCGATATTCACGCGCCTGGTTGGCTTGCGTCAGGAATGGCGCATTCTGCATGGTCCGGAAATTGGCGTTCGTGTATTGCGTCGATGAACCGCCAAGTTGCCCGGTGAAGTTGGTCGCACCGTCCGTACCGGTTGTGGGCGCACCGAACTCGGTGAGCGCAATCGCCTTTGCGCCGTCGCCCGCCGCGTTCATCTGATCGCGCAAGCTCGTCCCGGTGTAGCTCGAAAACGTGTTGCCGCTGCTCGACGGCCACGCATACGACGGTGACGGGAAGGTATGCCACATCATGTTGAATGCATTCGAGTATTGCGGATACGTGGTGTTGAGCGTCGTACTCGGGCATTGGTCCGGAGCCGATTGCCAGTCGTCGGAATAGCAATACGGGTGATGGGCAAGTGCATCGAAATACCCGTGCGCGCCGCTCGCGTACATCACGGCCAGCCAGTCGCGCGGATCCCACTGCGTAGGCGCGGGATAATTCGGATTAGTCGAATTGACGAGCCCTGCCACACCATTCGAAGGCAGCGCGCCGCTCGTGTTGTTCGGATACGTCGTGCAGGCCGCGCTGCCGCCCGCATACACGTAGGCACCCGGATTCGCCTGCTTGATCGCCGGGTAGACGCTCTTCAGGATCTGCGTATACAGCACTGGATCGTGAGGCATGAAATCGATGCCGCAGTTCGGCTCGTTCCAGATTTCCCATGCATCGACCTCGCCGCCGTAACTGTCGCTACCGTAATGCTTGGCTGCGGCCCGCGCAAAATTGGTGTAGAACGCCGGATCCGGCGCGCACAGCCAGGATGAAACCCCGTTCGCTTGCTGATAGCTGCTCGAGCACTTCGAACTGGCAGCCCACGGCGGTGTCAGCAAGATCAGACCCAGCACACGCAGGCCATTGTTGCGAGCCGCACGAATGACCGTATCCGTCACGCCCCAGTTCAATCCGCTGCTGGCCCCCGGATTGGGATCATTGACGTCGATCGTGGTTTGGGATGGTTGAATGCGCGCCCAGTTGATATCGATCCGGACCCAGCGGGCATTCGTCGCCGCGAGGCCAGCCATGTAGTTGTTGATGGCTTGCGTGGGGTCGCTTGCGTTGCGGTTGATGATGTCGTTGATTTCGCTGCCCAGGTTGATCGCGGGCACGGGCGTATTGGTCTGGCCGATTGCGGATTGGCCCGCCAACAGCGCAGCGATGAACGCGGCCCACCTCAAACCGGCCCGAGCGGACGATAGCGCACCGCCAGTTGCGCTCGATAGCCATCTCATTGTTCTTGAAATCATCAAGGCTCCCTGTGAGTTTGTATCAAGGTGCCGGCAACTTCACTGCCGAATTCACGGGCAAGGATACTGTGCCCGATACGATAGCCGCCCCTGCCCGCGAGTCCACGGCCTGTATCGCTTGCGATCCGACAAGACTGGCCGGCTACCCAACGAGCACAACCGGTTTCGATTTTCCCGAACCTGCCAGCACGCAACCGTGCGGTATCGCACTCATCCATCTGACGGATGTTGCCGATACCACTACCACCCCGCCCGTCACGGCAGACGAGGCTACTGAAGTGCGCATCGTGCGGCACCAAGATGCAAAAACGTCCCGCCGCCGGCCACGAATGCCGGCGGCGGGACGTCGGGACAACTCCGCCGATGCGGATCGTCAGCCGTCGATACGCTGCTCGATCTTCTTCATCGTGTCGGTCATCTCGGCCGGCAGGCGCAGCTTCAGCATCTCGAACAGCTCCGCATGCAGTTTCAGCTCGTCGCGCCATTCGTCGGCGTTCATCGACGTCACCGCGTCGAACTGATCGCGCGTGAAATCGAGGCCGTCCCAGTGCAGGTCCTCGTACGCGGGCGACACGCCGAACGCATGCTCGCTGCCGCCGCCGGTGCCTTCCAGACGATCGAGCATCCACTTCAGCACGCGCATGTTCTCGCCGAAGCCCGGCCACACGAACTTGCCGTTCGCATCCTTGCGGAACCAGTTCACGCAATAGATCTTCGGCAGTTTGGCGCCCGCGCCTTCGAGCTGCTTGCCGAGCTTCAGCCAGTGCGCGAAATAATCGCTGACGTTATAGCCGCAGAACGGCAGCATCGCGAACGGATCGCGGCGCACGATGCCCTGCTGGCCGACTGCGGCCGCGGTCGTCTCCGAGCCCATCGTCGCGGCCATGTACACGCCTTCGACCCAATCGCGCGCCTCGGTCACGAGCGGCACCGTCGTCGAGCGGCGGCCGCCGAAGATGAACGCGTCGATCGGCACGCCGGCCGGGTTCTCCCAGTCGCCGTCGATCGACGGGCACTGCGCGGCCGGCGCCGTGAAGCGCGAATTCGGATGCGCGGCCTTGCGGCCGGTTTCCTTGCCAATCTCGGGCGTCCACGGATTGCCCTGCCAGTCGGTCAGCTTTGCGGGCGGCGTGTCGGTCAGCCCTTCCCACCACACGTCGCCGTCTTCCGTCAGCGCGACGTTCGTGAAGATCACGTTTTCCTTCAGCGTCGAGATCGCATTCGGGTTGGTCTTCACGCCGGTGCCCGGTGCGACGCCGAAGAAGCCGGCTTCCGGGTTGATCGCATACAGGCGGCCGTCGCGGCCCGGTTTCAGCCACGCGATGTCGTCGCCGATGGTCGTGACCTTCCAGCCGTCGAAGCCCTGCGGCGGAATCAGCATCGCGAAGTTGGTCTTGCCGCACGCGGACGGGAACGCAGCCGCGACGTGATACGTCTTGCCGGCCGGCGACGTCACGCCGAGGATCAGCATGTGCTCGGCGAGCCAGCCCTGGTCGCGGCCCATCGTCGACGCGATGCGCAGCGCGAAGCACTTCTTGCCGAGCAGCGCGTTGCCGCCGTAGCCGGAACCGAAGCTCCAGATCTCGCGCGTCTCGGGAAAGTGCACGATGTACTTGACCGGATTGCACGGCCACGGCACGTCCTGCTGGCCCGCTTCGAGCGGATGGCCGACGCTGTGCACGCACGGCACGAACTCGCCGTCCTCGCCGAGCACGTCGTACACGTCGCGGCCCATGCGCGTCATGATCCGCATGTTCACCGCCACGTACGGGCTGTCGGACAATTCGACGCCGACGTGCGCGATCGGCGAGCCGAGCGGGCCCATCGAAAACGGCACGACGTACAGCGTGCGGCCGCGCATCGAGCCGCGGAACAGCCCGTTGAGCGTCTCGCGCATTTCGGCGGGCTCGACCCAGTTGTTGGTCGGGCCGACGTCGTCGCGCGATGCCGCGCAGATGAACGTACGATCCTCCACACGCGCGACGTCGGACGGATCGGATTGTGCGAGATACGAGTTCGGGCGCTTCGCCGGGTTCAGGCGCGTGAGCGTGCCCTGGTCGACCATCGCCTGGCACAGCGCGTCGTTTTCTTCCTGCGAACCGTCACACCACACGACGCGCTCGGGCTCCGTGAGCGCCGCGATGCGCGACACCCAGTCGATCAGCTTGCGATGTTTGACGAAAGCCGGCGGAGCGATCAGCGGGCCGTGTGTTGCTGCGGCCAGAGTGTTTTGCGACATGAGGATGTCTCCAGATTATTGGGCGGGGATGGGGGATGCGGGGTGAGCCCGCCAGATGGGAAATGCGATTGGAGCGCAGGGGGCGGCGGCGCGCAGGACGGGACACGCGAGCGGAGCGCGTGTCGATGCCGCGATGCGAGCGAGAGAAGGTGATGTCTCTTTGGAAGATGCGAACGCGAGTTTCGCCATACAAGCAACCTGCCGTACAACTCCATGCCGGCCAGCATACCATCGCCGTTATTGGGCGGGCGTTGCGTTGCAACAAGAAACAAGTGTGACAGCGGGCCGGCACGGCGGTTGCCCGCCGATTATTTTTACGGCGCCGTTGCGCGCGCTTTGGGGACGAAACGGCCGGGACGTCCGCCCGGCAAGGGTTTCGCGCGCGCGGCAATTTCGGGCCGCCGCTGCCGCGTGGCGACAATGCGAACGCGGGCGGCGCGTATTCGTGTTTTCGCTACTCAGGCAAACCCTGAATTAGGTTGCGGACACAAACATCCGGCTCGGGCGCTTGACGATCGTCCCCGCTCAAAACGGCGCGCCCGGCAATCCGGGGTAATACGCGCCCGCCGCCATCCCGCCGTCGACGGCCAGTTCGGCGCCGTTGCAGTACGACGCTTCGTCGCTCGCGAGGAACAGCGTCGCGCGCGCGACCTCGTCGGGCAGGCCGACACGCTGCAACGGCACGTTCGCGTAGTGCTTGTTGATTTCCTCGAGCGGCGCGCCGGTCGGGTTCGACATCGCGGTATTCACGCCGCCCGGATGGATCGAATTCACGCGCACGCCCTGATGGCCGAGTTCGAGCGCCGCGACCTTCGTCAGCCCGCGCACGCCCCACTTGCTCGACACGTACGCGGCCAGCGCGTTCACGCCGCGCAGCCCGTCCACCGAAGAGATGTTGACGATCGACCCGCGCTTCTGCGCGATCATGTGCGGCGCGATCGTGCGGATACCGACGAACGTGCCGACGAGGTTGATCGACACCGCGCGTTCGAAATCGCGTTTCGACAGCTCGGTGATGCCGCCGAACGTCAGCACGGCCGCGTTGTTGACGAGCACGTCGATACGGCCGAACTGCTCGACCGTCGCTTCGGTCACGCGCACCCAGCTCGCCTCGTCGGCCACATCGAGCCGCATGAAGCGCGCCGCGCTGCCGAGCTCGCGCGCGAGCGCTTCGCCTTCCGCGTCGAGCACGTCGCCGATCACGACACGCGCGCCCGCTTCGACGAACAGCCTGCACGTCGCCGCGCCCATGCCGCGGGCGCCGCCCGTGACGATCGCTACCCTTCCTTCCAGTCGACCCATGTCGTCCTCTCTTCGATTCCGGTTTGCCGGCTGCCACGCGCACGCATGCCCGTGCTTGCCGGACCCATGACCGGCACGCGGCACGCGCCGCGCGCCTTCGGTGCCTGCCGTCAGCCCCAGTACGCCTGCCCGCCGTCGAGCGGCAGCGTCGCGCCCGTCAGGTACGCGGCATCGCGGCTCGCGAGAAACACGATCGCGCGCCCGATGTCGTGCTCGCAGTCGCCCACGCGGCCGAGCGGAATCGTGCGGAAGAACGCCGCGGCTTCCTGCGGATTCGCATCGACCCAGCCTTTCAGGCCCGGCGACAACGCATGCGGCGCGACCGCGTTCACGCGGATGCCGTCCGCGCCCCATTCGCAGGCGGCCGCGCGCGTCAATGCACGAATCGCCTCCTTCGTCGCCGCGTATGCGCCGTAACCCGACGCATCCCAGCGCACCGCGGCCGACGACGCGAAATTGACGATCACGCCGTCGCCCTTCAGATGCGAATGGCACGCGCGCATCATTCGCAGCGTCGCGATCGGCCCCGATTCGAGCCCGGCGAGAAAATCCGCGTCGGTCACGTCGAGCAGGCGGCCGAGCGGTACGACCTGCGCGTTGTTGATCAGGATCTGCACGCCACCGAATCGCTCGACGACGGCATCGACGCACTGTGCGATCTGCGCGGCGTCCATCACGTCGCACATGAACGGCTCCGCGATGCCGCCGCGCGCACGGATCGCGTCGCAGGTCGCGAGCAGCTTGTCGCGGGTACGACCGGCCACCGCGACCTGCGCGCCTTCGGCCGCGAGCGCATGCGCGACGCCCTGGCCGACGCCCTGCCCCGCGCCCGTCACGAGCGCGACCTTGCCCTTCAGGATGCCCATGCGCGCTCCTCAGGCGACGATCGCCGGATGGGCCTGCACGGGCCCGCCCAGCAGCTCGCGGTACGACGGCGGCTGCTTGCCGTCGAGATCGGCGATGCCGTACTGCAGCGCGGCTTCCGCGCCGACGAGCACCTGCCCCGACAGCGCCATGCGCTGCGGATCGCCGTGGATCGCGTGAATCACGCGGCCCGTGAACTCCGGGCTTTCGGCGACGAGCGAGAACTCCTTGTAGAGGTCCGGATGCTCTTCCCACACCCGTGTCGTGCGCTCGGTGCGCAACGGGCCCATCCAGATCGACACGGCCGCGACATCGAACGGCTTCAGGTCGACGGCCATGTCCTTCGCGAACTTGTCGACGCCGGATTTCTGCGCGCCGTACGCCGCGCCGTGCATGTAGCAGCTCGCGCCGAACGACGACGTGAACGCGATCAGCCCGCTGCGGCGCTTCGCCATCAGCGGCGCCGCGTGCCAGCTCGCGACATACGCCGAGCGCAGCCCGACGTCGAGGATGTTCACGAGATCGAGCGGCTTCTCCCAGAACGGGCCCGGCAGGATCAACTGGTCGTGCAGGCAGGTCGCGTTGTTGACGAGGATGTCGAGCCGCCCGCTGTCGCGTTCGACGCGCTCGAACAGCGCCTTGACCTGCGCGTCGTCCGCGTGGTCGCACGCCACCGCGATCCCGCGGCCGCCGAGCGCATCGATCTCGCGCGCGGTCCCGTGAATCGTGCCGGGCAGCGGCGCATCGCCTTCTTGCTGCGAACGGCCCGTCACGTAGACGGTCATGCCGGCCGCGCCGAGCGCGCGCGCGATGCCCTTGCCCGCGCCGCGCGATGCGCCCGTCACGACGGCGACCGGCGCATCGTGGTTCTGTGTCATGTTCGATGTCTCCTGTGGAAGGTGCGCCACGCACGTGGCGCTGGCGTGCATCAGGCAGCCGGCGGCTGCGCGCCGGCGAACAGCACGCCCGGCGCGTCGCCTTCATAGCGGGCCGACAACGTCGACGTGACGACGCAGCGCGTGCCCGCGATCCTCCATTCGCCGTCGACCTTCCGGTATTCGTCGTCGTAATACGCGCCGAGCTGCGTGAGCGTGCGCGCGTTCGTGTCGATCATCTGATAGTGCAGGCCCCACGTGCCGCGCGCATGCGTGTCGTCGAGCACGGCGATGTCGGGATTCACGCCGTGGTGCATCTCGACGATGTGCGGATGGCAGCCGAGTTGCTCGAACACGTCGACGAGCGCGTCGCGCGTGTCGAACGTGCCGATCCGGCCGTAGTCGATGGGCACGCGGCCGGCCACGAAGCAGTCGCGCATCCCTTGCGGATCCTTGCGGTCGCAGCACGTGAAATAGCGCGCCTTCAGGCGGCGGATCGCATCGGCGTCCTCCAGCCTGCGTACGCGCGTTTCCAGCGATTCGATGAGAGTCATTCCGTCTCCTTGGTCGGTGCCGGCGCGGTTCGAAGGCCGCGTCGATGCCACGTTACCGCCGCGCGATGCGCCGGCCATCACCCGTTCGGATGAAATCGGCGAATCGCGCAGGCGGCGTCGCGGGCATGCGCGCCCGGCGTTCGTCCGAACAGACGATGTGACGCAGGCAGCTTCGTTCCTACCATCGAACGACACCACCACGAGACACGGCGATGGACGACACGACCCGCACGCTCCATGAATACGAGCAGATCCGACAGTTGAAGTACCGGTATTTCCGCGCGATCGACACGCACGACTGGGCGCTGCTCGCGGATTGCCTGACCGAGGACTGTGAGGCGCGGCTGTACGGCGGACGCTATGCGTACGACGGCCGCGACGCGTTCGTATCGAGCCTGCGCGAGCTGATCGGCAAGCCGACCTTCCTGACGATGCATCACGGCCATCACCCGGAGCTCACGCTGGTCTCGGCCGATCACGCATGCGGCGTGTGGTTTCTCGAGGATCACGCGATCAATCTGGAGGACAACTACCTGCTGCACGGCACCGCGTTCTACGACGACCAGTACGTGAAGCGCGACGGCGTGTGGCGCATTCACGCGACGCGCCACGAGCGGCTGTTCGAAACCGTCACGTCGCCGATCCCGCCGTCGTTCACGCTGACCGCGAACCGGTTCGCGCCGGGCGCGCACCGGGCGGCCGGATCGACGGCCGCCGTTTCTTGAACCCCGGCGGCAGCGCCGCCGATCCCGTCATTCCCCCTGGAGCCGGAACAATGGAGAAAGTCATTTACGTGTTGTGGCGCGATGCGCAGGCCGCGCTCGATCAGTGGAGCCGCACGGTGCGCGCGCAGCTCGCCGACACGCTGCTGTCGCTCGGCGCGCACGGCGTGCAGGTGAACCTCGCCGATGCCGAGGTCGCGCCGGCCGCCGGCCTGAAGCAGACCAACACGCACCCGGGCATCGACGGGATCGTCGCGGTGTGGGTCGACAGCGCCAACGCGATGTTCCGCCAGCCGTTCGACGATGCGGTGCGCGCGGTGGTCCCGCACATGGCCGCGTATCTCGTCACCGAGTCGCAGCCGATTCCGAACACGCGCTTCCCGGCGCGGCCGGGCGAGCGCACGACCGGCTTCTCGCAGCTCGCGTTCCTGAAACGGCCGCCGCGCCTCACGCACGAAGCGTGGCTCGACGTCTGGCACGGCCATCACACGCGCGTCGCGATCGATACGCAGGACAACTTCCTGTACGTGCAGAACGTGGTCGTGCGCGCGCTCACGCATGCGGCGCCCGGTTACGACGCGATCGTCGAGGAGTGCTTTCCCGCTGCGGCGATGACCGATCCGCACGCGTTCTTCGATGCGCTCGGCGACGACGAGAAATTCCAGCGCAACGTGGCCGAAATGATGGATAGCTGCGCGCGCTTCATCGATTTCGACAAGATCGACGTGGTGCCGACGAGCCAGTACGTCGTGAAGGCCGTGCGCGGGTAAGCCGCCGCGATCGCGCGGACGAAAAAAAACGCCAACCCGCGATGACGGGTTGGCGCCGTGCTTCGGCTCTGACCGGTATCAGAACTGGTTCATCGTGTTGTCCTTGCCGGCCGCCTTCAGCGCCGCTTCGCCGCTGAAGTACTCCTTGTGATCGTCGCCGATATCCGAGCCGGACATGTTCTGGTGCTTCACGCACGCGATGCCCTGACGGATTTCCTTGCGCTGCACGCCCGCCACGTAGCCCAGCATGCCCTGGTCGCCGAAGTATTCCTTGGCCAGGTTGTCGGTCGACAGCGCAGCCGTGTGGTACGTCGGCAGCGTGATCAGGTGATGGAAGATGCCTGCTTCACGCGACGCGTCGGCCTGGAACGTGCGGATCTTCTCGTCGGCGAGCGCAGCCAGTTCCGTCTCGTCGTATTCCACGCTCATCAGCTGAGCCCGGTCGTAGGCCGACACGTCCTTGCCTGCCGCCTTCAGCGCGTCGTACGCCTGCTGGCGGAAATTCAGCGTCCAGTTGAACGACGGGCTGTTGTTGTACACCAGCTTCGCGTTCGGGATCACCTTGCGGATCTCGCTGACCATGCCGCCGATCTGCGAGATATGCGGTTTTTCGGTTTCGATCCACAGCAGGTCGGCGCCGTTTTGCAGCGACGTGATGCAGTCCAGCACGCAGCGCGCTTCGCCCGTGCCGGCGCGGAACTGGAACAGGTTGCTCGGCAGGCGCTTCGGACGCAGCAGCTTGCCGTCGCGCTTGATGACGACGTCGCCGTTGCCCAGTGCGTCGGCCGAAATTTCATCGCAATCGAGGAACGAATTGTATTGGTCGCCCAGGTCGCCCGGCGTGTTGGTCACGGCGATCTGCTTGGTCAGGCCGGCGCCGAGCGAATCGGTACGGGCCACGATGATGCCGTCGTCCACGCCCAGTTCCAGGAACGCGTAGCGGATCGCGCGGATCTTCGCGAGGAAATCCTCGTGCGGCACGGTGACCTTGCCGTCCTGGTGGCCGCACTGCTTCTCGTCGGACACCTGGTTCTCGATCTGGATGCAGCATGCGCCCGCTTCGATGAACTGCTTGGCCAGCAGGTAGGTCGCTTCCGCGTTGCCGAACCCGGCGTCGATGTCCGCGATGATCGGCACGACGTGCGTGACGTGGTTGTCGATCTTTTCCTGGATCGCGGCCTTGGCGGCGCCTTCGGCGGCATCCAGCTGGCGGAACAGGCCACCCAGCTCACGGGCGTCGGCCTGGCGCAGGAACGTGTACAGCTCGCGGATCAGCGCGCTGACGGACGTCTTTTCGTGCATCGACTGGTCCGGCAGCGGGCCGAACTCGGAGCGCAGCGCTGCGACCATCCAGCCCGACAGGTACAGGTAGCGGCGTTCGGTGCTGTTGAAGTGCTTCTTGATGGAGATCATCTTCTGCTGGCCGATGAAGCCGTGCCAGCAACCCAGCGACTGCGTGTACTTGGACGGATCGGCATCGTACGCGGCCATGTCGGCGCGCATGATCTTCGCGGTGTACCGGGCGATATCCAGGCCCGTCTTGAACTTGTTCTGCGCGCGCATGCGGGCGGCATACTCGGGGCTGATCGCATTCCACGCGCTGCCGTTGTTTTCCTTCAAACCGGCCACTGCCTTGATGTCGTCTTGATATTGGGACATGTCTATCTCCTGGGAACGAAGCGCATTTGAGTAAAGGGTTCAGCGTGCCCGCTCCGTGTGTCGAAGCGAACTGCATGGACTCAATGGTAACGCTGCCCGGCCCGCCTTCGATCAAGTCTTATATAAGACATAAGATATAAATTCCTGTTGATTTTCAATGAGATAAGCAAGCGTTTTTGCGATGCAAAACAGGTTTTCAAGCGGCGGGAAGGCGGCGCGGCCGGAATTCGAAGTGAATTCCGCAATATGAAACGTGCTTTCGGCTGCTGGAGGCCGACCGCACGGTGCGCGGGCCACGACGACCGCCCGCCGCCGGTTGCTCGCGTCTTTGCCACACTCATGACAAAACGTCTATACTTGGACGATTCTTTGACCCGCGCGCCTCGCTGCGCCGGCCTGCCTGCCCGGAGCGACATGAACGACCATTCCGTTTTCGACACGCTTTGCAACCTGCTGAATACGTCCGGTGCGCGGTTCCGCGTGCTGGAACATCCGGCCGAAGGCAAATCCGACGTGATCGCCGCGCTGCGCGGCACGCGCCCCGAACAGGGCGCGAAGGCGATGCTGTGCACGTTCAAGGATGGCGGCGACGCCACCGCGCTCGCCGTGATTCCCGGTCACCTGAAGATCGATTTCCGCAAGGTCGCCGATGCCGTCGGCCGCCGCAAGGCGACGCTCGCGTCGCCCGACCTCGCGGCCGCCGTCACGCGCTGCGTGATGGGCGCCGTACCGCCCTTCGTGTTCGACGACAACGTGACGCTCGTCGTCGATCCCGCGCTGGTCGAACGCAACGCCGAGATCGCATTCAACGCGGGCCGCCTCGACCGCTCGGTCGTGCTCAACGCGGCCGACTATGTGCGGATCGCGCGCCCGCTGCTTGCCGACATCACGCGGCCGGAAATGACGGACGGCCTGGAACACGCCGGTTGACCGTGTCCCGAAACCGGCGCATCGATCCGAAACCCGAACGCAAACACACCATGACCACGACCCGGAAAAAAGCGCTGTCGGAGCAGGCGTCGCTGATCGAACAGGTGCAGCGCATCGCCGAAGGGCTCGGCGAGATGTTCGCGCCGTTCACCGAGGTCGTGGTGCACGACCTGCGCACGCCGGCGCACGCGATCCTCGCGATCCACAACAACCTGTCCGGACGCGCGGTCGGAGACCCCGCGACCGAGCTCGGCCTCGCCCGCATCGCGGACGACGATTTCCCGCCGGTGCTCGCGAACTACCCGAACCGCTTCGCCGACGGCCGCACCGCGAAAAGCACGTCGGTGGGCATCAAGGATTCGACCGGGCACTACGTGGCCGCGCTGTGCCTGAACGCGGACGTCACGCTGTTCCGAGGCTTCCAGGGCATGCTGAACCAGTTCTGCCGCACCGACGGCGAAGCCGTCGCCGAAACGCTCGACCCGGCCGGCGCGGACGCGATCCGCCAACGCATCGACGCGTTCGCGACGCGGCTCGCGACGACGCCACGCGAACTGAAGACCGACCAGCGCCGCGAACTGATGCAGACGCTGAAGGCCGACGGCTTCCTCGAGGTGCGCCGCGCGATGGAGATCGTGTCGCAGCATCTCGGCGTGTCGCGCGCGACGGTGTACAACGATGCGAAATGACGCAAGCGCGACGCAAGCGCGTTGGGCGCCCTGCTTTCCTGTTGACTGACCATTCCGACCATCGGGCCACCATGAACTCTCCCACGCTCCCCACGTACGACGATGTTGCCGCCGCCGCGGCAAGGCTCGAAGGCCATGCGCACCGCACGCCGGTGATGACGTCGCGGACGATCGACGAAGCGCTCGGCGCGCAGGTGTTCTTCAAGTGCGAGAACCTGCAGCGCATGGGTGCATTCAAGTTCCGCGGCGCGTTCAACGCGCTGTCGCGCTTCGACGCCACGCAGCGCCGCCGTGGCGTCGTCACGTTCTCGTCCGGCAACCATGCGCAGGCGATCGCGCTGTCGGCGCGCATGCTCGGGATTCCCGCGACGATCGTGATGCCGCAGGATGCGCCCGCCGCGAAGATGGCCGCGACGCGTGGCTACGGCGGCAACGTCGTGACCTACGACCGCTACACCGATGACCGCGAGCAGATCGGGCGCGATCTCGCGGCGAAGCACGGGCTCACGCTGATCCCGCCGTACGACCACGCCGACGTGATCGCCGGCCAGGGCACGGCGGCCAAGGAGCTGTTCGATGAAGTCGGGCCGCTCGACGCGGTGTTCACGCCGCTCGGCGGCGGCGGGCTGCTGTCGGGCACCGCGCTCGCCACGCGCGCGCTGTCGCCGCACGCGAAGCTCTACGGCGTCGAGCCGGAAGCCGGCAACGATGGCCAGCAATCGTTCCGGTCCGGCGCGATCGTGCATATCGACACGCCGCGCACGATCGCCGACGGCGCGCAGACGCAGCACCTCGGCAACCTGACGTTCCCGATCATCCGCCGCGACGTCGACGACATCCTGACTGCGACGGATGCGGAACTGGTCGACTGCATGCGCTTCTTCGCGACCCGTATGAAGATTGTCGTCGAGCCGACCGGCTGCCTGTCGTTCGCCGCCGTACGACGGATGAAGGACGCGCTGCAGGGCAAGCGCGTCGGCGTGGTGATCAGCGGCGGCAACGTCGATCTCGAGAGCTTCTGCAAGCTGGTGTCGGCGCCGGCATGAACGGCGCGGCGCGCGTGAACATTCTGTCATCCGCGCGCCGCCGCACCTTCACGCCGCGTTAAGTTTCGCGCCCTAGACTGATTACGTTGTCCCGAAGTCAGTCGTGAAGGAGCCACCATGAATACCCACGCGATCGTCGCCGCCGCCCTGGCGGCCGTTTCCGTTTCGGCGTTCGCTCAACCGGGCGTGACGTCATCCGGTTTTCCCGCCGCATCCCCGCACAACGCAGTCGCGCCGGCAACCCACCGTTCGCCCGGCGCGTTGCCGGCCGCCGGCTTCGTGCTCGCGAAGATCGATCAGAACAATACGCCGCCCGATCGCGGCGGCGACCCGAGCGGCCGCGCGCACGCCGGCTCCCGCATGTAACGGGGCGCCGGTCCGCCACGCTCAGAACGACGGCAGCGACGGATCGCGTGCGGCGAGGATGTCGTCGGTGCGCCGCTGCAGCGCGCCGTCGATCGTCTCCGGTTGCGGAATCAGCCAGTAGCGCCCTGCGCGGATGCCGTCGAACACTCGCTCGGCGAATGCGTCGGGCGTGAGCCCGTGCGCGTTCAGCATCGAGCGCATCGTGTCGACGAAGCCGCGCACCTCGGGCCGGTCGTGCGCCGCGCCGAACGGATCGTTGAAGATGCCCGACTGCACGGGGCCCGGCGCGAGCAGCGACACGCCGACCGGCGCGCCAAGCATCTTCAGTTCGCCGTACAGCGATTCGGTCAGCGCGACCACCGCGAATTTGGTCGCCGAATAAGGCGACATCAGCGGGCTGGGCAGGAACCCGCCGACCGATGCGGTATTCACGACCCGTGCCGGCACGTTGCGTTCGAGCATCCGCGGCACGAAGCTGCGGATCCCGTTCAGCACGCCGTGCACATTGATCGCGAAGCTGCGTTCGAAGCGCTCCGGCGTGATTTCCCAGCTGAAGCCGGTCGCCATCACGCCCGCGTTGTTGAACAGCAGGTCGACGCCGCCGAAACGCCGCCATGCGGCTTCCGCCAGCGCGTCGACGGCTTCCGGCCGGCTGACGTCGGTCGGCACGCACAGCACGTCGGTGTCGAGCGTCGCGGCGAACGCGTCGAGCTTCGCCGGGTCGAGATCGGCCAGCACGACGCGCATGCCGAGCGCGGCCGCGCGGCGCGCGAGCCCGCTGCCGATGCCGCTGGCCGCGCCGGTGATCACGGCGGTGCCGCCGTCGAAGCGAATCGAATTCGTCATGTCGGTCACAGTCCTGTCGGGTCGATGAGGGGGTGCGCGTACGCGGGAATCACCGGCGGCGGCAGCGGCGTACGGCCGTCGAGCGAACGCACCGCGAGCTGCTGCGCGAGCGGGAAATGCAGGCTGTGCGTGACGAGGCCCGTGCGTTCGCGCGCCGGCAGGCGGCACAGCGCGAGCGCGGTTTCGGCGAGATACGCGACGTCCTCGGTCGGATAGCCTTCGGGGATGTAGCGCGCCGCGCCCGGCGTGCGGATCGCCGTGCTCGGCGCGACGAGATTCACCGCGATGCCGTCGGCTTCGAGTTCGGCCGCGAGCCCCTGCGTGAAGCGCGACAGCGCGGCCTTCGCCGCCGCATAGACGGTCGCGCCGCCCGCGCGCGAGAAATCGTCGAACGGCCGCAGCGGCGGCAGCGCCGTCACCGAGCCGACGTTCACGATCCAGCCGGCGCCGCGTGCGCGCATCAACGGGATCGCGGCCTGCGCCAGCGCGAACGGAATGCGCAGGTAGTGTTCGATCGTCGTGTCGAACATCGTCATCGGCATCGCGTCGACGCACGCGTAGTCGGCCACGCCTGCGTTGTTGACGAGGATGTCGAGGCCGCCGGCCGCCTGCGCCGCGCGCCCGACGAGCGCATCGCGTTCGGCCGCGTTCGACAGGTCCGCTGCGAGCGCGATCGCGCGGCCGCCTGCCTGTTCGATCAGCGCAACCGTTTCGGCGAGCGTGCCGGCGGTGCCGGCCGATTGCGCGAGGCTGCGCGCCGTCACGACGACGGTCGCGCCTTCGGATGCGAGGCGCTGCGCGATCGCGCGGCCGATGCCGCGGCTCGCGCCCGTCACGAGCGCGCACTTGCCGGCCAGTACGCCGGTTCGGTTATCGGTCATCGTTGTCTCCTGTGAGGTGCGTGCGGGCCGCTCAGCCGGCGATATCCGCAACATGAAGCACCAGCTTCGTTTTCGCCTCGCCCGTTTGAACGAGATCGAGCGCTTGCGCCGCCTGTTCGAGCGGAAAACAGTCGAAACGCGGCACGCGCAGCGTGCGCCGCCCGAGCTGTTCCGCGATCAGACCGAGCGTGCCGCCGCTCGGCATCCGGCTGTAGGTCATCGCGGTGCGCAGGCCGCGCCGCGCGGCTTCGGCGGCCGTCGCGGCCAGCCGCTGCGCATCGCCGGCTGCCAGCGTCATGATGTTCACCAGCGTGCCGCCCGGCGCGAGCAGGTCGAGCGCGGCGGGCAGCGTGTCGCCGCCGACTGCGTCGAGCACGAGGTCGACGCCGCCGGGCGCCCATGCGCGCAGCGCCGCGGCGATGTCCTGCGCGCGATAGTCGATGCCGACCTCCGCGCCCAGCGATTCGACCGTGTCGCGGTTGCGCGCCGAACACGTCACGGCGACGCGCGCGCCGGCCTGCACCGCGAGCTGGATCGCGAACGTGCCGACCGCGCCCGCGCCGCCGTGCACCAGCACGGTCTGGCCCGCCCGCAGCCCGCCGTCGTCGAACAGGCCGGCCCACGCGGCGAGCGCGGGCGTCGGCGTCGCGGCCGCTTCCGCCAGGCTCACCGCGTCGGGCAAGCGCACGACCGAGTCGTGGCGCACCGCGACGTATTCCGCATACGCGCCCCAGCGCCCCGCGCCGACGTCGGTCTGCGCGAACACGCGCATGCCGGGCGCGAAACCGTCGACGCCGTCGCCGACCGCCTCGACCACGCCCGCCGCATCGAAGCCGATCACGAACGGAAACGTGTACTGCATGAACGCGCCGAGATAGCCTTCGCGGCATTTCCAGTCGGCGGGATTGACGCCCGCATACGCGACGCGGATCAGCACGTCGCCGGGGCCCGGCTTCGGTGCCGGCACGTCGGCCAGCCGTAAAGCGTCGGAATGGCCGACGCGGTCGATCAACAGGGCTCGCATCTTCATGTCTCCAGGGTTGTTGTCGGCGCGGTGTGCGCCAAGCGTCACGCCGCCATGTCGGCCAGCAGGCTCGACGCGAGCGGACAGAACGCATGCGAGATCGCATCGACCGTCCAGTCGGGGCTTTCGGCATCGAACCGGCGGTCGACCCAGCCCCAGTGATACGGATGCATCAGGTATTCGCCGAGCAGATCGCCGACGTACGCGAATTCCTGCTGCCATACGTGCGTCCATGTGCCGGGCGTCGCGATCCGGCTCAGGCGCCAGTTGCGGATGCCGGGCATGAACGCGGGCATCTGCAGCAGTTCGCGTTCGAGCGCGGCGCGCTGCGCTTCGCTTGCCTGCGGCCGCACGCGCAGCATCAGCGTGCGCCACACGCCGTCGCGCAACGCCGGCTCGCGCAGGCCGGCGCCGATCGTATGGCACACGGCGGCGTCGATGCGTGCGATGCCCGGCAGTTGCGCCAGCGCGGCGAAATCCGCTTCGGCACCGATCGCCCGTTCGTCACGCAACACGTCGAGCGTGTAGTCGCCCGCGCCCCAACTGCCTTCCTGATTGCGCGCGAGCGCCACGCGTTTCGCACCGGCCAGCGCGTGCGCGGCCTCGTGCAATGCGCGTTCGATTGCGTCGGCGTCGTGATCCGCCGAAACGAATACCTGTGCCGTGTCATGCCGCATGGTCGACCTCCGTCAGCGCGGGCAGCGGCGCATCGGCGTCCGTCATCACGTGGCGGCGGCGCATGTCGCACAGCGCGTCGACGGCCATCCAGAAACCGACCACGTCGGCATCCGTCAGCGCGCGCATCCGGTAATAGGCCGGCGCGTCCGCCACGTGCCAGGTCAGCCACAGCGTGCACGGCTGCCCCGGCACCGCGACGGGCGGCGACACCCAGCGGCCGGCCGCCGTCAACCCGCGCGCCGCATGGCCCGGCAGGTAACGGTCGCGCAGCAGCGCGAGCACGTCGGGAATGCGCTCGGGCGCGAGCGTGATTTCGTCTACGATCTGGATCATTCGCGTGTCGTCCGTGGTCGTTCGGTCAGGGGATGCGTGGCCGGCCTACGCCGTTCCGGCGAGGCCGCAGGCGGCCGGCGTGGATAGCATTCTTGCGTGGCGACGGTTCGCGGACCCCTACCGGCCCGCTCACCCGCCCCTGTCGCAACGATCAGATCGGGAGACTCATGAAACAGCGCGCCATGCCGGCCAGCGGCCGCGTCCTGCCGGGCCTCGGCGCGCGCCTGCTGAGCGAACTCGCGCGCAGCGGCGCGCCGCCGGCCGACCGGGATGCACCGCCGCCGCAAGCGGCGACGACGCCGGGCGGCTTCGTCGCGCTGTACCGCGACGCGATCGAGCGGCTCGAGGCGCAGGTCGCGCGCGGCGACGGCCATCCGCCGATGCGCAAGCAGGAAGTCGACCTGATGTGCCGCTGCCTGCTGAGCTGCGCGACGCTCGCCGACGCGATCCGCTGCGCGCGCGAATTCTGCGAGATGCTGACGCCGCGCGCCGGCGTGCTGTCGCTCACGGTGCGCGACGCTCGCGCGACGTTCCGGATGGACTCGCTGCGCCGCACGCGCAGCCCGGCCGCGTGCCTCGTCGACCTGACGGGGCTGTTCTGCTATCTGCAGCTGTTCGGCTGGCTGATCGGGCAGCCGCTGCGGCCGACCGGCGTATGGCTCGGCCATCCGCGCCGCGACGACGCGATGCCGCTGCTCGGGCTGTTCAATGCGCCGGTCGACGTCGGCCGTCAAACCTACGGCTTCGCGTTCGACGCGGCGCGGCTCGATTGCCGCGTGATCCGGCAGCCGGGCGAACTCGACGCGTTTCTCGTCGACTTCCCGTTTCGTCTGATCGATGCGGCGCCGGCCGTCGTGTCGTGGGCGCAGCAGGTGCGCGGTTTTCTCGATGCGGCGCTCGCGCACGAACAGGCGCTGCCGCCGCTCGCGGAGCTGGCCGCGTGGCTTGGCGTCAGCGACGCGACATTGCGGCGGCGGCTCGCAACCGAAGGCAGCGGATATCACATGCTGCGCGAGCAATGCCTGGCCGACGCGGCACGGCGATGCCTGCACGAGACCGACTGGCCGGTGACACGCGTGGCCGCGCATCTCGGCTTCGGCGGCGAGGAAGCGTTCCGGCGCGCGTTCGTGCGCTGGACGGGCGTGGCGCCGAGCCGGTTCAGGCGCGACTGCGCGACCTCAAATCACCCGGTTTCGTCAGACGAGAAACGCGGCGCCGGCGCATGAAAGAAAGGATTTCGAAAGATTTTTTTGCCGAGCGATGACGTTTTTTCGCATCCCCGCGCGGCGCGGCAATTGACGCGCCGGAGCGCACGCCATTACCCTTGCGCGCTGATGGTTCCCGGAGACGGGATCAAAAGGGAACGCAGGAGAGGCCACGCCTCGAATCTGCGGCTGCCCCCGCAACTGTAAGCGGCGAATCCGTGCCACTGCATGCCACTGGGAAACCGGGAAGGCCGGCGCAGATGACGACCCGCGAGCCAGGAGACCTGCCATCGACCCGAGGTCCAAGCAGCCGCACCGGGCGGGGTGTCCCGATGCGCCAAGCACCGCCTTTTGGCGGTCGCCCGTTGCATGGACGGCCCGACCTCAGGATCCGCCAGATGTCCACCGTTATCGAATCCGCTTCCGCGCCGGCAGCGTCGCGCCGACACGCCGTCGGCATGCACGGCCCGCCCGCGTGGCCGCGCCGTTCCAGTTCGATCGCGCCCGCCGGCCTGCGCCGCGCCGACGCCCGCGACGCCGGGCCGCTCGGCCCGGTCGCGCGATAACCCGATCACCGACAACAAAACCGGCGCTGCCCGCCGCCCGCTCACGATCGCCGCACGCACAGCCCGACAGCAACTACCGCCTCATGAAGATCCGACACCTCCTTGCCACGTCCGCCGCGACCGCGCTCCTCTCGCCCGTCGCCCACGCCGCCGGCGACACCGCGGTTTCGCAACCGGCCCAGGCCGCCGAAGGCGCCGAACTGCCGACGATTGCCGTCACCGACACGCGTCGGCTGCCCGAATCGTTCGACGGGCGCTATGCGTCGACCCAGGTGCTCACGCGCACCGATCTCGACCGATTGTCGCCGAGCGACCCGAGCATCACGCAGGCGCTCGCGACGCTGCCGGGCGTCACCGTTTCGCAGAGCGGCGGCCCCGGCTCGTCCGCGTCGGTCAGCATCCGCGGCTCGTCGGCAAGCCAGGTCGCCGTGTTCATCGACGGCATCCGGATCGGCTCGCCGACCACCGGTATCGCACCGTGGGCCGACCTGCCGACCGACGCGTTCGAACGCGTCGAAGTGATTTCGGGCCCCGCCGCCGCATCGTTCGGCGCCAATGCGATGGGCGGTGTCGTGCAGCTGTTCACGCGCCGCGCCGCCAACCAGCCGAACCAGACCACCGTCTCGTTCGGCGGCGGGTCGAACAAGACGTTCGACACGCAGTTCCGCACGTCGGGCACCGTGCCGTCGACCGGGCCGCTGGCCGCGCTCGGCGGGCTCACCTACTCGCTCGGGCTGCACGCGTACAACACGGCCGGCATCGATTCGACGCGGCCGGTGTTGCCGTACCACGAGGACGGCCGCAATCCGTACCACGCGCAGGACCTCGACGCGCGCCTCGGCTACGCGCGCGACAACTGGTCGATCTCGACGTTCGCGCTGTATCACCGGTCCGATCTGTCCTACGACAACCTCGGCTATGCGAACCGCCAGCTCGATCATCAACTGACGGCCGGTATCGCGTTCCACCTCGACATCACGCCGGACACGCAGTTCGACCAGTCCTTCGGTTATTCGAACGATCGCCAGTTCCTCTATGCGAGCGATCCGACCGTCCCGACCGACCAGATCAATTCGCAGCGCATCAGCACGTCGACGTCGCTGACCCATCAGGAGCGCGGATTCCGCCTGTTCGGCCTGCCGCTGTCGGGCGAGACCAAGCTCGCCTACGACTTCACGCGCGAACAGGCATTCCTGCCGGTCGACGCTCCCGGCGGCGTGCCGACGCGCAACGATTCCGCGTTCTCGCTGCATCAGTCGGCCACGCTCGGCAGCGTGACGATGTTCCTCGCGGGCCGTCACGAGATCATCGCGGGGCAATCCGTGAACACCGGCAACGCCGCGCTGTCGTGGGCGATCACGCCGGTCTATACGGCGCGCGTGTCGTACGGCAATGCGTTCCGCCTGCCGAGTTTCAACGACCTGTACTACCCCGGCTACGGCAATCCGAATCTCAGCCCGGAACGCAGCACGTCGGTCGAGGCCGCGGTCGATGCGAACACGTCGTACGGCACGTTCACCGCCGCGATCTACGACACGCGGGTCAACAACCTGATCGCGTACAACCCCGCGACGTACTCGCCGATGAACATCGGTCGCTCTCATATTCGCGGGATCGACCTGTCGTACAAGGGGACGATCGGCCGCTCGACGCCGGTGAGCGTCGCGATCGGCTTCCTGAATCCGCAGGACGAAACCAACGATTCGTGGCTGAACCGCCGCCCGCGGCAGACGGCCAGCGTGAGCATCGACCACACGTGGGACGAACTGCACCTGCACGCGCTGAGCACGGGCGCATCGCTGCTCTACGGCGGCACGACGTTCGACGACCCGGCCAACACCACGTATCTGCCGTCGTACCTGACGGTGAGCCTGCGCGCGTCGTACCGGATCAATTCGCACCTGACGGTGTCGGCATCGCTGTCGAACCTGTTCGACCGGCAGTACATGACCGCGTATGGTTACAACACGCTTGGACGGACTGCGTTCGGGAAGGTCAGCTATACGTTCTGATGGGCTGATGCAGAGGCCTTGGCGCGGTGTGCGACGAGGCCTCGGTCGGGAAGTTGGGCGGCCTGTGCCGGCGGGTTTTGGAATGGCGGATTCCGACCCGGAGCGGTCCTTCAAATGCACCGGCAGCGGTCATTCGTTATTGGGTTTCCGCGTTGGTATGATTCGCATCTGATTGAGAGGGATCGAGATAGATCAATTATGAAACTCGAAATCGAGGGCAGACCGGTAAACGCCGTGCCGACTCCCGTACAGGTCGCACGTGCGCTCAAGTCGCTGCGAAGCTACGGCAAGTCATCTTATGCGTCATTGACTGACGATGCAGGCAACTACGTGCAAGTAGCCGGCGGTGGCGCCAGCTGTATGATCGAGCGCTTTGAATTCGGCGCGCATCGATGGAGAGCCTTCCATAACAAACCTTCGCCTGTACGCCCTGACGGCACGATCCTAGTCTTCCGAGCGGGCAACATTCCGATGCGCTCAGATGAATGGTTCATGGCCGATCAGGTTGTGGAAGTATTTCTGGCCTTCCTCGGCGGAACATCGTATCCGCCATTTGTTCACTGGCGGTTAGCGCCGGACTTCTGAGCTTGAGACCCTAAGCGAGCCGTCTCGAAGCAAGTACGCCGTCTGGCGCTCGTACGCAGCAGGCGGATAGGGTTGCCGATCGAGATCGTCCTGCACACTATATTCTCCGTAGCCTACAAATTCGTAGTAGACAGCCATAGTCTCTGCATGTGAACGCGTCCAGAATGTCCAGACCCATTCACTTCCAGACTCATTAAGCGCACGTGCTGCGTCGCCATCTGGTCCATATGGAATGCATGCAGGAAGCGATTGTCCCTGCCCGTCGGGACATAGCCAAACCTCATGCAGATATCCGAGGGAGTGTCTCATTCCGTGCGTTCTGGATTGATGATTCGATCGTCATGCGCGAGCGCGTGGCAATCGAACTCTTGAGCGAGGCATTGTCAACCGTCCTCGTGTTTGGGTCGAGTGTCTCTTCCTGGCCGCAGGCTGACTCACGGCCAAACACGGACATCCGGCAATCCGACGATATCGATAGTCGCACTACCCCGCCCGACGACTCAACGGACTACCGCTCATCATTCAGCCACCGCCGACGGTCCGCCTTCCGTCGACCTCAGTCAGGGCTTCCCATCCCCTTGCCTGGCGCCCATGGCCGCGGCCATGCGACTTTGTACGGCAACGAGTTGGTCATCCGTGGTCGCCACCAGCCACAGACGTGCCTGCTCCTCGATCTTGCGGTTGTGGTCTTTCAACGGGCCCATCGCGGCAGCGGCCTTCCAGACCACCGGGGCGATTCGGCTTTTCCTGCCCGACGGCGCGCCTACCAGCAGACAGTAAGGCCCCAGCGGAAGCGACACGAACGGAAGTGCCGGACTGACGCACACGCGCCAGTCAATGAAGGGCGTGTCGCCGATAAGCAGCGGCATGGGCAAGCCGTAGAGCACACTGAAATCGTACAGCGCAAGTTGCTCCCGCATGCCGACGTAAATACGCCGGATGTCGTCGACAACCGCCGCGCGGATCTCGTCGTCGAACATGGGCTCCTGCGAGTATCGGGCAAACGCCTTTCGAGCCTCCCATTGATATGCACTGAACAGGCCAATCTCCACGCAGTCCTGCACCGCGCGCTGCACATCCGCGACAGAACCGGCTTCTTCCGGCGTACCCAACTGCGCAGCCCGCAAAAACCGGGCAAGTCCGGCGTCCTGAATGGCAGGGCCATCCACGGACGCATCGTCGTCCGTGTCCTTGCCAAGGGGCACATAGATATATTTCTCGGCCGCGAAATGCGACTTCTTGCCTTCATCAAACTTGATTTCGCCGTCCACACAGTCGAGATAGCGAGTCCCGATTCGGCCATGCTCCCAAACCCAATTTTTCAGGAGCGGACGTAGTGGATGCAGTCTGTCGTGATCGGTCATGGAACCCTCCAGGTTGCCCAGTATAGTTCCAGTTGCCGATTGCTCCGTGGAGGACATGGCGATCGATCAATCCGATGGATCGGAGGCTCCGGTCAGATTGGACGCGACACAAGCTCACGCAGAACCGTCTCCAGTTCGACGTGCCCACGCACGATTTCGTCAGGATGACTTTCGAAATCGATCCAGCCTTCGTTGAAGCCGTCCAGCATGCGCATCCGGCGTAGAGGATGCTTCATGCCCTACCCGCGGAACAGCGCTTCCCACGTCTGCCTGTCGACAACTTCCGCGCGCACCTGAGCGCCCAGCACGCGGGCGAAGGCCAATGCGAGTTCATCGCGCGTGACAGTCTTGGCGACCTCGTCATGGATGGCTTCGACATCGCCGTGCGATTCGGCGAACCCCGAGCATCGACCCTGATCGCGAGAAAGTTGCTCGATACCGGCATCGTTACGGTCGCGGCGCCCTCGTACATCGCTCGCCGGGGACGGCCGGCAAAACCCGAGGACCTTGAAAGCCGAAGCCACAGATGCGTTGAATTTCGCAACTCGGAGACAGGCAAGCCGTTCCCGTGGGAATTCCATCGCCGGCGCAAACGCATGGTGGTTGACACCCGAGGGCGCCTCACGGTCAACGATCCGGGTGCCCTGCTCAACGCATGCCTCGCCGGTTCCGGAATTGCGCAGATGTTGCTGCTCGGTGCCGAGCCCCTGATCGCTAACGGCCGCTTGATCAATCTCTTTCCCGAATGGGCAGACGAGCGATATCCCATATACGCGTACTACCCGTCCCGGCATCACCTGCCGGCCAAGACACGGGCTTTTCTTGACTTCATTGTCGAACTGACGGGCAACCACGAGCGCGTCGGCACGCGCTAGTGCTGTTGTGGCGAACTGGCGAAGCAAGATCGAATGGCCCGTTCCGTATGGGGTGCGGTCTATCATGATCACATCGCGAACGTCCGGTTCTGGCCGCCTGTTGCCTGTCGCGCCCACACACGTTCGATCCGGCGCAAGAGCGCCGCGATCACGGCTCTCGTGGTCGCAATGGCGAGTACACTGAAAAAGCATTAAAAGCAGGAGAACGTGGTGACTAACTCTGACCCCCAAAACACCTTCCGAGGACTGCCGCTCACCGCGGAGCAGGACGCGGAAGTGAGGCACTACATCAAGGACCGAACTCGGCGTGGGCTGCCATGGGACACGGCGGAGTTGAGCGCGATGCTCAAGGACATGCTGCAGCCCCCGGATGACGGCGACGGAGATGTCGCCTCCCCGGCAGACGAAACCATAGCGGCCGCCGAGCGCGCAACGGCGTCGCTTGACGAAGCGATGGACCCCATCGAGGCGAGCGAGGAGTGGAATGCGGCCATGGAGTCGGAAAGCATGAAAAGACCCAGACGATAAAACCGGCGCAACGATGCCCGCTTCCCGGTAGCGCCGCATACAGGGAATGTGAAGCACGCGTCATGGGTTCGATGCGCATGATTTCAATGCTTGAGCGGGTGCCGTCGGTTCCCGTCGCGGTCGGCGCCCACGACATCTCCGTTGAACACAAAGGGGGCGAACATGCGGCTAATCGAAACGGATGAACACGAGGCGTTTCTGGCGACGCTGGAGCGTCATGGTTTGGCAGAAGACGATTTCGCTGTTCTGGAAACGGATACGACGGATCCGAAGGGTGACGAGAACCTCGGTCTACAGGGCTATGTCGCCATCACCCGACTTTCGACGCAGATTACGAGGGAATACGTGATCGGCGACGAAAGCGATTGGTTACAGCATTTCAGAAAAGATCTCGATGCGGGCGTCTTCGACAGGCCTCGATGAAATCCCGAATTCCGTCGAAGCGTGGCTGAAAGATGGTCGCCACGGCGAGCCGCCAAACCCGAACCTGATCGCACGACCGCTCGGCCGTCTACGTTCGATCGAACAGCGCCCCGCTTCAGGCCTAGACAAGGCCGTGCACGCCCGCGACCAGCTGGATCGCGCCGAATACCGCGATGACGGCGGCCGACACGCGCGACAGCCCGTGCATGAACGCGAACGACATCCTCGTGCGCAGCGCAGCGGTCGCACTGCTCAAGCACAGCCACCAGGTCGCGGAGCCGATGAACACGCCGGCGACCATCAGCGCCACCGTCGACCCCATCGCGCCTTCCCGGGTAGCCGACAGCGGGCCGAGCGCCGCGAAAATCCCGACGAACGACAGGATCGTCATCGGGTTCGACAGCGTGAGGCCGAAGGTCGTCAGGAAATCGCGCAGGACGGTCGTGCGCGGCAGGTCGCGTTGCATCGCCGACGCGGCCGGCGCCTGCCGCGCGATGGTCCACGCCAGCCACACGAGGAACGCGCCGCCGGCGATTTTCAGGCCGACGGTCAGCATCGGGAATGCCGTGACGATGCCCGCGATGCCGAGCGCGCCGAGCAGCCCGTAGATCGCATCGGCGCACGCGGCGCCGACGCCCGTCGCGAACCCTGCGTGAAAACCGCGGCTCAGGCTGCGCTGGATGCACAGCATGCCGATCGGGCCGACCGGCACCGCGATCGACAGCCCCATCACGACGGACTTGATGAACAGCATCGCCTGCTCCTTGCGACATGCAACGGGTTGAACAGGCATCGTAGGGAAAATCCGGTCACCGCTGAATGCGGTTTTTAAGGAAAAATGGCCGCTTCTCCTTAAAAATCCCACCGCGATGGACGATCTGGACTGGAAGGTACTGGCGCTGTTGCAGGCCAACGGCCGCATCAGCTATACCGAACTGGCGCGCCAGGTTCACCTGTCGGTGCCGGCGGTGACGGAGCGCGTGAAGCGCCTCGAAGCGGTCGGCGTCATCGACGGTTACACGGCCCGGATCAATCCGGCGGCGGCCGGCTATCCGGTGAGCGCGCTGATCGGCATCACGGTGCCACAGCCGGCGAAAGCGAAGTTCCTCAAGTTGCTGGAGACGATTCCCGAAGTCGTCGAATGCCATCACGTGACGGGCGCGGACTCGTATGTCATGCGGTTCGTCGCCGTCAGCATGGCCCATCTCGAACAACTGATCGAACGCATCAACCTGTACGGCGAAACGCGCACGTCGATCGTGATGTCGACGCCGCTGCCGGCGCGCGGGCTGGCGCGGCCGCCGTCGAAACTCGACGACAACCGAAGGTAACGGCCGGGCTCCGGGTCGTCCGACGGATCCCGGCCGGGCCGGTGACAGCCGGGGATAGCCGGCCGTCCCTGGCCATTCGGCCGGTTTCCTGCCTGACCGATCAGGCCGATCGGCTATTTGCCGGCCACGCCGCCGAGCAGGCCGCCCACCAGCGACGTCACCGGCGCGAGCGGATTCGCGAGACCACCCAGCGGCGAGCCGCCGCCCGTGCCGGTCGCGGCCCCGTCGTGCACGGCCGCCGGCATACCGCCGACCACGCTCGTCACCAGGCCGGCGACCGGCACCGCGCCGTTCGCACCGCTCGGATTCACGAGACCGCCTGCATTGGTCACCGTATTGCCGACCGCACGGACGAGACCGCCGACATCGCCGACCAGCGGCTGGGGCGATGTGGACGTCACCTTCCAGCCGGCCGACGTCAGCGCACCGCCGACCTGCCCGAGCAGGCCCGCGACCGGCTGCCCGAGGCCGGTTGCGGTGCCGACCTGCTGCGTGACCTGGCCGACCGTCGTCACGAGCGGCGTGATCGCCGTGCTGATCGCCTGGGTAGCCTGCTGGACCGGGCCGGACGAAAGCGTCGAGCCGAGCATGGTGCCGCCCGACGTCAGACCGCCGGCCACCGTGTCGAGCAGGCCGCCGACCGGTGCCGTGATCGGCGCGAGCGGCGACAGCGTGCCGGAGCCGATCGCCTTCACCGTTTCGCCGAGGCCGGCGATCGGGTTGCCGGCCGTGCCGACGATGGTGCCCAGGCCGGCGACCGTCGTACCGACCGGGTTCGACGTAAAGCCGATCTGGCCGATGCCGTTGCTCACGGCGTCCGACGTATCGCGGACGATCGTGCCCGCTCCGGTGACCGTATCGCCGAGCCCGGTGGGCACGCCCTTGCTCACGCCGATCGGGCTCAGGCCGCCGGTCGTGATGCCCGCGTCGATGACAACCCCGCCGACCGAACTGATGATGCCGTTCGTGCCAGGCGTGCCGCTGGTACCCACGCCGCTGGTGTTGCCGCTGCTTGTACCGCTGCTGCTTGTACCGCTGCTGCTCGTGCCACTGCTGCTTGTGCCGCTGCTGCTCGTGCCGCTGCTGCTCGTGCCACTGCTGCTTGTGCCGCTGCTGCTTGTGCCGCTGCTGCTTGTGCCGCTGCTGCTTGTGCCACTGCTGCTTGTGCCGCTACTGCTTGTGCCACTGCTGCTTGTGCCGCTACTGCTTGTGCCACTGCTGCTTGTGCCACTGCTGCTTGTGCCACTGCTGCTCGTGCCACTGCTGCTCGTGCCACTGCTGCTCGTGCCACTGCTGCTTGTGCCGCTGCTGCTCGTGCCGCTACTGCTTGTGCCGCTGGTCCCGCTCGAACCACTCGTCGTCCCGCTCGCACTCGTTCCGATGTTGTTACCGCCTGGCGTCGGCACCGTCATGTCGCCGCCGCCGCACGCTGCCAGCGCGCACGCTGCGGCGATGGCGGCGAGCGCAACATTCGCCTTGATGAAATGATTTTGCATGGAAGCCCCGTTAGCTTTTTAGCGTAATCATTCCAACAAGCATCTATCGTGCCATTACGATCGATATCGACGACGACTCCGCAAGCCCGCCGGATCGCGTCTGCCGACGGCCGTCCGGCGGCGATGCACGGCGTCCAGGCTCAAGCTCCCAGGTGCGATCAGGCCTCGTATGCGGGTAACGCGGGCGTAACACGGCCTCCGCGTTACGTAGCATCGAGCGGCGAAATACGCAGTGCTGCCCCGTGTTGCCATTTGAAAGCATGCAACGACGCCGTCGCCAGCCCCCATAATTCACGGTGCCCCGACCTTCGGACAGTACAAACGATGAGCACCCCGCGCGAAATCCTGAAAGCCGCCGACATCACGGCAATGGAACCGGACCATTCCGTCCATCCGTTGAACGAGAATGCCGTGCGCCTGAAGCGGTCGCTTGGCGACGCAACAGGACTGACGCAATTCGGCTTTCATCTGATGACCTTGATGCCCGGACACGAATCAACCGAATACCACCGGCATCTCTACGGGGAAGAATGCGTCTACGTCCTGTCGGGAACCGGCGAGGCAACCATCGACGGTCACACCTGTCCGATCGGCCCGGGCGACTTCATGGGATTCCCGCGCGGCGGCACCGCACACACGATGATGAATACAGGAAACCAGCCCCTCGTCTATATCGTGGCCGGCGATCGCCCGGAGCATGACGTGTGCGACTATCCGAAGCTCGGCAAGCGGCTGTACAAGGCGGGCGCCAACAAGGTCTTCGTGGATCTCGATACCGCCACTGCGTGACGCGGCATTGCGCGGCGAAAAATCAGCCACGGCCGCACACCGCCTGGCCCGCACCGCCTCGCGCCATCAAGGCCGCTTCACGAGTTTCACGATCGTAAGCGTGCCGTTGACGCTTTCCACCCGCACCCGGACCTTGTCGCCCACATGAAGCGGCTGAATCATGGCCGCGTCGGCGACCTTGAACGCCATCGTCATCGGCGGCATCCCGATATTGTCGAGCGCGCCGTGCTTCAACGTCACCAATCCGCGTCCGGCATCGATTTCCCTGACCTCGGCGTCGGTCAGCATCGAATCCGGCGCCGACATCTTCGTGCCACCCATGTTCATGTCGGACATGTCGCCGCCCGCGACCGCCGGCGTCGCGACGACGACCATCGCACACAACGCGGCAACAGCATGAAAGCAGGTCTTCATCGAGAGCCTCCCGTCGGGCCGGACACGTTTCCCCGGCGGACAGGCGCCGCGCATCGCGCACGACCGCACGACCGCCCGTCACACGATCAATGTCACCCCGGCCCACGCAATCAGTACGACGCCCAGCGCGCGCCCGATCCGTTCGCCGCCGGGCAGGATCTTTTCCGCGAACACGAAGAGCGACAGCGCGGCAATCCACACGACGTTCATCACGCCGCCGACGAACAGCAGCGCCATCAGCAACCAGCAGCAGCCCACGCAATACAGGCCGTGCCGCGCGCCGAGCAGGAAACTGCCGGCGACGCCCGGACGCCAGTGCGCGACCAGGAACCCGGCCGGCGCACGGCATTGCCGAAGGCATGCGCGTTTCAGCGGCGAGAATTGATAGAGCCCGGCCAGCGCCAGCACGATCGCGGAAAGGACGGCGCTCTTCGACCACAGCATCATCGCGGAGATCAGCCCGGCCGGCTGCAGCAGCGCCTGAAGCAACGCCGCGCCGATCGAGAACACGAGCCATGCGACCAGATAACCGGCCAGCAGCGCCGCCGACATGAACGCCGAACCCGAACCGTCCGCGCCGCGCTGCCGCAGCACGCGCCGGTACAGCATCACGAGCGGCGCCGCGCTGGGCGTCATCATCGCGATCATCATCACCCACCACATCACGATCACGGTCGGCAGCGACGGATCCATGCTGCCCATGTCGCCCGCTAGGCGATGCGGAAAGAGCGCGACTGTCGTCATCTCCAGCGCCGACATGCCGGTTCCCGCGCCCGTCCACAGATAGAACCAGCACACGCCGACGAGCACGGCCATGCCGAGCAGCGTGATGACGCGCTCGCTCCAGAGCCGGTTGCCGAGGGGAATCATGCCGCGGCGCGATGCCGGATCAGCCCGTGGTTGTTCAGATGCAGCCGCGCGAACTGCGCATAGGTGCCGTCGAGGGTCAGCGCGATATTGCCTTGCGAGTGCGCCCTGCCCGAGCCGATCTCGGCCAGTTCGTATTCGAAACCGTGCGGCAGGTCGATCCGCACGCGATGCTCGGCGCCCGTCACCGGGTTGCGGATGGGATCGCCCGCGACGTCGAACACGCCTTCGACGTGAATCCGGCCGCGCCGCGCATCAACATCGACGTCGAAATCGATCGTCGTGAAGATCGGATCGAACGCCTGCTCGAGCGTCGACGCGAATACCGAGAACATCGTTGCAAACGGATCGGTATCCTGACCGGTCATGATCTTCAGCACAGCGTCGCGCTGCTCCGGACTCGCGCGCTCGTCGACGATCGGCTGGCACTTGCCCCTGCCCTCGTGGATCGGCCCCGGCCACTGGAACACGACCGCGATCGTGACGCCGTCGAGCACCACGTCGCCGTAGTGGCCGCTGTCGATCGAAATCGCGCCCAACGCTTCGCAATTGCCGTTGGTCGGCAGCGCATTGAACTGGCAGGGACAACCGTATGAGCAATTGCAATTGATCAATTCGGTGCCCTGAATCTCCCACGGAGTCATGGCTTCACCTCGCGCTCGGTCACATATGAACGCTTCGAATCTAGTGCACGCCACAGGGGAAATCAAAGCCGGAATGGCGCCCCGATTCGACACCTGAAAACCGTGCGTTCCGGCCTCGCGCAAGACGTCTCGAGACGCTCGCGCAACGCCGTTCCGGCGGCCGTCATCCCGCCCGGAGCTCACACGAACAGCGATGCGACGATCGCGCACCACACCGCACTCGCGCCGCACAGAAACACGCGTCGCGCGACGAACATCCGCGACTCGTCATCGGGTGTTTTCATCGGCGATGTGGCAAGAAACGGCACGCTGGCGAGGCTCGCGAAGCCCGACAGCGCGAGCACGATCACGACGTAGTCGCCGAACCGCCACGGCGGCGGCTCGTGCAAACCCCAGTAGACGAGAAACAGCATGCCGATCGAAAACATCGTCGCGGCGGCCGAACTGAGCGCGACCACCGATCCCGTCGGAAATTGCATGGGAGCCTCCCTTCGCGCGGCTTGCGCGACGCCGGATCATTATCCGGGCACGGAAGGAAATAACACAACGACAGCCGGCGGCCGCCATCCCGTCGCACGCGCCGCGCTCAGCCGCTCGTCTCGCTCAGGATCGCCATGAGCGTCTCGGCCGGCAGCAGGCTCGCGCGCTCGTTCCAGGCTCGAATGGATCCGGAACGGCCTCGCCGCCGATCATCAAATACGCGTTGTCACGGATTGACAGGGACGATTCGATCGAGCGCCATGTCGCGGCACGTTTCGTCGAACACGCGCCCCGACCGCTAACCCGGCTTCTTCGCGGCCTGCGCGACGGAAATCCAGCCCACCACCGCCGCGGCGACCCAGCAACAGGTAATCAGCAGGTCGAGATCCATCCAGCCTTCGAAATTCGTACTGTTTTCGAAACTGCAGCGCTGATGGCCCCTGACCCACAGGCAGCCACTGATGAACTGCTGAATGTGCATATAAACGTTGAAGGCGGCAAAGGCGGAGGTAATGACGGCGACCCGCAGGCGTATGCTAGTTTTCATTTGCGCTGAAGGCGTGGGATGAACTGCTGATGATCTTAAGCTAACGGCGACGGGTGACGCAATCGATCCGGTGTCGTCCCGATTGACCGACGGGCGCGGGCGATACGCGATATCGCGAAAACACGGAGAACATCCATGACGAAGCAGGACACGATCGCGCTCGTTGTCGACCCGGGAAGCGGCGAACGGATTCGCGACATCGCCGCAAGCGTACGGCATACGTGGGTCGTGACGAGCGACATCAACGATACCGTGGTCAAGCTGATCTGGAATGCGTCTCCAGCGCTCCCCGGGCAAGCCGCCGAAGGTGGGGTTACCACGTTCCTGCGATATGGCGGCGATCGCGAAAGCTGGTGCGCCGGAATACTCGATGTGGTGGACGAGCACCACAACCAGTATTCCGGCGATGGTTATGCGATTCTGGACGTCTACGGCACGCCGCTTTCGGAGCGCCTTCAGCAAGCCTTGTCCGCACTCGGATTTTCAAGCGTGACGTCAACAGCAGAAGGTTTTCGCGCCATCAAGCACGAGACGACATGATTGACGGGGGCCCGCACGTGCGATGAAACCCTGCCTGCCGGCTTCTCGATGTGCGTCCTCCGCCCGTACCCCGCTTACCCGTCGATCCGCCGGATCGTCCTCAAACAATCCGCCGCCAACTGCTGATAAATCCGCGTGCCGTTCGCCTTCGCGTCGATCTCCGCGTCGCTCAGCCGCCGCACGACGCGCCCCGGCATGCCCGCGAGCAGCACGCCGCGCGGCACGTCGTAGCCGGCTTTCACGAACGCGCACGCGGCGACGATCGTCGTCGCACCGATCGTCGCGCCGTCCATCACGACCGCATTCATCCCGATCATCGTGTCCGGTTCGAGCGTCGCGCCATGCACGATCGCGCCATGGCCGATGTGGCTGTTGACGCCGAGCCGGCACGTCTCGCCGACACCGACATGCAGCACGCAGCCGTCCTGTACGTTGCTGCCGTCTGCGACGACGATCACGCCGAAGTCGCCGCGCAGGCTCGCATGCGGGCCGATGTAGCAGCGCGCGCCGATCGTCACGTCGCCGATCACGACCGCGCTCGGGTCGACGTACGCCGACGGATCGACGCGCGGCCGCATTCCGTTGAATTCGAACAGCGGCATCGGTCAGAGCGCCGCGGCCGCTTCCGGCACGAGCGTGAACAGGTCACCGACGACGCCGTAATCGGCCACGCTGAAGATCGGCGCCTCCGGATCCTTGTTGATCGCGACGATCACCTTCGAATCCTTCATGCCGGCCAGATGCTGGATCGCCCCTGAAATGCCGACCGCGATATACAACTGCGGCGCGACGATCTTGCCGGTCTGGCCGACCTGGTAATCGTTCGGTACGTAGCCTGCGTCGACTGCCGCGCGCGAGGCGCCCAGCGCCGCGTTCAGCTTGTCGGCCAGCGGCTCCAGCACCTTCGTGTAGTTTTCGCCGCTGCCGAGACCCCGGCCGCCCGACACGACGATGCTCGCGCTGGTGAGTTCCGGGCGGTCCAGCTTCGTCACCTCGCGGCTCACGAAGTGCGACACGCCGGCATCGGCTGCCGCATCGATCTTCTCGACCGTCGCGTTGCCGCCTTCGGCTGCTGCCGGATCGAAACCCGTCGCGCGCACCGTGATCACCTTGACCGGATCGCCCGACTGCACCGTCGCGATCGCGTTGCCCGCATAGATCGGGCGTTCGAACGTGTCGGCCGAAACAACGGCCGTGATCTCGGAGATCTGCGCGACGTCCAGCTTCGCGGCGATGCGCGGCGCGATGTTCTTGCCGTAGGCCGTGGCCGGCGCGAGGATGTGCGAGTAGTCGTTCGCGATGTTCATCACCGTCGCTTCGACGTTCTCCGCCAGGCCGTCGGCCAACTGCGGCGCGTCGGCCAGCAGCACCTTCGACACACCGGCGACCCTCTCTGCCGCAGCGGCCGCCGCTTGCGCGTGGTGTCCCGCGACCAGCACGTGAACGTCGCCGCCGCCTGCCGCGGTGAGCGCTTGCGCGGCAGCCACGGCATTCAGCGTCGCGGCCTTGATCGACGCGTTGTCGTGTTCCGCGATTACCAGAATCGTCATTTCCTTGCGCTCCCTGTTACAGCACCTTGGCTTCGGTCTTGAGCTTCTCGACCAGCGTCTTCACGTCCGGCACCTTCACGCCGGCCGCGCGCTTCGGCGGCTCGACCACCTTCAGCGTCTTCAGGCGCGGCGCGACATTCACGCCCAGGTCTTCCGGCTTCACGATTTCCAGCGGCTTCTTCTTCGCCTTCATGATGTTCGGCAGCGTCACGTAGCGCGGCTCGTTCAGGCGCAGGTCGGTCGTGATTACCGCCGGCAGCGTCAGCGACAGCGTTTCCGCACCGCCGTCGACTTCACGCGCGACCGTAGCCTTGCCGCCGGACACCGTCACCTTCGACGCGAACGTCGCCTGCGGGAGACCTGCCAGCGCAGCCAGCATCTGCCCGGTCTGGTTCGAATCGTCGTCGATCGCCTGCTTGCCAAGGATCACGAGCTGCGGCTGTTCCCGGTCGACTAGCGCCTTCAGCACCTTCGCGACACCCAGCGGCTCGACGCCGTCGTTCGATTCGACGAGGATCGCACGGTCCGCGCCGATCGCCAGCGCCGTGCGCAGCGTCTCCTGCGCTTGCGCGACGCCGACCGACACGGCCACCACCTCGGTCGCGACGCCGGCCTCCTTCAACCGCACGGCCTCTTCCATCGCGATTTCGTCGAACGGGTTCATCGACATCTTCACGTTCGCGATGTCGACGCCCGTCCGGTCGGATTTCACGCCGACCTTCACGTTCGCGTCGACCACGCGTTTCACTGCCACGAGCACTTTCAACTGCCTGTCTCCTGTTTCGTTGCGCGCGCCACGCCGCGTCAGCGCGCGGTAAACCCGCCGTCGATCACGAGCTCCGCGCCCGTCACGTAACGGCCTGCCGGCGACACGAGATACAGGATGCCGGCCGCGATGTCGCGCGGGCTGCCGATCTTCGCCATCGGCACGTTCGTCTGCAGGTACTCAAATACACGATCGGGGTCCTGCCCCATCTGGCGGAACGCCTCCTCGAGCATCGGCGTGCGGATATAGCCGGGATGCACCGAATTCGCACGGATGTTCTTCGCCGCGTACAGCATCGCGTCGACCTTCGCCATCATCCGCACCGCGGCCTTCGACGCGTGATACGCGGGCACGTCGGGGCCGCCGACGATCCCGTACATCGACGACAGGTTCACGATCGAGCCGCCGCCGGCCGCGTCGATATGCGGAATCGCCGCGCGCGTGCACAGGAACACGCCGTTGACGTTCACGTCCTGCACGCGCTGCCATTGCGCGAGCGTGAGCTCGTGGGTCGGCACGTTGTGGCCTTCGATGCCCGCGTTGTTCACGAGCACGTCGAGGCGCCCGAAGCGCGCGACGATCTCGCCGAACACGCGCGCCACATCGGCCTCGTGCGTCACGTCGAGCGACCAGAACGCGGCCTGGCCGCCCTGTGCGCGGATTTCCTCGACCAGCGCTTCCGCCGGCTGCGACAGCACGTCGAGAATCGCGACGCTCGCGCCGGCGGCGGCCAGCGTGCGCGCCGTCTCCGCGCCGATGCCGCGCGCGCCGCCGGTGATCGCGGCCACCTTGCCGCGCAGGTCGAACAGGTCTTCGATGAGTTTCATGGTGTCTCCGTGTAGTCGGACGGGCCGCCCATGCCGGGGCCGGCCTTCAAGGGCATCCGGCGTTATCGCGTATTGCGCGCCGCAAGAAAATCGAGGCATTCCCGATTGAAATAACCCGCGTGTTCCACCATCACCCAGTGGCCGCACCGGTTCATCAGCACGAAGCGCGCGTCGCGGCAGCGTTCGAGGAATTTCAGCGCTCCGCCGACCGGATTGAAGCGATCATCCGTGCCCCAGAAGCCGAGCACCGGGCTGCGCAGGTCGCCGAGCGCATCGGTCAGGTTCGGCACGCTCATCGTCGACAGTACTTCGGTCGGCTGTTCGACGCAGACCTTCATCCGCTCGGCGACGAGCGCGTCGGTCACGATCGCCGGGTCGTGCACGAGCAGCGTCAGCAGTTCGCGCATCGTGTCGTCATTCATCTGGCGATTGGTGAACAGCTTCACCATCCGCTGGATCCCTTCCATCCGGAAATAGGTGTCGCGATCCTCGACGCCGCCCGGCGCCATCATGATCAGCCCGTCGACTTCGTCCGGGTAATCGAGCGCGTACTTGAGCGCAATCGCGCCGCCGAGCGAGTTGCCGAGCAGCACGGCCGGCCCGATCCCGAGCGCCGCCAGTTGCGCATGCAGCGCGCCGACGAAGAAATCGAGCGTATAGGCGACGTCGGACGGCTTCGACGACTGCCCGTAGCCGGGCAGGTCGACGACGATCGCGCGATAGCCTGCCGCCGCGAACGCCGGGTAGTTGTGCTTGAAGTTGCTGAAACCGCTGGCGCCCGGGCCGCTGCCATGAATGAACACCACGGGCCGGCCCTCGCCCGCTTCGAAATGGTGCAGGCGCAGGCCGCCCGGACCGTCGGTGAAGATGCCGGCCGGCGGCGTCGTGGGGATCGTCATCGCGGGTTGTCTCCTTCGTCGTTCGATGGATGCTTGGCCACGATGATTGCGCCGCGGGCGCCGGCCGGCATCATCCTTTCAGACTACGAAGCCGCGCGCGCTTGTTCCTATCATCGGCCCACCGAAACGGAGGCTGACGATGAACGGATTCGACTATAGCGGCAAGACGGTGCTCGTGACGGGCGGCACCAAGGGCATCGGGCGGCGCATCGCCGAACGGTTTCTCGCGGCGGGAGCGCGCGTGTTCGTCTGCGGACGCAGCGCGCCCGACACGCCGCCTTCGGCCGGCGGCCGCACGGCGGCGTTCATCGCGGCCGACCTGCGCGACATCGAACAGGTCGACGCGATGCTCGCGACGATTAGCGAGACGGCGGGCGGCCTCGACGTGCTCGTCAACAACGCGGGCGGCTCGCCGTTCGCGCTCGCGGCCGATGCGTCGCCGCGCTTCACCGAATCGATCGTGCGGCTGAACCTGATCGCGCCGCTGCAGCTCGCGCAGCGCGTGAACGCGATCATGCAGCCGCAGCCGGAAGGCGGTGTGATGCTGTTCATCGCGAGCGTCAGCGCGTCGCGGCCATCGCCCGGCACGGCCGCGTACGGCGCCGCGAAAGCGGGCCTCGTCAACGCGGTCGCGTCGCTCGCGGTCGAGTGGGCGCCGCGCGTGCGCGTGTGCGCGATCAGCCCGAGCCTCGTGCAGACGGAAGCGGCCACCGAAGGCCACTACGGCGACGGCGACGCGCTCGATGCGATCCGCGCGACGATTCCCGCCGGACGGCTCGCGACGCCCGACGACGTCGCCTCCGCGTGCCTGTTCCTCGCGTCGCCCGACGCGTCGTACACGTCGGGCGCGAACCTGCGGCTCGACGGCGGCGGCGAGCGGCCGGCGTTCCTGTCCGCGGCACAGGCGGAAGCGCGATAGCAGGTGCGACGCAAGCGGTACGCAGACGAATCGTTTCCAGTCCTAGGGAAGTCATCTAGTTCATTTCGACGATTCCCTGCTACCGCGATCTCCCTACTCTGCCTCTCACGACAACACACACAGTCGACCGTCGTCGATACCCCAAGAGGAGACACCATGCATCAACGGATTTCGCGCCGTACCGACAGGCGGGCAACCGCCACGCTGTCGACGCTGGCCGCCGCGTTGCTGACGTGCGCCGTTCCGAACGCGCACGCAGGCAGCACGATCGAGCTTGGCGCCGACACGACGCTGGACTATACGTTCACGCTCAGTTACGGCCTCGGCATGCGCACGCGCGCACCGAGCGGCAATCTGCTGACGCCGGCGAACATCAACGGCGACGACGGCGACCGCAACTTCGCGAAGAACAAGCTGATCGAGAACCAGGTCAGCCTGCTCGGCGAAGTGAACCTGAAGCACGACGACTGGGGCGTGTTCGTTCGCGCGAACACGTTCTACGACCAGGCCTATCACCGCCCGAACTACAACGACGCGCCGGGCACCGTGAACCAGTCGGGCCAGTACAACAACTTCACGAGCGACGCGCGCTACTGGTCGGGCGGCCACACGACGCTGCTCGCCGCGTATGCGTACAACACGTTCCACATCGGCTCGACGAGCCTGAACGTGAAGGTCGGCGACCAGGTGGTCGCATGGGGCGAGAGCCTGTTCTTCCCGAACATCGCGGGCGCACAGGGGCCCGCCGATGCGACCAAGTCGTATATGGCCGGCGCCGAGGTGAAGGACATCCTGCTGCCGGTGCCGCAGATCTCGACGCAGTGGCAGATCACGCCGAACTTCAGCCTGCTCGGCTACTACCAGTTCTCGTACCAGCAGAACCGCCTGACCGCGCCCGGCACGTACTGGAGCTACTCCGACGTGACGGGCCCCGGTGCGCAATTCATCATCGGCCCGGGCGGGATGATCATTCCGCGCGGCCCCGACGACAAGCCCAGCGCACGCAACCAGTGGGGTATCGGCGCGCGCTTTCGCGTGCTCGGCGACACCGAGCTCGGCCTGTACCACCTGCACTACAACGACATGAACCCGAGCGTCGTCACGACCTACTTCCCGACGCTCCAGTACCAGCAAAAGTATTTCAGCAACATCAAGCTGACCGGCGCGAGTTTCTCGACCCAGGTCGGCCCCGTGAACGTCGCGGGCGAAGTGTCGTACCGCCAGGGCGCGGCCGTGCTCGTCAATACGCCGACGGGCCCGCAGTCGACCCGCGCGAACGTGCTGCAGACCAACCTGTCCGGCATCTACTCGATCGGGCCGAGCTTCCTCGCGAACTCGCAGTCGCTGATCGGCGAACTCACCTATGTGCACGCGGGCAGCATCTCGGAACTCGACGGCTCGACCACGCTGACGAATTCGCGCAACGCGCTCGCGATGGAAATCGCGTGGACGCTCAGCTACAAGAACGTGTTCAACGGCTGGGATCTGGACGTGCCGCTGACCTACACGCACGACCTGACGGGCACGTCGCCGCTCGCCGGCGCGCTTGGCTCGCTGACGGGCCAGGGCGACCACCGCGTGACCGCCGGCGTGACCTTCACGCGCCTGAGCAACCTGCAGCTGTCGCTCGTCTACGCGAAGTTCCTCGGCTCGCCGAACCCGGTCACGCGCCCGCTTTCGGATCGCGACTACGTGCTGGCCACGGCGACCTACCACTTCTGAGCGGCCCGGCCGCTCGTCACTCAGCAAGAGGATTGTCATGAAGCGAATTCGTCTCCCCCTCCTGCGCGCGTCGGTGATGGCCGCGTGCGCACTCGTTGCGACGGCATCGTTCCCGAAGGTCACGCCGGACGACCTGAAGGCGCTCGACGGCCCGCTGACGCCGATGGGCGCGGTGCGCGCCGCGAGCAAGGACAGCGGCGTGCCCGAATGGTCCGGCAAGTGGCTCGGCACGCCGCCCGACGTGCAGTACAAGCGCGGCAGCCGCTACCCCGATCCGTTCGCGAGCGAGAAGCCGGTCGCCACGATCACCGCGGAAAACATGGCGCAGTATGCCGAGCACCTGACCGACGGCCAGAAGGCGATGTTCAAGCGCTATCCGGCCACGTTCAAGATCAACGTCTACCCGAGCCATCGCGACTTCCGCTACGCGGATTCCGTCTACAAGGACATCCGCGCGTATGCGCCCGATTCGACGATGACGTCCGACGCGAACGGTCTCACGAACGCGCCGCCGACGGTGCCCTACCCGATCCCGAAGACGGCCGCCGAGCTGCTGTGGAACCAGCGCTTCTCGTCGGCGATCGGCGCCGAGCAGGCCACCTACGACCAGGCGGTCGTGTACTCCGACGGCAACATCGCATGGGGCAAGGTGCGCTATGACATCTACTCGCCGCGCAACGCCGGCAAATTCGACGTGAAGAGCGACCTGAACAACCGCACGTACTACCGCAACGCGACGGAGCTGCCGCTGTCCGACCGCGGCTCGCTGATCGTCGGCTTCACGAACTGGGACAAGGCCGGCGCGGACAACTCGTCGCGCACGTGGATGTACAACCCCGGCACGCGGCGCGTGCGCCAGGCGCCCGAATACGGCTATGACCAGCCGCAGGGCCCGGGCGGCTTCCGCACCGTCGACGACGACCGCCTGTACAACGGCCCCGGCGACCGTTACGACTGGAAGATCGTCGGCAAGCGCGAGATCTACGTGCCGTACGACAACTACAAGGCGATGGACAGCTCGGTGAAGTATGCCGACCTGCTGACCAAGGGCCACGAGAACCCGTCGGCCATCCGCTACGAGCTGCATCGCGTGTGGGTGCTGCAGGCGACGCTGAAGAGCAACTACCGTCACCAGTATGCGAAGCGCGTGCTGTACATCGACGAGGATTCGTGGATGACGCTGCTCGCCGACAACTACGACGCGCGCGGCCAGCTGTGGCGCACCAACGTCGCGACGACGCTGTATGCGTATGACGCGAAGGTGTTCTACCCGGGCGTCGTGTTCTACCACGACCTGATCTCGGGCGCGTACATGGCAGACCGACTGACCAACGAAGGCCCGATGCCGAAGCTCGACAACAGCCCGCAGTTCAACGAGGCGTACTTCTCGCCGGACGCGATCCGCAGTTCGGGGAACTAACCGACTGACGCGGCATGCCCGCGCTCCACGCGCCGGAGCCCCGCTCCGGCGCACGACGCCGCCCGCGACGGCGGCCTTTTCCATTCGAGGGCCCTTTCATGTCTTCCCGCCTGCATACGACGCTCGGCGACGAGCTGTACGCCGCGTGGCACGCACGCGCGCCGGTCGCGCCGCTGTCGAGCCGCCCGCGCCGGCTGTCGCTCGACGACGCCTACCGCATCCAGCAGCGCTTCGTCGAACGCCGCCTCGAACACGGCGAAGCGGTCGTCGGCAAGAAGATCGGCGTGACGAGCCAGGCCGTGCAGGACATGCTGAACGTGCGCCAGCCCGATTTCGGCATCCTGCTGTCCGGCATGCACTACGCGGCCGGCGAGGCAATTGCCGCCGATTCGCTGATCGCGCCGCGCGCCGAAGGCGAGATCGCGTTCATCCTGTCGCGCGACCTGCGCGGCCCCGGCATCGACCGCACCGACGTGATCGCCGCGACGGCCGCCGTCGCGCCCTGCTTCGAGATCGTCGATTCGCGCATCCGCGACTGGGCGATCCGCATCGAGGACACCGTCGCCGACAACGCGTCGTGCGGCGTGTACGTGCTCGGCGATGCACGGGTCGACCCGCGCACGCTCGATCTCGCCGCATGCGAGATGACGATCGAGAAGAACGGCGAACCCGTCGCGCAAGGCCGCGGCGATGCGGCGCTCGGCCATCCCGCCGACGCGGTCGCGTGGCTCGCGAACACGCTCGCCGAATACGGCGTGCCGCTCCTCGCGGGCGAGATCGTGTTGTCCGGCTCGCTCGCGAAACTGATACCGGTCACGGCCGGCGACGCGCTGTCGATGCACATTTCCGGCATCGGCAGTTGCGATGTCCGCTTTATCTAAAGGAAAGATCCTGATGAAGAAAATCAAATGCGCACTGATCGGGCCGGGCAACATCGGCACCGACCTGTTGTACAAGCTGCGCCGCTCGCCGGTGCTCGAACCCGTATGGATGGTCGGCGTCGATCCGGCGTCCGACGGCCTCGCACGGGCGCGCGAGTTCGGCCTGAAAACCACCGACAAGGGTGTCGACGGGCTGCTGCCGCATGTGGCCGCCGACGGTATCCGCATCGCGTTCGACGCGACCTCGGCCTACGTGCACCGCGACAACTCCGACAAGCTCACCGCGCTCGGCGTGCGGATGATCGACCTGACGCCCGCCGCGATCGGGCCGTACTGCGTGCCGCCGGTGAACCTCGACGCGCATCTCGACAGCGCGCAGATGAACGTGAACATGGTGACCTGCGGCGGCCAGGCGACGATCCCGATGGTGTACGCGGTGTCGCGCGTGCAGCCGGTCGCGTACGGCGAGATCGTCGCGACCGTGTCGTCGCGCTCGGTCGGCCCCGGCACGCGCAAGAACATCGACGAATTCACGCGCACGACCTCCGGCGCGATCGAACAGGTCGGCGGCGCGCGCCAAGGCAAGGCGATCATCGTGATCAACCCGGCCGAACCGCCGCTGATCATGCGCGACACGATCCACTGCCTGACCGACGGGCCGCCCGACGTCGACGCGATCACCGCGTCCGTGCACGCGATGGTCAGGGAAGTGCAACGCTACGTGCCCGGCTACACGCTGAAGAACGGTCCCGTGTTCGACGGCAATCGGGTATCGGTGTTCATGGAAGTCGAAGGGCTCGGCGATTACCTGCCGAAGTACGCGGGCAACCTCGACATCATGACCGCCGCCGCGGCCGCGACGGCCGAGCGTTTCGCCGAACAGATGCTGGCCGCGACGGCCGCCACCGCTTGAGTCGAGGAGTCACACGATGTCACTTGCAGGCAAGAAGATCACTGTCCACGACATGTCGTTGCGCGACGGGATGCACCCGAAGCGCCACCAGATCACGCTCGACCAGATGCGCAACATCGCGCGCGGGCTGGATGCGGCCGGCGTGCCGCTGATCGAGGTCACGCACGGCGACGGCCTCGGCGGCGCGTCGGTCAACTACGGTTTCCCCGCGCACACCGACGAGGCGTACCTGAGCGCCGTGATTCCGGAACTGAAGCAGGCGAAGGTGTCGGCGCTGCTGCTGCCCGGCATCGGCACCGTCGAGCACCTGCGCATGGCGCACGAACTCGGCGTCGGCACGATCCGCGTCGCGACGCACTGCACCGAGGCCGACGTGTCGGAGCAGCACATCGGCCTCGCCCGCACGCTCGGGCTCGACACGGTCGGCTTCCTGATGATGGCGCACATGTCGTCGCCCGGGCAGCTCGTCGTGCAGGCGAAGCTGATGGAGTCGTACGGCGCGAACTGCATCTACATCACCGATTCGGCCGGCCACATGCTGCCCGACGACGTGACCGCTCGGATCGGCCAGGTGCGCGACGCGCTGAAGCCGGAGACGGAGCTCGGCTTCCACGGCCACCACAATCTCGCGATGGGCGTCGCGAACTCGGTCGCGGCGGTCGCCGCCGGCGCGAACCGGATCGACGCGGCCGCGGCCGGCCTCGGCGCCGGCGCGGGCAATACGCCGATGGAAGTGTTCGTCGCGGTGTGCGACCGGATGGGGATCGAGACCGGCGTCGACGTGTTCGCGATCTCGGACGTCGCCGAGGATCTCGTCGTGCCGATCATGGACACGCCGATCCGCCTCGATCGCGATGCGTTGACGCTCGGCTATGCGGGCGTCTACTCGTCGTTCCTGCTGTTCGCGAAGCGCGCGGAAGCGAAGTACGGGATTCCGGCGCGCGACATCCTCGTCGAACTGGGCCGCCAGCGGCTCGTCGGCGGCCAGGAGGACATGATCGAGGATGCGGCGCTGACGATGGTGCGGGCGCGGGAGGTGGCGGCGTAATCGACGTAACCGGAGATCTCGGCGATATCGGGCGGCACGGCCCGATGCGGCGGCGATCATTCACCGGGCCCGATCGGCGCCGAAATCAAGCTGGCATTGACGGGCCTCGGAATGGGAGTCGCGACCGGCCCGTTGATGACCGTCGCCGTCGGCGCGGTCGAGGCCGCGCGCTCGGGCACCGCGAGCGCGCTCGTCAACGTCGCGCGGATGACCGGCGCGACGCTCGGGATCGCGGTGCTCAGCACGCGGCACGCGGCGTGACGTGTCACGCGTCCGTCAAACAGGCGCCGCTCCACCCGTCAGCGATGCTTCCCGCCGTGCCGCCGGTGTCGATGCGCTGCGCGCGCCTGCAACAGCGTCGGCATCAGTTCCTCGATGTATTGCCGCGCCTGCCCGCGCGTGACGATCTCGCTGAAGCGCAGGTGGGCCGTGTCGTGGCCGACCAGCGCCGCATGCGCTTTCTTCAGGATGTGCAGATAGGCGATCAGGCTCGTGCCGTCGCGCACGGGCAGCGCATCGCGCGGGTCCGGGGCCGGGGTCGTGCTCATGATGATCCGATCCTTTGCGGGCAGTCGGTCCGGCACGTAGCCGTAACAAGTGCCAGCAGGTTGTTGGCGAGACGGTCGCGGTCTGTCAGCGGGGCCAGCCCGAACAGCCGTTCGAGCGTCGCGGCCACCGACGCATGATCGTACGGCGTGTGATCGACCTGCCCGGCCGCGACCCACGGCGAAATCACGATCGCCGGCACCCGCACGCCGTACACGTCGAAGCCGAAGCCGCTCGCGTTCAGCGTCGCGGGCGCGCCGTCGTTCGGCGGCGGCGCGGCGCCCGGCCTGACCGAATCGTAGAAGCCGCCGTGCTCGTCGTAGACGATCACGAGCAGGCTGCTGTTCCATACCGGCGAATTGCGGATCGCGTTGTACACGCGCGCGACGAGCTGGTCGCCGCCGGCCAACCCGTCCATCGGGTGCTGCGAGCTGCCGTTCTGGTACGTGCCGTGCACGATGTCGCCGTAGCCGGGCTCGATGAACGTATAGCGCGCCGTGTAATCGGCCGCGAGATCGGCCTCGAAATGCGCGAGGTCGTCGACGTCGAAGAAGCTGATGCCCTTCAGCGACGCTACCTGCGGCACATGGCCGAGCGGATCGCCGGTCTGGTCCTGGTAGATGCGCCAGTTGCCGTCGCCGAGCGCGCCGAAGATCGACCCCTTCGGATAGGGGAAGCCGTCGAACGCATCCCACCCGCCCATTTCTTCCCGGGTCGGCGAATGGTCGAGGCCGGCCGACGACGCGCCGTGCAGGAAAAAGCGGTTCGGCCAGGTCGGCCCCGGCACCGACGCGTGCCACGCGTCGCACAGCACGAACGCGTTCGCGAGCGCGTACAGCGACGGCGCCTGCGTCGCGACGTTGGCGCCCTGCATGATCTTGCCCGCATCGGCCGGCCGCGGCGGCGTGCCTTCGGATTGCGATATCGCGTAGTTCGACACGAACCCCGAATTGTCGACGCCCGGATACGCGTGCCCTTTCACGAACGTCACGCCTGCGCCGCAGAGCTGCTCGAGCACGTCGGTGAATTCGTGGCATGGGTCGGTCGGCATCCGGTCGGGCGCGCCGCCGCCGAACGGATAGACCGCGCCGCCGTATGCGTTGCTGTTACCCGGCGACGCGGCGACGATATCGGCGATACCCGACAGCGCGAACAGGTGATCGAAGGAGCGGTTCTCGAGCATCAGCACGAACACGTGCCGGATGCGATCTTGAACCGAAGAGGATGCGGGGGCTGCGTCTGCACTCATGGCGCCTCCTGGCGTCGCGCGACGAATGTCCGGCTGGCACGGTCGTTGGCCCGCTGAAAGCAACTGAAGGGAATTGAAAGCCGCGCGCGGGCCGCGAATTGCCGACGAGTGTACGACCGCGCCGGCCCGCGCGTAAAGCCGCACGCGAACCGCGTTGCAACGCGTGCGGTCAGCCGTCGGTCGGCGCGGCTTTCAGCGTGACGATATCGCGCCGCGGCGGCGCGCCGAACATCCGCGCGTATTCGCGGCTGAACTGCGATGCGCTTTCGTAGCCGACGCGATACGCAGCCGTTTCCGCATTCGCCGCGCCTGTCACCATCAGGTGCCGCGCCTCCAGCAGGCGCAACTGCTTCTGGTACTGCAGCGGTGTCATCGACGTCAGCGCCTTGAATTGCCGGTGAAACGCGGACGGACTCATCTGCGCGACGGCAGCCAGTTCGTCGATCCGCACGGCTTCGGCAAACTGGCCACGCAGCGCGCGGATCGCCGCGACGACGCGCTGTGCATGGCCATTGGCAAACACGACGCGCGAGACTTCGCCGCCGTGCGGCCCTGCGAGCAGCCAGTAGCAAATCTCGCGCATCACGAGCGGCGCAACGACCGGAATCGCGGCACGCGTATCGAGCAGCCGCATCAGGCGCAGCACGCAGTCGGCCAGCGGCCCGCCGAAATCGGTCACGCAGACACCATGCCCGAGCGGGCCGGCCGCGTGCGGCGGTGTGTCGAGCCGTTCGAGCACGTCGCGCATCATCGCGAGATCGAATTCGAGCACGATACCGAGGAACGGCTCGGTCTCGCTGGCCTGCACGATGCGGCTCGTCGCCGGCATCTCGACGCTGACGACGAGTGCACGGCCGGGCCCGTAGTCGTAGCGTCGCCCGCCGAACGTCGTCCACTTGGCACCCTGCACGACGACGCACAGCGCCGGTTTCATGATCAGCGGCGCGGGCAGCCGCTCGCGGTTGGAACGCAGCAGGATCAGTCCGTCGATCGCCGTCGCGAACTGGCGTTCGTCGCCCTGCCCACCCGTCAGGCGCGTGACGCGTTCGACCAGTTCGTCCGACATGGTGCAACCCCTCCGCATTCCGATGTCCGGATGGTACACGCGGCGTCGGGCGCACCGGCGCGGCCCGGCAGGATCAGGCAAGAACGCGGCCGGTTCCGGCATTCAGCGGGGGCGGCGGCCGCCGTACGCTTGTCACTGTTCGTCACCGACTTCGACCAGGAGCACAGCATGGCAGCAGCACACCTCACCGGTTCAACCCCGAAAATCGCCGTCGTCACCGGCGGCAGCCGCGGGCTCGGCCGCAATACGGTGCTTCATCTCGCGCAACGCGGCGTGCGTTCGATCTTCACGTACCGCTCGAACCGCGCGGAAGCCGATCACGTCGTCGCGCTGGCCGCCGGCGCCGGGCAACCGGCGATCGCGCTGCCGCTCGATACGGGCGATACCGCTACGTTCGCCGCCTTCGCCGGACAGCTCCGCGAAGCCCTTTCAGGCTGGGGCGCAGACCGCTTCGATTTCCTCGTCAACAATGCGGGAACGTCGCATCACGCGCCGATTGCCGAGACGACCGAAGCCGATCTCGACGCGCTCTATCGCGTGCACTTCAAGGGGGTGTTCTTCCTCGCGCAGACGCTGCTGCCGCTGATCCGCGACGGTGGCCGCATCGTGAACGTGTCGTCGGGCCTCACGCGGGTCGCGGTGCCCGGCAGCGCGGCCTACGGGTCGATGAAGGGCGCGGTCGAGGTACTGACGCGCTATCTGGCAAAGGAACTCGGCCCGCGCCGCATCGCGGTGAACGTCGTCGCGCCGGGCGCGGTGGCAACCGATTTCAGCGGCGGGATGGTGCGCGACAATCCGGAAGTCAACCGGCGCGTCGCGGAATGGACCGCGCTCGGCCGCGTGGGCGAACCCGACGACATCGGGCCGATGATCGCGTCGCTGCTGTCGGACGACAACCGCTGGGTCAATGCGCAGCGTATCGAGGTGTCGGGCGGGATGGCGCTCTGAACGCGCAACTCGTGACGATACGGAACTGCGGGCATTACCCGATGCAGGAATGTCCGCCGTATTTCGCGATGGTCGTCGAGGATTTCCTGCGGGACGCGGCGGCCTGAGCGTTGCGCACGCGCGGCGGCCGGAAAAGGCGGTGGTGGCCGCCGCGGCGCGATGGCGCCGCCGGCGACCGACGAACGGCATGCAACGTGCCGTTCATCCGGTTGGCCCGGCCGCGTGGCCGGACGGGATTCGATCGGCGCGGTGCGCTGCGCCCGATCGTTGCCGCTCAGCGGCGCGGCTGCCCGCTACGCGCCGGACGCGGGGAATTCGCGTCCTTGTGCCGGAAGTTGATGCGGCCCTTGGTAAGGTCGTACATCGACAGTTCCAGCGTCACGCGGTCGCCCGCGAGAATGCGGATGTGGTTCTTGCGCATGCGGCCCGATGCATACGCGCCAACCACCACGCCGTTTTCCAGCGTGACACGGTATTTGCTGTCCGGCAGCACTTCGTCGACGATTCCGTCGAGTTCCAGCAGTTCTTCTTTTGCCAAACCAATTCCTCCAGACAAGGTGATTGACCGCGGCCGCGGCGATCTGCCCGGCGCCGTTTCCCGCAACGCGGGACGGCGGCCGGCAGGCTGCCGGGTATCGGTTCGTTCAGACGGGCCACAGGCTCGTCTTGCGATCGGAGCCCGGCGCGTTGCGGCGTTCGGGCGGTCGGTGGCGGCGGCGCAATGCGCGCCGCGCAAGTCGGGACCGCGCCGGCTACGACAGGGCGGCGGTCTGCTCGGGTTGATGCGTTGAAGCGGTGATGCGCAAGCGAAGCGGCGGCCGCTTCGCGAGGGCGTTGCGTCGCACGCCGTCAGGCATGCGATGAAGGAGGCGTCACGACCGATGCATCGTGAATGTCGCGATGCATCGGTCGTGCGCATCGGAAACGCGCAGGCCGCCGGAACAGCGGCGCCCCGCGCGAAAATCCGTCCGGCAACGGCCGCCGATTGGCGGCCGCCGCCGATGCGGCTTACAGCGGCGTGATGTTCGACGCTTGCAGGCCCTTCGGGCCACGCTTCACTTCGAAGTTGACCTTCTGGCCTTCGGCCAGGGTCTTGAAGCCCGTGCCGCGAATTTCCGAGAAATGGGCGAACAGATCGTCGCCGCCGTTATCCGGGGAGATGAAACCAAAGCCCTTGGTTTCGTTGAACCACTTGACGGTACCGGTATCCACAAATACTTCCTTAATACGAATAATTGAACATGCGCCCGTGACGGGCACAGAAAGAATCAAAGAGGGAGAGACCAACGACTGCCGCATGGACTGCGGCCAATGATGAGCAATCGAACTTCTTGAATACTTCGACTGTACACACTACGCGGTCGCGACGACTCCGTCAAGTTATTTCGGCGCAACGCAGGCGCGCGGTCGCGACGCGCGCGTTCTACGGCGCACGCCGCCGGCCGACGGGACGCATTTCGATGCGCCCCTTTTTTCGGCCGGCGCGCCCGTTTTACTGCGGCTCGAACACGTGATGCAGCGCCGGCGGCGCGTCGCCGTCGCGAATCCGCATCTCGAATGCCTTGCGCGCGACGCTCGTCGGCCGCACGTCGGCCACGTCCAGGTAGAACTGCGAATACCAGTCGCGCATCTGGTACAGCGGCCCGTCGCCTTCGCACAGCAGCGGGTTGTCGATCCGCGTCTTGCTGTGCCAGATGTCGACGTCCTCGTAGAACGCGCGCTGCGCTTCCTTCACGTAGGCGTTCGCGATCGCCATGTTCTGCTCGTCGGTCAGCCCGGCCACCTTCTTCACGATCACGCCGTAACGCAGCTCGAAGCTGTTCATGTCGATCGGCACGTGGCAGTTCAGCAGCACCGAATGGATCGGCTGCCCGTTGCTCTGCCCCGTCATCTGCGTGATGTGCACGGCCGGCCCGAAATAGGTCGACAGCGCGGTCAGCGCGTCGCCGCCCAGCTTCTCGCTGCGGCCGACCATCAGCTGCGTCGCCTTGTGATCCTCGAACAGGTTCGCGAAATAGTCGATCGGTGCGCGGTGCACGGTCGCGAAGTGCGCAACATCCGAGATGTTGTCGACCAGTTCGCGGCAGTTGGCGTGGATCACCATCTTGTCGACCACCCAATCCGACCATTCATCGGAGAAGCACACGTCGAGACGCGGAATCGCGACGTCCGCCGGCGGCGCGTTGCCTTCCGGGTCGTTCCACACGAACAGCAGGTTGTTTTCCTCGCAGGTCGGCCACGCGCCGATGCGCGCCTTCGGCGGAATCCGCTTGCAATACGGGATCGACGCGCACTGCCCTTCGCCGCTCCAGGCCCAGCCGTGGAACGGGCACACGAGGTTGTCGCCCTGCACCGTACCGAGGCTCAGGTCGGCGCCCATGTGCGGGCAGTACGCGTCGACGACATTGACCTTGCCGGTCGAATCGGCGAACGCGGCGAGCTTGCGGCCGAACACGTTCAGCGTGTGCGGCTGGCCGTCCTTGTAGTCGCGGGCGAGCCCGAGGCAGTGCCAGCCGCGCGCATAGCGCTGCGCGAGCGGCTGGGCTTCGATCTTGTAAGGGCGTGCGGACATGTGGGTTGACTCCTCTTGTGGAGAGCGCGCGACGGCCCGCCGCGCGCGGGGGAAATGGGGTGCGCCGTTCAGCGCATCGGGTTGCCGTGCTCGAGCGCGGGCGACGGCTTCAGCGGCGCGGGGGCCGCCGGCGACGGCGGCTGCCGCTGCGAAACGCGGCGCTCGGCACGCTCGACGCCGAGCCACGCGGCGAGCGCGGGCAGCAGGAACACCGCGCCGAACAGGTTCACGAGGAACATGAACGCGAGCAGCACGCCCATGTCGACCTGGAACTTCAGCGCGGAGAACGCCCACGTGCCGACGCCGATGAACATCGTGACGGCCGTGAACAAAGCCGCCGTGCCGCGCTGGCGCATCGCGTCGGCAAACGCGTCCGGCAGCGTCGCACCGTGGCGGATGTCGTGCTGCAGGCGCTCGTACAGGTAGATCCCGTAATCGACGCCCACGCCCACGCCGAGCGTGATCACCGGCAGCGTCGCGACCTTCAGCCCGATGCCGAGGCGCGCCATCACCGCATTGCACAGGATCGACACGAGCGTGAGCGGCACGACGATGCACAGCACCGCGCGCCACGAGCGGAACGTCACCGCGCAGAGCAGCGCGATCGCGCCGAAGATCGACAGCAGCATCGCGATCTCCGCGTCGCCGACGGCCTCGTTGGTCGCGGCCATCACGCCGACGTTGCCGCCCGCGAGCCGGAACGCGACGTTCGGCGTCGGGTTCCCGGCCGCGAAGCGCCTGATCTCGTCGACGATGTGCGCGATGGTCGTGCCTTCGTGGTTCTTCGTGTAGATCAGCACCTGGATCGCCTTGCAGTTCGCGGTGTTCATTCCGTTGTCGGGATCGAACGCGCTGGAACCCTGCGTGAGCCCGTCGCTGGAGCGCGGCAGCGCGGCCCAGCGCGGATTGCCTTCGTTGAACGCGGCGATGAACACCTTGCCCTGCGACGACACGCTCGTCACCGACTGCACGCCGGCCACGCCGCGCATGTTCATCTCGAACTTCTCGATCGCGCTCATCACCGGGTAATGCAGGCACGCATCGTCGAAGCCGGTCGTCTCGACGATCACCGACAGCACGTCCACGCCGATGTTGTACTGGTGCGTGATCGCCGCGTTGTCGATGTTGTAGCGCGAGTTCGCGCGCAGCTCCGGCGCGCCGGTGCCGATGTCGCCGATCTCCAGCTTGCGCGATTCGAGCGTGCCGTACGCGAGCAGCGCGAGCGCCACCGCGAACACGCCGAGCGCGGGCGCCGGCCGCGCGAACACCGCGAAGCGCGACCATATCCGGCTGCCGCCGGCCGCCGCCGTACGCTGCGCGCGCGCCAGCGTGCCGCGTTCGAGGCGCGTGTACGACAGCAGGATCGGCAGGAACACCTTGTTCGTGACGATCATCAGCAGCACGCCGAGGCACGCGGTGATGCCGAGCTCGCGCACGATGTCGATCCTGATCCGCATGATCACCATGAAGCCGAGCGCGTTGGTCAGCAGCGCGACGGTGCCCGGCACGAACAGCTTGCGGAACGCGTCGCGTGCGGCGTCGACCGACGACGCGCCGCGCACCAGCGCCTGCTTCCATGCGTTGGTCATCTGCACCGCATGCGACACGCCGATCGAGAAGATCAGGAACGGCACGAGGATCGACATCGGGTCGATGCCGAGCCCGAGCAGCGGCAGCGCGCCGAGCAGCCAGACGACCGGCAGCAGCGCGACGACGAGTGCCAGCACGGTGGTCTTCAGCGAGCGCGTATAGCCGAACAGCAGCGCGGCCGTCACGAGGAACGCGAGCGCGAAGAACGCCATCACGCCCGCGATGCCGTTCTCGACGTCGCCGACCAGCTTCGCGAAGCCGATGATGTTCACGTCGATGCCCTGCTTCGCATACTTCGCGCGGATCTCCTCGAGCTGGCGCGCGACCGCGCTGTAGTCGAGCCGCTTGCCGGTCGCGGGATCGGTCTCGCGCAACTCGGCACGGATCAGCGCCGACTTCAGGTCGTTGCCGACGAGGCGGCCGATCTGCCCGGAGCGCGCGACGTTGCGGCGCACTTTCGCGAGATCGTCGGGGTTCGCGCTGGAGAACTGGCCGGGCACGACCACATCGCCGCGAAAGCCGGCCTCGGTCACCTCGGTGTAGTGGACGTTCGGCGTGAACAGCGAGAACACGCGCGACCGGTTCACGCCGGGGATGAAGAAGACGTCGTCGGTCGCATGGCGCAGCGCGTCCATGAACGTCTGGTTGTAGATGTCGCCGTCGCCCTTCCAGCGCAGGCTCACGAGGATCGTGTTCGCGCCGGGGAACGCCCCCGCGTAGCGCTCGAACACCTGCATGTACGGGTGCTGCATCGGGATCATCTTGTTGAAGCCCGGATCGAGCTTCAGGCGCGTCGCGGACAAGCCGAGCGCGAGCGTCACCGCGACGCAGAGCAGCGTCAGCAGCCGGCGCCGGCGAATGATCGTGTTGGCGCAGCGCTCGACGAACGCGGCGAGGCGCGATGCGGGAACGGCTTCGGGGGGGCGTGACAGGTCGTTCATGGAATTCTCGGGTCGGTACGGACGGGCGATGCGAAACGAACCAAAGCGGACGGAAACCGGCGGCCGCGGCGGCTGCAACGGCCGCCGTGGCCGCGCATCAGGACGGCGCCGCGGCGAGCGGCGCGACGCCCGCCTCGCCGCCGAGCAGCAGCGCGCCGTGGCCCATGTCGAGCACGGCCGCGAGGCTCTGCACGCCGCCGAGCTTGCGCACGTCGAAGGTCAGCCCGCCGTCGCGCGACGCGACGATCGCGCCGCCCTGGCCGACCAGCACGAGTTCGCCGTCGGCGAGCTGGGTCGCGCCGAAATACGACACCGGCACGCGGCTGTCGACATGCGTCCACGTCGCGCCGCGATCGGTGCTGCGCACCACGTTGCCGCGCATCCCGTACGCGACCCAGTCGCCGTTCGCGAGCATCAGCGCGCCGAACAGCGAGCCGGCGTACGGCGAAGGCAGCTTGTCCCACGTGGCGCCGTTGTCGGTCGAGCGCAGCAGCGTGCCGCTCTCGCCCGCGACCAGCAGGTTGCCGTGGCCGTCGCCGACGATCGCGTTCAGGTGACGGTCGCCCGCCGGCGTCTTCACGGTCTGCCACGTGATGCCGGCGTCGTCCGAGCGCAGCAGCTGGCCGAAGCTGCCGGCCGCGAACAGCCGGCCCTCCGCGGTGCCCCACACGGACAGCAGCGGATCGGAATGCGCGTGGTCCATGTGCACCTCGCGCCAGTGCGCGCCCGCGTCGTCGCTGCGGACGATCCGGCCGTCGTGGCCGACCGCGATCCCGAGCGTCGGCGTGATGAAGCGCACCTGCGTGAGCGTCGACCCCGGGTCGGGGGTGACCGACGCGGGCCGCCAGTGGCTGCCCGCGTCGTCGCTCAGCAGGATCACGCCGCGTTCGCCGACCGCGACGATGCGCGTGCCGGCCCTGGCGAGCCCATTGACCTGCAGCTTGTCCGCATGGATCGCGGTGACCGGGAACGCCGGCAGCGGGCGCGGCGAAAACGCGAACAGCGCAGCGCCGAGCACGAGCGCCGACATCGCGAGTCCGGGCAAAGTTCGTTTCATCGCTTGTCTCCTTCCTGGGGCTGCGTCCGACGGCGGTGCACGCCGAAGCGCCAACCTCCGTCGGCTGCAAGTCTCCGGGCCGTCGGTCGTCGCCGCGGCCTCGAATGGTCCTGAATGGCTGGCCGCCGCTTCCGGCGGCCGGTCCGGCTCGGGCTACGCGCCGACCTCGAACAGCGCGGCGGCGCCCATCCCGCCGCCGATGCACATCGTCACGACCGCGTGCCGCACGCCGCGCCGCGCGCCCTCGAGCAGCGCGTGCATCGTCATCCGCGCGCCCGACATCCCGAACGGATGGCCGAGCGCGATCGCGCCGCCATCCACGTTCAGGCGCTCGTCGGGGATGCCGAGCGTGTCGCGGCAATACAGCGCCTGGCACGCGAACGCCTCGTTCAGCTCCCACAGCCCGACGTCGGCCACGGTCATCCCGAAGCGCGCCAGCAGCTTCGGGATCGCGAACACCGGGCCGATGCCCATCTCGTCCGGCTCGCAGCCGGCCACCGCGAGACCGCGGAACGCGCCGAGCGGCGTCAGCCCGCGGCGTGCCGCCTCGCCGCGCGACATCACGACCACGGCCGCCGCGCCGTCCGACAGTTGCGACGCATTGCCGGCCGTCACGAACTCGCCCTGCTCGACGACCTTGCCGCCGCTCCACGACGGCTTCAGCCCCGCGAGCCGCCCGGCTGTCGTGTCGGCGCGCACGCCTTCGTCGCGCGCCGCGCGCAGGCTCTCGTGGCCGGCCGGGTTGCCTTCCTTGTCGAACAGCGCGCGCCGCACGTCGAGCGGCGCGATTTCCGCGTCGAAGCGGCCGGCCGCCTGGGCGTCGGCCGTGCGCTGGTGGCTCTGCAGCGCGAATGCGTCCTGCGCCGCGCGCGAGATCCCGTAGCGGCGCGATACGATCTCGGCCGTTTCCATCATCGCGATGTACGCGGCCGGCTGGTGGTCGAGCACGGCCTGCGAACGCGCGCGATACGCGTTCTTGTGCTTGTTCTGCGTGAGCGAGATCGACTCGACGCCGCCCGCGACGACGATCCGCGCGTCGCCCGCGCCGATGCCGCGCGCGGCGCTCGCGATCGCCATCAGGCCCGACGAGCACATGCGGTCGATCGCCATGCCGGGCACCGACGCCGGCAGCCCGGCTGCCGCGGCCGACAGGCGGCCGATGTTGTAGCCCTGCGTGCCCTGCTGCGCGGCGCAGCCGATCACCACGTCGTCGACGTCGGCCGGCGCGACGCCCGCGCGTTCGAGCGCGGTACGCACGACGTGGCCGCCTAGCGCGGGCGCCTCGGTGTCGTTGAACATGCCGCGAAACGCCTTGCCGATCGGCGTGCGTGCGACGGAAACGATGACTGAGTCTTCCATAAGTCTGGCTCTCTAGAAGTAATAGCGGCTGATCGTGTCGGCGACGCAGCCGGGCTTGCCCTCGCCTTCGCCCTCGATCTCGACGGTCACGCGTATCCACGCCTGCACGCCGCCGTCGAGCGGCTCGACGCGCAGCAGCTCGCCGACGCCGCGCACGCGCGCGCCGACCGTCACCGGCGCCGGGAAACGGATCCTGTCGCAGCCGTAGTTGACGCCGAGCCGCGCGCCGTCGATGCGCACGATCTGCGGCAGGAAGTGATTGACGAGCGACAGCGTCAGGTAGCCGTGCGCGATGCACACGCCGAACGGGCCGTCCTTCGCGCGCACCGGATCGACGTGCACCCACTGGTGATCGCCCGTCGCGTCGGCGAAACCGTCGATGCGGATCTGGTCGATCGCGAGCCACGCGCTCGCGCCGAGCGTGTTGCCGACGGCTGCCACAAGTTCGCCGGGATGCGCGAACACGCGGGGCGTCGCGCACACGGGGTCGAGGGTCGTGTCCATCATGCGTGCTGGCTGCTGACCGACAGCACTTCGCCCGTCATGTACGACGCGTAATCGCTTGCAAGAAACACCATCACGTTCGCGACCTCCCAGACTTCGGCGGCGCGCCCGAAGGCTTCGCGCGACGCCAGTTGATTCAGCAAGTCGGCCGGCGCCGACTTCTTCAGAAAATCGTGCATCGCGATGCTCGGCGCGACCGCGTTGATGCGCACGCCGTATGGCGACGCCTCGAGCGCCGCGCAGCGCGTGAGCGCCATCACGCCCGCCTTCGCCGCCGCGTAGTGCGCCTGTTCCGCCTGCGCACGCCAGCCGAGCACCGATGCGTTGTTGACGATCGCGCCACGGCCTCGGGCCTGCATGTGCGGCAGCATCGCGCGCGTCATCCGGAACGTCCCGGTCAGGCTAATGTCGATCACGCGCGACCATTCGGCATCGTCCATATCGACGATGCGGGCCGCCCCGCCGAGCCCGGCGTTGTTGATCAGCACGTCGACGCCGTCGAGCTGGTCCTGCGCGTCCGCGACGAGCGCCTGCACGTCGGCCTCGACCGCGACGTTGCACAGGCGGCCGTAGACCTGTTGCAGCCCCGTCTCGGCGCGCAGCGTCTGAACCGCCTGTTCGAGGCGCTTCTCGTGGATATCGGAGATGAACAGCGCGCGACAGCCTTCTTCCGCGCAGCGGCGCGCGGCCGCGAAGCCGATGCCGGCGCCGGCGGCGGCCGTGATCAGCACCGATTTGCCGGCGAGCAGCTGGTGGCCGGGTACGTACGCCGGTGCTTTCTGGATCTGGGGTTCGGTCATGCTGTGCCTCGCGGTTCCCTTGGCATGCCGAGCCCGCGCTCGGCCATGATGTTGAGCTGGATTTCGTTGGTGCCGGCGTAGATCGTGTCCGCGCGGGAGAACAGGAATACGCGCTGCAGGTGGGTGAGCTTTTCGTCGGCCGGATCGATCACGTTCGCGCGCGGTCCCAGCGCGTCCATCGCGAGCTGGCCGAGGTCGCGGTGCCAGTTCGACCAGTAGTACTTGTAGATCAGCGCCTCGCGGCGCAGCGGCGCGCCGGCCCCGCCGTCGGCGTCGTCCGAGCAGGACAGCATCCGCAGCGCGTTGTAGCGCATCACGCGCAGCCCGGCCCAGGCGCGGCCGATCCGCTGGCGCAGCACGGGGTCGCGGTCCGCGCCCGATTCGCGCGCGGCGTCGATCACCCATTCGAGCTCGCGGACGAACTGCATCTGCTGGCCGAGCGTCGACATCCCGCGCTCGAAGCCGAGCAGCGTCATCGCGATCCGCCAGCCGTCGCCCGGCGCGCCGACGAGGTCGCGTGCTTCCGCGCGCGCGCCGTCGAAGAACACTTCGTTGAATTCCGCGCCGCCGTTGAGCTGCCTGATCGGCCGGATCTCGATGCCCGGCTGGTCGAGCGGCATCAGCAGGAACGACAGCCCCTTGTTGCCCTTCGACGCGGGATCGGTACGCGCGAGCACGAAGATCCAGTCGGAATCGTGCGCGAGCGACGTCCACACCTTCTGGCCGTACACGCGCCACGTGCCGTCCGCATCCTGTTCGGCGCGCGTGCGCACGTTGGCCAGATCGGAGCCCGCGCCCGGCTCCGAGTAGCCCTGGCACCAGAACTGCGTGCCGGCCAGGATGCCGGGCAGGAAGCGCGCGCGCTGGTCGTCGGTGCCGCATGCGACGAGCGTCGGCCCGAGCAGCCCTTCGCCAATGTGACCCATCCGCCCCGGGCCGCCTGCTCGCGCGTATTCCTCGTGGAAGATCACCTGCTCGGCAACCGTGAAGCCGCGCCCGCCGGCGCCGGTCGGCCAGCCGAGCCCGGTCCAGCCGCCCAGCGCCAGTTCCCGTTCCCACGCCTTGCGCAGTTCGGGCCACGCTTCCTCGTCGCCGGGGCCGCCACGGTATTTCAGGCACGCGAATTCGCCGGTCAGGTGCGACTGCACCCAATCGGCCACTTCGTGCCCCAATTGCTGTTCGCGCGTTTCGCTGTTCATTGGAGTGCTCCCGCGCGTGTGGTCGATGGGCGGGATGCCGCCGCAGCCGATGGTTCGAACGCTTCGTCGCGATGCGATGCGCCGCCGTCGATCGCATGGCATGCGATCCATTCGAGCAGTTGCGGCGTGCTGCCGAACTGCGCGCCCGACGCCTGCGCGCGCTTGAAGTAGAGATGCGGGTCGTATTCCCACGTGAAGCCGACGCCGCCGTGCAACTGGATCGCTTCCTGCGCGCAGAACGCATACGCGTCGTTCGCGGCGGCTTTCGAGGCCGCGATGTCGGCGCGCAACGCGGCGCCCGGCGTCGCGCCCGGTTCTGCATCCCATGCATGCGCGGCGCCGAGCACGGCCGAGCGCGCCGATTCGATCAGCACCATCATCTGCGCGCAACGGTGCTTGACCGCCTGGAACGACGCGATCGCACGGCCGAACTGCACGCGCTGGCTCGTGTAGTCGAGCGTCAGGTCGAGGCATTGCTGTGCGCCGCCGAGCTGTTCGGCGGCCAATACGAGCGCCGCGAACCACCCCGCTCGTTCGAGCACCTGTGCGGCAACGGCGCCGCTGGCGAACAGCGCGTCACGGCTCACACGGGTTTCGTCGAGGACGACGCGCGCGATCGGCCGCGTCGTGTCGAGCGTGTCGAGCGGCGTGACGCTCAGGCCGGCCGCCGTCGCGACGTCGATCGCGAACAGTCCGATCGCCTGCCCTTCGTTCGCGATCCGCGCAGGGATCAGCAGCAGGTCGGCGCGCACTCCGTCGATCAACTGTTCGATCGTGCCGGACAGCGCGTAACCGCCCGCCGCTTCCTCCGCGACGACCGGCAGCCGCCATGAACCGGCCGGCACGCCGAACGGCAGCGCCAGCGTCGCGCTGCACGCGCCTTCGGCGATCCTCGCGAGCCAGCCGGTTGCCGGCGGCGCGGCGGCGCAGCCCGCGAGCGCGGTCGCCGCGAGGCATGCGGTCGAGAAATACGGCACGCACGCGATGCGCCGGCCGAGCTGTTCCATCAGCACGGTCTGCTCGAGCGCACCGAGCCCGAGGCCGCCCGCCGCTTCCGGCAGCGCCAGCGCGTTCCAGCCGAGCTCGCCCGCGAGCGCGGCCCACAGCGCATCGTCACGGCCGGCCGACTGCTCGAGCGCGCGGCGCACGTCGGCGGACGCACTGCGTTCGGCGAGCACGTCGGCCGCCGCGTCGCGAATCATCGCCTGTTCGTCGGTGAGCGAAAATTTCATCAGTTGCTCCGAGAAGCGTGGCCATTTCCCCCCAAGGAGACTTCCTTCGGGGCGCATGGCGGGGAGGAGTGGGAATCCTTCGCCTTCAGGCGGCGGAGGACGTCAACGGTCAGCTCCCGTACACGCACTGCGCGGGCCGCGCGTCGGCGAGCAGTTGCACCACCGCCGGGCCGACCTCGGCCGGCGCCCAGCGCGTGCCGCGATCGACGCTCGGGCCCGTGCGCCAGCCCTCCGCGACCGCGATCATCCCGCCCGCGACCTCGAATACCTGGCCCGTCACGTCGGCCGACAGCGCGCTGCCGAGCCACACGACGAGCGGCGCGACGTTGGCCGGGTCGAAATAGTCGAAGCCGCCGTCCTCCGGCTTCTTCATCATGTCGGCGAACACGCCTTCGGTCATCGACGTGCGCGCGGCCGGCGCGAGCGCGTTCACGCGCACGCCGTAGCGCTGCAGCTCGGCCGCCTGCATCAGCGTGAGCGCGGCGATCCCGGCCTTCGCCGCGCCGTAGTTCGACTGGCCGATCGAGCCTTGCAGCCCGGCGCCCGAACTCGTGTTGACGATCCGCGCGTCGACCGGGTGGCCGGCCTTCGCGGCGTCGCGCCACACGCGCGCCAGCACGCTCGACAGGCAGAAGTGACCGCGCAGGTGCACGCGCATCACGTCGTCCCAGTCGGCTTCGGTCATGCTCGTGAACATCTTGTCGCGGCAGATGCCCGCGTTGTTGACGAGCACGTGGATGTCGCCGAACGCTTCGCGCGCGGCGTCCGCGATCCGCTGCGCGGTATCGACGCGCGTGATGTCGTCCGAATTCGCGATTGCGCGGCCGCCACCGCTTCCACCTCGATTGGCGATCTCGTCGCACACGGCCTGCGCGGCGTCGTGCCGGATGTCGTTGACGACGACCGCCGCGCCTTCGGCCGCGAACGCGAGCGCGTATTCGCGCCCGAGCCCGCCGCCCGCGCCGGTGATGATGACGGTGCGTCCGTTACAGATTCCCATGCTTGTGCCTCGTGGATCGTGAAAGTGACGCGCTCACAGGCGCTCGATGATCGTGACGTTCGCGAGGCCGCCGCCTTCGCACATCGTCTGCAGGCCGTAGCGGCCGCCCGTGCGCTCCAGCTCGTGCAACAGCGTCGTCATCAGCCGCGCGCCCGTCGCGCCGAGCGGATGGCCGAGCGCGATGCCGCCGCCGTTCGGGTTGGTCTTTTCGTGCGGGAAACGCGTGTCGGCGAGCCAGGCCAGCGCGACCGACGCGAACGCCTCGTTCATTTCGACGCTGTCGATCTGCGACCAGTCGAGGCCGGCCTTGGCAAGCGCCGCCTTCGTTGCCGGGATCGGCGCGGTGAGCATCCACAGCGGATCGTCGCCGAGCACGCTCAGGTGATGGATGCGGGCGCGCGGCGTGAGCCCGTAGCGCTTGAGCGCATCCTCCGACACGATCAAGAGCGCGGCGGCCGCATCGCAGGTCTGGCTCGCGACGGCGGCCGTCAGCGAGCCGCCCGGCGCGAGCGGTTCAAGCGTCGCCATTTTTTCGAGCGACGTGTCGGGGCGCGGCGTTTCGTCGTGCATCACGCCTTCGAGCGGCACGATTTCCCGCCTGAAATGACCGGCCTCGATCGCCGCGACCGCGCGGCGGTGGCTTTCGAGCGCATAGCGCTCCATCGCGTCGCGCGACAGGTTCCAGTGATCGGCGATCCGCTGCGCGGCGGCGAACTGCGACACCGGCGCGTCGCCGAAACGCGCGCGCCAGCCGGTGCTGCCCGAGAACGGATCGGTGAAGCCGAGCGGCGCCGCGCAAGTCATCGCGGACGAGATCGGGATCTGCGTCATGGTCTGCACGCCGCCCGCGACGACGACGTCCTGCACGCCGCTCATCACGGCCTGCGCGGCGAAGTGCACGGCCTGCTGCGACGAGCCGCACTGGCGGTCCACCGTCACGCCCGGCACCTGCAGCGGCAACCCGGCCGCGAGCCAGCAGGTGCGCGCGATGTTGCCCGCGAGCGGGCCGATCGTGTCGACGCAGCCGAACACCACGTCGTCGTATTCGTCGGCCGGGATCGCGTTGCGTTCGACGAGCGTCTTCAGCACGAAGCCGCCGAGGTCCGCCGCATGCACGTGCGCGAGCCCGCCCTTGCGGCGGCCGGTCGGCGTGCGCAGCGCGTCGACGATATAGGCTTGTTTCATCAATTCGTTTCCTCGAGGTCGAAGGTCTGCGCGGGGCCGATCGGCAATGCGTCGCCGAGGATCGCTTCGGCCACGCGGGCCTTGTGGAACGCGCTGTCGCCCCAGCTTCCGGCGAGCGCCCAGATCCGCTTCATGAAGATCTGCAGGTCGAGCTCCCACGTGTAGCCGATCGCACCGTGCACCTGCATCGTGTGGCGCGCGGCCAGTTGCGCGGCCGAGGTCGCCGCGAGCTTCGCGTGCGACACGAACACCGCGCGCTGCGGGTGATCGTCGGCGATCGCCTGCGCGGCGCGCGCGACCACCGGCCGCGCGAACTCGTAGCGGATCGCGACATCGGCAAGCAGATGCTTGAGCGCCTGGTACGAGCCGATCGCCTTGCCGAACTGCTTGCGCTGCGCGCTGTAGTCGATCGCGACGTCGAGCACGCGCTGCGTGAGGCCGAGCAGTTGCGCGGCGACCGCGAACGCGCCGTGGTCGAGCGCGCGATCCAGCAGCGGCGCGGCTTCGTCCGCGCCCGCGATGCGCGTAGCCGGCGACGGTTCCCAGTCGAGCGTGAACAGGCGCCGCGACGGGTCGACGCTGTCGACCGCGCGCCATGCGCACTGGGCGGGATCGACGCGGTGCAGCTCGCCGCGGTGTTCGCACAGCAGCGTCTGCGCGACGTGCACGTCGGCCGCATACGGGTTCACCGGATGCACGAGCGCGACGCGCGCGCGCCCTTCGGCGATGTCGCGCAGCAGCGCGTCGCGCCAGTCGCTCGCAGGCAACCGCGCGAGCACGCCGGCCGACACGAGCGCCGTGTCGAGCAGCGGCTCGGGGCTGCCGAAGTAGCCGTACGCCTGAGCGAGCAGCGCCCATTCCGCTTCGGTCAGGCCAAGGCCGCCGTGCGCCTCGGGCACCGACACGGCGGTCAGGCCCTGCGACGCGAACAGCGCCCAGAGCGCGTCCGAGCGCCCGGTCGGCGTGGCCCAGAGCTCGCGGATCAGCTCGGGCGTCATCTCGGTCATCAGCAGGCGCTTCACGCTGTCCGCGAGCGCTTCCTGGTCTTCATCGAATACGAAATCCATACGATGTCCGTTCAGTGAGGGGAGCGCCGGCGCCGTTACGCGCGCGGCATGCCGAGCATCCGTTCGGCGACGATGTTGCGCTGGATCTCGTTGGTGCCCGCGTAGATCGTGCCGGCCTGCGCGAACAGGAAACCGTCGAGCCAGTGGCCGAGCGTCGCGTGCTGCGCGGGCGTCTGCGGGACGACCTCGCCGTGCGCGCCGAGGATGTCGAGCGCGGTCTGGTGCATGCGCAGGTCGAGCTCCGACCAGAACACCTTGTTGGTGCTCGACTCCGCGCCGATGTGGCCGCCCTTCAGCAGCCGGCTCGCGGTCGCGTAGGTCGACAGCGCATACGCCTGCGCATCCATCCACGCCGACACCACGCGCTCGCGCAGCGTCGGGTCGCGGTCCGCGCTGTCGCGATGCGCGAGATACAGGTCGCGCAGCGCCTGCGCGGTGCGCTGGAAGCGCGCGGGCGAACGCAGCATCAGCCCGCGCTCGAAACCGGCCGTCGCCATCGCGACCTGCCAGCCCGCGCCTTCGGCCGCGAGCCGGTTCCCGACCGGCACGCGCACGTCGTCGAAGAAAATTTCCGCGAAACCGGTCTGCCCGTTCAGCTGCCGGATCGGCCGCACGGTGATGCCCGGCGCGGACAGCGGCACCATCAGGAACGTGAGCCCGTGGTGGCGCGACGATTCGGGATCGCTGCGGAACAGCCCGAACAGCCAGTCGGCCCACACCGCGCGGGTCGACCAGATCTTCTGGCCGTTCAGCACGTATTCGTCGCCGATGCGGATCGCCGTCGTGCGGATCGCGGCCATGTCCGAGCCCGCGTTAGGCTCCGACCAGCCCTGCGCCCACACGTGCTCGCCGGCCGCCATCGCCGGCAGGAAGCGCGCCTTCTGCTCCGCGGTGCCGAAATCCATCAGCGTCGGGCCGAGCAGGAAGATGCCGTTCTGGTTCACGCGCATCGGCGCGTCGGCGCGCCAGTACTCTTCCTCGAAGATCAGCCACTCGATCAGGTCGCAGCCGCGCCCGCCCAGCTCGCGCGGCCACGTGACCATGCTCCAGCGGCCCGAGTGCAGCGTGCGCTCCCATTCGCGGTGTGCGGCGAAGCCTGCCTCGGTATCGAAACTCGGCAGCCGCTCGCGCGGCACGTGCGCGGCGAGCCATGCGCGGATTTCCGCGCGGAACGCCTGCTGCTGCGGCGTATAGGTCAGGTTCATGCGCGTGCCTCCCCGGCGCTCGCCTGCGCGTCGAAGCGCGCGTCGCGCTTCTCGACGAACGCGGCGCGCGCCTCGGTCGAGTCGTTCGTCATGTACGCCTGCAGCGTGAAGCCCTGCTCCCAGCGGTACTTGTCCTCGAGATCGCCGTCCTCGACGCCGTTCAGCGCTTCCTTCGCTAGCCGGACCATCGCCGGGCTCTTCTCGGCGATCCTGCGGGCGATCGCGAGCGCCGCGTCGCGCAGCGCGTCGCGCGCGACGACCTGCTCGATCGCGCCGAGCCGGTACGCTTCGGCCGCGTCGATCATCTCGCCCGTGAAGTACATCGTGCGCACCTTCTGTACGCCGAACAGCCGCTGCAGGTGCGCGCCGCCGCCCATCGCGCCGCGGTCGATCTCGGGCACGCCGAAGCGCGCGCAGTCGGCCGCGACGACGATGTCCGCCGCGCCGCAGATGCCGATCCCGCCGCCGAGCACGAAGCCGTGCACCGCCGCGATCACCGGCTTCGGGTTGCGGTGCACCGCGCGGAACGTCTCGTAGTTGCCCGCGTTGACCGACACGATCCGCTCCGGATGCGCGGCCAGCTCCTTGATGTCGACGCCCGCGCAGAAGCCGCGGCCTTCGCCGCGCACGACGATCACGCGCACGTCGTCGTCCGCGCCGAGCGCGTCGAGCGCACGGGCGAGCGCATGCCAGCCCTGCGCGTCGAGCGCATTCACGGGCGGCTGGGCGATCACCAGTTCGGCGATGCCGTCGGCGCGATCGATCCGGAACGGCGTCGCGCCGGCCGGTTGGTTGGATGCTGTCATCTCCTCTGCCTCCCTGTGATTGTGTTCACGCGGCCTGCGCTGCCGGCGCGCTACGCAGCGCGGCCAGTGCGTCGAGCCGCTCGCCGGCCTCCGCGACGATCCGCGCGATCAATGCGTCGCACGATTCGATCGCGCCGATCATCGCGGCCGCCTGGCCGCTCGGCAGCACCCCCTCGTCGGGGCGGCCTTCGACGATCGCGCGCTGGATCAGGAACGGCGCGTTCGCGGCCATCAGCGTCTGGCTGGCGGTGTAGTCGTGCGAGCGCAGCGCCTTGATCGCGAGGCCGAGCATGTCGCTCGTGCGCAGGCCGTTCTGGCGCCGCCAAGCTTCGGCCGTCTTCAGCGCGAACAGCGTGCGGCGCAGCGGGCCGAAGCGCTCGAGCTTCAGCAGGTACGGGTTGTCGATCATCCGTTGCGGCAGCCCGTCGAGCGCTTCCGATACGCGGATCCGAGCCGGGTCGCCGACCGCGACGTAGCGGTCGAGCGTCTCGCGCGGCACCGGCGATTCGGCGGTCATCAGGAAGCGCGTGCCCATCGCGATGCCGGCCGCGCCGTACGCGAGTGCGGCCGCCAGCCCGCGCCCGTCGAAGAACCCGCCGGCCGCGACGACCGGCACCCGCACCGCGTCGAGCACTTTCGGCAGCAGCAGCGTGGTCGGCACCGAGCCCGTGTGGCCGCCGCCTTCCGCGCCCTGCACCGTCACGATGTCCGCGCCGAGTTCGACCGCCTTCGCCGCGTGCTTCGGCGCGCCGACCGTCGGCATGCAGACGATGCCGGCGTCCTTGAAGCGGCGGATCGTCTTCGCGTCCGGCCCGCGGCCATAGCTGACCGCGCGCAGCCTGTGCTTGATCGCGAGATCGACCACCTGCGCTGCGTTCTTCTGGAACATGTGGAAATTGATGCCGAACGGCTGGTCCGTCAGCGACTTCACCTTCAGGATCTCGGCCTCGACCTGTTCGGGCTCGAGCGTCGCGCCGGCCAGGAAGCCGAAGCCGCCCGCGTTGCTTGTGGCCGCGACGAGCCGTGCGTCGGCCACCCAGCCCATCGCGGTCTGCACGATCGGGTAGCGGCAGCCGAGCAGGTCGCACAAAGGGGTATGCAGCGTCGTGCTCATGCGGCCGCTCCGTTGACGGCGACCGGTGCGGCGTCGGCCAGCGCTTCGCCGTCCGCCGGTTCCGGCCGGCGCTGCGAGCTGGCCATCTTGCGCGCGTCATAACCGCCGAGGCGGTCGCCGCTGACGAGCTCGTTATGCGCATGCGCGAAGTGATGCCACGCGAATGCCGCGTCCATCGCCGCGCGCTTGCCCTGCAGTTCCTCAACGTGGTTCAGCGCCTGCTTGGTCAGCGTGAGCCCGAGGCGCGGCATCGTCGCGATCTTCGCGGCGATCGCGTAGGTCGCATCGCGCAGGCGCTCGCGCGGCACCACGCGGTTGACCATCCCCATCTGGTACGCGCGCTCGGCCGGCATCCGCTCGCCGAGGAACAGGAATTCCTTCGCGATGCGCGGGTTCAGCTCGTACGCATGCGCGAAATACTCGACGCCCGGAATCCCCATCCGCACGACCGGATCGGCGAAGAACGCATCCTCCGACGCGACGATCAGGTCGCACACCCACGCGAGCATCAACCCGCCCGCGATGCACGCGCCCTGCACCATCGCGATCGTCGGCTTCGGCAAGTCGCGCCAGCGCCGGCACATCCCGAGGTACACCTCCTGCTCGCGCGCATAGAGGAACTCGCCGCCGTCCTTGTCGACGTGGTCGTACCAGAGCGACGCGCGATCGAACGACTCGTGGATGTCGCGGCCCGGCGTGCCGATATCGTGCCCCGCCGAGAAGTGCTTGCCGGCGCCCGCGAGCACGATCGCCTTCACCGCGTCGTCGTGCGCCGCGCGCCGGAACGCCGCGTCGAGCGCATACGTCATCTTCGAGTTCTGCGCGTTGTGATACTCGGGACGGTTCATCGTGATCGTCGCGATGCCGTCCTCTGCCGCGTAGTCGACGACACCGTCGCCGAACGTCATCCGGGTCGCTTCCATGTGGGGCCTCATCCTCGGCGCGGCGCCGGATTGTTGCGCACGATCGTCGCGCGCAGGTTGTGCGGATCGAGCGAGCGCACGATGCGCAGGTCTTCCGGGTTCGGCGCGGCCGTCGTGCCGATGTCGGACGCAGCGATCAGCGGGAACCCCGTCGCGTCCTGCACCTCGTCGAAGCTCACGCCCGGATGCAGCGAACGCACGCGGATCGCGTGGTCGGGCCCGCCGAAATCCATCACGCACAGGTCGGTGACGATGCTGCGCAGGTCGACGAAGGTCTTCATCCCGGGCAGTCGGCGCGCGGGGTTGTAGCCGACCGTGCACACCATGTCGACTTCGCCCGCGACGAACGTGCGCTTGCCGTGGCCGCTGACGAAGAACGAGTTCGCGTGGTTCGTCGTGTTGCCGGGGAAGCCGCGCGCGCCGAGCAACTGCGTCTTCGGCTGCGCGTAGTCGTCGCCAAGCCACGAAATGTTGGCCTGGCCGAAGCGGTCGATCTGCGTCGGCATCACGAGCGCGTGGCGGCGGCCGTGCCACAGGCAGTCGAACACGCGTTCGTACGTCATCCACCCGCTCGCCTTCACGCGATAGCCGTCGGAGCGCGGGCCGAGCGGCACCGGCTCCTCGACGAGATACGCTTCGCCGTCGGTCAGCATCAGCCCGTTGTTGTACGCGAGCCGCGCGAGGCCAGCCGCGAGCCGCGGGCCCGTGCCGATGCCGGTCGCCAGCACTTCGCCGTCGTCGCGCCAGAGTCGCGCGGACGCGACGATCATCAGTTCCGCGAGGGTATGGTCGAGAGATTCGCTCACAGGCGCTCCTTTACAGAATCGGCAACGGCAGCGTCGTCACGTGCGACAGCCCGCCGACGCCTTCGAGGTACTGGCGTTCGTCCCGGCCGACCACGTCGCGCAGGTACGCCGCCGTCTTCGCGTCGTCTTCCGCGCTGGCGCAGTACGCGCGCAGGTGCGGCAGGTCCCAGCCGTAGGCCGGCCCGCACGAGCTCGGATGCGCGCCGCCCGGCGCGTGCACGACGCCCGTGACGAGCGAGCGCTCGAACGGATGGCGTTTCGCGGCGTCGAGGTCTTCGCTCGCGAGCGACGCGTCGACCGTTTCGGCCGACACGTAGCAGCGCTGCGCGGCGCGCGCCATCCACGCATCGAAGAACGGATCGGGGCCGTCGATGCGCGTGTTGCCCATCCGGTCGGCCGCGTTCACGTGCAGCAGCGCGACGTCGAGTTCGATCGCGGGCATCGCGAGCAGCGTCTCGCCGTCGTCGTACGGCGATTTCACCGTACGCAGTTGCGGCGCGTGATCGAGCAGCGCGGTGCCGAGCCCGGCGCGGGTCGGCAGGAACGGCAGGCGCGCGGCGGCCGCGCGCAGGCCGAGCTGCAGCATCCCTTCGTCGAGTTCGAGCACGTCGATACGGCCCTGTTCACGGGCCCGGCGGAAATGCGGTTCGAGCGGAATCACGTCGAGCGACACGAAGCCGAACACCGCCTTGCGCACCTTGCCCGCCGCGCACAGCAGGCCGACATCGGCGCCGCCGTACGCGACGACCGTCAGGTCCTTCAGGCTCGAGCGCGCGATTTCGCGCACCAGCGCCATCGGCTTGCGCCGCGGCCCCCATCCGCCGATGCCTATCGTCATGCCGTCGGCGAGTTGCGCGACCACGTCGCGCGCGGACATCGTCTTGTCGAGAGGTTTCATCGTCATCGTGCTGGCTTACCGGTATCCGATGCTGAAATCGTGGCCCCACTGGCTCACCTGGGTGGCCTCGAACACCGCGTGCTTCGACCAGTCGACCGTGAGGCCGCCGAAGCCGTATTCGAGATCGAAGCCGCCGGGGGTCTTCATGTAGAAAGAGATCATCTGGTCGTTGCAGTGCCGGCCGAGCGTCGCGGACATCTTCACGTCGTGCGCGGCGACGCGATCCAGCGCGCGGCCCACTTCGTCCATCGAGTCGACTTCGGCCATCACGTGCACGCAGCCCGACGGCACGGCCATCTCGAACAGCGCGAGGCTGTGATGGCGCGCGTTGCGGCAGTGCATGAAATGGATGCGCTTTTCGGGTTCGGCCGGATCGGGCGTGAACTTCACGCGATAGATGTCGGACAGCTCGAAGCCGAGCACGCCGCGCACGAATGCGTCGGTCGCGTCGAACTGCGGCGCGGGCAGCACCGCGTGGCCGAGCCCCATGTCGCCGGTGACGAAACGCGCGACGCCCAGCGGCGACACGAAGCGGCGGAAGTCGCAGCGCGCGCCCCAGTACAGCTCGTGACGGTTGCCGGACGGGTCGGTGCACCACGCCATCGCCTGCACGCGGCGCAGCGCGGCTTCGTCGCGGGTGGCGCGCACCGGCTCGACGCCCGCCCGCTGCAGGGCCGCCAGCGCGGCGTCGAACGCGGCGCCGTCGGGCAGTTCCCAGCCCGACGCGAAATAGCGGTCGGTCGAGCCGGGGACGATCACGTAGCGGAAATCGCGCTCGTCCATCTTCAGGTACAGCGCGCCGTCGGGCGCGTCGAGCGCCTGCATGCCCAGCACGTCTTCCGCGTAGCGGCGCCACGCATCGACGCGCGTCGCCTCGACGACGACATAGCCAAGCGCACGGACATCGATCATGTCGGCCTCCTCCTGGTTCAGAATCCGTTGTTCGTGAAAGGATTCTGGCCGGTCGGGGGTGGCGTTACATCGTCTGTTGGGACGAGAGGACGGGCGAGAAAAGGCGGGAGTTGCGACGCGGAACGTGCGCCGGAGGGGAAGGCGGTGCCGGCGCGTCGCATGCGCCGGCCGTGCCGGGCCCGATCACGGGAGCCGGCGTGCGAGCCGGGGCGGCCTGCCGGCCGCCGCCCGAATCATCGCCGTGCAACGCTGACCGGCGCGGCGACGCTAGTCAAACGGGTTCAGCAACCGGACACCGGTACGAGCAAAATCGTCGACGTTGCGCGTGACCACCGTGAGATCGTTGATCAGCGCGGTGGCCGCGATCAGCTTGTCGAGCTCGTGGGTCGGATCGGGCACGCGCAAATGCCCCCACATCTGGCCGATCTCGATATCGACCGGCAGGATGTTCGGCGCATAGCCGGACAGGATCATCGCGATCCAGGCTTCGAGCGCCGACGCCTGGCTGTGATCGCCGCGATGACGGACCAGGTCGACGCCGCGCCGAAGCTCGGCCACCGTCACGACGGACAGGTAAAGCGGGCTCGCGTGGGCTTCGGCCTGCCTGAAGAACGCCCGCACGCCGCGGTTGGTTCGCTTGCCCTTCCTGATTTCGCTGATGACATTCGTATCAATCAAAAACACGCCTGACCTCGCCGGAATCCTGAACACGTTGGAAATCCGCGTCTTCGCCAACCTCGGGCATGCTCATCAGCGCTTGCGCAAATGTCCGCCGCTTCGGCCGGCCGAGCGCATCGGCCAGGATGGCCCGATGCTCCGCTTCGGCGCTCCGGCCGTTTGCCGCAGCCTGCTCGCGCAGGCTCTGAACGATACTGTCTTCCACGTTACGCACCAGTAGATTTGCCATGGTTACCTCCATTCAGGTTGCTATCAATGATAGCGCCATGACGGTGGATTGCAAGCATTGCTATCATCGTCACGATGAATGGAAGGCGGTGGTTGGCGTCGGCGAGCAGCAACGGCAGCATGAATCCATCCCGCTTCCGCCGCTCGCCCGACACGTCGAACTGCTGTCAGCAAGGTAAGCCGGATCGAAGCAATGAAATAGACGGCCGAATGGCTATTCGCGGCAGGATGCTTGCGTGGTACGGCGTCATTCACCGCCGCCGGTCGGTACGCACCACGACAACTCAACCGCCTGGAGGCCGGTTCAAAAAGACCCCGCATGACGGCGGCAGGCGCTCGCATTGACATATCGGTAAATTTCGATATGATCGCGTGATGGACTTGCTCGAAATATTCAAAGCCCTCTCGAACCGTACACGCCTTGAAATCCTGCAAGGGTTGAAGGATCCCGCGAAGAACTTCCCTCCGCAGGATGAAGGTGACGTTCTGACGGTGGGCGTCTGCGTCAGCAGTATTCAAGAAGGTGTCGGACTGTCGCAGTCAACGGTGTCCGATTATCTTGCAACCCTGCAACGGGCAGGCCTGGTCGAAGTCAGGCGCATCGGTCAGTGGACCTACTACAAGCGCAACGAAGCAGCCATCAGTGCGCTTGCCAAGACCATCGGGAAAGAACTGTAATTTTTTACCCCATTATATCGACAATTCCCGATATCCCTTTTTACCGAAACGAGGATGTGCGATGAAAGCAATGCGACTCAAGTCATTTGGCGGCCCGGAATCGTTCGAACTTTGCGACGTGCCCAAACCTGTCCCGCAGACGGGACAAGTCCTGGTCCGGGTACATGCAACGTCCATCAATCCGCTGGATTACCAGGTCCGACGGGGCGACTATCCGGACCTGGTACGACTACCGGCCATTACCGGACACGACGTCTCCGGCGTGGTCGAGGAAGTCGGGCCGGGCGTGACGACCTTCTCTCCAGGAGACGAAGTCTGGTACACCCCGCAAATATTTGACGGGCCGGGAAGTTATGCCGAGTACCACGTTGCCGCCGAAAACATTGTCGGGAAGAAGCCGCCGTCGCTGAGCCATCTTGAAGCGGCAAGCCTGACCCTGGTTGGCGGGACGGCGTGGGAAGCACTGGTCGTGCGAGCGGCGCTAAGCGTGGGGGAAAGCATTCTGGTACACGGCGGCGCGGGCGGCGTCGGTCATGTGGCGATCCAGCTCGCAAAAGCCATCGGCGCAAGGGTGTTCACAACCGTGCGCGAAGCCAACTTCGAGTTCGCACGAAGCCTGGGGGCCGACGTGATAATCGACTACGAAAAGGAGGACTATGTCGACGTCATCATGCGGGAAACGGGTGGCCGCGGAGTCGATGTCGTGTTCGACACTATCGGCGGCAACACATTGTCGCGCAGCCCCGACACGCTCGCGCAACTCGGCCGCGTCGTCACGATCGTGGACATCGCACAGCCGCAAAACGTCCTTCAGGCGTGGGGCAAGAACGCGAGTTATCACTTCGTGTTCACACGACAAAACCGCGGGAAGCTCGATGAGTTGAGCGCATTGATCCTGCGAGGTCAGTTGCGGCCACACGTCGGCGCAGTCTATTCGCTTGCCGACATTCCGCTCGCCCATGCCCGGCTGGAAAGTCCCCGCAACGGTGTTCAAGGAAAAATCGCGATTGCAGTCGGGCCGTCTGCTCATCTCGCCGGCGTGACCTGCCCCAGCGGAGAAAGGAAGTCATGAAGAAGGGCCGGTTTACCGACGAACAGATGGTGACGCCCTGCCCGATCCCACCGCTGCCGCCGAATACCAGCACAGCGCCCTGCGGAAACCCGTTGTCGTTCATGCATTCATCCCGTTCGTCCGCTTCTGCTGCTTCGTCGATCAGGCCGCCGCCTCGGTCCCCGCGCGCAGCCGGTACTTCAGCACCTTCCCCGCGGCGCTCGTCGGCAGTTGCTCGACGAACGTGAAATGCCGCGGCACCTTGTAGTTCGCCATGTTGCGGCGCGCCCAGTCGTTCAGTTCGTCGGTGTCGGCATGCGCGCCCGGCCGCAGCACGACATACGCGTGCCCGACTTCGCCCAGCCGCGTGTCGGGCACGCCGACCAGCGCGACCTGCGCGATCGCCGGATGCGCGGCGAGCAGCCGCTCGATCTCCGCCGGATAGCAGTTGAAGCCGCCGACGATGAACATGTCCTTGATGCGGTCGGTGATCTTCAGGTTGCCGTTCGCGTCGACGCAGCCGAGATCGCCCGTATGCAGCCAGCCCTCCGCATCGACGGCCTCGCGCGTCGCGTCCGGCTGGTTGAAGTAGCCGCGCATCACGTTGTAGCCGCGCACCCAGATCTCGCCGGTCTCGTCCGGCCCGAGCGGCTCGCCGCCCGGCCCCGCGATGCGCAGCTCGACCTCCGGCATCGGCCGGCCCGACGTATAGGCAACCGTCTCCGCATCGTCGCCTTCACGGCACAGCGTCGCGAAGCCGCACGATTCGGTCAGCCCGTAGCCGGTCAGCACCGTCTCGAAGCCGAGTTCCACGCGCATCCGCTCGATCAGGCTCGGCGCGATCGCCGCCGCGCCCGTTACCGCGATCCGCAGCGACGACAGGTCGCGCGTCGCGCGATCGGGCGCGTCGAGCAGCGCGTAGTACAGCGTCGGCGGGCCGGGCAGCACCGACACGCGATCGTCGGCGACGCGCCGCAGCACGTCGGCCGGCTGGAACACGAGATGCGGCAGCACGGTCGCGCCGCTCGACAGCGCGGCGAGCCAGCCGGCCTTGTAGCCGAACGTATGGAAGAACGGATTGACGATCAGGTAGCGGTCGTCGTGACGCACGCCCGCGATCGTCGCCCACGCCTGCGCGGCGCGCAGGTTCTGGCCGTGCGCGGTCATCACGCCCTTCGGGCGACCCGTCGTGCCGGACGTGAACATCAGGTCCATCACGGTGTCGGGCGTCACCCGCGCCTCACGTTCGCGCACCGCGGCCAGCGGCACCGCCGCGCCGCGCGCGAGGAACGCGTTCCAGGTCTCGTCGCGCGCGCCGGGCGGCGGCTCGCCGTCGAACACGACGACGCGCTCGAGCGTCGCGGGCCGGTGCGGCGCGAGCATCGCCGGATACGATTCGCCGAGGAAGGTGCCGCAGCAGAACAGCAGCCGCACGCCACCGTCGTGCAGGATGCCGCTGACCTCCATCCCCTTCATCCGCGTATTGACCGGCACGAGGATCGCGCCGACGGTGTGGATCGCCAGCGCCGCGACGATCCATTGCGGCAGGTTCGGCGCCCAGACCGCGATGCGGTCGCCGGCCTCGATGCCGCTTGCCAGCAGTGCGCGGGCCGCATCGAGGCGCGCGGCGTCGAGTGCCGCGTAGGTCAGCCGGCCATGCTCCGACTCGATCGCCGGATGCGCGCCGTGGCGCGCGGCAGCCCGCGCGATCAGCGCGGGCGTCGTCAGGATTTCATTGTCCATCGTCATAGGCATCAGGATTGCCGTGCGCGCCGCCGGCGCGCCGCGGCTCAGTCGGGAAACACCACGCGCAGCGCTTCGCTCGCGGGCCGCGCGCAACAGGCAAGCGTCCAGCCGGCCGCGATCTCGTCGTCGTCGAGCACGTGGTTGCTGTCGAGCGCGACCTCGCCGCGCTCGATCCGGCACATGCACGCGCCGCATTGCCCCATCCGGCAGGAATTCGGCGCCGGCACGCCCGCGCGCAGCATCGCGTCGAGCAGCGTTTCGCCGGGCGCGCTGTCGAACGCGAACGCGTCGCCGTCGAGCACCGTCTCGATCGCCGCGCCGTCGCCGGGCGCCGCCGTTGCCTCGGCCGACGCCACGGTATCGGCCTGCGCCGGCGCATCGGGCAGCGACGCGAAACGCTCGACGTGCACGCGCGCACGCGGCAGCCCGAGGCCGAGCATCGCGGCCAGCGCGTTCTCCATGAACAGCGCGGGCCCGCAGATGAACGTCTCCTGCTGGCTGAACGGCCGCGCGAGTTCCTCGAGATGGCGCTGCTGCGGGATGCCCTGCACGCTGTCGAGCCAGTGGATCACGCGCACGCGCCCCGGATGGCGCTGCGCGAGCTGCTGCAGCTCGCCGCGGAAAATCACCGAACGCTCGTCGCGGTTCGCATAGATCAGCGTCAGCATCCCGCGCCCGTGCACGAGCGCCGATTTCAGGATCGACAGTACGGGCGTGATGCCGCTGCCGCCCGCGAACAGCAGCAGGTCGCCGTCGAGCGTGCGCGGCGTGAACACGCCGGCCGGCGGCAGCACGTCGAGCGCGTCGCCCGCGTGCACGCGGTCGCACAGCCAGTTCGACGCGCGGCCGTCGCGCACGCGCTTGACGGTGATCTTCGGCGCGGCGTCGATGCCGGGTGCGCTCGACAGCGAATAGCAGCGCGCGACGCTCGCGTCCGCGCACGGCACGTTCAGCGTCAGGAACTGCCCGGGCCGGTACGCGAATGCGTCACGCAACGCGGCCGGTACGTCGAACACGAACGAGCACGCGTCGTCGCTTTCGGCAATCACTTCGGCAACGGTGAGCCGGTGAAAGCGTGAATCGCTCATGGCCGGTTCCTCACGTCACGCGGCCACACGGCTCGCGGGCGCGCCGGGCGTCGTATAGGCGCCGTCGAGATAGACGAGCGGATCGACCTCGCCGCTCATCAGCACCTCGCGGATGCGCCCGATGAACACCGTATGCGTGCCGTACTCGAAGCGGCCGTCCTGCTCGCACACGAGGCTTGCCTGCGAGTCGCGCAGATACGGCACGCCGTGCGGCGACGTGTGCCAGTCGCCGGTCGTGAAGCGCGCTTCGCCCTTCAGCCGGCCGCTGCAGTCGATCGCGACGCCTTCGTGGCGCGCCGACAGCACGTTCACGCAGAACGGTGCGCCCGCATCGAGCGGCGGATACAGCGACGCGGTGCGGTTGATGCAGATCAGCAGCGACGGCGGATCGGTCGACAGCGAATCGACCGCCGTCGCGGACATCGAGTAGCGCCGGCCGTCGTGCGCGCTGCTGATGACCGTGACGGAGCGCGCGAGGCGGCGCATCGCGAGCAGCATGTCGGTGCGCAGCGGATGGGTGGTGAGATCGCTCATGGTCGTACTCCGTCAAGTTCAGTCGTGGATGGCCGGGCTGGCCGGCCGCCGGCATCGGCCGCCTGCGCGGCCAGGTGGTCGGCGGCGATCACCCCGAAGGTCATCGCCGGGCCGAGCGTCGAGCCTGCGCCGGGGTAGCTCGCGCCCATCACCGATGCGCTGGTGTTGCCGATTGCGTAGAGGCCGTCGATCGGCTCGCCGTCGGCGCGCAGCACGCGGGCCAGCGCGTCGGTGACGAGCCCGCCCTTCGTGCCGATGTCGCCCGCATCGATCCTCACCGCGTAGAACGGCGCCTGGTCGACCGGCCCGACGCACGGGTTCGGCTGGTTCCGCGGATCGCCGTAGTACGTATCGAACGCGTTGTCGCCCTTGCCGAACGCTTCGTCGATACCGGTGGCCGCATAGCGCGCCATATCGCGCAGCGTGTCGTGCAGGCCGGCCGCATCGACGCCGATCCGCGCGGCGAGCGCGTCGATCGTGCCGGCCTTCACGAGCACGTCGCGAAACGCGGCCGGAATCTTCGCGTCGGGCATGATCGACGCCGGCATGATCGGCCCGCACGGATACTTGCGGCGAAAGCGCGCGTCGAACACCATCCACGCCGGTACGCTCACGCCGGTGCGCGCATGGTCGCGATACATCGCCGGCACGAATTCGGAATACGGCGCGGCTTCGTTGACGAAGCGCTTGCCGAGGCGGTTGACGATCACGCAGCCCGGCAAGTTGCGTTCGACGAACAGCGCGCGCTGCTTCTCCTCGCCGGCGACACCGACCGTCGGCGCGCCCCATACGTGCTCCATCAGCGCCAGCGCGCCGCCGAGCCGGTGGCCTTCGGCGATCGCGTCGCCGGTGTTGGACGGCGGCGTCGCGCTCCAATGCGCCTGCGTCGGCTGCGGCAGGTAGCGTTCGCGCATCGGCTGGTTGCGCTCGAAGCCGCCCGCGCCGAGGATCACGCCGCGCCGCGCGGCGATCGTCACGGGCTGCCCGAAGCGCTGCGCACGCACGCCTGTCACGCGGCCGTCCACGTCGAGCAGGTCGCGCATCGGCGTGTCGAGCCACACCGGCACGTTGCGGTCGAGCAGCGCGCGGCGCAGCCCGCCGATCAGCGCATTGCCGAGCGTCAGGCGCCGGTCGCGCCGCGTGCGGCGGCGCATGCCGATATCCAGCCAGTAGCGGCCGAACTGCGCGATCGCGAGCTTCATGAAGCCGGGCCCGCGCGAGAACAGCGTGTGCGCTTCCTTCGACGTCACCGCGACGCGCCCGCCGATCAGCGTGCCGGGCGACGGCGGCCGCAACCGGTCGAGCTCGTCGCCGAGCAGCCCGCCGTCGAACGGCAGCGGGTCGAGCGCGCGATAGCCCGGCATCGCGCCCGGCAGCTTCTGGAAATAGTCCGCGTACTTCGGCAGCGCCTGGTAGCGTACGGGCGTCTTCGATTCCAGGTAGCGCAGCATCTCCGGCGCGCGGTCGAGATACGCGTCGAGCTTGTCGGGCGTCGACGCGCCGGCCACGCACGCGTCGATGTAGCGGCGCGCGGCCTCGCGCGAATCGGTCGCGCCGAGCTCGGCGATATGGTGGTTGCACGGCACCCAGATGCCGCCGCCCGATACGGCCGACGTGCCGCCGTACAACGCCGTCTTCTCGATCACGACGACGGACAGGCCGCGGTCGGCCGCGCGGCATGCGGCGAGCAGCGCGCCGGCGCCCGAACCGACCACCACCACGTCGAACGCGTATTGCTGTGCTTGCGTGTCGTTCATCTCGGCCCCGTCAGATGAAGAAATCCGTGTTCTCGCGGCCGAGCATCACGGCGCCGAGGTTCTGGCCGAAACGGTCTACGTTGTTCGCGTAGTGCGCGCGGGCCGCATGCAGGTCGAGGAAACGGCGCACCAGCGGATTGCGGTGATAGATGCCGTTGCCGCCCGCATAGCGCAGCAGCGCGTTCGCGGCCTGCGCGCAGCGCTCGGCGACCTGCGCGGACTGGTAGCGGAAATGCACGCGGCGCTCGATCGACACGGCCGGGCCGCCGGTGACCGACGCCATCAGCTCGGCGAAATTGCGCTTGAGCAGCACCTTCATCTCGTCGATCGCGACGGCCGCGTTCGCGCAGGCGTTTTGCGCGCCCGGATCGTCGGTCGTCTTCGCGCCGCTGTTGGCCGACACGCGCGTGGCCGCATAGCCGGTGAAATCGTCGAGCGCGCCCTGCAGCGCGCCGATGCACGACGTGCACACCGCGCGCACGAAGATCTGCGCGAACGGCAGCTTGAACAGCGGCGCGTCGTTGACCGCCAGGCCGGGGCTCGTGCCCATCATCCCGTCGATCGCCTTGTGCGTGCGGTACGCGGGCACGAACACGTCGTCGACGACGATGTCGTGGCTGCCCGTCGCGCGCAGGCCGAGCACATCCCAGTCCTGCTGGATCCGGTAATCGGATTTCGGCAGCAGGAAGGTCCGGTATTCCGGCGGCTGGCCGGCTTCGGCCGGCGGCACCAGCGCGCCGAGGAACACCCATTCGCACAGTTCGCTGCCGCTCGAGAACTTCCAGTGGCCCGACAGGCGGAAGCCGCCGTCGACCGGGCTCACGCGGCCGACCGGCATGTAGGTCGACGCGATCAGCGTCGCCGGATCGTCGCCCCACACGTCCTGCTGCGCGTGCTCGTCGAACAGCGCGAGCTGCCAGTTGTGCACGCCGACGACGCCGTACACCCACGCGGTCGACATGCAGCCGCGCGCGAGCGCCATCTGGATGTCGAAGAAGGCCTGCGGATCGAGCTCGTAGCCGCCATAGCGCTTCGGCTGCAGCACCTTGAAGAAGCCGGCGGCCTGCATGTCGGCGATCGTCTCGGCCGGGAGGCGGCCCTGCGCTTCCGCCTGCGCGGCGCGGCCGGCCAGCGTCGGCGCCAGCGCCTCGGCCCGGGCGATCAGCGTGGCGGCCAGTGCGTTCGAATCGTTGTCGCGATGCACGAATGTCTCCTGTGGAACGGAGCGCGCGCGGCGGGGCCGGCTCCGGTCTCTCTCAAAGTTGTTCGTCGCGGCCCGCGCCGCGAGCGATGGGTCCTGCCGCCGATGGTCGGCGTCGCGCGGCCGCGCCGCATCGTCCAACCGGACGACGGGCGCGGCCCGGTGCATCATGCGCAGGCGCGCTCCGTCTCGCTGTTGAAGAACGGGATCACGTGCTCGCCGATGTTGCGGATCGTCTCCATCTGCGCTTCATGCGGCACCGTGCCCATCTGGCACAGGAACAGCACTTCGTCGACGCCGGCTTCCTGCAGGCGGCCGACATAGCCGATGCAATCGTCCACCGTGCCGTACGCGTGGTTCGGGTTCATCATCGCGAGCGCCGGATCGGCGAAGTTCACGACGACTTCCTCCGACGCGAAGCGCGAGCGGATCACCATCTCGCCGGTGTCGGCCTGCACGAGGTCGTCGCCCCACTTCGCCGGGTCCGGACGCTCGCCGCCCGTGTACCAGTACGCGAGCGATTCCATGAAGTAGCGCTGGCCGCGGATGCCGATCTTGCGGGCGGCCTGGCCGTCGGCCATCACGACCGTCGGGCACAGCGCCGCGAGGTGCTGGGTCGGGCGGAAGCCGACCTGGTCTTCCGGCTTGCGGTTCGCCCACGCTTCGCGGTACACCGCGTTCTTCTTCGCGACTTCGTCGGGGCCGCCGAAGCCGAGCACCAGCGCGCCCATTCCGCGCTGGCCGGCGCGCAGCAGCGCATCGGTGTTGGTGCACGCGAGGTACATCGGCGGGTGCGGATCCTGGAACGGCTTCGGGTGGATCGGGCGCTTCGGGATCTTGATGTACTTGCCGTCGTGCTCGATCTCGTCCTGCACGAACATCTTCGGCACGAGATACATCGACTCGTCGATCATCGGTTGCAGTTCGTTGAGGTCGTAGCCGAACGCGCCGGCTTCCTGCTGGCTGCCGCCCTTGCCGACGCCGAAATGCACGCGGCCGCCCGACAGGATGTCGAGCAGCGCGACGCGCTCGGCGACCTTGATCGGGTGGTTCATCGCCGGCGGCAGGCACACGACGCCGTGGCCGAGACCGATGCGCGTCGTGCGGCCGGCCAGGTACGCGAGGAAGGTTTCCGGCGCGCTCATGTGCGCATAGTTGGTCAGCGACGTGTGCTCCACGCACCAGATCGTGTCAAAGCCGACCTGCTCGGCGAGCAGCGCCTGTTCGACCGTCTCCTTGAACACCCGGTGGTCGCCCTCGCGCGACGCGTCGGTGGTCTGGGCTTCGTAGATGAGGGAAAACTTCATTGCGTGCGTCTCCATGTATGTTGGACGAGTCGGGGTCGCGCAGGCCGCCCGCACGGTACGGACGAATAGCGACGGTCCACGGATGGGAGTGTCGGCGCGCGGGCGGCCGCGGACATCGTCTGTTTGGAGTAACGGCATGCCGGCGGGGACAGAGGGGTTTCACGGTCATCCGATCGGACTGCGTGAGCGCGCGAACGGCGCGCTAGCATCGAACGGCGGCGCATTGCACGCCGCCGAAATCAAGACAAGGGAGAACCGAGATGAAGGTATCGATGCTGCTGTATCCGGTCGACGACATCGACACGGCGCTGCCGCTGTTCGTCGACGGGCTGGGCCTGAACGTGAAGTTCCGCGACGGCGACCGCTATTGCGCGCTCGACGGCGGCCCGCTGACGATCGCGCTGGTCGCGGGCGACGAGCAGATCGTCGAGCGCGCGGCGCTCGCGCTGCGCGTCGACGCGGACGACGACCTGTATGCGGCGATGGCGCGGGTCGTGAAGGCCGGTGCATCGGTGCGCGTGCCCGTGCAGGCCGGGCCGCACGAGTACCGCGCGGTGCTGGAGGACAAGAACGGCGCGCTGCTCGTGATTTCGCAGAAACGGGCCGCATGACGGTGCGCGGCGCGGGCGCCGGATGCGGGCGCCTCACGCGCTTGACGTGCACGACGTCCGTTACGCGTGCGAGCCCGATGCGCGCAGGTCGCTGGTTTCCAGCAGTTCGAGCAGCGTGCCGGCCGGCTGGCTGAGCCGCTTAGCGGCCAGCGCGATGAATTCGACGTCGGGCAGCACCGGCAGCCCGTCGCCGTTCACGGGCGGCGCCAGGCCGCGCGCGGACAGGTATTGCGACGTCGCGGTCAGCCCGAGCCCGGCGCGCGCGGCCGCGATGCAGCCCGGCTGGCTGCTGCTCGAACACACGACTTCCCAGCCGATCCCCTTTTCCGCGAGCGCATTCAGCACGACCGCGCGCGTGACGCTCGGCTCGGCCACCAGCACGAGCGGCAGCGGCCGTTCCAGATCGACGACGGTGCCGGGCCTTGCGACCCACTCGAGCCGCGCGCGCAGCAGCGGCGTGCCGCGCCGCTCGCCGAGCCGCCGCTTGCCGACCATCAGGTCGAGCGCGCCCGCATCCATCAGTTCGTAGAGCCGGCTCGTCATGCCGGTCGTGATCTCCAGCGCGACGTCGGGATGCGCGGCGCGGAACGCGGCGAGCACGTCCGGCAGCGCGACGAGCGCGAGGTCGTCCGACGCGCCGAGCCGCACGCGCCCCTGCAGCCGCGGCTTGCGGAACTGCGATTCCGCGCGGTTCAGCGCCTGCAGGATCACGTTCGCATGCACGAGCAGCGCCTCGCCGTCGGCCGTCATCGCGATCGAATGCGTGTCGCGCACGAACAGCCGCCGGCCGACGCTCTCCTCGAGGCGACGAATGTGTTCGCTGACGCTCGACTGGTTGAGCCCGAGCTGCCGGCCCGCTTCGGTGAAGCTGCGGCAGTTCGTGACGGTCGCGAACGTCTTGAGCCAGACGGGATTGAGCATCCTGCATTATCATCGGCATCAACGATGACAGTCAATGCCTTGAGGCAGCTTCCCGATGACCATCGGAATCGGTACCATCGAGCGCTTGAAGACCGGCAGGCGCCGCGCGATCGCGCAAAGGCGCCGCCCGCGCCGGCCTGTCGCCCCACCGATTTCGTCATGTCCCGGGAACCCACACACTCCGCGCTGCTCTGGATCGTCGCCGCTGCATTCTTCATGCAGTCGCTCGACACGACGATCGTCAACACCGCGCTGCCTTCGATCGCGCAAAGCCTGCACGCGTCGCCGCTCGCGATGCAGCCCGTCGTGGTCGTCTATACGCTGACGATGGCGATGCTCACGCCGGCGTCCGGCTGGCTCGCCGACCGGTTCGGCACGCGCCGCGTGTTCTCGGTCGCGATCCTCGTGTTCGTGCTCGCGTCGATCGGCTGCGCGGCGTCGCATACGCTCGGCCAGCTCGTCGCCGCGCGCGCCGTGCAGGGCATCGGCGGCTCGATGCTGCTGCCGATCGGGCGGCTCGCCGTGCTGCGCCGCGTGCCGGGCGAACAGTACGTCGCGGCGATCGCGTTCGTGTCGATTGCCGGCCAGCTCGGGCCGATCGTCGGGCCGACGCTGGGCGGCTGGCTCACGCAGGCGATTTCGTGGCACTGGGTGTTCATCGTCAACGTACCGGTCGGCGTGGTCGGCTTCGTCGCCGTGCAGCGCTACCTGCCGCACGACCAGGCGACGCAGCCGCCGCCGTTCGACTTCGTCGGCTGTGCGCTGCTGTCGGTCGCGATGATCGCGCTGTCGCTCGCGATCGACCCGCCGATGCCCGCGCATCGCGCCGCGTGGGCGGCCGGGCTCGCCGGGCTCGGGCTGGCGAGCGCGCTCGCGTACCTGCCGCATGCGCGGCGGCGCGCGCAGCCGCTGTTCCGGCTCGGGCTGTTCCGCGAGCCGAACTTCGGTTCGGGGCTGCTCGGCAACCTGCTGTGCCGGATCGGCACGAGTTCGGTGCCGTTCATGCTGCCGCTGCTGATGCAGGTGCAGCTCGGCTATACGCCGCTGCAATCGGGGCTGATGATGCTGCCCGCCGCGATCGCGGGCGTCATCGCGAAACGCTGGATCGCGCCGCTCGTGAAGCGCTTCGGCTATGCGGCGTTCCTGGTCGTGAATACCGGAATCGTCGGCTGCGCGATCGCGGGGTTCGCGCTGGTGTCGGCGCGGCCCGCGCCGGTGCTGGAAGGCGTGCTGCTGATCGTGTTCGGCGCCGCGAACTCGATGCAGTTCGCGGCGATGAACGGCGTGACGCTCAAGGGGCTGTCGCATGCCGACGCCGGCAGCGGCAACAGCCTGTTCACGATGATGCAGATGCTCGCGATGGGGCTCGGCGTGTCGATCGGCGGCGGGCTCGTCAACCTGTTCGCCGCCTATTGGGGCTCGATGGCGCACGGGTTCATGCTGTCGTTCGCGTGCATGGGTGTGGTGACGCTGCTGTCGTCCGCCGTGTTCCGGCGGATCGATACGGCCGCGCCGCCGCATGCGGTGGCATCGCGGCCGGCCGCGTGAACCCGGCCGTCAGTTCGCCTGGCGGCGCTCGACGACACGCTTGAGCACCCAGCGGATCGACGAACCGTCGGCCGGCGGCCGCGCGACGCGGTATTCGTCGATTTCGAGCGTGTACAGGTAACCGGGCTGGTACGCGAAACCCTCGATGCCCGCGTACCACAGGCTCCACGGCTCGCCCGGGCTGCTGCGCACCTGCAGGCATTCCATCGGCGCGACGCCCGTGCAGCGCGCGGATTGCGGCGCGACGTAGACGGTCTTCGTCACCGGCTTGCCGTCGGCCGGACGGGCCGCGTTCGGCGCGGTGACGGCCGCGTCGGTCTGGCATCCTGCGAGGAGCGTGCTGCCGGCAAGGACGGCCGCGCCGAGCAGCGTTCTGGATTGGCGAATCATCTAATGGTCCTCTGGGAGCGTTGGAGGGCCGGTTAGACGACCGGCGCGGCGCGAAAATTCACAAATACCTTACAGAAAGCGATCCGCCACCCTCATTCGTGGGATGTCGCGTGCGCGCCGGTACATTACCGTGCTCCGGTTCCGCCGCGCGCATCGCCGGCGGCGGCCGCTACAGGAGACAACCCGAATGACCACGGCGCCCGCGGCCATGTGTCGCTCACGACGACGAGCCAGTACCTGCACGCGGACGACGACTGGCGGCATCGCGAAACGGAGGAGAAGCACCGGATCGGGTGGTGAGGTTTCGGCCGGCCGGGCTCGTCCCGTCCGGCAGCGACGCTGCGCTGCCGCCCGACCGCCTGGCGATCCGGTTAGCGCACCGCGCCCGCGTACCAGTCCGCAGCCGCCGCGATTTCATCGGGTGTCAGATTGCGCGCGATATTGCGCATCTGCTCGGAGGCATCGTTGTGTCGTGCGCCGCTCGCGAAATCGGTCAGTTGCGCCTTCGTATACGCGGCCGGCAAGCCGTCGAGCCACGGGCTGCCCGCCTGGTGGTCGATCCCGCCGTGGCACGTCGCGCACGCCGGGACATTGCGCATCGGCGCACCGTGCCCGACGATGTCGGGCGCGCCGCCCGTCCGCGACGGTGCACGCGACAACGACGCATAGTACGCGGCGAGATCGCGCAGGTCCTGATCGTCGAGCCCGCGCACCATCGGCGACATCACCGCGTTCTGTCGCGCGCCGCTCGCGAAATCGCGCAGTTGCTTGTACACGACGATCGCGTACTGCCCGGCCAGGTTCGGCGAGTTCGCATTGCTCATTCCCTTCTCGCCGTGGCACATCGTGCAGCGAAGCGACAGCGTCGCGCCGCGCCCGACCGACAGCCGCGTCGTGTCCGCCAGCAGTTGCGGCGTCAGCTCCACGCGGCTGACCTGGTACGCGGGCGTCACCGTCTCCTCGCCGCCCGCGAGCCATTTGCGCGGCACGCCAGCCGCGCTGCAGATCGCATTCCACACGCCCTGGAACTGCGGATCGCGCTGAACCGACGGCAGCCACACGAACCCGATCAACGCGGACACCAGCGCCACGCCGAGCGTCCCGCCGACGCTCGCGCGAAACCACGGATTGCGCAACGAGAACAGGCGTTCTTCGCTCATCGCCGTGCTCCGATCATGATCGCCGGAACCGACGTGTCGTCGCGCGCCATCAGTTGCACGATCGGATAGCCGTAATTGACAACCGTCAGGCCGATCATCAGCGTGAGCCACAGTGCGAACCCGTTGAGCGCAACGGGCACCGACGGCGATTCGTGCACCGGCGTACTGAAGCGATATGGGTCGGGTTCGACGCGCGGCGCGGTGTGCCCGCGGATCAGCACGACGAAGAACAGGATCGCCGAAGCGACCAGCACGAGCCCGCCGACCGCCGACATCACAACCCACACGGCCTGCGCCGCCAGCGCCGGATCGCCGTAGTCGTAGTAGGCCATCCGGCGCGGCATCCCGAGAATGCCGACCCAGTGCCACGGAAACGTCGTGACGATCATCCCGATGAACCACAGCCAGAGCTGCCAGCGCATCAGGCGCCATTGTTTGAGCGCGCGTCCGGTCAGGTGCGGCCACAGGTCGTAGGCAATCGCGAAGTACATCGTGACGATCGCGCCGGCAAAGATCAGATGGAAGTGCCCGGTGATCCACTGCGTGTTGTGGATCGTCGTATCCAGTTGGTAGCTCATGTTGATGAGGCCGCCCGCGCCGCCGAACCCGAGCATCACGAACGAGAACGCAAGCGCGAGCATCTGCGGGTTGTCCCACGGCAGTGCCGCGATCCAGCCGAATGTGCCCTTGCCGCCGCGCAGCCGCGCGGCGATCTCGACCGACGCACAGATCGTGAAGACCGTCAGCAGGGTCGGCACCGCGACCAGCGACGTGAAGACCGACTGCAGGAACTTGAACCCGGCGCCGACCTGCGGATCGGTGAACAGGTGATGAATGCCGATCGGCATCGACACGACGAGGAACAGGATGAACGAGATGCGTGCCATCCCGTCGCTATACAGGCGGCCGCCGATCGCGCGCGGAATGATCGTGTAGTACGCGATGTAGGCCGGCATCAGCCAGAAGTAGACGATCGCGTGCAGCGTCCACGAGAAGAACACGCGCGCCAGCCCCGCGTCGATGGTCGTCCTGAAGCCGAGCGCGACCGGCAGGATCTGGAACAGCACCTCGAGTGCCGCGCCGACCGCGGTCCAGCCCCACAGGTATGCGCCGGCCACCGTCGCGAACATCGCGAGCGGTACAGTCTGGCCCGGGTGGTCGCGCTTCCACCCGGCCAGATTGATCGACATCAGCGCGACCCAGATCCACGACCCGACCACGACGAGCACCACGCCGATGTAATAGAACGCGTCGCCGATCATCGGCGGATAGAACGTGTACAGCACCGATGCCCGCCCCATCGCCACCGGCACGCTCGCCGACACCGCGCCGAGCGCCAGCAGCGCCAGCCCGCCCCAGGCCCAGCGCGGACCGATCAGCGGCCGCTTCAGCGCGAGTTCGGTCACCGCGTAACCAAAGCCCATCGCGATCAGCGTCGGGAATACGTAACCCATCACGGTGCCGTGTTCGGTCACCGACCGGTAGTACAGCTCGGGGTCGCGTAGCCATGAATGAAGCGGGCTGCGCACGATCATCTGCCATGCGCCGAGCGGCAACGCGACGCCGAACGAGATGAACGCAAGCCAGAAATGCGCGAGGACGAGGCGTCGGCTATTTAACACAGCTCAGTCTCCGGGTGCCGGCGGCCATCTGCTGGAAAGCCGCCTTGTCGATGACCTTCACGTGCGCCCACATGCCCTGGTGGCCGGTGCCGCAATACTCGTGGCACGGCATCAGGTGATCGGCGGGTTCGGGAAAGCGCGTCCTGAATGTCGCGATGTAGCCGGGCTCCACCATCGAATTGAGGTTGGTCCCGGTCACGAGGAAGCCGTGCACGACGTCGGCGCTCGTCGCGCGGAACGTGATCGGCGTATCGGCGGGCACGAGCACGCATTGCGGCGTGAACGAATACTGCTGCGCGACGATCCGCACCGTCACCGAGCCGTCTGCTTCCAGCGCGCTGCCGAGATTGCTCTCGACGAACTCGCCCGCGACGTGCAGCGACTCCGGCCGGATCGTCTCGACGCGCGACGGCGGCATCATGCCCCAGTGCAGGCCCGTATAGATGACCATGCAGACCATCACCGTCACGATGCCCACGGCAACCGTGGCCCAGCGCCGTTCGATGCGGGCAGCGATATCGGCGGAGGCCGTCGGTTCGTCGATGGAAGGATTCTTCATGGTGATCTGGCTAGCGGATCACGCCGCGCGGCAGGAAGACCAGGAAGTAGAACGCGAACCATAGCGCGACGACGATCGCCGTCGCAGTGCCGGCCAGCGCGATCGCGCCGCGCGGGCCGCGCCTGACGATCTCGTCGACGCGTTCGTGTTCCGGGTCGGAAGCACCGTCGTGCGGCGCGGGCGATGGCATCGTCGTGTCCTCAGAAGATCGGCGCCGAGCGCAGCGCGTTGACGTCCTTCGCGCTCACCGGCTTGCCGTGATTACCCCATGTGGTGCGGACGAACGTGACGACGGCCGCGACCTCCTCGTCCGACAGCAACTGCGCGAACGGCGGCATCCCGTACGGCATCGGATTGCGGCGCGTGCCGGGCGCATAGCCGCCGTTCAGCACCATGCGGACCGGGTTGACCGACGACGTCATCTGGATCGACTGGTTGCCGGCGAGCGGCGGAAAATGCGGCGGCTTGCCGCGCCCGTCCGACGCATGGCAGATCGCGCATTGCGCGTCGTAGATCTTGCGGCCGAGCGGTGCGAGGCGATGGGTCTCCTCCGCAACGGTCGCCGGCGGCGGCGCCGTATCGACTTCGCCGCCCGAGCGCCCCGGCAACGACTTCAGATACACGGCGACCGCACGGACGTCCTCGTCGTTCAGGTACTGGAAGCTGTCGTAGACGACCTCGGCCATCGGCCCGTAGACCGCGCCGCGATGCGACACACCGGCCTGCAGCAGATCGACGATCTCGGTCAGGCTCCAGTCGCCGAGGCCCGCTTCGCGATTCGACGTCAGCGACGGCGCATACCACTGCTGCAGCGGAATCAGCCCGCCCTGGTACGCTTTCGAGCGCGAGTTGCCGCCCAGTGCGTTGATCTGCGTATGGCACATCGTGCAGTGGCCAAGCCCCTCCACGAGATACGCGCCGCGATTCCATTCCGCGGATTGCGCGGGATCGGGCTTGTACTCGCCTGCGTGGAAGTACAGCGTGCGCCAGCCGAGCAGCAATTGCCGCTGATTGAACGGGAAACGCAGTTCGTGCGCACGGTTCGGCTGATGGACCGGCGGAACCGACAGCAGGTACGCATAGATCGCATCGGAATCGGCGCGCGTCACCTTCGTATACGACCCGAACGGCATTGCCGGATAGATGAACTGGCCGTCGCGCGAACGGCCGTCGTGCATCGTCCGGTAGAACTCGTCGGCCGTCCAGGCGCCGATGCCGGTTTCCTTGTCCGACGAGATGTTCGGCGAATAGATCGTGCCGAACGGTGTCTCCATCGGCCGGCCGCCGCCGAACAGCTTGCCGGCGGGAATCGTGTGGCACGCGATGCAGTCGCCCGCGCGCGCCAGATATTCGCCGCGCGCGATCAGTTGCGCCTGCCCGTCCGGCTTCGGCGCATCGGCCGCCTGCGCAGGCACGATGCACACGAGCAGGACGGCGAGCGCTTCGAGGATGCGTGAACGGATCACGGTGCGGCTCCGGCTAGTGGCCCATGCTGCCGCAGGCGAGCGGCAATTTCGCTGTGTCTTGCGCCGCCGGCATCGGATTCTGCGGCGCCGGTTGCGCGGCGAGCCACGCCGCGACCGCCGTGATGTCGTTCCCGGACAGCTTCGATGCGATGTCGTGCATGCAATCCGGCGCCAGCGCTCGGCGCGTGCCGTAACGCCACGCACCCAGTTGCGCGCTGATGTAGTTCGCGTGTAGCCCCACCAGCCCGGGAATCGCCGGCGCCATGCCGGTCAGTTCGCGGCCGTGGCAACTCGCGCAGGCAGGCACGCCGCGCTCGGGATCGCCGGCCGTGACGAGCGCGCGCCCGCGCTCGAGATCCTTCGGATCGGCGGCAGGCGCTGCTGGCGGCGGATACGGCGGATGCTGCGCGGCGAAGTGCTCGGCGATCTGGCGCAGGTACGGGTCGGGCAGATACGCGAGCAGGTAATTCATCGGCGGATACTTGCGGCCGCCGTCGCGAAACGCACGCAGCTGCAGGTACAGGTAGCCGGCAGGCTTGCCGGCGAGACGCGGGAAGTAGTCGCTGTCGGTGCCCTCGCCATGCGCGCCGTGACACGCAGCGCAACCCATCACGCGCGCCTGCATCGTGTCGGGAGCGGCCTCGGTCGCCGGTTCGGCCGCGCAGGCCGGGGCGCTCCACCGGAGGCATGGCACGATCAGCGCGACGATGAGCAATGCGATGCGATACGTCACCGGCGTCCTCGTTTGTCTGACTTTTGTGGGAGCAACAACGTCGCACCGTGCGGTCGTTCGCGTGGCACGCGCTCGCGACCGCAACTTGCATCGCCTCGATCGTGTTGTCGGGCGAAGTGCGTTTAACCTTAGGAGCTAACCGGGACAGTTTCAAGAAATCCGTTCGTCAACCTGGCGCAAGCAAAATGAATGCGTCGACGGCTGGTGGCCCCAACCATTCGACGCACCTTCACCGTGTTCCGATGCCTGTCCGCTTCGCACCATTGGATGCATGCGCAACGACCCGGAAAGCGATGCTTCCGCTCGACCGGCGCCCTCTGTTTTACTCGATCGGCTCGCGACGCCGCTTTGTGTCTTTCCACAAATCGCATTGGTGATTTCAACAGTTCGGCGCGCGCATCGCGTTGCTAGAGTTCAGCACGACCGCTCGCGCAGCCGGTCGGCGATTCCCGGCAGGATTCCCCGGGTACTGGAACGCGGCAAGGGAGGCATCGTGAAGGCAGACAATATCTTCTCCGACCTGAAGGTCGTCGACCTCGCCAGCTACATCGCCGGGCCGGCCGCCACCACGATCCTGTCGGACTACGGCGCGGACGTGATCAAGGTCGAGCCACCCGGTCAGGGCGATCCGTATCGGCAGTTCTATGCGACGCCGCCCAATCCCGTGTGCGAGCGCAACTATGCGTGGCAGCTCACTAACCGGAACAAGCGCAGCCTCGCGGTCGACCTCAAGCATCCGGCCGCGAAGGACGTGCTCGCGCGGCTCGTCGAATGGGCCGACGTGCTGGTCACGAACTTTCCGCCGAAGGTGAAGCATGCGCTCGGGCTGACCTATGAGCAGGTCGGCCCGCTGAACCCGCGCCTGGTCTATGCGGACATCACGGGTTACGGCGCGCACGGCCCGGAAGCCGATCGGCCGGGCTTCGACATCACCGCATACTGGGCGCGCACCGGCCTGATGGAAGTCACGCACGACGCGGGCAGCCCGCCGACGCTGCCGATCCCCGGCATCGGCGATCACGCCACCGCGAGCACGCTGTACTCGGCGATCGTCACGGGCCTCTACCGTCGCGAGAAGACCGGACGCGGCGGCCATGTCGGCACGTCGCTGATCGCGGAAGGCGCGTGGGCCGCGGCCGCGTGGATCGAAGGCGGCCTGAACGGCGCGCGCTTCTTCGGCCAGCACAACCGCAAAAACCCGCCGAACGCGCTGCTCAATCCGTATCGCACCGCCGACGACCGCTGGGTGCTGCTCGTCGCCGCGCAGGAAAAGGACTGGCCCGGCTTCGTCGGCGCGGTCGGCCTGCCGGACCTGCCGCGCGATCCGCGCTTCGCCGACGTCCGCCTGCGCGTGCAACACGCCGCGGCCCTCGTCGAGATCCTCGATCCTGTCTTCGCGAGCCGCCCGCTCGCCGAATGGAAGCAGGCGCTCGATGCGCAGCGCGTGATCTACGGCGTCGTGCAGATCGCCGAGGAGATCGTCAACGATCCGCAGATGCACGAGAACGGCGTGTTCCTGCCGATCGACGATCCGGCGGTCGGCGCACGGCATACCGTCGCGAGCCCGCTGCACGTCGCCGATACGCCGAAGGAGCCGCCGCGCCGCGCGCCGCGCCTCGGCGAGCACACGCGCTCGGTGCTCGCCACGCTGGGGTTCTCGGCCGCCGACACGGACGGCCTGCTGCAGAGCGGCGCGGTCAGGCAGGAAGGCGCCGACTGATCCGTATCCGTTTGCATGGCGGCACGTGACGCCGCCCATAGAGGGGAACACGATGACCGAAGCCGAAGTGCTCGCATCCGCATTCGCGATGCCGCTGACCAGCCCCGCATACCCGAAGCCGCCGTTCAGGTTCGTCGACCGGGAATTCATCATCATCACGTACCGCACCGACCCGGCCGCGCTCGAACGCGTGGTGCCCGCGCCGCTGAAGATCGTGGAGCCGGTCGTGAAATACGAGTTCATCCGGATGCCCGACTCGACCGGCCTGGGCTCGTACACCGAATCGGGCCAGGTGATTCCGGTGACGCTCGACGGCGCGCCAGGCGGCTACACACATGCGATGTATCTCGACAACCTCGCCGGCATCGCGGCCGGGCGCGAACTGCTCGGCTTCCCGAAAGTGCTCGCGTCGCCGAAGCTCGAAGTGCGCAACGACAGCCTCGTCGGCACGCTCGATTACAACGGCGTGCGCGTCGCGACCGCGACGATGACCTACAAGTACCATGCGCTCGATATCGAACAGGTCCGTCAGTCGTTCGAGACGCCGGGATTCCTGCTGAAGATCATTCCGCACGTGGACGGCGTCACGCCCCGCCTGTGCGAGCTCGTGCGCTTTCACTCGTTCGACGTGAACATCAAGGGCGCATGGACGGGCCCGGCCTCGCTCGAACTGCATCCGCACTGCCTCGCGCCGGTCGCGAAGCTGCCTGTGCTCGAAGTGCTGTCGGCCGTGCACATGGTCACTGACCTGTCGCTCGGCAACGGCGAGATCGTCCACGACTATCTGCGCTCGGCCGCCTGACGCCGCGCCTCTTCCGTTACCCGGAGCCCCGCCATGACCACCCGCGATCATGCTTCCCCCCCGCTACCCGAAGCGGACGGCGATTTCTACCAGCTCGCGCGCACGCTGCCCGACGACGAAAACCAGATCCGGCTGAGGGTCCGCGCGTTCATGGAGAAGGAAGTCCAGCCGATCATCAACGAGTTCTGGATGCGCGACGAATTCCCGTTCGAGCTGCTGCCGAAATTCAAGGCGCTCGGCATCGCGGGGCTGCCGTTCCAGGGTTATGACTGCCCGGGCAAGAGCACGACGCTGATGGGCTTCGTGATGATGGAGCTCGCGCGCGTCGACGCGTCGATCTCGACGTTCTTCGGCGTGCATACGGGGCTCGCGATGGGCTCGATCGCGATCTGCGGCTCGGACGAGCAAAAGCGCACGTGGCTGCCGCCGATGGCGGCGCTCGACAAGATCGGCTCGTTCGGCCTGACCGAGCCGCTGGTCGGCTCGGGCGCGTCCGGCGGCCTGACGACGAGCGCGCGGCGCGACGGCGACACGTGGATCCTGAACGGCCAGAAGAAATGGATCGGCAATGCGACCTGGGGCGATCTCACCGTCATCTGGGCACGCGACGTCGCCGACAACCAGGTCAAGGGCTTCATCGTCGAGAACCGTACGCCCGGCTTTCACGTGGAAAAGATCCAGCACAAGATGGCGCTGCGCGTCGTGCAGAACGGGCTGATCACGATGACGGACTGCCGGGTTTCCGAGGCGAACCGGCTGCAGAACGCGAATTCGTTCAAGGACACCGCGCAGGTACTGAAGATGACGCGCGCGGCCGTCGCGTGGGAGTCGGTCGGCTGTGCGACCGGCGCATACGAACACGCGTTGCGCTACGCGCAGCAGCGTCAGCAGTTCGGCCGGCCGATCGCGTGCTTCCAGCTCGTGCAGGACCTGCTGTTCCGCATGCTGTGCAACATCACGTCGACGCAGGCGCTGTGCTTCCGGCTCTCGCAGATGCAGGACGCCGGCATCATGCAGGACGAACACGCGTCGCTCGCCAAGGGCCTGTGCACGGTGCGCATGCGCGAAACCGTCGGCTGGGCGCGCGAACTGCTCGGCGCGAACGGCATCCTGCTCGACCATCACGTCGGCCGCTTCGTCGCCGACGCCGAAGCGCTCTATTCGTATGAAGGTACCCGCGAAATGAACGCGCTGATCGTCGGTCGTGCGGTCACGGGCTTCAGCGCATTCGTGTAATTCCGCCGCCGTTCATCCTGCTGAAAGGAGCGTCTCCATGGCCACCCCGATCAAGCGTGTCGCGGTCATCGGTACCGGCGTCATCGGCGCGAGCTGGGCCGCGCTGTTTCTCGCGAAAGGGCTCGACGTCGCGGCGACCGACGTCGCGCCGGACGCCGAAGCGCGGCTTCGGCAATATCTCGACGCGGCCTGGCCCGCGCTGGAAGAACTGGGGCTCGCGCCCGGCGCGTCACGTGAGCGCCTGACGTTCACGCACGATCTTGCCGAGGCCGCCGCCGGCGCGGGGCTCGTGCAGGAAAACGGCCCCGAGCGGGTCGACTTCAAGCGCACGCTGTACGGCCAGCTCGATGCGCTGCTGCCGCCCGACGTGCCGATCGCGTCGAGTTCGTCGGGCCTCACGATGAGCGAGATCCAGAAAGGCTGCCCGGCGCACCCGGAGCGCTGCGTGATCGGCCACCCGTTCAATCCGCCGCACCTGATTCCGCTCGTCGAGATCGTCGCCGGCGCGCAGACGTCGGAGCAGACCGTCGAGAAGGTCACGGCCTTCTACACGTCGCTTGGCAAGCGCACCATCCGCCTGCACAAGGAAGTGCCCGGGCACGTCGCGAACCGGCTGCAGGCCGCGCTGTGGCGCGAGGTCGTGCATCTCGTGTCGACCGGCGTCGTCAGCGTCGCGGACGCGGATGCGGCCGTCTGCTGGGGCCCCGGCCTGCGCTGGGGGCTGATGGGCCCGACGCTGCTGTTCCACCTCGGCGGCGGCCAGGGCGGTATCGAGCACTTCTTCGAGCAGTTCACCGGGCCGATGACCGCGTGGTGGGCCGTGCTCGGCACGCCGCAGCTGTCGCCGGACGTGCAGCGCACGCTGATCGACGGTGCGCTGCGGGAAGCGGACGGCCGCTCGATCGACGCGCTCGCCGACCTGCGCGATCGCCAATTGCTCGGCTTGCTGAAGCTGCGCAACGAAAGCGATCGCGTCGCGCGCAACGATTGACCGGCCAGCCGGCGGTGATCAGTGCACGGCCTGTGCAGCGCGGCGCAGCTTCAGCGCCACGTCGAGCCGCGACACCCACGACACGTCGTCGAGGCTCGCGCCGAGCAGTGTTTCGATCCGCTCGATGCGATAGCTGAGCGTGTTGGCGTGAATCGCCAGCGCGCCGGCCGTCTTGCCGAGACGCTGGCCCTGCTCGAAGTACGATTCCAGCGTCGCCAGCAGTTCAGGTTCGGACGACAACTGCTCGAGGAGCGAAACCAGATAGCGCCGCACGTTGTCGGCGCGGCGTGCGCCCTCCTCGATCACGATCGACGCATACGGGCACACCTTGTCACGCCGGTCGTTCGCGGCGCCCGCGTCGAGCGCCTTGACGGCTTCCTCGACCGACGCGGCCCAGCCCGCCGGCCCTTCGTTCATCAGGCCGATACCGATCCGGCGAATCTGCGGCAGCGCGGCGACCAGCGCGCGGGCGCGCTCGGTCGTCAGCCGGTCGCTCCGGCACAGCGAATCGCCATGCACGCACGGCGTCCACAGAATCAGCCGGCCGCGATGCCACGCGCGCACGAGGTTGTCGGGCGACGTGCCGAGATGCCGCGCCGCCGCGATCCCGATGCGCTCGCACGCTTCGCCGCGCTCGCCCGGCGTGTGGCCGTCGAGATCGACGTCGATCGCCAACGCGATGCGCGACACCGCGAAATCCAGCCCGAGCGCTTCGGCGGTCGAATGAAATCCCTCGATATCGCCCGGCGAGTGGAACACGATGCTGTACAACTGGTGCAGCAGCGTCTCGCGCCAGCGCGCCTGCTGGTACTGCTCGGCCAGATAGGTCTGGACGATGGTCTGCGCGACGACGTCGAAGTAGTCGAACAGATACGGCGATACGCTGTACAGGAGCTCGTCCGCGATCGCACGGTCGTCTTCGCCGAGACCGATATACGCGCGCCAGACTTCGCGCATCCCGACCCGCAACGCCAGCAGCGTGGACTGCAACGGCACGCGCTGGTACACGCGGCGGCGGCCGATGTCCTGGAACGCATCGACGTCCTGCGTGGACGGCGGTGCGCCATCCAGCAGCGTGCGAAACCAGATCGTCGCCGACATCTCGACCGATTCGAAAACATCCCGGGTCGCGGCCGGCGCGAGCGACTGATGGCCGTCGAGCATCGCAAGTGTTTCATACGCGCGTTCGACGACCGGAGAAAGATCCTCCGCCAGCGACGTCGTCCGTTCACGCAGACGGTCGCTGATGCGGGGTACGTTATTCAACACGAAATTGTCCTCTCGACCCGCGCGCCACCTGGGTTGTTTCGGTGAGTGAAACGCGAGCATGGTTGATCCGACCGGAACGCACTGCGCGTCCGGCATCCATCGAAACGGCCGCTCCACATGCGATGTGCGGGGCGTCGTACTTGTGCATGGCAGCACGTGCGAAGGCCGTTTCGTGTCCCCTTCCGCCCCACGATTGGGCGTATGATTTCGCGCATGGCGCGGCGGTGCCGCCGCGCCTCGCAAGGTGCACCGAGGTCGGCCGGCGGCACGCCGATCGACTCGATACGGGGTATGGTGCCGCCGCGCGGCCCCCCCGCGTATCCCGCGTTCGGGGGAGTGCGAACACGTCGTTGGGGGAGCCGGCGAGCGGCAACCCGATCCATCCGGAGCCGTCGATGCTCGTAGCCGATGTCACGCCCGCCAGGCGGCCGCTGTCGCTGGTCGCGACCAAGGTGCTGCCGCCGCGCCTGCCGGCCGGTCTCGTCGATCGGCCGCGGCTCGTCGAACTCGCCGAAGAAGCTGAAAGCAAGCGGCTCACCGTGATCCAGGCGCCGGCCGGATTCGGCAAGACGTCGCTCGCCCGCCTGTGGCTCGATTGCCTGCGCACACGCGGTGCGCTCGCCGGCTGGCTGTCGCTCGACGTCGGCGACGACGAACCGGCCCGCTTCTTCCACTACTTTGCGCAGGCGTTGCAGCAGGCCTGCGGCGACATCGGCATCGCGGCCGGCCTGTCTGCCGACGCGTCGCTGCTGCCACCCGATGCGATCGTGTCGACGCTGATCAACGAACTGGTCGACGTCGACGACGAGTTCTACCTGTTCATCGACGACTACCACCTGATCGGCTCGCCGGCGATCCATGCCGGCATCGCGTATTTCATCGCGCACGCGCCGTCACAGGTCCACGTCGTGATCTGCACGCGCACCGAACCGCCGCTGCCGCTCGCGCGGCTCAGGGCGCACAACGAGCTGATGGAGATCGACGCGGCCGAGCTGCGCTTCAGCTTCGACGAGACGCAGTCGTTCGTGCGCCGCGAGTGCCCGGGCACGCTCGCCGATGCGACCGTCAAGTCGCTGTTCGTCAGCACCGAGGGCTGGGCGGCCGCCCTGCGCATTGCCGCGTCGGTGCTCAAGCGCGGCGGCGCACCGGGCCACGACGGCGCGGCACGCATCCCGTCGGGCGCGTCGCGGCCGTTCGCGGCCTACCTTGAAAGCATGCTCGAACGCCTGCCTGCCGACCTCGTCGATTTCATGCTGCGCACGTCGGTGCTCGACCGGCTGAGCGCGCCGCTGTGCGAAGCCGTGACCGGTGTCCCGACGAGCCGGCAGATGCTCGACACGATCGTCGCGCGGCAACTGCTGCTCCAGCCGCTCGATCCGGATGGCGAATGGTTCCGCTATCACCCGCTGATGGCCGAGTATCTGCGGCAACGGCTGGCCACCCAATGCCCCGACGCGGTACCCGACCTGCATCGCCGCGCGTCACGCTGGTACGCGTCGCAAGCGCTGTGGACCGATGCCGTCACGCACGCGCTCGCGGCCGGCGCGCGTGACGAGGCCGTCGCGCTGATGGCGCACTGCGCGATGACGCTCGTGATGCGCGGCGACCTGCTGACGCTGCTCGGCTGGCAGCGCCAGTTCCCGGCCGACTTGATGCAAGGCCAGGTTCGCGTGTCGCTCGCGATCGCCTGGGGCATGGCGCTCGCGATGCGTTTCGACGATGCGCTGGCGATGCTCGACACGATCGAGCGCACGCCGGGCACCGACGTCGATCCGGCCGACATCCGCCACGAGTGCCAGGCCGTCCGCTCGGTGATCGCGGCGCTGCAGGACGATCCGCGCCGCGCGTTCGCGCTGGCGCAGCCGTGCCTCGACCGTCCGTCCACCGATACGTGGACGACCAACGTCGTGTCGAACGTCGTGCGCTTCGGCCACTGGAAGACCGGCAATCTCGAAGCGCTGTACGCAACGCCGTGGATTCCGCAATCGGGCGACGACCGCCGCCTCGTGTTCGCGTCGGTCTATCGGCTGTCGCTGCTCGGCCACGCGGAATTGCAGCAGATGCATTTCGAACTCGCCGAACGCTATTTCTCGGAAGCGATGCAGCTCGGCACGCGCCATTGCGGCCCACAGTCGATCTCGGTCGCGATCTGCGCACCGATGCTCGGGCAGATTCGCTACGAGCAAGGCCGGCTCGACGAGGCCCGCGCTCTCGTGATCGACCTGATGCCCGTGATCGACGTCGCGGTGCTGCTCGACAGCCTGCTGACCGCATACAAGCTGCTGATCCGCATCGCCATCGCCCGCGCCGAATTCCCGCACGCGTATGCGCTGCTCGATCGTGCACAGGCGCTTGCCCACACCCGCGGCTGGCCGCGCCTGACCGCGGCCGCGCTCGTCGAGCGCACGCGGCTCCACATTGCCGAGGGCCGGCTCACCGAGGCCGCCGCGTGCGTGGTGCAGTTCGACCGGCTCGCCGACGGCGATCGCGACGCGCAGGTCGACGCGTCGCTCGAAATCGACACCTATCGCGCACTCGCCACGGCTTGCGTCGCGACGGCCCGTAACGACCTGAAGGGTGCGGTTGCCGCGCTCGACGACGGCCTGCGCTGCGCGTCGCTGCGGCACAGCGACTATCTCGCGCTGCGCCTGAAGACCGTGCTCGCGCTGGTCCGGCTGCGCGGCGGCGAACGTGCGGCGGCGCTCGACATGTTCACCGAGGTGCTCGAGGTTGCCGAACCGGCCGGTATCTACCGGTCGATCGTCGACCAGGGGCCCGAGATCGGCGAGTTGCTGCAGGCGATGCGCGACCAGGCACGCGCATCGGCGCAGACCCGGGACCGGCTCGCGTACATCGAGCGCCTGCTCGACGGCTGCCGCGCGCAGTACCAGTCCGACGCCCAGCCTGCGCGAGCGGCCCAGCGCGACATGCTGAGCGTGCGCGAGCGCGACATCGTCGAACTGATCGCGCGCGGGCAGTCGAACAAGGAAATCGCCCGCACGCTCGGCATTGCGCCCGAAACCGTGAAGTCGCACATCAAGAGCCTGTTCATGAAGCTCGAGGTGGACAAGCGCGCCCGGGCGGTTGCGGTCGCGCAATCGCTCGGGCTGCTCGGGACGCACCGTTTGGACAGTTGAACGGCCCGGTGCGTCAGTCGATTTCCTGGCGAAGAAAGCGCTTCACCATCGGCGCCACTTCGGCCGCTCGCGCGACCAGGAACAGATGGCCGTCGTCGATCACGTGAAGCTCCGAGCGCCGGATCCGCGCGGCGAGAATCCGCGCGTTCACGAGCGGCACGATCGGATCGTCGTTGCCGTGCAGCACGAGCGTCGGCTGGCGCAGCGCGTGCAGCCACGGCAGGCTGGTCCACCCGGTCGCCGCGAGCAGCTGGTACAGGTAGCCGCGCCCGCGCGGCGGCTGGATGTGCCGCCCGTGCTCCGCCAGCATCGCGGGATCGCGCCGGTACGCACCGCCGTAGAGATCCGCACCGATCCGGCTCAGATAGCCGGGGTCGGTATAGCGACGCGGCCCCGCCAGCTTCGCCAGCACCGACGGCCGGCCCGGCACCATCACGACGCCAGGTGACGTCGCCGCAAGCACGAGCCGCCGGCAGCGCACCGGATAGCGCCGCGCGAACTGCTGCGCGAGCGCCCCGCCCCACGACACGCCGAGCGCATCGACCGGACCGTCGTGGCCGAGACGCGCGAGCAGCCGGTCGGCCAGCACGCTGAGCGTCGAGAAGCGGTACGGCACCAGCGGTGCCGGCGAACCGCCCACGCCCGGCACGTCGAACGCGATCACGCGCACGTCGTCCAGCGCAGCGACGAACGGTTCGAGCAGCTCCAGGTTCGCGCCGATGCCGTTGAAGACCAGGAGCGGCGGCGATGCGTCGCTGCCCGGTTTCACGCCCACGCGCAGCACCTGGCCGTTCACGTCGATCGTGCGGATCACGAAGCCGCCGGCCGTCCGGCCGTCGGCCCCGCCGGGCGCGACCGGCGGCGCAGCGGGCGCGCGGCCCGGCAGGTCGCCGCCCGCGGCGTCAGCGCTGTGCATCGCCGTCCTTCGGTTTCAGCAACGCCTTCAGCTCCTCGATGTGCTCGCCGGCACGCTTGGTGATCGCCGCCATGCTTTCCGTCTGCGCACGGTAGGCCGTATCCGCCAGGTCCTGCATGTCGGCGAGCGCCTTGTGCAGCGCCTTCTGCACCAGTTCGCCGGTGTTCGCACCGGGCGTCACGCCGGACGTCGCAACCTGCTCGACCAGCGATTGCAGGCTTGCAAGCGTCGAACGCATGATTTCGGCCTGCTTCTGCCCGAGCGTCTGTGCACCCGCGAGCGCCGCGGTATTCGCGGCGGCCAGCGCTTCGATATCCTTGCGGCGCGCTTCCATCACCGCGCCGACATCGATGCCCGGCAGCTTGAACTGGGTGAGCATCTTCGTGTATTCCGCGAACAGGTTGGCAGGATTGGTGGGTTCCATCATCGGATCTCCGTAGAACAAGGGATTGAAAAATGCGGCCGTCGGGCGGCCGGCGGTTGCGTCATGCTGCGACGACATAGGTACCCGGCGCCTGGACGCCGGCCGGATAAGCTTCGCTGCCGAGCGCGGCCGGTGCGTCGCGCCGCTCGCCGGAGCGCGTGGCCAGCCAGTCGCGCCAGTCGCTCCACCACGAATCCTTCTCCGTGCGTGCGTCGGCCAGCCAGGTGTCGGCACTGGCCGGCAGCGCGGGGTTGATGAAATACTTCGCCTTCGGATTGCCCGGCGGATTGATGAGGCTCTGGATGTGCCCGCTCGAGCTCAGCACGAACCGCGTGTCGCCGCCGAACGTTCGCGCGGTGCTGTAGACGCCCTTCCACGGCGTGATGTGATCGGTGATACCCGCCACCACGTACTTGTCGCACGTCACCTCCGACAGGTCGATCGGCGTGCCGAGCACGCTCAGCGCGCGCGGCTTGCCGAACAGGTTGCCGGAGAAGATGTCGAGCAGTTCGCCGTGCAGCTTCGCGGGCAGGCGCGTCGTATCGTTGTTCCAGTATAGGACGTCGAATGCCGGCGGCGTCTTGCCGAGCAGGTAGTTGTTGACCCAGTAGTTCCACACCAGATCGTTCGGCCGCATCCACGCGAACACGCGCCCCATCTCCTCGCCGGACAGCACGCCGTGCGCGATGCTGTTCTGCTTGGCCGCCGCGATCGCCTCCGGCGTCGCGAACAGGCCGAGTTGCGAATCGGTCGTATTGTCGAGCACGGCCACCATCAGCGTCGTCGCGTTCACCGTCTTCTCGCCGCGGCACGCAAGATGGCCGAGCAGCGCCGAGATCGTCATCGCGCCGGAGCACGCGCCGTGCAGGTTCACGTCGTCGCTGCCCGTGATGTCGCGCACTGCTTCGATCGCTTCGAGCAGCGCGCGCACGTAGGTGTCGAGGCCCCAGCCGCTGTGCTCGGCGGTCGGATTGCGCCAGCTCACCGCGAACACCTGGAATTCGTTCTTCACGAGGTAGTCGACGATGCTCTTGCCTTCCGACAGGTCGAACACGTAGAACTTGTTGATCTGCGGCGGCACGATGAGCTGCGGGCGGCCGTACAGCTGTTCGGTGGCCGGCGCGTACTGGATCAGCTCCAGCACTTCGTTGCGGAACACCACCGCGCCCGGCGTCGTGCCGAGATTGCGGCCGACCTCGAATGCCGTCTTGTCGACCTGCGCGGGCATGCCCTGGTTGCCGAGCAGGTCGGCGACGAGGTTTTTCGCACCGCCGAGCAGGCTCGCACCGCCCGATTCGACAATCTTCTTCAGCGCGGCCGGGTTGCCGATCAGCGTATTGGTAGGCGACATCGCGTCGCCGAACAGCGACATCACGAACTGCGCACGCTCCTTGCTTTTCGGATCGAGCGCGGAGCGGTCGACGAATCCCGTGAGCGATTCGCGCCACGCGAAGTAGCCCTGCATCGTCATCCGGTACAACGCGTTGTCGTGCCATGCCGGATCGGCGAAGCGGCGATCGCCTGGCGGCGGTTCGATATCGGCGGTGCCGAGCAGCACGCGCGTCATCTCGCGGGCAAGCACGGTTTCCTGCCGCGCGACGAGCGCCGGCTGGCGCATCGCCTGCGTGACGAGCTGCTGCATGGTGGCCAGCACGTCGCGCGGCCGCAGCCCGACGAACGGGTTCGGGCCCAGCATGCCGTCGGCGGCAACGGACGCAATTTCGTCCGCGGGAGCGGCACGGGTCGGTTGTTCAGTAGTGTTCATGGCTTGGATCCTAGATTCGGGTAGTCGGCCGGCCGGTGCGCGTCGCGTCACGCGACCAGCAAGACGAGGGATTCGGCGATCAGCGCCGGCGTGTCCTCGCCTTCGATCTGCAGTTCGTTCATCACCTTGATCAGCACGCGCCCGCCGTCCTTCCTGGCAACCGACACGAGCGTGATGCGATTGCGCACGCGCGCCCCCGCTTTCACCGCCGCCATGAAGCGCACCTTGTCGAGCCCGTAGTTGAGGCCGGCGGACGCGTCCTCCGGAATCAGGCCGAGTTCGATCGCGAACCTGGCCAGCAGCGACAGCGCGAGATAACCGTGCGCGATCGTGCCGCCGAACGGGCTTTCGCGCCGGGCGCGCTCGACATCGACGTGAATCCACTGGCGATCCCCGGTGCATTCGGCGAACGCGTCGATACGCGCCTGGTCCACGAGAAGCCAGTCCGACACACCGAGCTCGCGGCCCACGAAGTCGTCGATGCTGGCAAGGCGGTATTCGTTGATGCTCATGTTCTGCTCCTTGAATGCGCTCACGCGAACCGGGCGCGCAGCGCCTTCTTGTCGATCTTGCCGACGCTCGTCCTGTCGAGCGCGTCGACGAACCGGACGACCTGCGGCACCGCATACTTCGAGATTCTTCCAGTCGCGCTGAAGCGCGTCACGTGGGAGCGGATACCCTCCTCGCTGAGCGTGAAGCCGGGCTTGCACACGACGAACGCCATCGGCCGCTCGCCCCACTTGTCGTCGCGCACGCCGATCACCGCGACTTCCGCGACGCCCGGATACAGCGAGATCAGGTTCTCGATCTCGAGCGACGAGATCCATTCGCCGCCCGACTTGATCACGTCCTTGATGCGGTCGGTGATCTGCAGCGCGCCGGACGGATCGAAATGGCCGACGTCCTGCGTATGCAGATAGCCGCCTGCCCAGAGGATTTCGGACGCCTCAGGATTTTTCACGTAGCTCTGCGTGAGCCACGGTGCACGTGCGACGATCTCGCCGTACGCGTGGCCGTCGCGCGGCAGCTCGCTCATGTCGTCGTCGACCACTCGCAGGTCGACGAGCGGCACCGGGCGGCCCGCCCGGCAGCGCAGGCGAACCTGCTCGTCGGCATCGAGCTGCTCCGCGCCCGGCGGCAGTTGCGCGAGGCTCAGCACCGGACACGTTTCCGACATCCCGTAGCCCGCGAAGATGTCGATCCCGTGCGCGAGCGCGGTGCGCGCCAGCCCTTGCGGCAGCGCGCCGCCGCCGATCACGATCTTCCAGCGGCCGAGATCGGCGGTCGCGGCCGAGTCGCAACCGAGCAACATGTGCAGGATCGTCGAGACGCAGTGCGAGAACGTCACGCCTTCGTCCTGCACCAGCTTCACGATGCGCTCGGGCACGTAGCGGCCCGGATATACCTGCTTCACGCCGAGCACGGTCGCGACGTAAGGCATCCCCCAGGCGTGAACGTGGAACATCGGCGTGAGCGGCATGTAGACATCGCCCCGATGAAAGCGCTGGCCCGATGCCGGGCTCGACAGCGCCGCCATGATCGCGAGCGTGTGCAGCACGAGCTGGCGGTGCGTGAAATGCACACCCTTCGGCAGGCCGGTCGTGCCGGTCGTATAGAACGTGGTCGCCCGCGTGTTCTCGTCGAAATCGGGAAACGCGTAGTCGACCGCGCTCGCCGCGAGCAGCGCCTCGTATTCGCCGCTGAACGGAATCGCGTGCGAGCACGGAGCGCTATCCTGCTCATCGATCAGGATGAACGTGCGCACCTGCGGCAACCGCTCGCGAATCGCGTCGACGACCGGCAGGAAATCCGCGTGCACGAGCAGGACGTCGGCGTGCGCATGGTCGATCGTGTATGCGATCTCGTCTTGCGACAGCCGAACGTTCACCGTCTGCAGCACGGCGCCCATCATCGGCACTGCGAAGTAGCACTCGAGGTAGCGATGGCTGTCCCAGTCCATCACCGCGACCGTGTCGCCATGCCGCACGCCGGCGGCGGCCAGCGCGTTCGCGAGCCGGCCGATCCGTTCGCGCAGCGTTGCGTAGCTGATCCGCCGATCGCCCCGATAGACGATTTCCTGGCTGGCGGCCTGCGCCATCGGCGTGTGCAACAGTTGCTTGATCAGCAACGGGTAGGCGTAAGCCGACGATGCCGGTGCCCATGTGTCGTCCTGCATTGACCTCTCCTTGAGTTCGTAAAGGAATGGCGGGCTGTCACAAGGGGTTGAGCGCTTGGCGCACGAGTGGCATCCCGATGACGCAATGTTCCGGCCGGACGGGATCGTGAACCATCCCCTGAACGGGGGTCCCCCTGCCGGAGGCGGCTGGGGTTACGTGCGGCGTTGCGCCGCGCATTCGTCAGGAGAATGAAAGATCAGGCCCGGAACGAGCCGGGCTGGAGGAGACGGATGGGGAATGGGGACAGGGGCGGTGGTGCACCGGCTGCAGGCTGCCGGTGCCCGTGTGTGTGCTCAGTGTGCGAGTTCGAGCCCACCCAGGCCGCCATTGCTGCGGCATTTCGCACGATCGCCTTGCACCTGCCAGTCGATCTTCCCGCACAGCACGTCGATGCGCTTGCGGTAATTGTCGATCAGGCATTGCGTCGTCGTGCAGCGGTTACGCGCTTTCAGCCACGCCCTCTGGGTCGCCATGAACTGCTCATACTCGGGCGGATCCTCGACCGGATAGTTGGAAAAATCGTAGAGCATGTGCTGGTAATCCGCGTTGAGTGCATCGTCGAGACGCGACAACGCCGGATTGGCGCAGATTTCGCGCTCCACGAACGTGGATGCCTTCGCGCAGTTGAACGACGCGGCGTGCGCGCCGGTCATGCCGGCCGCGACGGCCAGCGCAACGAGCCATGCTTTCATGTGGGTGCCGTAACGAGGAAGACAGCGGCCGCGGATCGGCTCGCCGTGACGGACGAACGGGAATGCCCGTCGCCGGGACCCGGCAGCTTAGGTCAACGCGCGTCGCATTTCAATACGCTGCTCCGCTTCCCGGCACCCGCGCCACATGGCACGTCGCACGCGATCAGTACACGCCCACCCAGTGCCCGGGCACCCACGCCCAGTGATTGCCGGCCCACCGGTAGTGCCCCTTCGCCCATCGATAGCCCGGTGCAGGCATCGGAGGCGGCACCTCGACGACCGGCGCCGGTTGCGGCGGCCGCACGGGTTCGACTACGCACGCGGACATTAGCGTCGCACTGGCTGCGACCAGCACGGTGAGCGAAACGGATCGAATCTTCATCATCTTGCATTCTCCCTTTTGTGTAGTGGATGGATTCATTGCCGAAGCGGTAACGCCGCGCGTCACGCCGCCCCGCGAATCAGGCCGGTCATCGGCCGCGTCGCGCCGCTTTCCGCGAACAGCGCGGACGCGGTGCGGCGGGGATCGAGCCGCAGGCTTTCGGCGGCGGCGCCCGAGATCAGCGCGTCGAGCGATGCGGTCGGCTTCAGGTCGCGCCCTTCGTACAGGTCGCCCGGCCGCAACCCCGGCCAGTCGGCGATCACGCGACCGCCCGCGACCGCGCCGCCCGCGAGCATCGCGACCGACGCCTGCCCGTGATCGGTGCCGCCCGTGCCGTTCACGGCGGCCGTGCGGCCGAACTCGGTCGCCACCAGCACCGTGGTCTGCTGCCATGCGGGCCCGAGGCCGTCGCGCAGCGCGGCGAGCATCGTGTCGAGCGCCTTCAGCTGATTCGCGAGTCGCGCGTTCTGCGCGCTGTGCGTATCCCAGCCGCCCGTCTCGATCATCGCGATCCGCGGGCCGTCGTCGCGCGCGAGGAACGTCGCGGCGAGCTTGCCGACACCCGCCGGATCCTGCCGCGCATGCGCATCGCCGGCGAGGCCGCGTGCGTCCATCGCCGACTGCCACAACGGGCCGAGCTGCGCGTCGGCCTCGTAGAGCGCCGACACGCGCGCGAGCAGGTCGTCCGGCGCGGCCGGCAAACCGGACGGCGCATACGACGCGGCCTGCACGGTGCCGCGCAACGCGAGCGGCACGGTCGGCGCGAACGCGATCGCGTTTTCGCGCGTCGCCGGCAGCAGCGCGGCGAGCCGGTTCAGCCACCCGTCCTTCACCTGGTACGGTGCGCGGCCGCCCGTCTCGAGCACGTTCTGGCCATCGAAATGCGAGCGGTCGCGATACGGCGACGCGATTGCATGGACGAACAGCGCCTGCCCGTCGCGATACAACTGCGCGGTCTGTTTGAGCGACGGATGCAGCGCGAACGTGCCGTCGAGCCGTGTCGCGGCCGCCGTGTCGATCGCGAGCGGGCCGCGCAGCGACGCATACGCGGGTTCGGCATACGGGACGACGATGTTCAGGCCGTCGGCCGCGCCGCGCTGGATCACGAACACGAAGCGCCGGTCGGTCTCGACGTTCGCGAACACGATCCGCGGCGCGACGAGGATCGCGCCCGCGCCGGCTGCGGCAACGCTGAGGAATTGTCGGCGGGAAAAGGACACGGCCATGGTCATCTCCGTTGGAAATCGGGTGATACGAGCAGCAGCGCGAGCGACGTGGTCGCACTTTCGGCGCGCGACAGCGCGGTCGCGGTCGGCGCGCTCATCGAACCGGCGAGCAGCGTGTTGCCGAGCGAGCGCGGGTCGAGCCGGTCGCCCGTGCGCGCGGCCAGGCGCTGCGCGAGCTCGACGCGACGCACGAGCGCGTCGGGCGCGGCCCAGCTCGCGGCAACGTCGTCGTAGCCGGCCGGCGAGCCCGGCCGCCACACCGGCTGGCCGAGCTGCGCGAGCAGCGGCGCGGCCTTCAGGTCGCCCGTGTCGTGCCAGCCGAGCCCGCGCAGCGACGACACGGCCCACTCCCACGGCGTCTTGAACTTGCGGTTGACCGGCGACCACGCATCGGGCGCATCGACGAGCGCGCGATAGACGGTCGGCAAATCGCCGCCGCTCGCATCGAACGCGCGGGCCAGCCGGTCGGTCAGCGCGGGCGGCGGATTGTCGGCGACGAAATGACGGGCGAGCTGAAACGCGATGTGCCGGCCGGTCGCGTCCGAATGCGCGAGGTCGCGCAGGACCGCGCGCGCCTGCGCTTCGCCCGGCTGATCGTAAGTGCGCCCCATCACCGTGCGCGTGCCCGGCTCGTGCAGCTTCGGACGGAACACGAATGCGCCGGGCGCGGCGTCGCCCGGCTGCGGCCCGCGCCCGCCGGCGATGCTCCAGCCGGTCAGCGCGCGTGCGAATTCCGTCACGTCGTTTTGCGTGTAACCCGTACGCACGCCGAGCGTGTGCAACTCCATGATTTCGCGCGCGAGATTCTCGTTGAGCCCGCGCTTCGCCGACGGATTGCGTGCTTCCGCGCGCAGCGCGGCCGGGCTGTCGGGGCCGACCGAGCGCGCCTGGTCGAGAAACAGCTGCATCGCGGGATGCTGCTCGACGGCGACGAGCATGTCCTCGAAGCGGCCGAGCACGTGCGGGCGGATCGCGTCGCGTTCGAACGCGCCCGCGTACGCGGCCACCTGCCCCTTGTCGACCGATACCGCGAAATGGTTCGCCCAGAAATGCACGAGACGCTCGACGAACGGCGCGGGCGTGTTCAGCGCGCTGTTCAGCCGCGCGGCGACGGCGCTGCGATACGCGTCGTAGCCGTCGCGCCGGATCGACTGTTCGGTCGTGCGCTTCGCTGCCGGATCGTCGCCCGTCATCGCGTTGCGCGCGTTCGCGAAGCGCGTCGCGAGCGCCACCGCGTCGGGCTCGCCGGCCCACGCCGCGGGCCGTGCGTCGTAACGGTCGAATTGCGCGACGAGCGCAGCCTTCGGATCGGCAGGCGGTGCTTCGTCGGCCCGCGCGCCGAGACCGAAGCGGTTCAGCGCGATGGCGGCCGGTGAGATGTCGTTCGGGTGGTCCATGACGGGGGCTCTCGCGATGCGTACCCGTGTTTAACGCGGGCACGTCGGGAAATCCGTCGCGGGAATCACAAATATTTCTTGAGTCGCGGCAGCGGTGTACGGAAGGAGCGGCAGAATTCGCGCAGCGCGACGCGGTACGTCGTCGACGCGCAACGACCGCGCGATGCGTCGGGGCCGGCGCACGCATTGCGCGTGACCGAACGCGAGTGTCGGCGACACGCAGATCGCATGTCGCCCCGCCCGATGCTTACCGGCTCGCCGGCGCGTCCGGCTTCTTCTGCAGCCTCGGCGGCAAACGCCAGTTGCCGCTGTGCTGCAACCCGTCGACGAATTTCACGCGCTCGTCGGGTGTCAGCGTCGCCGCGAAATCGACGACGCTGCGCTCGACCTGCGCACGCATCGCGGTGTCGGCTGCACGCGTGCGATCGAGCGCGGCGTCGATCGCCGCACGATCGAGTTGCGGCGCGGCCAGTAGATCCAGCACCGTGATCCGGCCGTCACGCCCTTCCCGCGCGAAATCGCGGCCGTCCTTGCGCGCCGCCTTCAGCGCGGCGGCAAACTCGCGCTGCCGCGCATCGGGCAATTCGTCCGCCGCGAAACGCAACGCGGTGCGCGACGCAGGTGCGCCGGCCGCGTGCGGATCGCCATGCGTCGAGAACCACTGATACGCGCCGCCGCCGATCGCGCCGAGCATGAACACGTTCAGCACGACCGAGCCGACGAGGATGAATTTCCAGCCACGCTCACTCATTCATCGCTCCAATCCACGCTCGGACCGCCGAACGTCGTCGTCAGATAACCCGGTTCGTGCTGCGACTGCGGCACACTGCCGAGCATCAGCATCGACACGGCCACGGCGCCCGCGAGCGCGCCGGCCAGGCCGACGCCCGCGAACGCCGCGCCCGACCACCACACGGTGCCGCGCCGCCGCGCGCGTTGCGGCGCGGGCGCCGTCGCGACAATGCGCTCGACGAGCGCCGGCGCGGGCGGCGCGACCGTGTCGTACGCGAGCCATGCATCGAGGTCGGCGGCATCGTCCAGTGCCAGCAGCGCTTCGCGCGGGTTCGCATGCGCCCACGCCTCGGCGGCCGCGCGCTCGCCGGCCGGCCAGCGCCGTGCATCCGAGCCGTACGCGGCGACGATGGTACGAAATCGTTCGGGTGTCATCGGTTGTCCTCGCTAGGTGGGTCGCCGGCCAGTTGCGCGCGCAGGTTGCGCCTCGCGCGCGCGAGCAGGCTTTCCAGCGCATCGACGGTGATGCCCATCAGGTTGGCCGCTTCCACATTCGACATGTCCTGATAGTACTGGAGCACGAGCGCTTCCCGCTGCCGCGGCGGCAGCGCGGCAAGCGCCTGCCGCACGCGCGCATCGCGCGAACGCAGTTCCGCCTGCGCGGCCGGCTCCGGTTGCGTGTCCGGCACGTCGGGCAACGTATCGACGGGCTCCTCGCGCCGGCCGCGCAAGCGGTCGTAGCACAGGTTCAGCACGACGCGATGCAGCCACGTGTCGAAGCGCGCCTCGCCTTCGCGCCAGCGCGGCGCCTGATTCCAGATTCGCAAGAACGTCTCCTGCGCGACGTCCTCGGCTTCGTTCCGGTCGCCGAGCATGCGCGTCGCCAATGCGAGCAGCCGCGGCAGCTTGCGTGCCACGAGCACGCGCACCGCCGACGAATCGCGCGCGCCGACGCGCGCGACGAGTTCCGCGTCCGGATCGCGGTCGCCGCGATCGCTCAACGCCGCGTGCTCCGCGGCGCGGCGCGCGGGCGCCGCCCTGTGCCGGCAGGTATGCCCGCCGCCCCGCTGAAGCTCATCGTCGTGCTCTCCTTGCATGCGTCCGGCCATCGCCGGATGGCGCCACGCCGACTGTTCGGCGCCGCCGCGCGCATCGCGCCCGGCGTCGCACACGGCGTCGGCCATGTCCGCTTCATCGACATCCGGTTCGAACGGCATATCGATCCTGTCGGCCGGCCGCGCGAGCGTCGGCCGGCGCGCTCAATATACGACGACCGGCGCGGGCCGGTAATACACCGGACGCGCCGGCACCACGACGCAGCCGGCCAGCACGATGGCTGCGGCCGCCAGTATCACGATGGTTCGAAAAGGCATGGCTTCGACTCATGAGGTTGCATGGAGGGGCCGCCGCGCCGGCACTGCCTGCCGCGCGGCGGCGTGCGCGTCAGGCCCAGTGGCCCGGCACCCAGCGCCACGCCGGGCCGCGCGCGGCCCAGTGCCCGGGCACCCAGTGGTAACCGACGCGAACCACTTGCCAGTGGCCCGGAATCCATACGTAGCGGCCCTGCCGCCAGTGCCAGTGGCCCTGGTCCCACACATAGCCGGCGCGCGGCGCCGGCATCACTTCGACGCGCGCCGGCGGCGGCGCGTAAGGCGCGACGACGACGGCCTGCGCGAACGCGGCGGACGCCGCCAGCGCGGCCACGCATGCCGCGGCAAACCGCAATGGAACGGTAAGTTTCATGAAAGACTCCGAAGTAGCTGGCATCGACCGGAAGCGGCCGTTCATGCGTTAAACGGCGCGGGCGAAAAAAATCCGTCGCGGTGCCGGCAAATAAATTTCGACTGAGGCGAATCCGCTTCGGAGCGGGCCTGGACGGCCGCGACGCGCAAGTCTGCGCATGGGCCACGGCTCATGCGGGGTTGCCGCGCTGTCACAACCCGGCAAAACTGCCCTTCGACAATGCGTGACACCGGGATCCCGCTCGTTTCCGGCCCACGCCCCGGCCGCGCTCGCGCATGGCCGCGCGGTTCCACATCTCGCGTCCCCATCAACGAAAACACCGACCATGTCGAACCAGGACAATCTCCCTGATCAGCCGAACGAGCCGGCCGCCTCGGTATCGCGTCGCGGCTTCCTGAAACTCGCCGGCGTATCCGGCCTCGCCACCGCCGCCGGCGGCCTCGCGGCAGCGAGGGCCGCCGCGTCGAACCCGGACGGCACGCCCGAACAGGTCCACCTGACGTGGGGCAACGACCCGACGTCCGAGGTCGTGATCTCGTGGGCGTCGCTCGCGCCGGCCGTCAATCCGCGCGCGCGCATCGTCGCCGACGGCGAACCGGCGCGCACCGTGCATGGCGTACAACGGCTGTACACGGACGGCCTGAACGGCGAAACCGTGTTCGCTTACCACGCGCGCGTGCACGGGCTGAAGCCGGATACGCGCTACCGTTACGAGATCACCGCGGACAACGACAGCAACGCCGCGCAGCCGTTCTCCGCGAATTTCTCGACCGCGCCGCGCGGCCGTGCGCCGTTCCGCTTCACGAGCTACGGCGATCTCGCGACGCCGAACGGCGCCTGGGTGCTGTCGTCGCCGCAGAGCCGCTTCGCGGTGCAGGCCGTCGAGCAGTTCCAGCCGTTGTTCCACCTGCTGAACGGCGATCTCTGCTACGCGAACCTGAACCCCGCGCACCAGCCCGAGGTGTGGCGCGATTTCGGCAACAACAACCAGACCTCGGCCGCGAATCGTCCGTGGATGCCGTGCCCCGGCAATCACGAGATCGAGTTCAACAACGGCCCGCAGGGGCTCGACTCGTATCTCGCGCGCTATACGCTGCCCGAGAACGGCACGCGCTTCCCGGGCCGCTGGTACAGCTTCCGCGTGAGCTCGGTGCTGTTTGTATCGCTCGACGCCGACGACATCGTGTACCAGGACGCCGCCGCATTCGTCGGCGGCCCGGCTCCGCTCGTGCCGGCCGCGAGCACGGGCCACCCGCCGATCGAACCCGGCACATCGTTCTACGTGCGCGGCTACAGCAACGGCGAGCAGACGCGCTGGCTCGAACACACGCTGCGCCATGCGTCGCATGACGACGACATCGACTGGATCGTCGTGCAGATGCACCAGGACGCGCTCAGTTCGTCGAAGACGGGCAACGGCTCCGACAAGGGCATCCGCGAAGCGTGGCTGCCGCTGTTCGACCGCTACGGCGTCGACCTCGTGCTGTGCGGCCACGATCACGACTACGAGCGCAGCTACCCGGTGCGCGGCTGCAATCATCGCGCGGGCGTCGACGCGGCGACCGGCGAAGTGGTCGAGACGCTGCAGCCGCGTCCGGTCGGATCGAACGACCCGGACCGCACGAAGTTCGACACGAGCCACGGCACGATCCACCTGATCCTCGGCGGCGGCGGCACCAGCGCGCCGCTCGACGTGTACGGCGAGAACCCGTCGACCGGCTTTGCGCGGGCGAAGGTGTTCACGAAGCCGAACCGGCCGGTGCCGGGCACCGCGCCGAACACGTTCGTGCGCCAGCCGGCCGATGCGCTCGAGGATGCGATCTGGTCCGCGCGCCGCGATACGGGCACCGGGTACGGGATCGCCGTGTTCGATCACGACCCGGGCAAGCCGGGCGAGCACACGACGATCACGATGCGCTACTACCACGCGCCCGGCGCCGACCAGCACCCGACCGCGGAGTACGAGCTGTTCGAGACGATCGAGCTGAGCAAGAAGCGGCACGAGCGGTGATCGGGCGGGCGCCCGCTGCGGCGGGCGCCTGTTGCATTGCCATCGACGGATGGGATGCCATTGCCCTAGACTGCCCGCGTCGCACACACCAGCCCAGGAAGATGAGTTTCGAATACCGCATCCACACGATCCCGTCTGCCGGCGCATTCGATGCAATCGCGCGAGCGCTACGGCAAGCGCACGGCGACATCGCCGTCGATCCGGACCGGCGGCAACTTGAAGTTCGGGACGACACCGGCGGCTGGCCGGTGATCGGCCTGTCGACCGACGAAGACGGATTCTTCCTGGTCACGACGCTCGGGCCGACGCGGGACGCCATGCTCGACTCGATCGGACGCGCATTGTCGGCGATCGGCGCAGCATGGCACATCGACGACGCATGACGCAGACGAAACGCGGGGTCGCTGCCGGCCGTGCTGCAAACCGCCAGCCACCCGCTCTAGCCTCCCGACTCGAGCGCGATACGCACGGCCAGCCCGGCCAGCACCGTGCCCATCAACCAGCGCTGCACCGACGCCCAGACCGGCCGGCCCGCGAGAAAACCCGCGATGGAACCGGCCATGCAGGCAATCAGCGCGTTGACGCTGACGCTCACCGCGATCTGCACGCAGCCGAGCGCCAGCGATTGCGCGAGCACGCTGCCGTGTCCCGGTGCAATGAACTGCGGCAACAGCGACAGATACATCACCGCGATCTTCGGATTCGCGAGGTTCGTGACGAAGCCCATCGTGAAGAGCCTGACGCGGCTGTCGTGCGGCAACTGCCGGACCTGGAACGCGGAGCGACCGCCCGGCTTCAGCGCCTGCCACGCAAGATACGACAGGTATAGCGCGCCCGAAAAGCGCAGCACGTCGTACGCATACGGCACGGTCAGCACCAGCGCGGTGATGCCCAGCGCCGCGCAAAACATGTAGAAAACGAACCCCAGCGCGACGCCGCCGAGCGACACCAGCCCGGCACGGCGGCCCTGGCAGATCGAGCGCGAAACCAGGTAGATCATGTTCGGTCCGGGCGTCAGCACCATGCCGAGCGATACGAGTCCGAACGCAAACAGGGTGGGCAAGGCCGGCACGGCTATCTCCTTCGCGGCAGCGCAGTCGGGGAAACGAGGTCAGAACAATATATTGCATCTCGACTGCCATCAGCATGAATAAACTGCAAGCCGCCCATGAGCGCCGTTCATCGCGCCGGCCGCTCGTTACCTGCCCTTTTTCGCGCGTGTCCGGATCGCCTTCCCTGCGCTGGCTCGTTGCGCGTCGACGAGCCGCACGAATGCATCGGCGACCGCGTTGCCGGCCGTGTTCCATGCCAACCGCACGGAGCGATGCAGCCTGGGCGACAGTTCCAGCACGCGGCCGCCGAACGGCGTGTACGTGAGCGTGATGCGCGGAACGATCGACACGCCCATGCCGGCCTCCGCCATCGACAGAATGGTGCGCATCTCGACCACGTTGAACGCGGCCCGAAGCGGCGCGCCGCCACGCGCGAAGTAATCCGCGATCACCGGCCCGCATCCTCCCTTCGAAAAAATGAACGGCGCCGCGGACAACTGTTTTGCTGACACGCTCTTGCGGCCGGCGAACATGCCGTCTGCCGCCACCGCGACAAAATCCTCGTCGAGCAGCGGCAGATTGTTCGCGAACGTCTTCGTGCCCGCCACCACGCCGACGTCCGCGGTACCGTCTTCGATCCACCCTTCGACCTCGCTGTCCGTGCCTTCGAGCAGCACCGCCGATACGCCCTGGTGCATCTCCTTCAACGCCTCGAGCGCGGGGACGACGAACGCCAGCGAGACGCTCGGCAGCGACGCGACCACCAGCTTTCCTTCGAGCTTGCCGCGCGACAGGCTGAACTGCTGGCGCAACATCTGCGCTTCGCGCACCACGTTCTGGACGTAAGGCCACAGGCGTTCGCCGGCCGCCGTCAGCACGACCGGCTGCCGGTCGCGCCAGAGCAGCTTGACCTGCGTGATGTCCTCCAGTTCGGTCAGCGCATGACTGATCGCGGATTGACTGCGGCTGAGCCGGTCGGCCGCGGCCGTGAGCGAGCCGAGTTCGACTACGGCGGCCAGTGCCTGCAGCTGGGCAAGCGTCATCGAATCTCCTTGTTTCGGGATATGTAGGCTTCGCATGATACGGTGATGCATCATGAATTATATTGAATCAAGGCAGAGCGGCGGCACGGCAGACGGTGCCGCGCGTGGCCTCTGCGCTGCCTAGTCGTCAAGCCGAACGTCCTCGGCGGCGCTCGGGTAAGATGCACGCTCGATCCGACGCGTCGCTTGCATGCGCACCCGGCCGGCGGTCGAGCATTCATGTTGAATCACGCCGCCGCGTTGCTCATGCTGTCCGGCGCGACCTGCCGGCGTGAATCCGGGCCGCGCACCCGCCGGCCGCACACAAGGCGGCGCCATGCGATCGGACGACCGGTTCACGCCAGACCAAAACGAATGCGTGCAAAGCGCACGCGACCGCAGCGGGTTCCATCGACCGCGCTCGCTGCCGGATATGCCGCGACATGCCACCCCATGATTCATTTCAATCTGACTGAAGGCGTGCTGGTCTCCAGCCTGCAAGGGCTGACTCCGCTCGACCTGGCCGGCATCGCCGTTGCGCTGCTGCTCGGCGGCATGGCCAAGGGGATCACAGGCATCGGCGTGCCGCTGATCGCGATGCCGATACTCAGCCAGTTCCTGCCGATCCGGCATGCGGTGCTGCTGCTGTCGATGCCGATCATCCTCGGCAACATTCCGCAGGCGCTGGAAGGCGGCCAGGTGCTGGCGACGGCACGGAAGATCGCCGCGCCGATCGCGGGCACCGTGATCGGCAATATCGTCGGCGTGGCGATCCTGCTCTCGCTCAATCCGGGTCACGCGCAGGCGGCATCCGGCGCGCTGCTGATCGTGGCCGCGACGCTGATGCTCGCCGCGCCGAAGCTCAACCTGCCGGACGCGTGGCGCAAGCCGGTCGGTTTCGCGCTCGGCTTCGGGGCGGCGCTGATGGAAAGCATCGCGTCGGTTCCGGGCCCGCTGCTTGCCACCTACCTGATTTCGTCGGGCGCGACCGGCCGCGAATTCACGAAGCAGATCGCGATCATCCTGGTGGTATCGATCGTCACGCTGATCACGACGTTCAGCGGTGCCGCGCACGCGAGCGCCGCCGACCTGGCGATCTCGGCGGCGGCCAGCCTGCCGGCCCTTGCCGGCATGTGGCTCGTTCGCCCGCTGCGAGACAAGATGTCGCCCCGGATCTTCAGGATGGTCGTCCTGCTGTTCGTGCTCGCCGCGGCATCGCAGATGATCTGGAAATCGGGCGTGCTCCGGCACGGCGGATCGCACGTCGGTCAGATGGATGGCGCGCACACCGGCAAGAACTAGCAGTCGGCGCGCCGCCATCCATCGCGCATGCGTTCTGAAAGCTGCCAGGCGTAGTATTCGCGCACCCGGCGTATCGCCCCGCCCGACGCTACACCGTGAGACGGCGCGAACGATACGCTGCCGACATGGCTGTTCGCACGCTGATGCCGACGTCAGCGCTGCCCCGTTTTCAGGGACACGAAATGGAAACCTATGTATTGCTGGGCTGTGGACTCGGCCTTGGCCTGTTGATCGCGATCTGGGGCATCTGGTCGCTCAGATAAGCCGCGCAAGCCCCGTCCATGCGCAAGCAATCCGTATGGAGATGGATGGGGAATTGTAGTCTGCGGCGACGTTCTCCACGAATTGATTCGCACTCCGATTCAGCGAGCCGGAAACGACACTTCCACGAGGAAAGTGCCGGATGAATCCGGCGACATCGGTCACCTCATGTGCCGCTTCCCTTTAGAAAGCAGGCGCGACCGGGCATCACCGAATCGCGCGCACTCGGCCTTGAGCCAGTCCGAAAAGGCCACGGTACGCGGATCGTCCGGGTTGCGGGAAAGCAGCATGTAGCGCGCCGGCGCACGCACGTGCATTCCGAAGACATCGACCAGCCGTCCGCTCGCGATCTCGTCATGCACCAGCGCCGCGCGCCCCATCGCGACACCCTGATGGTTCAACGCGGCCGTGATGGCCAGGCTCGAGAAATTGAACTGAGGCCCGTCCAGATGCGCGATCCACGCCGGCCGGATTTCCTCCAGCCACGTGCGCCACTCGACGAATTCCGGTGCGCCGACCCACGGCGCGGCATCGTGCAGCAACACGACGCCGTCGAGCGACTCCCCGCTGGCGAACGACGGATGCTGCGCCAGATATGCAGGCGTGGCGACCGGAAACAGGATTTCGTCGAGGATGACGTCGGCATGCAGCCGACCATATTGCTCCGGGTCGTAGCGCACCGCCACGTCGATGTCGTCGGTCTCCATGGCCTGGCGGTCCAGCACCTGGAACTCGGCTTGCATGCGAACCGACACGCCCGGCTGTTGCCGGTGAAACTCGGTCAGGCGCGGCATCAGCCATTGCAGCGCGAGCGACGGGAGACAACTTACCTGGAGCGGCGCATCCGACATGCCGAGCGCCTGAAGCGTGCGATTGATGTCGATGAACGCGCTCGACATCGTCCCGAGCAGGATCGCGCCCTTCGCAGTCAGCTTCAGCCCGCGCGCCTGGCGCACGAACAGCGGATAACCCAGCCGGTCCTCCAGATGCCGGATCTGCTGGCTCACGGCGCTTTGCGTCAGGTTGAACGCCTGCGCCGTCTTCGTGAAGCTCAGCAGCCGGCCGGCGGTTTCAAAACAGAGCAAGGCACCGAGGATCGAACCGTCCAGTCGCATAGATATAAGTCGAACTAATGCATTCATTAGAAATCGGCGCTTTTGCGCAACTGTCGCGAATCGTAGCATTTCAGGCCTGTATTCCACTCAACGAACACAAGGCCGATCCGTGACCGCCATGCTCCAACCTGCCGATCTATTAGAAAAACTGCAATCACGCCACCCGCTGCTGTGGCTGAACCCCACTGCCGGCAGCCCGTTGCCGCCGGACGCACCCTCGTTCGACGCCATCGCGATGGCCGAAGCGAGGCTGGCGCGATGCGAACCGCTGATGGCCGAGCTGTTTCCCGAGCTCGCGGCAAGTGCGGGAAAAATCGAATCGCCGCTGATGCGTGCGGATAGCTTGCAGCGCGCGTTGTCGCACCCGGCCGACGCGCACGGCACCTGGTTCATCAAGCGCGACGACGCATTGCCGATCGCCGGTTCGATCAAGGCGCGCGGCGGCTTTCATGAAGTACTCGCGCTCGCGGAATCGATCGCGATCGAACACGGGCTGCTCGATCCTGCGGGAGACCGGCGCATCCTCGCGTCGAGCGCCGCTCGCGAGCTGTTTGCCGCGCACACCGTCATCGTGGGCAGCACCGGCAATCTTGGCCTGAGCATCGGTGTGATGGCCGCCGCGCTGGGGTTCGAGTCGGTCGTCCACATGTCGACCGATGCGAAGCCGTGGAAGAAGGCACGCCTGAGAAAACGCGGCGTTCGCGTGGTCGAGCACGACGGCGATTACGCGCAAGCCGTCGCGGCCGGACGATCGCAGGCGCACAATCGCCCACGCTGCCATTTCGTCGACGACGAAGGCTCGCTGATGCTGTTCCTCGGCTACGCCGCAAGCGCCCGGCATCTCGCCGCGCAGCTCGCCGAGTCGGGCCGCAGCGTGGACGCGGCGCATCCGCTCTTCGTCCATATCCCGTGCGGTGTCGGCGGCGCGCCGGGAGGAATCACGTATGGCCTCAAGGCGCTTTTCGGCGAGCACGTGCATTGCTTTTTTGCCGAGCCGGTCGCTTCGCCATGCATGCTGGTCCAGTTGGCCGCCGGTCCCCGGCAGCCGGTGTCCGTCTACGACGTCGGGCTCGACAACCGGACCGAGGCAGACGGCCTGGCCGTCGCGCAGGCATCGCATCTTGTCAGCCCGCTGATGGCCGCCCTGCTGTCCGGCGTCTTCACCGTCAGCGACGAGCAGCTCTACGCGCAACTGCTCGCGGTTCAGCGCGCCACCGGGGTGGAACTGGAGCCGTCCGCCGCCACTGCCGTCGGCGGCCCGGGCTGGCTGACCCGGTCGCCGGTCGGCCGTGACTACGTGCGTCGCCACGCGATCGACCTGCACCGATCGACGCACGTCATCTGGGCGACGGGCGGCTCGCTCGTTCCGCCGGAAGAACACCGCCGCTTCCAGTCGCATGCGAACGCGCTCGCCGGTGCCGCGCCCGGCGCGTGATGCGTGATGCGTGGCGTGATGCGTTCGGCCCCGTGTCCTGCCCTGTTCCCGAAGACGCGTTAGACTGTCCGGATGGAACAATGCCGTTATTGCCAGAGAATCCGCGATGATTGGGATTGCCACGGGGACGAATGCCGCCGGGCAATCGCCAAGGCGCTGCGCCGGCAGCGCGCGGGCCTGCCGATGGTGCCCGATCGCATCCGCAACGAACTGCCGTCCGGCGCGCCGACCCAGCAGGTGATCGCCGTCCTGTCGCGGCAGCGCCTGCGCGCGCGCCGCGGCAACGAGGAACGCCGGGAGCGCAAGGAAATCGACGACGACGGCGTCTGATCCGGCAACCTCGCAGCCCGCCCGCGTCATCCCCGCCCCCGTCTTCGCCCGCCGCCGCCGGGCACCCGCCCGTGCACGCCCTCGGCGCCGCTTGTACCGCCCCCTCTCCATGCGAATCCGGCAACACCGGATAGGGACGGAACACATTTATCGCGAAATTATTGCCTCGGCCGCAACGATCTTTCGCCAAATCTCACGTTTACCCTAGGTCAACCGACGCCTACGATGTAATCAACCGCTTACGACATGGTGTCGAACGCGGAAAGCCAATAAACATCGGAGGTCATCATGAAATCGCTCGTTTCCGCAGTCGTTGCCGCTGTTGCCCTGTCCGCCTCGTTCGGCGCATTCGCACAAAGCACCGTGACCCGCGCCCAGGTGCGCAACGAACTGATCCAGCTCGAAAACGCCGGCTACAAGCCGGCCGTGTCGAGCCCGCACTACCCGGCCGACATCGAGGCGGCACAAGCCCGCGTGCGCGGTGCCGACAATACCGGCTACGGTGCGCAACCGGCCGCGACCGTCGAGGGCGGCGCACCGGCCGCCAAGGTGCAAAGCCCGCGCGACTCGGTCTACTTCGGCCACTAAGCCCGCCGCTGCGCGCCCCGCGCGTAGTCCGCACCTGCAACGAGCCCGTCCCGCGACGGGCTCGTTGCGTTTGCACCGCTCGCGTCGGCAACCACCCGTCACCGGCTGCCGCCCGATGCGACGCAACCGGTTTCGTCCGTCGCGGTGCCGCCGCCGACCAGTTCCTGATAGCGCACGTACGCGCACTGCGCGGACGCCTTCGCCGCGTACATCGCCGCGTCGGCCTTGACGAGCAGTTCCTCGGCCGATGCGCCGTCGGCCGGAAACTCGCTGACGCCGATGCTCGCGCCGACGGCCACGCGCCGGTCGCCGAATTCCAGCTCCTCGGCCATCACGATCTGGATGCGCGACGCGACATCGCCGATCACCGCCGGTGAACGCACGTCCGAGATCAGCACGACGAATTCGTCGCCGCCGAGCCGCGCGACCATGTCGCCGCTGCGCAGCACGAGGCTCAGCCGCTTCGCGACCGCGACGAGCGTGCGGTCGCCGGCCGAGTGTCCGTGCTGGTCGTTGATCTGCTTGAAGCGGTCGAGATCGACGAACATCACCGCCAGCCCCTCGCCCACCGCGTCCGCATGCCGGATCGCGGCATCGAGATGCTCCATGAACAGCAGGCGATTCGGCAGCGCGGTCAGCGGATCGTGGCCGGCGAGGTGCGTAAGCTCCTGCTGCTTCGCGCGCAGCATCGCGACCTGCGTCCGGATCTCGACGCGCATGCTGTCGAAACAGCGCGCGAGCACGCCGATCTCGTCGGCGCGCCCGACCGGCAGCCGTTCGGCGGCCGGATCGTCGAACACGTGCGTCGCGGCGCGCGCGAGCGTCTGCAGCGGCCGCGTGATCGCGCGTGCGAACAGGATCGCGAGCACCACCGCCAGCACGCTCGACACGAGCACCATCCGGACGATCCGCTCGCCCAGCATGCCGGCCGGCGCCAGCACGTCCGCGAGCGGCCGCGCCATCCCGAGCACGACGAAGCGGTTGCCCTCGTCGTGCCCGAACGGCGTGCGCGAAAACGCAAACATCTGCCCCGGCGCCTGTTCGGGCTGCTCGAGGCCATTGAGCGTCACGTTCACGCGCGCGCTGTCGAACAGCGCGCGCGTGACGGCAAAGCGGTCCTGCATCAGCACGCGCCGGCCGCGATCGAAGCCGAACGCCTGCGCCGGATCGGGATGCACGAGGAAATCGCCCCACTCGTTCGCGAGATACACCGCATAGTCCTCCGGCAGATCGCGTTCGAGCCGGTCGAACACGCGCGACAGCTCGACATCGACGACGAGCGCGCCGACCGTCCGGCCCGAGGTGTCGACGACCGGCGTGCCCACGCGCAGGATCGGCAGCCCTTCGGCCGCGTGCGCCTCCGTCTCGTGGTTGATCGCGATTGGCGACAGGTAGATATGGCCGGGCGCCGTCGCGAGCGTATCGAATACATAGGATAACTGCCCTTTTTCCTGGAACGCGCTTTCGGGCAGCACGACGATGCCGTGCGCATCGCGATCGACGCGGACGTGTTCGAGCCCGAAATGCCCGCTCGCGATCAGGCGAACCTGCAGGTATTCCGGATGATTTCTCATGAAGCTGCAGTACACCTGCTCGAGTCGCGTGCGTCGCGCGCGGTCGGGGTTGTCGCTGCCCGCGACGAGCGCGGACGACGGCAACTGCGCGAGCACGAGCGCATCAGCGGCGACGTCGGCGAGCGCGGTCGTGAAGCGCAGCCCGAGCAGTTGCGTCGACATCAGCAGACTGTGCTGCGCCTCCTGCACGAGCATCGCGCGGTTCGCGCGATACGTGTAGTAGCCGGTCGTGCCGGACGCGATCACGCCGATGCACGCGAACAGCACCGACAGCTTCGACGTGAGCCCGAGCCGGATCATTTTCCGAACCACTCCGGCCGGTCGCCCGACACGATGCGGCTCCATAGCGATTCGCGCCGCGCGATGTCCTCGACAGGCTGGAGCCAAACGAGATGCTGGTGCCCGGTGTCGAGGCCCGGCGGCGGCTCGAGCGTGTTCGCGAGCCCCTGGCGGGCGGTCAGCAGCGCGCCGATCGCCGGTTCGAGCATGTAGTTGATCCACGCGAACGCGAGCTCGGGGCGTTGCGCGCCGCGCGTGACGGCCCAGCAGTCGAGCCACGCAAGCGCGCCTTCATCCGGGATCACGTAGCCGACGTCCGCGCCGGCGCGCCGCAACAGCTCGACCTGCTGCGTGCCGTAGTTGCCGAACATCAGCGCCGCGCGGTGCTGGACGAACAGCGCGGTCGCCTCTTCAGGAAGCGTGTAGTACGTCAGCAGGTTGCGGCGCAGTTCGATCAGCTTGCGCGCGACCGTGAGCGTCTGCGCGGGCGACAGGCGAAACGGATCGGGATAGCCGAGCGCCAGTGCGGTGAACGAGAAGTTGTGCTGCGCGCTGTTGAAGTCGAGCACCTTGCCGCGGTAGCGCGGATTCCAAAGCTCCCGCATCGAGCGCGGCGCGGCCGGAACCAGCTTGCGGTCGTAGATCAGCCCCATCGACGAATACGTGAACGGGATCGCGTAGGTCGCGCCGTCCCGCACGAGGCCGCCGATCGTCGCGAGCTGCTGGAAGTTCGGCAACTGCCGCCGGCGGTTCGGGATGCGCGACAGGTCGATCGACGCGAGCAGGCGTTCGTGCGCATAGCGCTGGATCTCTGCCGTGTTCGCGGCCAGCACGTCGTACGGCGGCGGCGCGGCGCTGTGCATCCGCGCCCACAGCGCTTCGTCGGAATCGACGAACGTCACTTCGACACGCGCATGAAACTGCGCCTCGAATGCGCTGACGATATCGCCGTCCGCATAACCGGGCCATGCCAGCACGCGCAGCACGTTGTCGTTGACGGTTTCGGGAGACGCGGCGAAGGCCGGCAGACCGGGCGCCAGTAAGCCCAATGTCAATATGACGAGCAGCCTGAGCACGGCGCCGCGAGCGCGCTCGCGTGCGCCGATTCCCCTGAACAATCGGACCCCGTGTGAATCGCCCGGCTGCATTCGACTTTCCTTTTTCGAGTCGATGCGATATCCCGCAACGAGACCATAAAACGTACGGTCGCGCAATCGGAAGAAGCCGTATACGGCGCGTGCGCAGCGCGGTCAGGCCGGCCCGCTTCCGTGCCGGGAAACGAACGTCAGCGCCAGGCCTGCGTGAATTCCGTGATCACGCGCGACAGGTGCGCCCGCATCGCCTCGCGCACCTGCGTGCGGCTCACGCCCGACACGCGGCGGGCCGACCCGGCCGCGCTTTCCTTTTCGGGCCGCGCATCGGACAATGGCCGCGCCCGCCGGCGCGGCGCCACTCCGGCCCGTGCGCGGTGACGGCGCTGCGCCCTCGCCGATGAAACGCTACGAAACCCTCGCCCATACGATCGCCGACGATATCCGCAACGGCAACCTCGCCGTCGGCACGCGCCTGCCGTCGCTGCGGCAGATCATCGCGCAACATGGCGTGAGCCAGTCGACGGTGTTTCGCGCGTATTACCTGCTCGAACAATGGGGGCTGATCCGCGCGCGCGAACGCTCGGGCTACTACGTCGCGCCGGGCGCAACACCGGAGGCGAGCCCGGCCGCGAAGCGTCGCGCAAGCCGGGCCGGCGCCACGCGCAAGGTCGACATCAGCAGCCTCGTGTTCTCCGTCCTCGATGCGGCCACGCAGCCCGGCATCGTGCCGCTCGGTTCCGCGTTCCCGGCGCCGCAACTGTTTCCGCTGCCGCGTCTCGCGAAATCGCTCGCGCAAGCCACGCGGCTCGTCAGCCCGTGGAGCACGGTCGTCGACCTGCCGCCCGGCAACGAGGCGCTGCGCCAGCAGATCGCGCGGCGCTATCTCGCGACGGGCATCTCGCAGCCCATCGACGAGATCGTCGTCACGAACGGCGCGCTCGAAGCACTGAACCTGTGCCTGATGGCCGTCACGCGGCCCGGCGACGTCGTCGCCGTCGAAGCGCCCGGCTTCTATGCGGCGCTGCAGGCGATCGAGCGGCTCGACCTGCGCGCGGTGGAGATTCCCGTCGATCCGCGCACGGGCCTCGATCTCGATGTGCTCGCGAACGCGCTCGACCGGCACGACATCCGCGCGTGCTGGTTCATGACCAATTTCCAGAATCCGACCGGCGTCACGCTGTCCGCCGAGAAAAAGCGCGCACTCGTTGCGTTGCTCGCGGCGCGCGAGGTGCCGCTGATCGAGGACGACGTGTACGGCGAGTTGCATTTCGGCCCCGACTATCCGCTGCCCGCGCGCGCGTTCGACCAGCACGGCCTCGTGATGCACTGCAGTTCGTTCTCGAAGACGCTCGCGCCCGGCTACCGGATCGGCTGGGCCGCCGCCGGCCGGTTCGCGGAGAAGGTGCAGCGGCTCAAGCTGATGACGACGCTGTCGGCCAGCATCCCCGCGCAGGCCGGCATCGCGAACTATCTCGAACACGGCGGCTACGACCGGCACTTGCGCAAGCTGCGCGGCGCGCTGCACACGCAGCTCGACCGGATGGACGACGCGTTGCGGCGCTGGCTGCCGGCCGGCGTCGAGTGGGTGCGGCCCGAAGGCGGGTATTTCCTGTGGCTCGCGTTTCCCGATGCGATCGACGCGATGGAACTGCATCGCCAGGCGATCGCACGCGGGATCAGCTTCGCGCCGGGGCCGCTGTTTTCGGCCGCGCACGGCTTCGAGCGCTGCGTGCGCGTGAACTTCGGCCATCCGTGGAGCCGCGACATCGAGCGCGCGATCCGCGTGCTAGGCGAACTGGTCGCGGAACCGTCGGTCCGCAAGGCAGGCTGATCGCGCCCGGTGCGCGCTGCCCGCGTCAAGGCCATGCAGGCAATCCGCACGCAGGTTAAATTGCAGGTCTTGCCGCCCGTTCACGATTTTCCATGAGCCAACTGCCCTACCTCGATCACGACGCGCTGTTGAAACTGACGGCCGAAGCGGCGCACGTCACGCAGCCGTGCACGTGCACCAAGACGTCGCTCGCCGGCTGGACGACCCTGCCGCTGTCGCTGCCGGACGCGCAATTGACCGAAGTGGCCACGCTCGCGCCGCCCGGCGATGCCGAGCCGACCTATGCGGAATTTCATCCGGCCGGCACGCGCTATGCGTCGGACGACGCGCCGATCGCGCTGCGCCATTTCCCGTACAACCGCTGCAACGTCAGCCGCTGCCGCCCGTGCGGCCGCCTGTTCCTGCGCTACCAGGAAGGCGGCGGATACTTCATCGACCAGCGCATCCGCGCACTCGATCCGGCGCTCGTCGTCGACGCATAAACCGGCCGCGGGCATCCCCGCCTGAACCGGCCCGCGCCGGCGCCTGCGGGTGGCCGGCCATCTGCTGCGCCTTTTTCGTCCCGATCTGCTGCTTGTCCCGCCGCACCGCGTTCCCTACGCTGTCTTCCGTTGCCTGACACCCGTCGCAACGTCTCTCCGGGCCGCGCGCAATCCGCGCCGCGACTCCTCTCGCGTATCACGTCATGTATCGATATACCGATTTCGACCGGGCGCTCGTGCACAGCCGCGCCGCCCAGTTCCGCGACCAGCTCGAACGCTGGCAGCACGGCACGCTCGGCGAGGACGCGTTCCGGCCGCTGCGCCTGCAGAACGGCTGGTATGTGCAACGCCACGCGCCGATGCTGCGCGTCGCCGTGCCGTACGGCGAGCTGTCGAGCGCGCAGCTTCGCGTGCTTGCGCGGATCGCGCGCGACTACGACGTGCCCGACGACGCCACCTACCGCGCCGCGTGCGACGCGCAGGCGCTGCTCGGCACGTTGCGCCTGCCGACCCGCAGCGCGCACTTCACGACGCGCACCAACGTGCAGTTCAACTGGATTCCGCTGGCGAAGGCGGCCGACGTGATGGACCTGCTCGCGACCGTCGACATGCACGGCATCCAGACGAGCGGCAACTGCATCCGCAACATTTCGTGCGACGAACGCGCGGGCGTCGCGCCGGACGAGATCGCCGACCCGCGCCCGTTCGCCGAAGTGATGCGCCAGTGGACGACGCTGCACCCCGAGTTCGCGTTCCTGCCGCGCAAGTTCAAGATCGCGATCACCGGTGCGGCCGAAGACCGCGCGGCGACCGACTGGCACGACGTCGGGCTGAAGCTCGTGCGCGACGACGCGGGCGAGCTCGGCTTTCGCGTGAGCGTCGGCGGCGGGATGGGCCGCACGCCGATGATCGCGACGCTGCTGCGCGCGTTCCTGCCGTGGCAGCACGTGATGAACTACATCGAGGCGATCGTGCGCGTGTACAACCGCTACGGGCGGCGCGACAACAAATACAAGGCGCGGATCAAGATCCTCGTGAAGACCGAGGGGCAACGCTATATCGACGACGTCGAGGAAGAGTTCCGCCAGATCGTCGTCCTCGACGGCGGCCCGCACACGATCCCGCAGGCCGAGTTCGAGCGCGTCGCCGCGTCGTTCGTCCCGCCGCGGCTCAAGCCGCGCACGCCCGGCGTGCCGGACGCGAATGCGCGCGTGGCCGCGCAGGCGGCCCGCCATCCGGCATTCGCGCGCTGGCTCGCCCGCAATGTCGCCGATCACCGAGATCCGGCGCTGCGCATCGTCACGCTGTCGTTCAAGCGCCGCCTGCAGGCACCCGGCGACGCGTCGCCGAGCCAGCTCGACGCGCTCGCCGATCTCGCCGACCGCTTCTCGGCCGGCGAGGCGCGCGTCACGCACACGCAGAACGTCGTGCTGCCGTGGGTGCACGTCGACGATCTGTTCCTGCTCTGGGAGAACGCGCGCGCGATCGGGCTCGCGAGCGCGAACGTCGGGCTGCTGACCGACATGATCGCGTGCCCGGGCGGCGATTTCTGCGCGCTCGCGAACGCGCGCTCGATCCCGATCGCCGACGCGATCGCCGAGCGCTTCCACGATCTCGACCTGCTGCACGACGTCGGCGACATCGACCTGCACATCAGCGGCTGCATCAACTCGTGCGGCCATCATCACAGCGGCCACCTCGGCATCCTCGGCGTCGACAAGGACGGCGCGGAGTGGTACCAGGTCACGCTCGGCGGGTCGGACGGCTCGACCGCGAGCGGCCCCGCGCGGCCGGGCAAGGTGATCGGCCCGTCGTTCTCGGCGGACGAGATCGTCGATGTCGTCGACGCGATCGTCAACGCGTATCTCGACGCGCGGATCGACGCGAACGGCCGCGGCGAACGATTCATCGACACGGTGCGCCGCATCGGCGCGGAGCCCTTCAAGGCCGCCGCGAACGCCGCGCGTCATCAGGCGGAGCCCGCATGAAGCAAGCGACCTCGAACGCAAACGCACGCATCCGGCTGCTGACGCCGGCCGAACACGCCGGCGGCACGCAGCAGCCCGACGCCGCGACGCTGACGATCGGCAACGACGAGGAGCTGCCGCCGCTTGCCGCGCGGATCGCACAAGCCACGCGCATCGACCTGCAGTTTCCGTCGTTCACCGACGGCCGCGCGTACAGCCAGGCTTACTTGCTGCGCAAACGCTACGGCTTCGCCGGCGACCTGCGCGCAACCGGCGACGTGCTGGTCGACCAGTTGCTGCTGATGGAACGCACGGGGTTTTCGAGCGCCGTGCTCGGCGACGACACCGATCTCGCGGCCGCACGGCGGCAGCTCGACCGGTTTCCGGGCTTCTATCAGCGCGATGCGAGAACGGCAATGCCGCCGCAGGACGCGGCAGCGCAGGCAGAAAATTGAAACGGGCGGCTCGCTGGCCGCCCGTACGATGAACCGGTAGCAAACCGGCGGGCACCCGCCGTCACGCGGGCGCCGCCGGCGTTCAGCGCGCCGCCGCCGGCTTGTCGAACGCGCCGAGAATCTTCTTCTCGAGCGCGATGTAGTCGCGGCCGAAGTGGTGATCGCCCTGCGTCTTGATCACGTCGGCGCCCGTATTCACGAGCGCCGGACACATCGTGTCCGTCTCCTCCGCGCCATAAAAGCACTGCACGAGCCGCGGCGGCACCTTCGCCAGTTCCGGCGCAACCTTCAGCGCGTTGTCGCTCGCGGGCATGCCGAGCCAGCCCGTCACGCGGATCTGGAAATCGGCGGACGGCGCGAAGCCGAGCAGCGACATCACCGTGACCTTGTCGCGCAGGTCGGCCGGCAGCCGGTTGTACGCGAACGGCATCACGTCGGCGCCGAACGAGTAGCCGACCAGCGCCACGCGGTTCGCATGCCAGCGCGCCATGTACGTGCGCATCACGCGAGCGAGATCGCGGCTCACCTGCGCGGGCGGCTTCTCGCTCCAGAAATAGCGCAGGCTGTCGATGCCGACCACCGACACGCCGTCGCGCTGCAGCGCCTCGGCGATCGTCTTGTCGAGATCGCGCCAGCCGCCGTCGCCCGAGATCACGATCGCGAGCCGGTCGCCGCCGCTCTTGCCCGGCAGCTCGACGAGCGGCAGGTCCGACACGTCGAGTTCGTCGCCGCTGCTGCTGTCGCGCAGGTGCGGCGTGACGAGCGACACGAGCTTCGCGGTATCGCCCGCGGCAGCCGTTTCGACGAAGCCCGGCATCGCGCGGCGCACGATCGTCGGATCGGGCGGGCACGGCTTGAAGCGCGGATCGAGCTTCGCGGCCGGGCCGACCGATACGACGCCGGCGATCGTGTTCTCCGGCGCCATCGACAGGATCTGCTTTGCGATCGCACCGCCCTGGCCCACGCCCGCGACGATCGGCGTGAAATAGCGCGACGACTGCGCGAGACGTTCGAGCTGGTGGCTGACCGCCTCGGCGTCGCCGTCGAGGTGATGGCAGGTCTCCTGCTTCGCGGCGAGATTCGCCGCATAACGCTCCGAATCGACGCCGACCGTCATCGCCCCCGCCTTCGCGAGCGCATCGGCGGCCTGCTGATCGGCGGCATTCCAGCCGGCCCCACGCGAGAACAGCACGACGAAGCCGCGCAGCGGCCCGCCGGGTTTGGTCACGGTGACGGGCCCGTAGCGGCCGCCCGACACGGTTTCGGCTTTCACCGCGGCCGGCTGCGTGGCGCACGCGGCGCCGGCCAGCATCATTCCCGCGCAGGCGGCTGCCGCCCGCGCGATTCTGCTCTTCAACATCATGAACGCCGACCTCCAGCCAGCAATGACAGATCCGCCAGCGTGACGAACACGCCCACCGTGCCCGAGGCCGCGAGGTAACGCGGCTCCCAGTGCGGTTCGAACTTGCTCTTGAATGCGCGCAAGCCGCGGAAGTTGTAGAAGCGGCCGCCGAAGCGCCAGACCATCAGGCCGAGCCGGTGCCACGGCGACGGCATCTTCGCCGCCCCCATCCCCGAGAACGGCGCGATGCCCAGGCTCAGCTTGCGGAAGCCCGCTTCCTTCAGATGCAGCGCGAGCTGCGTGAACAGGTACTCCATCGCGTACGGCGACGCGTCCGGCAGATGGCGCATCACGCCGACCGTCGCCTCGGTGTTGAGGTCGGTCGTCATGAACGTGACGAACGCGATCGGCTTGTCGGCCTGCCGCACGAGCATCACCGACTGCGTCGCGAGATAGCCGTCGTGGAACGCGGCGACCGAGAAGCTCTTCTCGCGCGCGTCGCGGCTGTCGAGCCAGCCGTCCGAGATGTCGCGCAGCGCCGGCAGCGCGGCCGGCACATCGCACGGCGCGATCACGTCGACCGTCAGCGCGTCCTTGTCGCCGCGGCGCAGCGCGTAGCGCAGGTGCGACCGGTTCGAACCCTTCAGGTCGAACCGGTCGAGCGCGATATGCGCTTCCTCGCCGAGCTTCATCAGCGTGAGCCCCGCGTCGAGATACAGCGGCAGCGCGTTCGCGCGCACCTGGTAGAACGCCGCGCGGCCGCTGTGCGCGTGCGCGAGCGCAATGAACTTGCCGATCAGCGCCGGCCATTCTTCGCGCGGCCCGACCGGGTCGTGCAGCGCGGCCCACGTGCGGCCGTTCTTCGCGTACATCAGGAACGCCTGGCGCGATTCCGAGAACAGGAACGACTTGTCGCCCATCAGCGCGAGGCCTGCATCGCTGCACTCCTGCGCGCGGATGATCCGTTCGGCGTCGAACAGGTCCTGCGGCACGGGCTTCACGAAACGGCCGGGCGCCGGGCGCAGCAGTTGCCACAGCGCGAACAGCGCGACGAACACGCCGGCCGCGAGCGTCGCGCGCAGCGCACGCGGCGCGCGCTCGTCGAACGAGAAATGCGACCACAGCTCGCGCGTGTACGGCACGTCGCGGAACGCGAAGAACAGCACCCACACGGCCAGCATCAGCACCATCGCCACCGAGACGAACCAGCTCACCGTGAAGCGCTCGGCGAGCAGCGACGAATGTCGGTTGAAGCGGCGGCGGCTGACGAGCAGCAGCACCAGCAGCGTGCCGAGCACGCCGGCCTCGACGAACGCGAGGCCCTTCGCCAGCGACAGCGCGAGGCTCGCGAGCGTCAGCGCAAAGGTCATCCACCAGGCGCCGTCGAGCCGGCGCAGCAGCCCGCGCGCGACGAACAGCAGCGCGACGCCGAGCACGCTGGCGATCACCTGCGAGCCTTCGAGCACCCACAGCGGCACGAGGTGGCGCAGGATCGCGATCCGGTGCCAGAACGCCGGCGTCGCGCTCGAGATCACCAGCATCCCGCCGACCGCGAACGTCACGAGGCTCAGGAACAGCGGTGCGAGCTGCGACACGCGCGCGGCCTGCCGCGTCACGAGGCGCCGCCGCAGCGCGCTGCCCTCGAAGCCGGCCAGCAGGCCGGCCGACAGCACGAGCGGCACGCCGAAGTAGATCGCGCGATACGCGATCAGCGCGGCGACCATCGCGTGCGCGGGCACTTCGCGGCCGAGCGTGAAAACCATCGCGGCTTCGAACACGCCGATCCCGCCCGGCGTGTGGCCGATCATCCCGAGCAGCAACGCCGCCGCGTAGACGGTAATGAAGGTCGGGAAGCCGACCGGCGCGGCCGGCAGCAATACCCACAGCGTCAGGCCCGCCGCGACCACGTCGAGCACCGCGTAGGCGACCTGCGCGACGAGATCGCGCCGCGCCGGCACGTCGAACGACAGCCACTTGAAACGCGTGACGACCGGGCGCGCGGTGTTGCCGCACATCACGGCCAGCGCGGCCAGCGCCGCGAGCAGCGCCGCGCCGGTCCATGTCAGCACGCCGGGTGCGACGTGCAGCATCGCGGCAAGCGCCTGCGGCACGCAGACCATGCCGACCGCCGTCATCAGCACCATCGCGAGCGCCAGCGTGCCGCTCGTGAATACCGTCATCCGGCCGATCTGCGCGGGCGTGACGCCCGACACGCCGTACACGCGGGCGCGAACCGCGCCGCCCGTCAACGCGCCGAAGCCGGTCGCGTTGCCGAGCGCGGATCCGGCGATCGCGCCGATCCACAGCGCGACGCGCGGCACCTTCGCGGCGACATAGCGCAGGCCGACCGCGTCGCGAGCGACGAGCGCGAGATAGCTGAGCGCCGTCGCGGCCAGCGACGCGCCCCACTCGCCGACGGACATGTGACGCAACTGGCGGATCACCGACCGGTAGTCGACGGATTCCGACAGGTGCTGGAAAACCACGATCAGCAGCAGGCCGATGCCGAGCGCGAGCAGCGGCGACAGCACGCGCTCATGGCGGATCAGCGCCCGGGCACGGGCGATCACCGCCGCGGCACGGCCGGGCGAACCAGAGTGGCGGGAAGACATAAGTTATTCAGTGGTGGTGCATAGCGTGTCGCGGCGCAAGGTGGCCATGCGGCGACGAATCGGGTTGTTCTGCGTGGGCGGTCGGCCGAAGACGGGGGCAGGCAGCGCCTGGATCAGAACTTTCAAGTATACGGAATTTATATTACAGAATCTTTCAAGGTCGCTTTGTGCGGTTTTGTGGCCCTTGCGTATCAACAACACATAAAAGCCGACGACCGATTTCGCGCAAGGTGCGCATCATACCGGGAACCGGAACGATTTTTTCATCGGATGAATGACTTGTGATGCATTTGGGAGAAATCTGCCGGACGAAGCGCGGCGGACGAGGACGAAAACGTGACGCGGCGGGTTTTTCGGGGATGGGGACAGGTCAATCCGGATCGCTCGCCTCTCTTTCCGCCGGCGCAGAAGCACACCGCGCCCCATTATTTCGCCCGCTCATGCTCGCCCAATCCGATCGCCTTGTAGTCGTATGTCGGATAGAACTCCGTCCGATAGGCGCCCCAGGCCGTATCCTCGAGCACGCGATTGACCTCGCGCAGCCGCGACGCCGGCAACCGCAGCACGACGATCTGCCCAATTCCCATCGTCACGGTCCAGCTCACCACTTCGACGCCCGGCGGCGGAAACGCCTTGTAGAACCCCTGCTTCGCGAGCTGCGCATTCAGCTCGGCGAGCGGGCGCGACTGGTCGTGCTTGAGGAAAACGGTCAGCAGCACCGCGTCGCCGGGCGTCGCGGCGGCCGTACCGGCCGGCACGGTCGACGTCTGGCCGGCGGCCGGCGCACTGCAGATCGCGGCGGCGGCCAGCGCTGCGGCGATCGCAAGGGTTCGAATCGGGAAATGCGGGAATGCCGTCATGACGCGACTCCATGGCTTCGTGGATGGAGCCGCCATCATGCGCCGCCGTGCGAATCGGCGCCGCCAGCCAACCGACGCGATTACGCCGCGTCCGCGCCGGCGCGCTCGCGCAGCACGTCGATGAACGCGCGCAGCTTGGCCGGCACGTGCTTGCGATTCACGTAGTACAGCCACATCGGCGGCAGCGTGCGGCACGCGCCCGGCAGCACCTCGACGAGCGCGCCGTCGCGCAAGTCCTGTTCGATGCGTTCGCGCATGAACGCAAACGCGATCCCGACGCCCGCGCGCGCCGCGTCGATCACCGCGTCGGCATCGTTCGTCACGAACACGCCTTCCGGATCGAGATCGACGTCGCGACGCCCGTCGTGCAGCAGCCATTTGTGCAGGCGCCCGCTCTCCGCGAACCGGAAACGGATGCAGGCATGACGCTCGAGCTCCGCAATCGACGCAGGCGCGCCATAGCGCGCCAGATAACCGGGCGACGCGACGAGCGCACACGACAGCGCGGGGGCGATCCGCACGCCGATCATGCCCGGCTGCAGCCGGTCGGCAAGGCGGATCCCCGCATCGAACCCGTCCTTCGCGATATCCACCAGCTCGTTCTCGTAGCGGATCTCGAGCCGGACTTTCGGATAGCGCTCGCGGAACGTGGCGAGCACCGGCGCGATCACGCGCTCGCGCGCGAGCGGCAGCGCGGTCACGCGCAACAGCCCGCCAGGCTCGCTGCGCACATCCTTCAGCTCGTCGCGCGCCTGCATGACCTGCCGGTACGCGGGCTCCGTCTGCCGCCAGTAGCGCTGACCGGCTTCCGTCAGGCTCACGCCGCGCGTGCTGCGATTGAACAGCTTCACGTTCAGCTCGCCCTCGAGCTGCCCGATCGCGAGGCTGACGGCGGCCGGCGTCAGGCCCAGCGCGGCGGCGGCCCGCGTGAAGTTGCCGGCCGTCGCGACGGTCATGAACACGTGCAGCCCGGCCATCGGATCGCGTCTTCCCATCATTAAAAAAACTTGAAACTCCTACGAGTGGAATACGGATTCTCCCATATACCGCAACTGCCTACACTGGCGCTGTCTTCCCACCGGAGCCTCGCATGGACTCGCCCACCGCCGCGCTGCCGCTCGCAGCCGCCCGCCGCACGATCGAAGCGGCACTCGCGCATGCCGCGTCGCTGCAGGTCGCCGGCATCGCGATCGCAATCGTCGACGCCGGCGCGAACCTGCTCGCGTTCGTGCGCACCGACGACTGTTTTCTCGGCGCGATCGATCTCGCGCAGCGCAAGGCGCTGACGGCGGTCCGCTTCCGCGCGTCGACCGGCGCGCTCGGCGCGATATCGGGCGACGGTCCGCTGCGCGGCATCGAACACAGTCACGGCGGGCTCGTCACGTTCGGCGGCGGCGAACCGCTCGTCGACGGCAACGGGCGCTGCGTCGGCGCGATCGGCGTATCGGGCGGCAGCGTCGACGAAGACACCGCGATCGCGCAGCACTGTCGCGACCGCTTTCCGGCAACCATCCCCTCCACAAGGTAAGCACATGGCACAGAAACGCATCCTCATCACCGGCGCGGGCACCGGCTTCGGCCGCGAAGTCGCGTTGCGGCTCGCCGAACGCGGTCACGACGTGACGGCCGGCGTGCGCGTCACGGCCGAGATCGACGAACTGGCGGCCGCCGCCGCGCAACGCGGCACCGCGCTGCGTGCGATCAAGCTCGACGTCACGTCGGCCCATGACCGCGCCCGCGCGGCCGATCTCGACATCGACGTGCTCGTGAACAACGCGGGCGTCGGCGAAGCCGGCGCGCTCGTCGACCTGCCGGTCGAGATCGTCCGCGAGCTGTTCGACGTCAACGTGTTCGGGCCGCTCGAACTCACGCAGCAGATCGCGCGCGGCATGCTCGCGCGCAAGCACGGCAGGATCGTGTTCGTGTCGTCGATCGCGGGGCTGATCACGGGGCCGTTCACGGGCGCTTACTGCGCATCGAAGCACGCGGTCGAATCGGTGGCCGAGGCGATGCAGGCGGAACTGGCGCCGCACGGGATTCGTGTCGCGGTCGTGAACCCCGGCCCGTACAGCACGGGCTTCAACGACCGGATGATGGAAACGACGCGGCGCTGGCACGATCCGGCCGTCCACACCGTGACGCCCGAGCGGCTGACGTTCCCGCTCGAGCAGCACGACCCGGAGGAAATGATCGCGAAGATGGTCGACGTGATCGACAGCGACGGCGGCGCGTTCCGCAACCTGCTGCCGACATCGTCGGAAGCGTTCGTGCGGGCCGAACAGGCGCGCGCGTGGGAGCGGCAGCAATAACGAGCCAGCCGCGCGGCGGACGCCGGATCGCAGCCCGCCGCTCGCGCGATCAGTACACGTCCCGCATGTAGCGCCGCGCCTTCGAAAGCCGCGCGACGTAGTCGTTCGCGGCTTCGTCCGACATACCGCCGTGCTCGGCGACGACGGCCTTCAGCGTCGTATCGACGTCCTTGGCCATGCGCGCGGCGTCGCCGCACACGTAGAAGTGCGCGCCTTCCTCGAGCCACGCGAACAGCTCGGCGCCCTGCTCGCGCATCCGGTCCTGCACGTAGATCTTGTCGGCCTGGTCGCGCGAGAACGCGAGATCGAGCCGCGTCAGGAAGCCGCTGTCGTGCATCGCGCCCAGCTCGTCGCCGTAGTAATAGTCGGTCTGCGCGTGCTGCTCGCCGAAGAACAGCCAGTTGCGCCCGCGTGCGCCGCGCGCCTGCCGCTCGTGCAGGAAGCCGCGGAACGGCGCGACGCCGGTGCCGGGGCCGACCATCACGATCGGCACGTCGCCGTTCACCGGTGGCCGGAAATGCGCGGACTTCTGCACGAACACCGGCACGCGGCCGTCGTCCGCGCGATCGGCGAGGAACGTCGACGCGACGCCTTTGCGCGCGCGCCGGCCATTGTGATAGCGCACGGCCGACACGGTCAGATGGATCTCGCCCCGGTGCGCGCTGGGGCTCGACGCGATCGAATAGAGACGCGGCTGCATGCGCTTCAGCATCCCGACCAGCTCCGTGCCCGACAGCTCGACCGGAAACTCGTGCAGCACGTCCGCGAGCTGCTGCCCCCACAGCCATTGCTTCAGGTCGCCCTTGCGATCGTCGCCGAGCAGCGACTTCAGCGCGCCGTTCGCGCTGCGCGACGCGATGAAGGCGAGCGTGTCCGGATGCGGGCGCGTGATGTCGAAGTGACGTGCGAGCGCATCGCCGAGGCGCACGTCGCCAACGCCCGCGACGGACACCGGCGCGTCGGCCTTCAGCGCGGTGACGGACAACAGCTCGTCGACCAGCTCCGGGCAGTTGGTCGGCCACACGCCGAGCGCGTCGCCGGTTTCGTATTCGAGGTTCGCGCCTTCGGTCGACAGCGACACATAGCGCGTGTCCTTCGCGGCGCCCGGACGGTTGAGCCGCAGGTTCGCGACGAGTTTCGACGGCGCCGGATGCGCCTTCGACGGCAGCAGCCCCGACGGGCTCATCCCGCCGGACGGCACCGCGTGCAGCGCGGCATCCGCCTCCTTGATCCGCGCGACGACGCGTTCGAGCCACTGGTCGGCATCGCGCTGGAATTCGACGTCGCAATCGACGCGCGCGCTCAGGCGCGCCGCGCCGAGTTCCGCGAGCCGCGCGTCGAGCCGGCGGCCGTGGCCGCAGAACTGGTCGTAGTTGCGATCGCCGAATGCGAGCACCGCGAAATGCACGCCGTCGAGGCGCGCGGCGCTGCCGGCCTGCAGCGCGTCCCAGAACTCGCTGCCGTTGTCGGGCGCATCGCCGTCGCCGAACGTGCTCGTCATCAGCAGCACGTATTGCGCGCCCGCGAGCGAAGCCACCGGATAGTCGGACATGCACGCGGTGCGGATCTCGAAGCCGGCGTTCATCAACTGCGTCGCGTAATCCTCGGTCAACGATTCGATGTTGCCGGTCTGCGAGGCCCACAGCAGCACGACCTTCGGCCGCGTGCGCACGATCCGCACGCCGCCGGACGCGACCGCGTTGGCCGGCAACGCCGGCGCCGCGCCTTCCTGGGTCCGCGCCGGCGTCGAGCGGCTGAAGAGACCGGCGAGCATCCCGTCGAGCCAGAACCGCACCGCCGGCGCGAGCGGCGCGCCGTCAGGCAGCACGGGCACGCTGCCGTCGCGCCGGCCGGCGCTCGCCTTCAGCCCGCTGACGAAACCGGCCACGTACAGCCGTTCGGTGTCGGTCAGCGGCGGCGGCGCGAGATCGGCGACGCCGAGCGCGGCCGCGAAAGTGTCGATGTCTGCCATGTCGGATTCCTGTGAAGCAGTGGCCTGCACCATCGCCGGCGCGGGCCGCGCGTCGTCGGCGCATGCCTCGGGTCGCGCCGTTTCATCGTCGGCGGACGCGAACGCATCCGTGTCGACGCGCCGCAGCACGACCGCACAATATTTCAGTTCGGGTTGCTGCGATTCGGGATCGATCGCGTCGTTCGTCACCGCGTTGATGCACAGGTCGTCGCCGTACACGTCGTTCCAGTGCATCGGCGCGAAGCAGTTGCCGCGCTGCACGCGCTCGGTCACGACGGCCGGCAGCACCGCGCGGCCGCGCGCCGAACGGATCTCGACGCTGTCCTTCGCGGCGATGCCGAGCGCGCTCGCATCGTCCGGGTGAAGCTCGACGAACGGGCGCGGGTTGAGCTTGTTCAGCATCGCGACCTTGCCCGTCTTCGTCATCGTGTGCCATTGATGCTGCAGCCGCCCGGTATTCAGCACGATCGGGAACGTGTCGTCGGGCAGCTCGGCCGGATCGACATGCGGCCGCGCGAAGAAGCGCGCCTTGCCCGACGGCGTCGGGAACGCGATGCGCGGTGCATCGTTGCCGTCGGCGGCCGGGCGCAGCGTCTGGCTCACGCCGTCGTTCAGGTAGCGGACCGGATGCCGCTCGCGCGCGGTGCCCGGCGCGACCGGCCACTGCACCGGAGCGTCGCGCAGCGCCGCATGGCTCGCGCCGCGCAGGTCGTAGCCCGTCGCCGGATTCGAGAAACGGACGATCTCGTCGAACACGTCGGCCGCCGACGCATAGTCGAACGCGTCGCCGAAGCCCATCGCGCGCGCGACTTCCGTGACGATGCGCCAGTCAGGCAGCGCGTCACCCGGCGGCGCGACCGCCGCGCGCATCAGCGTCATGTTGCGCTCGGAGTTGGTCATCACGCCGTCGCCCTCGGCCCACAGCGCGCCGGGCAGCAGGATGTCCGCGTAGCGGTTGGTCTCGGTATCGAGGAATGCGTCCTGCGCGATCACCAGCTCCGCCGCCTGCAGCCCGGAGATCACGTTCTGCCGGTTCGGCACGGTCGCGACCGGGTTCGTGCAGACGATCCAGCACGCCTTGATGTCGCCGGCCGCCATCCGCGAGAACAGGTCGACCGTGCCTTGCCCGGTCTCCTTGCGCAGCGTGCCGGCCGGCACGCGCCACAGGTTCTCGACGAAGCGCCGGTCGTCGTCGGACAGCACCGAGCGCTGGCCCGGCAGGCCGGGGCCCATGTAGCCCATCTCGCGCCCGCCCATCGCGTTCGGCTGGCCGGTCAGCGAGAACGGCCCGCTGCCGGGGCGGCAGATCCGGCCGGTCGCGAGGTGCAGGTTGCAGATCGCGTTGGTGTTCCACACGCCGTGCGTGCTCTGGTTGAGCCCCATCGTCCAGCAGCTCATCCACTCCTGCGCGTCGCCGATCCATTGCGCGGCCGTGCGGAGATCGGCTTCCGCGAGCCCCGTGATTGCCGCGACTCGCTCGGGCGTGTAGTCGGCGAGGAACGCGGGCATCGCGTCCCAGCCTTCGGTGTATGCGTCGATGAATGCGGCATCGGTGCGGCCGTTCGCATGCAGCAGGTGCAGCAGCCCGTTCGTCAGCGCGAGATCGGTGCCCGGCCGGATCTGCAGGAACAGGTCGGCCTTGTCGGCCGTGCCGGTGCGGCGCGGATCGACGACGATCAGCTTCGCGCCGGCCTTCACGCGATCCATCATCCGCAGGAACAGGATCGGGTGGCAGTCGGCCATGTTCGCGCCGATCACGAAGAACAGGTTCGCGCGATCGAAGTCCTGGTACGAGCCGGGCGGGCCGTCCGCGCCGAGCGACTGCTTGTAGCCGGTGCTCGCGCTCGCCATGCAGAGGCGCGAGTTCGACTCGATGTTGTTGGTACCGACAAAGCCCTTCGCGAGCTTGTTGACGAGGTATTGCGCCTCGATCGACATCTGCCCCGACACATAGAACGACAGCGCATCGGGCCCGTGCGCATCGAGCACCGCGCGCAGGCGGCGCGCGGTTTCGGCGATCGCATCGCGGGCCGGCAGCGGCACGAGATCGTCCTCACGCGCCCGGCGCACGAACGCGCGGTCGAGCCGCCCCGAACGGCGCAGCGCGACGTGCGCCGACGAGCCCTTCGTGCACAGCCGCCCGAAGTTGGCCGGATGGTCGGCGTCGCCGGACACCTTGACGACCTCGCCATCCTCGACGTGCAGCACCATCCCGCAGCCGACGCCGCAGTACGGACACACGCTCTTGACGGGGGTGGCGGTCATGCGCGCTCCGGGACGGTCAGGCCGCGATCCACACGAAACCGTCCTCGACCCGCGACGGATACGCGTTCACCGACTGTTCGGGCGCTTCGAGGCATTCGCCGGTGCGCAGGTCGAAATGCTGCTTGTACAGCGGCGACGCGACGACGACGCGCTCGCCGAGGCTGCCGATCAGCCCGCGCGACATCACGGCCGCGTGCGACACGGGATCGACGTTGTCGATCGCGAACACGCCGCCGTCGGCATGCGCGACATGAAACACCGCGACCTGCTCGCCGTTGACGAGTGCGCACACGCCGGTGTTCGGCACGATGTCGTCGAGCGGGCACACGCGGGTCCAGGACAGCGGAAGACGATCGTTCATGATGGGCTCCTTGGAAAAGACGCTGGTGTCGATCAGGGTCAGGCGGTTGCGGATTCGGTGACGGCTCGCGTCGCGCCAACGGCTACGACGGGGATCGACACGGGTTTGCCGCCCGCACGTTCGCCGGGCATCGCGGGACGGATCTGGCCGCGCGTCTCGACGAATTCGATGGTTGCATCCGGTGCATCGCTGTTCACGAAGTGGCGGAAGCGCTTGCGCGTGTCGGGATCGGTGACGGCCTTCTTCCATTCGCACTCGTAGGTGTCGACCACGTGCTGCAGGTCGGCCTCGAGTTCGGCGCCGATCCCGAGCCGGTCGTGCACGACGACGTCGATCAGGTAGTCGAGACCGCCTTCGAGGTTGTCGCGCCACACGCTGGTGCGTTGCAGCCGGTCGGCCGTGCGCACGTAGAACATCAGGAAGCGGTCGATGTAGCGGATCAGCGTGGCGCGGTCGAGGTCGGACGCGAGCAGTTCCGCGTGGCGCGGCTTCATCCCGCCGTTGCCGCACACGTACAGGTTCCAGCCCTTCTCGGTCGCGATGATGCCGACGTCCTTGCCCTGCGCTTCCGCGCACTCGCGCGTGCAGCCCGATACGCCGAACTTGATCTTGTGCGGCGTGCGCAGCCCCTTGTAGCGATTCTCCAGGTCGATCGCGAGGCCGACCGAATCGTCGACACCGTAGCGGCACCACGTCGACCCGACGCACGACTTCACGGTGCGCAGCGCCTTGCCGTATGCGTGACCCGATTCGAAGCCGGCCGCGATCAGTTCCTCCCAGATCGACGGCAGCTGCTCGACGCGCGCGCCGAACAGGTCGACGCGCTGGCCGCCCGTGATCTTCGTGTAAAGGCCGTACTTTTTAGCGACCTGGCCGACCGCGATCAGCCCTTCCGGCGTGACCTCGCCGCCCGGCATGCGCGGCACGACCGAGTACGTGCCGTCGCGCTGGATGTTCGCGAGGTAGTAGTCGTTCGAATCCTGCAGCCCCACGTGCTCCTTCTTCAGCACGAACTCGTTGAAGCACGACGCGAGGATGCCCGCGACGGCCGGCTTGCACACGTCGCAGCCAAGGCCGTGGCCGTGCTTCGCGAGCAGTGCGTCGAAGGTCGTGATGCGCTCGACGCGGATCAGGTGGAACAGCTCCTGGCGCGAATGCGGGAAGTGCTCGCACAGATGATTGTTGACCGCGAGGCCCTGTTTCTTCATCTCGGCCTTCATGATCTGCGTGACGAGCGGCACGCAGCCGCCGCACGACGTGCCGGCGCTCGTGCACGTCTTCAGCGCGCCGAGGCTCGTCGCGCCGTCGGCCACGGCCGTGCAGATCTGCGATTTCGACACGTTGTTGCACGAGCAGATCTGCGCGGCCGCAGGCAGCGCGTCGACGCCGATCGCCGGCTTTGCGACGCCGTCCGACGACGGCAGGATCAGGAACTCGGGCGACTCGGGCAGCTCGATGCGGTTCAGCATCATCTGCAGCAGCGTGCCGTACTCGGCCGCGTCGCCGACCATCACCGCACCGTGCAGGAACTTGCCGCAATCGGACACCACGAGCTTCTTGTAGATCTGGCGGCGCTCGTCCGCGTACTGGTAGGTACGGCTGCGGGCCGTCGTGCCGTGCGCGTCGCCGATGCTCGCGACGTCGACACCCATCAGCTTGAGCTTCGTGCTCATGTCGGCGCCCGCGAACGCGGCCCCGTCCTCGCCGTTCGTGTCGCCGCCGAGCTGCTTCGCAACCACGCGCGCCATGTCGTAGCCGGGTGCGACGAGGCCGTACACCATGCCGTTCCATGCCGCGCATTCGCCGATCGCGTAGATGTCGGCGTCGCTCGTGCGGCAGGCGTCGTCGATCGCGACGCCGCCCCGCGGGCCGGTTTCGAGCCCGCAGGCGCGCGCCAGCTCGTCGCGTGCGCGGATGCCGGCGGAGAACACGATCATGTCTGCGTCGAGGTGGGTGCCGTCGGCGAACGCCATCCGGTGCGTGCCTTCTTCGCCGTCGACGATCTCGAGCGTGTTCTTGCCCGTATGCACGGTCACGCCGAGCGCCTCGATCTTCGCGCGCAGCATCCGGCCGCCGCCGTCGTCGACCTGCACGGCCATCAGCCGCGGCGCGAATTCGACCACGTGCGTCTCGAGCCCCATGTCGCGCAGCGCCTTCGCGCATTCGAGGCCGAGCAGCCCGCCGCCGACCACGACGCCGCGCTTCGCATGCGTGCCGCACGCCTGCATCGCCTCGAGATCCTCGATCGTCCGGTACACGAAGCAGCCGGCGCGATCGTGGCCCGGCATCGGCGGCACGAACGGGCGCGAGCCCGTCGCGAGCACCAGCTTGTCGTACCCGAGCGTTTCGCCCGACGCGAGCGTGACCGTATGCGCGGCGCGGTCGATCGACGCGACGCACGTGTTCAGGCGCAGGTCGAACTGCGGATGCCGCTCGAAGAAGCCGGGTTCGACGAGCGACAGGTCGTCCGCCGACTTGCCCGCGAAGAATTCGGACAGGTGCACGCGATCGTAGGCCGGGCGCGGTTCCTCGCCGAGCACGGTGACCTGCAGCGCGCCCGCCGTCGCGGCGTGTGCCGCGACGCATTCGAGGAGCTTGTGGCCGACCATGCCGTGGCCGATGACGATGAGTTTCATGATGACGTTTCCTTCGGTCGATCAGTTCGCGACGCCGGCGGCAGCCAGTGCGCGGTCGCGCAGCTCGGCCTCGCGTGCCTTGTGCTCTTCGCTGAAGCGCACGGCCATCGCGCACAGCGCGGTCGCGGTGACGACGAGGCCGAGCAGGCTCAGCGTGTGCTGCACGTCGCCGACGCCCTTCAGCAGGAAGGCCGCGGCGACCGCGCCGACGTTGCCGCCCGCGCCGACGATCCCCGCGACGCCGCCGAGCGCCTTGCGGTCGATGAACGGCACCAGCGCGTAGGTCGCGCCGCAGGCCATGTGCGTGAAGAGGCCGAAGGTCAGCATCGCGACCAGTGCGATGCCGATGCTTTGCGCATGCGAGAACCAGATCAGCCCGAGCCCTTCGCCGATGATCAGCGCGCACAGCAGCGTCGCGCGCACGTCGAGGCTGCGCCGTGCGGCGATCTTGTCCGACAGCCAGCCGCCGAGCGCGCGGGCGAACAGCGCGAGCAGCCCGAACAGGCCGACCGCGAAGCCCGCGTCCTTCAGCGACAGGCTGAAGTGATCGACGTAGTACAGCGCGGCGATGTTGTGGATGAACACCTCGACGCCGAAGCACGCGCCGTACGTGACGAACAGCATCCACACGCGATAGTTGCCGCACGCGGCGAAGAAGCTCGCCCAGCCGCCCTTCTTGCCGCTGTCGACCGTCACGCCTTCCTTGCGCAGCGCGACGACATCGCCCTGCGGGCAATCCTGCGTGAAGCGCCAGTACGCCCAGGCCATCACGAGCATCGCGACGCCCGGCACGACCAGCGCGATGCGCCACGACGAATCCTCGCCGAAGCCGAGCATCAGGCCGGCGGCAACCAGCAGCGGCATCAGCGCCTGCGTCGCGCCCGCGCCGGCATTGCCCCAGCCTGCCGTCGTCGCGTTCGCGGTGCCGACCACGTTCGGCGCGAACATCACCGACGTGTGGTACTGCGTGATCACGAAGCCGGCGCCGATCGCGCCGATGCCGAGCCGGCAGATCAGGAACGACAGGTAGTCGTGCGTGAACGACACGGCGAACACGGGGATCGCGCCGAGCAGCAGCAGGCCGACGTAGACGCGGCGCGGGCCGAAGCGGTCGCACAGCGGGCCGACGAGCAGCCGCACGGCGATCGTCGCGGCCACCGCGGCGATGTTGATGTTGGCGACCTGTGCCGTGGTCAGGTGGAATTCGCGCGCGATCAGCGGCATCAACGGCGCGCAGGCGAACCACGCGAAGAAGCACACGAAGAACGCCATCCACGTCAGGTGGAACGCGCGCATCGGCGCGGTGCGGAAGCTGAAGAGATCGATACGGGTAGCTTTGTCGGTCATGTCATCCGCCAAACGAAAAACGGCGTCCTGCGCACCGGTCTCGTCGAGACCTGATGCGTAGGACGCCGTTGCCCATGAAGCCCGTTGCCGGGCGCGTCAGTAATCGGTACTGCGAGCGAATCGCCGTTGATCCGCCCGAACCAGCTTAGGCAAGCACCGTGCCATGTCGGCCCGCATCGGGCCGCCAGCCCCGCAGCGCAAGGCTCGCCGGGCAGCGCGCAACGCGCTCGGGCGGATGGCGCGCGACGCGTCATGATGCAATCAGGCACGGATGTGGTGCGCTGCAGCACTGTCGCCGTGCGACATCACGATCCGCGCTGGCGAGGCACGATGCATGCCGATGCGGCATCGCGGCTGCCCGCGCAGTGCATCGCGCCGCGCGCCCGCCGCGCCGACGCCGCACGTCATGCCGGTTGGCCCGGATATTGCTGAACCCCATTCATCACACCGGCAACGGCGCCGGTGGGCAGCCTCCGCAAACCATGCCCGTCGTTCACGACAGGCCGATCAGGACAACGGCGTCCTCCCCCCTGCGCGGCACGGCCGAATGCCGGTGCGCTTCGACCGCCCTGCGCCACCGCGCAGACAACGCGCTATCGACCGCCTCGCGCACGCGGTACTGGAACACGACATGACGACTGGCAAAGTCACGCTGCTGGGCGCCGGCCCCGGCGATCCCGAACTCCTCACGCTGAAGGCCGTGAAAGCGCTGGCCGCGGCCGACGTGCTGCTGCTCGACGATCTCGTCGCGCCCTGCATCGTCGAACTCGCGCCGCAAGCGCGCATCATCCGCGTCGGCAAGCGCGGCGGCTGCCGCTCCACGCCGCAGGCGTTCATCGAGAAGCTGATGCGCCGCCATGCGCTGCGGGGCGCGCACGTGGTGCGCGTGAAAGGCGGCGACGCGCTGCTGTTCGGGCGCGCCGGCGAAGAGCTCGCGACGCTGCGCGCCGCCGGGATTCCGGTCGAGATCGTCAACGGCATCTCGTCGGGATTCGCGGCCGCCGCGAGCCTCGGCATCTCGCTCACGCACCGCGAGCATTGCCAGGGCGTCACGTTCGTCACCGCGCACCGCCAGGACCACGGCGAGCCCGACTGGGCGCGACTCGCGGCCAGCGGCACCACGCTCGCGATCTACATGGGAATGAGCCGCGTCGACAGCATTGCGGCGGGCCTGCTCGCCGCGCTGCCGACGTCGACGCCGGCGGCGGTCGTGCAATGGGCCGGCACGCCCGACGAACGCCGCTGGACCGGCACGCTCGGCAATCTCGCGCGCGGCATCGACGAAGCGCGGCTCGGCAGCCCGGCCGTGATCCTCGTCGGCGGGGCGATCGGCGAAGCGGCCGCGCTGGACGCGCCGAACGCGAACGCGAACGCCGCGATCGAAACGACCTTGTCCCGGGCCGCATAGCATGCGCGACGCCGCGCGGCACCGGCCGCCCGCCTTTCATGAAGACAACGGCATCGCTCGCGCGGGCCGCCGTGCCGACACGCGCCGTGCCGACACGATGTTCCCGCGGGGCCGACGCCCCCGATCCGCGCATTGCGTCGCGGTTTCGCCGCCTCCGCTCGCATCATGAGTTCGTCCGTCCCGCCCCCGCGCCTGCGCGTGCTGCTCGTCACCGACACCGACAAGCCGATCGGCGAGCTCGGCGACGCGCTTGCGCGCCTCGGCTACGAGATGCTGAACGACGTCGCGACGCCCGCGCGCCTGCCGGCGGCCGTCGAGGAGCAGCGCCCCGACGTCGTGATCATCGATACCGATTCGCCGTCGCGCGACACGCTCGAGCAGCTCGCGGTGATGCACGCCACCGCGCCGCGCCCCGTGCTGATGTTCAGCCACGACGCCGACCAGGAACTGATCCGCGCGGCGGTCGGCGCGGGCGTCAGTGCCTATCTCGTCGAAGGGCTGTCGGCCGAGCGCCTCGCGCCGATTCTCGAAGTCGCGCTCGCGCGTTTCTCGCACGACGATGCGCTGCGCCGCCGGCTCGCCGACGTTGAACGCGAACTCGCGGAGCGCAAGCTGATCGACCGCGCGAAACGCATGCTGATGGACCAGCGCAAGCTGTCTGAGCACGACGCGTATGCGGCGCTGCGCAAGCGTGCGATGGATCAGGGCCTGCGCATCGTCGACCTCGCGCGGCAACTGCTCGACGCGCCACCCCAATCATGACTGCCATGGATACCTCCTCTCCCGCCGTACCGGAACGCGCGCATCTTCGCCTCGGGTTCGTCGCGCTGAGCGACGCGGCCCCGCTGATCGTCGCGCAGCACCTGAACCTCGGCGCGCGTCACGGCCTCACCCTCGAGTTGAGCCGCCAGCCGTCGTGGGCCGCCGTGCGCGACAAGCTGCTCAGCGGCGAACTCGACGCCGCGCATGCGCTGTACGGGCTCGTCTGCGGGCTGCAGCTCGGCATCGGCGGCCCGCAGGCCGACATGGCCGCGCTGATGGTGCTGAACCGCAACGGCCAGGCGATCTCGTTTTCGCGCGGCCTCGCCGACGCGTTCCGCGACAGCGGCAACGTGCGCGCCGCCCTCGCGACGCTCGGCCGCAAGCCGCTCCTCGCGCAGACGTTCCCGACCGGCACGCATGCGATGTGGCTGAACCACTGGCTCGCGTCGCACGGCGTCGATCCGCTGCGCGACGTGCGCAGCGTCGTGATCCCGCCGCCCGAGATGGTCGCCGCGCTCGCCAATGGCGAGCTCGACGGCTTCTGCGCGGGCGAGCCTTGGCATGCGGTGGCCGAGGCTTGCGGCGCGGGGCGGACCGTCGCGGTGACGAGCGAGATCTGGCCCGATCACCCGGAGAAGGTGCTCGCGGCCCGGCGCGACTTCGTCGCGCTGTATCCGGCAACCGCACGCGCGCTGATCCGCACGCTCGTCGATGCGTGCGAGTGGCTCGACAGCGCCGCGCACCGTCGCGAGGCGGCCGACTGGCTCGCGTCGCCCGACGCGCTCGGCGTGCCGGCCCGGCTGATCGCGCCGCGCCTGCTCGGCGACTACGGCGCGGGGCCGTTCGCCGAGCCGCCGCTGCCGATCCGCTTCCACGACGGCGGCGCCGTGAACCGGCCCGATCCGCTCGAAGGCCGGTGGTTCCTGTTGCAATACCGGCGCTGGGGCATGCTCGACGGAGCCCACGACGACGCGACGATCGCCGCGGCGATCGCGCAAACCGCGTTGTATGATGCTGCGGTCGCCGAAGGCGGCGCACCGGGCCCGTCGCTCGCATGATGCATGCGGCGCGCGCTCCGGCGTCGCGCCACGCCGATCCGGCCCCCGGCGGCTTCCCGCATGCGCCGCCCGGACGACACCGTATTGCCGCTCCGTCCCTGAACCGAATCGATGCCGAAACGAACGCGCGCGCCGCTCGACGTGCTGCTCACCGAAATCCGCGCGTGCCGTGCGTGCGAAGCCGACCTGCCGCTCGGCCCGCGCCCGGTCGTGCGCGCCCATCGCGACGCGCGCATCCTGATCGTCGGGCAGGCGCCCGGCACCAAGGTTCATGCGAGCGGCATCCCGTGGGACGACGCGAGCGGCAAGCGGCTGCGCACCTGGCTCGACGTCGACGCCGATACCTTCTACGACGAGACGCGCTTCGCAATCGTGCCGATGGGCTTCTGCTACCCGGGTCGCGGCGCAAGCGGCGACAACCCGCCGCGCCCCGAATGCGCGCCGCTGTGGATCGACCGGTTGCTCGCCGGGCTGCCGTCGATCCGGCTGACGCTGCTGGTCGGCCAGTACGCGCAGCGGCATTTCCTGCGCGATACGCGCAAGGCGACGTTGACCGACACCGTGCACGCGTGGCGCGACTACGGCCCCGGCGTGCTGCCGCTGCCGCATCCGTCGCCGCGCAACCAGGCGTGGTTCAAGCACCATCCGTGGTTCGACGCCGACGTCGTGCCCGAACTGCGGCGCCGGGTCGCGCCGCTGGCCGCCCGATAAACGACACCACCGGCGGCAGCGCGACGCGTCGCGACACCCCCGATATCCCGATCGAATCCGAATGAACGACACCCCCGCCGACATCGACTTTTCCTGCAACGGCTGCGGCGAATGCTGCCGCGACCTGCGTATTCCCCTGACGATCGACGAGGCGATCGCGTGGCTGCAGCGCGGCGGCCACGTGGAGCTGCTGTGCGATGCGATGCCGTGGCTCGTCGAGCCCGAGCCCGACAACGCGTTCGCCGCGTACAAGCGCGCCCGGTCGACCGCCACGCTCAGCGGCTCGCTGCCGGTACGCGTCACGGTCATGCTCACCGCGTCCCATGCCGGGCCTTGCCCGAACCTGCGCGACGACCTGCGTTGCGCGATCTACGACGAGCGCCCGCTCGTGTGCCGGATCTACCCGGCCGAAGTGAATCCGTTCGTGCCGCTGGCCCCGGGCGGCAAGCAATGCCCGCCGGACGTGTGGCAGCAGGCGCCGTTCGTCCGCGGCGGCACGATCGTCGATGCGGCCACCCGCGAGAACATCGCGCGCTCGCGTGCGGCGAGCGAGACCGAGACGCCGCTGCGGGCGCGGTTGTGCGCGATGCTGGAGATCGACACCGCGGCCGTCGCCAACGAAGGGTTCGCGATTCATGCGCCGCCGGCCGCCGTGCTGCTCGCCGCGCTGACGGACCTGCGCGGGTCGGCACCGGTCAGCGCCGGCGACGCCATCGCATGGACGCTGATCTCGAACCGCGCGACGACGATGGATGCACTCGCTTCGGTCGGCGCGGCGAGCCGGCTCGCCGGCGGCGACGGCCCGCATGCCCGTTATCTCGGCTTCCATCCGGACGCGTGAGCGCCGCGCGGCACGCCGCGAGCGAAACCGGGCAAACGCCATGCGGCCGCGCCCATCCCCGGCGCGCCCGGTTCGCTGTACCATCGCGGCTCAACCGCGTCACGAACAGCAGAATCCTTCATGCCCTCCACCGCCCCGCCGCGCCTGTACGGGATGCCCGAACGCAGCGACCGGCTCGATTTCTACATCCGCGACCAGGCGTCGCGCCAGGCGATCACCGAGCCGCACCGGCACGCGTATTTCCAGATCCAGTTCAACCTCGGCGGCGACACCGAGCAGCGGATCGGCGGCGTCACGCGGCCGTTTCCGCGCGGCGCGCTCGCCTTCGTGCTGCCGCACCGCGAGCACCTGATCCCGCATCCGGAAGGCGCGCACTTCATCGTGATCAACTTCAGCCAGGCATTCCTGCGCGCCGATCTCGACGTCGACCCGCTCGATCTCGAGGACGTGCCCGCGCACCGCTTTCCCGAGCTGACGCCGTTCCGCTTCCAGGAGCATCTCGACTTCATCCTGACCGGCGACACGTACGAGGAAGCGCGCCGCCTCGCGCTGTGCATGCTCGACACCGATCGCGTGCGCACATTCGGCTCCACCACGTTGCTGCGCGGCTACCTGCTGCAACTGATCGGGCTCGTCTGCACGCAGTACGCGGGTGCGCTCGACAAGCTCGCGCAGCGCGGCGCCCAGCGGGCGGGCCGGCGCGACGCGCTCGCGCGCGTGTTGCGGCACGTGCGGGCGAACCTGACCCGCGAGGACCTGACGCTCGCCGCGACCGCCGAGGCCGCGTTCCTGTCGCCCAACTACCTCGCGCACCTGGTCCGCAAGGAAACCGGCAGCACGTTCACCGATCTCGTGACCGAGCGCCGGATCGCACTCGCGCAGTCGCTGCTGGCGCATACGAGCCGGCGCATCGCGGACATCGCGCGCTCGGTCGGCTTCCGCGACGAAGGATATTTCGCGCGGCGCTTCCGTGCGCGGGTCGGCGTGTCGCCGAAGGCCTACCGCGACGCGAACGCCGCGCTGCCGGACGGCGACGATGCGCCGGCGGCGGCCGACGCGTAGTTTTGTCCCGGTAAAACGCAGTTGCGTCGCATCCGGGCGCATGCGCGTCGGGTATCGTTGCACGCATGCCGGCCCGTGCGCCGCACAGGCGCCGGCATCCGTCTTCCTACCGAACGAGGCCATCCGATGTCCGCCTATGTCATCGACGCTGCCGAGCGTCCTTCCGTCGAAGTCGAACAGTCGTCCGCGCGCTTTCCGGTGCGCCGCGTCTTCTGCGTCGGCCGCAACTATGCCGACCACGCGCGCGAAATGGGCGCCGATCCCGACCGCGAGCCGCCGTTCTTCTTTACGAAGCCGGCCGACGCGATCGTCCCGGCAGGCGGCACCGTCCCCTATCCGCCGCTGACGAACGACCTCCATCATGAAATCGAGCTGGTCGTCGCGATCGGCAAGGACGGCCGGTCGATCGACCCGGCCGATGCGCTGTCGCACGTGTGGGGCTACGGCGTCGGCGTCGACCTCACGCGCCGCGACCTGCAGGCCGAAGCGAAGAAGCTGAGCCGTCCGTGGGACTGGGCGAAGGGCTTCGACGCGTCGGGCCCCGTGACCGCGCTGCGCGCGACGGCGGCCACCGGCCACCCGGCAGCGGGCCGCATCTGGCTCGCGGTCAACGGCGAAACGCGCCAGCAAGGCGACCTGGCCGACATGATCTGGGCCGTGCCCGACGTCATCGCGTACGTGTCGCGCTCGGTCGAGCTGAAGGCCGGCGACCTGATCTTCACCGGCACGCCCGCCGGCGTCGGCGCGCTGCAGCCGGGCGACCGCGTGACGGGCGGCGTCGACGGCATCGCGGCGTTCGAGTTCGTCATGGGCGCGAAGCCGTAACGAAGCAGCCATGGCGGCCGCCTCTCCGGGGCCGCCGTGCGACATCCCGATTCCGGTCAGTCGTAACGGCGCAGGAATGCTGCGGCGACGGCCGGCGGATTCAGCACCTTCGCCGATTCGTTTTCCAGCGCCTCGGCCGCGTCGTCGTCGCTGATCGACACGAACAGCGTGATGGCCGCCCGCTCCTCGCCCGTGCCGAACAGGCCGTCGCGATCGAGCAGCCGCAATGCCTCGATCATGTCGGCGTGCAGTTGCCGGGAAAATTCCGCGAATCGCGACCGGACGAACTGCGGGCTCAGCACTTCGTCGGCCAGCCTGCCGCAGATCTCATTGAACGGCGAAGCCTCCGCCGCCGCGTACGCCCACTCGGAAAAGCCCCACACATACCACGGGTCCGGATCGTCGTCCGCGATCGCCTGTTGCGCGCGGACGCGGCGCAGTCCTTCGACCGAATTGGCTGCCGGCACCACCGTCATCGCACCGCTGTCGGTGTACAACGCGAACGCGTAGAAATGCTCGTCCGGGTGCAATGCCCGCAGCGCCCTGAAGGTTGCCCGCGCGGCGTCGGCAATGTCCCGCTGGAAATCTGAAAAATCGCTCATCGCATCCTCGCCCAGTCACCCTTTGCGCTCGTCGGGGAACACGGCTCGCGGATGGTGCGCCGTCTCCCGGCATGCGACGGATTGTCCGTCATTCGGCCGCGCCACGGTACCGGGGCGCACCCGCGTTCACCGTCCGGCGTCCCGCGCATCGAACACCCGCACGCAGACGGCGGCCGCCAGCGCGATCGCCGCCGACAGCAGCATCATCGCGAGCGGCATATAGCCCGCGTTGCCGACGCTCAGCACCGCGCCCGTCAGCGACGACAGCGCCGCGCCGCCGCCGATCGTCATCGCCCCGGCCAGCCCCGACGCGCTGCCCGCCAGCTCCGGGCGCACCGACACCGCGCCGGCATGCGCGCCGGGGTTGGTCAGCCCGTTGCCGATGCCGACCAGCACGCACGGCCCGAACCATGCGAGCGCATGCGTCGCGCCGCCGAACACGAGCAAGAGACCGATCAGCGGGCCCGCGCACGCGACGACCCGCCCGCACAGGATCGTCGTGGCCAGCGCATGGCGGCGCGCGTAACGCGCGGCGAGAAAGCTGCCGCACACGAAACCGGCCGTGATCGTTCCCATGTAGAAGCCGATTTCCGCCGGCGCGATGCCGAATACCGCTTTCGCAGCGAGCGGCGCGCCGGCCAGGAACGCGTAGAACGAGCCCGTCGAAAACGCCATGCAAAGTGCATAGGCCCAGAAACGGCGCGCCCGGAGCAGCGCCGGATACGCGCGAAGCTGCTGCCCCAGGCTCGATGACCGGTTCGTATGGGTTTCGACGAGATCGAACGCACACCAGACGAACAGCGCAATCCCGGCCGCGCCGAGCAGCCAGAAGCTCGCGCGCCAGCCGCCCGTCTGGTCGAGCACGCCGCCGAGCGTCGGGCCAAGCATCGGCGCGAACGCGGCCGCCATCGCCGCATAGCCGATCCGGCTCGCCGTGCGCGCACCGCCGCCGGTGTCGCGGATCGTCGCCATCGACACCGGATAGACCGACGTGATCGCCGCCTGCATCAGCCGGCACGCGAGAAACGCGCGGATATCGGTTGCCATCGCGCAGCCGAGCGAGCCGAGCGCGAATACGCCGACGCTCGCCAGCACGATCGGCCGCCGCCCGAACCGGTCCGACAGCGGCCCCATCACGAACTCGAGCGACGCGGCCACCGCGGCGTAACCGCCGAGCGACAGCGCGACGAGCGCATAGTCGGCGCGCAGGTCGCGCGCGATCGCCGGCAGCGACGGCAGGAACAGGCTCAGCGGCAGCACCGAGAACGCGCACAGCAGGATCAGCGTCGCGTGTCTCGGCGACGCCGGTTCGGCAGCGGTCGACAGGTCCGGTTGCAAGCGGATGCCCTCCGCGCACGCGCCGCACGGCCGTGCGCAATGCAAAAAAAAGCCCCCGAACGAGTCGGGGGCGCATGGGTGCCGGCGCGGTGCCGCTACCGGACCCTGCGCCTGTGGACGACTACGATGAAGCAAGCTGCTTTCATGCCGAATGGCTCCTGAATGCGTGGCTGACTGCGTGACTGACCGCGAGCGATACCGGACGATGTTAGGCGGATGACGCCAACCGCGTCAACGCCTTAACGCGCGCGCACCGACACGAACTTCCGTGCATTGTTGCGCTGGATCAGCACGGCGATCACGCTGCCGCCGTTCGCTTCGAGCGACTGCACGTCGTCCGGCGTCTCGAGCAGCGTGTCGTTGAGCTCCAGCACGACGTCGCCCGGCTGGATGCCCGCGCGTGCCGCCGGGCCGCGCACCGCGTCCACCATCATCCCGACCGCGAGCCCCGTCGAACGGCGCTCGTCGTCGCTCAGCGCGTGCATCGTCAGCCCGAGGCGGTCGCCGCCTTCGCCCGCCCCCGGCCCCGGCCCCGGCCCCGGTCGCGCAGCGGCCTTCGGCGCGGCCATGCCGGCCGGCGCGCCCGCGTTGCCGGCCGCCTCGTCGGCGCCCGTGATCGTCAGCATCACCGGCGCGCGGTTGCGGATCACGCGCAGCGACACCTTCTCGCCGGGCGACAGCGCGGCGGCCAGGTCGTCCAGTTCGACCGAGCGGCCGATCGTCTTGTCGCCCACGCGCACGATCACGTCTCCGGGCTTCAAGCCGGCGGCTGCGGCCGGCGAGCCCGGCGCGACACCGTTGACGAGCGCGCCTGCCGGACGCGGCAGCCCGAATGCCGCGGCCAGCCCGGCGCCGACGTCCTGAACGTCGACGCCGAGTGCATTGCCGGACGACGCGCCCGGCGTCGGCGCCTGAGCCGGCTGCGCCCGCATCTGTGCCTGCTGTTGCGCCTGCAACTGCGCGCGTACCTTTGCCGCGAATGCGATCGGGATCGCGAACGTCATGCTCGCGTAGCGGTCGGCGCCCGTATAGACCTGCACCGCGATGCCGATCACGTCGCCCGCGCGATTGAACACCGGGCCGCCCGAGTTGTCCGGATTCGGCGCGATGTCGGTCTCGAAGAACGGAAACGCGCTACCGTCCGGCAACCGGTGCGACGTTGCGCTGACGATGCCGGCCGTGACCGTGTTGCCCGATCCGTCCGGCGCGCCGATCGTCATCACCGGTTCGCCTGCGCGAACTTTCGACGAATCGCCGATGCGCACGAACGGCAGCTTCTTCGCGTTGACGCGCAGCACGGCGACGTCGCTTTGCGGATCGACGGCCAGGACCGTCGCCTTGAATTCGCGGCGGTCGGTGAGCCGCACCGTCACGTCGGTTGCCTCGTCGACCACATGGGCCGACGTGAGGATCAGGCCGTCGGCGCTGACGATGAAGCCCGAACCGCTGCCGGACACCGCACGGGGCGGCGTCATATCGGGCGCCGGTGCCTGCGGGTCCTGCGCGGGCGGCGGCGCGCCGTGCCGGAAGAACGCGGCGAGCGGATCGTCGGAATCGAGGAGTGCAAAGGCCGGGCCGCCGGTTTGCGGGTCGGGCGTGGCGGCCATGATGGTCACGACCGCCGGACCGTAGCGGTCGACGATCGCCGGAAAGTCGACCGGCATCGCGTAACGCGCGGCGGATGGCCTTGGCTTCATCCCGGGTGACGTAGCGGGCGGCGCGAGGGTTCCGGCCATGGCGGCCGGCGGGGGCAACAAACAGCCGGCAAACACGCCCCCGATCAACGCGGTGCGAAGCACGGCGCGAGCAAGCGTCAGGCGAACCACGGTGCACCTCCCCCGGCAGTCGCGGCGCCAACCTGCGCGAGACGCGCAGGCGCCCGACAAGCACCGGTACACGCATCCATTTATAGCGCACACGCGGGTTGGAACATACGAATCGAAACCCGTATGCCGGGGTGGCACGGTAGCTGCGGAGCCGTGATGGCGTTCGTTCCGAACAAAGTGGGCGGTTCGTCAATCCGCACAAGTCCGATTGTCCCGCGCGGCGTCGTGCGGTCCGGTCCGGTTCGGCGTCCGGCGCATCGGCGGTTGGCGCAATGTAAGCGCGCGTTGCTAACCTTCGCTCTCGGACAAACGGTGAAGGGATGAAGCGATGACAGGCATGGTCGTCCGCAGGGCAGGTGAACCGGACATAGCGGCCCTGATGCAGATCCGCAACGATGCGCACGCTAGGAAGGTGGCGCATCGCGACTACGCGTGGGGCAAGGAAGGCGACGGATTTTCCGAACGGTGGGTGCGCAACAACATCGCCGAAAAGGACGTGTATGTCGTCGAGCAGGACGGCGTTGCGGTCGGAACGTTTTCGCTGCGCCTGGATGTCGACGATCACTGGGGGCCGCAGGAACCGGTCGCCGGTTACGTGCACGGGCTTTGCGTGCGGGACGGCTTCAACGGTCACGGACTCGGCGGCCTCATGCTGGATTGATGCGCCGACAAGGTGAGCAAACTGAACCGGCGTTTCGTCCGACTCGACTGCGCCGCTCACAACGCGAAGTTATGCGCGTACTACGAGTCGCTCGGCTTTGTCCGCGCCGGACTTTACCCGGAGCCGGGACCCGGCGGCCATGTCTGGTCGCTGTACGAAAAACCGGCCTGCTGACGGCTGCGGACTTGCCGCTTCCGACCGTCGAAAGGCGGCATCGCGTCAAAGGTTGGCAGCCTCCTCCACCGCGAACGCCGCAGCCAGCGGCTGCGGCAACGATCTCCGCCGGGAAGGCGGGCAGTTTGCCCTTACCTGTCCTGCGCAACGCTTCCACGGCAGCGAAAATCACCGGCGACGGGTTGGGTTGCCCGCGCGCGCTGCCAGCCGCCGTCAATCGCCGCCCACCCGCTGCGCGATCGTCGACAACATCCGTAACATCGGCTCGAACGCATCGGCCGACGTATTGCCGAAGCCGAGCACGAGCCCGTTGCCCGCCCGTGCCGCGTCGATCGAAAAACCCGACAGCGGGAACGGCCCGATGCCGTGCGCGCGCGCCGCTTCGACGATCGAGCGATCGCGATAGCGCGCCGGCATCCGCAACGCGAGATGCAGCCCGCACGGGCCGCCCTCGACCTGGTGCGGCACGCTCAGGTTGCCGTCGAGCGCGGCGAGCAGCGACCGCCGCCGGTCGCGGTACAACCGGCGCATCCGCCCGAGATGGCGGCCGTATTCGCCCGTCTCGATGAAATCGGCCAGCGCGAGCTGCACATGGCGCGTCCCGCCGCGCAGCATCTCCGGCAACACCGGCCGCACGGCGGCCAGCAGCGCCTCGGGCAGCACGAGAAAGCCGATCCGCAGCGCCGGAAACATCGTCTTGCTGAACGAGCCGAGATAGACAACCGGCGAATCGGGCGCGAGCCCGTGCATCGCGCCGATCGGCTCGCCGGTATGACGGAATTCGCTGTCGTAGTCGTCCTCGATGATCCACGCGCGATGCCGGCGCGCCGCATCGATCAGTGCGAGCCGGCGCGAGATCGACAGCACCGCGCCGGTCGGGAACTGGTTCGACGGCGTCGTGTAGACGAGGCGCGGCGTCCGCTCGCGCCAGTCGTCCTCATCCGCGCGCAGCCCTTCCGCGTCGACCGGCATCGGCACGACGTCGAGGTCGGCCGCCTGCATCGCGGTGCGCGCGCCGCGATAGCCGGGCTCCTCGACCCACACCGTATCGCCCGGGTTCGTCAGCAGCTGCGCGCACAGCGCGATCGCGCCCTGTGCGCCTTCGGTGATCACGATCTGCTCGGGATCGCAGCGCACGCCGCGCGTCACGGCCAGGTGGCGCGCGATCGATTCGCGCAGCGCGCGCTCGCCGAGCGGGTCGCCATACGCGAGCAGGTCGCGGCCGGTGCGACGCATCGCGCGGTCGATCGCGTGCCGCCACGCATCCACCGGGAAATGGGCCAGCGCGGGCACGCCCGGCCGGAAGCCCTCCGATTCGCCGGTGCCGACGAGGCTCGGGCGAATCCGGCCGAGCCGCTGCGCGACGGCCGGCGGCGCGGCCCGCCGGCGCGGCGGCGCCGGCCGCGACAGCCCGACGACGCGCGTGCCTCGCCGGTCGGACTGCAGGAAACCTTCCGCAACGAGCTGCTCGTAGACGGCGGCCGTCGTGTTGCGCGACACGCCGAGCGTCTCGGCGAGCGCACGCGTGCCGGGCAGCCGCGTGCCGGCCGGCATCGCGCCGCCGAGAATCGCGTCGCGCACGCGGCGCAGCAACTGGCGCTGCAGCGAAGGCGCGCCCGGCGTGCGCGCCAGCGGCGCGTCGAGCGGCAGCAACGGCGCGTCGCCGGAAGGAAAGGCAGTCGTCATCGGAACATCGCAGCGTGAAAGTGTCGGAACATGGCGCATGGCTCGTGGCACCATAAATTTGCCGATCCATGGCGCTTCTCATGGTACCTCGCCGCGACTACGATCGTCTGCATGCCGGCATGTCGCCGGCCGCCAACCGAAGCGAGATCGACCTTGTCCACGCTCACCAACGCTTTCCAGCAGCCCATCGGCCACCCCGTTCCCGACTGGTCCGCGCGCCCGCGCCCGGAGCGCATCGTGCTCGAAGGCCGCTACTGCCGGCTCGAACCGCTCGACGCCGAGCGCCATGCGGCCGACCTGTACGCCGCCTACGCACAGGCGCCCGACGGCAGCGACTGGACCTATCTCGCGCACGGCCCGTACACCGACGAGTCGAGCTATCGCGACTACGCGCGCGGCGCGCAGGCGAGCGCCGATCCGCTGCACTACACGGTGATCGATCGCGCCACGGGCCGCGCGGTCGGCACGCTCGCGCTGATGCGCATCGATCCGGCCAACGGCGTGATCGAAGTCGGCTCCGTCACGTTCTCGCCGCTGCTCAAGCGCACGCCCGTGTCGACCGAAGCGCAGTTCCTGCTGATGAAGTACGCGTTCGACACGCTCGGCTACCGGCGCTACGAATGGAAGTGCGACGACCTGAACGCGCCGTCGCGCAAGGCGGCCGCGCGGCTCGGCTTCCGTTACGAAGGCACGTTCCGGCAGGCGATCATCTACCGCGGCCGCAATCGCGACACCGCGTGGTTCTCGATCATCGACGGCGAATGGCCGGACGTCCGCGCCGCGTTCGACGCGTGGCTCGCGCCGGAGAACTTCGACGCGCAGGGCGAGCAGCGCCGGTCGCTCACAGCGATCCGCCACGCGCAGGCGAGCGCCCGCGATGCGGCCGGCCGCGCGAACGACGCGACACGCGTCACGGTGCGCCCGCTCGTCGCCGCCGACGAAGCCGCGTGGCGCCCGCTGTGGGCGAGTTACCAGAAGTTCTACGACACCGCGCTGAGCGACGCGGTGTTCGCGACGACGTGGGGCCGCCTGATGGATCCCGCCGAACCGATGTTCGTGCTCGGCGCCTTCGACGCATCGGGCGCGCTGGTCGGGATCGTGCATTCGATCTACCACCGCTCGTGCTGGACCGAAGGGCCGTACTGCTACCTGCAGGACCTGTACACCGCAGCGGACGCACGCGGGCAAGGCGCGGGCGGCGCGCTGATCGAGGCCGTGTACGAACATGCCCGCAACGCCGGCGCGAGCCGCGTGTACTGGCTCACGCACGAAACCAACACGACCGCGCGCGCGCTGTACGACAAGCTCGCGAACAATGCCGGGTTCATCCAGTACCGGCACGACCTGAAGAAGTAACGTCGGTCCGCCGCCGGCCGATGTTCAGCCACGAACATCGGCCGGATCGCGTGCGTCGTCGTCCTCCGGCACGCCGTCCCGCATCGCGCCCGCCGCACCCGGCACCGATGCCGGGCAGATCATCTCGTCGCCGTTGGCGGGCACGGGCCGCCGTACCGGCCGGAACACCGGCTCGCCCGGCTCGATCGGCCGCCCCGAGATCGCGCAGCGGCCCGGCTGCAACGCGACGCGCAGGCGCCAGCGTTGCTCGCCGTAATGGCAACGGCCGCTCTCGACCCATCGAATCAGCAGCCCCTCGTCGCCGGCCTCCAGCACCGTGACGAACAGTTGCGGCCGCAACGGCGAAGCCGCGGCGTGTTCCGGAACCAGCACGCGGCCGATCGTCACGAGCGGATGCGCGACGCCCCCACCGCGCGACGGCGTCTCATCGTGTTCGCCCGATGCCGGCGCATCGCACGACACGTCTTCTTCGCAGATCAGGCTTTCCATGGTGTTGAGCATGCTTGACGGATTTCCGTGCAGGTTGAACGGCGCCGGCGCCGCGTTCAGCGCCGGCCCATCGGTTCGCGCGGCAGCGACAGGCCGATCGCCGCGCCGGCGACGGCGGCCGCGAGCATCAGCCCGATGCCGCCCGACCAGCCGAACGCGCCGACGATCGCGCCGATCGTCAGCGGCCCGATCACCTGTCCGAGATAGTTGCCCTGCACGACCCAGCCGATGCTGAGCGGCGCCAGCGACGGCGAAGGCGCCGAGCCCGGCGCGCACGCGAGGATCGTCGCGGGCAGCATCCCGGCCATGGCCGAGAAGGCGAACCCCAGCGCGACCGCGAGCGGCGCGGGCGTCGCCGCGCTGAAGAGCCCTGCGCCGGCCGCGCCGATCGCGACCGACGTCGCGGCCATCACGATCCCCGGCCGCGCGCCGCGCGACAGCAGCCAGCCGGCCGTCAGGTTGCCGATCACGCACGCGGCGACGATCGCCGCGCTGATCAGCCCCGCCGCGCCGACCGCGACGCCGAGGCGCTGCATCAAGAACACCGGCAGGAACGTCATCACCGCGAAGAACTGCACGTTGTAGGTTGCGAACCCCAGTGCCAGGAGCGTGGTCGAGCGCGACGCGAGCACGTCGCGCAGCGCGGGCCCGATGCGGGTCGCGGCTGCCTGCCGCGACGGCGCGCCGGCGGGCGTCGTGACGGGTACCGCGGCCGCCGCGACGAGCGTCAGCGCCGCGGCCGCGAGCCAGCCGCTGCGCCAGCCGCCGAGCAACGGCCCGACGAGCATCGACAGCGCCATGCCGGCCGGCATGAAGGTGCTCCACAGGCCGAACGCGAGATTGCGCCGCTCGGGTGGCGTCACGCGATTCAGCACGGCCGGCGCGGCGACCACCACGATCACGAAACCGAGCCCTTCGGCGAAGCGCGTGGCCAGCAGCAGCGCGAAGCTGCCTGCCCATGCACCGGCGACACTCGACAGGCCGAGGATGACGAGGCCCGTCACCAGCAGCAGCCGGTCGCCCCAGCGCCGCACCAGCAGGCCGGCGGCGATCCCGCCGAACACGCCGACGAACGGAAACACCGACATGATCCCGCTCAGCGACGCGAGCGAGCCGCCGAACTCGTGCTGGAGCGACGGCAATGCGATCGTCGCCTTGCCGACGTGCAACGCCGACACGATGCTCGCCAGCACGACGTTCGCGACGGCGGCCCGGTCGCTGCGCGACGGCAGCGCGGCGGCATCGGCCGCGACAGGCGATTCGGTCATCCCTACCCCCGTTGAAACGGCCGCGCGCAACGGGATGTCTCACGCAGCCGCGATCGGACTGGCGCACATGATACAAATTGAAGTTCACTTTAAGTAAAGGGGTAACGTGCGCAACGATCCGTTTCGGCGATCGCGGCAATGAGCCGGCGCGACAGCGACGGCATCCTGATCTAAGCTGTCGGCTTTGCCCCGACAACGCTGCGCACCCGCCCATGCCGACCGCCTCTCCCGCACCGGCCGCCCTGTTCCCGCTCGACGAAGCCTGGTCCGCCTTCTCCCGCCGCAAGGCCGCCGTGCGCACCTTCATCGCCGGGTACTGCGCCGCGCGCGACCAGCGCGATGCGCCGCTGCACGACAGCCCGGACGGCCACGTCGTGCAGTTCGACGGCGACATGGGCCGGCCTGTCGAGCATTTCATGATCGAGGGTGCGCCCGTGTCCGGCGATGGCACGTTTGCCGTCGGCGCGTGGCTCACGCGCTACGGCGCTGCACCACTGGCGCCCGCGCTGCACGGCAGGACGCGCCGGCTGGCGGACGAGCATTTCATGGCCGCCGATATCGGCGTGCTGCAGGGCGACGACGCGCTCGCCCAGGCGCTTGCCTGCGACACGCCGAACGACATCGACGCATTCAACGCCAGCGACGCATTCCCGCCGTTCCAGCCGAATCCGGCCGCATTCCTGTTCGCGCACCGGTTCGGCGGGCAGATCGCGGCCACCGCGCGCTACGGCTTCGCGTCACCGCGCGATATCGTCGTCGACCGCGTCGGGACGGCGCACGCATACCGGCGCCGCGGCCTGGCGACGCAACTGCTCGCCGCGATCGTCGCGCACGCGAGCCAACGTGGCGCGCAGCGCGTGTGGCTCATGTCGACCGAGGCCGGTCGGCCGCTGTACCGCGCCGCCGGATTTACAGCGCTCGCCCCGGTCGCCGTGGACGAAGTCGTCGCCTGAACGCGAATCGAACCACGCCGCCCATTGCCGTTCGTCTCAGGATTCGTCTCATTGCGCTGAGACGAACGTCCCAACGTCTCACCCGATCCGCCGTTTCGCAGCCGCAGCAAACGCCTCGCACGCTTCCTGCCAGATCGTTTCCTGTCGCTGCAAAGCGAAATGGTGCATCGCATCCCGCCCACCCTGTCCGGTCACAACACACCGCGCCGATTCACGCTGGCCCCGTTCCTGCATACCGGTCGATCGCGCAATCGCGCGACGGGCGCACCGGCAGCCATGCCTCGCGCCCGACGACAACCTGACGGAGACAGCAACGTGAGTACACCGGCACCGACCACCGCCCCCAGCATGAAGGCCGCCGTCTGGCATGGCCGCCACGACATCCGCGTCGAACAGGTTCCCGTTCCGGAACGCCCGCCGGCAGGCTGGGTCACGATTCGCGTGCACTGGTGCGGGATATGCGGCTCCGACCTGCACGAATACGTCGCGGGCCCCGTATTCATCCCGGTCGATGCGCCGCATCCGCTGACGGGCCTGAAGGGCCAGTGCATCCTCGGCCACGAGTTCAGCGGCGAGATCGCCGAACTCGGTGCGGGTGTGACCGGCTTCGCGGTCGGCGACCGCGTGACGGCCGACGCATGCCAGCATTGCGGCACCTGCTGGTATTGCCGACACGGGCTGTACAACATCTGCGAGAACCTCGCGTTTACCGGGCTGATGAACAACGGCGCGTTCGCCGAATACGTGAACGTGCCGGCCGAACTGCTGTACAAGCTGCCGGACAACTTCCCGACCGAGGCCGGCGCGCTGATCGAGCCGCTCGCGGTCGGGCTGCATGCGGTGAAGAAGGCCGGCAACATCGTCGGGCAGACCGTCGTTGTGGTCGGCGCGGGCACGATCGGCCTGTGCACGATCATGTGCGCGAAGGCCGCGGGCGCCGGGCGCGTGATCGCGCTGGAAATGTCGGCCGCGCGCAAGCAGAAGGCGCTGGAAGTCGGCGCGAGCGTCGTCATCGATCCGAAGACGTCCGACGCGATCGCGGAAGTCAAGGCGCTGACCGGCGGCTATGGCGCCGACGTGTCGTTCGAGTGCATCGGGCACACGGCCACCGCGAAGCTCGCGATCGACGTGATCCGCAAGGCCGGCAAGTCGGTGATGGTCGGCATTTTCGAGGAGCCCACGCCGTTCAACTTCTTCGACATCGTATCGACCGAAAAGGAAGTGATCGGCTCGCTCGCGTACAACGGCGAATTCGCGGACGTGATCCGCTTCATCGCGGACGGCCGCATCGACGTGCAGCCGCTGATCACCGGGCGCATCGCGCTCGGCGACATCGTCGCGCACGGCTTCGAGGAACTGGTCAACCACAAGGACCGGAACGTGAAGATCATCGTTCAGCCCGCCGTCTCGTGACGGCACGAGCGACTGCGGCGGCCATTCGCGCCGCGGTACGCTTGCCGCTGTTCCGCCGCTGAGCGTCGCCCGCGCACGGGCGACGCGTCTGCCCGCGATTCCCCCGGCGCCTTTTTCTCCTTCCCTGCTGCCGTCGTCCGAAGCGGACCTGATGGCGCGTGCCGGCCGGATACGACACCGCAACCCCGCACGATTCTTCGATATACTGGACCGAACCCTTTTCGGGGCAACCCCGGGCAACCACACCCTTCGCACGTTCGCCCCAACCTGCGTGGAATGGCGCACCGTGAAACCGCGAGCCGGACTGATTCTCGAACTCTTCGTCAACCTGGCGCTGCCGTGGGTGGCCTACCGGGCCGCGCATCCGTATTTCGGCGAAACCGGCGCGCTGTACGCGTCGGCGATTCCGCCGATCATCTGGTCGATCGTCGAATTCATCCGCTCGCGCCGCGTCGACGCGGTGGCGGCCATCGTGCTGCTCGGCATCGCGCTGTCGATCATCGGGATGGCGCTTGGCGGCAGCCCGCGCACGCTGCTGATGCGCGAATCGCTCGCGTCGGGCACGATCGGCGTCGTGTTCCTGCTGTCGCTGTTCCGCGAACGCCCGCTGATCTTCTATCTCGCCCGCGCCACCGTGGCCCGCGAGATGGACGGCGGCGCCGCACATTTCGAAGCGGTCTGGGATACGCAGCCGGGGTTGCGGCAGATGCTGCGGCTGATGACGTTCGTCTGGGGCGCCGTCATGACGCTCGAGATGCTGCTGCGCTGCTGGATGGTCATCACCTGGCCGGTCGAGCGCGTGCTGGTCGTGTCGCCAATCATGGGCTACACGGTATTCGGCTGCCTGCTGCTGTGGACGTTCTGGTACCGGCGGCGGATGCGCGTGCGCAACAGCGTCCACATCCCGGGCCGCGACGGCATCACCGAAACCGCCGGCCGCTGACGCCCGGCCGGCCTGCCGCCCGTTCCCCGCCGGCCCCCGGCGGGGTGTCACGGCGGCTGCTGTATGATGCGCGGCGTCCCGTCCCGCGCACGCCTTTTCCGTCATGTCCCTTTCGCTCCTTCCGTGTGCCACGATCTGGCTCGCCCTGTTCGCGGCCGCCGCATTCGCGTGGGATCGCCCGCTGCACGGCCTCAGCATCGGCCTCGCCGCGCTCGGCTATGCGGGCGCACTGGCGTTCGGCCAGATCGCGCCGGTCACGCTGGTGCCGCTCGCGCTGCTGGCCGCGGCCGCCTGGGGCGTATTGCCCGAGCGCCCGCTCGCGGTGCGCATCGCCGCGCACATCGTCTTTGCGGCACTGGCGATCACGCTGAGCCTGCACCTGATTCCCGGCTTCCATAATCCGCGCGTGATCGCCCCGACGCGCTTCACGCCGGACGCCGTGCCGTTCACGATGTACCTGAATTTCGACAAGCCGCTCGTCGGCCTGTGGCTGCTGTGGGCGCTGCCGTGGGTCGCCCCCGACGTCGCGCCGTCGCGCGCGCTGCGCACCGGCGTGGCGGCGGCCGTCGCGACGGCTGCCGCGTGCCTGGCCGGCGCGCTCGCGTTCGGGATGGTCGGCTGGGCGCCCAAATGGCCGTCGTCGGGCTGGCTGTGGCTCGTGAACAACCTGCTGCTCGTGACGCTCGCCGAGGAAGCGCTGTTCCGCGGCTACGTGCAAGGCGGGCTGACGCGTGCGCTGCGCGCGTACTCATGGGGACCGTGGGCCGCGCTCGCGACCGGCGCGGTGCTGTTCGGCGCCGCGCACGCGGCCGGCGGCTGGCCGTGGATCGTGCTCGGCACGGTGGCCGGCATCGGCTACGGCCTCGCGTACCGACGCGGCGGGCTGCTCGCATCCGCGCTCGCGCATGCGGGGCTGAACGTCGTCCACTTCGGCCTGTTCACCTACCCGATGCTCGCCGCCGCGCACTGAGCGCGGCGCATGGTGCCGCCCGCGATATGCCGCTCAGTTGAACCCGGCGACCGCGTGCGGCACGTACGGGCCTTCGAGCGTGGCGATTTCGTCGTCCGTCAGCTTCAACTGGAGCGCGCCGAGCGCATCGTCGAGTTGTTGCGGCTTCGAGATGCCGACGATCGGCGCGGTGACGCCGCGCTTTTGCGCGACCCACGCGAGCGCGACCTGCGCGCGCGGCACGTTGCGCGCGGCGGCGATCGCCGCGACGGCCTCGACGACCGCCTTGTCCGCATCGGCCGTCGCGTCGTACAGCCGCTGGCCGACGTCGTCCTTCTGCTGCCGTTCCGACGATTCGTCCCAGCCGCGCGTCAGGCGGCCGCGTGCGAGCGGGCTCCACGGAATCACCGCGATGCCCTCGTCCTCGCACAGCGGCAGCATCTCCCGCTCTTCTTCCCGATACAGCAGGTTCAGGTGGTTCTGCATGCTGACGAAGCGGGTCCAGCCGTTCTGCTTCGACGTGTGCAGCGCCTTCGCGAACTGCCACGCGAACATCGACGATGCGCCGATATAGCGCGCCTTGCCGGCCTTCACGACGTCGTGCAGCGCCTCGAGCGTCTCCTCGATCGGCGTGCCGTCATCCCAGCGGTGAATCTGGTAGAGGTCGACGTAGTCGGTGCCGAGCCGCGTCAGGCTCTGGTCGATGTCGGTCATGATCGCCTTGCGCGACAGGCCCGCGCCGTTCGGCCCCGGCCGCATCCGGTAGAACACCTTGGTCGCGATCACGACGTCGTCGCGCTGCGTGAAATCGCGCAGCGCGCGGCCGACGATCTCCTCCGACGTGCCGTCCGAATACATGTTCGCGGTATCGAAGAAGTTGATGCCGGCTTCGACCGCCCGCTGGATGATCGGGCGGCTCTCCGCTTCCGGCAGCGTCCACGGGTGCGTGCCGCGCGACGGCTCGCCGAACGTCATGCAACCCAGCACCAGCTTCGACACTTCCAGCCCGGTCGACCCGAATTTCACGTATTCCATCGCACGCCTCGCCACTCAAGTTGGGATTGCGGCCGGATGCGCGTCGCGCATCCGCCGGACGTCGCATGTTATCCCGCACGGCGCAAACGCGTATGGCACGCGCTCGCGTGCAGGCTGCGGAAAGGACGAACGAGAACGAACGAGGACGAACCGGTTACTTGGCCTGGTCGGCGAGCGGCTGCAGGAACGCGGAGAAACCGGTCAGCATGATCTGCACGCCGATACACAGCAGCAGGAACGCCGACACGCGCTTCGCGACCTTGGTCCCTTCGCTGCCGAGGTAGCGCGCGAGCAGCGCGGAGCGGCTGTAGACCTGCCAGATCACGACCGCGACCAGCACCGAGACGGCGATCGACACGATGCTCGACAGCATGAACTCCGACAACTTGTGCGTGCGGTTCGCGTTCAGCGCGATCGCGGTCGCGATCGAGCCGGGACCGACCGTCAGCGGCATCGTCAACGGGAAGAACGCGCGCGTCATGATCGCGTTCGCGTCGATCGGCTTGACCGGCGTGTCGCCGCCGCCCGGCCCGTCGGGTTCGTTCAGCATCTGCCAGCCGGCCACGGCAACCGCGAAGCCGCCGCCGATCCGCAGCGCTTCCATCGAGATCCCGAAGAAATGCAGCACGGGCGTGCCGGCGAAGAACGCGACCATCAGCACGACGAACGCGTTGAACGCGACCTTCCTCGCGAGCAGATCCCGTTCGTGCTCGGTAAGCGCCTCGGTCCGTTCGAGAAACAGGAACGCGATGCCGATCGGATTGATGATGCCGATCAGGCCGGTAAAGCCGAACAGGATCTCGGAGACAAGGCGGTTGACGATCATCGTGTGAAGCATCGGTCGGGGCTGGGCCGGCAGCGCGCCGGAGGTCACGCATTGTAGAGCAAGCGCCCGCGCCCGAGACGCAAAATGCGGCCGGGCCCGTTTTGCCGTCGATCGTCGCCGTTCGGCCTTACTCGGCGCCGGCCTCCCAGGCCGGCGGCCGCTTCGCGAAGAATGCCGCGAAGCCCTCCTTCGCCTCCGGCGTCGCCCGCACGCGGGAGATCGTCTGCGCGGTGAACGCCGCGCGCTCGCCCGACGGCGGATACTCGCCGATCGCGTCGAAAAAGCGCTTGATCTCCATCAGCGCATTCGGGCCGTTGCGGCCCAGTTCGGCGAGCGTCTTGTCGAGCGTTTCGTCGAGCGCGTCGAGCGGCACGGCCTGGTGGACCAGGCCGATCGCGACGGCTTCGGCGGCCGCGAGCTGCGTCGCGGTCAGCGCGAGCCGGCGTGCCTGGCGCTGGCCGACCGCCTCGACCAGATACGGGCCGATCACGGCCGGCAGGATCCCGAAACGCGCCTCACTGACCGAAAAGCGCGCGTGATCGCTCGCGATCACGATGTCGCAGGCCGCGCACAGGCCGACGCCGCCGCCGAACGCGTGGCCCTGCACGCGCGCGACCGTCGGTTTCGGGCACTGCCGGATCGCGCGCATCATCGCGGCGAACCGCTCGGCGTCGCGCAGGTTCGCGGCCGCGTCGTTCGCGCTCGCACGCTGCATCCACTGCAGGTCGGCGCCCGCGCAGAACGCGCGGCCTTCCGAGCGCAGCACGATCGCGCGAACGTCATCGCGCTGGCCGAGCGCCGTGAATGCGTCGGTCAGCTCGGCGATCATCGTCTCGTCGAACGCGTTCAGCACGTCGCCGCGCTGCAGCGCGACGGTCGCGATGCCGCGCGCATCGACCGTGACGGCCAGGGTCTTCAATCCATCCATCGAACAGGTTTCCTCGGGTAGAACGGCAAATATCGAAATCAGGCGGCCTGGCGGCGGTCGATCACGCGCCGCGCCTTGCCGGTCGCGGTCGCGGGAATGCCGCCGGCCGCCAGCACCGTCACGCCGGACGACACGCCGACCATCGTCTTGATCCGGTGCTGCAGCTCGCGCGCGAGTGCCGCGCGATCGCTGTCGGTGACCGACGCGGCAGCCTCGGAACGCAACTCGACCGCGAGGTCGAGCCGGTCCATGTGACCGTCGCGCGACAGCGTGATCTGGAACTGGCCCGACAGCAGCGGCAGCGCGACGACGATCTCCTCGATCTGGCTCGGGAACACGTTCACGCCGCGCACGATCAGCATGTCGTCGGAGCGGCCCGTGATTTTCGCGAGACGGCGCATCGCGCGCGCGGTCGGCGGCAGCAGCGCGGTGAGGTCGCGCGTGCGGTAGCGGATCACCGGCATCGCTTCCTTCGTCAGCGACGTGAACACGAGCTCGCCCGGGCTGCCGTCGGGCAGCACCTCGCCCGTGACGGGATCGATGATCTCCGGATAGAATTGGTCTTCCCAGATCACCGGGCCGTCCTTCGTCTCGACGCATTCGCACGCGACACCCGGGCCCATCACTTCCGACAGCCCGTAGATGTCGAGCGCGTCGATGCCCACGCGCGTCTCCACTTCCTCACGCAACGCCTGCGTCCACGGCTCGGCGCCGAAGATGCCGATCTTCAGCGACGACTCGGCCGGGTCCATCCCCTGCCGCACCATCTCGTCGATCAGGTTCAGCATGTACGACGGCGTGACCAGGATGATCTTCGGCTCGAAATCGCGGATCAGCTGCACCTGCTTCTCGGTCTGCCCGCCCGACATCGGCACGACCATGCAGCCGAGCCGTTCCGCGCCGTAATGAATCCCGAGGCCGCCCGTGAACAGCCCGTAGCCGAACGCGTTGTGCAGCGTGTCGCCCGGGCGGCCGCCGGCCGCGCGGATCGAGCGTGCGGTCACGTTCGCCCACGTGTCGATGTCGCGCGCGGTGTAGCCGACCACGGTCGGCTTGCCGGTCGTGCCGCTCGACGCGTGCACGCGCACGACCTGCTCGCGCGGCACCGCGAACAGCCCGAACGGATAGTTGTCGCGCAGGTCGTTCTTCGTCGAGAACGGGAATTTCGCGAGATCGGAGAGCGATTTCAGGTCGTCCGGATGCACGCCCGCCGCATCGAACGTGCGCCGATAGTGCGGGACGTTGTCGTACGCGTGGCGCAGCGACCACTTGAGGCGTTCGAGCTGCAGCGCCTGCAGTTCGTCGCGGCTGGCGGTCTCGATCGGCTCGAGGGCGGCGGCGGGATGCGTCGGGTGAGTCATCGGGGTGCTCCTCCAATGGAGTGATGTCGTTATCGTGATCGGGGTAACGGGGCCGGCGGCTACGACCGGAACGTGCGGCCGGCCGCATGCAGCGCGGCGATGCGCGGCGACACGCGATAGCGGTCCTCGCCGTAGCTCGCCGCCAGGTTCGACAGCACGCGATGCACGCGGCCGATGCCGATCGCATCGGCCCACGCGAGCGGGCCGCACGGGTAATTCACGCCCTTCTCCATCGCGAGATCGAGATCGGCGGGCGAACACACGCCCTGGTTCACCGTGTCGGCCGCCTCGTTCGCGAGCATCGCCACGGTGCGCATCGCGACCATCCCCGGCACGTCCGCGACGCCGACGACGCGAAAGCCCGCCTGCTGGAACAAGCCGACCGCATCCGCGTAGGCCGCATCGCTGCACTGGAGCGCGCGCGTCAGCGCGACGAGCCCGGCCTGCGCGTAATCGCGCGCAAGATCGACCAGCACGAGATCGGCCACGCCCGTTTGCGCGGCGCGCGCGGTTGCCGTTCGGCCGTCGGTCAGCGCGATCGATGCACGGCCGGCCATCGCGAGCAGGTCGTCCGGGTGCGCGCCGGCCTGCCGGGCACCCGCGATGCGCTCGACGAAGCGCGCGTGCAGCGCGGCGGCCGGGCCGTCCTGCGCATGCAACACGACGTCGGCCGGCGCGTCGCGCGCCGGTTCGAGATCGGGCGCGGGCGGCGTCGCGCCGTGCGCATACGAATAGAAGCCGCGCCCCGACTTGCGCCCGAGAAAGCCCGCGTTCACGAGTTCCTGCTGGATCAGCGACGGCGTGTAGCGCGGATCGTTGAAGGTCGCGCGGAACACCGATTCGGTCACCGCGAAGTTCACGTCGTGGCCGATCAGGTCCATCAGCTCGAACGGCCCCATGCGGAAGCCGCCGGCCTCGCGCATCACCGCGTCGATCGAGGCCGGCGCGCCGCCCTGCTCGTTCAGCACGCGCAGCGCCTCCGCGTAATACGGCCGCGCGACGCGGTTCACGATGAAGCCCGGCGTCGATTTCGCCATCACGGGTTGCTTGCCCCACGCGGCGGCGGTCGCATGGAGCACCTGCGCGACATCGGGTGCGGTCGCGAGCCCGCTGACCACTTCGACGAGCGCCATCAGCGGCGCCGGGTTGAAGAAATGCAGGCCGGCGACGCGCTGCGGCACGCGCAGCCCGGCCGCGATCGACGTGATCGAGATCGACGACGTGTTGGTCGACAGCAGGCACGCGTCGTCGACATGGCGCTCGAGGGTCGCGAAGATCTCGCGCTTCACGTCGAGCCGCTCCGCCGCCGCCTCGACGATCAGCGCGGCGCCCGCGAAGTCGGCCAGCGCGCGCACCGCGCGGATCCTGCCGCCGGCCGCGTCGGCCTGGGCCGGTTCGAGCCGGCCTTTCTCCGCGAGCCGCGCGAACTGCGCGCGAATGCCGGCCAGCGCCTTGTCGCAGGCCGCTTCGTTCAGGTCGTACAGCAGCACCGTGTGGCCGGCCGCCGCCGCAACCTGCGCAATGCCCGCGCCCATCGCGCCGGCGCCGATCACGCCGACGACGGCCGACGGCGCCAGCGCGCCCGAGTTCACCGAATGTGCAGAGGAAACAGCCATCGCTTGCGATCCGTCATGAAGTGGAAGTGCGAGCGATTATAAACCGACCGGTCGGTAGATTTATGTCAGGGCGAGCCCGAATTTGTCGTGCAAGAGACCGTTACGGGAACTGCAAAGACAAAAAAATGACGGATTAGGGCACTTTTTGTAAACCGAAAGGTCAATGAAAGGGTTCGAATATGAGATAGCGGCCCCCAAACGCCTGATAAAATTCGACAAACTGTCGGATTCCGGGGGGAAACCGCGTGTCACGCCGCCACCGCTGTCCATCGTCCGCCACTCTTTCGGGGTCAGAACCGAGCCGCCGGCCGGCACGGCGTCACGACCGTTCGTCCCGCCATCGGCGGCCGGCCGCATCGAACCGTTTCACCCAGCGACGGGCTCCGGCCCGCCCGCGCCCCTCGCCGCCTCACGGCGGCGAACGCCAGGCAGCGCCGTTGCGCGCTGCCACCTTTCGGTTTCATCGTTCTCGTTCGGCGGATCGTACGGCCGGGCTTCGTCACCCCGTGACGGCGCGTCGCGCGCCGCCACTCGCATAAGGAAACCCTCCATGCCGCTCTCGTCCAACCAGCTCCCGCGCTGGACCCTCTGGGCCCCGCTTGCCGCATGGCTGGTACTCGCGCTGTCGCGCGTCGTGCCGGCCGAAGGCCTCGTCATCGCGGTGCTCGCCGCCGCGCTCGCCGGCGCCGTGTTCGCCGCCGTCCACCATGCGGAAGTCGTCGCGCACCGCGTCGGCGAACCGTTCGGCACGCTCGTGCTCGCGGTCGCCGTGACCGTCATCGAAGTCGCGCTGATCGTGTCGGTCATGCTCGGCGCGGGCCCCGAGAAATCGGGCCTCGCGCGCGACACCGTGTTCGCCGCCGTGATGATCATCTGCAACGGCATCGTGGGCATCTGCCTGCTGGTCGGCGCGTGGAAGCACGGCGAGCAGGACTTCCAGGGGCGCGGCGCAAGCAAGGCGCTCGCGGTACTCGCGTCGCTGTCGGTGCTGTCGCTCGTGATGCCGAACTACCTGAGCGCCGCGCCGGGCCCGTTCTTTTCGAAATCGCAGCTCGCGTTTGCCGGCGTGTCGTCGCTCGTGCTGTACGGCGCATTCGTATTCGTGCAGACCGTGCGCCACCGCGACTACTTCCTCACCGAGCACGACAGCGCGAACGAATCGGTACACGCGGCGCCGCCGAGTAGCCGCACCGCGCTGATCAGCCTGGTGCTGCTGTTCGTGAGCCTCGTCGCGGTCGTGCTGCTCGCGAAGCTGCTGTCGCCGGCCGTCGAGCATGCGGTGCTGAAGCTCGGCGCGCCCGAAGCCGCGGTCGGCATCGTGATCGCCGCGCTCGTGCTGCTGCCGGAAGGGCTCGCGGCCGTCACCGCCGCGCGCGCAAACCGCCTGCAGACCAGCATGAACCTCGCGCTCGGTTCGGCGCTCGCGAGCATCGGGCTCACGATCCCGACGGTTGCGGCCGTGTTCATCTGGGTCGGCCAGCCGCTCACGCTCGGCATCGGCGCAATGGAAACGGTACTGCTGGCGCTGACGCTGCTGGTCAGCACGCTCACGCTCAGCCAGGGGCGCACGACGGTGCTGCACGGTGTCGTGCATCTGTCGCTGTTCGCCGCGTACCTGTTCCTGTCGATCACCCACTGACGCCAACCTGCGCGCGGCCCGGCGGATCATCTCCGCCGGGCCGCGCGCCGTCTTTCACCCCCCTTCATTTCAAGCCGCCGCTACCGGACCGGAATCACGAGATGCTGGCCCGCCAGGATCAGGTTCGGGTTGGCGAGGTTGTTGCGGCGCTGGATCTCGCGAAAACGCTGGCCGCTGCCGAGCTTGCTCGCCGCGATCATGTTCAGCGTGTCGCCCGCCTTCACCACGTACGTGTGTTCGCCCGACGCGGCCGCGGTCGTCACCGCCTGGTCGCTGACGAAGTACTTGCGCAGCAGGTCCAGATACTGCGGCGACTGCTTGAGCTTCGCGATCGCGGCATTCAGGTAGATCAGCAGGTCCTGGTCGTCGGCGCGCACGCCGATCTTGTACGCGATGTTCGAGCCGTCGAGCTTGGTCACCGCGAACTTCAGGTCGGTGTCCTTGATCGAGCTGACCGCGAACGGATAGTCGTAGATGAACGCGTCGACCGTATGGCCGTCGATGCTCTTCGCGATGAACGCCGGATCGGAATCGTCGACCTCGACGAACCGCACGTTCGGGTACTGGCGCGTGACGAATGCGCGCACGTCGGGGTCGCCCTTCAGGATGCCGACCGTCTTGCCCGCGAGATCGTCGGTCGAGCGGATCGCCGAGCCTTGCCGCACGATCAGCGAATAGCCGAAATCGTCGACATACGGCACCGAATAGACGACGCCCGCCGGCGTGTTGTCCGCGAATGTCAGCCCGTCCATCGCCACGTCGACGACGTGGTTCCCCTTCGCGTCCGTGTCGAGCAGTTGCTTCGGCACGCCCGGGTACGTGTCGACCTCGTGACGCGTATCGACGACGACCGGCTTGCCGCCGTGCGAGAACGACGGGTCCGCGAACAGCAGCCGCGCGAATTCGACGTTGAAGCCGTGCGGCGCGCCCTTGCTCTCGCCGAAGAACGGCTCGCTCGGGTTCTGCACCGAGATCCGCACGATGCCGTTTTCGGCAATCGATTTCAGCGTGCTGGCCTGCGGCGTGAAGCCGGCCGGCAACACGTTGGCGGAAGGCGGCGGCTGCGTGGCCGGCTGGCCGCTGTCACCTGTCTGCGCGGACGTCGCGCCCGGGGCCGCGTCATGCGCGGGAATCAGCGTCGACAGGCCGCCCTGATGCACGATCCATACGCCGACGAGCACTACCAGAAACGCGACTGCGCCAAGAAGTTTTTTCATGGTTGCGTGCCTGCAGGAAGTTATTGTTGTTTCGACGGCAACTGCGCAGGGTTCGCCGCATCGGGCCCGGGCGCGTGGCTGCCGTTCATCACCGCCTGCTGCTGTGCCTGCTTGACCTCGGGGTTATCCATCAGCGACGTCTCCATTTCGGAGAATGCCTTGTTGACCGAGCGCATCACCGAATCGACGGCCACGTCGGTCTTGATCTGTTCGAACGTGTCGGACGCCTGCCGGCCTGCGAGCTTGTTCATCTGCTGCGCCGCCTGCGACATGTCCCACATCGCCTTCGCGCGATCGATCGCCGACGCGAAATTCTTCAGCTCGGCCTGTACCTGCTTGTAGCGGCCTTCGCGAAACGCGAGGAGCTGCTTCATCGTGTCGAGCTGCGACCGGAAGCGCGGCGCGTCGTCCGGATACTGCTTCTCGAACAGTTCCGTCTTGTTCTCGAAGTTCTTCACCTCGGTGCGGAACGCGGTGATGCTGTCCGCAAATTTCTGTGCTGCCTGGCGCTTTTCCGCGAGCTGGTTGATCAGCGTCTCGATCGGATTCGACTGCGCCTCCTCGACGATCATCCTCACCTTCTGGTTCGCGAACTTCATCGCGACGACCGGCGCGAAATAGATCGCGCCGAGACCGATCACGCCCGCCGTGACCAGCGCGATCATCCCCTTCAGGATGAACAGCGCGGCCGGTGCCGCGATTGCGACACCGGCGATGATGATCGCCCACTTGATCAGCTTGACCTTGCCACTCCCCGAACTGCCGTTTGCTTCATTCGAAAGCTGCGACATGAGTTTTTCTCCTTGAACCTCGAACCGAACTGCTTGCGTTTGCCTTTTTCAAGCTCAATCGAAATGCTTCGGACTCCGGTGCCGCCGGGCAGTCAGGAAAGCCGGCGGCGCAATACAAGGACGGGCGCGACGGGCGTCACGAGACGCCGGTGTAGGCGCCGTTCAGGATGCGGTGATCGGGGGCGGCAGGCGGCGGCGCGATGTGGCGGGCCGGATCGGCGCCGTTCATCGTCGCGGCCATCGCGCGGACGGGGAAGTGTACCGATGCACGGTACGAAACGGGATGACGGATACGTGACGCGACGGGCGTCGGGAGAATCGTTGCTCCGGCGGGCCGACAGACGCGGGGCCGGTGTTCCGGTACGAGTGCGTAAAGGCTCATCGTTGTTCTTTTGCGTATCGCGGGTGCAGGAACCGCGCGGCCGGCGCGTCCCGCTCCAAATGCACGGACGTATCCTGCGCCGACCGGCATGCAGCGTCAAGCGGTTGTCGCAGTGCAGCGAACCGTCTTGTTCCGCCGTTGAAACGCCGGCCCCGATGCAGCTTTCATTACAGTAAGAAGCCGCGTGGCGCCGGCTGGCCGCGCTCGATCAGGATTGCTTGCCATCGCCCGTGTCGAGCTTCCGGATTGAAAGCTTGTGACAGGGTGCGGGTGTCTCACGCTGCTGCCGCGCCGCCCTGCTCCTGCGCGAGAAACCGCTCGACCATCGCGTTGAACACCGGCAGCGCCGGATTGTCGTTGTCCGCCCGCCACGCGAGATACAGCTCGGCTGCCACGTTCGCACCCGCCAGCGGCCGGAACACCACGCCGTCGACGTGCAGTTCGCGCGCCGACGCCGGCACGAGCGCCGCGCCAAGCCCCGCGCGCACGAGGCCGAGGATCGTATGCGTCTGCCCGACGTAGTGCAGGTAGTTCGGCAGCCGCCCGGCGCCCGCGAACATCCCCGAGATCATGTCGTGGAAGTACTTGCCCTCGTTCGGCGAATACGCGATGAACGGCTGCCGGTCGAGCTCGTCGGGGCCGATCCGCTCGTACGCGGCGAGCGGCGCGCCTTCCGCGACCGCGACGAGCATCGGCTCGCGCTGCACGAGCCGGTATTCGAGCGGCTGGCGCGCGGCGCGCTGGCGCACGAAACCCGCGTCGAGCATCCGCGACGCGAGCGCGTCGATCTGCACGGTCGACACCATCTCGCGCAATTCGACATCGACGTCCGGCAGCGCATGCGCGGCATGCGCGAGCAGCACCGGAATCATCCGGTACGCGCTGACGGCCGTGAAGCCGAGCGTGATGCGGCCGGCGCCGCCATGCGCGACACGCTGCGCGGCCTGCTCGGCCCGTGCGGAGAATTCGAGGATGTGCCGCGCGTCGCGCAGGAAGCGCTCGCCGGCCGCGGTCAGGCTGACCTGCCGGCTGCTGCGTTCGAGCAGCGCGATGCCGAGCGCGTGCTCGAGCAGCTGGATCTGCCGGCTGAGCGGCGGCTGGGTCATGAAGAGCCGCCTGGCCGCGCGACCGAAATGCAGTTCCTCGGCGACCGCGACGAAGCAGCGAAGCTGGTGCAGTTCAATCATTCAAATCTTGAATCAATCAATATCTTTTGATGTTAGACCGATATCGATACGATTTCCATACTCGGTCGCACCTGATGCGTGGCCCGCGCCGCACATGAGCATCGGTGCGGAGCACGCGGTTCGGCCGGCGCGCACCCGTGCGTGCCCTCAGGCGCGCTTGCGGCCGCCCGGCGTCCGTCCGGTCGTCAACCCGTCGAGTTCGTGCAGGTCGTTCTCCAGCGCGGGCGTGAGCGTCGTGCGCAGGTGATCGAGGAACGTGCGGATCTTCGCGTCGAGATAGCGGCGTGTCGCGTAGACGGCATACACGCTCACCGTCTGCAGCCGGTACTCGGGCAGCACGCGGATCAGCCGCCCCTCGCGGATATCGTCGAGCACCGTATACAACGCGACGCACGCGATCCCGCGCCCGGCGCGCACCGCGACGCACAACGCGTCCGGCACATTGACCTGGAACGGCGCCGGTTGCAGCGCGTAGACGGTCTCCTCGCCATCGTTGCGCTCGAGCCGCCATTCGCCGGCCGGCGATGCGGGCGTATCGAGGCGCAGGCATACGTGGTTCGGCAATTCGCCGGGCGTCTGCGGCGTGCCATGGCGGGCCAGGTATTCGCGCGACGCGACGAGCACGCTGCAGCTCGTGCCGCAGGTCTGTGCGACATAGCCCGAATCGGGCAGCTGCGACGCCGTCACGATCGATACGTCGTAACCCTCCTCGACGAGATTCGGCATCCGCTGCGCGAGCGTCAGTTCGACCGACACGTCGGGGTTGTCCTCCTGGTAGCGGACGATCGACGACACGACATGACTCTGCCCGAGCCCCGTCATCGCATGGATGCGCATCTTGCCGCTCGGCCGCAGCAGCGCGTTGCGCGCTTCCGCGTTCGCATAGTCGAGTTCCGCGAGGATCGATTTCGCTCGCTCGAAATAACGCTCGCCGCTTTCGGTGAGACCGAGGTGGCGCGTCGTGCGGTGCAGCAGGCGCGTCTGTACGTGCGCTTCGAGGTTCGATACCGCGCGCGACACCTGCGCGGTGGTCGCGTCGATTTCCTTCGCGACCGCAGTAAAACTGCCGGCTTCGACAACGCGCACGAACAGGCGCATGTTTTCGAGCATGTCCATTGAATTGGCTTGGGGAGAGTCAGTGGGGAGACGTCGGCGGCGCTCGCGTCAGGTGGGGAACGGAACGCGGCCGCGAACCACGACGAATCGATCACCGTGCCGGGGGAAAGGCGGGAGAGCGGGCATCGCGTACGTGGTTCGGGCATGACGGGGGAATTCAGTGGCCCGAATTGTACGCCGCCGCAGACAAATTTGCGCTATGGCCCGGCCCGCAAGCTCCCATCCGACGAAAGGATTTTGCAAGGCATCTACGTCGTGTGCGTCCAACGGCTTGATGCAGCGCGGCAATTTATATCACAACGAGATATAATTCCACCCTTGTCGCCGCGCGCACCTGCGCTGTCATTTTTACCGCCCACCACCGTCCATGTCGCCAGGCACCTCTCCATCGCGCCGCACGTTGCGGCAATGGCTGCACAGCTTCATTCCCCATCCGATGTCGCTTGACTGGCGCGAACGCCTGCGTTCATGCACGGGCGCGCTCGTCGGCATCGCGACGGTCGGCGTCACGATGCGGCTGCTGCCCGGCGTGCCGGGCCTCGTGCCGCTGCTCGTCGCGCCGATGGGGGCGTCGGCCGTGCTGCTGTTCGCGGTGCCGGCGAGCCCGCTCGCGCAGCCGTGGTCGATCATCGGCGGCAATCTCGTCGCGGCGACGGTCGGCGTCGCGTGCGCGCACTGGATCGCCGATCCGATCACGGCCGCCGCGGTCGCGATCGCGTGTGCGATCGGCGGCATGTTCGTGCTGCGCTGCGTGCACCCGCCGTCGGGCGCGGTCGCGCTCACGGCCGTGCTGGGCGGCCCGGCCATCCACTCGCTCGGCTTCGGCTTCGTGGTCGAGCCGATCGCGCTGCAATCGGCGATCCTGCTGTCGGCCGCGCTCGTGTACCACGCGCTGACGGGCCACCGCTACCCGCACGGCGGTGTGCGCGCCGACGCGAAACCGCAGGCTGGCGGCTCCGCGCCGGCGCGCGGCGGCTTCACGCGCCGCGACCTCGACGCGGTGCTGAAGCGCCGCGGCGAATGGCTCGACGTCGATCCGGACGACCTCGAAACGCTGCTGCGCGAAACCGAGATGCAGGCTTATACGCGCACGTTCGGCCAGCTCACGTGCGCCGACCTGATGACGAAGAATGCGATGGAAGTCGCCCCATCGACATCGGTGACGGCCGCGCTCACGCTGCTCGACCGTCACCGCGTGAAGGCGCTGCCCGTCGTCGACGGCGAAGGCCGCCTGACCGGTATCGTCACGCGCGCCGACCTCACGCGCCAGTGGCGCCGCCCGACGCCGCTGCGGCAACGCCTGTCCGCGCGGCTGCCGCAATCGTTCGGCGGCCAGCCAGCAAGCGTCGCCTCCGTGATGACGCGCGACGTCGCGTGCGTGCCGGAAACGATGCCGATCACGGCGCTCGTGCCGCTGTTTGCGCATTCGGGCCACCACCACATTCCGGTCGTCGATGCATCGCGCCGGCTCGTCGGGATCATTACGCAGACGGATCTCGTCACGGGGCTTTATCAGCAGACGCAGATGCTCGAGGCCGCGTAACGGCACATTACGTCACGCAACGGCCGACGCCACCCGGAATGCAGCCTTTTTCGCCATAATTCGGCCATTTATATCATATTGTGATACATTAGTCGGTACCGAAACAAATTGCCCGACCGACCTCGATGAGCGATTCCCGACGCGCACTGACGAAAAGCGATTTCCAGCAACTGTCCGAGTTCCGCTACCAGATGCGCCGCTTCGAGCGCTTCTCCGAACGCGCCGCGCAAAGCGAAGGCGTGACGCCGCTGCAATACCTGCTGCTGCTGCACATCAAGGGCTATCCGCATCGCGAATGGGCGACCATCGGCGAAATCGCGGAACGCCTGCAGGCGCAGCATCACGGCGTCGTCGCGCTGGTGACGCGCTGCGAAGCGCTCGGGCTCGTGAAGCGCAAGACGAGCGAAGCGGACCGCCGCCAGGTCGAGGTCCACCTCGAGCAAGCTGGCGAGACACTGCTCGCCCGCCTCGCGGCCATGCATCGCGCGGAGCTGAAGTCGCTCAAGGACGCGTTCCAGGTTCCCCAGATCGATTACTGACCCTGGCTTTCGCCACTCCGACGAACGCCCCACACAAACGCGATTTCTCGGCCAACGAACGCTACCTTTGCGAAGCTGCCCGTGCACTGGATGTGGTGGCCCGCGCGCGGCGCGATCGTGATCGGCAGCGGCGGCTGTCTTGAACCCCGCGCGCTCGGCGTCGGCTACGACGTGATCGCGCTGCTGCACCTGCACATCGCGCTGAAGATCGCGCTCACGCTGCTGATCGTGAAAGCCGTGATGGGGGTGATCGCGCTCGGCTCGCGCACCTCGCGCGCTGCATCGCATTGCGCCGCTTCCCGCGTTTAAAGTTGGTTGACAATCCAACCGACGAAAGTTTGTCATCATGGTCCCCATGCGACGGGGCCACCCTATTCAGCCATTCCAATTCGCGATCAGATAAAGAGTCGCGGCACGGCATGCAGACACATGCCGCCGCCGCGGCCGTCACCTCACCACACGACCGGGCAGCGCGCCGACCGCGCATCGCATGACGTCGAGCCGCACACGACGCATGCCGTGCCGCAGCAAAGTACAAAGCACCGGAGCCGCTGTTTGGCAAGCGCGCTAACAACTTGTTTCGGAATTGCCGGAACCGTGCGTGTCCGATGCGATCTCACTTGTACGCAGTACTGCTGCGCATCCCACCCAATCAATCACGACTCGAGGGAGATAACGTGAACGCGAAATACTTACCGCTCATCGCATTGACCGTGGCATTTTCCGCTCATGCAGCCGATTCTGCCCTGCAGAACGTGGGACAAAGCCAGAAACCCGCCGACCAGGTGGCGCAATGCATCGCCAAGACCTGGGCCGACAAGTCGCAGCAACAGGTGACGTCGCAGTATGAACTGGCGAATGGCCTCGCGATGGCCGTTTATGCGCCGGGCCAGCAGCCGCCGAACGGCGCCGCTGCCGTGGTGCGCCCGGCCAACGCCGCAAACGCGAAGACCTGGGTCGGTTTCCGCGGCGGCGATGCGTCGTCGGCCGGCGACATCAACGCCTGCCTGTAACGAGAACAGGCGCTCCGGATGGCCTTGCGCCATCCGCTTGCTACAAGCCCCGCTTCGGCGGGGTTTTTCTTTTTCTGCCGCCCGCGCTTACAGGTAGCTGCAGACGTAATCGAGCGTCTCGAGCACTTCGATGTCGAAGCGGCTCTTGCCCGGCACCGAGAACGACTCGCCGGCGCCGTAGGTCTGCCATTCGCTGCTGCCGTCGAGCTTCACGCGGCACTTGCCGGCCTGCACTTCCATCAATTCGGGCGCGTCCGTGCCGAAGTTGAGCGCGCACGGCAGGATCACGCCGAGCGTCTTGCGCGTGCCGTCCGGGAAAAGCACGGTATGCGACACGCACTTGCCGTCGAAATAGACGTTCGCGCGCTTGACGACCGATACGTTGTCGAATTGGGTTGCACTGGTCATGTGATGCCTCTGATTGCTGGATGCCGGATGGCGAAGTTGTTGGAGGCCGGCCGGAGCGGCGGGCCGGCCGCTATGATACCGGCTCCCGTGGCCCGCGCCGATCTGCGTGCCGCCGGCCGGGTGTCGGGGTCACAATGATCAGGATGACTACCTGACTATTGCGGCGTGCCGCCCGCAGCGGCTCACCGCAACCCCTTGCGCCGGGCGGAATCGCGCAGGCAGTCGAGCAGCATCACCGCGGCCGGCGTCAGCGGGCTGTCGCGGCGCGTGATGACCTGCACCGAGACGCCCGGCAGACGCTCCCGGATCGGCAGCACCGCGAGCTGGTCGCGCGCCCACTCGCCCTGCAGCAATTGCTCGGGCATCGATGCGATCAGGTCGCAGCCGGTCATCAGGCTGTGCGCGAGCCCGAAGCTCGGGCATTCGACGACGCGCGCCGGCACCGGCAGCCCATAAGCGACAAACGAGTTGAACAGCACCTGCGTGGAGCTTTCCGGCGACGGGTTCATCAGCCAGTCGGCCTCGACGAGATCCGCGAGCGACGTGGCCGATGCGAGCGGGTGCCCCTTGCGCGCGACGATCAGCGAACGGCTCGCATAGAGTTCCGCATGATCGAACTCGGCCGCCAGCAGTTCGGGCACGACGACGGCCACCGCGAAATCGAGCGAGCCGTCGTGCAGGCGCGGCAGCGCGACGCCCGGAAACCCTTCGATCAGGTTGACGCGCGCCACCGGAAAGCGGCGCCGGAACGCGCGAAACGCATCGGGCAGGATCGTCACCGCGGCGGCCGGCGTGATCGCCGCCGCGACGGAGCCCGTCATCGCGCCCTGCGCCTGCTCGATGTCGTCGCGGGCGCGCTGCATTTCGGCGACGATCAGCCGTGCGCGCACCTGCAACTGCTGGCCGAACGCGGTGAGCTGAACACCGCGCGCGGTGCGCACGACGAGCGACACGCCAAGCGCGATCTCCAGCTCCTTGACCGCCTTCGTCAACGCCGCCGGCGATACGTTCAGGCGCCGTGCGGCCGCGCGAATGCTCCCTTCTTCCGCGACGGTGACGAACGCTTTCAACTGATGGTATTTCATGGCGGCAATGCGTGATCCGTGGAAACCCTGTGCGTCGCGACACGTGCAGGCTCAGGGTATTCCCGAGCGGCAACCGGTGGTGTGCACCAAAGCAATTTAGCAGCTTCTGGTACGCAAAAGAAATTTATATGCTTGCTCGTCATATGCGCGTCAAACGCCCTATCGGCCCCACAGGAGACACCATGCTGCAAGCCGTGAACCCCGTCATCCCCGGCATCGCCGCGATCGCCCCCGAGCTGGTCGAGGTGCGCCGCCGCATCCACGCTCACCCCGAACTCGCGTTCGAAGAAACGCTCACGAGCGATCTCGTCGCCGAACTGCTCACCGGCTGGGGCTATGAAGTGCATCGCGGCATCGGCAAGACGGGGGTGGTCGGCGTGCTGCGCGAAGGGCAAGGCACGCGCACGGTCGGGCTGCGCGCCGACATGGATGCGCTGCCGCTCGCGGAAGCCACGGGCCTGCCGTACGCGAGCCGCCATGCGAACAAGATGCATGCATGCGGCCACGACGGCCATACGGCAATGCTGCTGTGCGCGGCGCGCCACCTCGCGGCGACGCGCCAGTTCTCCGGCACGCTGAACCTGATCTTCCAGCCCGCCGAGGAAAACTTCGGCGGCGCGAAGGCGATGATGGACGACGGCCTGTTCGACCGCTTCCCGTGCGACGCGATCTTCGCGATCCACAACATGCCGGGCCGAGCGGCCGGCGACATGGCGTTCCGCACCGGCGCCGCGATGGCATCGGCCGACCGCGTGACGATCACGCTGCGCGGCGTCGGCGGTCACGGCGCGATGCCACATTTCGCGCGCGATCCGATGTCGGCCGCGGGCAGCATCATGGTCGCGCTGCAGACGATCGTCGCACGCGAGGTCGATGCGCAGCATGCGGCCGTGATCACGGTCGGCAGCGTGCAGGCCGGCGAAACCTTCAACATCATTCCGGAAACCGTCGTGATGAAGCTGTCGGTGCGCGCGCTGAACGCCGACGTGCGCGCGCTGCTCGCGCGCCGTATCGAAGCGCTCGTGAAAGGCCAGGCGGAGAGCTTCGGCGTCACGGCGGAAGTCGACTACGACTACGGCTACCCGGTGCTCGTCAATCACGCGGAGCCGACCGCGTTCGCGGCCGACATCGCGCGCCGGATGCTCGGCGCCGAGCGCGTCGAAACCGAAGCCGCGCCGCTGATGGGCAGCGAGGATTTCGCGTTCATGCTCGAGGCGCGCCCCGGCTGCTATGCGTTCATCGGCAACGGGATCGGCAGCAAGGGCGGCTGCATGGTGCACAACCCCGGCTACGACTTCAACGACGACATCCTCGCGATCGGCGCGAGCTACTGGGTTCGCGTCGCCGAAGCCTGGCTCGCGGCCTGACGGCCCTTCATCACGCAGTTTCGCGCTCACCGGGGGAACCCCATGGAAACGTCCGCCCTTTCGTTCGCCGGCTCGCCGGCCGATGCACGCGCCGCCGCGAAGAAACGCCGGCTGATCGCGGCCGCCGCCGTCGGCAACGCGCTCGAGTTCTACGACTTCACGGTCTACAGCTTCTTCGCGATCCTGATCGGCAAGCTGTTCTTTCCCGTGCATTCGCCGTTCGGGCAGTTGATGCTCGCGGTCGCGAGCTTCGGCGTCGGCTTCGTCACGCGTCCGCTCGGCGGGCTCGTGATCGGCATGTACGCCGACCGCGCCGGCCGCAAGAAGGCGATGATCCTCACGCTGCTGCTGATGGCGCTCGGCACCGCGATGATCGCGGTCGCGCCGACCTTCGCGCAGATCGGCCTCGCCGCACCGCTGCTGCTCGTGCTCGCGCGCCTGCTGCAAGGGTTCGCGTCGGGCGGTGAAGTCGGCGCGTCGACGACGCTGCTGCTCGAACAGGCGCCGCAGCATCGTCGCGGCTTCTACGCATCGTTCCAGTTCTCGAGCCAGGGGCTCGCCGCGCTCGCGGGCGCGCTCACCGGCGTCGCGCTGACGTCGATGCTGACTGCCGCGCAGCTCGAAAGCTGGGGCTGGCGCGTGCCGTTCATCATCGGCACACTGTTCGTGCCGATCGGCTACTGGCTGCGCCGTACCGTCGAGGAAGTGCCCGCTGCCGCGCCTGCCGCCGGGCATGACGAGCCGGTCGCGTCACTGCCGCTCGCCGACGTGCTGCGCCATCACGGCAAGGCCGTGTTCGCAGGCCTCGGCGTGACGATCGGCGGCACGTCGATCCACTACATCATCGTGTTCTACATGGCGATCTACGGCGTGCAGGTGCTGCACCTGCCGACCTGGCTGTCGATGACGGCCGGCTGCGTCGCCGGCGCGATCCTGATGCTCGTGACGCCGATCGGCGGCCACCTGTCCGACGTCTACGGGCGCAACCGGATCGTCTGGTGGACCCGCATCGTGCTGATGGTCGCGATCTACCCAGCGTTCATCGCGCTGAATCGCTGGCCGGGCGCCGCGTCGCTGCTGTCGATCATCGCCGCGCTGTCGATCGTGCACGCGATCAACATCGGCGCGACCGGCGCGATGCTCGGCGAGCTGTTCCCGCGTGCGGTGCGCGCGACCGGCGGCGCGCTCGTGTACAGCGTCGGCGTCGCGATCTTCGGCGGCTTCGCTCAATTCTTCGTCACGTGGCTGATCGCGGCAACCGGCAATCCGAACGCGCCCGCGTGGTATGCGATCGGGTGTGGCGTGATGACGCTGCTTGCGATTCGTTGTATGGACGAGAAGGCGGGGAAAGCGCTCGACTGACGGCGGCCGATGCGCGGCACGCGATTGACGCGACGCGCGCGCATCGGGCATGATCGTTCCATGCACCTCGCCACGACCACCCTTTCGACGACCACGCGCACGACCGCCTTCGGCGTGCCCGTGCGGCGAGTGCGCGCAAAGTCGTAGCGTCACCGATTCCCGCAGGCCCCGCCGGTTCCGGACGGGGTCTCATCGTTTCTCCGTCCGCGCCGGCCATTCAGGAGAAACGTAATGTCCGAAGCCCCTTCCCCCAAACGTGCGCTGCTCGTCGTCGACATGCAGGTCGGGCTGTTTCATGGCCCCGAGCGACCGTACGACGGCGAGCGCGTGCTCGCGAACGTCAACCGGCTGATCGATCGCGCGCATGAAGCCGGTGCGCCGGTATTCGCGGCGCGCCACACCGGGCCCGCCGGCTCGCCGATCGCTCCCGATGCGCCGCTGGCCGCGCTATTGCCGGAACTCGCCATCGATACGGCACGCGACATCGTATTCGACAAAACCCGGTCGAGCTGCTTCGCGGGCACACCGCTCGCCGAATGGCTGCGCGAGGCCGGCATCGGCGAGATCATCATCGCCGGAATGAAGACCCAGTACTGCGTCGACACGGCATGTCGCGCGGCCGCCGATCACGGCTTTCGTGCGGTGCTCGTGGCCGACGCGCACACCTGTATGGACACGCCGGCACTGCCGGCCGAACGGATCGTCGCGCATCACAATGCGACGCTTGGCGGGCCGTTCGCGACGCTGACGACGACGGACGCTTGCGTGTTCTGACCGGCACCGATCACGCGCCGTAAACGCAACAACGCACGGGCGGCCACCGCCCGTGCGTTGCGTACAAGTCGCGTAACCGCGCCGTCAGAACGTATGCATCATCCCCACATACGCGCCCGTCTGCGACTCGCCCGTTATCGGGCTCGTCCCCGACGTCGCGTCGCGCGGCGTCGCGAGCAGCGAGAAGTTCGAGTTGCCGCCGTTGCGCACATACGCGACCGTGCCGTACAGGAACGTGCGCTTCGACAGGTTGTACGTGGTGCCGAGCACGTACATCATCGCGTGGCCCGATGGATCGTGCGACGCATCACCGCCGCCGTCGCCGACCTTCACGTAGTACCCGCCGCCCGTCACGGCCCATTGCGGCGTCGCGGTGTAGGTCGCACCGAGCCAGTAGTGATCGGCGCGATCGGCGACACCGGCCGGGCTGTCCGGGGCCTGGTAGTGCGTATACGCGCCCTGGATCTTGAACTTCGACACCTTCACGTTCGCGCCGACGAAATACTCGCGCGACGCCGTGAAGATGTTGCTGAACTTGCCGTTGTTGTCGCGCAGCTCGTCATAGATGCCGCGCACGTCGAGCACCGGCGAGTGGTACGAGATCATGATCCCGTCCGAGCGGCCGAAATCGTCGGCCGCGCCGTAGTTGAAGCCGCGCGACTGGTTGCCGAACGCGTATTGCGCCTGCACGTCGAAGCCGCCGATCACCGGGCTGTGATACTCGATGTTGTTGCTGGTCTGCTGCCAGTTGCGGCCGCGCACGAGCGAGGCCGACGAAAACGCCTGCTGCACGAACGGATCGAATTCCCACACGCCGTCGCTGTCGATGAACAGGTTGCGGCCGGCCTGCAGCTGGCCCCACGTGTCGCTCTTCAGCCCGACGTACGCGCGCCGCGACCACATGCGCCCGCCGCCCGTCTGGCCGTTCATCACCTGGAACGCGGTTTCGAGGTTGAAGACCGTCGACAGCCCGCCGCCCAAATCCTCGATGCCCTTCAGCCCGAACATGCTGGTGCCCCAGTCGCCGCTTTCGGCGCTCCAGCGTGACGCGCTGCCGCCGTTCGGCTTCGCGATGTGGTTCAGGTACTCGACGCCGCCGTCGATACGGCCGTACAGCGTCACGCTCGTCTGCGCGAATGCGCCCGCCGGTGCGGCGGCCGCGATCAGCCATGCGAAGTGTTTGAGTCGCAAAATGATGCCCCCTCGGAGTCTCGACCGTCCGGCGCACGCCCCATGCGCGCGCCCGGGGTCGGCTTATCCGCGATCGATCGAAAAACGCCCGGGCCCCGCCGCGCACAGCGCAAGCAGGCCGCCCGAGATCGCGATGTTCTTGTAGAAATGAATCATGTTGTTGATCTGCTCGCCGCCCGTCATCGTCCAGTAGTGGTGGCCGATGATGCCGGTGCCGATCGTATACAGCGCAAGCAGCAGCGCGAGCGGCCGCGCCTGGAAACCGACGAGGATCGCAATGCCGACGAAGAGCTCCATCACGACGGAGATCGCGGCGGAGATGATCGGCGCGGGTGCGCCTTCCGAACCCATGAACGCGATCGTACCGGGGAAGTCGACAATCTTCTTCCAGCCGAACATCACGAACAGGATCACGAGCAGGATCCGGGCAAGCAGCAGCAGCACATCGCGCTGGGACGCGAGAAACGGTTGATTCGGTGTCATGGTGTCGATCAACGAAAACGATACGCGTAGCGGGAACAAACCCTGGCGCACCGGATTGCCAATGAACCAGGACGGGCGACCGCCTGCGCCGCCCGCCCCGCTCTGCAACAACCGGCATCGAGCCCGGCCCGATGTGCTGTGCTCCTCCTGTTGTTCGATGCTGCTCTTCTTCGATATTGCGCTGCTGCTCGGTCGCGCGCCGCGTCAGCGCAGCTTCGCGACGTCCTGCTCGGTCATCTTCGCGGCCGGATTGCCGAACTGCCCGGTCAGGTAGTTCGTCAGCGCGGCGATCTGCGCATCCGACAGCTCGTGGCGGAACGCCGGCATCCCGACGTCCTCGCTGCCGGTCTTGCGCTCCACGCCGTTCAGGATCACCTGCACGAGGTTGGTCGGATTCGGTGCGCCGACCGTCGAGTTGTGGAACAGCGGCGGGTAATAGCCGTCCGGCGTGCCCTTGCCCTGCATCTGGTGGCAGGTCGCGCAGTTGCCGAGATACAGCCGCGCCGGATCGATGCCCGACGCTGCGAGCGCGACGCCGCGCAGCTTCAGGCCGTCCTCGGCCGGCTTGCCCCACGACGAGCGCGACTGCTTCGCGTCGCCGCCGGCAACGGCCGGCACCGTGCGAATGTACGTCGAGATCGCGCCGATGTCGGCTTCCGTCATCTTCGAGAAGCTGTGCTCGATCGCCTCGGCCATCGGGCCGGCCGCCTGCGCGAGGCCCGGCACGCTGCCGGTGCGCAGATACTGGACGAGCTGCTGCTGCGTCCAGCCGCCGATCCCCGCATTCGGGTCGGACGTGATGTTGTAGCCGTCCCAGCCCGCGAGCACCGAGCCCGACAGGAAGCTGCCGCCCGTCTCGTCGAGCGATTTCTCCTGCATCGCGATACCGCGCGGCGTGTGGCACGTGCTGCAGTGCGCGAGCCCCTGCACGAGATACGCGCCGCGGTTCCATTCGGCGCTCTGCGCCGGCTTCGGCTCGTACGCGCCGTCCTTCAGGAACAGCCAGTTCCAGATCTTCAGCGGCCAGCGCATGCTCAGCAGCGCGGGGATTTCGTTCTTCGGCGGCGCCTGCTTGACCGGCTCGACGCCGTGCATGAAGTACGCATACAGCGCCTGCACGTCGCCGTCGTTGATCTTCGCGTACGACACGTACGGCATCGCCGGATACAGGTTGTCGCCGTTCTTCGAAACCCCGTGGCGCACCGCGCGCTCGAAGTCCTCGGCCGTCCAGTTGCCGATGCCCGTCTCGGGATCGGGCGTGATGTTGCTCGTGTAGATCTTGCCGAGCATCGGAATCGGCATGCCGAGGCCGCCCGCGAACGACTTGCCGCCCTTCGCGGTATGGCACGCCATGCAGTCGCCCGCGACCGCGAGGTATTCGCCGCGCTTGACGAGCGCCGGATCGGCCGCGTCGGCCGCGCGTGCGAAGCCCGGCAGCGCGAGGCAGCCGGCGACGAGGAAAGTGAGAGTAGATTTCCGCACGGTCAGACTTCCTTCTTCAGCGTGTCCGACATCCGCAGCGCGAGCGCCGCGATCGTCAGCGTCACGTTCACCGTACCGACGGTCGGCATCGTCGAGCTGCTCGAGATGAACAGGTTCGGATGGTCGAACGTGCGGCAGTCCTTGTCGACGACCGAGTCGCGTGCATCCGCGCCCATGATCGTCGCGCCCGTGATGTGGTTGTTCGGCGCGAACTCGTCGTTGAAGACGACCTCCGTGCCGCCCAGCACCTTCGCGGCGGTCGCGTAGACCTCGCGCGTGTGCACGGCGCCGCGCTTCACGTAATCGTCGATCGCATACGTGATCTCGGGGCGCGGGATGCCGATCGCGTCGGTGGCCGTCTTGCTCGGCACGATGCGGTTCTCGGGCTGCGGCAGGATTTCGTGGAAACAGTCGAACTGCACGTAGCGCGCGGAACGGTCGCGGATCTGCGCGTCGAGTTCTTCGTGCTTCACCAGCTTGCCGCCCTTGAAGATCTTCTGCGTCTCCTGGTTGATGCGCGACATGTTCGACAGGTGGATCTTCTTCGCGGCTTCGGTCGCGCGGAACGGGCCGTCGCGGAAACCGATCAGCGACGTCATCTCCTGCGGGCCGCGGCCCGGCCACAGCTTGTCGTTCGCGTAGAACGACACGCCGGTGCCCGGGTGGTCCATCAGGTTGCGGCCGACCATGTCCGAGCTGTTCGCGACACCGTTCGGGAAATCGCGGTTCGCGGACATCAGCAGGATCTTCGGCGTCTCGATACCGTTCGCGGCGAGCACGAAGTACTTGCCTTCGACGCGATGGTCGGCGCCCGTCTTGTCCTTGTAGATCGCGGCGACGATGCGCTTGTTCGGCCCGGTCTCGAGCTTGTAGACGACCGCGTTCTCGATCAGCTTCGCGCCGGCCTGCTCGGCCTTCTCGACGTGCACGATGCCGTTGTACATTGCACCGATCGGGCAGATCGGCATGCAATTGTTGTTCCCGCAACAGGTCGGCCGGCCGTCGTACGGGCGGCTGTTGCGCGCGACGGGCTCGGTCACCACGTGGAACTTCGGGTCATGGCCGTTGAGCGCGCTCTTGATCGTCTGCTCGTTGAACGACAACGGCAGCGGCGGCATCGGGTACGGCTCCTTGCGCGGCGAGTACAGGTCTTCCTCGGGGCCCGGGCCCCACACGCCCAGTTCTTCCTCGGCACGCTGGTAGTAATGCTCGATGTCGTCGTACTGGATCGGCCAGTCGCGGCCGACGCCGTATACGGTCTTCATCTTGAAGTCGTTCGGGATGAAGCGCCACGCCGACGCAGCCCAGTGCCACGTCGTGCCGCCCACCGCGCGGATGTACTGCGAGTTGAACTTGTGCTCGCCCTTCAGGACCAGGTAGTCGTTCGGCGGGCCGTATTCCGGATGCGGCGCCCACGGGCTCGACGGGTACGGCGCCATGAAATCGGTCTTGTCGGGCTGGTTGCGAAAGCGCTCGACGATTTCCCAGCGCGGCATGCGCGGGCCGGCTTCCAGCAGGATCACGGACTTGCCCGCCATCGCGAGCTGGTGTGCAACGATCGCACCTGCGACACCCGATCCGACGACCACGACGTCGGCTTTTTGCGTATCGGTATCGGCCATCAGGCTTGCCTCTCGATCGGTTTTTCGGCCCAGAAGCCGGGTTTGTTGGGGCAATACGAAGGGATCACGAGCGTATCCGACACGACGCCGAACATTAATGCCTCTTCGTAGGTAATCACGACGTTGTCGACGATGCCGAGATACCACGCTTCGAGAATCTTGAGCGCGGCTGCTTCCTGATCGGGATTCAGCGAGCCGGACGCGAGCGCGCCGGCGAGTTGCGGCAAGCCGTCGGCCGTCTTGAACGAACCCTTCTGCAGTGCTTGCAGGAAGCGTTCGCCGAGCACGCGGCTCAGCCCTTTCTTGCCTGTCACTGCTTCGGAGAGCGTCATGAACGTATCGAGCGGCGCGGTGCCGGGATTATCGGCCAGGGCCCGCAACGCCAGCGAGCCGGTAAGGCCCGCCGCCGTCAGCGCCAGTGCGCCCTGCAGCCATTGACGCCGCGTGATGCCGGTTGCGGCTGCGTCGCTTGCGCGACGCGAGTGGGGAGTGTTGTCGTTGTGCATGTTTCCTTCTCTCGAACACAGGATTCGGGAAAACCACGCTTGATATTTATCAAACTTTCGCGCGGCCCTGAAATGTACGCGCACAATTCGGATCGGACAATGCTTTTATAGTCCATTAAATGTTCCACAATCCGAGACAATCGACATTTCGCTGCATTTTTGTGTCGCCGACGCGACAAATCTGCGGCAAGCACACCCGTGTCGCATGCCGGCGACACACTGCGCGCCGCGATGTGCGCGCATGACGGTCGGTTAGAATCGCGTGCAATCAAACAGAAAGCTTCCCTCCGAGGGCAAATCGAGCGTTGACTGCTCCCCTTCCTGGTGGAAGGCGATTCCCACTTCACTGAATGCAACCCGACATCGCCTCGCAAAGAGACATGGGATTTACGCTTTCTCCATGGGCTGACACCGCCAGTCCAGCGGCCAAAACGTTACGCGCGGCGTTGATGTCGCGGTCGTGCGACGTTTCGCATCCTGGGCAGACCCATACACGCACCTTCAACGGCAGCGTGGCGACGGTATGCCCGCAATCAGCGCATCGCTTGCTGGACGGATACCAACGATCGATGCCGATCAGCGTACGGCCGTACCACGCGGCCTTGTACGTCAACTGCCGCACGAATTCCGACCAACTTGCGTCACTGATCGATTTCGCGAGTCTTCGGTTCTTCTGCATGCTTCTGACAGCAAGGCTTTCGATGGCGATCACTTGGTTTTCGTTGATCAACCGAGTCGAGAGTTTTTGCAGGAAATCCCTGCGGATGTCTGCTATCCGGGCATGCATGCGTGCGACTTTGAATCTCGCCTTTCTGCGATTGGCAGAACCCATCTGCTTCTTTGCCAGCCGCCGTTGCAATTTGGCGAGCATGGCCTCGTTCTTGCGAAACGCGTTCGGCGCAGCGATCTTCTCGCCGGTCGAAAGAACGACAAAATCTGTCAACCCGAAGTCGATACCAACCTTGCTAGTTGATGCGGATTTGCTAGAAACCACATCATCACAAAGCATCGATACATGGTATCGACCTGCCGTGTCTTTCGAGACCGTGACAGTTGTCACCCTTGCGCCTTTAGGGATCGTGCGCGACCAGCGGATCGCAAGTGGCGCATCCATCTTTGCCAGCTTTAGCGCAGTGCCGTCCCACCTGAAGGCGCTTGCCGTGTATTCGGCGGATTGCGTGCCATCCTTGCGTCGGAAGTTTGGATACTTCGCGCGTTTGGTAAAAAAATTCGTGAACGCCGTCTGCAAGTGGCGCAGCGCCTGCTGGAGCGGAACCGAACTGACCTCATTCAGCCATGCATGCTCAGGGGTTTTCTTCAGCGCGGTAAGCGCAGCGGAGGTTTCGTGATAACCGATACTCGCCTGGTGGTGCTGCCATGCATCGCTGCGCATCCGCAGCATGTGGTTGTACGCAAAGCGCGCGCACCCAAACGTCCTGGCAAGCATCGCTGCTTGCTCGGACGTCGGGTAGAACCGGAATCGGTACGCGCGCTTGATATCCATATCTCGCACCATGTCATAGGCTGGCGTCGACCTCAAGCTTTGACGCATTAGCCAATCGGCCGCACCCCTTTCAGCCCCAACCTGAAGGACAGGGTTTCCCGGAGCAAACCTGATGAAGCAGCACGACAAACACAATAAAGCGAATCTAACCAACCACACCACCCGGCTGCTCTGGCGCATCGGCGCCGTCGCAGTGCTCGGCACTGCCGCGGCCCTGTCGCTGCATGCGGGCGCGGCGCGCACGGTGAGCGTAACGCCGCAAGGCACCGTCACCGAAGTCAGGCAGACGGTCGTCAAGTTCGACGAGCCGATGGTTGCATTCGGCTCGGCCTCCGCGCCGAATCCCGCGCGCGTGACGTGCAACGATTCGACCGCCGCGCGCGGCCAGGGTCACTGGGTCGACGACAAGACCTGGGCTTACGATTTCGAGAACGACCTGCCGCCCGGCGTACGCTGCTCGGTCGCGCTCAACGACGCGCTGCGCTCGGTCGCGGGCAATGCGGCGAGCGGCCCGCGCCGCTTCACGTTCCAGACGGGCGGCCCGTTCCCGGTGAACGTGCGCCCCGGCTCGCGCGAGATCGAGGAACGGCAGGTATTCGTAATGAAGCTGAACGGCCCGGCCGAACCGCGCTCGGCGCTCGCGAACATCTGGTGCGAAGCGGCCGGCATCGGCAACCGCATTCCCGTCACGGCCGTCGACGACGACGCGCGCAACGCGCTGCTCGACCACTTCGGGCTGAAGAAGGACGCCGCGCGCGTGCTGACGCTGTCGTGCGCACAGGCGCTGCCGGCGAGCGCAAAGATGCAGCTCGTGTACGGCAAGGGCGTCGCGAGCCCGAGCGGCATCGCGAACGAAACGGAACGGCGCTTCGATTTCACCGTGCGCGAGCCGTTCGCCGCGAGCTTCTCGTGCGAACGCGAGAACGCGAAAGCGCCCTGCACGCCGCTGCGCCCGCTCACGCTGACGTTCAACGCGCCGATCTCGCGCAAGAACGCCGACGCGATCAAGCTGCGCGGCCCCGACGGTTCGCTGTCGCCGACCTTTGCGGCCGACGACAAGAGCGAGGAAGTGACGACCGTCACGTTCAACCCGCCGCTGCCGGCGCAGGCCGGCCTGACGATCGAATTGCCGTCGGGCCTGCGCGACGTGACCGACCGCTCGCTCTCCAACGCCGACCTGTTCCCGCTCGCGACGCGCACCGCACCGATGCCGCCGCTCGCGAAATTCTCGTCGGGCACCTTCGGGATCGTCGAGCGCTTCGCCGAACCCGATACGCCCGCGCTCGTGCCGGTCACGCTGCGCAACGTCGAGGCCGACCTGCATATCGACGGGCTCAACACCCGGGGCGCGCAATTCTCGAACCTGAAGGTCGACGACGACACCGCGATCCGCCAGTGGATGCGCACCGTCGAGCGCTTCGACAACTGGTCGATGACGGCCGGGTCGATCGACAGCCAGATTTCCGGCCTGCTCGAGCGCAAGGGCCAGCACCCGGTCTACGTGCCGCTCGAGGCCGGCGAAAAACAGCCCGCGCCGAAGAACCGCCGCATCGACGTGCGCTCGCTGACGCTGCTCAAGGGCCAGCCCGGCGTGCAGGCGCTGACGCTGCCGCAGGCCGACCCGAAGACGCTGCGCCCGTTCGAGATCGTCGGCGTGCCGATCGACAAGCCCGGCTTCTATGTGCTCGAACTCGCGTCGCCCGCGCTCGGCCGCTCGCTGCTCGCGAAGCCGTCGAGCATGTACGTGCGTACCACCGTGCTCGTCACGAACCTCGGCGTGCACCTGAAACAGGGCCGCGAGAACAACCTCGTGTGGGTCACGACGCTCGACAAGGGCAAGCCGGTGCCGAACGCGCAGATCCGCGTGTCCGACTGCAACGGCGACGAGATCGCGGCCGGCAAGACCGACGCGCAAGGCCTGCTGAAGATCGACGGGCCGTTCGAGCCGAAGCACGCATGCAGTTCGTCGGAACAGCGCTACGAAGACTACTTCGTGTCGGCGCGCGTCAACGATCCGAAGACGGGCCCCGACATGGCATTCGTCAGCTCGGGCTGGAACCGCGGGATCGAATCGTGGCGCTTCAACGTGCCGACCGACGCCGACAGCGCGCCGACCGTGCGCGCGCATACGGTGTTCGACCGCACGCTGCTGCGCGCGGGCGAAACCGTGTCGATGAAGCATTTCATCCGGACCGAGACGCTGCAGAGCCTCGCGTTCCCGTCGCAATACCCGACGCGCGTGACGATCCGCCATCTCGGCACGGGCCAGACCTACAAGCTGCCGCTCACGTGGGCGGCCGACCACAGCGCGGACTCGCAGTTCACGCTGCCGGCCGCCGCGAAGCTCGGCGAATACAGCGTCGAGCTCGAAGGCGGCCCGGAAGACGCGCCGACCGCCACCTATTACAGCGGCAGCTTCCGCGTCGAGGCGTTCCGCCTGCCGGTGCTGAAAGGATCGATCGGCGCGCGCGACGCGCAGAAAAGCCCGCTCGTCGCCGTCAAGGAAGCACCGCTCGCGGTGCAGATCGACTACGTGTCGGGCGGCGGCGCATCGAACCTGCCCGTGCAGGTGTCGGCGCTGATGAAGTGGGCGTCGCCGCCGTTCGCGGATCGCTTCGAGGACTTCAGCTTCACGCCGTATCGTCCCGACACGAGCGACGGCAACGCGGACGACGATTCGCAGGACGGCGACAACGCGGCGGCGTCGAACCACGATCCCGACGCGACGAAGCTGATCGCCGACAAGCTGCCGCTGACGCTCGACCGCAACGGCGCGGGCGCCGTCACGCTCAAGGGCCTGCCCGACGTCGACGCTCCGAAGCGCATCGCGCTCGAGGCAACGTTCGCGGACCCGAACGGCGAAGTGCAGACGATCCGCGGCGACACGATCCTGTGGCCGGCCGCGGTGGTGGCCGGCGTCAAGGCCGGCCGCTGGGTGTCGGTCGGCCAGCGCGTGCCCGTGCAGGCGCTGGCGGTCGACCTGCAGGGCAAGCCGCGCGCATCGGTGCCGATCGAGATCAAGGGTGTCGCGCACATCACGACGTCGTCGCGCAAGCGGATGGTCGGCGGCTTCTATGCGTACGACAACAAGAGCGACACGCGCGACCTCGGCGTGCTGTGCTCGGGCAAGACCGACGACAAGGGCCGCATGGCCTGCGACGCGACGCTCGAACAGGCCGGCAACGTGCAGTTGATCGCGGTCGCGAAGGATGGCGACGGCCGCACGTCGAACGCGTCGACGTCGGTGTGGGTCACGCGCGAGGACGAACTCTGGTTCGGCGGCGACAACACCGACCGGATCGACGTGATCCCGGAGAAGACCTCGTACGAACCGGGCGAAACGGCCCGCTTCCAGGTGCGGATGCCGTTCCGCTACGCGACCGCGCTCGTCGCGGTCGAGCGCGGCGGCGTGATGGAAACGCACATCGTCGAACTGAACGGCAAGAACCCGACGGTCGACCTGAAGGTCGGCGAATCGTGGGGGCCGAACGTCTACGTGTCGGTGCTCGCGCTGCGCGGCCGGATTCGCGAAGTGCCGTGGTACTCGTTCTTCACGTGGGGCTGGAAGGCGCCGGTCGAATGGGCGCGCGCGTTCTGGCGCGAAGGCCGCCACTATGAAGCGCCGACCGCGTTCGTCGACCTGTCGAAACCCGCGTTCCGCTACGGCCTCGGCGAAATCAAGGTCGGCACGGGCGTCCATCGTCTCGGCGTGACCGTGACGACCGATGCGACGCGCTACACGGTGCGCAGCAAGGCGCAGGCGCACGTGAAGGTCACGCTGCCGAACGGCCAGCCCGCACCGGCCGGCACGCAGATCGCGGTCGCGGCCGTCGACGAGGCGCTGCTCGAACTGATGCCGAACAACAGCTGGGACCTGCTCGACGCGATGCTGCGACGGCGTGCGTACGGCGTCGAGACGGCCACCGCGCAGATGGAAATCGTCGGCCGCCGCCACTTCGGCCGCAAGGCCGTGCCGGCCGGCGGCGGCGGCGGCGGCGCGCCGACGCGCGAGCTGTTCGACACGCTGCTGCTGTGGAATCCGCACGTGACGCTGGATGCCAACGGCAGCGCGACCGTCGAAGTGCCGCTGAACGACGCGCTCACGCGCTTCCGGATCGTCGCGATCGCGGCGGTCGGCCCCGACCGTTTCGGCACGGGCAGCACGTCGATCCGCAGCACGCAGGATCTTCAACTGATCTCCGGCCTGCCGCCGCTCGTGCGCGAAGGCGACGCGTTCCGCGCGCAGGTCACGCTGCGCAACACGACCGACCGCGCGATGCAGGTAGTCGTCACGCCGCGCGTGACGGGCCTCGACGTCGCGCCGCAAACCGTGTCGCTCGCGGCCAATACGGCGACCGAGGTCGCGTGGACCATCACCGTGCCCGAGCAGGCGCTCGACGCGGCCGGTGCGCTGAACTGGCGCATCGAAGCGGCCGAGCAAGGCGGCAAGCGCGCATCCGACGCGCTGGCGGTCGCGCAGAAGGTCGTGCCCGCGCTGCCGGTGACCGTGCAGCAGGCGACGCTCGCGCAGGTCGACGGCACGCTGACGGTGCCCGTGTCCGCGCCGGCCGGCTCCGCAAGCAACGCACAGGGCGCACCGCGCGGCGGCATCGCCGTGTCGCTGCAGTCGAAGCTCGCCGACGGCCTGCCCGGCGTGAAACGCTGGTTCGAGCGCTATCCGTATCGCTGCCTCGAACAGCAGACCTCGCGCGCGATCGGCCTGCGCGACCCCGCGCAATGGCAGGCGCTGGTCGCACGCATGCCCGTCTACCTCGACAGCGACGGGCTCGCGAGCTACTTCCCGCCGTCGTCCGACGATTCGCACCATGGCAGCCCGACGCTGTCGTCGTACCTGCTCGTGGTGTCCGACGAGGCCAGCCGTCTCGACTCGCGCTTCGCGCTGCCGGAAGACCTGCGCACGCAGCTCGAAACCGGGCTCGCGCGCTTCGTCGACGGCCGCATCGAGCGCAACGCGTGGGCGCCGCGCCAGGATCGCGACCTGCGCAAGCTCGCCGCGATCGAGGCGCTGTCGCGCTACGGCGCCGCACAGGGCCGCATGCTCGGCTCGATCGAGATCGCGCCGAACCAGTGGCCGACGTCGGCGGTGATCGACTATCACGCGATCCTGACGCGCGTGAAGGACATCCCGCAACGCGACGAGAAACGCGCGCAGGTCGAACAGATCCTGCGTGCGCGCCTCACGTACCAGGGCACGCAGCTCGTGTTCTCGACCGCGCGCGACGACGACCTGTGGTGGCTGATGACCAGCAACGAGACCAACGCCGCCCGTCTCGCGCTGGAATTCGCGGGCGACCCGGCGTGGAAGGACGAGATGCCGCGCGTGACGGCCGGCCTGCTCGCACTGCAGCGCCAGGGCGCGTGGCAGACGACCACGTCGAACGCGCTCGGCCTGCTCGCGGTCGAGCGCTTCTCGCGCACCTACGAGAGCACGCCGGTTGCCGGCGCGACGAAGGTCGCGCTCGGCGGCGACGAACGCACGATCGCGTGGTCGCAGGCGCCGGCGCCCGCCGACACGCCCGCATCGGCCACGGCCGCCACCCGCGCCGCCGCGGCCCGCAGCGTGATGCTGCCGTGGCCGCGTGCGTCGCAGGGGCCGGCCACGCTGTCCGTCACGCAGGACGGTACGGGCCGCCCGTGGGCGACGATCGAAAGCCTCGCGGCGGTGCCGCTGCGCGCGCCGTTCGCGGCCGGCTACCGGATCACGAAGACCGTCACGCCCGTGTCGCCCGCCGTCAAGGGCGTGCTGACGCGCGGCGACGTCGTGCGCGTGCATCTCGACATCGATGCGCAGAGCGACATGACCTGGGTCGTCGTCAACGATCCGATCCCGTCCGGCGCGACGATCCTCGGTTCGGGCCTCGGCCGTGATTCCGAAGCCGCGACGCAGGGCGAGAAGACGCCGGACGGCGCGTGGCCCGCGTTCATCGAGCGCGACTTCGACGGCTACCGCGCGTACTACGACTATTTGCCGAAGGGCAAACTCTCGGTCGAGTACACGGTGCGGCTGAACAACGTCGGCACCTTCGGGCTGCCGCCGACGCGCGTCGAGGCGCTGTACGCGCCGTCCGTATACGGCCTGTGGCCGAATCCGCCGATGACCGTGAAGCCGGCCGACGCGGGCAAGTAACGAGACCGTGATGATCGATCCGGTATTGCCGCGGCCGGGGCGTTTCGCCGGCCGCGTATTCGTCGCCGTCGTGCTGGCCGTGCCGCTCGTCGCGCATGCGCTGCCCGGCTACGACGACGTGCGCCGCAACTGGCGCAGTTCCGACTGGGTGCTGCTCGCGCGCGACGGCACGCCGCTGCAGCGCACGCGCGTCGACCTCACCGAACGGCGCGGCGACTGGGTATCGCTCGCCGACGTCTCGCCCGCGTTTCGCGAGGCGATCGTCGTGTCCGAGGACAAGCGCTTCTACGAACACAGCGGCGTCGACTGGCGCGGGATCGCCGGCGCCGCATGGGGCAACCTGTGGAACGAGCGCACGCGCGGCGCGTCGACCGTCACGATGCAGCTCGCCGGGCTGCTCAGCGATTCGCCGCGCCGCTCGGGCCAGCGCTCGCTGCCGCAGAAGGCCACGCAGGCGGTGAACGCGCTGCTGCTCGAACGCGGCTGGCGCAAGGACCGGATCCTCGAGGCCTACCTGAACCTGGTGCCGTTCCGCGGCGAGACGGTCGGGCTCGGCGCGCTGTCGCAGGTGCTGTTCGGCAAGGCGCCGTCGGGCCTCGACACCCGCGAAGCCGCGATCGCGGCCGCGCTCGTGCGCGCGCCCAATGCAACGCCCGCGAAAATCGCCGAGCGCGCGTGCCGGATCCTGCGCGACATGCATGCCGAACAGGCGTGCGCATCGCTCGACGGCTACGTGCAGCTCGTCACAGCGCGCCCGGCCAACGCCGTGCGCGACGACGGCGCCGCCCTCGCCCCGCACTTCGCGCGGCGCATCGCGGCCGAGGTCAGGCCGGCGGCCGGCGCGCAGGTCCGCACGACGCTGGATGCGCCGCTGCAACGCTTCGCGCGCGACACGCTGATGCGCGCGCTGACCGAGCTCAACGCGCCCGCGCACCGGCGCAACGTGCAGGACGGCGCGGTGGTCGTGATCGACAATGCAACCGGCGAGATTCGCGCGTGGGTCGGCTCGTCGGGTGCGTTGTCGAGCGCGCGCGAGGTGGACGCCGTGCTCGCGCCGCGCCAGGCCGGCTCGACGCTCAAGCCGTTCCTCTATGCACAGGCGCTCGACGAAAGGCGGCTGACGGCCGCGTCGCTGCTCGACGACGCGCCGATCAACCTCGCCGCCGGCGGCGGCCTGTACATTCCGCAGAACTACGACAAGGATTTCAAGGGCTGGGTGAGCGTGCGCAGCGCGCTCGGCGGCTCGCTGAACGTGCCGGCCGTGCGCACGCTCGTGCTCGTCACGCCGCACCGCTTCGCGCGCACGCTCACCGCGCTCGGCCTGCCGCTCGCGCAGGAAGGCGACTACTATGGCTTCAGCCTCGCGCTCGGCAGCGCGGACGTCACGCTGCTGTCCCTGACCAACGCGTATCGCGCGCTCGCGAACGGCGGCGTCGCACGCAAGGTCGTCGACCTGCCCGCATCGGCACCGGCGTCCGGTGCGCCGGCCCCCGCGAATGCGCAAGCGGACGGCGGCACGCGCGTGTTTAGCGAGGCAGCCAGCTTCGTCGTCACCGACATCCTGTCCGACAACAACGCGCGCGTACGCACGTTCGGCTTCGACAACCCGCTCGCGACACGCTTCTTCTCGGCGGTCAAGACCGGCACGAGCAAGGACATGCGCGACAACTGGACCGTCGGCTTCACGTCGCGCTATACGGTCGGCGTGTGGGTCGGCAATGCGGACGGTTCGCCGATGTGGGACGTGTCGGGCGTCACGGGCGCGTCGCCCGTGTGGTCGGCCGTCGTCGGCTACCTGCACCGCGACCTGCCGAGCCGCGCGCCGCGCGCGCCGGCCGGCGTCGAGACGCGTCGCATCGCGTTCGAACGCGATATCGAGCCTGCGCGCAACGAGTGGTTCCTCTCGGGGACGGCGGTCGACACGATCCGGCTCGCCGCCCCCGTCACGCCGGGCAAGGACGGCGCGCGCGCACCGCTGACGATCGGCGCGCCGACCGACGGCACGATCTTCGCGATCGACCCGGACATTCCGCCGAAGAACCAGCGGATCTGGTTCGAGCGCTCGGCCGGGCGCGCCGCGCGGTTCGCGTGGCGGCTCGACGACAAGGTGATCGGGCATACCGACCGCATCGCATGGATGCCGTGGCCGGGCCGGCACCGGCTCGAACTCGTCGACGCACGCGGCAACGTCGCGGATGCGATCAGCTTCGAGGTGCGCGGCGCATTCGCGAAGACGGCCGCGCGCAAGCCCTGAGGGCATGAGCCGGCCGCGTTCGCGGTCGGCGGCTGGGCGGCTGGGCGGCTGGGCGGCTGGGCGGCTGGGCGGGAAATCGATTGCCGGTGCGGCTGAAAATGCGCGCTCCCGCGGCAAACGGGCAAGCAACGCCCCGATTCGGGACCTAGAATGTGAGCAGCGTCGCATTCCCGACGCTCACCGGTTGCCTCCTTATCCCGATCGCCCGCGACCATGAACATTCGCCCTACGCACTTCACCCGCCCCGCGCTGGGCGCCCTTTGCATCGCCACCCTCGCGACGCTTCAGGCGTGCAACGGCGATGCCTGCTTCGGCGTGGATGTCTGCATCAACAACAACACGCAGACGGTCGCGCTGTCGGGCACGGCCGCCACGGGCGGCGCGCTCGCGAGCGCGCAGGTAACGGTCAGTTGCGCGGTGGGCTCGGCGACGACGCTGACGGACGGCGGCGGCAACTACCGTGTGACGGTCAACGCCGCGCTGCCGTGCGTGATCGCCGTGACGTCGGGCGGCACGAGCCTGCATTCGCTCGCCTACGCGGGCGGCACCTTCAATACGACGCCCGAAACCGAGCTGATGCTGGTCTATCTCGCGGCACAGCTCGGCACGAACATGGCCGGATTGATCGGCAATTTCCAGGGCAGTCTGCGCTACCAGCAGGCGATGAACAGCCCGAACGCCGTGCAGGCCGCGCAATCGGCCGTGGTGACGAACCTGCAGCAGCGCTATGCGGTCACGCTCGCGACGCCGGCGTTCCTGACCACATCGTTCGTGGTCGGGCAACCGGGCGTCGACGGCGATCTCGTCGCGCTCGCGAAGGCCGGCGCGATCGACTCGAACGGGATGCCGGATCCGGTTGCCGTTTCGCTATTGACGCAGGCGGGCGCGGCGCATCCGCTGTGAGCGGCCTGCAGCGGGAAAGAAATCGCCCGGTATCAAGCGTCAGCCGCCCGCTTCGTTCTCGCCGTCGGCCAGCAGCGCCCACCGTTCGTGGTCGCGCCACTCGCCGCCGATGCGCAGATAGCGCGGCGAAAATCCCTCGTTCCGGAAACCGAGCCGCCGAACCAGTGCGATCGACGCATGGTTTCCGGGCTGGATGTTCGCTTCGAGCCGATGCAGCCCCAGTTCGCCGAACGCGACGCCGATCGCCGCGCGCAGCGCATCCGTCATCAGCCCCTTGCGGCTGAACTCCAGCATTCCGTAGTACCCGAGATACGCGCTCTGAAACACGCCGCCGACGATCTCGTTGAGGTTCACCACGCCAACCACCGCCCCGGACGCCCGCTCCCGCGCGACGAAGCCGACGTTCGGCCCCGTCAGGCAGCGGGTGAACCATTGGTCGAATCCCGCCTGGTCGATGAACGAGTCGACCCACGGCAGATGGTGGCTCCGGCTCGCACGGTTGGCGGCGATCAGGTCGGCGGCATCGGATCGGACGACGCGGTTCAGCAGGATCAGGCTCATGATTTTGTCGACAGGCGGCGCTTACGCGGCCTCCCCGCTCCCGCACACGACAGGCGCGGCCTGGGCCTGCTGCTGCGACAGGTACCGCAGCAGCTTGGTGACCATCCATACGACGATGAACGACAGCGCGACGAAGAACACCGCGAGCGGCGTCAGCACGTGAATCGACACGAAACCGGCCAGGCCCATCATCGCGGACGACACGAGCAGCAGCGCGCATCCGAGGATCGCGCTGGTCAGGCCCGCGATATGCGGAAACAGCGAGTTGCCCTTGGCCATCAGCGTCGGATACATCGCGCCCGCGCAGAAGCCCATCACGAGCACCGGCGTGGCGAGCGTCCATACGCGCAGCCCGACCGTCAGCCCGAGCACCAGCATCGCGACCGACGCGCCGGCCATCACGCGCGCGCCGATGCGCAGCCGTTGCTCGGCGCTCGGCAGCCCGCGCCCGTGAATCCGGTTCGACAGGCCGCCGAGGAAATACATCAGCCCGATCCCGAGCGCGAGGTAGCCGAAGAAAGTCGGCGGCTTGTGCAGCGTGGTCTGCACCATGAACGGCCCGACGATATTGAACACGAGCAGGATGCTGTAGCACAGCCCCTGCGCAAGGAAGCAGCTCTGGAACACGGGGCTCGCCAGCACCTTGCCCGCGTTCGCCATCAGCGTGCGCGGCTCGAGATGCACCGGTTTCGGCAAGGTTTCGCGGTAGCGCCACAGCAGCGCCCACATCACCAGCGAGTACACCAGCAGAAACACGAGGCACGCGCGCCAGCCGAACCATTCCTGCAGATGCGCGCCGATCACCGGCGCGACGATCGGCGCGAGCCCCCACGCGATCGACATGTACGTGAACGCGTGCAGCAGCGCCTGGCCGGAGAACGAATCGGTGATGATCGCCTTCGCGAGCAGGTTGGTGGTCGCGATCCCGAAGCCCTGCAGGCAGCGCGCCAGCACGAACGTCTCGAGATTCTGCGCGCCGAGCGACAGCAGGCAGCCGATCGTGTAGATCACGAGCCCGAACGCGAGCACGCGCTTGCGCCCGTATGCATCGGCGATCGGGCCGAAGATCAGCTGGCCGAGCGCGTAGGCCGCCATGTAGCCGGACACGCTCGACTGGATCGCCTGCGGCGTCGTCGCGAACGAGCGCGCCATGTCGGGCAGCGCGGGCACGTAGATGTCGATCGCCAACTGGCCAGCGGAAGCGAACAGGCAGATCAGGAACAGCAGGAAGCGCGGCGAATTCGACTCGCGCGCGGGGGCAAGTGTGGCGTTCATGACGACGGGGATGGATTCGGACGGCGGCGACGCGGCAACCTGCGCGTTCGGATCACGAACACACGTGCGCAATGCATCGAATGGCACATTGTGCCTGTTGTTGCGCGACTCGACAGGATTCCCCTGGCACGGGCGCGGTTGAACGCCGGTGAACGCCGGTTGCGAGCGGACAGGGAATCCAGCACGCGGCCCCTCGCAACATCGACCCTCCCCCTCCGGCCGCTCTCCGTATTTTCCACCCATTGACACGCCTCCCCGCCTTCGCCCTATACTCCCGAAGCGTCAAAATTGTTGAACAATTCAGCATGTCAATTGATGCCAGACCGGCCACTACCAAGGCTTTCGGCCGGATATCCGTGTCTGCCAACCTTCCTCGAGGGCACCGCGTCATGTCGAACTATCCCGCCGCCTACCAGGTCACCAAGGGCTCCGTCCTGAACGTCGACCGGTCCTTCTATTCCGCGATCTCGCAGCGCCAGGACGCGCGCCAACGCATCGAATCGCACGTCGTGCCGATCCGCAGCGGCTTCGCGTGGACGGTGCCGGCCGGCCACGTGTTCCGCATCGTTACGCTGGAAGGCCCGCAGGTCGCCGACTTCAACATGTGGAACCTGCACAATCCGCGCGAACGCATGTGGGCGTCGCGCACGCGCCAGTTGCAGGCCGCGCACGTGACGACGTTCGACCGCATCTGGTCGACGCTGCCCTACCTGCGCCCGATGGTCACGATCACGGACGACACGCTGGCCGGCTACGGCGTCGACGGCGACGGCGGCCGCGTGCACGACCTGCTCGGCACGCGCTGCGATCCGTATGTGAACAAGCTGCTGACCGGCGAGGATTTCCATTTCCACTGCCACTCGAACCTCGTGCGCGCGGTCGCGCCGTACGGGCTGACCGAATTCGACGTGCACGACGTGCTCAACGTGTTCCAGTGCACGGGCCTGAACGACGACGACAAGTACTTCATGAAGGCGTGCCCCGCGAAGCCTGGTGACTACCTCGAGTTCTTCGCGGAAATCGACCTGCTGTGCGCGATGTCGACTTGTCCGGGCGGCGACCTGTCGGTCCCGATGTGGGGGCCCGACGCACGCGACCCGATCGACGTGTGCCGGCCGCTCGGCGTCGAGGTGTACCGGCTCGATCCTGGCCTGCTCGACGGCTGGTCGTCGCCGCCCGTCGCGCCGTACAAGGGCCTGCATGGGATGCAGCCGCCGCAGGCCGACTGGCGGCACGACAAGACTGCGTGACAAAGCCCGTAGAATGACGCCACGCCGCCGGCCGGCCACGCCGGCGGCGCACGATCAGGAGAGGAGCGAACGAACAGCATGGCAAGCGAAAAAGCGAGAGGACAATCGGTCGCCGACCGGATCAGCCATCAACTGCGCGAGCACATCATCAGCGGCAAGCTGCCGCCCGGCACCTCGCTGATCGAGATGGACCTCGCGGCCGAATACGACACGTCGCGCAACTCGCTTCGCGAAGTCCTGCATCAGCTCGGCCGCGAAGGGCTCGTCACGTTCGTGCGGCACAAGGGTGTCGTCGTGCGCACGCTCAATCGTCAGGACGTGCGCGACCTTTATGTCGCGCGCCGCACGCTCGAACTGCATGCGCTGAATACGGCCGAACTCGCACAGCCTGCGCTGCTCGAGAAAATGCAGTCGGCGATTCGCGCGGCCGAACGAGAACTCGAGAAAGAGAACTGGCAGGCCGTCGGCACGCACAGCCTGAGGTTTCACCAGCATATCGTCGCATTGCAGAAGTCCGCGCTGCTCGACGAATTCTTCCGCACCATCTCGGCGCAGCTGCGCCTCGTGTTCGCGGCCGATCCCGACGAACGGCGCGTGCAGACGCCCGACTGGATCCAGCGCGAGTACCAGATCTACGACCTGCTCACGCAGAACCGCCGAAGCGAAGCCGTCACCACGCTCTCGCGCTACCTCGACGATTCCGAGCGGATGCTCCTCGAAGCGATCAGGCGCAGCCAGCGCGAGGCGGCCTGAGCGAACCGCCGCTCGCCTCGCACGCGTGCCGCATGACGCGGCACGCACGGCCCGATCTCTAACGTCGTCAGGCCTCCTCACCCGCCGGCAGCGCATAGCTGCCGTCTTCCCGGTGCGTCTCGAGCCCCGTCAGCGGCGGATTGAACACGCACACGAGATGCAGGTCGCCGCGCGTCGCGCGCAGGATGTGCGGATCGTTCAGGTTCAGCGCATAGATCGTGCCGGGCGCAATCCGGTGCACCTTGCCGGTCGCCGTTTCGACGACTTCCCCTTCGCCCGCCACGCAATAGTTGGTTTCGAAGTGGTGCTTGTAGTGCAGATGCAGTTCCGAGCCTTCATGCACGCGTGTCTCGTGAACGGAATAGCCGACGCCGTCCTGCTTGACGATCATGCGCTTGCTGTCCCAGCCCGGGCCGTGCGCGTGGCGTTCGGTATGGGCGATATCGGCCGATCTTACGACGATCATGAGCACCTCTGAATAATGACGATGAAAAATGGCAAGACGATGCCTGCCGCCTGAAATCGGTTCAATCGGAATCGGCCAGCGCGTGTTCGACCAGCACGGCCATATCGAGCAGCCGCGCGTCGTCATTGCGACGCCCCGTCAGCAGCAGGCCGATCGGCTGCTTGCGCCGACGGTCGCCCGGTACGCTGATGCTCGGCAGGTCGAGCCGGTTCGCGAATTCGGTCAGCCGGAACGAGCGCGCGTTCGCCGCCAGATACACGGTCTCGTCAGCCAGATCGGCGATCCGCGGCGGCAGCATCGGCACGGTCGGCGTCAGCACCGCATGCGCATCGCCGAGTTGCGCGTGGTACGCATCGGCCAGCGCCGCCAAGCGCAGCAGCGCGGCCGCATAGTCGTGCGCGAGCACGTGTTCGCCGGCCGCGATGCGCGGGCCGACGAGCGGATCGTAGCGATCGGCGGCCGTTTCCAGCAACGCGCGATGCAGCATGAACGCCTCGGCCGCGATGATGCCGCCCGCGCGCGCGACGGCGCCAGCCTCGGCCAGGCAATCGAGCCGCTTGCGCTCGATGCGCGCGCCGTGCGCGGACAGCCGCGACAGCCACGCGTCGAACGCGTGCCCGACGGCCGGGTCGACGTCGCCAGTCGCGAAGCGCTCGGGGACGACGAAATGCAGATCCTTCACGCTGACGGGCGCGGGCCGGCCCGCGGCGCGACCGTGCAGCGCCGCATCGACCCGCCGGCACAGGTCGGCCGTCGCCGCCAGCATCCCCGGCACGTCGAACGTCGTCGACAGAAAACGCATGCCCGCATCGGGATAGCGGCCGCGCGACGGCTTGAATCCGGCCACGCCGCAGAACGCGGCCGGAATGCGCGCCGATCCGCTCGTGTCGGAACCGAGCGACAGATCGGCCACACCGAGCGCCACCGACACCGCCGCGCCCGAACTCGATCCGCCGGCCACGCGCTCGCGTCGCGCATCGAGCGGCGTCGCCGGCGTGCCGTAGGCACGATTCACGCCGAGCGCGCCGTAGGCGAACTCGGTCATCGCGGTTTGCGCGACCGGCACGGCACCCACGCGCCGCAACGCCGCCACGAGCGCGGCGTCGGCACGCGCAGGCGGCGCGTCGGCCAGCACGCGCGAGCCCGCATGCGTGACCCAGCCCTCGCAATCGAAGCAGGCCTTGACCGTCAGCACCGTGCCGACGAGCGGTGCAGCGGCCGCGCGCCCCGCCGGCGCGTCCCATGCGCGCGCTTCGGCCAGCGCCGCCGCATCGCGGCGCGCGAGCCATGCGGTGCCGATGTCGCCGGGCACGTGGTCGGCACGGGCGAGGCAGTCGCGCAACCGGTCGACGCACGTCGCCACCTGCGCCTCGGGTTGCCGGAATTCAGACAGGTTCATGCCGGTTCCTCGTCGATCGATCGTTCGTTGCGGGTCAGGCGAAATGAACATGCCGCAGGAAATCCTTCACGCGCGCGTCCGCGCTGCCGCGAATCCGCTCGGGCGGCACGTCGTACAGGATCCGGCCGTTCTCCATGAAGACGATCCGGTCGGACACCTTGAACGCGAAGTTCATCTCGTGGGTCACGATGATCATCGTCATCCCCTCCTTCGCGAGCGTCTCGACCACTTTCAGCACTTCGCCCACGAGCTCCGGGTCGAGTGCCGACGTCGGCTCGTCGAACAGCATGATCGACGGCCGCGTGGCGAGCGCCCGCGCGATCGCCACGCGCTGCTGCTGGCCGCCCGACAGCTGATGCGGGTACTTGTTCGCGTGTTCGAGCATCCCGACCTTCGACAGCATTGACAGCGCCTGCAGGCGGATTGCCCCGGCGTCGGCCTGCCGGTGATAGCACGGCGCCATCATCACGTTCTGTAGCGCCGTGCGATGCGGGAACAGGTTGAAACTCTGGAACACCATGCCGATATCGAGGATGCGATCGTGCGGCACGCGCGGCGGATGCGCGCCCGCCGCGCGGATGAACGGCTCGCCGTACAGGTCGATCTCGCCCGCGTTCACCGGCGCGAGGCCGTTGACCGTGCGGATCAGCGACGTCTTGCCCGAACCCGACGGGCCGATGATCGACACGACCTGCCCCGGCGCGACATCGAGATGAATGTCCTTCAGCACCTCGTGACGGCCGTAGCGCTGCTGGATGCCTTTCAGCCTCAGCGCGAATTCGGCGCTCGCACGCGGCCGCGGCGCGACGGCCGGCGTAGACAGCGTCAGCGCGAGATCGACATGGCCGGCCAGAGCGGGAATACGGCGGGTGACGTCGAGGTGCCGCTCGAGATAGCCAAGCAGCCGGCTGAACACGGTAACGATCAACACGTAGTAGAACGCGACGGCCAGCATCGTTTCGAACACCAGGAAATTCTGCGTGTACAGCCGCTGTCCGACGAGCAGGATCTCGGCCAGCGAAATCACAGACACGAGCGACGTCAGCTTCACGATCGTGATGAACTCGTTCGCGAGCGCCGGCAATGCGATACGGATCGCCTGCGGCATCACGATCATCCGCTGGATGCCCGTGAAGCGGATGCCGAGCGCGCGGCCGGCCTCGAGTTGCCCGCGCGGCACGGACAGGATCCCGCCGCGATGGATCTCCGCGAAATACGCGGTCTCGCTCAGCACCATCGCGATCAGGCCGGCCGTGAACGGATCGGACAACACCGCGCTGGTCGAGGGGAAGACCTGCGGCAGGTTGTAGATGAAGACCAGCAGCACGAGCAGCGGCAGGCTGCGGAAAAACCAGATGTAGACAGCCGCCGCCCGCTTCAGCAGCGGCTGGTGCGACTGGCGCGCGAGCGCCACCGGGAAGCCGAGCAGCACGCCAAGCAGCCAGACCGAAACGCTCAGCTCGACGACGACGACGCAGGCGCGCCAGAAATCCTTGTCCCACAAGAGTTGCAACACGTAGTGCCAATCGAACTGCATCGATGACTCCTCGACCCGGGATGAGTGATGCGGCCACCCGGCGCGTGCCGCGCAACCGGACAGGCCGGCGCGCCGGCATGGCGCGCAGTTGCTGCGTCGTGGTTACTTCGCCGTGCCGAGCGCGTTGACGATGTCGGCCGCCGTGGGCTCCTGCAGCCCGTATTTCTTCACGAGGCCGCCGTACTCGCCGCTGCGCTTCGCGTCGTTCAGCGCACCCTCGAGCGCGCCCTGCAGTCCGCCCTCGCCCTTCGTCACACCGAGGCCGATCACGATCGGATACAGCAGCGTCGTCGAACTGATTTCGATGCGCCCGTTCGTCTGCTTCGGCATCCCCTGCGCGACGGCCGCGTCCTCGATCTGGACATCGACCGCCTTCGACATCAGCGCGGACGTCGCTTCCGGCGACGTCGGGAATTCGAGGATCGCGATCTCGCCGCGCCCAGCTGCCTTGCAGGTGTCCTGCGACACCGCACGCAGCTTCGGCGTCCACGACGCGCCCTTGATCGAGCCGACCCGCTTGCCGCACAGGTCCTGCGGCGTCTTCGGCTGGAACGCGCTGCCCTTTGCGACCAGCAGCGACGCGCCCGTCTTCAGGTACGGCACGAAATCGACCTGCTTCACGCGATCGGGCGTCACGTACAGCGCGGACGCGACGACGTCGAAGCGGCGCGCCTTCATCCCGAGGATCAGGTCGGGAAAGCGCGTGTCGAGGAACACCGGCTCGAGCTTCAGATGGCGCGCCAGCATCCGCGAGAACTCGGCGTCGAAGCCGGCCGGCTTGCCGCCGTCCAGATACGCATAAGGCGGATACGTGAGGTCGGAACCGACCAGGAGCGTGCCGGGCCGCACCGTCTGCAGCGGCGCCGCCGATGCGAGCGAGCAGGCACAAGCCAGCGGCACGAGCGCGCCGCGGAGGAAACGTCGAAACGAAAACTGACCGGACATGGCGTGGCTCCTGAGGTTTTTCGGCGCCGGCGCGAAAAACGCCGCAACGCCTCCCGCGCGCCGCCACATGCGGCTTCGCAAGATTTTACGCAGAAAATTGTTGAACAATTTCGGCCGATTCTGACCAGTTCAAATTGATATCTGAATCCGGGTTTACGCGGAAACTGGCCACACCGCGCGCATGCATGCGCCGCGGTCCGGCGCCGGACGCGGGTTTCAAAAAAGGGGGGAAACGGCGGAAGGGGGAAGCGGCGCCCCGGACGGAGCGCCGATGAGGGTCGCGTGGCGATGCCAGGCGTTACGGTTTCTGAAATGCAGCCGACGCGAAGCCGGAATGACAGCCGGGATGGCAGCCGGAACCCGGGCCGGCATCAGCGGCACATATTGATTGCGCGGGCCGCGCCGGACAACGCCGGCCCGCGCTACGCCGCCCGGAGGCGATCAATACTGCGCCTGATCCGTCGGATTCCTGAACAACTGTTTCATCTCCACCGACAGCGGATAGCCGAGACTCACGCCCTTCGGCGGAATCGGCTGCGTGAACCACTGGTTGTAGAGCTTCTCGGCCGCGCCCGACGTCTGCATCTTCGCAATCACGCCGTCGACGACATGCTTGAACGCCGGGTCGTCCCTGCGCATCATGCACGCGTAGTTTTCGTGGACGAGCGGCGTGCCCGCCACCGTATACGCGCCGGGGTTGCGGTCCTTCGCAATCTCGCCGTACAGCAGCGGCTCGTCCATCACGAATGCAACCGCGCGTCCGGTCGTGACGTTCATGAACGCTTCGGCGTGATCCTTCGCGCTGATGATCGTCATGTTCATCGCCTTCTCTTCGTTGAGCTTGCGCAGCAGGCGCTCGTCCGACGTGCCGGCCGTCGTCGCGACCGTCTTGCCGGCCAGGTCCGCGAAGTCCTTCACGCCCGAGTCCTTGCGCGTGCTGAAGCGGATGCCATACAGAAAGATGCTGTTCGAGAACGCGGCCTGCTTCTGCCGCTCGAGCGTGTTCGTCGTCGATCCGCATTCGAAATCGATCGTCCCGTTCTGCAGCAGCGGAATCCGGTTCTGCGACGTGATCGGAATTTCCTTCACCGCGAGGGTCGGCAGGTTCAGTTCCGTCTTCAACTGGTCGATGATGCGCGACGCGATGTCCCGCGAATAGCCGATGTTCTTCTGCTGGTTGTCCGAATATGAGAACGGCACCGACGATTCGCGAATGCCCAGCGACACGATGCCCGTGTCCTTGATCTTCTTCAGCGTGCCGGTAAGGGCCTGCGCATGCGCGGCACCCGCCAGCGCACAGGACAACGCGACAACCAGCCAACGGACGCGGCGATTCATGCTTTTCTCCTGACGAAACGTTGATCGAATCGCGATCGTACGCCCGACAAAATTCGCACCGTATCAGGGAAAGTGTCAGGCGCCCTCCGCGGCGGCTACGCCGCGGGCGACCGCTTTCCGTGGCGCGCAAAAGCGCTCGTGCAGCGCCTTTCGCTCGACCGGCCGCCTGCTGTCTCGCTCCGCGCGCGCAGTCGCCGTTTCCAAACGCGCGTTCATGCTGCGATGCCGCAACGAAATCGTTTGCGTCCCGCTCTTTTTTCACACAAAACATACTCAAGAAGCCGCCACAGCGGCCGTTACCCAGTGCATGGCGCGTCGCAGCACCCCTGCCGCGACCACCAGACAAAAACGACACGGTCCGGTTTTCGCCGAACCGAGCACACCGCCGGCACGACGGTTATATTTGAGGGTCGACTTTCAACATGAAAGCCAAACGTTTCAATTTCGCGCTGGCGCGCCCCGCACACGCGCGCATGCTCGCCGGCATGCTGTCCGCCGCGGCCCTCCTGCCCCTCGCCGGTTGCGGCGGCGGAGGAGGCGACGGCAGCAACCCGTCTTCCTCCAACGCGGCACCCGCGCCGACACCGTCCCCCGCGCCCGCCCCCACGCCCGCCCCCCCCGCGACCCCGCCCGCCACGAGCGGCAGCAACGCGTGCACGACGCAGCAGGCCGCCGTGCAGATGGCTGCGCAGACCGCGCCGGTCGAAGCGCCGGTCGATCACCTGATCGTGAAGCTGAAGACGCTGACGGCCGCGCGCGCGATGGCGACCATCGACAACGGGACGCGACTCGACGCGGTGATCCAGCGCTCGATGACGCGCTGGACGGCACCGGTAACCGGCAGCGCACGCGCCTACGCGAGCACGGTTGCGCAGACGCCGCTCAGCGTGCAGGTCGAACGGACGATTTCGAACGGCGCGGCCGTGCTGTCGCTCGGCCAGCGCATCGCGGCCGCCGATGCGACCGCACTCGCGCAGGCGTTCGCAGCCGATGCCGACGTCGACTACGCGGAACCGGATCACCCGATGACGATCCGCGACACGCCGAGCGACCCGCTCTACAACCAGCAGTGGTACCTGTCCGACCCGGGCGCCGGCGTCGACCTGCCGCCCGCCTGGAACGTGACCAAGGGTTCGCCGACCGTCGTCACGGCCGTGCTCGACACCGGCTACCGGCCGCATGCCGACCTCGTCGGCAACCTGCTGCCCGGCTACAGCTTCATCACCAGCGTCAACACCAGCAACAACGGCCTGTCGCGCGGCTCCGACGCAACCGATCCGGGCGACTGGGTCACGCAGCAGGATCTCGACAACGCAAACGGCCCGTACTATCACTGCGCAAGCGAACCGAGCAGCAGCAGCTGGCACGGCACGCGCGTGATGGGCGTGATCGGCGCGACCGCCAACAACGGCACCGGCGTCGCCGGCATATCGTGGCTCGGCCGGATCCTGCCGGTGCGCGTGCTCGGCAAGTGCGGCGGCGTGACGAGCGATATCGCCGACGCAATGCGCTGGGCCGCCGGCATCTCCGTGAACGGCGTACCGACGAACCCGACGCCGGCCAAGGTCATCAACCTGAGCCTTGGCGGCGTCGGCGCGTGCAGCACGACGTTCCAGCAGGCGATCGACGATGTGACCGCGAAGGGCGTGACCGTGATCGTCGCCGCCGGCAACGACGGCCTGTCGACCGGGCTCGACCAGCCGGCGAACTGCCGCGGCGTGATCAGCGTCGGCGCGACCGACACGGCGGGCCGACGCGCGTCGTTCAGCAACTTCGGCGCCGATGTCGCGCTGAGCGCGCCGGGCGTCAACATCCTGTCGACGTCGAACACCGGCACGACGACGCCGGGCTCGGACACCTACGGCCCGGCGAGCGGCACCAGCCTCGCGACGCCGCAGGTGACGGGTGTCGCCGCGCTGATGCTGTCGGTGAACGGCAACCTCACGCCCGCGCAAATCCAGCAGAAGCTGCAAGGCGGCACGCGCGCGGCCAAGCTGGCGGCCGGCACGTCGTGCACCGCGATGCCGGCGGGCTCGGGCATCCTCGATGCAGGGGCCGCCGTCGCGTCAGCCAACCCGTAACCGGCACCCTGCTTCGACGCGGCCGCGCGCATGCCGACATGGCATGCGCGCGGCCGTTTCGTTGCGGGCAATCCGGCGCCGCGTCGAGCGCGCATCGATCCGATTACATGTCTCGAAATAACGCCTGACAAAAGGGTTGACGCTTCGCACAGCGAGCCATTACCATCGCTCCCGTCTAATTACATGGAGTGTTCTGTGAACACCGATGCGAGTTGTAGTTGGTGCTTGACCAACTCGACTGCTGCCTGAGGAAAACGCGCAGAGCCTCGTCTTCTGCCGCATCCCGGGAAGCAGGATGCGGCGCCCTTCCGGCCTGACCGGCCAGATCTCCCGCCGAATTTTCAATATTGTCGAATGCACGCGACGCGCTGTCGCGCGCGTGCGTTCGTGTTGCGCGCAGCGTCAGCCGCGTGCGCCTTCCGTTCGCGTGCCATCCGGCCCGCGCGCCCTCGTGCGTGCGCCGCTGCCGATCGCCCGTGCCGACTATCCGCAACCGACAGGAGTGCAGATGAACTCAGACGACAGTAGTCGATTACCGCTCGCCGGTGCGCTGCCGCGCATCGACACGCCGACCGCACCACGCGTACCGGCGAGCGGTCCCACCTTCACCGATCCACATCCGATCGCGCCTGACGCGACGCGGCAGGGAGCGTTCGTGCGTCGATAACGTCACGGCCGCTCCCCGCCCGCCGCCTCGTGCGCAAGGAGCGACTCATGACACGACACAACACATCGCAAAAGAAACAGCGCGGCTTCATCAAGGCCGGCGCCGGCCAGCAGAACGACCCGCACATCATGCGCGCCGCGCAGGAAGCGGCCCGTCCGCTCGAGGACACGCTGAAGTCGCTGCACACCAGCACGCGCGGCCTCACCTACGACCAGGCCGCCGACCGCCTGCAGCACCACGGCCCGAACGAAATCGCGCACGACAAACCGCCGCACTGGACCCGCCAGTTGCTGCTCTCGTTCCACAACCCGTTCGTCTACGTGCTGCTGGTGCTGGCTGCCATCAGCTTCTGCACCGACGTCTACTTTGCGGCGCCCGACGATCGCAGCTATGTCGGCATGACGATCCTGCTGACGATGGTCACGATCAGCGCGCTGCTGCGCTTCGTGCAGGAATTCCGTTCGCTGCGCGCGGCCGAGAAGCTCAAGGCGATGGTCCGCACGACGGCGACCGTACAGCGCTCGGTGACCGACACGTCCGAGCCGGCGCGCCGCGAGGTGCCGATGCGCGAAGTCGTGACCGGCGACATCGTGCACCTGTCGGCCGGCGACATGATCCCTGCGGACGTGCGCCTGCTCGCGTCGCGCGACCTGTTCATCAGCCAGGCCGTGCTGACCGGCGAGGCGCTGCCCGTCGAGAAGTACGACACGCTCGGCGCGGTTGCCGGCAAATCCGCCGGCACGCAAGCGGCCGACGCGGCGGCCGACACGTCGGCATCGCTGCTCGATCTCGAGAACGTCTGCTTCATGGGCACCAACGTCGTCAGCGGCACGGCGACGGCCGTCGTCGTCGCGACCGGCGAAGACACGTACTTCGGCTCGCTCGCGCGCAACGTCGTGAGCCACAAGCGCATCGAGACGAGCTTCGACCGCGGCGTCTCGAGCGTGAGCTGGCTGCTGATCAAGTTCATGTTCGTGATGGTGCCGATCGTGTTCATGATCAACGGGCTGACCAAGGGCGACTGGCTGAGCGCGCTCACGTTCGCTCTCGCGGTGGCCGTCGGCCTGACGCCCGAGATGCTGCCGATGATCGTCAGCGCGAACCTCGCGCGCGGCGCGATCGCGATGGCGCGCCGCAAGGTCGTCGTCAAGCGGCTGAACTCGGTGCAGAACTTCGGCGCGATGGACGTGCTGTGCACCGACAAGACCGGCACGCTCACGCAGGACAAGATCATCCTCGAACACCACCTCGACCTCTCCGGTCACAAGGACGAGGAAATCCTGCGGCTCGGCTGGCTCAACAGCTTCCACCAGAGCGGCCAGAAGAACCTGATCGACATCGCGGTCGTCGCGCGCGCCGACGAGATCGGCGAACGCGTGAAACCGCAGGGCTACAAGAAGATCGACGAACTGCCGTTCGACTTCGTGCGGCGCCGCCTGTCGGTCGTCGTCGAGGATACGCGCGGCACGCACCTGCTGATCTGCAAGGGCGCGGTCGAGGAAATGCTGGCTGTATCGACCCACGTGTACGATGAAGACGGCGTGCGCCCGCTCGACTTCGTCGCGCGCAAGCGGCTGCTCGAACAGGCCACCGCGTACAACGAGGACGGCTTCCGCGTGCTGGTGGTCGCGACCCGCACGATCCCGCGCGGCGACGAACGCGAACAGTACCGCACCGCCGACGAACACGACCTCGTCGTGCGCGGCTTCCTGACCTTCCTCGATCCGCCGAAGGAATCGGCCGCGCCGGCGCTCGCCGCGCTGCGCGAAAACGGCGTCGCGGTGAAGGTGCTGACGGGCGACAACGCGACCGTCACGATGAAGGTGTGCCGCCAGGTCGGCCTCGAACCCGGCAAGCCGATCGTCGGCGCGGAAATCGAAGCGCTCGACGACGCGACGCTTGCGCAGGTCGTCGAACGCACGACCGTGTTCGCGAAGCTCACGCCGCTGCAGAAGGCGCGCATCGTCAAGGCGCTGCAGGCGAACGGCCACACGGTCGGCTTCCTCGGCGACGGCATCAACGATGCGCCCGCGCTGCGCGACGCCGACGTCGGCATCTCGGTCGACAGCGGCGCCGACATCGCGAAGGAAACCGCCGACATCATCCTGCTCGAAAAGAGCCTGATGGTGCTCGAGGAAGGCGTGATCAAGGGCCGCGAGACGTTCGGCAACATCCTCAAGTACCTGAACATGACCGCGAGCTCGAACTTCGGCAACGTGTTCTCGGTGCTCGTCGCCAGCGCGTTCCTGCCGTGGGAGCCGATGCTCGCGATGCAGTTGCTCGTGCTGAACCTGATCTACGACACGTCGCAGATGCTGCTGCCGTGGGACAAGATGGATCCCGAATTCCTGAAGAAGCCGCGCAAGTGGGAAGCCGGCAACATCAGCCGCTTCATGCTGTGGGTCGGGCCGACGTCATCGGTGTTCGACATCACGACGTACATCCTGATGTGGACGGTGTTCGGCGCGGGTGCGATGTATCACCTCAACGGCGGAACGGGCGGCCAGATCGTGATGAACTCGGGCTGGTTCATCGAGAGCCTCGTGTCGCAAACGCTCGTCGTGCACCTGCTGCGCACGCAGAAGATCCCGTTCCTGCAGAGCACGGCCGCGCTGCCGGTGCTGCTGTCGACGTTCACCGCGATCGCGATCGGCTGCTGGCTGCCGTTCTCGCCGTTCGCGGAGTCCCTCGGCTTCATGCACCTGCCGAACGCCTTCTGGCTGTGGCTCGCCGCGACGATGGTCGGCTACATCCTGCTCGCGCAGATCGTCAAGACGATCTACGTACGCCGCTACAAGCAGTGGTTCTGAGGCCGCTCCGATAACGACGTGCCGGCCCGTGCCATGCGTGCGGGCCGGCACGCCCAAGACGCTTTACGGGTAATCCGATGAAAAGAATCCTTCCGCTCGCCGCCGCGAGCGCCCTCCTCGCGCCGCTCGACGCGTACGCAGCCCATCCGCTCGTCAGCGACGATACGGGCACGCAGGGCAATGCGAACTGGCAGTTCGAGTTCAACGGCGAGGAAACCTCGAAACAGGAAGACAACGGCCGCCACCAGCTGTGGAACGCGACGCTCACGCGCGGGTTCGGCGAAAACGTCGACCTGTACGTCAACGCGCCCTACACGCATCTGCAAACGCGGACCGACGAGAACGGTGCCGGCATCGGCGATGTCGAAATCGGCATGAAATGGCGCTTCGTCGAACGCGGGCCGCTGTCGCTCGCGCTGAAACCGAAGGTGACGATGCCGACCGGCAACGACGATCGCGGGCTCGGCACGGGCCGTGTCGGCACCGGCGCGACGCTGCTCGCGCAGGCCGATGTCGCACGGTTTTCGTTTCTCGCGAACGCAGGCCTCACGTACCAGCCGAACCGCCAGGGGGATCTCACCTCGGTCTGGGCGGTGTCGGGCGCGGCCATCTACAAGGCGACCGACCGGCTGCAGCTCGTGGCCGACATCGGCATGTCGCGCAACACCGAAAGCACCGCCGGTGCGAATCCGGCGTTCGTGCTCGCGGGTGCGATCTATTCGCCGAAACGCTGGCTCGATCTCGACGTCGGCTACCGGCACGGGCTGAACGACCAGACCTATCGTCATTCGGTGATGGGCGGCGTGACTGCGCGCTGGTGATGAACGGGCCGGCGCGGGGTACGCGTCGGCCAACACACGACGGGCCGCATCAGCGGCCCGTTTTTCGTTCATCCGGCGTCGTTCGCACCGAACAGCTGCGCGCACACGGCGCGTCCTTCGTCGGTCAGCGCGGCGCTGCCGGTGCCATCCTCGTTCAGCGTCGTCGCGCTCAGACCCGCGGCGTCGAGCTGCGTCAGCACGCGGCGCAGCGTGCTCATCGGCAGTTGCGCGCGCTTCGCGATCTTCGGCAGCGACCACGTCTTGCCGGCCGGATCGCTCGCGGCCTCGTTCAGCGTCGCGAGCGTCGCAACGAGTGCGGGATCGAGCGGGGATTCGTCGGATTCTGAAGTCATCGGTTCTGTTTCGTGAGCCGGTGCCGGGCCGGCATTCATTCAGGATGCAATCGCGGACACTATACGCCGCGTCACGCGCCCTTGATCGCGGCGCGCATGAACGACACGAAACGCGTCGTGACGGGATCGTCGCGATCCGACAGCCACGCGAGCCCCACGCGCCACTTCGCGTCCCGGCCGTCGAGCGGCAGCACCGTCGCATCGCGCAGCAGATACTGCGCGCGCGACGGGATGAACGCAACGCCGACACCGGCCGCGACCGACGTCAGCACCGACTGCACATCCTCCGCCTGCTGCATCACGTGCGGCACGAAACGGCGCTCGACGCACCACCGGTCGATCTGTGCGGCGAGCCCCGGGCCGCGCGCACGCTGCAGCGCGATGAAGCCGATCTCGTTGAGCACGTCGAGGTCGGCCGGCACGCGCTTGAAGCCGAGGTGCGGCGGCACCGCGAGCGCGAGCCCTTCGTCGATCACCTTGAACGACGACAATCCTTCGTCGGAAGGCAGGCGCAGGAAACCCGCATCGAGCTTGCCGGCGCGCAGCCGGCGCGTCTGCTCGGACGACGACAGGTCGCTCAGCGTGACGGCGATGCCCGGATTGCGGCGACGAAATTCCGCGACGAGTTTCGGCACGAGCGTCAGCACGGACAGGCAGATGCCGAGCCGCAGATGCCCGCGCTGCCCGCTGGTCGCCTCCCGCGCACGCGCGAGGATCTCGTCGGCATCGCGCACGAGCGCCTGCGCGTCGGGCAGGAAGCGTTCCCCGAACGGCGTCAGCTCCGCGCCGTGCCGGCCGCGCTCGAACAGCTTGCCGCCGAGGCTCGCCTCGAGCGCGCCGATCTGCTTGCTCAGTGCCGGCTGGCTCACGTGCAGCGCATCGGCCGCGCGGCTGAAATGGCACAGCTCGGTGACCGTCAAGAAGGTTCGCAGCAGTTTCAGTTCCATTCTTCAAGGGAATCGTATCGATCGAAATATTCATTTTACTGATCGATTACGATGACGTTCAATACGGGCATGCCCTTTCCGGAAATGACTCTCATGTCCCTGCTCCCCGCATGCGAATGCCCTGCCGACACCGCATCGTGCGAGCCGGCCGCCATCGACGAACGCGCCGCGACGGCCGATGCGCAAGCACCGAAGCGTCGTGCCGAACGTACCGAACGTACCGAACGCACCGAACGCACCGAACGCACCGAACGCACCGAACGCGCGGACGGCCGCAGCCGGCGCTTTCGCTTCGGCGATGCGATGGACGCGATGAACGACGCGCCGCCACGCCCCATGACCGGCTCGATCGCGATCAGTTTCGCGGTGGTGTCGCGGCGGAACTGGCCGCGTTGAGCATCGGCGCGATCGATCCACGATCGCGCCGCATACCGCTTCAACCACCTCATCTATAGAGCGACCGCTTGCGCGCGCGCCGCCGCGCATGCCCGTCCGAACGGCAGCAAGAACGTTCGACAATCGCCGAATCGCGCATCTTTTCCCGCTTTCCGTCGTCATCGCGCCGCGATCGACCGTATAATTTTCCGCATCCCCTGACCGCCCATGCATTCCACGCAGCCTCATCACGCGTGAAAAGGAGACTTTCGCTTGACCGGCCTCATCGCGCGCCTGCCTCTCGCCCGGACCACCCTGCTCGTCGCCCTGTCGATCCTGACGCTCGCGTTCTCGGCGAACGCGTCGTCCACGCCACGCAACCCGCCGCAGCGCGCCGCGCACGCGCATGCGCCTGCAAAGGCCGTCAAGAAAACCGTCAGGAAAAAGCCCGCCCAGCGTAACAAGAAGGCCGTCAAGCATCGCCGCCCGCGCGTGAAGCACCATGCGGTCAAGCGTCACGCCGCGCCGGCCCCGCAGCATCGCCGCGCAAAGCGCACGACCGCCGTGCGCCCGCGCCCGGCCGCCAAACCGCGCCTGATGGCGAGCTGCGGCTACAGCCCGCGCGCCGTCAATACGCTCCATTCACGCGCGGCCTACGTGCTCGACGTCGACTCCGGCACGCCACTGCTGGCCCGCAACGCGCGCACCGTGCGGCCGATCGCGTCGATCTCTAAACTGATGACGGCCGTCGTCGCGCGCGACGCCGATCGTCCGCTGAACGGCGTGCTGCGCGTCACCGCGCGCGATCGCGACACGATCAAGTTCACCGGATCGCGCCTGCAGGTCGGCTCGGAGCTGTCGCGCCGCGACATGTTCCATATCGCGCTGATGTCGTCGGAAAACCGCGCGGCCGCCGCGCTGAGCCGCGACTATCCGGGCGGGCGCGCCGCGTTCGTCAACGCGATGAACCGCGAAGCGCGCCGCCTCGGCATGCACCGTACGCACTTCCGGGAGCCGACCGGGCTGTCGCCGCACAACGTGTCGACGGCCGAGGATCTCGCGAAGCTCGTCGGCGCCGCGGCGCAGGATCCGCTGATCCGCTATTTCTCGACGGATACGTCGACCACCGTGCGCCCCGGCGACGGCGAACTCGTGTACGTGAATTCCGACCCGCTCGTCCGCTACCGCCGCCTGCCGATCCGGCTGCAGAAGACCGGCTTCATCAACGAGTCGGGGCACGGCGTCGTGATGCGCATGCGCGTGAAGGGCCGCCGCGAAACGGTCGTGCTGCTCGGCGCAGCGACGCGTGCCGGCGTATCGAGCGATGCGCTCAAGATCCATCGCTGGCTGACCTGCTCGATCCAGTAAGCGCGCGGGCGGCCGGCGCGTTCACCCGACGGGAGCGATGCCATGCAGGACGAATACCGCTTCAACGCATTTGGCCGGCTACTCGCCGTCGTCCGCAAGAACGACCGCTGGATCGTGTTTGTTCTCGGCGCCGAAGGCAAGCGGCGCCCGGCTGACCTGCACATTCCGTCCACGCTCGCCGCGGACGAACTCGCGCAATACCTCGGCGACCTGCTGCACGAGGCCGCGACCCCGAGATACAACGAGGTCGTACCAATCCCGCTCCGCGACGAGTAACCACGCACGCACCCGGCTCCACCTCGATCCGGCGATCAATTCGACAGTTAAACTTGCAAGTTTAACTGTCGTGTTCTAAGATCCGCCGCATGAACCCGCCACGCAAACCCGGCGTTTCCGCCGACATCGTCGCCGCCGACCTGACCCTCGCGGTCGGCCAGCTCATCCGCCGGCTCCGCTCGGAGATCGAATCCGAAGGGCTCGGCATGTCCCAGACCAGCGCGCTCGCGCGGCTCGAACGGCACGGGCCGATGACGACCGCCGATCTCGCGCGCGCCGAGGCGATGAAGCCGCAGTCGATGAAGGCGATTCTCGCGAGCCTCGAGGAAGACGGTCTCGTCGAGCGCGAACCGCATCCGACCGACGGACGCCAGATCCTCTTCATGCTGACCGCGGCCGGCCTCGACGCGCGACGCAAGCGCAACGCCGCGAAGCACAAGTGGCTCGGCGCCGCGATCGAGAAACTCGATCCGGACGACATCGACACGCTCGCCGCCGCGATCCCGCTGATCCGCCGCGTCGGCGAACAATGAATCCGGCCCGCGCGCCACGCGGCATTCGCGCGCACGGCTTTCCCCGCCCTTTTCAAGGAGTCCCATCATGAGCGCAACCCGTCTCGACACGAACACGGCACTCGTCGTCATCGACCTGCAGAAAGGCATTGTCGCCCTCCCCACCGCGCACCCGGTCGCACCGGTGATCGGGCACACCCGCGAACTGCTCGACGCATTCCGCAGCCGCGGGCTGCCGGTCGTGCTCGTCAACGTCGCCGGCGGCGCAGCGGGCCGCACGGAGCAACCGCCGCGCACGGCGCAGCTCCCCGCCGACTGGGCCGAACTCGTGCCCGAACTGAACCGCCAGCCTGGCGACCATATCGTGACCAAGAAGACCTGGGGCGCGTTCACCGGCACGGATCTCGACGCGCACCTGAAGGCGGCCGGCGTCACGCAGATCGTGCTGACCGGCGTCGCGACGAGCATCGGTGTCGAATCGACCGCCCGGCAGGCGCACGAACTCGGTTACAACGTGACGCTCGCCGTCGACGCGATGACCGACCTCAACCCGGATGCGCACGTCAACAGCGTCGAACGCCTGTTCCCGCGCCTCGGCGAAACCGGCTCGACGCAGGACATCGTCGCGCTGCTCGACCGGCGCGGCGCGTGAGCGACGAACGCACGCGGCCGGCGCCGGATCGCTCGGCCGACCGGCTCGATCCGGCGATCTGGAAGGTCAGCGCGGTCGCGATGCTCGGCTCGCTGCTGTCGCAGCTCGACGCGACGATCGTCAACGTGTCGCTGTCGAGCCTCGCGACGGACCTGCACGCGAGCCTGTCGACGATCCAGTGGGTGACGAGCGGCTACCTGCTCGCGCTCACGCTGGTGCTGCCGTTGAACGGCTGGCTCGTCGACCGCATCGGCGCGAAGGCGCTGTACCTGTGGTGCTTCTCGGCGTTCACGCTGAGTTCGGCGCTGTGCGGGCTCGCATGGTCCGCGCCGTCGCTGATCGCGTTCCGCGTGCTGCAAGGCGTCAGCGGCGGGCTGCTCGCGCCGATGGCGCAGATGATGATCGCGCGGGTCGCCGGCCAGCAGATGGCGCGCGTGATCGGCTATGCGGCCGTGCCCGTGCTGCTCGCGCCGCTCCTCGGCCCCGTCGTCGCCGGCGCGATCCTGCAGCACGCGTCGTGGCGCTGGCTGTTTCTCGTGAACCTGCCCGTCGGCGTGCTGGCGCTCGCGCTGGCCGCGTGGTTCCTGCCCGGCGACCGCGAGGACACGCAGCGGCGCGCGCTCGACTGGGTCGGCCTGGCGCTGCTGTCGCCGGGGCTCGTGCTGTTCCTGTACGGCGTCGAGCGGATCAATGAAGCGCCCGGCATCGCGGCGATCGTCGCTTCGGCGCTGCTGCTCGCGGCATTCCTGCGGGTCGAGACGCGCAAGGGCGACCGTGCGCTGATCGACGTCGCGCTGTTTCGCCGCAAGGTGTTCGGCGCGGCCGCGTCCACCCAGTTCCTGTCGAACGGCGCGTTGTTCGCGGGCCAGATGCTGATTCCGGTGTTCCTGATCCAGGCCTGCGGCCGCACGCCCGGCGAGATGGGCTGGCTGCTCGCGCCGATGGGCCTCGGCATGCTCGTCACCTACCCGGCGACGGGCGCGCTGATGGGCCGGTTCGGCGTGCGCCGGCTGGCCGCGGCCGGCGCGCTGCTCGCACTGCTCGCGACGCTGCCGTTCGTGTATCTCGCGCTGCACAGCTACGATCCCGTCGTGCTGGTGTCCGCGCTGTTCCTGCGCGGGATCGGCCAGAGCGGGATCGGCGCGCCGTCGATCGTGGCCGCGTATGCGTCGGTCGAGCGCCGCAACCTGCCGATGGCGACGACGTCGCTCAACATCGTCCAGCGCCTCGGCGGCCCGACCTTCACGACGATATGCGCGCTGCTTCTCGCCTGGCGGCTGCAGGCCGATCAGGCGATGGGCAGCGGCGGGCACGAGAGCGCCTATGCGTGGGCGTTCGGCCTGCTGTGCGCGCTGCACGCGGCAAGCTTCGTCACGACGCTGCGGCTGCCGTTGTGGTCGGCCGGTGCGGGCGCCCGGCGCGCGACGGCGGCGGCGACGCCGGCAGGCTCACGCTGAACGCGGCGGCCGCGCGTGCATCAGGTGCGCGTGCGGCCTCGCGTCGCTACGGCAGCCACATCGGCACGATCGACACCACGAGCAGCACGCCCAGCCCGGCATTCAGGCAGCGCCACTGCCGCTCCGTACGCAACACGCGCGCAAACAGCAACCCGGCGAAACACCACAGCGACAGCGACGCCATCGCGGCCACGCCGAACGCCAGCCCGAGCAAGACGCCGAGCCGCGCCGGGCCGGGCGCGAGCGCCGCGAATGACGCGGCCGCGCCGAGCGTCATCGCCCAGCCCTTCGGGTTGTGCCAGAGCATCCACACCCCGCTGACGAACCCTTGCGGCCGGTGCACGGCGGCATCGAGCCGCGGCTTGCCGCCGCGCCCGATGCGCACGGCCAGCCATACGAGGTACAACGAGCCGGCCGCCTTCATCGCGAACTGCAGTGCGGGCAGCGCGAGCAGCACGCCGCCGAGCCCGGCCGCGGCCGCGGCGGCCATCGACGCCAGGCCGGCCGCGATGCCCGCCATCAGCGGCAGCGAACGCCGATAGCCGAAATGAGCGCCCGATGCGGTCGCGAGCGTCGTCGCGCCGCCGGGCGTCACGGTGGATACGATCACGAACAGCATCAGCGGCAGGTAGTCGCGAAGCGGCACGCTGGCTCCCGATTGTCGTCGTCGAAGCCCCGTTTTTACCCGCGATCCTTCCATCACGACAGCGAAAGCTTTTTATGCCTGCCATTAGCATTCATAATGCGACGCATGGCACGCAATCTCGACATCGCGCTGCTGCGCGCATTCGTCTCGGTCGCCGATCATCGCAGCATGACGGCGGCCGGCCACGCGCTGCACCTCACGCAAGGCGCGATCAGCCAGCAGGTCGCGCGGCTCGAAACGCTGTCCGGCCCGCTGTTCGTCCGCGAGCATCGCAACCTGCCGCTCACGGCGGCCGGCGAGCAGTTGCTCGAGCAGGCGCGCCGGCTGCTCGCCGTACACGATGCGCTGCTGACCGACATGACGGCCGGCGCGATCGAAGGCGCCGTTCGGCTCGGCGCGCCGCAGGATCTGGTCGGCACCTGTCTCGCGCCGATCCTGAAAGGCTATGCGCACGCGCATCCGCAGGTCGCGCTCACGCTCGTGTGCGCGGCGTCGCCGGAGCTGCGCCGGGGGCTCGCGCAGGGCGATCTCGACGTCGCGCTGATTGAAGCGCCGGTCGGGCCGGCGCGCGGCGAATGCATCGCGGTCGACCGCCTGGTCTGGGTCGGCGCGAAAGGCGGCACCGCGTACCGGAACACGCCGCTGCCGGTGTCGATGGTCGCGCGGGCCTGCGCGTTCCGCCCGACGGTGCTCGACGCGCTGCGCGGCTGCGATCGCGCGTGGCGCACCGTGTTCGAGAACGGCAGCATCGATGCGACGGCCGCGACCGTGCGCGCCGATCTCGCCGTGACCGTCTGGCTCGCGTCCACCGTGCCGGCCGACCTCGACATCCTGCCGGCCGGCGGCGGCCTGCCCGCGCTGCCGAACTTCGCGGTCAACCTGCATCTGCCGCGCGGCCAGCGCACGCCGGCCGCGACGGAGCTGGCGCGCCACCTGCGCAACGGCTTCGCGCGCTTGCGCGCGGCCGCGTAGGGCCGGCTCCCGCTACACCATGCCCGGCTCCTGCGGCGCCGGCGTCGTACCGGCGGCTTCGAGCGCCAGGTGCAGCGTCGGGAAAATGCACGCCGCGCCGACGATCTCCGTGATCCCGTGACGATCCATGTCCGCGCGCAGGTAGCGGTTGACGCGCCCGAACAGCACGCCGATCCCGCGCGCGTGCAGCGTCCTGACGAGATCGGTCAACGTCCGTGCGGCCGAATAGTCGACATCGGTGATCGCGCCCGCATCGACGACGAACCAGCGCGGCGGCACCGGCGCGGCATCGACGAGCTCGGTCACTTCGGCGGCGAACAGGTGGTCGTTCGCGAAGAACAGGTCGGAGCCGAACCGGTAGACGATCAGCCCGGGCGCCGTCATCGCGCCCCGCCGCGCGGGTACCGGCTGCCACCGCCCGTTGCCTGCGACGGGTTCGAGCACCATCGTGTGCGGCTGGTAGCTGTGGCGCACGTGCCGCATCAGCGACAGCGCGACGGCCAGCAGGATGCCCTGCTCGACACCGACCGTCACGACGGCCGCGGCCGTCACCAGCGCGAGCGTGAATTCGCCGGGGCTTTCCTTGCGGATCGCCGCGAGGCTGCGCACGTTGACCAGCCCGAGCGCGATCGTGAACACGATGCCGGCCAGCACCGCGTGCGGCAGATACTGCAAATACGTGCCGAGGAACAGCAGTACGACGACCACGACAGCGGCGAACGCGAGCTGCCCGATCTGGCTGCGCACGCCCGCGCCGTCGGCCATCGCCGTCTGCGTCGGGCTGCCGTTGACGACGAACGCGCCGCCCACCGCCGCAGCCGCATTCGCGGCCGCGAGGCCGAGGATGTCGGCGTTGGTATCGACGTCCTCGCCATACTGCTGCGCGAACACGCGCGCGGCGGCCGCGCTCTGCGCGATGATCATCACGAAGCACGACGCGGCGACCGGCACGAGATCGAGGAATTGCTGCCACGTGACGGACGGCCAGCGCAGCGGCGGCAGCCCGCCCGCGACGGGCCCGAGCACCGCGATGCCGTGCGCGGCGAAGCCGAACGCGTTGCTCGCGGCGATGCTGCCCGCGACCGCGATCATCGGCATCGGCACGCGCGGCAGGAACCGCTTGCACGCGAGAATCGCGACGACGACGAGCGCCGCGAGCGCGAGCGTCGGCCGGTTTGTGTGGACGAGATGCGTGACGACATAGCCGAGCTGCGCAAGGCTGCGCGACGCCTGGTACGGCACCGACAGGCCGAGCATGTCGCCGAGCATCGCGATCGACACCTGCACGCCGACGCCGGCGAGAAAGCCGACCAGCACCGTGCGCGACAGGAAATCGGCGAGAAAGCCGAGCTTGAAGATGCGCGCGAGCAGCAGCATCGCAGCGGTCAGCAACGCGACCATGCCGGCCAGCGCCGCATAGTCGGCGCTGCCGGCCGGTGCCATCGACGAAAGCCGGCTCGCGAAAATCGTCGCGGTCGCGGAATCGGCCGCGACCACGAGATGGCGCGACGCGCCGAAGCACGCGAACGCAATCAGCGGCAGGAAGACCGTATAGAGGCCCGTGACGGCCGGCATGCCGGCGATGCGTGCGTAGCCGAGCACCTGCGGGATATCCATCGACGCGAGCGAAATGCCCGCGAATACGTCGCGGATGGCCGTCGCGCGGCGGATCGGAAGGATGCCTTTCAGCAGCCGCACGCGTGACGGGCGGCTTTCGTTGGAATCTTGCATGCGTGAAATGCGTGAAGACGAAGTGATGGGGTTCGCGAAGCCGTTCGCGCATCGTGCCCCGGGCAGGCCTCGCATGGCAAGTGAGCGAACGCGGTGCGTGCCGTTCACCGTCGGCGGATGAGCCGCACGCAACCGCGAGCGACGCAACGACAACGCATGCGACGCCCGCATGATTGCATGGATCGCCGTTCAAGCGCCTTCACGCGCGAAGGCCCGCCGTAGCGACGTCGAGCCGCTCGCTGGCCTGCGTGCCGCGCATCCGGCAACATGCGCGCGCGCCGGCCTGCGGTGATGCGGTTTCGCCATTCCTCCTCACCCGATTGCAGAGGACACCTGCACAATGGTGAGGAAGTTCGGGAGCCGCGCGGCATACATTCACGGCACGCGCCCGGAACCCGATGGCACAATCACGGTCCCTTTCATGTGCCCTTCACCGGGCGCGCGCCGCGTCGCGGCGCCGATTCAACGCACAAGAAGGCCCCTGTCTGCCCCTATGACCCTGAACGAATCCTGGTTTGCGCCGCTCGTCGGCATCCTCGTCCTGCTCGCCGCCGCCGGCGCGATCACCGCCCTAGTTCATTTCCTGCTGTTTCGCGTCGTGGCGCGGCTCGCGCGGCTTTCCGCCACGCGCGTCGACGACGCGCTGTTCGAGTTCGGCGCATTCAAGTGGCTGAACCGGATCGTCCCGTTCGTCGTGATCAAGCTCGGGCTCGGCGCGGTGCCCGGCATGCCGGACACGGCCGTGCAGGCCGCCGACAAGGTGCTGTTCGCGCTGATCGTGTTCCTCGTGACGATGACCATCAGCGCGACGCTGTCCGCGCTCGAACACGCGCACCGCACGCACCAGCGCGACCAGCCGCGCCTGTCGCTGAAAGGCGCGATGCAGCTCGTCAAGCTCGTGATGTTCATCACGGCCGCGCTCGTCGTGATCGGCGATGCGACCGGCAAGCAGATCGGCCTGCTGCTGTCCGGCATCGGCGCGATGTCCGCGGTACTGATGCTGATCTTCAAGGACACGCTGCTCGGCCTCGTCGCCGGCGTGCAGCTGTCGTCGAACGACATGCTGCGGATCGGCGACTGGATCACGATGCCGTCGGCCGGCGCGGACGGCACGGTCATCGACATCACGCTGAACACCGTCAAGGTCGCGAACTTCGATCACACGATCATCACGGTGCCGACCTGGAAACTGATCACCGAGAGCTACCAGAACTGGCGCGGGATGACCGAAGCGGGCGGCCGCCGCATCAAGCGCGCGCTGTTCGTCGACGCGACGAGCGTGCGCTTTCTCGCCGACGACGAGATCGATCGGCTCGAACGCCTGACGCTGCTGAAGGATTATCTCGAGGACAAGGTCGATGCGATCGAGCAATGGAACGGCACGCTCGGCGCGGCCGGCGACTGCCCGGCGAACCGCCGCCAGCTGACGAATCTCGGCACGTTCCGCGCGTATGTCGCGAACTACCTGAAGGGCCATCCGCGCATCCGCCGCGACATGACCTGCATGGCGCGGCAACTGCCGCTCACGGCCGAAGGCATTCCGCTCGAACTGTACTGCTTCACCGACACGACGACGTGGGTCGACTACGAAACCATCCAGGCCGACCTGTTCGACCACCTGATCGCGGTGCTGCCGGAGTTCGGGCTGCGCGTGTACCAGCACCCGTCGGGCTTCGACATGCGGCAGATGGCCGGCGCCGCGCAAGCCGGGCTGCAGGCGCCGCGCGCGGGTTGATGCACAACACGGCGGCCGGCCGACGGCCGCCACTTGCCGCTCGATACAGCGGCGCTCACCGCGCCGCGCACTCCGACGCGAGCCGCCCCAGCACCTTCAGCGCTTCCTCGATCTGCCGCGACCACGGATAGCTGTAGTTGAGCCGGATGAAATGCCGGTAATCGGTGCCGGCCGAGAACATGTGCCCGGGCCCGACCGTGATCCGCTGCGCGAGCGCAAGCGCATACAGCTTCATCGCATCGACCTGCGGCGGCAGTTCGACCCACAGCACATAGCCGCCCTGCGGCTGCGACAGCCGCGTGCCCTCGGGAAAGAAGCGCCGCACCATCGCGCTCATCAGGCTCGCCTGCTGCGCGTACTGCTTGCGCATGCGCCGCAGGTGGAAGTCGTAGCCGTCGTGTTTCAGGTACTCGGCGATCGCGAGCTGCTCGATCGCGGGCGTCGCGAGCGTGTTCAGGAATTTCAGCTTCTCGACCTGGTCGCGGTAGCGGCCCGGCATCGCCCAGCCGATCCGGTAGCGCGGCGACAGGCTCTTCGTGAACGATGCGCAATGCAGCACGAGCCCGTCGCGGTCGAACGACTTCAGCGCGCTCGGCGTCGTGTCGCCGAAGTGCAGCTCGTGATAGACATCGTTCTCGATCGCCGGCACGCCGTGCTTCGCCAGCAACTCGACGAGCGCACGCTTGCGCGCGTCGGGCATCTGGAAGCCGAGCGGATTCTGGAAATTCGGCATCACCATGCACGCGGCGATGCGCTCGCGCTCGAGGATCCGTTCGAGCGCGTCGAGATCGATGCCGTCGCCCGGGTGGGTCGCGACTTCCAGCGCGCGCATGCCCATCCGCTCGATCGCGTGCAGCATCGCGTAGAACGTCGGCGATTCGACGGCGATCGTGTCGCCCGGCCGCGCGACCGCCTGTAGGCACAGGTTGATCGCCTCGGTCGCGCCGATCGTCATCACGATCTCGCCCGGCTCGACCGCGATCCCGCGCTCCGCGTAACGCCGCGCGATCTGGCGCATCAGCTCCTGGTTGCCGGGCGGCAAATCGTCGATCACGCCCCAGCGCGTGCGGCGGCGGCCGATCGCCTGCGCATAGCGCGCGAGGCGCTGCACCGGGAACTGCGAAGCATCGGGATACGGCGAGCCGAGCGGCACGGCGTCGTCGCGCGCGATCGAGCGCAGCGTCGACAGCACGAGCCGGCTCACGTCCACCGCCGACGGCTCGGCGGCCGGCGCCGACATGTGCAGCTCGGCCTCGGCCGGCGCCACCGCGCGCGCCCGCACGAAATAGCCCGACTGCGGCCGGCTTTCGATCAGGCCGCGGCTTTCCAGCACGAGGTACGCGCGCAGCACGGTCGTGACGCTGAGCTGCTGCTGCCGGCTCGCCTGCCGCACCGACGGAATCCGCTCGCCGGGCCGGTACACGCCACGCTCGATCTGCGCCTGGAGATCGTCGGCCAGTTGTTCGTAACGCTTCACGCGCCTCCCTTTCAAATTCCCTTCAGCAACACAGTTGCGATCCGCACGGTATGAATGGCCGCAACTGTACTCTTTTTTGAAGTGAACAGGTGTACACACAGCCCGGCGGGCGCCCCGCGTACTCTGCACGCATCGCCCCGACACCCGCTGCATCATGAAAAAGAAATCCGCCACCGCGCGCATCGAACCGTACACCCACCCGGCCGCCGGCTGGGGCGCGCTGAAAGCCGTCACGATCAACCTGATCAAGGAAAAGGTCGCCGGCGGCAACTACCGCACGCTGCTGCGCCAGAACCAGCCGGACGGCTTCGACTGCCCCGGCTGCGCGTGGCCCGACCGCCAGCACGCATCGACGTTCGAATTCTGCGAGAACGGCGTGAAGGCGGTGGCCGCCGAAGCGACGAGCAAGCGCGTGACGCCCGAATTCTTCGCCGCGCACACGGTCACCGAACTGCTCGAACAGTCGGACTTCGAACTCGAACAGCACGGCCGGCTCACCGACCCGATGACGTACGACGCGCAGACCGACCGTTACGTGCCGATCGCGTGGGACGACGCGTTCGCGCTGATCGCGCGCCACCTGCGCGCGCTGCCCGACCCGAACCAGGCCGCGTTCTACACGTCCGGCCGCGCGAGCAACGAAGCGGCTTTCCTGTACCAGTTGCTCGTGCGGCGGTACGGCACGAACAACTTCCCCGACTGCTCGAACATGTGCCACGAGGCGACGAGCCGCGGGCTGCCGGCCTCGGTCGGCGTCGGCAAGGGCACCGTCACGCTCGACGATTTCGAGCACGCGGACACGCTGCTGATCTTCGGCCAGAACCCGGCGACCAACCACCCGCGGATGATGGGCGAGCTGCGCGAGTGTGCGAAGCGCGGCGCGACGATCGTGTCGATCAACCCGCTGAAGGAACGCGGCCTCGAACGCTTCGCCGATCCGCAAAGCCCGCTCGAGATGCTGACGATGTCGGGCACGAAGATCGCATCGACGTTCATCCAGCCGACGATCGGCGGCGATTTCGCGCTGATCAAGGGCATGGCCAAGCGCGTGCTCGAACTCGACGACGCCGCACGCGCCGCCGGTGCGCCGCGTGTGGTCGACACCGCGTTCATCGGCGAGCACACGGCCGGCTTCGACGCGTTCGCCGACGACCTGCGCAACGAAAGCTGGTCGGCGCTGACGGCCGAAAGCGGCGTGCCGTACGAGCAGATCGACAGTCTCGCGCAGCTCTATGCGCGCAGCGAGCGCGTGATCGCGACGTGGGGCATGGGCATCACGCAGCACAAGCATTCGGTCGCGACCGTGCAGATGCTGACGAACCTGATGCTGATGCGCGGCAACATCGGCCGCCCCGGTGCCGGCCTGTGCCCCGTGCGCGGCCATTCGAACGTGCAGGGCAACCGCACGGTCGGCATCGAGGAAAAGCCGTCGCAGGCGTTCCTCGACCGGCTCGGCCACGTGTTCGATTTCGAGCCGCCGCGCCACCACGGCTACGACGTCGTCGAGACGATCGAGGGGATGCTCGAAGGCCGCGTGAAGGTGCTGATCGGCCTCGGCGGCAACTTCGCGATGGCGACGCCCGACACGCCGCGCACGTGGGAAGGCATGCGCCGCTGCGACCTCTCCGTGCACATCACGACGAAACTGAACCGCAGCCACCTGATCCACGGCCGCGACGCGCTGATCCTGCCGACGCTCGGCCGCACCGAGATCGACCTGCAGGACAATGTCGCGCAAGGCGTGACGGTCGAGGATTCGATGAGCATGGTTCACGTGTCGTACGGGATGAACAAGCCGGCGTCGCCGAACCTGATGTCGGAGCCCGCGATCGTCGCGCAGATGGGCCATGCGCTGTTCGGCAGCGGCAAGATCGACTGGCTCGCGTACCGGGACGACTACGCGAAGATCCGCGACGCGATCGAGGCGACCCTCGACGGCTTCTACGACTACAACACGCGCATCGCTCGGCCGGGCGGCTTCCACCTGCGTGTCGCGTCGCGCGAGCGCGAATGGCTCACGCCGACGGCCAGGGCCAACTTCATCGCGCACGCGCTGCCGACCGACACGCCGATCCAGCGCGCCCGCGCGCTGCACGGCGAACGGCTGATGACGCTGATGACGACGCGCTCGCACGACCAGTACAACACGACCGTCTACGGGCTCGACGATCGCTATCGCGGCGTGTTCGGCCAGCGCCGCGTGGTGTTCGTCAACCGCGACGATCTCGCGATGCTCGGCCTGCGGGCCGGCGAATGGGTCGACATGGAAACCGTGTGGCACGACGGCATCGAGCGGCGCGCGAACGGCTTCCTGCTCGTCGAATACGACATCCCGCGCGGCTGCATCGGCGCGTACTACCCGGAAACCAACCCGCTCGTGCCGCTCGACAGCGTCGGCGACGTGTGCAACACGCCCACGTCGAAGTCGGTGCCCGTGCTGCTGCATCGCGCGGCCGCGCCGGCCTCGCTCGCCGCCTGACGGAGCACGACGATGATCGTTCGTCCGCGCGAGCACTGGCTGCGGATGCTGCTCGTCTGGAACGGCTCGGTGCTGCCGACCATCCTGCCGCAGCTCGTGCTGACGCTCGCGATCAGCCTCGTCGCGGTATGGGGCGGCGGCCGCGTGCTCGGCGAGAAGGTGCCGCTGAACCCGACGCCGTTCACGCTGATCGGGCTCACGCTCGCGATCTTCGCGGGGTTTCGCAACAACGCGAGCTACGACCGCTACCGCGAGGGCCGACAGCTGTGGGGCGGCGTGCTGACCGCCACGCGCACGCTGGTATCGCAGGCGCTCTGCTACGGCGCGGTCGACCGCGACGACGCATCGCGCCGCGCGTTCGTGCGCACGGTCGTCGCGTACGTCCATGCGCTCAAGCACCAACTGCGCGGTACCGATCCGGCCGCGGACCTGCGCGGGCTGCTCGACGGCGCCGCCTATGCGCGCGTCTGCGCTGCCCGGTTTCGCCCGGTCGCGATCGTGCACGCGCTGCGCGAAGCGTTCGCCGCGCGCGCCGATGCGGGCCGCCTCGCCGACACGCGCCTGTGGATGCTCGACGCGCGCCTCGACGAACTCGTCGCGATGGTGAGCGGCTGCGAGCGCATCGTGTCGACGCCGATCCCGTTTTCATACGACGTGCTGCTGCACCGGACCATCTATGCATACTGCGTGCTGCTGCCGTTCGGCCTCGTCGACTCGATCGGCGCGGCGACGCCGTTCGTCACCGTGTTCGTCGCCTATACGCTGATCGCGCTCGACGCGATCGCACATGCGATCGCCGAACCGTTCGGCGACGGGCCGAACCATCTCGCGCTCGATGCGATGACGCGGCAGATCGAGCGCACGCTGCTCGAACTGAACCGCGAGCCGTTGCCGGCGGAAGTCACGCCGGGGCCGGCCTATCGGCTCACCTGACGCGCCGCCCGCCGCGCACGGCTCAATCCCCGCGGCCGGTCAGAAAACGGCCGTGCCCGGCGAGCGCATCCGCGATCGTCCGCAACAGCACGACGCCGCGCAGCAGCGCGTGCCCGTCGTCGCTGTCGGGATCGGTCACGCGCCGCCGCAGCACGCGCGCCGCCCTATCGCAGGTCCGTTCGAGCCCGACGAAATCCGCCCGCCCGATCCGCCCCCGCACCACGGCAGCCGGGCGGCGCGCCGCCGGCTCGCGCACCGCCAGCGCGACGAGCGCCAGCAGGCTGTCGCCGATCGCCCAGATCGCCAGCAGGTCGCGCATGTCGCGTTCGATGAGCGTCTGCGGCAGGCTCCCGGCGAAGCCGAGCTCGCGCCCGAGGCGGTCGGCCGTGCGGCTCAGCCACGCGCTCGCCGGCCACGCGCGCGGGTCGTGCGCGATGCCGGCGAGGTCGCGGCGCACCGCGCGATGCAGGCGCCGCCGGCTCGTGCCCGGGTCGCCGGGAAACACGAGCGCGAACACCAGCGCGCCGAACGCGATCCCGAGCAGCGTGGAGAGCGCGGCATTGAGGAACGACGCGTCGCCGATGCGCGCCGTATTGTCCGGCGACGTGAAATTCCAGAAAAAGATCGAGAACGCGCTGCCCATCGCGGCGGTGCGCGGATGACGCATCGCGATGCCGGTGCCGATCAGGAACACGCCCAGGATGTAGGCCAGCATCTCGAAGCCCGATACCGCCGGCAGCAGGATGAAGTTGCACACGACGCCCGCGACCGCCGCGCAGGCCGCGCCCTTGAGGAAGCCGATGACGGCCCGTGCCGAATTCGGGCGGGTCGAGAACAACGCGCAGACCACGGCCGTGATCGCGACGAACCCGCCCCCCGACGGCCACGCGCTGAAAATCCAGATCGCCGATGCGGCCAGCACCGCGATGAACGCGCGGATGCCGTTGTGCCACGCGAGCACCGCATCCTGGTGGAACGCGTAGCGCACGCGCGACGCCGGCGGGTTCGGCAAGTCGATCAGCGTCTTGCTCGCGAACGCACGGTCGACCCCGGCGAGCAGCGCCGCCAACCGGTCGAGCGTGAGCAGGCGCGACGTGTCCGGGCCGGACGGTTCGGCAGCCGCGGCGCGCAGCGCGTCGTCCACGCGGGCCCGCAGCGCCGCCAGCGCGGGCCCGGCTTCGCCCGTTGCGGCCACGCCGTCGAGCACGCGCGCGGCATCGTCGACCAGCGGATCCGGCGCGTCGCCGCTGCGCGCGGCATGCTCGCGGATCGCCTGCCCCGCGGCCTGCGCGGACAGCACGCTGAGCGCCGCGGCGCGCAGATGGCCGATCGCGTTGCGCACCGGCGGCGCGCCGGCCGCCGCATATTCGGCGGCGGTGTCGAGTTCGAGCGCGTCCGCGAACAGCCGATGGACCGCCGCGGCGTTCGGCTCGCGGCGCAATGCCGCCGCGCCGACGCCGGCCGCGCGTTCGAGAAAGCGCGCGAGCCGCGTGCGGACGTCCTCGAGCGGCGAGCCCGGCGCGAACACCGTTTCGAACGCCGCGCCGCACAGAATGCCGACCACGACGTACAGGAACCGTGCGATCGCGATGTCGAACGCGTGCAGCGGCGCAGACACCGCGTCCATCGCGATGATCGCCGCCGTGTAGCCCGCGAGCACCGCCGCATACGCGCGGAAATTCCGCTGGAACGTCGCGACGCCCGCGCACAGGCCGATCCACGCCGCGAGCGCCGGCAGGAACAGCCCGGGCGTCTGCGCGAACGCGCCGGTCAGCGCGAGCGCGACGGCCGCGCCGATCGCGGTGCCGAGAATCCGGTATTGGCTCTTCGACAGCCCCATCCCGCGGCTGCCCTGCGCGACGATCCACACGGTCGACGCGGCCCATTTCGGATCGTCGAGGTTCATCCGGAACGCAATATAAAGCGCGAGCAACGACGCGGCCGTATTGCGCAGCGCGAACGCGACCGCACCGGCCGGCAGCGTCGGGCGTGCGTCGCGCAGCGCGGTTCCGATAGCCGCGAGCGGCGGCAGGCGGGGGAAGGCGAATTTCATCCGGCGAGCTTACGATCGCGCACCGGCCGCCGCTACGGGGCACCGGCGGGATGCGTTATTGCACCGGGCGGGATAATCGGCGCGACACGCAACGAACCTGCGCGCGACGGTAAGATGCGCACACATCGAACCCTGAAACGACCCGTATGGACTTCGAGAGCATCCGGATATTCTTGCGCGTGGTGGAACGCGGCAGCTTCACCTCCGCCGCCACGCAACTCGACATGCCGCTCAGCCGCGTGAGCCGCAAGGTCAAGCAGCTCGAGGACGATCTCGGCGTCCAGCTGCTGTACCGCACCACGCGCCGCGTGTCCGTCACCGAAGCCGGGCGCGACTATTACGAGCGCTGCCTGCGCGCCGAGGAGATCCTGCTCGACGCGGACCGCCAGGCCCGCGCGCTGCGCACGGAGCCCGAAGGGACGCTGCGCGTGCTGGTGCCCTACTCGATCGGCCTGTTCGAACTGGAGCCGGCGCTCGCCGAGTTTCACCGGCGCTACCCGCGGGTCCAGCTCGTGCTGATCTACGACAACAGCGCGCTCGACCTCGTCGAGCACGGCTTCGACGTCGCGCTGCGCGTGGGCGTGCTGACCGATTCCGGCTATGTCGCGCGTTCGCTCGGCTGGTCGCACGCGAAGCTCGCGGCCAGCCCGCACTATCTCGACCGCGCCGGCCGGCCGCAAACGCCGCAGGATCTCGCCGATCACGACATCCTGTTCGTCGGCCGCGACACGCCCGGCCTGACGCTGCGGCTCACCAACGCGGCCGGCGAAGTGGCCGACGTGGCGGTCCGGCCGGTGCTGATCTCGAACGAATCGATCACGGTGCTGCGCCAGGCCGCGAGCGGCGGCGGCATCGCGCTGATTTCCACGCATTACACCGCGCGGCGGCTCGAGAAGAACGAACTCGAGATCGTGCTGCCCGACTGGCACCGCACCGACGACGTCGAGCTTCATGTGCTCTACCCGCGGCGCGCCACGCTCGACAGCAAGGTGCGCGCATTCGTCGAGTTCCTGACGGAGGTCTTCACCCCGTGGCGGACCGTGCCGTAACCGGCACCGCGCGACCGGTAACCGGCACGCGCCGGCCGCATTATTGCGGCGCGCGAAAGGAATTAATGAGCGCGCGAGCGTTGATCGGCGTCCGCCGCATCGTTAGCCTGTGTCAATGCAAAACGACCCCACCCGCTACGGCAGCCACGTGCCCGCTGCCCGCCGGCGCGTCACGCGCGTCGCGCCTTCCTGACCGGCGATATCCCGCCTCGCGAAGCCCGCCACGGCTTCGCCGATCCGATTGAACGATTGAACCGCACGCTGCGCGCGGACGGCCCCGCTTGCCGGGCCGCCCGCGCGCGGTGCGCATCCGTCCGTTTCGCGGCCCGCCCGCGCAGGCGTCGCGCGCGCGTGCGCGGCCGTCAACGCGCACGCCGCCCGGTCATCCTCCATCACGCAGGAACATCATGTCCTCTCCGTCATCCCCGGGCCCGCTGTCGGGCGGCCGGCTCGCAATCGGCACGATCGCGGTATCGCTCGCGATGTTCATGAACGTGCTCGACTCGTCGATCGCGAACGTCGCCATTCCGACGATCTCGGGCGACCTCGGCGTGTCGGTCGACGAAGGCACGTGGGTGATCACGATCTTCGCGGCCGCGAACGCGGTGTCGATTCCGCTGACGGGCTGGCTCACGCAGCGCTTCGGCCAGGTGCGCCTGTTCGTCACGTCGATCCTGCTGTTCGTGTTCGCGTCGTGGCTGTGCGGAATCGCGCCGAACCTGCCGACGCTGCTCGCCGCGCGGATCCTGCAGGGCGCCGTCGCGGGGCCGCTCGCGCCGCTGTCGCAGGCGCTGCTGCTCGGTGCGTGGCCGCGGCAGAAATCGTCGAGCGCGCTGGCGCTGTGGTCGATGACGGCGCTCGTCGGCCCGATCGCGGGGCCGTCGCTCGGCGGCTGGATCACCTACGACTACAACTGGTCGTGGATCTTCTACATCAACATTCCGGTCGGCTTTTTCGCGGCGGCGGTCACGTGGATCGTGTTCCGCGACCGCGAATCGGCCACGCGCCGCACGCCGATCGACACGATCGGCCTGCTGCTGCTCGTGCTGTGGGTCGCGTCGCTGCAGATCATGCTCGACAAGGGCAAGGATCTCGACTGGTTCAACTCGCCCGTCGTCGTCGCGCTGGGCATCGTCGCGCTGATCGGCTTCGCGTTCTTCCTCGTGTGGGAGCTGCACGAGGCCAATCCGATCGTCGACCTGCGGCTCTTCACGCAGCGCAATTTTGCGGGCGGCACGATCGCGATCTCGGTCGCGTACGGGATGTTCTTCGGCACGCTCGTGCTGCTGCCGCAGTGGATGCAGGGCTATCTCGGCTACCGCGCGGTCGATTCGGGGCTCGCCACTGCACCGCTCGGGCTGTTTGCGGTCCTGCTCACGCCGGTCATGGGGCGCCTGCTGCCGCGCACCGATCCGCGCTATATCGCGACGCTCGCGTTCGTCGGCTTCGCGGTCGTGTTCATGATGCGCACGACGTTCTATACCGACGTGTCGCGCTGGGATCTCGTGCTGCCGACGCTGCTGCAGGGCATTCCGATGGCGATGTTCTTCGTGCCGCTGACGTCGATCATCCTGTCCGGGCTGCCGCCGGAAAAGATCCCGGCCGCCGCCGGCCTGTCGAACTTCGGCCGCACGTTCTGCGGCGCGGTGGGCACGTCGCTGATCAGCAATGCATGGAACGACCGCACGATCCTGCATCACGTGCGGCTCACCGAACAGGCGAGCGTCACCAACCCGATCTTCGCGCAGCAGGTCGACACGACGCGCTCGCTGCTGCACCTGAGCCCCGATTCGGCGCTCGCGTTCTTCAATGCGTCGGTCGATTCGCAGGCGGCCGTGATGGGGTTGAACGACATCTTCTACGTGTCGGCGATCATCTTCATCGCGATCATTCCGCTCATCTGGATCACGAAGCCGTCGCGCTCGGGCGGCGGCGATGCCAATGCGGCGGCGGCCGGCGCGCATTGATCCGCACCTGTTGCGGGCAGGCCTCGCGCCGCGCCCGCCGGCGCCCGCGCCGCAACCCGCAGAAGTAATAAAGACTTGCAATCGATACAGGCAGAAACGTCAACAGCCGGTGCCCTCTCCGCGTTTTTTGGACAAGCGCCCACGATCCGGACGCGCAACGACAGGAGAAAACACCATGCGAGCCCTTACCCGCCATTTCGCGATTGCCGCCACCCTGATGTCGGTGCTGACCGGCACCGCGTTCGCCGACACGCAGTGGCAACAGGCGCATCCGCGCCGCGAAGAGGTCAACCAGCGCCTCGCAAACCAGAATCGCCGCATCCATCACGAAGTGAAGGAGGGCGAGATGTCGCACGCACAGGCCGCGCGCCTGCACCGTGACGACCGCAAGATCCGCCAGGAAGAGCGGGACATGGCTGCGCAGGATCACAGCCACATCACGAAGAGCGAAAAGCACGTGCTGAACCAGCAGGAAAATGCGGTCAGCCACAAGATCGGCCAATAACATCGACACACCGGCAAGCGCCCATTCGCCATCGCCTGAAACGCCCGCTGCCGCCGTGCGGCAGCGGGTGCTTGTTGTTGTATCGAATCGTTTCAACGCGCCAACGGCGTCAAATGCCGCGGGTATACTCCGTCGTCAGCCGCCTGCCGTCTCGTCGTCCGTCAAAAACGGCCCGATTCCGGGCGGTTTCGTCGCGAAGCTTCGCGTTTCGCGTACCCCGCGCCCCAGCCTCGATACGAGACACACGACGACCGACCATGAAACGATTCCTGCTGCTCCTTCCCGCCGCCCTGCTCGCCGCCTGCGGTTCCGCTCCCTCGTCCGACTCGGCCGACTCCGGCGCGGCGCCGATGATCTACGTGTCGTCGCAACGTCCGGCCCACGCGATCGCCAACTGCCTCGACAGCCGCCTGTCCGACACCCGGCAATCGCAGCACAACGGCGCGACCGACATCGCCGTCGGCTCGAACGCGTACTTCGTCACGCTGACGCCGTCGGGCAACGGCTCGGTCGTCAAGGTCGTGCGCGGCTCGGGCAGCGAGCCGGCCGAGGAAGCGATGCGCTTCGCGATCGCGCGCTGCGTGATCTGACGCGTTCCGGCGCCGGGCGCCCGCCCGGCCCGCCCCTGCGCGCCCGCCCGGCGCGCACGCCGAATATTTTCATCCGGCCGCCGTCGATGAGAGAATCGCACCACGATTCCTTTCCGATGGAGCCTGCATGAAACACCTGCTGTCCCGGCTGTTCGTCAGCGCCGCGCTCGTCGCGCTTGTTCCGGCGCTGCCGGCGCAGGCTGCCACGCCGCCCGGCATCTTCGTGGTCGCCACGCAGCTCGGCGAATTCACGACCCTCGACCCCAGCGGGATCTACGAACTGGTGCCGTCCGAGTACGTCGCGAACACCTACGAACGGCTCGTGCGCGTCGACCTGAAGGACCCGACACGCTTCGACGGACAGATCGCGCAATCGTGGACGGTCGGCGCCGACGGCATGACCTATACGTTCAAGCTGCGCCCCGGCCTCACGTTCCATTCCGGCAACCCGGTGACCGCCGACGACGTCGCGTGGTCGCTGCAGCGCACCATCCTGCTCGACAAGGGGCCGGCCGGCGTGCTCGCCGATCTCGGCCTCACGAAGGCAAACGTGATGCAGAAGGTGCGCGTGGTCGATCCGCAGACCGTCGTGCTCGAAACCGACCGCAAATATGCGCCGAGCTTCGTGCTCAACGTGCTGAGCGCGTGCCCGGCATCGGTCTTCGACAAGAAGCTGCTGCTGTCGCACCAGCAGGGCAACGATTTCGGCAGCGGCTGGCTCAGGACCAACGATGCGGGCTCGGGTCCGTACCAGCTCGTCAAGTGGACGCCCAACGAGAGCATCGTGCTGCAGCGCTTCGAGAAATACCGCACGCCGTACCCGATGAAACGCGTCGTGCTGCGCCATGTGCCCGAAGCGTCCGCGCAACGGCTGCTGCTGGAGAACGGCGACGCCGACGCCGCGCGCAACCTGAGCCCCGACAGCCTCGCCGCGCTGACGAAGGCCGGCAAGATCAAGGTCGCGTCGTGGCCGGTGTCCGCGCTGCTGTACCTGAGCCTGAACACGAAGAACCCGAACCTCGCGAAACCGGACGTGCAGCAGGCGATGAAATGGCTGGTCGACTATGACGGCATCCAGCGCAACATCGTCAGCACGACCTACAAGGTGCATGAGACCTTCCTGCCCGAAGGCTTCCTCGGCACGCTGAACGCGCGGCCGTACAAGCAGGACGTCGCGAAAGCGAAGGCGCTGCTCGCGAAGGCCGGCTTGCCGAACGGCTTCGACGTGACGATGGACATGCCGAACGACTATCCGTACCTCGAGATCGCCCAGGCGCTGCAGGCGAACTTCGCGCAGGGCGGCATCCGCGTGAAGCTGATTCCCGGCGATGCGAAGCAGGCGATCGGCAAGTATCGCGCGCGCCAGCACGACATCTTCATCGGCGAATGGTCGCCCGACTACATGGACCCGAACAGCAATGCGCGCGGCTTCGCGTGGAATCCGGACAACTCGGACCAGTCGCCGACCAAGATGCTCGCATGGCGCAACAGCTGGGACATTCCGCAACTGACGAAGGACACCGAGGCCGCGCTCGTCGAGCCGTCTCCCGCGAAACGCGCGCAGCGGTACGAAGCGCTGCAGAAGGCCGTGCTCGCGAACTCGCCGTTCATCATCATGTTCGAGAAGGTCGTGCAGGTCGCGACGCGCCCCGGCGCGACCGGGCCGGAAATCGGGCCGATCAACGACCTCGTGTCATACCGGACGCTCGCGAAGTAATCGCGGCTGCCCGCGAGGCCGGCCATGCCGGTGCGCGGGTAATCGCGACGCCCCGCCGTGCCGGCGCTATGCCGTGGGGCCGCGGCGATCGAGGGGAGCGCCGGCCCGCTGCCGTTCAATTGAATGCTGCCCACACCAGGTACGCATTCAACCCGACGATCACGATCGTCGCCGCGCCGGCGACGATCCGCAGCGGCATCCGCATCGCATACGCACCCATCACGTCCTCGCGCGCCGACAGCATCAGCAGCGCGATCATCGGCATCGGCAGCACGAAACTCAGCACGACCTGGCTCGCGACCATCGCGCGCGTGACGTCGCAGCCGAGCGCGACCACCGCGAAGGCGGGCGCGATCGTTACCGCGCGCCGCACCCAGACCGACATGCGGCGGCGGATGAAGCCCTGCATCACGACCTGCCCGGCCATCGTGCCGACCACCGAACTCGACACGCCCGACGTCAGCAGCGCAACGAGAAACAGCGCGCCGGCCGCCGGCCCGAGCACCGGGATCAGCGTGTGATACGCGGCGCCGATGTCGGTCATGCCCGGCGCGCTCAGGTGGAACGCCGACGACGCCATCATCACCATCGCGAGATTCACGAACCCGGCCAGCCCGAGCGCGACGACGACCTCGCGGTTCGAAAAACGCACGAGCCGCCGCCGCTCCGTATCGTCGCGCGGCGCGGTGCGATCCTGCGTGAGGCCCGAATGCAGATACAGCGTGTGCGGCATGATCGTCGCGCCGATGATCCCGACCGCAATCGTCAGCGCCGCGTGATCCGGAAGCTGCGGGACGACCAGATGGAACGCGACCGCGTGCCAGTCCTGCGGCGCGATCAGCAGTTCGCCGAGATAGCACGCGCCGATCACGCCGACCAGCGCCGCGATCGCGGCTTCCAGCGGCCGGAAGCCGCGCTTTTCGAGCGCGAGGATCGCGCAGGTCGCGAACGCCGTCGCGATCATCCCCGCGAACAGCGACAGGTGGCACAACAGCCCGAACGCGAGCGCGCCGCCGAGGAATTCGGCGAGATCGGTCGCCATCGCGGCGATCTCGGACGCGACCCACATGCTCCACACGACCGGCGCGGGAAACCGGTCGCGGCACAGCTCCGCGAGATTGCGGCCGGTCACGATGCCGAGTTTCGCCGACATCGCCTGGAACAGCATCGCGATCGCGTTCGCGGTCAGCACGACCCACAGCAGCCGGTAGCCGTACGCGGCGCCGGCCTGGATGTTGGTCGCGAAGTTGCCGGGGTCCATATAGCCGATCGACGCGATCACGGCCGGGCCGACGAACGGCAGCAGCGCGGCGACGCCGGTGCGCCGCCCTTCCAGCGCGGCGCGCGCCGCGCCGTCGGTGCGCTCGGTGGACCGGCCCGGCAGCGCGAAGCCGCCGGCGGGTTTGCTCGGGACAGGAATCATGGTGGTGTTCCGTTCGAATGAGGAAGGCTGACTCGGGAGCGGGCGCCGCGGCCGGCATGCCGCCTGCCGGCCACGGCCGCGTTACAGCGGCACGACGTCGGGACGGTTGCGCGGAAACTGCGCGATCACGTCCGGCGCGACGTTCAGGTGCGCCTCGACGAGCTTCGGCGGCGTATGCGCGAGCCAGTCGGACAGCGACACTTCCGCATAGCGGTCGGTCTTGAAGATCTCGAGGAACACCAGGTCGGTGTTGCCCGTGTTCTGCACGTAGTGCCCGAGGCCCTTCTTCACGTACCCGACGTCGCCCGCGCGGAAGTCGGCCGTCTGCGCCTTCGGCCCCGTGTCGAACACGGTCATCCGCGCCTCGCCCTGCAGGTAGTACTGCCATTCGTCCGCGTTCGGGTGCCAGTGCAGCTCGCGCATGCCGCCCGGATGCACGGTGACGAGCGCCGCCGCGACGGTCGTCGACACGTTGAAGTTCGTGCTGTCCGCGATCCGCACTTCGCCGCCGCGCGTCTTCCTGACCGGTTTCATGCCGCCGAGCGAGAAGATGAACGGATGCGGCGGCGCACCGGCCAACGAAGCCGACGCACGCTGGGCTTCCCCGAGCGGGCCAGGCTCGTCGCCCTGGAAGATCCACAGGTTGTCGAGCGGAATATTCCTGAACGCATCGGCCGGCACGCCGAAGTTGAGCGCGAGCACGTCGGGCGGTGTGTGCGCGACCCAGTCGGTCAGCAGCAGCGTGTTGAATTCCGACGCACGGCCGTTGTCGAACGCGAGCAGGAATTCGGCGCCGTCGGTGCCGACACCCTGCAGCGAATGCGGCAGGCCCGGCGGGAAATACCAGAGATCGCCGGTTTTCACGTCCTGCACCGACGGCCGCCCCAATTCGTCGAGCACCGTGATCCGGCAGCGGCCGTCGAGCATGATGGCCCACTCGGCCTGCTGGTGCCAGTGCATCTCGCGAATGCCGCCGCGCGTCAGGCGCATGTTGACGCCGGAAATGGTTTCGGAAATCGCAAAATCGTCCTGCGTGACTTCGCGCGCCCACCCGCCATTTTGAATTCTTTTATGCGCATTATTGAAAGATGCCCAGAATAACGGCATCCCGTTGATATCGGTGGCCGGCGGATCCTGAAAAGACGGAAACTGATTCGCGATTGCCGGATTTTTAGGACCCGGGTCGGTCAGGCCCTGGCGGTTGCGCGCATTCACCGCGCCTTCCGGCGGGCTGTCCGGATTGCCGAACGATGCGGCCTTGGCCGATACGGCAATTCCCGCTGCGGCAATGGCGCCGGCCGCGCCCGCCAGCATCCTGCGTCGAGAAAGATTCGTCATGATTTCCTCTTCATTTCTGCAATTAATCGGATTTCCATTACGGAACACATGCCGTTTTTCAGATTATTGAAAATCGAACATCCCGTGACGCAAGTTAAATCCAAATCGGATAAAAACTTAAATGAATAATTTATCTGAATTAATGATTTAATCTGCTGGATTTAATTTTGTAATTATTGTGGTGCCGCGGGATGTCTGCGGCAGATACCGGTGAACCGGTCGATTCCGGTAAATGCGGAAACACGGCCGGGCGCGGCTGTCATGCCCGGAACGGCGGCAAGAGGAGATTTGATGTGCGCAGCGCGCGATCACGTTGCGGCGCAATCGATCCGGACAACTGATCATCCGGCTGGAAGCTTGCGAATGCCGAGACGTCGAACGTGGGCTAGCCCGGCCGCGCCGAAGAGAGGCGGCTCACTCCCGCGGCATGTCGGCGAGACGCTGCGCGGCGAACTGCAATCCGCCCAGAATGCGCTCCGCGACCCTCGCCGGAAACCCGGGAGGCAATGCAGCACCGACCGACTCGATCACTTGCGGCGTCATGGCGACGAGCCGTTCGACGATCGGCGTCGCGATATCGCCGAGCAGGCAGGTTTCGGCCATCGCGCTGAAGTGCCGGCGCGTAATGTCGCGCATCGCATAGTGCTTGCGCTTGCCGTGCACGGCCATCGCGAGTTTCGCCTTGTGCCACGACCACTGGTTCGCGCCGTCGCCTTCGACCGGCCAGATCGACATCACGTCGTAGAGCGGCGTGAGGCGAAAGCGGCCGCCCGGCAGCAGGCGCAGGCTGAAGTTCTTCGCGTGCCCGTCCGGTGCAGCGAGCATCCAGAACACGATCAGCGCGGCGAACAGCGTGTCGAGATCCTGCTGCGCCGCTTCCGAACGGCGCAGGATGCCGGCCAGGTCGGGCACGCCTGGGCCGCCCTGCGACTCGTATTTCAGGTGAGGCGGCACGCCGAGCGCCTGACAGAAGTCCTCCTGCGGCAAGCGCAACAGCCATCCGCCGTCACGATGCAGCGCACGATCGAAACGCTCGACCGACAGCACCTTGTGCCCGCCGAAACGCACGATTTCCGCCCGCGCCGCCGGCAGGCCGAATGCGCGCAGGATCGCGAGACACAGCCACTCGTTCTCGACGGAGGCCGTGAGATCGGCTCGCTTGTTGCCGACCAGCCCGAGCGGCAACTTGAGGATATGCGTCGTCGGCGTCGCACCATGCGGGCGCATCCATCGTCCGTCGTGGAAAAGCAGTGCCGTTTTTTCCTGCGCACCGGCCAGTGACAGCCGGAAATCGTCGTCGTCCCCGCCCGCCGCCGCCACACCGCTCGCCTGATCGAGCACGCGTGCAACGTCATCGTCCGACAGCGGCGTACCGTCGATGCGATCCAGGCCGGCAGGCGCATCGTCTTCGCCGAGCAATTGCACCGCCCCGACGCAGTCGCGACCGAGCGCGGCGAGCAGATCGAACGGCTCGATCGTCGCCGTGCCGAACCGGGCGGCCAATCGGCGCCGGATGGCGTCGCTGTCCGGAAGCAGGTTGTCGAAATAGTGATTGACGCGTTCGCCGCGCAACGGTGCGTCGCCGACACCAAACGGCAGCGACAGCGACAACGGGCGGCCGACGGCCGACTGCTTCCAGCCGGTGTCGTACCGCAGTTCCATGTCGCCGCGCGCGGGAATCCGCCATGTGCCGACCCGCTGGCCATTCGCCCAGATCGACAACGCGCGGGTGTGCGATTTGCGGCCCATTGCTTACCACTCGACGTCGGCTGCGTCGCGCCCGTCCTTCGTGCGGATGCTGAGCTCGAGACCGTACAGCGCGGTCAGTTCGAGCAACTGGCTGAGCGACAGGCTTTCGGCACGCGTGGATTCGAGCGACGACAGACGCGACTGCCCCACGCCGATTCGCGCCGCCGCTTCGGCTTGCGTGAGGCCCTTGGCCTGACGCGCGGACGACAGGATTTCGCCCAGTTGCGCGGGGGTATTGACGATGAAATTCACGGCGTGGATTCCGGTAGGCAATCCCTGCAGTATATTGCTGTCAGGCATAAACGCAAATTATCTCTGTCAGACATAAACGTAAAATATTCCTGACAGAGATAAAACCCCCGTTTGCACGCGTCTGCCTGGCTCTTGATCACGCTTTCGACCCTATCACCTATCCTCCGACCATAGTTTTTCCCTGCTGGCGCGAATGATTTTGGCTTTGTTAGATGGATGACATTCGATCATCAAACGACAACGATCTAACATCCGATGACCTGCGCGTTCGCCCATACCGTCGAATCCCGCTACGCCGAGCTGACGCCGACCGCGAAGCGCATCGCGAGCTACATGCTCGCGAACCTCGACCGGCTCGGGCTCGAGACGGCCGACCAGATCGCGCAGCAGGCCGGCACCAGCGGCATCTCGGTCGGGCGCTTCCTGCGCAGCGTCGGCTACCGCAATCTCGACGACCTGAAGCGCGAGCTGCGCGGCGGCGGCGATCGCCCGTGGATGATCACCGACCGGCTCGACGAATACCGCCGCGTCGCCGGCGCGCAACCGGCCGAAGGCAACAGCAACGGCAACGGCACGCTCGCGTCGTCGCTCGAACGCGAGCTCGATGCGATCCGCCACGTGTACCGGCTCGCCGAAGGCCCGGTTTTCGCGCAGGTTGCCGACCGGATCGCGCATGCCGATGCCGTGTTCATCCTCGGCATCCAGTCGACGCGCGGGATCAGCACCGCATTCAGCAGCTACCTCGAATACCTGCGCCCGCGCGTGTTCTATTCCGACGGCCAGTCGGGCTCGTATGTCGATTCGCTGAATTCCGAATTCGAGCGGCCGTACTGCATCGTCACCGACACGCGCGCGTATTCGCGCAGCGCGCGCCGCTATTGCCAGGCGGCCGCCGAGCGCGGGCAGCCGTTCGCGCTGGTCACCGATCTCTCCTGCCCGTGGGCGCGCGAATGGCCGGCCGACCTGCTGCAGGTGAAGACCGACGTCGGCCAGTTCTGGGATTCGCTCGCGCCGCTCACCTGCCTGTTCAACCTGCTGATCACGGCCGTCGTCGACCGCCTCGGCCCCGCAATCGACCGGCGTGTCGCGCGCAACCGCGAACTGCAGCATACGTTCGACCAATTCGAATCCTGAGCGAACCCACCCTGCCGATGAACGATCACCGCCTCGTCGAAATCACGCCAGCCACGCATCGCGTCGAACTCGATCTCGTCTATGCGACCGACCGCAATTTGACCGGCAAGCCGATCTACCGCCGCGCGCACTGCCTGCTGCTCGCGCCGGCCGAAGCCGCGCTGCGCCGCGCGGTGGACGTCGCCGAGCAAGCCGGCTTCACGCTGCGCATCTACGACGCGTACCGGCCGCCGCAGGCGCAGCAGGTGCTGTGGGATTTCCTGCCCGATCCGGACTTCGTCGCCGATCTCGGCCGCGGCTCGAATCACAGCCGCGGCACCGCGCTCGACCTGACGCTGGTCGGCGCGAACGGCGAGCCGCTCGACATGGGCACGGGCTTCGACGAGATGGTCGCCGCGTCGGGCCACTTCCACGCGGGGCTGCCCGACGCCGTGCAACGCAACCGGCTGCTGCTGCTCGGCGTGATGCATGCAGCCGGCTTCGCGCACATCGACAGCGAATGGTGGCACTACGAACTGCCCGGCTCGCGCGCATTGCCGCAGATCGACAACGCGGCAAGCGGCCCGTGGCGCCTGATGTGATGGCCATGCACCTTTCCCTCACCGTTCACGTTCAATGACTTCAACAACAGATGGAGCAGCGCACATGAAACTCCTGACATCCCGGCTCGTCGCGGCGCTGGCCGCCGCGTCCGTTCTCGCCGCCGTTCCGCTTTCCGCCGCGCGCGCGGAAACGCCGAAGGACCTGTTCGTGATGGCCACGCTGCTCGACGAATTCACGACGCTCGATCCGGGCGAGATCTACGAGCTGGTGCCGGAGGAATACGTCGCGAATACATACGACCGGCTCGTGCGCGTCGACCTGCGCGATCCGTCGAAATTCAACGGCGATGTCGCGCAGTCGTGGACGGTGAGCGCCGACGGGCTGACCTACACGTTCAAGCTGCGCCCCGGCCTCAAGTTCCACTCGGGCAACCCGCTGACGGCCGACGACGTCGCGTGGTCGATCCAGCGCGCGGTGCTGCTCGACAAGGGCCCGGCTGCCGTGCTGACCGGTATCGGCCTGACGAAGGCGAACGTCGCGGCCAATGTGAAGAAGCTCGACGACCTGACGGTGTCGGTCACGACCGACCGCAAGTACGCGCCGACCTTCGTGCTGAACGTGCTCGGCTCGTGGCCCGCATCGGTGCTGGACAGGAAGCTGCTGCTGTCGCACCAGCAGGGCAACGACTTCGGCAACGCATGGCTGAAGACCAACGAGGCCGGCTCCGGCGGCTACAAGCTGGTGAAATGGACGGCCGGCGACAGCCTCGTGCTGCAGCGCTTCGACGGCTACCGGCTGCCGCTCGCGATGAAGCGCATCGTGCTGCGCCATGTGCCCGAAGCCGCGAGCCAGCGCCTGCTGCTGGAAAACGGCGACGTCGATGCGGCGCGCGACCTGAGCCCCGACGATCTCGCGTCGGTCGTGAAATCCGGCAAGGCGAAGGTCGCGGCATCGCCGCAGGCGACGCTGCTGTATCTCGGCCTGAACACGAAGAACCCGACGCTCGCGAAACCCGACGTGCAGGAAGCGCTGAAATGGCTCGTCGACTATGCCGGCATCCAGGGCAATGTCGTGAAGACGACCTACAAGGTGCACCAGACCTTCCTGCCCGAAGGCTTCCTCGGCACGCTGAACACGAACCCGTACAAGCTCGACGTCGCGAAGGCGAAGGCGCTGCTTGCGAAGGCCGGCGTGCCCGACGGCTTTTCGGTGACGATGGATGTGCGCAACGACTATCCGTACACCGAGATCGCGCAGGCCGTGCAGGCGAACTTCGCGCAGGCGGGCATCAAGGTGCAGCTGATCCCCGGCGACAACAAGCAGACGCTCGCGAAATACCGTGCACGCCAGCACGACATCTACATCGGCGAATGGTCGGCCGACTACATCGATCCGCACAGCAACGCGCAGGGTTTTGCGTGGAACCCCGACAATTCCGACAAGTCGAGCTATAAAATGCTGGCCTGGCGCAACAGCTGGGACATCCCGCAACTGACGAAGGAAACCGACACGGCGCTCGCCGAACCGACTGCCGCAAAACGGGCGCAGCGCTATCAGGCGATGCAGAAGGACATGCTCGCGCGCTCGCCGTTCGTGATCATGTTCGAGAAAGTCGCGCAGGTCGCGACGCGGCCCGGCGTGAGCGGGCTCGAAGTCGGGCCGATCAACGATCTCGTGTCGTACCGTAACCTGAAGAAGCAATAAGATTCGCCGCATGTCGACTCCCGCCTCCTCCCTCGAAGCACTGCGCACGCTGCCCGCGCGGCGCCCGGCCGTGCGCTGGGCACTGCGCGTGCTGCGCTGGGCGCTCACGCTCGCCGTCACGTTCACGGGGCTGCTTGCGCTGACGTTCGTGATCGGCCGCAAGGTGCCGATCGATCCCGTGCTCGCGATCCTCGGCGATCGCGCGTCGGCCGAGGCGTACGCGGCCGAGCGCATCGCGCTCGGGCTCGACAAGCCGCTCGTCACGCAATTCCTGATCTACGCGCGCGACGTGCTGCACGGCAATCTCGGCATGTCGCTGCTGACGGCGAACCCCGTGCTCGACGACATCAAGCGCGTGTTCCCGGCCACGCTCGAACTGGCGACGATCGCGACGCTGATCGGCATCGCGATCGGCGTGCCGCTCGGCGTCGCGGCCGCCGTGAAGCACAACCGGCCGATCGACCACATCGCACGCTTCGTCGGGCTGATCGGCAATTCGGTGCCCGTGTTCTGGCTCGGGCTGATGGGGCTGCTGCTGTTCTACGCGCGGCTGCACTGGGTCGGCGGGCCCGGCCGGCTCGATCCGGTGTACGACGGAATGGTCGATCCGCGCACGGGCAGCCTGCTGATCGATGCGGCGCTCGCGGGCGAGTGGGATGTATTTCGCAACGCGGTGTCGCATATCGCGCTGCCGGCGGCGATCCTCGGCTACTACTCGGTTGCCTACCTGAGCCGCATGACGCGCTCGTTCATGCTCGACCAGTTGACCCAGGAATACATCGTCACCGCGCGCGCGAAGGGCCTGTCCGAGCGCCGCGTGATCTGGCGGCACGCGTTCGGCAACATCGCGGTGCCGCTGCTCACCGTGATCGCGCTCACGTACAGCAACCTGCTCGAAGGCTCGGTGCTGACCGAGATCGTATTCGCGTGGCCGGGGCTCGGCTCGTACCTGACAGGCGCGCTGCTGAACGCCGACATGAACGCGGTGCTCGGCGCGACGCTCGTGATCGGCGCGATGTTCATCACCGTCAACCTGCTGACCGACGCGCTGTACCGCGTGTTCGATCCGCGTGCGCGCTGAGGGCCGCCCCGACATGTCCGCTTCCACCCCGTTTCCGTCATCGCCGATGCCCAAGGTCGTCCAATCATGAACGCCGAGCGCCTCACGCTGCGCGCGTGGCTGCTTTCCGACGCGCCCGCGTCACGTTCGCAGGCCGCGCTCGGCCTCGCGTACCGACGCTGGCGCCGTTTCGCCACCAATCCGCTCAACCTGTTCGGGCTCGCGATCCTCGTCGGACTGATCGTCGTCGCGATCGTCGGCCCGCTGATCATGCCGCACGATCCGCTGCGCCAGGTGCTGTCCGACCGCCTGCTGCCGCCCGGCTCGCCGTCGCACTGGCTCGGCACCGACCAGCTCGGCCGCGACATCCTCTCGCGGCTGATCGCCGGTTCGCGCCTCACGCTCGGCATCGCGCTGCTCGTCGTCGCGATCGTCGTGCCGATCGGCCTGCTGATCGGCACGACGGCCGGCTATTGCGGCGGCTTCGTCGACAGCGTGCTGATGCGCATCACCGACGTCGCGCTCGCCTTCCCGAAGATCGTGCTCGCGCTCGCGTTCGCGGCCGCGCTCGGGCCCGGCGTGATCAACGCGGTCGTCGCGATCTCGATCACCGCGTGGCCCGCGTATGCGCGGCTCGCGCGCGCGGAGACGATCCGCATCGCGCAGGCCGACTACATCCACGCCGCGCGGCTGCAGGGCGCGTCGGGCCCGCGCATCCTGCTGCGCTACATCGTGCCGCTGTGCATGTCGTCGGTGATCGTGCGCGCGACGCTCGACATGGCGGGCGTCATCCTGACCGTCGCGGGCCTCGGCTTCCTCGGCCTCGGCGCGCAGCCGCCGAGCCCCGAGTGGGGCTTCATGGTCGCGTCGGGCCGCAACGTGCTGCTCGACGCGTGGTGGGTCGCGACGCTGCCCGGCATCGCGATCCTGCTCGTGAGCCTCGCGTTCAACCTGCTCGGCGACGGGCTGCGCGACGTCTTCGATCCCCGCCATGGAGCGTGACATGCCGATGAATTCCGCCACCGCGCCCGCGCCGCTCTGCGAGATCGACGGCCTGAAGATCGGCTTTCGCGGCCATGACGGCGTCGTCTCCGATGCCGTGCGCGACCTGTCGCTGACGCTCGCGCCCGGCGAACGGCTCGGCATCGTCGGCGAGTCGGGCTCCGGCAAGTCGCTGACCGGCCGCGCGCTGCTCGGCCTGCTGCCCGACGCCGCGCGCTGCTCGGCGCGCACGATGCGCTTCGCGGGCCACGATCTGCTCGCGATGTCGCCGCGCGAACGCCGGCGGCTGTGCGGCAGCCAGATGGGCATGATCCTGCAGGACCCGAAATACTCGCTGAACCCGGTGATGACGGTCGCGAAGCAGATGGGCGAGGCGTTCCGGCTGCACGAGCCCGGGCTGCGCGGCCGCGCGCTGCGCGAGCGGATCGTCGACGCGCTCTCGGCCGTGCAGATCCGCGACCCGGCGCGCGTCGCCGATGCGTATCCGCACGAGCTGTCGGGCGGCATGGGCCAGCGCGTGATGATCGCGATGATGGTGTCGACCGGCCCGCGCCTGCTGATCGCCGACGAGCCGACGTCCGCGCTCGACGTCGCGGTCTCGATGCAGGTGCTCGCGGTGCTCGACGCGATGATCGCGCGGCACGGCACGGGCCTGATGTTCATCAGCCACGACCTGCCGCTCGTGATGTCGTTCTGCGATCGCGTCGCGGTGATGTATGCGGGCCGCGTAGTCGAAACCTGCGCCGCGCGCGACCTGCGCGACGCATCTCATCCCTATACGCGCGGGCTGCTCGCGGCGAACCCGCCGCTCGCGAACCCGCCGGACGAACTGCCCGTGCTGCAACGCGATCCGGCGTGGCTCGACCCCGCGTCGCACGCCATCCCGCCCGCCGATCGACAGGAGGCCGCACGATGATCGACGTCGATCACGCATCGATCCGTTTCCCGACCCGCACGGGTCACGTCGACGCCGTGCGCGACGCGAGCTTCGCGGTGCGCGACGGCGAAGTGTTCGGGCTCGTCGGCGAATCGGGTTCCGGCAAGTCGACGCTGCTGCGCGCGCTGACGGGCCTCGTGCCGCTCGCGTCCGGCGGCCTGTCGATCGACGGGCGGCCGGTCGGCGGCACGCCCGATCGCGCGCTCCGCCGTCACGTGCAGATGGTGTTCCAGGATCCGTACGCGTCGCTGCATCCGCGCTTCACGGTCGACCAGACGCTGCGCGAGCCGCTGTCGATCCACGGCATGGGCCGCCCCGCGATCGGCGATGCCGATGCGCGGATCGCCCGTGCGCTGTCCGAGGTCGGCCTCGGCCCCGCGTTCCGCTTCCGCTATCCGCACCAGTTGTCGGGCGGCCAGCGGCAGCGCGTCGCGATCGCGCGCGCGCTGATCGTCGAGCCGCGCGTGCTGCTGCTCGACGAGCCGACGTCCGCGCTCGACGTGTCGGTGCAGGCCGAGATCCTGAACCTGCTGCGCCGCCTGCATCGCGAGCGCAACCTGACGATGATCCTCGTCAGCCACAACCTCGCGGTGATCGGCTTCCTGTGCCAGCGCGTCGCGGTGATGCAGCACGGCGAGATCGTCGAACTGCTGCGGATCGAGGACGTGCGCGCCGGGCAGGTCGCGCGCGACTACACGCGCACGCTGCTGCGCGCGACCGAAGGCTACCGCCGTCTCGACCCGGTGACGGACGCGCCGGCGGCCTGACATCCGCGCGACGCACCGGCCGTGCGATACTCGGCACGCCAAGCGTCGGCTTGCCGCCGTATGGAACCCTTGTGCGCCGCACGGGTCAACTTGCTTTCGTCAACGAATCAACAGCAATAGGGAGGCGTTCATGCTGCAATTCATCGAAACCCTGGTCGTCGGGCTCATCGTCGGCCTCCTCGCCCGCGCGCTCAAGCCGGGCGACGACAAGATGGGCATCCTGATGACCATCGTGCTCGGCGTCGTCGGCTCGCTGGTCGCCGGCTACGTCGGCCGCGCCGCCGGCTGGTATGCGCCGGGCCAGGGCGCGGGCTGGATCGCGTCGATCATCGGCGCGATCGTGCTGCTCGTGGTTGTCGGCGCGGTACGCAAGCGCGCGGGCTGAACACCGCATCGCCCGCTCCGGCGCAAAACGGCCGCTCGTCATCGCGAGCGGCCGTTTTCTTTTGGCGCACCGCCAGTCGCAAGATCATCGACGCGTCGAGCCCTCTGCGATTCACCTGCAAACCCCGTATCCGTTGACGCCTCTCCCACGAGCTTATGTCACCGGCAATACCCTGACTTGCGGTCGCACAAATTTGAGATAGATTGATAGAAGGAATGCGGCATCGTTTGCTCATGGCCGCCATTCCCGATTTTTTTATTCAAGAGGTTCGATGAAATTGCCGTTTACGCAGACAGCATTGCAGCGTTGACGGACTGCCATCCGAGCGGCCCCGCTGCGACGCGCTTCCTCTCTGGAGCCTGTCATGAAGCATCGCCTGTTCGCCGCCTCGCTCGCCCTGGCTGCCTCGCTTCTGGCCTCGTCCTCTTCGTTTGCCGCCGGCACGTCCGGCATCATCCACTTCACCGGCATGATCGTCGAGCCACCCTGCTCGTTCGCGCTCGATACCACCGACGCCGCGCATGCGCACGTGCGCCCCGACTGCCCGCGCCCGGCGACCGGGCAGGTCGCGTTCGTCGACGCGGCAAGCCTGCGCACGCTCAAGACCACGACCTTTACGCAGGCCTCGCGCGCAATCGTTTTACCTGACCGTCCGGGCAGCGCCCGGGCACCGATGATCGCCGTCGTGACCTACCAGTAAGAGCCGCCGCCGGGCTCGCGCGTCAGTCGCGATGGCGCGCGATCCAGTCGCTGAACGCACGGATCTTCTGCTGGCTGCCGATGTTCTCGGGATACACGAAGAAGTAGCGCGCGCCGGTCTCGAGCACGATGTCGAACGGCCGTTCGAGCCGGCGCGCGCTGACGTCGTCGTCGACGAGCGTCACGTCGCCGATCGCGACGCCGAAGCCCTGCATCGCCGCGTTCGTCGCGAGATCGAGCGTATCGAACGTCGGCCCGCGCGCGGGATCGACGCCGCGCTCGCCCGCATGATCGAGCCACGCCCGCCAGTCGCGATGGTCGCGTGTCGGATGCAGCAGCGTATGGCGCGCCAGATCGCCGACCGCGTCGAGCGGCGACGCTTGCCGCAACTCGGGCGCGCATACGGGCGTCAGCCGCTCGTCGAACAGCGGCAACGCGAATACGCCCGCGCCCGGCGACGTGCCGTAGACGACCGCCGCGTCGAACGGCTCGGTCGAGAAATCGACGACGTGCTGCCACGCGGTCGTGATCTGGACATGGAGATCGGGATGCTCGCCCTGGAAGCGCATGATGCGCGGCAGCATCCAGCGCATCACGCAGGTCGGCACCTTCAGCGCGAGATCGGTGCGCTGCCGCGTGAGCTTCATCGAGATGTCCTCGATCCGCGCGAAGCTCTCGTTGACGACCGGCAGCAGTTGCTCGCCCTCCGCCGTCAGCGTGAGGCCCTTCGCATGCCGTTTGAACAGCGGAAAGCCGTAATGCGCCTCGAGCGTCTGGATCTGCCGGCTCACCGCGCCCTGCGTGATGCACAGCTGCTCGGCCGCGCGCGTGAAGCTGCGGTGGCGAGCCACCGTCGAGAAGATCTGCAGCGCGTGCAGGGGCGGAAGTCGGCGCATGGCGAAGGGAAAACGGAAAAACGGCGCGGAAGGACCGCGCGCCGACACCGGCGCGCGCTGACCGACACGATAAGCCAAACGCCCGTTTTGCGCGAGGCGCGGGAAACTCAGGCCGTCGCGGTGAGCGCGCCCGCCGCGATGCGCGCCGCCGACGCGACGACGTCCGCGCGGGCCGCGGCGTCGGCCTGCGGCTGCGTGAACGACACGGCCATCACGAGCGGCGCGCGCGACGGCGGCCACAGCACCGCGATGTCGGTCGTCGTGCCGTAACCGCCCGTGCCTGCGTTGCCCGCGATGCGCCAGCCGGGCGGCACGCCCGCCGCGATGCCGGTCGCGCCGCGCGCGCCGCCGGCCATCCATTCCGTCAGTTGCGCACGCTGCGGTTCTTGCAGCGTGTCGCCGAGCAGCAGCCGCTGCAGCGTGTCGACCATCGCGACCGGTGTCGACGTGTCGCGTTCGTCGCCGGGCGCTACCTTGTTCAGTTCGGGTTCCCAGCGATCGAGGCGGAACGTCGTGTCGCCGCTCTCGTGCGCGAACGACGTGACGGCCTGCGGGCCGCCGAGCACGCCCATCAGCAGGTTGCCCGCGCCTTTGTCGCCCGACTGCAGCATCGCCTCGCACAGCTGCGCGATCGTCATGCCCGTGTCGACGTGACTTTCGGTAATCGGCGAGCCCGACACGATTTCATAGCGGCGGTACAGGATGCGGCGCGGCAGCAGCGACGCGTCGAGCGAGCCGCGCGCGAGCATCGCGGCGGCCGCGACGACCGCATACGTGCCGCACAGCGGGAAGCGCTCGCGCGCATGGTGGGCGATGCGCACGCCGTTCGACGTATCGAGCGCGGCCACGCCGAGCCGGCCGTTCGACGCTGTTTCGAGCGCGGCAAGTTCGGCTTGCGCGGCGTGGGCACGCCCCTGGTCGGCGACCGGGGCGGACGTGCATGCGGCGACGAACGGCGCGGCAACGGCGGCAAGCAACAGCGAGCGGCGTGTCGGAGAGTGTTCCATGGATGAGGTGTGTTCTGTCGGAAACGGTGGCACGAAGCAACGCGCGCGCGCCTCGGCGAAGCGCGCGCGTTCACGCCGACGGCCGGCCCGCGACGGCATTCGCCGCGCATCCCCGAAAGACGCCCGTCGGCCCCGCGCGATGCACGGGACTCGCGTGAACAGACCCTAGCGTAGCAGCGACCGCCGTCGCGTTCCAGCGAAACGACCCCGCTTCACCCTTGCGACGAAGGCAGGTACGGCATCGGATTGACCGGCTTGCCGTCGCGCCGCACCTCGAACAGCAGCGCGACGCGCGAGTTGTCGAGGTCGCCCATCTCGGCGATCTCGTCGCCCTGCCGCACGATGTCGCCCGTCTTCACGAGCAGCTTGCGGTTGTGCGCATAGGCGGTGAGGAAATCCGCGTTGTGCTGGACGATGATCAGGCTGCCGTAATCGTTCAGGCCGGTGCCCGCATACATCACGCGGCCGTCGGCCGCGGCGCGCACCGGGTCGCCCGGCCGGCCGGCGATCTGGATGCCGCGGTTCTGCCCCGGCCGGAACCCGTCGACGATCTTGCCGTTTGCGGGCCACTTGAGCGCGACACCGCCCGCATGCCGCTTCGTTTCCTTGACGACCTGATGGTCGCTCGCGGTCGATGCGGTGGCTTGCGCGGCGGTCGGGTTACCCGCCGTGCCATCGCTCGCGGCGGCCTGCGTGCCGGCAGCGCCCGACGGCGGCAGCGGCTGCTGCTTGACGATGCGCAGCACCTGCCCCATACGCAGCCTGCCGTTCGCGCCCAATTTGTTCCAGGTGCGCAGGTCGGCAATGCTGCAGTCGTTCGCGGACGCGATGCCCGACAGCGTGTCGCCGCGCTTCACGACGTACTTCTGCGCGACGAGAATCGGCGCCGGCGGCGGTGTGACGGACGTGGCGGCCGACGGCGCGGCGGCGGGCCGGCTCGACGGCGGCGACTGTCCCGCCAGCGTATCGCTCGGCGGAACGGACTGCGTGCTTGCACAACCGGCCATGACGAGCACGGCGGCCAGGCTCGACAGCCACGCCGCATTGCGGTGAAACTCGCGCGTTTTCATGGACGATTCGACTCCGGTTTGACAATCTTTCAAGCATCTCAAAAACGGAACGGCCGACGTGTAACCGGATGCAAAGAATGATGACAAACGATCACGAACCGGACGCCGGACGGCATTCGCTACCGGTAATACGGTCCGATCCGGAAAAACTTGATGGTCTTTTTGCGCGAAAGCGGAAGAATTTTCGTTTTTAAAAACTATGACCGATTTATTTCAATAGGCACACCCGCCACGTTCAACCCAACCAGGCGGCGAGTTCGGAACAGGCCCACGCGATGCCGATGCACAGGAACAACAAATGCAGCGCGATCTTGAACGACACGCCCCACGACGAATCGATCTGCATGACAGGCTCCCCGGTTGATGTGCGGTCATGATCGGACATCGATCGCGCCCCGAAAATGCGGAACCGGCGAACCGGGCCTCAGGCTGCACCTGAGGCCGGGGCGGCCGTTCCCTGCTAACTTATCGGCCATTCCAACGTTATCGCTCCCCGCCCATCATGCGCTTCGACCTGACCGACCTGCGGCTCTTCCTGAACATCTGCGAGGCAGGCACGATCACGAGCGGCGCCGAGCGCACGCACATCACGCTGCAGGCCGCGAGCGAGCGCATCCGCGGCATGGAGGACGAGCTCGGCGTGCCGCTGCTGCACCGGACCAAGTCGGGCGCGCAGGCGACCGATGCGGGCCGCGCACTCGAACACCACGCGCGCACCGTGCTGCAGCAGATCGACCACATGCGCGGCGAACTGCAGCAATACGGCCAGGGGCTGCGCGGGCATATCCGGCTGCTGTGCAACACGGCGTCGCTGAGCGAATACCTGCCCGACGCGCTGGCCGATTACCTGCCGCATCATCCGAAGCTGTCGATCAGCGTCGAGGAGCGCTCCAGCCAGGAGATCGTGCATGCGATCCGCAACAAGACGGCCGAAGTCGGCATCGTCGCCGATTCGGTCGGCCTCGGCGGGCTCGAACAGAAGCCGTTCCGCGAGGACTGGCTGATCGTCGTCGTGCCGGCCGCGCATCCGCTCGCGTCGCACGACAAGGTCGCGTTCGACGCGATCGCCGACGCCGACTTCATCGGCCTCACCGACGGCAGCGCGCTGCAGGTGCATCTCGCGGACCAGGCGCGCGCGCTCGGCAAGCGGATCCGCTATCGCGTACAACTGAAGAGTTTCGACGCGATCTGCCGCGTGATCGCAAGCGGCGTGGGCATCGGCATCGTGTCGCGGCATGCGGCCGAGCGCGCGATGCAGACGATGGACGTGCGGCTCGTCGAGCTGTCCGATCCGTGGAGCCACCGGAAGCTGACGCTCTGCGCGCGGTCGTTCGATGCGCTGCCGAAGTACACGCGGGAATTCGTCGCGTTCTTGTCCGGCGCAACAACGCCGCGGTGACGCGCGCCGCACTCCACTCACCCCGTCGACACACGGAGGCACGACCATGACCGCTACCGATCTCGCAACCCGCTATCGCGCGTACATCGACTGCCTGAACCGGCAGGACTGGCCGGCGCTCGGCGAGTATGTCTCCGACGACGTGATCCACAACGACCGGCCGCTCGGCCTGTCCGGTTACCTCGCGATGCTGGAACAGGACTACCGCGACATCCCCGATCTCCGGTTCGACATCCGGCTGCTCGCGTGCGAGCCGCCGCGCGTCGCGTGCCGGCTTCGCTTCGCCTGTTCGCCGCAAGGAACGTTCATGGGGCTCGCCGTCGGCGGCAGGAAGGTCACGTTCTCCGAGAACGTGTTCTACGAGTTTCATGACGGCAAGATCCGCCAGGTCTGGTCGGTGATCGACAAGGCGGCGATCGAGGCGCAGCTTTAGGATCGCCGGAACGGCCGGGCGCCGTCCGAGATCGGCGCTCCGATGCCCGGCCGAATTCACTTCGATCCTAATGGATAACGTTTTCTCTTATCATTGATCGGGAATACGTCACCGCACCACCTTCCTGCCTGCCGCTTCGGCACCCGCCTCTCGCGCCACGTTCGATCAATCATCGAAAAAATCCCCGGTAATTTCTGCGCGATCCTCATCTCGCCGCTCGCCCCTTCGTTTCCACCATCCGGGTTTTTACCGGCGCATCCAGCGTGAAAGTTCATTGACATCACGCCGATCGATGCCTAAATTTGGAAAACGTTTTCCAACACTTCAACGCGACGCCGGCCAGGCCCGCGCGGGGAGAACGTTTGCCCGCTCGGGTTGTGATTCGGGCCATTCGTATCCAGGGATCAGGGTTGCGAGGCGGAGGCCAGGCACGGGCATCGAGCGCGGCAACGGCCATACCTGCCCGTGCTTCATCACTATTCGAAAACTGGAGACACAATGCATCCGCGCAGCAGATTCGCGCTCGGCGCCGCGCTCAGCGCCTGTTCCGTCCTGTTCGTCAGCGCGTGCGGCGGCAGCGACGTGACCGACACGCCGCCGCCGTCGCCCACCCCCACCCCGTCGACGCCCTCGCTCGCGTCGAACTCGCTGCAGGCGCTCGTCTACGGCGCGCCCGACACCAGCGTGCCGGCCGGTACGAACATTCCGGTCACGATGATGGGCCAGATGCGCGCGCTGTTCGACCTGATCCGGAAATCGCCCGACTTCACGCAGGTCGTGATGGATCTCGGCGACGGCACGCCGGTCCACGTGCTCGACACGAACACCGGCGACAAATTCCTGCCCGGCAAGCTCGCGCTCGGCCTGTCGTACATCCTGATCGACATGAAGTCGAAGGGCGACCCGCAATACGCGAGCTACCTCGCGACGTACCGGACGATCACGACCGCGATGATGGCGCAGTCGGGCAGCAACTACACGTATGCGAATACGTCGTGGGGCGAGTACTACTATCTCGTCACGCTGAACAACCTGAAGGCGCACGGGATGCTCAACGAAGTCTTCAGCGACGCGATGCTCGCGACGCTGCAGCAGCGGCTCACCTTCTGCGACATGTTCGGCCCCGACGCGAGCGGCAAGACCAATACGTGCCCGGCGGCCGGCACGCCGATCGACATCGCGTCGCTCAACACCGCGCAGAACTACTATGCGGTGTCCTACGGAATTGCCGGGCTGCGCCAGAAGCTCGGCTGGAGCAGCCCGTCGTTCGCATCGAAGACCGATCCGTCCGTCGCGACGATGGGCGCGCGCGACGCGCTGCTGTACACGCTGACGAACCACATCCGCAACGACTCGTCGGGCGGATTCTCGGACGAAGCGTCGAACACGCACACGACCTACTACGACCAGGCGCGCTTCGACCGCTACAGCACGCTGCTGATCGGCGAAGTGGTCGAGCGTACGTTCGAGATGGGCAACGAGGCGAATCTCACGCCCGAGCTGAAAGGCTATCTGCGCAAGTCGGTCGACCTGATCCTGCCGCAACTGAACGCCAACGGCCAGGGCTTCGACTACGGCCGCTCGATCGGCCCGTACGGCGACTCCGCGTTCATGGAAGTGCTGACGGCCGCGGCCAACGCCGGCGTGCTGTCCGACCGGGAGAAGCAGGTTGCGTATGCGTTCATCTACCAGGCCGCGCATCGTTTCGATACATACTGGTACGACCCGTCGCTGCCAACGCCTTCGGTGAACATGTGGGTCAAGGGCCGCGGCACGGACGCGTATCGCGGCAAGCCGCGCGTGATGGGCGAGAACTTCAGCCTGCTGCACCAGTACCTGTACGTGAACGCGTGGTGGAACAAGCTCGGCTTCGGCGGCAAGGCGCCGATGGCCGATTCGGACTACGGTGCATGGCTCGACGCGCTGCCGCGCTATACGCTCACCTGGTACAACCAGCCGGGTGACACCGCGCATCCGTACAGCGCAGCACTGATCACCGTGCGCGACGGCCGGCGCGTGATCAACCTGAACCTCAGCCAGGCGCCCGACTACAACTCGTACACGCCGTACTACCCGGTGCCGTTCTCCGACAAGCTGATCTACGGCACGACCGATCTCGGCTACGCGTTGCTGGTGCCGCAGGTGTCGTACAACGCGAAAACCTATATTCCCGTCACGTACTACAAGAACCTGAACGTGCAGCAAAGCAATGGGCAGGTAATCGTGTCGTTCGATACGACGAAGTTCCGGCTCGCATCGAAGAACGCGGCGTACACGACGGATCTCGATCTGCAGGTGCATACGGTGCTGACGTTCGCGCACGGCACGCTCGCGCGCAGCGATACGCTGAGCACGGGCACGCTCGCCGGCAACCTGGCGGTCGAAACGGACTTCACGTCGTTCGCGGATTTCGCGTCGACGCAGGCCAACGGCGACGGCGTGTCGGTGACGTACGCGAACAGCGCCGCGACCGGCTATGCGGCGTCCGGGTTCGACAACTGCGCGCTGTCCGCCTTCGATACGGCGAACGGCACGACGAATCCGCTGTCGACCACGCCGATCGGCCAGCTGCATTCGAACTTCGCGTGCACGACGAAGCCGTTTGCACTCGGCGCGGGCGCGACCCGCACGTTCGGATGGACGCTGAAGTACGCCGATCCGGCCTGAGCGGTGTGAGCGTCGTCCCGTGACGCCTCCCGAAGCCGGCTTTCGAAACCGGCTTCGGGATCTTCAGGGGCAGCGGGCATCACGCTCCCCGGCGATGCCCGTTCACCGCCACCCCGAAGCCGCCATGTACACGCCCAGCGCAATCAGCCCGACGAAAAAACAGCGCTTGAACGCCTTCTCGCTCATCACGCGGCGTGCATATTGCCCGCCTGCCATCCCCGCCAGCGCCGGCACGAGCGCGAGCGCCGACACGCCGAGATCGACCGTCTGCAGCGCACCCGTCACGCGCAACTGCAAGCCGAGCGCGATCGTCGACGCGGTAAACGACAGCCCGAGCGCCTGGATCAGGTCGTCCTTCGACAGCCGCAGCGCCTGCAGGTACGGCACGGCCGGCACGACGAACACGCCGGTCGCGGCCGTCACGACACCCGTCAGGTAGCCGACCACGGCCGATAGCCACTTCTCATGGCGCCCCGGCGCGGGCAGCCGTGCGGCAGCCAGCCCCCACAGCCCGTACAAAATCAGCACCACGCCAAGCGCCGCGTGGGTCCAGGTGCTGCCGGCCGCGAGCGCGGGCAGCCCGCCAGCCAGCGTGCCGATCGCGAGACCGGCTAGCAACGGCCACAGCCGGCGCAGCAGCGGCCCGAACGACGGGCCGAGCCACAACTGCCACACATTGGTGATGAACGACGGCACGAGCAGCAGGCTCGCCGCGGCCGACGGCGGCATCGCGAGCGTGAGCAGCCCCATCGCGATCGTCGGCAGCCCGAGCCCGATCATTCCCTTGACCGCGCCGGCCAGCAGGAAAACCAGCACGATGATCGTCAGCGTATGAATGGGCATCGCAGGCATTCCGTCCGGTTGAATACGGCGCCGATGGTGAACCACCGTCACGCCGCCCGCCATCTGGTTTTGCCTGAGGCTGGCTAGGGCCGGTCGGGCGGGGCTGACACCGCTACCGCCAAGCAAACGTTTCGAACAGGATATGCCGTGCACCGAGCCCGGCCTGGGTCACTCGACTTGACCGCATCGAAGCCGGTCGGACGCCGCGCGACGACGCCGATGTCATTGCCACCGCACACGCTGAATGCCGGGCGCGCTGACCGCGCCATGCAGTGCCTGGTGCGGAAAAGCATACGGAACCAATGCGCCGCCATCTGACACGTTGCGCTCTCAATGTGTCCGTCTTGCCCTCGCCTTTTGAAATTGCCCCGAATAGGCGTAATCCAATATTGAGAAATGGTTTGAGCGAACCGCTGTAGAGTTTTCCGCTCGCATCGCAGTACATATCTTTGCGACGAAACAGGAGGGCGAGTGAGAGACCAGCACGGACGGGACATGGTCCGCTTGGGCGACACCACCGACCACGGCGGCGAAGTTATCGAGGCGGCCAGCGATTTGAAGCATATGGGGATTGCCGTCGCGCTTGACGGCCACGGGGTGAGGTGCCCCCGATGCGGCGGAGTGTTTCCGCTGCTTGCAAGCGGTCCGCGCACGCATCGCGGTCGACGTGTGGGTTATCACGGCGACAAGACCGGTTGCGGCGCGACCATCGTCGGTCAGCGAACGACGGGGGCAGCGTAAATGGCGATGTTTACTCAGGCTCGCACGCTGTCCATCGCGGGTGCGTCGTTGCCGACCTATGGGATGGATGCGCTGCCGGTATTCGTTCCAGTGCGCTTGCAAGGTACCGAAACCATCGGCCGTCTCGATGAATGCCGCTACCAAGTCACGTTGCGAACCGACGGCGCTTATGCGGTCTCCCCAAGTCGCACAGCCGATCTTGATCTAGACAAATTGGTCGGCACGGAAGTCACCGTGTCGATCCAGCTCGAAGGTAAAGGGCAGTTCATTCCGGGGCTGGCCGGTGCCGCAGGACTCGGCAACATCGGTGCAGGCACGCGTGAGATAACGGGACTGGTTGAAGCCGCCCGAATTGCCGGTCAGGATCGCGATGCAATCCTGTATGAACTGGAGCTGCGCCCGTGGCTCTATCGCGCGGCGCTGACGCAGGATTGCCGCCTGTTTCAGGATATGACCGTCGTTGAAATCACCGACGCGGTGCTCGCGAAATATCCCTACCCCGTCGATAAGCGTCTGGGCGCATTCCGGGGCGTCTATCCGAAACGCGACGTGCAGCGACAGGCGTTTGAATCGGACTGGGCGTTTCTGCAACGCCTCTGGGAAGAATGGGGGATCTGGTGGTGGTTCGAGCACGACGATGGCCATCACCGTTTGGTCTTGTGCGACTCGATGGGCGGCCATCATCCGCACGGCGCGGCCTATGAGACGCTGCGTTATCTGCCGCCCGATGGTCAGCGTATCGATCAGGAACACATTCACGCGCTGTCCGTGACCAGCCGACTGACGCCGGGGCGCGTGATCGTGACGGACTACGACTACACCCGCCCGCGCGCCAATCTGGCCGCCACGGCGGAAGACCCTCGCCCGACCGCAAGCGCAGATGGCGAGCTATACGGTTGGGGCGATTACAGTCAACCGCTCGCCGGCGCGCAAGGGCTGACCGGCCAGCCGAACGATACGGAGCGGGAGGCGCGGCACTTCGCGCAAGTGCAGCTTGAGGCGAAGCGTTGCGCGGGGCTGCGCGCGAACGGACAAGGGAATCTGCGCGGCCTGACGGTCGGGCGCACCTTTACCCTCACGGGCTATCCGCAGCAGGCGGCAAACCGTGAATATCTCGTCGTGTCGTGCACGCTCGACATTGAGGACATTGCGGGACGGACCAGCGGCGCGCAGACCTATCGCGTCGACGCGCAATTCGAACTGCTGCCGACAAACGAACCGTTCCGTCTGGAACGCAGCGTCCGCAAGCCCATCATGAGCGGGCCGGAGAAGTCTATCGTGGTTGGGCCCGCCGGGCAGGAGATCTGGACGGACCAATACGGCCGGGTCAAGGTTCAGTTTCAATGGGACCGGCAAGGCCAGCACGACGAGCATTCGGGTATCTGGCTGCGCGTGCTGTCGCCGTGGCAAGGCGTGGACATGGGGGCGACGTTCATTCCGCGCATCGGTCATGAAGTCGCGGTGTCGCACTACTACGGTGATCCGGATTTACCGGTGATTATCGGCAGTGCCGTCAACGCGCTCCGCCAGCCTGCGTTGGACCTGCCGCACAATCATGCGCTGTCGGTACTGCGCGGCAAGGAACTCCACGGCACCGCATCCGGCCACGTGGCAATCGATGATACGCGGGAGCAAATCCAGACGCAGATAGCCAGCGACGCGGGCGCGTCCCTGCTGAGTCTCGGCAACCTTCGGCGTATCACCCGAAAGAAGGGCCGCGCCGATGCACGCGGCAAAGGATTTGACCTTCGCACCGACGATTGGGGCGTTGTTCGGGCGTTAAAGGGATTGTTCGTGTCGACAGACGGTCAACCGGGCGGCCCCGGCCATGCGAAGGACGCCAAGGAGGCTGTAGGCCGGCTGACGCAGGCGTGCGAGCTACAGGAAAGCCTCACAGGCTTGGCGCAACAGCACGACGCACAACAACGCGGCACGGATCAGAGCGACGTGACTCGGGCGCTCAAGGCACGCAACGATGCGATCAGAGGCAATACGCCAGCCGGCCCGGACGAGTTCCCGGAGTTGACGGAGGCCGATATTGTGCTGGCTGGGCCGGCTGGCATCAGTCTGGTGGCCGAGCGTAGCGCTCATATCGCAAGCGGTGAGGATGTCGCGGTGACGAGTGGCCGGCATGTCGGGATCGCCGTGGGGCGTTCGCTGTTCGCGAGCATATCGAATACGTTCTCGCTGTTCGTACACAAGGCAGGCATGGCACTCGTCGCCGCCGCGGGGAAAGTGCGTATCGAGGCGCAGACCGATGGTGTCGACGTGACCGCTAAAAAGGCAATCCAGATCACGAGCACGACCGACAGTATCCATCTGCATGCGGCAGAGGAAATCGTGCTGCACGCAGGCGGTACGGAGGTTCGCATCAGCGATCAAGGTTACGTGGTACGAACCGCCGGCGAGCACACGATCCATGCAGGCAGTCATCAGACAGACGCTGCGCAGGTGCGACCGATGCGCCTGCCGGTCACGCCCGAATACCCGGGGCAGTATGCCGCGCACTTCGTGCTGCTGGAGCACGACAGCGGGTTTGCCCTGCCGAATCAGCCGTACAGGGTCACCCTCGATAACGGTCGCGTGATTGAGGGGGTGAGTAACGAGCTGGGCGAAACGGATGTGGTGACAAGCCATGACATCGCATTCGGCACGGTGGAGCTGCTGGCGGCGAGCGATCCGGACAAGGTGATTGCGGTGAACCGGGCAGCCGTCGTGCGCGACAACACGACGCCTTACACCGCCCAAGCGCCGAGCGCCGACAAACGCACCACAACGATCAAGGGCAAGAAGGTCAGCCCCCCGGAACAGGGGGCTACGTCCGAGAGTCAGCCGGCCGCGTTTGCGACCTGCGATCCGCTCAACTTCGGGTTGCGCTTCCATCACTTCATCGACGGGGCTAGGCAGGGCGATACGCGACCCGACATGCCGGTGCGCCGCGACGTTGAGTATCCGGTGACGAAGACCTATACGGCGGCGGTCAAGAAAGCACTCTATGGGATTGAGTGGAGCAAGTTCAATACGTTGAGTGGAAAAATACCAAACACGCTAAAAAATAATATCAAACTCGCGGTTGGCGATATATTGAATACTGCCCTCCGCACGGGACCTTTCGGGTTGCCGCGAGCGGGTACTGGTGATTTTTCAACATCAGACGGCACACTTCCCGGAATCGATATTGTCAATGCAGATGACGGCGCAGCCAAATACAACATGCGCTCGGATGTCAGCGCATCATTTATCGGCAGATACTGGACAATAGCTATCCAGGAGCGGGAAATCACGAAGATCATTGCATCGCCGAATAATGCGACCACCTTGGATGGCACCCTGAAGTCATTTGCCGACCTTCTTTATCATGAGGCACGGCATTGTCAACAGGCATTCTGGATGATGGCGCTATTTAGGCAACATCCAACCGATTATGCAATGTTTGCCCATGCAACAAAAGTGTACAAGGGCAACACGCAGGAAGATGTGTTCAACGTGGCCAAAAATGCCGTCATCCCAGACGACGCGCGAGTGACTGCGGGGCTGCATCGCATGTTGATATTTCACTATTACTGGATGATTTCCTACATGCAAAATCAGATGGGCGGAGCCTATGTGAAGCCCGACGTGCCGATTGCACAGGCTGAAGTCTGCCAGCTGTTGAGGGTGCCGCGAGAAATAGCGGCCAAGATGGCGAGTTTCGAAGAGGGTTACCGGAGCCAGTTACATGAAGAAGATGCCTACGCATGTGCGGAAGTGGTGCAGGATTATTGGAACAAGCCTGATCGTACTTTCGTGCGTAATCCCGGCACATGCACAGGGGCCTACAGTGAATCACTTCGAGCCATTAGAGGAGGGATTTAGCATGTCCGCAACCGCTGACGAACAGCGAGCCGCAGTACGAAGCATCCTTAAAACTGCGATGGCGATCCTGCGCGACGATCAGCCATTCGATCCAAGAAGCACGGCCATTGGGCAGCTCTTTTCGACATGGACTCAGAAATCCGCCTATGGTGCTCTTTATCATTATGCCAATCGTTCCTTGGCTGAGACTACAATTGAACTTTTAACACGAACCGACCCGGAAGATTACAGTGATGATCGTTCGAAGGTTAAAATCGTGCCGGCCAAAATAAGAATCTACTTTAGCCCTATGATCGCCGGCTTGCCCGATGCAGAAATTAAAGCCCTACTTCAACTAGAGGACTATTGGGTTGACGGAGATGGGAATCGTGAATACGGGAATGAAATAATGGGGCGCACCCCCGACGCTCCCAATTTACAGTCCTTTCGCTACCGCTCAAAATATATTCCAGGAAGTAAATTCCCTATTGATGTCGATCTTGGTTACATAAATCCAGTGGATGGATCATTTCCGAAAAAATTGTGGATAGTCGATATACGCCGTGCATACAAAATCTTGACGCCGGAGGAGCGCGAACAGCACCGCTTGAAAGAGCAACAAGCGAAGCGCCACAAATATGGGTTGATGAATCTGTGTACAGGCATGCTGTGCCCAGAAACAGGGATATGGCAGGGATACACCAAGACTTCCAGTTCGGATATTCATCTGATCTGGAAGGGGCAAAAATTTCCCGATGTCCGCAAGCTCACCCCTTGGGAGCAAGCGGAACAGAACCAGTACACGAACCTGTTTGAGCCGGGCCAGTGGATGTGGGTAGAGGAGTACGTGGAGCCGGAGTGGATGAAGGAAGGCTGACCTAGAAATTGGGGCATGGGCTGGGGGCGCTTCCGAGAAAAATCTCGCGTTGCCGGACACCGCCCGCCCTCCTTCTCTTTGCGAAGTATCGACTTTTCGGCTGAAAATTTCGGGTGGATTGCCCGGCTACCGGAGGGACATCGATATGCAAAAAGGCAAAATCCGGTATCCACCCGACCGGCTCGCCGATGCACGTATAGGTAGCACGTGGCGACGAATCATGCGCGACGCGACGCCCGGCCCAATCCGAACTGGCCACGCTGTCCGTGATCGTCGATGCACGATGCCGCGCCGCGGCTCGCCGACTTCAGCAGGAAGCCCCTGCGCTGCACTACACGGCGCCCCGTCACGTCTGGCATGTTTCGCCAATTCCCTTCCCGCAAAAATATAAGGAAGCGACGGATTTGGTCGGACCGCGCGAGACACCACCGCTACCGCCAACGATTAGTCCTCGTGAGATGCCCCCCGCCCCTGCTCGCTGTCGAGGTGCGCCATCTGTGCGGCCGGATAGCGCTCGCCGGCAGCCGCCCCGGCGGGAACCGCCGCTTCGATGCGTTCGAGTTCATTGACCGTTAGTTGCAATTTAACCGCAAGCAATCCGTCCTGCAGTTGCGTGCGCTTGCGCGCGCCGATCAGCGGCACGATATCGCCGCCGCGCGACAGCACCCACGCGATCGCGACCTGGGCCGGATTGCTGCCCCGCTCGTCGGCGATCGCGCGCAGCGCGTCGACGAGCGCCAGGTTGTGCGCGAGGTTCTCGCCCTGGAAGCGCGGGCTCGCCGCGCGAAAATCGCGCGCGCCCTGCCGTGCCGCGCTCCAGCGCCCGCCCAGCAGCCCGCGCGACAGCACGCCGTAGGCCGTCACGCCGATCCCGAGCTCGCGGCATGCGGGCAGGATCCCGTCCTCGATGCCGCGCGACAGCAGCGAGTATTCGATCTGCAGGTCGGAGATCGGCGCGACGGCCGCCGCGCGGCGGATCGTATCGGCGCCGGCTTCCGACAGGCCGATGTGGCGCACATATCCGGCCTTCACGAGATCGGCGATCGCACCGACCGTGTCCTCGATCGGCACCGCCGGATCGACGCGCGCCGGCCGGTAGATGTCGATATGGTCGGTGCCGAGCCGCTTCAGCGAATACGCGACGAAGTTCCGGATCGCCGCGGGCCGCGCATCGTAGCCGGCAAACCCGCCGGCCGGATCGCGCAGCGCGCCGAATTTCACGCTGATCAGCACCTGGTCGCGCGTCCGGCCGCGCAGCGCGTCGCGGATCAGCATCTCGTTGTCGCCCATCCCGTAGAAATCGCCGGTGTCGAGCATCGTGATCCCGTTGTCGAGCGCCGCGTGCAGCGTCGCGATGCTTTCGTCGCGGTCGGCCGGCCCGTAGAAATCCGACATCCCCATGCAGCCGAGCGCGATCGCCGACACCTGCGGGCCCGTGCGGCCCAGTTGACGCGTATCCATGTCCGTTTCCTTCCAGTGATGAGTGAGTAGACCGGATTCTGGGCGCATCGCGACGCGCAATAAACCCGAAACGCTCCACCAAACCATTCAACGCTGATTAACAATGGAGGCTGTCCCATTCCCGCCGAGGCTCCCGTCCCGCATGGACCATCTGCAAGCAATGCGCATCTTCGCGCGCGTCGCCCATCTCGGCAGCTTCACGAAAGCGGCCGAGCAACTCCAGTTGCCGCGGCCGACGGTCAGCAACGCTGTCCAGTATCTGGAAAAACACCTGAAGGCCCGCCTGCTGCAACGCACGACGCGGCGCGTCGCGCTGACGGCCGAAGGCGCAACCTACTACGAGCGCTGCGTGCGGTTGCTCGCCGATCTCGACGATACGGAAACGCTGTTCGAGGACGCCGGCGCGTCGCCGCGCGGCGTGGTCCGCGTCGACCTGCCCGAGCGCTTCGCGCTGAACCAGGTGATTCCGGCGCTACCGGATTTCCACGCGCGCTACCCCGACCTGCGCGTCGCGATCAGCACGACCGACCGCTTCGTCGATCTCGTCGCGGACGGCATCGACTGCGCGGTGCGGGTCGGCATGCTGTCCGACACGTCGCTCGTCGCGCGGCGCATCGGCGAGCTGGCGCAAATCAACTGCGCGTCGCCCGCGTATCTGGAGCGCCACGGCATGCCGCGCTCGCCGGACGAACTGCCCGACCACATCTCGGTCGGCTATTTCTCGAGCCGCACGGGCCGCGAGCTGGACTGGGAATATGCGGATATGGATTCGGGCGAGCTGCACGCGGTGAAGATGCACAGCATCGTATCGGTCAACAGCTCGCAGGCGTATCTTGCGTGCTGTCTCGCGGGCCTCGGGCTGATCCAGGCGCCGCGCGACGGGATTGCGCCGCTGCTCGCCGACGGCTCGCTGGTCGAGGTGTTGCCCGAATGGAGTGCCGCGCCGCTGCCGGTGTCGGTGGTGTTTCCGACCGGCCGGCATCTCGCGCCGCGCGTGCGGATCTTCGTCGACTGGCTCGCGGAAACGCTCGGCGGCATGCACCGGGCGGACTGACGACGGCCGGCGCCGGGGCGGTCGGCCCCGGCGGCCGCCCGATCAGAACTTGTGGCGGATCGCGGCGCGCACCGCGAACTGGTTCGCCGACGCCGACGGGCCGTCCGTCCCGACGACGTAGCCGCCGTCGGCCGCCGTGCCGGTCTTGTCGCCGGCGACCTTCTGCCATGCGCCCTGCAGGTAGACGTCGGTGCGCTTCGACAGGCTGTAGTCGGCCATCAGGCCGACCGTGTGGTATTTCGGCTTGAACGAGCCGGCTGCGGCATCGAACTTGCCGTCGGTGTACACGTACTGAGCGCCGAGATAGAAATCGGGCGTGAGCTGGTACTTGCCGTTGATCTCGAAGTTCTGGAACTTCGTCGCGCTCAGCCCGAGGCCGGCGAACGTCGATGCCGGCAGGTAGACGGTCGACACCGGGTTCTTCACGTCCGTCTTCGTGTAGACCAGGCCGACCGTGGCCGGCCCGAACGTGTAGTTGACGCCGCCGCCGAAGATCCGCAGGCGATCGGCGACGAAGTTCGCGTCGTCGGCCGAGATCGCGCCCGCGCTGCCGATGCCCGGGTTGTTCGCCTGCAGGTACGCCGCCGCGACCTGCAGTCCGGCCAGCGAATACTGCGCGCCGATGCTGTACTGGCGGTTGTTCGAGAAGCCCGTGCTGTTGCTGAAGCTGTACGTGCCGCCGAACGTCAGGCCGTTCCAGTCGGGGCTCGCGTACTTGACCGTGTTGTTGACGCGGAACGAGTTGTCCGTGTTGTCGTTGTCGAACGGGTGCGAGAACAGCGTGCCGCCCCAATTGCCGTTCGCGGTCAGCGGCGCGAGATAGTCGACGACCGAGTCGTACTGGCGGCCGAAGGTCAGCGTGCCGAAGCGCGACTCGCTCAGCCCGACGAACGCCTGACGGCCGAACATGCGGCCGCCCTGCCCGAGCCGGCCGTTGTTCACGTCAAAACCGTTTTCCAGCGTGAAGATCGCCTTCAGCCCGCCGCCGAGGTCCTCGCTGCCTTTCAGGCCCCAGCGGCTGCCCTGCGCATAGCCGCTCGCGAGCTGGTAATTCGTCTTTCCGACCCCATTGACGTTCACGTTGTTCGTGTAATTGAAGCCTTCGTCGATCACACCGTACAGCGTCACGCTGTTCTGGGCGAAGACCGGCGCGGCGAAAGCGGCGAGCGCGGCGGCAAAAATGACGTGCTTCTTCATGACGGATCTCCGGAGCCCGTGCCGGGCGGGCGAGCGCCTGGCGAATGTTTGGTCTGTTGTATGGGTGGCCCGCAGGGCGGACGACGCGGTGTGCGGCCGCGTGAGGTCAAAATGGTGTCACGTCGCAAACCGTCCGTCCATCGGGGTACGTGAACCGCGCGCAAAGCGTTGCGCTCTTCCAACTGCCCCGTTGCGCAGACAGCCTGACCGGGCTTAACGGCAGCGGCACGCCGGCCCGCCATTCGCGTAAACCCGGCAGGCGCCGCATCGGTGGCACAATGCGCATCCGTTCGTCATTTCTTCACGAAGTCATGCTTCACCCCGATTCCTGCGCGGCGTGTGCCGGCCGCGCACGCGGCCCGCGCCGGGCGGCGGCCCGATGACCGCGCCCGCCCGGGCCGGCCGCTACGCCGAACTCGATTTCTTCCGCGGCCTCGTGCTGCTCGTCATCGTCATCGACCATATCGGCGGCAGCATCCTGTCGCGCGTGACGCTGCACGCGTACGCGCTGTGCGACGCGGCCGAGGTCTTCGTGTTCCTCGGCGGCTTCGCGACCGCGATCGCGTACAACTCGCTCGCCGAACGGCACGACGAAGCCGCCGCGCGCCAGCGCTTCATCCGGCGTGCGTTCGAGATCTACCGCGCGTTCCTCGTGACGGCCGGCCTGATGCTGCTGATCACGGCCGCGCTGAACGCGTTCGCGATCGACGGCCCGAACATGCCGACCAACGACCTCGACGGCCTGCTCCACAAGCCGCTCGCCGCGCTGCGCGACATCCTGCTGTTCCGCCGCCAGCCGTACCTCGCGTCGGTGCTGCCGATGTATGCGTTCTTCGCGCTGCTCGTCCCGCTCGCGCTGCCGCTCGCGCGCACGCAGCCGTGGCTGATGCTCGCGTTCAGCGGGTCGCTGTGGTACGCGGCGCCGCACATCGCGCGCTTCTTGCCGACCGTCGAAGGCGCGCCATGGGACTTCAACCCGTTCGCGTGGCAGTTCCTGTTCGTGCTCGGCGTGATCGCGCGCTGCCAGCCCGTCTACCAGACGCTCGCGCCCAAGCCGCAGGGCTGGCTGCTGACGGCCGTCTCGCTCGCGATCGTCGCGGCCGGCGCGTACTACCGGCTGCGCATCGAGCCGTTCCCGACCGATCCGTCGATCAAGCAGAACCTCGGCGCGCTGCGGCTCGTGAACTTCCTCGCGATCGCATGGCTCGCGGCCAAGCTCGTGCACCTCGGCTGGATGAAGAAAGTCGCGCACGCGATGCCGTGGATCGGCACGATCGGCCGGCAGGGGCTGCTGTGCTTCGTCGCGGGCACCGGCATCTCGCTCGCGGTCGATTCGCTGCTCTACCAGGCGACCGAAGGCTATCTCGACGTGCCGCTCGGCCTGACCGCCGACGTCGTCGCGATGGGCCTGCTGTATCTCGTCGCCAAACTCTACGGGCCGCTCGTCGCGCGGCTGCCGTTCCGTTCGCGGCGATGACGCGCCGCGCCGTCATGCGCCGCTGCTACGATAGCCGGCGCCTCTCCTGAAACGATTCGCCATGCGCCGACTCGCCCTTCCGTTCGCCGTCGCCCTGATCGCCGGCTCCATCGCCACCGCCCGCGCCACGCCGGCCGCGCCAGCGGCATCGCCCGTGCCGCCGCCCCCGGCCGTCCAGACCGCGACGACTCCGTCGGCCGCTCAGGAGCCCCCGCTCAATCCGGGCAGCAGCGTCGTGCTGCGTTCGTTCCGGTCCGCTTCGCTGAAGCGCGACTGGTCGTACACGGTCTACCTGCCGCCCGGCTACAACCCGGAAGGCGCGCGCTATCCGGTGATGTACCTGCTGCACGGCAATGCCGGCAACGCGAACGACTGGGTCACGCAGGGCCGGCTGCAGGCCACCGCCGACACGCTGATCGAGCGCCACGAGATTCCGCCTGTCGTGATCGTGATGCCGCAGGGCGGCACCGACTGGTACGTCGACCGCAAGGAGAAGATGCAGAGTGCTTTCCTCAACGACCTGCTGCCCGAAGTCGAAGCGCACTTCGCGGTGTCGAACCAGCGCGCGGGCCGCGCGATCGGCGGCGTGTCGATGGGCGGCTTCGGCGCGCTGCGCTTCTCGCTGCTCGAACCCGGGCTGTTCTGCGGCGCGATGCTGCTGAGCCCCGCGATCTACGCGAACGAGCCGCCGCTCAATTCCGCCGCGCGCTATGTGGGCGTGTTCGGCGAACGGCAGTTCGACTCGCGCATATGGCACGAGCTCAATTATCCGGCGCTGATGCGCGGCTATTTCGCGCGCAACTGGCGCGTGCCGATGTTCATCGCGGTCGGCGACGACGACCTGACGATCCAGGCGGAATCGAGCGTGCTGTACACGCAACTGCGCCGCGCGCAGAACCCGGCCGAACTGCGCATCGTCGACGGCGGGCATACGTGGGACGTGTGGCGCGGGCTGCTCGGGCAGGGGTTGAAGTACGCGCTCGAATGCGTGAAGTGACGACGGGCGGCCGTTGCCCCGCCCGTTCTCGTCAGGCCGGCCTGTAACCGACCGGCCGCCGGCCATCGACAGGCGCCGTGCCCTGCGCGCGCCATCCGGGCGCGCCCGTCGGGCCCGATTCCGGGCTCAAAGCCACGTGCCGCCCTGCCGTTCGTTCGGCTCGTCGACCAGCGCGTCGAAATCGTGAATCCAGTCCAGGTGGTGCAGCACGCTGTCGCGCTCGGCCAGCCGCGCATTGCGCGCCTGTGCGGCCGGCCCGTCGGGCAGGTGCAGCACGTCGGCCACGGAGATCGACGCGTACTGCACCTTGCGCGTCCGGCCGCGACGCAAGCGCTCGTACGCTTCCTGCGCTTCGCGCCAGTTGCCCGGCCCGGCCTTCGCCAGTTGCGCCGCCAGCACCACCGCATCCTCGATCGACTGGTTCGCGCCCTGCCCGTGGTGCGGCACCAGCGCATGCGCGGCGTCGCCGATCAGCGTCACGCGCCCGCGGCTCCAGCGGCCGAGCGGCGGACGATGGAACAGCCCCCAGCGCTGGCTGATCGGCACCGCGGTGATCATCTGCACCACCGCCGGATGCCAGTCCCTGAACACGCGCAGTTGCTCGCCTTCTTCCGACGGCATGACCCAGTCGCGCGACGGCCACGGTGACGGATGCCGCTCGACCAGCAGGAAATTCTGGTCGCCGTTGTCGCCGATCGGATAGTGCAGCAGATGCCCGTGCGGCCCGACCCAGTACTGAAGCGTTTCGGGATCGGGCAACAGGTTCAGGCGTTCGGCCGGCACCACGCCGCGAAAACCCGAACAGCCCGAATACAGCACATCGTCGTAGCCGAGCATCCAGCGCCGCGTGATCGAACGCGCGCCGTCCGCGCCGATCACGAGATCGGCTTCGACGCGCGCGCCGCTGTCGAACGCCAGCGTGACGCGATCGGGGTACTGCGCGAGATCGACCAGCCGATGGCCGAGATGGATGCGATCGAGGCCGACCGCCTGCGACAGCACGGCCTGCAGATCCGCGCGATGCACGCCCCAGTACGCGCCGCCGAATTGCTGGCGGTAGTCGGGGGCGCCGCGATGATGGCCGATCACCGCGCCGCTGCGCCCGTCCCGATAAACGAGGCCCGGGATATCCGCGCACACCGCGTCGAAGGCATCGCGCAATCCCATGCGTTCGTAGAAGCGCGTCGCATTGGCCGACAGCGCGACGGCCGCGCCGACTTCGCGCAATGCATCGGTCTGCTCGTAGAGCTGCGCGTCGATACCGTGCTCGCGCAGTGCGAGCGCGAGCGTCAGGCCGCCGATGCCGGCGCCGACGATCGCAATCCTCAGGTTGGTCTGCATGATGAAGATGTCTCCGATATTCAGATGGGGGGCCCGCGGCCTGCGCAGCGGTCATGTCGAATGCATGTGCCGTATCGGTATTTTCAGGACTGGACTTTCATCCCGCAATAAAATGAAATGAATCTGCTTCATCACCGGATGCAATGAACCAGGCAATGCGAAACCCATGGAACTGAGCGATATCGACCTCAACCTGCTGCTGCTGTTCCAGCGGCTGATGCAGGAGCGGCGCGTGTCGAGCGTCGCGGAGCAGATGAACATGAGCCAGCCGGGCGTCAGCAACGCGCTCGCGAAGCTGCGCCGCCGGCTCGGCGATCCGCTGTTCGTGCGCGGGCCGGGCGGCGTCGTGCCGACACCGTTCGCGCTGCGTCTGGCGGAACCCGTTTCGCACGCGCTCGCGACGCTGCATGCCGCGCTGAACCCCGAGACCGGCTTCGATCCGCTGCGCGCCACGCGCACGCTGACCATCGGCATGACCGATATCGGCGAAGTCGTGTTCCTGCCCGCGCTGCTCGAACACCTGTCGCACGCGGCGCCGGGCATCGCGCTCAATACCGTGCGCGACACGAGCATCAACCTCGGCGACGAAATGGCCGACGGCCGCGTCGATCTTGCGATCGGCCTGCTGCCGCAACTCAAGGGCGGGTTCTATCAGCGCCGGCTGTTCGATCAGCGCTATGTGTGCCTGTTCCGGCGCGGGCATCCGCTCGAGGACGCGCCATTGACGGTCGATGCGTGGCGCGACGCCGGGCATCTGGTCGTGGTGTCGGCCGGCACCGGCCACGGGCAGGTGGACGAATGGCTGAGGCGGCGCCGCGTGAAGCGCCAGGTGCGGCTGACGGTGCCGCATTTCATGAGCGTGGGCTACATCCTGCAGCGCACCGACCTGATCGCGACCGTGCCGGAGCATCTCGCGCAGCAGCTCGCCGCGCCGTTCTCGCTCGGCTGGCGCGCGTTGCCCGTCACGCTGCCCGGCGCGCCGATCCATATGCTGTGGCATGCGCGGGTCAATCAGGATGAGGGGAACCGGTGGCTGCGCGACGTGGTGGTCGACCTTTTTGCAGAGACGGGCGAGCGGGCACGGAAGGCCGCGCCCGGGCGGAAGAAGTAGTCGCGGTTATCGCTCAACCGGGTGCGTGACGATGCCACGTGACGATGTGCCCCGCGCATTTCGACTACATTGCCGAAGTGTCGATGATCCCGGTCATCGACCGCGTCGCCCCTCCTTCAACCAGCGGGAAATCAAACCATGTCTGTCACGAAGAAATTCGCAGCCGTCACGGGCGCCGGATCCGGCATCGGTCGCGCAGCGGCCATCGCGCTCGCCAACGCGGGATTCACCGTCGCGCTGCTCGGACGCAAGGAAGCGTCGTTGCGCGAAACGCAGGACGCGATCCGCGCCGCTGGCGGCGACGCGCAGGTGTTTCCCGCCGACGTCACCGACGAGGCGTCGGTCGACCACGCGTTTGCGCAGATCGCGCAGCAGTTCGGCCGGCTGGATGTCCTGTTCAACAATGCCGGTCGCAACGCCCCTGCGGTTTCCCTCGACGAATACGATTTCGACGTGTGGAACAGCGTCGTCGCGACGAACCTGACCGGCGTCTTTCTGTGTGCGCGGGCCGCCTGGCGCCTGATGAAAGCGCAAACGCCGCAGGGCGGCCGGATCATCAACAACGGCTCGATCTCGGCGCACGCGCCGCGCCCCGATACGATCGCGTACACGGCCACCAAGCATGCGGTGACCGGGATCACCCGGTCGCTGGCGCTGGACGGCCGCGCGTACAACATCGCCTGCGGCCAGATCGACATCGGCAACGCAGCGACATCGCTCACGGAACGGATGACGCAAGGCGTCCCGCAGGCCGACGGCAGCGTGGCGCCCGAGGCGCGCATGGACGTCACGCATGTCGCGAACGCGATCGTCCAGATGGCGAATCTGCCGCTGGACACGAACATCCTGACCATGACGATCATGGCGACTGCGATGCCGTTCGTGGGGCGTGGGTAAGCGCGGGTAGCGCCGGGGCCGGGCCCGGCACGAGCACGCGCCGGGGAAAGCGCGCCGTTTGCGTCGCATCTGCCGCATGCGTACGTCGCGCCGGCCACCGGGCGGCGCTTCCGTCACGCTCCGTCAACGTGCCTTGGCCTTCTTGCCGGCGGGCGGAGGCCTGCATATGACGAACTGACGGCGGTCCTTGCCCCTGATCCAGAGCGGCGCATTGCCGCGCCCGCTCCACTCCTTCCCGCTCGCCGGGTCGCGATAGCGCGCCGGCAGGACTTTCACGACGTACGAGCCCCGGCGGCCGTTGCGGCCGACCAGGTCGCGATGCTTGATCGCGTAGGTATCCATCAGCGAGTGAACCTTCTCGATCGCATCGATACGTTCACGTGCGCGGGCGCGCTCGATTTCCTCGTCCAGTTCGGCCAGCTCGGCAACGAGCTGCGCATAGGTCTTGCTCACGCTCATCTTCTGCTTCCTGCCATGCATCCGCATGAGAATCGATATGATTCGCATGACTAACAGATTGTTTCACGATGCCCCGCAAGGGCGCATTCACTTCATCGGCAAGCGGCTATCCCGCTGCATCGGACAACGCGACGCGACGGGCGCAGCGATCGGCGACACACCGTCACCGCGGCGACGGCCCCGTGCCGAAACGATCGTCGGCCCGGGCCCGGCCCCACTACGGACATTCGGGTGCACAATCGCGCCGTACGTTTCAAATTTCGAGTGATATCTGAAACGGGATCGTAATGGTATCCATCTCAAATATCAACTGATATCCTTCCTGCCATGAACATGGCGCCCCCTCCGCCGCGGCTGAGCCGCGAAGCAAGTCGACTGCAGACCCGTGCACATTTGCTCGCCGCGGCAAAGCGGCTGTTCGTCGATCGGGGGTTCGGCGCCACGTCGCTCAGGGATATCGCGGCCGAAGCCGGCTACACGCAGGGTGCGTTCTATTCGAATTTCGCCAGCAAGGAAGAATTGTTTGTCGAACTGATGCGGGAGCGCTCACAGACGCAAGTGGCCGACATCGCCCGGGTGCTGAGCGACCCGTCCGCGTCCGGGGACGACATCCTGGATGCGCTGGAAGTCTGGTCGCGGACAGTCGATGCCGAGCCCGAGTGGTCGGTGCTGGGTGTCGAGTTCAAGCTTCAGGGGCGCCGCAACCCCGCTTTTGCAACCGCGTCGCAGGCATTGCTGGACGGCCATCGCGATGGCCTCGCCTATTGCATCGAACAGATTTTCGCGAGGCTGAAGAAAGTGCCGCCCGAATCGCCGACCGTGCTGGCCGTATCGTTCATGGGGCTCTCGCAAGGGTTGTCGCTGCAGGAGTCGATCCTGTCCGAGGTGCCGATCGGACACATGATCATGGTGTTCCTGCGCAGTTTGCTGGCCACGGCTGCGCCTGTGCGTTGACCCGCGAGATAGCGGGCGCAGGCGCGTCAGGATTGACCGGCTACGCGATGGCGCCGGATCGCGAATGACGCGGTGCGACCCGTGATGGCCGCACGCCATTCACGAACGCTGCAACGCATGCAAACGTGCGGCGTCACGCCCGCGGGACACGCTCGAACGGCACGCGCCCTTTTCGAAGTTCGACCCTCTCGTCGCTCCCGAAGCCGATATGGCCGCTGTTCAGCCCGCGATTCAGCCCGCGATTCAGTTCGATGAATCCGTCGATGGCCGAGGATGCGTTGCGCGCGAACCGGAACCCCTGCATCGATAAGCGCCTGGGCCACGCCGTCTCGCTCGGCATGTCGCGTTGGCGATGCCGGTCACGCTGGTGGAATTGCCGGTCGAGGGCCGCCGTTCACACGGTCGATGATCTGGCATGAACGCACGCACGACGATCCGGCGCATGGGTGCCCGATGCCGCCATCGCAGCACTTGACGGCATGGTCAATTCAACGCCCCGATCAGATAAAACCTGTTCAAAGAAGCACCCCGGCGCCCTATCGGGCGTTCCATCGGCTACGCAGCACGCACGTGTGCTTCCCCTGGCGTCGGCAGCATCCTCCGGCATGACGGCATCGCTCGCCGCACGCGGTACCCCACCCGTTCCCCCGGCGCCACTCGCGCCGAACGCGTAGTGCTCACATACCTGAGGAAACCGGCCATGATTCTTGATTTTAATTCAAATATGTCTTGACTTCGGATGTATGTAAATCGGCCCTCCCGTGAGGCAGACTGCCTCCGCACCGGTACGAGACACGCCCCGACGAACGGAGGACAATGAAAAATGACGGCAGAGCAAACCGAAGCTGACACCGCTGCAGTACGCAAAGCGAAGGCAACCCCCTGGCTTTCCAGTGCTCTACAGGTTTTGGCATCCGATTTGACGGCCGAACTTTCAATGGCGGATATCGCTGCCGTCGTCAATCTCTCGAAGACACATTTTTTTTCTTCATTCAGGCGATGCATCGGGCAAACGCCTCATCAATGGAGACTGAAAGTGCGCATTGCCGCCGCGCAAGCCGACCTCATCGAACTTCCCCTGTGCATGGCTGAAATTGCACAAAAATACGGCTTCAGCGATCAGGCCCATTTCACGCGATCTTTCCGGCAAATCGTCGGAGAAACGCCGGGTTCCTGGCGGATCAAAAACAGGCAGGATCGGTTCGGTGCAGCGGCAAACAGCACCGGCCCGGCATTGAAACCAGCCATGTTCATGGCTTGAGCACGACACGTCGGACCGCACCGCGATACACGGTCTGATAGGCACGCGCCGCGTCGCAGAGATCGAACAGACCGTTTTCGTCGACCGGATACGGTTTCAGCGCACCGCGCTCGAACGCGGGCAGCAACTTGTCCAGGATGGCTGCCCCCTTGCGCGCCACGACAGCGAGCGCATCGACCCCGACATAGGTATGCTGACCGCGCTGAAAGTGGAAGATATCGAACGGTACCGACTGCCGAATCGCCGAAGTGAAAATCTGCTTGCCGCCCACCGCCATCGCACGATTCGCACGTTCGAAATACGCGCCACCGACCGGGTTGAACACGATGTCCGCGCCATGCCCATTCGTCATGTCGAGTAGGAGCTCGTCGAAGTTGCTCGACGACGCGTCGATTGTCGCCATCTTGCTGCTCGCGTGACCGACATACGGCCGCGCGTGGCGTACGGCGCCGATCGTCATTGCGCTTGACATCGTGGCGAGCTGAACGGCGGCCTGCCCGACTTCGCTGTTTGCGCCGAGCACCAGCACGATGTCGCGCTTCCTCACTCCGCCTGCACGCCAGAATCCTTCGAATGCGGTAACGAACGGCAAGCCGACCGAACCCGCCTCGTCCATCGTCAGGCTAACCGGTTTCTCGCGCACGCTGCATGTCGGCACGGCAAGGTAACGCGCATGCGTGCCATCGCGCCTGATGCCGAGCTCGCCGCCACTGCCCCATACGGCTTTTCCGAGCAGTGCGGGCGGGCCGTCGATCACGCGGCCGGCGTAGTCGCGCCCCGGTATGCGCGGCCAGGCCGCGTTCGCCACGAAATCCAGCATCGACTTCACGTCGCTCGGATTAACCGCGGCGCTGACGACTTCAATCACACATTCGGCGTCGCTCCGCGGAGGAACAGGCTGCTCGTCAATCCGCAGCGCCAGCGAATCGATATCGCTGCCCCTCTCCAGGATGCGGACGCTTTTCATAGAGTTGTCTCCTCCGGACAGTCCGGGATGTACGTTGTGATCCGACCGCCTGCCGAATGGAATTCATACTGAAGCCCTCGATGGATCTCTCCCGTCAGCAGGCCAAACACGGCTGCATCATGAGTTGCCCACGTGCCGGTGCGGCATCGTGTCGACATGCTAGGCGAGCGCCGGTCGAATGTCCTGAACGGCCTCTGAATTTCCCTGACCCGGCGGCGGCAATCCGGTGGTTCCCGTGGCCCGACGCGCGACACGGCCCGATTCGTGCCGGCCGCCACGGACATGACAGCACCGATTCCGAAATTCACGACTGAAAACTTCTCGAGCGCATGGGAGAATGGCGGCGCGTGACGATAGCAAGACCCTCCGACGTACTCCCCACTCTCTGGATTCCACGATGAAGCTGTCATTCGATGCACTCGAGGCGCTGGACGCAATCGACCGCACCGGTACGTTCGCCGAGGCAGCCGAACTCCTGCACCGCGTGCCATCCGCGCTGACCTATCTGGTACAGAAACTCGAAAGCGATCTCGACATCATCCTGTTCGATCGCAGTGGCAGGCGCGCGAAGCTCACGCATGCCGGTCGCGTCGTCGTCGAGGAAGGTCGCCGGCTGCTACGCGCTGCCGAACAGCTCGAATTGAAGGCACGGCGCGTACAGGAAGGATGGGAAACGGAACTCCGCATCTGCGTCGACGAGATCCTGCCGTTCGAAGCGCTCTGGCCTTACGTGCACGCGTTCTACGGGCTCAATATGGACACGCGGCTGCGCCTGTCGACCGAAGTACTCGGTGGCACGTGGGACGCACTGATCTCGCGCCGCGCGGATCTCGTCGTCGGCGCGGCCGGTGAACCGCCGATCCTGCCGAACATCATTACGCGCCCGATCGGCATGCTGAAACACGTATTTGCCGTTGCGCCCGATCATCCGTTGGCCGACCTGCCGGAGCCGCTGTCGATGACGTCGGTGATCCAGCACCGGGGCGCGGTGATCAGCGATACGTCGCGAGAAGCTCAACCGCGCTCCGTCGCGATTGACGCGGGCCAACCCTATCTGGCGGTGCCGACCCTTGCGGCGAAGCTGGCTGCGCAGTGCGAAGGGCTCGCGGTCGGCACGCTGCCCGAGTGCATCGCTGCGCACGCAATCGCGAGCGGCAAGCTTGTCGCGCGCAACGTAACCGGCATGCGTGACGTCACCGCGTGCTATCTCGCATGGCGCGACGACGAAGCGGGACGCGCGCTGGACTGGTGGGTCGAGCAGCTCGACCGTCCGGACCTGGTCGGACGCTTCACCGCCCTGATTTGACCTTGTCGCCGGCGAACGAGCCGAACCCGTTCCGAACGGACGGCGCGATGTGCGCCGCTCGCGCGAATTCGGCGCGCAGCCGTTCAAGTCCGGCGACGAGCCACCGCGCGCCTGTGGCCTCGGCGCAATCATGACGATGTCGGCCGCGCCCTCGTCGTTCCGGCAACGCGTATAGCAATCGAACCCGCAGCAAGCAAGCCACGTCGAGCGTCCAGAACGCGTCGCCCGAGTCTGCAAGACCTCCGTACCCTGCGCCTCCATGCCGGCCACGCCGGCGATCCGGGCCACCGGATCAATCAAAGGCTCGCAGTTGTCGAACCGGATCGGCATGCGCCGCCTGGAACGGATGTGCCGCCGGCATTCCGAACATTTCCCGATTGATGCTCGCGCGCGCCAGCAGGGATGGCTCGAAACCCGATGAACCGCGTTTCGCACAGCGCTCGCGCCGCGGCAGCTGCATGCGACCGCTCGGCCATCGAACGAGACGAAGCGAAGCGTTCAGAAGATTTCAGGCGCGACCCATGACATTAATTGCCTGCAGGTCTAACGTGGGCCACGACGCCGGCATGCAGGCACGCCGGCACGCCATCACGGCTCGTCACACGAGCATTCAACGGAAGCGGACGATGACAACCCAGACGAACGACGCGGCAAAAGCAGACACGATCTTTTTCAACGGCAAGATTGCAACGCAGGACGACAAACGTTCCTTCGTCACCGCGCTCGCGGTGAAGGACGGCCGGATTCTCGCCGCCGGCAACGAACACGAAGTCATGCGGCATGCGCGCGACGGTACGCCGCGCATCGACCTGAACGGCCGCACGGTGATCCCGGGCCTGAACGATTCGCATCTTCACGTGATTCGCGGCGGCTTGAACTTCAACATGGAGCTGCGCTGGGACGGCGTGCCGTCGCTCGCCGACGCACTCGACATGCTGCGCCGCCAGGTCGCGCGCACGCCCGCACCGCAATGGGTGCGCGTCATCGGCGGCTGGAACGAACTGCAGTTCGCCGAAAAGCGCGGCCCGACGCTCGCCGAGATCAACGCGATCGCCCCCGACACGCCGGTCTTCATCCTGCACCTGTACGACAGCGCGCTGCTGAATGCTGCCGCGTTGCGCGCAGCCGGCTATACGAAAGACACGCCCGACCCGGTCGGTGGCGAGATCCAGCGCGATCGCCACGGCAATCCGACCGGGATGCTGATCGCCCGTCCGAATGCCGGCATCCTGTACTCGACGCTCGCGAAAGGTCCGAAGCTCGGCTACGAGGACCAGAAGAATTCGACGCGGCACTTCATGCGCGAGCTGAACCGCCTCGGCATCACGAGCGCGATCGACGCGGGCGGCGGCTTCCAGGCGTATCCCGACGACTATGCGGTGATCATGGAACTCGCGAAGCGCGGCGAACTGACGATGCGCATCGCCTACAACCTGTTCACGCAGAACGCAAAGCATGAAATCGAAGACTTCGCCAAGTGGGTGAAGATGACGAAGCCCGGCGACGGCGACGAATTCCTGCGCGTGAACGGCGCGGGCGAAATGCTGGTGTTCTCGGCCGCCGACTTCGAGGATTTCCTCGAGCCGCGTCCCGATCTGCCGGCCTCGCTCGAGGAAGAACTCACCGGCGTCGTGCGACTGCTGGTGCAGAACCGCTGGCCGTTCCGGCTGCACGCGACCTACGACGAGTCGATCAGCCGTTTCCTGAACGTGTTCGAGGCGGTCAATCGCGAGGTTCCGTTCAACGGGCTGCGCTGGTTCTTCGACCATTGCGAAACGATCTCGGAAGCGAACATCGCACGTATCGCCGCACTCGGCGGCGGGATCGCGGTACAGCACCGGATGGCCTACCAGGGCGAATACTTCATCTCGCGCTACGGTGCCGAAGCCGCTGCCCGCACGCCGCCGATCCAGGCGATGCTCGCGGCCGGCCTGCCGGTCGGTGCGGGAACCGACGCGACGCGCGTCGCGAGTTTCAATCCGTTCGTGTCGCTCTACTGGATGGTGTCGGGACGCACGGTCGGCGGCACCGCGCTGTATCCGGAGCGCAACCGGCTCGACCGGATGGAGGCACTGCGCCGCTACACGGTCGGCAGCGCGTGGTTCTCGAGCGAGGACGATCGCAAGGGGGCGCTGGTGCCGGGCCAGTACGCGGATTTCGCCGCGTTGACGGACGACTACTTCACGATCGACGAAACGGAGATCAAGTACCTGTCGTCGGTGCTGACGGTCGTCAACGGCAAGGTCGTGCATGCGGACGATGAGTTCGCACCGCTGGCACCGCCGGCGTTGCCGGTCAGCCCCGAGTGGTCGCCGGTCGCCGAATTTGGCGGTTACAGCCGCTACCGTCCGGTCGCGTCGGCTCGCGCGTGCGTCGACGGCTGCGTGAATCTGTGCGGCGTGCACGGACACGGACACATGTTCGCCTGGCACAACAACGTGCCCGTGAGCGACGACAAGGGCTTCTGGGGCGCGCTCGGCTGCAGCTGCTTCGCGTTCTGATCCAGCGCGGCCTTCGCGCGTTCGACACGCTCCCCGTCGCCGGGCCGGATCACCGGTCCGACCCGGCCCGGCGACGGGAGTGCCGATGCAGCGGCCCACCGCCAGGTGTCGCACGCGATGACGTGCTATGACGTGCTGCTGCACCGCGACGCACTCACGCGTCGTTCGGAAACATCCCGGAAGCCGCGCCCATGTCAGCGGATCGCCTGATGGAAGAGCCGCATTTCCTTTTCGAGCCAGGCGACGAGACTGAACGAAGCACCCTCCTTTGCCGCCGGCGGAATCATCAGCCGTTCTTCCGTTGCGATGTGCTCGGTGAGCGACTGGCACATCAGCTTGCCGAGTTCGGGCGTCCTGCCGATCAGCGGCGACAATGCATTGCTATCCAGCTGGTAGACCCTGACCGGCGTCATCGCGTAAGCCGTGGCATGGAGCTTCGTCCCGGCCAGTACGACGGACTGGCCGATCGCGTCGCCGGGCGCCATGCGCCTGACCTCGACGTTGCCTGCGCTACCGGGCACCACCACCGAAACGACGCCGGCTTCGAGCAGGGTCAGCGTCCGGGTATCGGCATTCGACGCATAGACCACGTCCCCCTTGCTGAAACGGTGCTGAGTCAGCGCGTCGGCAAGTACCGCGAGATCCGCGTCGTCGAGATTCGAGAACAGCTCGACCGCGCGCAGCAGGCGCTGCCGGTGCGATACCGACGGTCGAGCGACGAGCGGCGCCGCAAGCGGGCGCAACACGACGTCCGCCGCGGACAGGTGACGATGGACGAGATCATAGAGCTGGTTGCGCACGGACGTCTTTTTCTGAATCGCGTCGACATAGCAGATGAGCTCGTACTCGACTGAACTGGTCCGGAATGCCCGGACCGACGAGATGGGCGCGGGGTTCGCCAGCACGTCCTGCGACGTCGCGGCAGCGCGTTCGAGTGCATCGAGCACGACGGAGGGCCTGACTTCGGGGTCGATTTCGAGCACGAGCGTCACGCCGTGCGTGCTCGCCGGTTCGCTCAGGTTGACGATCGTCGCCTTGGCCGCAGCGCTGTTCGGCACGACGACCAGATTGCCGAGACCGTTGATCAATTTGGTCGCACGCCAGTTGCTCTCGATGACCCGCCCTTCCAGATCGCCGATGGCAACGGTGTCATTCAGGCGAAACGGCCGCGTGGTGTTGAGCACCAGGCCGGAAAACACGTCGTTCAGCGTGTTCTGGATGGCCAGGCCCAGTATCACGGCCATCGCACCGGAGGTGGCCATCAGACCGCTCAGGGGCAGGCCGAGCACATACCCCAGCGCCGCGATCCCTGCGGCGCCGAAGATCGCGCCGGCCGCGATGTCGTGAAAGAGCCGCTGCGTGCGCCACGATCGTGGCAGCAGCAGATGATCGAGCATCAGGCTGATGACGATCGCGCATTGCAGCCACCACGCGACGCAAATCGCCTGAATCGCGAGGCGCACGGGCAGTTCCTGCGCGACGGGAACGGCAACGGGGCTGACGCCGTTCGTGAACAGCACGTAGGTCAACGCCGCAAATGCGGTACACCGCCAGATCGTTCTGCCGATGGAACTGCCGCGCCCCAGCAAGCGCCACGCGACGACATCCGCCATGACGATGGGGGCACCGTAGAGCACTGCGTGAGAGAAAGTCAGCATGTTGGGCCGGTGCTGATGCAGGAATGGCAATCGGAGCGCATGCCGCCAATACCGCCTCGCCTAATCGCGGCGGCGGACGATGGCTGTCAGCGAATAACGGCCGGCACCTGCAATCGCGATCGTGCCGAACAGGATCAGCAGCATCCACGCGAACTGTGCTTCCCGAACGGGCCAGTCCGGATGGACGAACACCAGCGCGATCATCGTGACGATCATGATCGGCAGCGCGGCGAGGCGCGACCACAGGCCGACGATCATGAAGATCGGGCAGACGACTTCCGCGAATATCGCAAACAGGATGGACACCGTCCTGCCTATATGGAACGGATCCTCGATCGCCGCGGCTTCGGCCGCGTAATGTACGACTTTCGGTATGCCGTGAACGATCAGCACGAGCACGCTCGCGCCGACGCGCAGAAACAGCAAGCCGAGATCGGTCGCCTGGCCGAAACGGCTGGACTGAACGGTATTCATGATGTGCCTGATCGATCGACGATCCGAATGATTGTCCAGGGCGCAAGCCCTGCGCTCTCGCCAGCCGACGACCGGATTCCGGTTGCGTCGTGCGATCTCCAAGCCTCTACTGTAGGGTCGGGCTTGACGAATGTCCTGTCTGCCGCCTGAAATGTTCTTAATTCCGGCCGGAACAGGACCACCGTCCTTGCGACGATCCGGCGCCTCCCGATGGCATGCCGTGCAGGGCTCGACGTCGGCTATTCGTGGCCGCCCCCGCGGCTGTCGTCGCTGACTTCGAGCCCCAGAGCGTGGACGTCCGACCAAGCGTCGTGCGTGTCCTGATTCGGACCGGCGGTGTGCGCCAGCGCCGCCGCATAGGCGGCAAGCAATCTCACTCGGGTATCGGCCGAAATCGACGCCAGTTCCGGATCCTGCGTCGCATCGAGTGCGGCACGTGCCCGCTCGCGACATTCGTCGACCAGCGACAGGTCGAACAGGCACGGCACGGCGACAGCAGCAAGTGCAACGCCGATTCGCCGGTCGCCGCGTGGCGAAAATGCCCAATCGAGCGCAGCACGCAGATTGCCGAGCTCGCAGTGCACCGCGTCGAGACGGGTCAGCGGCCGGCCATCCGCTCCTCCGGCCGGCGCCTGCTTGAACAAGGTCAGGAAATAGTGTGCGTGGGCCAGCGCAGCGGCCTGGCATTCGCCATTGTTCTGGAGCTGTTGCAGCGCATACGCACGTGTGGTCGCGAGCAGGCGGTAGCGCGGCCCGCCGCTCGTATTTTCGAAGATGACGAGCGATTTCGACACGAGCCCGGCAATCGCATCGAGCAAGTCCAGGTCGGGCAGGTCTTCGGCATCGATGATGTCGCGAACGGCCTCGAGCGAGAAGCTGTCCCGAAACACACCTAGCCGGCGGAGCAGCAGGCGCTCCGCGTCGTCGAGCAGCCGATAGCTCCAGTCGTACATCGCCCGAAGCGTCTGGTGGCGCGGCAACGCGGTCCGGAACCCACCGGTCAGGAGCCGAAAATGGTCGTCGAGATTCGCGGCGAGCACTTCGAGGCCCAATACGGCTGCACGAGCCGCGGCAAGCTCGATCGCGAGCGGCAAGCCGTCGAGGTGACGACAGATCGACGCCGTCAGCGACAGGCTATGCGGATCGAGCGGAAAGCGCGGATCGGAGGCACGGGCGCGGGCGACGAACAGTTGCACCGAACTCGCATTCATGATGCCGCCGCACTCTTCGTCCTCGCTCGGCACATCGAGCGGCGGAATCGGGCGCAGTCGTTCTCCGTTGACGCGCAACGCCTCTCGACTGGTCGCCAGGACCGATATCCCTGCATTCGCGGCGGTCAACGCTTCGGCGATCTGCGCGCACGCCTCGATCAGGTGCTCGCAATTGTCGAGCACGACGAGCGACCGACGCCCTGCCAAGCGCGCGACCACGGTCTCGATCGTCAGCGATCCGGCAGCCTGCACGATGCCCAGCGCCGCGGCGAGCGTGTCGAGCACGAAACGCGGATCCGACACCGCCGCGAGTGAAACGAGCACAACGCCGTCAGGAAAACGTGCCGCTGCCTCGGCAGCGGCCTCGATCGCAACGCGCGTTTTACCGATCCCTCCCGCGCCGACGAGCGTAACCACGCGAGCACCATCAAGGGCGGCCAGTACATCGGCAACCGTGTGTTGTCGCCCGATCAACGCGTTCGGTGCGGTCGCGGCACGCAAGGACAACGCGTTTTCGCCGTGGACGGCCGGCGACACGGACGGCGCGACCTGCAAATCGTCGTCGCAGCCGCCGACGAGACGATAGCCGCGCCCGGGGACGGTCACGATCAGGTTGCGGTCGCCGGCGAGCGCCTTGCGCAGCGCGGCAATATGCACCTGAAGATTGTTTTCCTCGACCACCGTATGCGGCCAGACGCGCTGCATGATCTCGTTTTTCGATATCAATGCGCCGTCTGCCCGAATCAGCAGCTCGAGAATCTCGAATGCGCGACTACCGATGCGTACCGGTTTGCCATTCGAGCGAATTTCACGCCTGTCGAGGAAGACGTGAAGCGTTCCAATGCGAATCATGAGGGAGCGTAGTACTGATGCGATATATGGCGTCCGGCGCGAGGACCAGCACCGGTTCGGGCCAATGCTACGTCATTTTCCAAGCCCAATGATTTAAATAATCAGAAGCTATATGTCTGATTTTTTGAAGCGATTCCCCTATTGGGTCAACTGCTCGATTCCCCCGCGTGTCAAGCTTCGCGTCAGCACGTCTTATACGACGAAATTCAAAAGAAACTTTTACATATAAATTCCCGCCGAATCATCGACACGTCATTTTCGGCATGTTTCGAAGCAAATACCCGACAAGCAAATGAGCGGCTCGATGGTGCAATCTCGGGCGCAATCGCGGATGCAGGGAACCGACCCGCAAGACGTCGATCCGGCGTGTAGTCGTAGTACGCGCGTCGGTACCTGCCCGATCCCCTGCCTTTCAGAACGTTTCAGCCTCGGCTCAGGACATTCGGTCCACGATAGCGCGACGATCCAGGGTAACGACAGCGCGTAGACGCGCCACCATCGTCTCCTATCGCCTGCGGGATTTCACGAGAATCGCACATGACGACCATCACGAATGTCACAACCATCGCCAAACGCCGGCTCCGTTCCCGGCACATTGCGGCATCCGGCGATGCGCAACCTTTCGAAGCCGTCATGTCCGTGTCGTGAGGGACACATTCATGGACAACCGTATTGCCGGCGTCCGGATTCCGGACGGCCCGGTCGCTCGGGCAGCCGTCGCGACCGTGCTCGCCGAGATGCCAGAGATTTTGTATCGACATGCGATGCGCGTGTTCTTGTTCGCGTCGATCATCGGCCTGCGCCGCAAGCTCGTTTTCGACAGCGAACTGCTTTACGTCGCCGCGCTGTTCCATGACATGGGATTGACCGAGCGCTACCGGCATTCGCGCAAGCGTTTCGAGGTGGACGGAGCGAATGCCGTGCATACGTTTCTCGACGAAAGCGGCGTCTCGCCCGAGCATACCGCCGATGCCTGGCACGCGATTGCACTGCATACGACGCCCGGCATTCACCCGCACATGACGCCGCTGACGGCACTGCTCGGCGCCGGCGTCGAGACCGACTTGATGGGCCTGCACTTCCACGAAATCAGCCGCGCCGAGCGTGACGAGATCCTGCAAGCGTGGCCGCGCGGCGCAGGCTTCAAGGAACTGATCCTCGAAGCGCTTTCAAATGGCATTGCCGAACGCCCCGCGACGGCGTTCGGCAATGTATGCGCCGACGTGCTCGAGCGCTTCGACCCGAACTACTGCCGCACGAATTTCTGCGGCCTCGTGCTCGGCTCGAGCTGGAAGGACTGAAGCGCGCCGGCGCGCACTCATTCCCGCACGAAGGCCAGCAGATCATCGTTCAACCGATCTGCATGCGTCAGATAAAGGGCATGCGGGGCGCCCTCGTACACCTTCAGCGTCGCGTTTGGCACCCGCTTCGCCGCGGCGGCACCTGTCAGCGCGAGCGGCACGGTCTGGTCGTCGTCGCCGTGAATCACGAGCGTCGGTACGTCGAACCTGTCGAGGTCTGCCCGGAAATCCGTCTCCGAGAACGCGCGCACGCAGTCGAGCATCCCCTTCAGTCCAGCCTGCGACGCCATGATCGTCGTCCAGTCTAGCGCCGCCTGCGAGATCGTCGTGCCGGGACGATTCGAGCCCGTGAATAGCGGCCAGAATCCCTCGCAGAATGCCGCGCGATCGGCCGAGATACCCGCCCGGATACCGTCGAATACGGCGACATCGACGCCTTCCGGATGATCGTCGCGTCGCACGATCAATGGCGTGACGGAACCCAGCAGCACCGCCTTTGCGACACGCTTCGTGCCGTGCCGGCCGATGTAGCGCGCCACCTCGCCGCCGCCCATCGAAAAGCCGACGAGCGTCACATCGTGCAGGTCAAGCGCCTCGATCAAGTCCGCCAGATCGTCGGCGAGCGTGTCGTAGTCGTAGCCGCTCCACGGCTGATCGGAACGGCCGAACCCGCGGCGATCGTACGCAATGCATCGAAAGCCCTGCAGCGCCAGGTGGTGCATCTGCACATCCCACATGTCGGCACTCAGCGGCCAACCGTGAATGAAGACGACCGGGCGGCCGGCACCCCAGTCCTTGTAGTACATCGAAACACCGTCGCGAGTCTTGAACGTGCTCATGATTGTTTCCTGCGAATGACACATGAAAAGGTCGATCGACTGCGTGCGCACCACGTGTCACGCAAGCTCCATGCGGACGATGAAGCGCTCCATTTCGACGGCGAGAATCATCTCCGCACTGTTCGCCGGGCGTCGCTCCCCACGCCACTGCGGCTTGTAGATCGCATCGCCGGTATGAATGGCCTGCCCGGTCAGCGCACAGTTGCCGCTTCTGCGGCACTTCGCGCTGATCCACCGCTGCTCGTCGTATCGGCAGCGGGTCGGGTCGCTCCACGACACGAGCACCGAGGAATCGGTCTGCCGCTCGGCCGTGACGATGGACGATCGACGTCGCAGGCTCCCGCTCGACGGCACCGGGCCAGCATCGCGATGAGGTCGCGAAATACCGCCCGCCCCCCGGCCGGACGTGATCATCCGGAATCCCGCAGCGGGGGGGGCGCCAAGCAGCGTAATCATCTGTTCCCAACGATTGAATTCGTCCATGGCTGCAAGTCCTGGCAAATGATGCGGGTCCCGACGCAACGCCGGCATCGCCCCCAAACGGGAGTCGACGCCGCAACGGCTCGGGACGCGTCGAGAATGACGATAGCGCGAACCCACTGAAGAGTCTTGACGCCGCGCTTAAATTTCCTTGCATCGCGAACGGCACGCGCCAGCCCGGGACCGTTCAAAACAATTCAGCCCGATTTCAGTACGTGCCGCCCGGCTGGAAGGTAGGCTCCCTTCCGTGTTCGCCGGCATCACGCGTCACCCACGCATCACGGCGCGCGCCTGCCGGTCGTCGGCCGGTATCACTGCCGTACGACGGGCAGCCACAACAATCATTCGACGCGGCACCGTTCAGCCGCACGCACAAGGAGTCCCGATGCGTTCCGCATCCACTGATGCCGTTCCCTCGACCCGGCGACGCGAGATGCTGCTCGCCGGCGCTACCGCCGTTGCCGCTGCAGCACTTCCGAGCGCGGCGGCCAATGCCGCCGCGACGAAACACGTCACTGCCTCTTCTGCCCATCATGGAGCCCACGCGATGAACACGATCACCACGAAAGACGGCACGCAGATCTACTACAAGGACTGGGGCACCGGCCGTCCGGTCGTGTTTTCCCACGGCTGGCCGTTGTGCTCCGATGCGTGGGATCCCCAGATGCTCTTTCTCGTGCAGCACGGCTACCGCGTGATCGCGCATGACCGTCGCGGGCACGGCCGGTCGAGCCAGCCGTCGCAAGGCAACGACATGGACACCTATGCCGACGACCTCGCCGCGTTGATCGAGGCGATCGACCTGCGCGAGGCGACGCTGGTCGGCCATTCGACGGGGGGCGGCGAAGTGGCGCACTACATCGGCCGGCACGGCACGAAGCGTGTCGCAAAGGCGGTGCTGATCGGTGCGGTGCCGCCGCAAATGGTCAAGTCGCCCACCAATCCCGGCGGCCTGCCGATGGACGTGTTCGACGGCATCCGCAAGAACGTCGCCGAGAACCGGTCGCAGTTCTACAAGGATCTGGCCGTCCCGTTCTTCGGCTTCAACCGGCCGAATGCGAAGGTGTCGCAAGGCACGATCGACGCATTCTGGGCGCAGGGCATGATGGGCGGCGCCTACGGTCAGTACCTGTGCGTGAAGGAATTCTCGGAGGTCGACTATACGGAAGACCTGAAGAAGATCGACGTGCCGACGCTGATCCTGCACGGCGACGACGACCAGATCGTGCCGATCGACGATTCGGGCCGGTTGTCGGCAAAGATCGTGAAGCACGCGCAGCTCAAGGTGATCGAAGGCGGAGCGCACGGCATGTGCGTGGTCGACGCCGATCGGATCAACGCAGAGCTGCTCGCCTTCCTGAAGGCGTAAGCGCCCGCATCGAGCGCCGGATCAGCCGGCCCGGCGCTCGAACCGGCGCACCTCGGCGGCGCCCTGATTGCGCGCGCCGGCGTCGCTTTCCCGAAATTTCAGGAAAATTCAGGTCACCGCGATTCCCTTTCAAACGCCGACCGCCAATATCGACGGCGCGATTCGCGCCACGCCACCGCGCCGGCACTCATGCCGGACGCGGCGAGCGAAGCACCAGCCCGATCAGCGCACCCACGAGCGCGCACGCCATGGCCAGCCGGAAATTGTCGGCGAGCGCGAGCGTCGTCGCCTGCACGCGTACCGCTCGGTCGAGCAGCGCATAGGCGCCGGCATCGCCGGTCGCGAACGTCGCCCCATGCGCGACCAGCGACGCCGCGCCAGCCTGCAATCGCTCGAGCGTGGCCGGATCGGACATCGACACATGCAGACCGACGAGATTCGAATGGGTTGCTTCCATGACGCGCTGGACTACCGAGATCGACGTGGTGCCGAGTTGCCCGCTGAGCAAGCGGGTCGTTTGTACGACCGCACCGAACGTCAGCGCGTACTCGGCCGTCACGTGCTTGCCGAAGAAGAACACGACCGACGTGAGTGCCATGGTCTGCCCGAGCGCCTGGATCAGTTGCGACGGGATGAAATCGGGCTCGGCCCAGACGGACGTCAGGCGCGAGCCCAGCGCGAACGCAATCGCGATCATCACGAAACCGATCACGATCAGCCGCCGCGGATCGAATCGCTGCAGCAGCAGCGCGACGCAGGGGGCGAACAGCAACTGCGGCATGGCGATCCAGCGCAGCGTGTCGCCGATCTGCAGCGGACGCAACCCGTAGACGTTCGCGAGAAAGGCCGACGGAATGAAGCTCGTGTTGAGCACCGTGAAGCGCACGAGGCCGACGAGCAGGATCAGCAGCGCCACGTTCGGCCGCAGGAGATAGCCGAGATCCAGGCCCGCCTGCCTCGACGCGAGTTCGTGAATCAGGAAAGCCGCGATCATCAGGATACCCGCGCAAAACAGCGCGACGATCAGCGGCGACTGGAGCCAAAACAACCGTTCGCCCTGATCGAGCGCAATGCACAGGCACGTGAACCCGCCGGCGCCGAGCAGCATGCCGCGATAGTCGGTGCCGGACGCGAAGCGCTTGATCGGTTCGTCGGACAACGACATCAGCAGGCAGATGATGAACGGGAGGGTCAACAGTGCGTTCTGCCAGAACAGCCAGCGCCAGCTCAAATGCTCGCTGTACCAGCCTTCGAGCGTGGCCGACAGGTTCAGCGACATCTCGAGATTCATCGCGTACGCCGCGATGCCGAATGGAATGAGGCGCGGCGGAAGCGTACGGACGACAAAACCGACCGTCAGCGGCACGAACACGCCGGACGAGAGTCCCGCAATGCACTGGCAAATCATGAACGAGCCGAAGCCCCGGCAAAGCGGCAGAATGCTCTCCGCGGCGAGGAACACGACGGCGCCTGCCAGCAGCACGCGGCGCGTCCCGAACACGAAAGCGGCCGCGATCGCGAGCGGGCCGATGAACATCTGCGACGCGATAAACGCGGTATTGATCCACGCCCCGTCGTCGAAACCGATGCCGAGCGCACCGCGCACATCGGCCAGCCCGAGCGACGTGATGCGCGACGTGAGCGTCGCGATCATTGCGCCGAGCAACACGGCGACAATCGCCGCGATGGCGCGGAGCGGCGGCACATCCGTGGCTGGCGCCGCGCCGCCCGAAACGAGCATCGTGTTCATTATCGAACGACTCCCATGCATGAAAGTCGCGCAAGCATAACGCGATGTTCCGAAACCCGTCTGTTCGATGGAGTGCCCCGATCGTGACCCCGACGCCCCCGAATCAACCCTCACCGACCCCACCCAGGCGCTGGTTGCCGATCGCGCTGATCGCCGTATTCGCGGCCACGCTCGCGACCGTGCTGATCTACGAGTTCCAGGTACGCGATCTCAGCACGGACGACGCGTACGTCACCGGCCACCTGCACGTGATTTCGCCGCGCGTGACCGGCACGATCGAGCGCGTACTGGTGAACGACAACCAGTTCGTGCATGCGGGAGATCCGCTCGTCCTGCTCGACACGCGCGACTTCGACGTGCGCGTTGCGCTGCAGCGCTCGCGGGTCGCGCAAGCCCAGTCCGATACGAGCCGGGCCCAGGCGCTGCTCGAACAGGCCGGCGCGGCACTGGTTTCCGCACATGCCGACGCCGAGCGGGCCGAGCTCGACTACGCACGTGCCAGCGAGCTGACGCGGGAAACGCCAAGGGGATTGTCGAAACAGGAGTTCGATGCGGCCGACGCGGCGCGCAAGTCTGCACGCGCCCGCGTCGTCGCGGCGCAAGCCCAGCAACGCAGCGCACTGGCCGCGACCACGGCGGCCGATGCCGTGTCGCGGCAGAACGACACGGAACTGCACGATGCGCTGCTGCAGCTCGGCTACACGACGGTCATCGCGCCGTCGGACGGCCGGGTCGGCAAAAAGACCGTCGAGACCGGCGAGCATGTCGCACCGGGCCAGGCGCTGCTCACGATCGTCGAACCGCATCCGTGGATCGTCGCGAACTTTCGCGAAACCCAGCTCAAACACGTACGCGTCGGCGACAAGGTGCAGCTGCATTTCGATGCGCTGCCCGACGTGGCCTATCAAGGGCACGTCGACAGCCTGTCGCCGGCCACGGGTTCCCAGTTCGCGCTGCTGCCGCCCGACAACGCGACCGGCAATTTCACGAAAGTCACGCAGCGGGTGCCGGTCAAGATCCTGCTGGACAATGCGGCCGCCACCGAACCGCGTATCCGGCCCGGGTTGTCGGTCGTCGTCACGCTGCAACGCGAGCCATCATGAAGTGCGCCCCGCTCCTGATCGTGCTGTGCGGCTTGACCGCATGCACGATCGCCCCTCAGCCGATCGCGCCGGTGCCGGTCGGGCAGGATGCCTTTCGTCATGCGGACGCGCTTGCAGCGCGTCCCGCCCCGTTAGCCGGATGGCCGTCGCTGTTCGGCGACCCGGGGCTCGAAGCGCTGGTGGATGCGGCACTCGCGCACAACCACGAAATTCGCGCCGCCGTCGCACGCATCGACCAGGCGCAGGCGCTGCTGGGTGTGCGCGAGGCCGCGCTGCTGCCGACGGTCGGAATCGATCCGTCGTTCAGCCGCGCCCGTGTGTCGGGTACCGTCGACAACGCATTGCCGAAGCGCACGATGCATAACTGGTCGATGCCGGTGAATGCCAGTTACGAAATCGACCTGTGGGGGCGCCTGCGCGGCGACACGGCGATCGGCAAACAAAGCGTGCTGCAGGCGGTCGCGGAGCGCGACACGATCCGTCTGCGCGTCGCGACGGAAGTCGCGAGCGATTATCTGACACTCCATTACGTCGACGAGGATCTTGCCGCCCTGGCCAGCGCGATCGACCTGCGACGCACTGCGCTCGACGTGATCGCATCGCGTGTCCGGGCCGGCGCGGCGAGCGATCTCGACGCATTGCGCGCGGCCGCCGATCTCGATACCGCCCGAGCCGATCATGCGGAAAGCGTGCGACTGCGCGAGAATCTCGTCGACGCAATCGCCGTCCTGACCGGCGCGTCTCCGACGACGATCGACATCGCGCCCGCATCGGCCGCCCTTCGCGTGCCGGACATACCGGCCGGCCTGCCCTCGACGCTGCTCAACCATCGCCCCGACGTCTTTGCCGCGGAACGCCGGGTCGATATCGCGTCGCTGCAACTGGGCATCGCGCATACCGCGTGGCTGCCGACCCTGACGCTGACCGCGCAAGGCGGCTTCGCCAGCCGCGATCTGCACACGTTCCTCGATCGCAACAGTTCGCTGTGGAGTCTCGGGCTCAGCGTCGCCGAAACCGTTTTCGACGGCGGCAAACGCGATGCTGCGGTGGCCGCGGCTCAAGCTGGTGTCGTTGCCGCGAATGCGAACTATCGCGAGGTCGCCATCGGCGCATTACGCGAGGTGCAGGACGCGCTCAACGACATCGTCGCGCAGAAGGAGCGGATCGTGCGCTTCGACAGCGCAACCCGCGCGACCGATGCCGCGGCACGGCTATCGCTGAGCCGATATGCGCACGGCTACGTGAGTTATCTCGAGGTGATCGACGCCGATCGGGACGCACTCAATACGCGGCGTCAGCTGATTCACAGCCGCCAGGCGTATGCGATCGCGACCGTCAGCCTGGTCCGCGCGCTGGGCGGCGGCTGGACTGCAGCCGCGTCGCCGCTCGACGCGGGCCGCGTAAATTGACGTTAATTCGGAATCGCTCGACGACGAATCCGAGCCCGTCCGGGCGCATCGCCGCATCCGGCGCCGGACGGTCCGCCCCCCGTTTCGAGGGTTAACACCGCGCTTCCCACCCTTGCCGCCGCGTCCGTTTCCGCTACAATTTATCGAACGATAACTTATCTTTCGATAAATAGCGAGGCGCACCTGATGCCTGTCACCCGACTTGCCCACTACTCGATACGTACGCTCGATCTCGAGAAATCATGCCGGTTCTACGAACGCGTCCTCGGCTTCAGGCGCGGCTACCGGCCGCCGTTCGATTTTCCCGGCGCATGGCTCTACAAGGGCGACGACGAAGCCGATTTCGGAACCGTTCACATCATCGGCATCGACCCGGACAACCCCGAGGGCCTCGCCGCCTATCTCGGCGACAAGGACCTGCCGGCGGCCGGCACCGGCACGGTCGACCACATCGCGTTCCTGGCGACCGGCGTCGAGGCGATGTGGCGCACGCTGCGCGCCGAGCACATCGCATGGCGCGATCGCACCGTGCCGAGCCTCGGACTGCACCAGGTCTTCATCGAGGATCCGTCCGGCGTCACGATCGAACTCAATTACCCGGCCGCGGAGGTTGCTCACCTGAGCGCCCCTGAAGCAGCAGCGGCGCGCGGCATCGAAAAACAGGAAGGCTGACATGCACACCCGCACTTCGACGAACCGGAAAGCCGCCATCATCGGCGGTTCGCTGGGCGGACTCTTTGCCGCCAATCTCCTGCTGCGCAACGGCTGGGACGTGGACGTCTTCGAACGCGTTCCCGAAGAACTGTCCGGCCGCGGCGCGGGCATCGTCACCCACCCCGAGTTGTTCGAAGTGCTGCTCGCCGCGGGCGTTCGCATCGACGAATCGATCGGCGTGAAAGTCGAATCGCGCATCACGCTCGCGCAGGATGGCTCGGTCGCCTCCGAGCGCCGTTTGCCGCAGACGCTGACCGCGTGGAGCAAGATGTATCACGTACTGCGTTCCGCACTGCCGAGCCAGCACTATCACGCCGGCGCGATCGTCACCGATGTAACCGACGGGCCGCAGCGCGCCGCAGTCACGCTGTCCGACGGCTCGGTCGTGCATGCCGACCTGGTCATCGCCGCGGACGGATTCCGTTCGGCGGTGCGCGAGAAGCTGCTGCCGGAAGCCGGTCTGCAGTATGCGGGTTACGTGGCATGGCGCGGCCTCGTCGACGAAGCCGATCTGTCGGCGGCGACGCACGCGGCGCTCTTCGAGCATTTCGCGTTCGGCCTGCCGCCTCGCGAACAAATCCTCGGCTACCCCGTCGCGGGCCAGGGCAACAGCACGAAGCGCGGCGAGCGGCGCTACAACTTCGTGTGGTATCGGGCCACCAGCGCCGATACCGACCTGCCGAACCTGTTGACCGACGCCACCGGCAAGCAATGGAACGGCGGCATCCCGCCCGCGCTGATCCGGCGCGACGTGCTCGCCGACGTCGAAGAGGCCGCGGACGCACTGCTCGCGCCGCAGTTCGCCGAGGTCGTGTCGCGGGCAAACCAGCCGCTGTTCCAGCCGATCTACGATCTCGAAGTTCCACGGATGGCGTTCGGCCGGATCGCACTGCTCGGCGACGCCGCGTTCGTGGCGCGTCCGCACTGCGGGATGGGCGTCACCAAGGCAGCCGGCGATGCGATGGCACTCGTGTCGGCGCTCGCGACACGCAGCGACACGCTCGACGCGCTATCGGAATACAGCGAAGTGCGCACGCAATTCGGAACGGCCATTGTCCGGCATGCGCGCCACCTCGGCGCTTACATGCAGGCGCAACTCAAGAACGACACCGAGCGCGAGATGGCCGAGCGCTACCGGACGCCGGAAGTCGTCATGCGCGAAACCGCCGTTCCGCCCAGCTTCTGATCGCGCCCCGGGGAGTGCCGGCCGTCGCTCCCGCGCGCCATCCGCACACCTCGACATCAAGGAGACATCGTGAACCATTCGATCCCGGCCGCCGCCGGCGCCGCCATGAACATGGAAACGCCGGCTGCCTCGACGCACCCGCTGCTGAGCGACCCGCGTTTCCGCCATCTGGTCAGAAAACGCCGCGCGTTCGCGTGGCTGCTGACGACCGTGATGCTCGGCATCTATTTCGCCTTCATCCTCACGCTCGCGTTCTCGCCGCGGCTGCTCGGCGAACCGATCGTCCAGGGCCGGCCGACTACCTGGGGCATCCCCGTCGGCTTCGGCATGTTCGCCGTCACGTTCGCGCTGGTCGCCGTCTATGTGTTCCGGGCCAACACCGTGCACGATGCAGGCGTCGCGGCGATTCGCCAGGGAGATCAGCCATGAAGCGCCTGTTTCCCGGGGCCGCAGCCGCACTCGCGGCGTTCCCGGCCGTCGCAGCCGGTCCGGCATCGGCCGTGCATGGACACAACCCGATCGCGATCGGCATGTTTCTGCTGTTCGTCGCGTCGACGCTCGTCATCACGCGCTGGGCCGCGCGCAAGAACCACAGCGTGGCCGACCACTATGCCGCCGGAGGCAAGATCACCGCGTTCCAGAACGGCTGGGCGATCGCCGGCGACTACATGTCGGCCGCTTCGCTGCTCGGCATCTCCGCGCTCGTCTTCACCAGCGGCTACGACGGCCTGATCTACTCCATCGGCTTTCTCGCGAGCTGGCCGATCATCCTGTTTCTCATCGCCGAACCGCTGCGCAACCTCGGCAAATACACGCTGGCGGACGTCGTGTCCTACCGCCTTCGGCAGCGACCGATCCGCGCGTTCGCGGCGTCGAGCTCGGTCGTCATCGTGCTCCTGTACCTCGTGTCCCAGATGGTCGGCGCGGGCAAGCTGGTCGAGTTGCTGTTCGGCCTGAACTACACGGTCGCGGTGCTGATCGTCGGCTTGCTGATGGTCGTCTATGTGTTCTTCGGCGGCATGCTGGCGACCACCTGGATACAGATCGTCAAGGCGGTCCTGCTGCTCGCGGGGGCCGCGTTCATGGCGCTGATGGTGTTGAACCATTTCGGCTTCAGCCTGAACGCGCTTTTTTCCCAGGCCATTCTCGAACACCCGAAACACGCGGCCATCATGCGGCCGGGCGGCCTCGTTTCGGACCCGGTCTCCGCCGTGTCGCTCGGCCTCGCGCTGATTTTCGGCACCGCCGGCCTGCCCCACATCCTGATGCGCTTCTTCACGGTCGGCGACGTCAAGGCCGCGCGCAAGAGCATCCTCTACGCAACCGGCATCGTCGGCGTCGGCTATGCGTTGATCATCGTCATCGGTTTCGGAACGATCGCGCTGGTCACGTCGGATCCGCAGTATCACGACGCGTCGGGCGCCGTCATCGGCGGCGTCAACATGGTGGCGATCCATCTCGCGCACGCGGTTGGCGGCAACCTCTTCCTCGGCTTCATCTGCGCGGTGGCGTTCTCGACCATACTCGCGGTGGTCGCCGGCCTGACGCTGGCCGGCTCGTCGGCGATTTCGCACGATCTCTATGCGAATGTCCTGCGCCGCGGCCACGCGTCCGATCGCGACGAAATGCGCGTCGCACGCATGACCACGCTCGTGCTCGGCGTGCTGGCGGTCGTGCTCGGCATCGCCTTCGAAAAGCAGAACATCGCATTCATCGTCAGTCTCACGTTCTCGATCGCCGCGAGTTCGAACTTCCCGGTGTTGCTGCTTTCGGTCTATTGGCGCGGCCTGACGACACGGGGCGCCGTCGCCGGCGGGCTGCTCGGTCTCGCCACCGCCGTCACGCTGACGATCCTGAGCCCGACGGTCTGGGTGCAGGTTCTGGGTCATCCGCATGCGCTTTATCCGTACGAATACCCCGCGCTGTTCTCGATGGCGGTTGCGTTCGCCGGAATCTTCGTGTTCTCCGTCACGGACCGCTCGGCCCGTGCCAGGCACGAACGCACGATGTTCGATACGCAACTCGTCGAGTGCGAAATGGGCATGACACAGCGCGGCTGAATCGACCAGGAGAAAAACATGAAAACACGTGGAGACACCACGATGCAGTGCGCCTGTTGCCTGTCGCCTGCCCGCCGCCGGCTGCTCGGTGCGTTCGCCGCGATGGCGGGTGCGGCGGTTGCCGCGCGCCCGTCCGCAGCGGTCGAGCCCGAGCGCCCGGCGACGGTTCTTGCGCCGCATCGCACTCGATCGATCGACATTCACGCGCACTACTACCCCGAAAGCTTCTGCGACCTGGTGGGCGGCGAGGGAAAGCCGTTCGGCGGATCGTTCACGTGCGACGACACGTCGTTCACGTTCCGGACACCGGCGGGCGGTCTCGGCCCGTTGCCGATGAAGTTCATCCATGTCGACGAACGACTGAAGGACATGGATGCGTCGGGCGTGGATATCCAGGCGCTGTCGCTGAGCGTGCCGATGGCGTACTGGGGCGACCGCAAATTCAACGCCAGGCTCGCGCGCGACTGGAACACGGCGGCGTCAAGCGTCTACCGCCAGCATCCGGCCCGCTTCGTCGTGCTCGCGACCCTGCCGATGCTGAACGCGACCGACGCCATCGACGAACTCGAACGCGCGTCGCAGCTACCGGGCGTTCGCGGGGTATACATGGGGACGAACATCGATAACCGCGACCTCGACGATCCGCTGTTCGCGCCCGTTTTCGCGCGCATCGAACAGCTGAATCTGCCCGTGTTTCTCCACCCGCAGCAAACGGTCGGCGGCTCGAGGCTGGGCGACTTCTACCTGAGCAACCTGCTCGGCAATCCGTTCGATACGGCGATTGCGGGATCGCACCTGATTCTCGGCGGAGTGCTCGACCGCCACCCGACCCTGCAGGTCACGCTGCCGCACGCGGGCGGCGCACTGCCGATCCTGGCCGGCCGCCTGGACGCGGGCTGGACCGCGCGGCCGGAAACGCGCCGGCTCGCGCAGAAACCGAGCAGCTACCTCCGACGGTTCAGCTACGACACGGTGTCGCATTCCGGCGCCGTCCTGAACTTCCTGATGGAGAACGTCGGCATCGACCGACTGGTACTGGGCAGCGATTACTGCTTCGACATGGGCTACGAACAACCCGTGCGTTTTCTCGACCGTCTCGATCTGACCGCTGAGCAACGCGCGATGATCCTCGGCGGCAACGCGAGCAAACTGCTGCGGGTCTAGTGCATGTCCGCGCGGTCACGGCAATCGAATCGACCGGGCGGATGCACGCTCGGCGCGAGATCGGACCGACAGTGGCAAGATCCGGTCGTTGATGCAGGCGCATTCCGAAGCGCCCCGAACCCGCAGATTCGCTCGCCCGCGCGCCGCCCCTCTTCGGCGGCCCTGCTTGCGCCCGAAAACGGCGACGTTCGTGCAACGTGCATTGCACCCGTCGACACCAGAGGACCACGATGAAAGTAGTCATTGCCGGCGGATCGATCGCCGGCCTCGCCACCGCCCTGACGCTGGACTGTATCGGCCACGACGTGGCGATCTACGAACGCTCGCCCACACCGTTACGCGGCCAGGGCGGCGGCGTGGCGGTCCTGCGCCGCATGATGGCGTTCCTGGAGCAGCACGGACACCACTGCCGCGACATGATCAGCGTGCCGACCCGTCGCCGGCGCTGGATCGATCGCGATGGCACCGTCATCCGCGACGAGCCGGAGATGCTGCCGTTCTCGTCATGGGATGCGGTCTATCGTTCGCTGTGCGGCACGCTGCCTCAAGGCCGCATTCATTACGGTCGTTCGGTCACGGGATTCGTGCAGGACGCCGAAGGCGTGGACGTTCACCTCGGCGATCAACGAATTCGCGCCGACGTGCTGATCGCCGCGGACGGTACCGGCTCGGGTCTTCGTGCACAAATCTTTCCCGGCCATGCGCCGTCGTTCGCCGGTTATGTCGCCTGGCGCGGCATCGTCGACGAAGCCGATTTCGATCCCGACGCCATCGCCGCGCTGGTCGAGAACATGACGCTTCACAAGGCGCCGGGCGAGCTGTTCATGGCCTTCCTGATCCCTGCCCTCGATGGCTCGCTCGAACCGGGGGCCAGGCGCTTCAACTGGCTCTGGTACCGCAACGAATTCGATGCAACGGCCCTGCGCAGCCATCTGACCGATCGGGACGGGACAATCCATCACGCATCGATACACCCCGGCCAGCTTTCCGATACGTCCGTTTCGACGCTCCGGCAGCTCGCCGGCGAACGACTGCCCGCGCTTCTCTCCCAACTCGTTCTGGCGACGCGCGCCCCGTTTGTCCAGGCCATCTACGATGCGTTGAGCCCGGATTTCGTGCAGGGTCGCGTCGCGCTCGTCGGCGATGCCGCCTGCACCGTGCGCCCGCATACGGCGTCGGGTACGTCGAAGGCCGCGGGCGACGCGGTCTCGCTCGCGGAATCCTTGCCCGCCAACACAATCGACGTCGCCCGGCAGTTGGCCCGATGGTCGAAGGATCGCCGCGCGGAAGTCACGTCACTGCTTCAGAAAGGACCTGAATTGGCCAACTCGTTCGGCCTCGGCAAATCGCTGTGAGGAGCCCTGACCACGCCGGCACCACAACCGCTGGCCAACTCGCCCACCCCGATTCAGCCTGAATTCGATGACGATCGAAACACGAATTCAGAACAATTCACTTACGGAAATCGAGCTCATCTTCATAGACTCGTCGTTACGGCAGACCTCTCCGTATCGAGTCCGGTCTGCCGAACACTGAGCGGCATCCCGTTACCGGGTGCCGTCAGCCTTACTTGAATGTCCAGTCGAGGTATCGAATCATGCGTAACCCGAATCTTGAAGTTTTGACGCCCAGCAACAGCCAGATCATTTTCATCGACTTCCAGCCGCAGATGGCGGCGGGCGTCCAGTCGATCGACCGTCAGACGCTGAAGAACAACGTCGTCGGGCTCGCCAAGGCCGCGAAGGTCTTCGACATCCCGACCACGATCACGACGGTCGAAACGGAAAGCTTCTCCGGCTACGCGTTTCCGGAACTCCTCGACGTGTTTCCGGATCATCCGCTGCTCGAGCGGACGTCGATGAACTCCTGGGACGACCAGAAGGTGCGCGACGCGCTGGCGAAGAACGGCCGCAAAAAGGTCATCGTGGCCGGCCTGTGGACGGAAGTCTGCAACAACACGTTCGCACTGTGCGCGATGCTCGAAGGCGACTACGAGATCTACATGGTCGCCGATGCATCGGGCGGCACGTCGAAGGATGCCCACGATTTCGCGATGCAGCGCATGATCCAGGCCGGTGTCGTTCCGGTGACCTGGCAGCAGGTGCTGCTCGAATGGCAGCGCGACTGGGCCCGCCGCGAGACCTACGATGCAGTCATGGCGATCGCCAAGGAGCACTCGGGGGCGTATGGGATGGGTGTCGACTATGCGTACACGATGCTCCACAAGGCACCGCAGCGCACGACGAACCAGCACGAGATTATCGCGCCGGTACCGGCGCCGATCTCCCAGAAGTAACATCGACGCAGAGATCGGGAGCGGTGCGGCCTGACACGCGACGGACATGTTTTCGTCGCATCCGGCCGCGCCGCTCCCCTCGCAGGTTCAGAACGTTTCAGAGAGACTTCAGGACTTTCGCGACGTGCCTGCCTAGACTGCCCGGATAAGCCGCCGCGCAGACCTTGCAGGTACGGCAACACAATGCAGGTCGCATTCCCGGGATCACCCACATGAGCTTCGCCGCCAATCGCTGCCGCCGCGCCCCGACTGTCGCCACGCGCGACCGGATCGACGCACGCGCGCGCCGGTCCGTCCGTTGCGACGATCGCATCAGCGGCGTGCGCTGCTCAATCGACGCGAGACCGGCATGACGCGTCGTGCATCGAATCGCCTGGAGCATGCATGAAACATAAACGACTCTGGTTCGGCGCCGCCGGGCTCGCGCTCGCCGGCCTCGCGATCGCCATCGGCATCATGTTCGAGCCGTCGATCGCACCGATCGAACCGCCACCGCAAGCCTCATTCGATCGCGAACAGGTTCGCGCCGGCGCGAAGGTCGTCGCGCTCGGGGATTGCGTCGTCTGTCACACGGCAAAGGACGGCAAGCCGTTCGCCGGCGGGCTGCCTCTCGCAACGCCGTTCGGCACCATCTATGCAACCAACATCACGCCCGACCCCGATACCGGCATCGGCCGCTGGTCGCAGGAGGCATTCGCCCGTGCGCTGCGCAGCGGGATCGCGCGCGACGGGCATCAGCTCTATCCGGCTTTTCCGTACGTCCACTTCACACGCATGTCCGATCAGGATATCGCCGCGGCCTACGCGTACTTGATGACCCGAGAGCCGGTTCATGCTTCCGCGCCCGCGAACGATCTGATCTTCCCGCTCAATTTCCGCCCGCCCGTCGCATTCTGGAACATCCTGTTCCTGAAACAGGGCGAGTACCGGCCCGATCCTGCGCAATCCACCGAATGGAACCGTGGCAAGCAACTGGTCGACGGCCTCGGCCATTGCGCGTCCTGTCACTCGCCGCTGAACGCGATTGGCGGGGAACAAACCGGAAAGGCGTTCGACGGCGGGATCGTCGACGGCTGGGAAGCGCCCCCGCTCAACACGCTCGGCCATGCGGCGCGCCCGTGGACCCGGGCGCAGCTCGTCACGTACCTGCGCACCGGCCGCGCGAGCGAACACGGCGCGGCGGCCGGCCCGATGCTGCCCGTCACGCGAGATCTCGCAACGGTGCCGGTCCAGGACGTCGAGGCCATCGCAACGTATCTTCTCTCGATCCAGAAACCGGCCGCCCGTCCCGCGCCCGTGGCCGTCGCCAACCACGCGACGTCGCCGGACGCGCAGCGCGGCGCGGTGCTGTTCCAGGCATCGTGCGCGCAATGCCACGGGCCCGCGTCGCCGATGCAGTCGATCGGCGAGCGGCCGACGCTCGCGTTCAGCACGGCCGTCAATGCCGACACGCCGCGCAACGCGATCCAGATGATGTTCAACGGAATCGGCTGGCACGGCGAGGACACGCTCAACTACATGCCGTCCTTCATCGACCAGTTCGACGATCGGCAAATCGCCGATCTGGCCGCGTACATCCGCGGCACGTATTCCGGGCACCCCGCATGGAACGACGTCGAAGCGATGGCGGCCAAGCTCAGAAAAGAGGACAGCGCGCGATGATTACGCTCACCGTCAATGGCGTCCGGCACTCGCTGGACATCGATCCCTCCACGCCCCTGCTCTACGTGCTGCGCAACGATCTTCACCTGCACGGCGCGAAGTTCGGCTGCGGTCTCGGACAATGCGGCGCCTGCACCGTCATCGTCGACGACAAACCGATGTTCTCGTGCCTGATTCCGGTCGCGTCGATCGGGCAGCGCGCGGTCAGAACCATCGAAAGCCTCGGCACCGCCGAGCATCCGGGGCGGCTGCAGCGGGCGTTCATGGATCACCAGGCCGCGCAGTGCGGTTATTGCATCGCCGGCATGATCATGCGCGCTCAGGCCCTGCTCGAACGCAACCCGAAACCGACCGAACGCGAGCTGCGCACCCACATGGAACCGAATCTGTGCCGCTGCGGCACCCATCTGCGGATCCTCGCGGCCGTGCGCCAGGTCGCCGGCCTGCCGGACCCCGAACCGGCCGACGCTCCGGTCATGATCAGAAAAGGCCTCTGATGAACCATCAAGACGACATCGATGAAAGCCGCCGTCACTTCATGGTGTCGGGGGCGTTGTTCGTCGCCTTCAGCCTCGCGCCGGCCGCTCGCGCACTCGCGGACGTCGTCATCGCCGACGAAGGCGCCGCGGTCCGTGTCGGGAAGGCAACCGAAACGCTCGCCGGCAGCCTGAAGACCAACCCGTTGCTCGATGCATGGATCAAGATCACGCCGGAAGGCAAGGTCACCGTGTTTACCGGCAAGGTCGAGCTCGGCACCGGTGTACGCACGGCGCTGCTGCAAGTCGCCGCCGAAGAACTCGACATGACGCCATCGCTGATCACCTTCCTGACGGCGGACACCGGCGCCTCGCCGGACGAAGGCCTGACGGCCGGCAGCCACACGATGGCCGACAGCGGCTCCGCGCTGCTGAACGCCGCGGCTCAGGTGCGCGGGCTGCTGGTCGACGCCGCCGCGAAGCAATTCGGCGTCGAAGCGCGCCTGTTGAGTGTCGCCGATGCCGTCATCAAGGCACCGGACGGGCGCACGATGCGCTATGGCGACGCGGTGCGGATGGTCGACCTGCATCGCAACGCGTCGCCGACATCGCCGTTGAAGGATCCCGCCACCTTCAAGGTGATCGGTACGTCGCTCCCGCGGGTCGACATTCCGAACAAGGTCACCGGCGGTGTCAGCTATGTGCAGGACATGGCGCTGCCGGGCATGCTGCATGCGCGGGTCGTCATGCCGCCCGTCTACGACGCGAAGCTGCAGTCGTTCGACGAGGCGACGATCCTGAAGATGCCGGGTGTCGTCAAGATCGTCCGCAACGGCAGCATGCTCGCGGTCGTCGCACGCGGCGAATGGCAGGCAGTCGTCGCGCAGCGCGCGCTCGCCGCCAGCAGCCAGTGGTCGGCAGGCCGCCCGCTGCCGGATCGCGCGACGGTTCATGAAGACCTGAAGCACATCGCCGTGCAGAACATCGAGATCGCGAATACGCACGCGTCTACCGCGCCGGCAACGAAGACGCTGACGGCGACCTTCCTGAAGAATTACCTGCTGCACGGCTCGATCGGGCCGTCCTGCTCGGTCGCGCTGCTCGACAAGGGCATCCTGACCGTCTGGACCCACTCTCAAGGCGTTTACCCGCTGCGCGATGCACTCGCCGAGATGCTGTCGATGCCGAAGCCGAACGTCCGCTGCATCCACACCGAAGGGTCCGGCTGCTACGGGCACAACGGCGCGGACGACGCGGCCGCGCACGCGGCGCTGATCGCCGCCGCGATGCCCGGCCAGCCGATCCGCGTTCAGTGGATGCGCGAACAGGAACACACGTGGGACCACTTCACGCCGGCAATGGTCACCGAAGTCAGTGCATCGCTCGACGCGACCGGTCATATCGTCGACTGGAAATACGCGCTGTGGAGCAGCTCGCATAACGAGCGGATCGTCAACGCCGGCCGCTTGCTGCCCGCGAGAATGATCGAGCCGCCGTTCGTGCCCGCGCCGTCGACGCCGATGCTGCAACCCGAGGGCGGCGGCGACCGCAACGCGATTCCGCTGTATGCGTTGCCGAACATGCACATCGTCAATCACTTCTCGCCGACGATGCCGCTGCAGACATCGGCGATGCGCTCGCTCGGCGCGCATACGAACGTGTGGGCAATCGAGAGCTTCATGGACGAGCTCGCACACGCCGCCGGCGTCGATCCGGTCGAATTCCGTCTGCGTCACATGCAGGATCACCGCGCGCAGCAGGTGATCCGGCTCGTCGCGTCTCACTTCGGATGGCCGCGGCCGCCTCGCGCACGCAACCGCGGTGTCGGGTTCGCGTTCGGCAAGTACAAGAACCTGATGGCCTATGTCGCGATGGCGGTTGAAATCACCGTCGTGCCGGAAACCGGACAGGTGATTCTCGATCGCGCGGAGGTCGCTGTCGATGCCGGTCAGGTTGTGTCACCGGACGGTATCCGCAACCAGATCGAGGGCGGCATCATCCAGGCCGCGAGCTGGACGCTGTACGAGGAGCTGAAATACGATACGCAGCGCATCCGCAGCTTCGACTGGAGCAGCTATCCGATCCTGCGTTTCTCGGCCGCGCCGGAAAGCCTGAAGGTCCACCTGATCAATCGCCCCGGCGCACCGTTTCTCGGTGCGGCCGAAGCGTCGATGGGACCGACCGCCGGCGCGCTCGCCAATGCGATCTTCGACGCGACCGGCCAGCGCATGCGCGAAATGCCGTTTGCCGGCGACAAGCTCAGGGCCCGTATCGACGCATAGACGGCCGGCGCAACGACACGCCGGCCACGACCGGCGCCGACGACTCACCAGAAGGAAACAGGCAACGCATGGATACACTTCTTTCGATGCGCGTATTCGCGCGGATTGTCGAAACGGGCAGCCTCACGCGGGCGTCCGATACGTCGGGACACACGGTGCCGCGGGTCTCCGCACTGCTGCGCGGGCTCGAACAGCACCTCGGCTGCCGCTTGCTGAACCGCACCACGCGCAGGCTCTCGCTGACCGAGGACGGGCGCCAGTACTACGAGCGCTGCGTCGCCGTGCTGCGCGAAATCGACGACATGGAGGCGTCGATGTCGCACTCGCGCAGCTCGCCGCGCGGGCGCATCCGGGTCAACCTGCCGCCGGCGATGGCAAAACAGGTCGTGGCACCCGTCCTGCCGGCGTTCCTTGAAGCCAACCCCGATATCTCGATCGAACTCGGTGCGACGGATCGCCAGATCGACCTCGTCGGCGAAGGCGTCGACTGCGTCGTACGGATCGGCGCGCTCGACGATTCCGGGATGATCGCGAAGCGGATCGGCAGCCTCACGACCTGCACGTGCGCATCCCCCGCCTACCTCGAACGCTACGGCGAGCCGGAAACGATCGACGATCTCACCCGACACGTCGCGGTCAGCCACGTGTCGGCCGATACCGGGCGGCCGCGCATGTGGGAATACATCGTGGACGGCGAAACGCAGGTGGTGCAGATGTGCGGCACCGTCGCCGTCAACGACGCCGACACGTACATCGCGTGTGGCGCCGCGGGCATCGGCCTGATCAAGACTTCGCTCTATCTGGTCGAGCCGTATCTTGCGGCCGGCCAGCTGCGCGAAGTCCTGGTCGCCTATAACTCGCCGCCCCGCCCGATTTCCGTGCTGTATCCGCCGAATCGCCACATGCCGGCGAAACTGAAGCTGTTCGTCGACTGGCTCGCCGATCTGTACGCTCAGATTCCCACGCTGCAGGGCAAGCGCTGTTGAACTGCCGGAACGGCGCGGCCAGCCGTCGCGCAAATGCGAACCGGCCGCCCCGCTCCCGTGCAGCTCAGTGATGCGGGTAGGCCGATCGCGCGACAGGCAAAGCCCGCACGCGCGCATACTGGAATGCCGGCATGGCCTTGATCGCTTCGCGCGTGCCGCCCGCGAGCGTCAGTTTCCCGTCGACGAAATCAAGCTGGCCGACCGGCACGGCGACGTCGTGCTGCGAAATCCCGGCGAACTGATGCGCCGCGACGATCACGAACGACGCCGACGCGTCCGGCGCGATGATGATGTCGTGCACGACACCGATCGTCTGGCCGCTGTCGTTGACGACGGGCTTGCCGAGAAACGACTTCTTGACGCTCCACCCGCGAACGATCAGTTCGGCTTCCGAAACGCTTATTCCTATCGGCTGCGCGCCCGCAATCTGTGCCGCCGCATGTAGCGGGACCCCGCTCAACGCAAAGGCAGCCAGCATCGCCGTCAGGACAGGTGTTCTGTTTCTCTTCATGATCAATTCCCGGTGGATGCGTCAAATTCGGTTCTTTGCCTGCCGAAAGCGTAGTCGATCGCACGAGCCATCGCGCTGAATCGTCGCTGAATCGTTCTGAACCGCGTTGCCGACGATCTATCAGGCCATGCAAGCAGGCAAATAGCGGGAATTAAGACCTCGCCTGGGACATTTCAGCCGCCACCCGACAGACTGGAACGCATCGGGCACCACGTTCATGGCGTCGAATCGACGGGTCAGGCGCCTGCGTTTCCTTCGCGTTGCGTCCGCCTATGACGTGGGAGCGTTCCGCCCCCTTTGCGTGACGCGCAATGCTCGATTGCGCGGTGCGGGTATTCCGATGTTATCGATCGATCAATAAGATTGTCGTCAATGCGGCAGGCATGTGCAGCGACGTCTTCCGCAACGCAACGCAATCGGAACGCCCGATACGACCGAGGTCCGGGCATTCCGGCATCAATCATTCCAGGAGTCGACCATGTCAGCAGATTCAACTTCGCTCGCGGCAAGCGGACACGCCGTGAAGCTCACGCAGGGGCTGATCCTGCTCTTCGCATTCAGTTGCGGCGCGATCGTCGCCAACCTGTACTACGCGCAACCGATCACCGAACTGATCGCCCCGCGCCTGCACATGTCCAGCGAAACGGCGAGTCTCATCGTCTCGCTGACGCAAATCGGCTACGCATTCGGCCTGTTCTTCATCGTGCCGCTCGGCGACTTGCTCGAGAACCGCAAGCTGATGATCACCACCGCCGTCATCTCGATCGCGAGCCTCGCGGCCGCAGCCTTCGTGCAGACGCCGGGCCTGTTCCTGGCGATTTCGCTGCTGATCGGCTTCAGCTCGGTCGCCGTCCAGATCCTGATCCCGCTCGCCGCCCATCTCGCACCGGATCATTCGCGTGGCCGCGTGGTCGGCACGATCATGAGCGGACTGCTGCTGGGGATCCTGCTGGCACGTCCGATCTCCAGCGTGGTCGCCGACGCGTTCGGCTGGCGCTTCGTGTTCGCCGGCGCCGCCGTGCTGATGACGCTCGTGACGGTCGTGCTCGCACTGACGATCCCGTCGCGCCAGCCCGAACACAAGGCGACCTATTTCGAACTGATCGGTTCGCTGCTGCATCTGGTTCGCACGATGCCGGTGCTGCGCCATCGCGCGCTCTATCAAGGCCTGATGTTCGCGTCGTTCAGCCTGTTCTGGACCGCCGTCCCGGTCGAGTTGACGCGCCACTTCGGGCTCTCGCAAACCGCTATCGGGCTGTTCGCCCTCGTCGGCGCGATCGGCGCGACGTCGGCGCCCGTGGCCGGCCGTCTGGCGGACGCCGGCCATACCGTCCGCGCGACGCTGATCGCGCTGGTCGCCGGCACGCTCTCGTATGCCGTGGCGTTGATCCATGGTGCGGGGCTGTATGGTCTCGTCGTCACCGGCATCGTGCTCGATTTCGCGGTGCAGATGAGCATGGTGCTCGGCCAGCGCGAAATCTACGCGCTGCATGCGGCGAGCCGCAACCGGCTCAATGCGCTCTACATGACGAGCATCTTCGTCGGCGGTGCGATCGGCTCGGCGCTGGCGAGCCCGTTGTACGAACGCGGCGGCTGGCCGCTCGTCGCCGCGGTCGCGGCGGTATTCCCGATCATCGCGCTCGCCCACTACCTCGCAATCGGACGCCCGCACGCCGAGCGTCACGCGCAGGCCTGAACCGGAGCCGGCAGCGCTTTGCGCGAAGCCTGCCGGCACCGCCCTTGCATCGTCTCGCGGCACTCACGATCGCCATCGCATGACGTCGAGGCGCTCGCCGCATGCGTCTGCCCAACCTGAAAGGAACGCCATCATGTCCACCTTGCTCAACGACTACGATCTTCGTGGCCTCTCGCTGTCAAACCGCGTCGTAATGGGGCCGATGACCCGCTCCCGCGCGCCACAACACGGCCTCCCGACCGACCTCATGGTCGAGTACTACGCGCAGCGCGCGTCGGCCGGACTGATCGTGACCGAGGCGACCAACGTCAGCCCGGCCTCCGCTTCGTTCGAACTCACGCCGGGCCTCATCACCGACGCGCAGGCCGCAGGCTGGCGGAAAGTCACGGATGCCGTCCATGCGAATGGCGGCCGCATCTTCGCGCAGCTCTGGCACGGCGGGCGCGTCGGCTCGATGACGCTGCTCGGCGGCCAGGCGCCGCTGTCGCCGTCGGGCGTGAACGACGACCTCGAGCAACTGCAGGTCTGGGCCCAGTTGCAGAACGGGTACTACACGAAGATCCATGCAACGCCGTCTCGTGCGATGACGACTGCCGAAGTCGTCGAAACCGTCGACGAATTCCGTCGCGCGGCCGCCCACGCGGCTGCGGCCGGGTTCGACGGCGTCGAGATTCATGCGGCCAACGGCTACCTGCCGCATCAGTTTCTTTCTTCGACGCTGAACCATCGCGACGATCGCTATGGCGGCTCCGTCGCCAACCGTGCACGCTTCCTGGAGGAAATCGTCGCCGCTGTCGGCAGCGTGATGCCCTTGAGTCGGGTCGGCGTGCGCATCTCGCCCTACGCGAAATACAACAACGTCCGCGATGCCGATCCCGACACGACCTACGGCTACGTCGGCCGCATGCTCGACGAGGCCGGCGTCGCCTATCTGCACGCGGCCGACACCAACGGCTGGAGCGGCGAGCCGGATCTGCCCCGGATCATCGAGCATGCACGCGAAACGTTCCGCGGCACGCTGATCGTCAACGGCGGCATTTCGCCCGATGCCGCGGACCGGCTGATCGCGGCCGGCGATGTGGATCTCGTCGCATTCGCACGCGCGTATATCGCCAACCCCGATCTCGTCGAGCGCATCGCGGCCAATGCTCCGTTGGCGGCACCGCAAACCATCGGCTGGTATGGCGGAGACCGCAGCGGCTACGTCGATTACGCGCGCCACGAAGTGGCCTGAGCGCCGGCCATGCCAGCGGTCGGGCGCCGGACCGGTTCCGGGCCCGACCGCGCATCATTGCCGGGCAAGATCGAACCCGACATGGCGGGCCTTAGCCTTCAGGCATCGTCCCAGCGCGAGCCGAGCACCCGTCCGCAGAAGTTCGGCCGGTGAAACTCGGGATCGATCCGGTCGAGCACGTCCGCACTCCAGGTGCCGAACGTCGACGCCGGGCGGTGCGCGACGCCACGCGCGATCGCGTCGAGCATGGCCTCGCTGAATCCATCGCCACGCGGATAGGCAGCAAGCAACGCGTCGCGCTCGGCCGCCGAGTAGGTGTCGAGATCGGTTCCCATCAGATCGGTGGACACGGCCGCCGCCAGCACGCGTGCGAGCGGCGACAAGCGTGCCGAAATACCGGGCGTCGTATGCAGCGCCACGGCTCGCCAGACGTCGTCCCGCACGCGTTGCGGCATGTCATGGCGCAACAGAAGCGCGCTCGCGGCATCCGCACTGTCGAGTTCGTAGCGTGCGGTCGATCGGCAATACGCCGCGCTCAACCCCATGTTTGCGTACATCGCAGCCACGTACAACGTATCGGCATCGTACGTATGGTCCTCCCGGCGCGCAGCCAGCGATGCGAGCACGAACACGCGGCTCGCATGATCGACGACGATGCCCGGCAATGACGCGCGCGCCGCTTCCGCGGCGTCGACCGCAACGGACGTGACCGGGATTCGAACGCCGGCCACTTCGTGCCCGGCCGTCGGTGTTCCCGGGTGTGCTAGGTTCATCTTGTCTCCTACCGTGCCGCCGTCGAATCATGATTCGTTGATCCGAAGCCGATGCGTTTTTGTCGACGGCAAGCAAACGCATCGATCGGAGAGGCCTAGACAGTAGAAACGCAACTGCGATTCAGTGCGGTCAGTCCGGCGGCATCATGTCCGGCGGGCCCCGCGTGACATCGCGTCGGTGGCATCGCGTGCGCGTTCGCGCCGCTCCCATTCGCAGGTGCGTCGGCGCGCATGCGCGTGGATGCGACCGGACGGTAGCGGCTGTAACCGCCAAATTCGGCGACCGGCGACCACCCGGGGCTGACCGGCAACGGCGGCGGCGCCAGCGGTGCGAACTCATCGTCCGCATGCACGACCTTGCCGTTGACGACCGTCAGCACCGACGACAGGTACTTGATCTCCGTCTCGCCGATCGTGAAGTAGTCGTCCGTCAACGCGGCGAAATCCGCGTACTGGCCCGGCACCAGCGCCCCCTTGCGATCGTCCTCGCTCGAGAACCACGCGCTGCCGACCGTGTAGCGGCGCAGCGCCTCCATCCGGTCGAGCCGGTTACGCTCCGGATACAGCGCGGTGCCGCCGACCGTGCGCCCCGACACCATCCAGTAGAGCGACACGAACGGATTGAAACTCGCGACGCGCGTCGCGTCGGTTCCCGCGCCGACCGGCAGGCCGGCCGCGAGCATCGCCTGGATCGGCGGCGTGTTCATGGCCGCCTGGGGCCCGTAGCGCGAGATGAAGTATTCGCCCTGATAGGCCATCCGGTGCTGTACCGCGATCCCGCCGCCAAGTGCGGCAGTACGTGCGATGTTCGCTTCCGAGATCGTTTCGCAATGGTCGAAGAACCAGCGCAGCCCGTTGAACGGAACCTCGCGATTGACGGCCTCGAACACGTTCAGGAAACGGCTGATCGACTCGTCGTAGGTCGCGTGCAGCCGGAACGGCCAGCGGTTCTGCACCAGCAGCCGCACCACGCCGGTCAGTTCTTCCTCGAGCGAGGCCGGCAGATCGGGACGCGGCTCGAGGAAGTTCTCGAAATCGGCGGCGGAAAACACCAGCATTTCGCCCGCGCCGTTCACACGCAGGAATTCGTCGCCGTCGCCGGGCTTCGTCATCTTCACCCACTTGGCGAAGTCCTCGAGTTCCCGCTTCTCGTTCTGTGCAAACAGGTTGTATGCGATACGTACCGTCAATTCGTCGCGCTTCGCGAGTTCCATGATCACTGCATAGTCGTCGGGATAGGCTTGATACAAGCTCCCTGCATCGATCGCGCTCGTGATGCCGAGGCGGTTCAGCTCGCGCATGAAGTGCCGCGTCGAATTCATCTGATCGTCGTAGCCAAGCCTGGGGCTCTTCGCGAGCGCAGCTTCCAGGAGCTGCACACCCGAACGAGCGATCAGCATCCCGGTAGGCCGTCCGTGGCGATTGCGCTGAATCTCTCCGCCCGCTTCTCCCGACGAGTCGCGACAGAGTCCGGCCGCATGCAGCGCCGCCGCATTCAGCAGTGCGCTGTCGTACAGATGAAGGACGAAGACGGGCGTATTGGGCGCAATCGCATTGAGCTCGGCGAGCGTCGGACCACGCTTTTCGGCGAACTGGAATTCGTTCCAGCCGCCGACCACGCGCACCCAGTACGGCGCCGGCGTGCGTTCGACCTGGCGACGCAGCATGTCGAGCGCGTCGGCAAGCGTCGGCACGCCGTCCCAGCGCAGCTCCATGCTGAAGTTCAAGCCGCCGCGAATCACGTGAAGATGTGAGTCGTTCAGGCCCGGGACCACCGTGCGGCCGTTCAGGTCGATGCGCGTCGCATCGCTGCGCGCATGGGCCAATACGTCCCGGTCGCTCCCGGTCGCCAGAATGCGTCCTTCGCACACCGCGAGCGCGGTCACGAACGAGCGCTTGTCGTCTTGCGTCGCGATCTTGCCGTTGTACACAACGAGATCCGCCATTCGCACGGGTTCCGTCGCCTTATGCATCGATTGCCCTCACGCTCACGCTAGATACCGGACCGCGGCCGCGCAGCCGCAGGCGTCGGCATGCTGCTTCTTCCGGCCGAGGCCGCCGCGGGCAAAACGTGCTGCGTTGTCATCCGTCGACGATGAACCGACCATCAGACACTCCCTTGAGGATTGCACAACGACGAAGCTTGCCGATACCGTTTGACGGGGGGGCTTCGTCGCGAATGTTTCACTCGCATGCCGTTTCTCACGGATGCGCCCGACACACCTTGCGCCGCTACATCACCGTCTGCGCAGCATCCGCCGTCGCTTCGAAGCGCATGCGTTGCCGGTGCGACCTGGGTTCCTCGTGCGCACGGACGAAGTTTTGCAGACGCACCAGCCGGCGAATGTCGGACGCGCGTGAGCACAGATCGAAGCGCCCCGACAGGCCGGCCACCAACGACGCAGCCTGCCCGACCCCGCCGCGCTCGATCAGGTAGTCGGCAAGATCGGCGGTGGCGCGCAATTCCCACATCCCTGCCCCCTGCGCCTTCGCTGTATGGATCGCAGCGAGCAACTGGCGGCGTCCTTCCGCTTCGTAGGCAACCGCGAGATCCGCCGCGGCATTGCGCGCCTGCTCGAGCGCGGTCAGCCCTTTCACGCGAAGCAGCTCCGGTATGAACAGATGCTCGCCGCGCGACCGGCAGCGGGCCATCATGGCATCGAGCTTCGCGTTGGCTTCGGTCGCGCGCCCGGTGCGGACCAGTCCTTCCGCATACGCGCCGACCAGCGGCGCGAGCAGGTGCCGGAATCCGCTCGCCTCGATGTGCCGCAACGCGGGTTCCAGTCTCGCCAGCCCGGTACCGGGATGCCCGGCCTGAATGTCGAATTGCCCCGTCAGGCATTCCGCATGCCAGTGCCAGATGTCGAACCCGCTCGCGTCGGACGCCGATCGCAGCGTCGCGAGGTAGTCGGATATCACGTCGTGATCCCCGTAGTCCAACGCGATCGGCACGGCCGCCGCGCCGAGCACCACGCAAAGCGCAAGCCCTGACCGGTCGCTCCGCGCGGATTCGACTGCCTGCGCGGCGAGCCGCACCGCATGCTCGGGTTCGCCCTGCATCCACGCGAGCCGCGTGAGCGTCGTTTGTCCGAGCGTCGCCACGTCGATGCCGAGGGCGGATTCCGCGCGCCGCGGCTCGCCGGTATCGGCGAACGCCGCCATGGCGGTGTCGAGCCGCTCGCGCGCCTGGGCGTGCTCTCCGAAGTAGTGGAGCGAGGTCGCGACCATCGCGGTCGCGAGCCGGCGCTGCGATTGCACGCCGCTGCGTTCGGCCGCGCGCTCGAACCGCATCGCGTAACGCAGCGATTCGTGAACGTCGGACATCGCCAGCGCGGTGTGCCATTGCCCGGCCAGCGCGTGCGCGTCGAACCCGTCGTTACCGGCATCGCGCGCGAGCCCGAGCGCCCGGCTCCACATCGCGGCGGCAGCATGCACATCGCCCGCGGTATGCAGGAGCGCCGACGCATACGCGGCGCGCAAGTGCATTTCGTCGTCCGGGTCGACGCTCGACGACCCGGTGTCGATTTCGTCGAGGAGCCGTTTCGCCTGCGCCCCGCATTCGCTCATTCCCGACGGGTCGAGCAACTCGCGCGCGAACACCCTCGCGCACGGCACCTGCGTCGCGAGAGTCGCGGCGACCGGGAACCGGCTTGCATCGATCGCCGTCGACACCTGATTCGACAGCGGTTCGACCGCCCCGATGGCCGCCCTCGCAGTCGCCTGCTCTTGCTCGTAGCGCATGTGACGCGCGACGACGCGTTCGAACTCGCCCTCGTTGCGCAGCTTTTCCAGCGCATACGCACGGGTGGATTCGGACAACCTGTACCGCGCGTTCGCGTGGGAAAACTCGACGTTCAACAACGATTTCGCGACGAGTTCGCCCAGCCCGGCGATCAACTCGGCGATCGTCGTATCCGCCTCTATCGCGACCGCTCGTACGGCATCGAACGAGAATGCGGACGTGAAGCAACCCATCCGGCGAAACAGCGCGCGCGCCGCCGGATCCAGCAAGACGTAACTCCAGTCGAAGGTCGCCCGCAACGCCTGATGACGCGGCAGCGCGGATCGCAGCCCGCCCGTCAGCAGGTTCAGGCGATCGTCGAGGCGCGACGCGACGCCTTCGATGCCGAGCGTCGCGACCCGCGCAGCCGCGAGTTCGATCGCCAGCGGAAGGCCTTCGAGGCGCCGGCAAATGTCGCCGACGACACGGATTCTGCTTTCGTCAACCGCGCAATCGGGCGTCGCCGCATGGACCCGGCACAGGAACAGTTCGACCGCGGAGCATGCCGCGATCGCTTCACAGTCCGCGTCGCGTTCCGGCACGGTCAACGGATCGACGCGGAACACCGATTCCACCGAAATGTGGAGCGGCTCGCGGCTCGTCACGAGCACGCGCACCGTGTCGGTACGCGCAACGAGCGCTTCGACGAGGTTGGCGATCAGGTCGATGACATGTTCGGCATTGTCGAGCACGAGGAGGCACCGCGTTCCGGCGATGGCGCGGGCGATCTCGTCGATCGACGGCGCGTCGCCGATTTGCAGCGCCAGCGCGTCGGCCAGCGTGCCCAGCACGTCACCGCCTGTCGTTGCCTGAGCGAGTTCGACGACATGCGCCCGCTCCCCGGTCCGGCGCATCAGATCGTGGGCGATCCGGACAGCGAGCGTGGTCTTGCCGATCCCGCCGGCGCCGACGAGCGTGACAACCGGCGTCCGGTCGAGCATGTCGACGATCTCGCCGATTTCGGCCTCACGGCCGATCAGCGGCGGCACCTGCAAACGCTCTCCGCCGACCGCGGCCGGCGCATCCGCCGGCTCGCACATCCGAGCGCCGGCATGCATGCCGCAGACCAGCACGTAGCCCCGGCCCGGCACCGTCTTGATCAGGTTCCGATGCACGCCGAGCGCCTTGCGCAACGTGGCGATATGGACCTGGAGCCGGTTCTCCTCGACGATCAGCCCGGGCCAGACGGCATCCATGATGTCGTCCTTCGAGACGATGGAACCGCTCGCGCGATGCAGCACCTCGAGAATGTCGAATGCCCGTGCGCCGACGCGCAGCGACAGGCCATCGCGGCGAATATCCCGTTGCTCGAAGTCCACCGACAAACTACCGATCTGGATCATGGCTGCCTCCAGGTGCTCCTTGATGACTGCCATGTGAACGAAGTCGTTCGCCAGGCCTAAAACCGGCGTCCGGCCAAATGCCAGCCGGACTCGTAATCTCAAGATTCAGGCGGAGTGTAAACAGCGTATAAACGCGCGTCTTGAATGAAAATGCGCTCGACGTCGCGTCAAACACGCGACGCCGGAGGCCGTTCCGCATGATAAAAAACCCCTCTCGATCGACCGGGATCGCACCTGACAGGTGGATGCGGCGAACGGGCTGTCGGACCGGACGACGGCGCGATGTGTGGAAATTCATCCAAATTAATTTGGGACCGTCACTTGCCCCGTATAAAATTGCCGTAAATTTTTTGCGACTCAAGTGCTTTCCAGGACCTCGCGTCATGCCTCAATCACGCCTCGCTCCGCCCGCACCGCCGTCGAAAGATGCGCTCGGATGCGCGCCGAGCCTGCTCAGCAAGGATATCGAAAGGAATGCGGATGGTCTGACGCTCTTTCGCAAATGCATGCCCGATCCGCATTTCGAGCGTATCGTCATGCCCGCCTCCGACCGCGGCTTCCTGGTCGGTATTTCGCTGAACGGCGGCCACCATCGCACGATATTCCGCGGCGCCAGAAAGTCCGAACGGCAATTCCAGCAGGATTCGATCTACATCCGGGATTTCTCCGACGATTTCCGCGCCGATCTGTACGGAGAATTCGATTTCGTCCTCGTGGAATTGTCGCGGCAGTACCTCGATCGGCTCGGCGAGGAACACGATACAGCGCTCGGCGGCGGACTGATCTGCGGAATCGACCAGCGGGATCCGGTGCTCGGCCATCTCGCGCACGCGGTCGCCGGCAGCCTCGATGAGCCGGGCACGCTGACGACGCTGTTCGTCGAGCAGATGGGGCTGGCGATCGGCACGCATCTCGTGCAACGTTATGGCAACGCGCGCACGCGCGATCTGCCGGGAAAGGGCGTCCTGTCGCCGGCGAAGGCCGCGCGCGCCAAGGAACTCTTGATGGAAAAGGGCAACCTGGGCGTGTCGATCTCGGATGTGGCAAACGAATGTGACTTGTCGCGCGGCTATTTCATTCGCGCATTCTCGCGAACGACCGGGCGCACGCCGCACCAATGGCTGCTCGAACAACGCGTGGCTCAAGCGCGCGAGTTGATCATGTCCTCCGACCTGACGCTGGCAGAAATTGCCGATGCTTGCGGATTCGCGGACCAGAGCCATCTGAACCGCGTGTTCGTCAAGGTAGTCGGTCATCCACCCGGCGCGTGGCGCCGCGAAACATCCCGCTGATCGGTCCTTGCCGGTCGCGCTTGATCTCGTCCTTCGAGATGCCTCGGCCCGGCCGGTCATCCGTGCGCAGCGACAAGCGCTTCGCGAAACACCGATGCCGGCTGCGCGCCGCTGATGGCCACCGCACCGATCCGGGTCGCCGGCACCGACGCGACACCGCTGCGTACCGCGTCCGCCTCGAGTTCCAGCACGGCCTCAAGGCCCGCGTCCGACGCGAGGAACGCGCGAACGGCGTCGGCATCCAGGCCGGTGCCGGCCGCAACGTCGACGAGCACCTCCGCGTCGCCGAGATCGCGCCCGTCGTGGAAATACGCGGCGAACAGCGCATCGACGAGCGCGACCGCGCTGCCCCGCTGCTGCGCGAACCATACGAGCCGGTGCGCGAGCCGGGTGTTCGGCGTCCGCGCGATCCGCGCATGGTTGAACGTCAGGCCGGCGGCGCGACCGGCTTCCGCGACCTGCGCATCGAGCATCTGCGAACGTGCCCAACTGCCGAATTTCGCGCTTCGGTAGGCCTTGCGGTCCATCCCGGCAGCCGGCATGGCCGGATTCAGTTCGAAAGGAACGAAGCGGATGTTGACCGCATCGGCCCGATCCACTTCGGCAACAACCTCGGCCAGCCTGCGCTCGGCAATCCAGCACCACGGGCAGACGAGATCGTAGATCACCGTCACATCGAGCGTATTCATCGCAATCTCCTGTGCATTTCCGTATGACAAGATAGCGCCTGCGACCCGACGCTAGAATGCGAACGGCATGCAAAGCTCTATTGCGACTCGAACAAAGGCCACCCGATGGACAGATTTTCCACGCTGCGCGCATTCGTCGAAGTAGCGGAAGCCGGCGGCTTCTCGAGCGCGGGACGGCGTCTCGGTCTCGCGGCCTCGTCCGTGGTCCGTGCCGTCGATGCGCTCGAAGCGTCGCTCGGCACGGTCCTCCTGAACCGCACGACCCGGCAGGTGACGCTATCGGACGCAGGGTCCCTCTACTACGCACGCGCCAAGCGGCTGCTCGAGGATCTGGCCGAGGCCGACGCGCTCGTTTCGGATCGCGGCGACGAGCCGTCCGGGCCCCTGCGCGTGTCCGTCCCGGTCGTCTACGGCATTCGTCGCATCATGCCTCACGTATCGGCGTTCCTCGCGCGTTATCCGAAGCTCGACCTCGATCTGCAACTGACCGACGAGCGCGTCGACCTCGTGCAAGGCCGGATCGACGTCGCGATCCGGCTAGGCGAAGCGGCGCCGTCGGCCGACGTCGTCGCGAAGCCGCTCGCGACGTTCCGGCGCTACGTCGTCGCGAGTCACGACTATCTGGATGCGCACGGCACGCCGACGACGCCCGGCGAACTGGTCGATCACGCGTGCCTGCGTTTTCATTTCGGCAGCGATCAACAGGTGTGGACGTTCACCGATGCGCGCGACACGACGAAGGTGATCGTCACCGGGCGGCTGAAGTCGAACCACAGCGAGGTGCTGCGGGGCGCGGTGCTCGACGGCGCGGGCATTGCGTTGCTGCCCGACTGGCTCGTCGACGAGGACGTGCAGGCCGGCCGCCTGCGCAAACTGTTCGAGCAATACGACGTGACGCCCGATGCGGTGCGCTCCGTCGTCACCGCGCTGTACCTGCCGAACCAGCGCGGTTCGAAGCGCGTGACCGCGTTCATCGATTTCGTCACGTCGCTCGCGGCCCTGCCCGGCTGACAACGGGCCGCCCGCGCGGCGGCCTCACCAGCCCAACTTCGCTTCCACGCCGACATAGTCGGCATTGCGTGCACCGAGCGCGCGGATCGAACTGCCGAGCTGGAAATGCACGGCTTCGACCGCCAGCGCGAGATTCGCATTGACGAGCCAGTCGGCCCGCACCTGCGCATACATCCCCGTCCAGGCCGAGCCCTTTCCGGCCGTGCCGGGCACCGCCGCCATCCCTTGACCGTAGATCGCGTCGGCCGTCGTCGCGCGCCACTGGAAACCGACCGCGGTCATAAGCGTCACCGCAGGATCGGGCTTGAAGGTCAGCGACGGCTTCACGTGGATCAGGTTGCTGTACCCGGTATAGCCGGCCAGCGTGAAGTAGTAGCCGTTCGGGAACAGCGGATTGAACGTGCCCACGCGGCCATCGCCGGGATGCGAGTCGCCCGATGCACCGTCGACCTGGATGCCGATGCGCGGCGTGCCCGGCGTCGACGCGAACGTGTAGCCGCCGAGCGCCCCGAACGCCCAGGCATCGATCGTGCTCCGGCCGACGTGCCCGGTCTGGATCATCGTTTCCGCGTCCCAGTCGAACTGGTGCGATTTCCCCGCGTAACGCACGTCGAACACGTCGCGCCGCTCGGTCCCCGCCCCGTCGAGATAGCGTGCGTTGTCTCTCGTGTAGCGCGACCAGTAGGCCGACAGGTCGCCGGGGCCGACCCCGCTTCGCTCGATACGCGCGCCGTCGAATCGCAGGTGGCGGTTCGATACGTCGTCGAACGGCGCGTCGTTGCGATACTGCACCGGGCGCGTCACATAGCCGATCAGCCGCCACTTGCCGATCTCGTAGTTGGCCCACAATGCGTCGAACGCCTGGCGCACGTTCGGGCCATCCCGCACCGACACGAAACGCTGCAAGTCGAACGCCATCTCCTGCCGGCCGACGCGCGCCTTGAACGTGCCGCTGCCGATCTGGTCGACGTACGCGACGAACGCCTGCTCGACGTCGAGCGTATTGCGGTCCACCGTCGAAACGGCATTCTTGCCGAACGGCCGCGCATCCGCGAACTGGAAGAATGCCTGCCAATGCCCGCGGTAGCGCAGGTCCGCATGCACCTCGGTACGCTGGATCACGTAGTTGTCGTCGTGTGCAGGACCGAGACCGAACAGCGGTGCGTTGTTCAGCTCGAAGCGCTCGCGCAGGTTCGCGCCGAGCGACAGGTAGGTGGACGGGTCGCTGCCCAGCGGTATGTACTTCAGCGCATCGAGCGGCTTGCGCGCGACGCAGGGATCGGCGAGCACCGACCAGTCCTCCTGCCAGCGATTGAACAGCACGGTGGGCCGCTTAGCGGTGCACGCGGGGCTCGCGGCCGCGGCGGGCGCCGCGGCAGAGGCGCTGCCGCCGTTCAGCAGCAGGCCGCCCGCCATCACGGCGCCTGACAGTGTCTCCAGCCAGGATTTCATCCGCGGGCGCTCCGTTACTTCGCTGCTTCGTGGATTTCGGCGACATAGCCGCCCGGGAACTCCACCATCGCGCCGCGCCCGTCCAAGGTCGTGCCGGGCTCGGACAGCACCTTCGCGCCGGCGCTGCGCGCCTTCGCGAGCGTCGCATCGAGATCCGCGACCAGATACCCGGTCGTTTCATGACCGTACGGATACGGGAGGTGCCCGTCGGTGACGAACACGAGCATGTTGCCGAAGCCGGACTGGATCCGCACGCGGCGAATCTTGTCGCCCGGCCGGCCGATTTCGGCGCCGTCCGCATGACGGTTGTCGGAGACGACCGTCCCGCGCGAGAAGCGCACGAAGCGCTTGATGAAGTTGTCGGCCACGTACGGCGACACATAGACCCGATTGTCCGGTACCCGCTCGAGCGGCGCGTACGACGGCGCCTTCGTGTGCCAGTACAGCTGCATCGTGAGGCCACCCGGCCACTGGATCACCGCGTCCTTGCCGATCGGGTCGTCGAACGTGTCCACGACGACGTCGGCACCCGCGCCGCGGGCCGCGCGCACGGCCTGATTGATGTCGGTCACGAGATAGCCCGTCCGCTCGTTGCCGAACGGGTAAGGCACGGGCGTCTCGAACGCGAACACGGACAGCATGCCGACCGGCGTCTGCACGTATTGCGACGCCGTCTTGCTCGGCGTCGGCGTGACGGTGAAGACCGCGCGCGGCGATGCCTTGCCGCCGAACGTCGCGAGGAAGCTTTCCACGAACGCGTCGAGCTTGTCGCCCGGCACGTAGACGTGCGTCGTCGAATATTGCGGAGCGACCGACACGACCGGCATGCGCGCGCTGGTCTCGAGATGCGTGACGTCCGCCGCTGCCGGCGTCGCGACCGACACCGTACCCAGCACGGCCAGCGAGACCGCCGCGAGACGCAACGCGCGTTGCCATTTCATTGAAATCATAAAACCCTCCTTGTAATCGATGTGCGCAGCGGCACGCTGCGCGGTATTCAGTACGACACCGGTTCCGTCTCCGGCCTGCCGCTCCAGTAAGTCAGGAAGCACAGTGCCGCGAGCGGCGCCAGCAGCGCCCAGAAGGACGCCAGAACATAGCCGGCCGCGCCTGCCCCGGCGCCGAGTGCGAAGCCGACGACGGGCGGCAGCATGCGCCACAGCCGCGCGCGGGCAATCGCGCGCTCCGACGGCGCGGCAAACGGCGTGAGCCAGTCGAATGCGTCGATGACGGCTTGCGTGACGTTGCCCGTCATCACCGTGTTCGCGACGACCGAACGGGCCGTGAGCCGCCCGTGCGCGTTTTGAACGCCCATCGCGGCCGCGCCGAACAGCCCGCATGCGATCGTCAGCGGCGCATCGGCGTCGCCGATCGGCGACGATTGCACGCCCACCAGCATGAACGCGGCCAGCAGCACCGTCTGTAGCGCATACAGCGCGCGGGCGCGCACGCCATGCCCTAGCTGGCGCATGTGGTGATCGAGCAGGCGCGCGACGACAATGCCCGTGATGAATGCGGGAAAGGCGAGCCATTTGATTACGAGACCCTGCCCCACGCCTGCCAGGCCCGAACCGATCAAGATGAAGTTGCCGGTGACATGCGCGGTGAAGAGACCGAACAGCGCGACAAAACCGAGGGTGTCGACGTAGCCCGCGATCGTCGCGAGAAACGTGTCCTCGCCGCGCACGCGGTCCGCTATCGGCGCGGCCGCGCTTACTTGTCCTGGCTGCATGGGATGGCTTCGGTGCATTTCGCGTTGGCGGGCGCATCCTGCACCTGCACGACAGGCGGCCGCAGCTGTGCCTGGACAAACGGGATCGCGTGTTCGCCCAGCACGATGCCGAGCAGGCCTACAAGCGCGATCAGCGGCGGCGCGGGCGATTGCACCCGCACCAGCGAATACAGCAGGCCGACCGCGAGGCCGGCCGCCAATGAAATCAGATAGGGCATGGTCCGCTCCGTGTTCGTCGCCCGTGACGGCGGGCGGATTGCCTCGTGCCGTGCAGGGCTGACAGTTCGTGAGCAAGACTAGTGAAGGCCGATCTTAAAGTCATGGCCATTGACTGAAAACTTCTGAATTCGCCGGATGCTCGCGCCTCGCCGCCCCCGGCCGTCGCCTTGCTATTTTTCGATCGATAGGTTAAGAATGCCCGCAATCAGGAGTTCATGAATGAGCGAACGAAAGCGCAGCAAGCCGTCCCGCACGCCCGCGACGGACAGCCTCGGCGACGCCGTCACGCCCGGCCGCCGGCTCACGCCGGAGGCGCGTGAACGGCAGATCGTCGAGAAGGCGATCGAGCATTTTGCGACTCACGGCTTTTCCGGCAGCACGCGCGAGCTCGCACGGCAGATCGGCGTCACGCAGCCGCTGCTCTACCGGTATTTTCCGAGCAAGGAGGCACTGATCGACCGGGTCTACGACGAGATCTACACGTGGAACCCCGAATGGGAAAAGCTGATCGCCGACCGCACGCTTCCACTTCAGGAGCGGCTCGTCACGTTCTACCGCTCCTACGCGCAGACCATCCTGCGGCGCGAATGGATCCGTACGTTCATCTTTGCGGGACTCAGCCGCGAGGGCTTCAACACGCGCTATCTGTCGCGCCTCAGGGAACGCGTGTTCCTGCCCGTGCTGCGCGAACTCCGCCACACGTATGACATCGCCGCGCCGGCACCCGCCGCGCAGCGCGATGCCGAGATCGAGCTGATCTGGAGCCTGCATGCGAGCATCTTCTATCTCGGCGTCCGGAAATGGGTCTACGGCTTGCCCGTCCCCGAGGATCTCGACGCAGAAATCGCCCGCCAGATCGATGCGTTCCTGCACGGCACGCCCGCGGCGCTGAAGCAGCTCGCGGCCGACGCGTCCGGCAGGCGCCGCAAGCGCGTCTAGGCCCCTGCGCGACGTCGGCTACAGCGCAGCGGCCATCCTGTCAGACCGCCTTCGCGACCGGATTGCGCAGCACGCCGAGCCCTTCGATCTCGACTTCGCAAACATCGCCCGGCTTCATCCAGAGCTGGGGCTCGCGCGCCATGCCGACGCCGGCCGGCGTGCCCGTGACGATCACGTCGCCAGCCTGCAGCGTCATCACCTCGCTCAGCAGCACGATCAGCGTCTCGACGTCGAAGATCATGTCCGACGTCGACGCCTCCTGTACGACCTTGCCGTTCAGCCGTGTCTGGATGCATCGCCCGTTGCAGCCCTGGGGCAATTCGTCGGCCGTGACGAACCAGGGCCCGAATGCGCCCGTTCCGTCGAAGTTCTTGCCCATCGTCCATTGCGGCGTGCGGAACTGGTAATCGCGCAGCGTCGCATCGTTGAACAGCGCGTAGCCCGCCACGTGAAACCGGTCACGCCTGCCGGAACGCGTCTTCCGGGCAGGCGATTCAGAACAATTCATGCGACCGCCCAGGTTGCTTCGCCTATGCTCTAACAGCACTCCCACGCCCTTCGCCCCGATGGCGCGTCGTCCGAACCGAAACGGGAACCGACACATGTCCGCCACTACGCCTTCGATCGTTCACCACACCGTCACCGCGAACGGAATACGACAGCATTTCATCGACGCGGGCAGCGGGCCCGTCGTGGTCCTGCTGCACGGCTTCCCGGAAACCAGCTTCGCATGGCGCTTCCAGATCCCCGTCCTGGCACAACGCTACCGCGTGATCGTGCCCGACCTGCGCGGCTACGGTGAAACCGACAAGCCGGCCGCCGGCTACGACAAACGCAACATGGCGCGCGACCTGGTCGCATTGCTCGACACGCTCGGCATCGGCCGCATCGCACTGGTCGGGCACGACCGCGGCGCCCGCGTCGCGACGCGCTTCGCGAAGGACTTCCCCGAGCGCCTCGAGCGCCTCGTCGTGATGGACAACGTGCCGACCCGCGTCGTCGCGCAGAACATGACGGCCCAGACCGCGCGCGCGTACTGGTTCTTCCTGTTCCATCAGGTCGCGGACCTGCCCGAAGCACTGATCGCGGGCAAGGAAGCCGAGTGGCTCGGCCACTTCTTCTCCGACTGGTGCTATAACCCGCACGCCATTTCCGGCGAGGCGTTCGACACGTATGTCCGGGCCTATCGTCGTCCCGGCGCCGTACGCGGCGCGCTCGCCGATTACCGCGCGAATGCGGAAGACGTCAAACAGGATCTCGTCGACGCCGATGTGAAGATCGCATGCCCGACCATGGCGATCTGGGGCGAGGATTTCTACGCAGTCGGCAAGATGTTCGACATGAAATCCGTCTGGGAAAGCATGGCGACGGATCTTCGGGCCGAGCCCATCGCGCAATGCGGCCACCTTCCGCAGGAAGAACAGCCGGAACGCGTCAACGCGCTGCTGCTCGATTTCCTGAAGAGTTGGGAAGGTTGAGTCCGCAGCGCACCGGCGTCGCGCGCGGCAGGAAATCGAACGCTGCGGTACACGCGATCCGCTGGCCAACAGGAGCACAAACAGGAGCACATCATGAATGACGTATCGAGACCGCGAGCGGTCGTGATCGGCGGATCGGTAGGTGGCCTCTTCACGGCGACCGCGCTGCGCGCGGCGGGATGGCGCGTCAGCGTGTTCGAACAGTCGCCAAGCGAGCTCGACAGCCGCGGCGGTGGCATCGTCCTGCAGCCGCCGATCGTCCGCGCGTTCGCCTTCGGCGGCGTGCCGGTGCCGAGCGATACCGGCGTCGATTCGGTCGACCGGATCTATCTCGACGAAGGCGACCGGATCGTGCAGCGCCTGCACATGCCGCAAACCCAGACTGCGTGGAATGTGATCTACACCGCGCTGAAGCGCGCACTGCCAGCGGACGTCGTCCACGGAGGCGAGACGTTCGAGCGACTCGATTCCGATGGCGCGCGCGTGACCGCGCATTTCGCGAGCGGTCGGGTGGAACACGCGGATCTGCTCGTCGGTGCGGATGGCGGGCGCTCTCGCGTGCGCGCGCAACTACTGCCCGATACGCATCCCGCCTATGCGGGTTACGTCGCGTGGCGCGGGCTCGTCGACGAGCAGGACCTGCCCGATCAGGTGCTGCGCGTGCTGCGCAACCGCTTTACGTTTCAGCAGGGCGACGCGCATCTTTTCCTGACCTACCTGGTACCCGGCCGCGACGGCACCGTGGAACCCGGAAAGCGGCGCGTGAACTGGGTATGGTATCGGCGTCTCTCGCACGACAAGCTGCCTGCGCTGTTTCTTTCCCGGGACGGCACGCAGCGCGACGGATCGCTGCCGCCCGGTGCAATGCGCGACGACCATCGGCTGGAACTCGTCGACGCGGGCCGCAACCTGCTCGCGCCGACGCTCGCCGCGCTCGTCAACGCGACGCACACGCCGTTCGTGCAAACCATTCAGGATCTTGCCGTCAAGCAGATGGTGTTCGGCCGCACGGTGCTGCTTGGCGATGCGGCTTGCCTCGTCCGCCCGCATACCGCCGCCGGCGTAGCGAAAGCGGCGGACAACGCGGTTGGGCTCGCCGAAGCGATGCAGGCCATCACGCGCGGCACGGCATTCGACGCCGCACTGTCGCGTTGGGAAAGCGATCAGCAGAAGATCAATGCGTCGCTGTCGGCGCTCGGTATTTCACTGGGTACGCGCATCATGGGATCTGAGTAACCACATTGGCAATGCCTTGGGCACGCGCTTCGCACCAGCGCCGCGCGCGCGATCTGCGATCTGAAACAGGGCTTTTATAACCAGGCGCATAGCCGCTCGGTGCAATGCTTAGCACCTCGTACATTGTCCGAACAGGGTGGCCCTTACTATGCGTCTCGATGAATTCGTACGCGAGCGTGGCCTTCGAATTTCGTGATGGCGTGGCCGCTTCCACCTCCGGGCCGACCTTCCTACCAGTTGGCTAGACTGCCCGCGAAACCCTCGGAACTCCAACTTGCGCCCTTCATTCCCACCTGCTAGACTCAAAACTATTCGCCGATTAGTTTGACGCACAACCCCCAAAAAAATAAGCGTCACGGCTCCCGCGCAACACTGAATTGCGCATCAGGAGACATCATGATTCCGACGTTATGGTTTAACGGTCGACAGTATTCGACGGAGTGGATGAGCAGTGAAATCGCGCGCATTCTCGCAGGATTGAATAGCCTGCAATGCAGCGAAGGAGACACGGTGGCTGCCATGATGCGAAACAGCCCGCAATACGTCGCCCTTATCCTGGCCTGTCGTGAGGCGGGCCTCTATCTCGCATCGATCAACTGGCACTTCAAGTCCCTCGAGGCCAACTACATCCTCACGGACAGCGGAGCCCGCGCGTTGTTTGTCGATGCCGATCTGCTCGACCAGATCCGCGACGGGATTCCCGAGGACATCGAGGTAGTCACGGTGGCGCGCGACGAGGTCACTCCGGTTGACGCGCACGCGCGCGACTGGGCTGGCTTCGGCGTCGGCCTGCCGCCCATGCCTCCCCGAGTTGGCACGCCGCACGGCGCCATTACCTATACCTCCGGCACCACGGGCAAACCCAAGGGCGTGCGCCGTATTCCCTGGCCGGCTGACGAGCAGGCGGACAAACAAGAGCACCTGCAACGCGTGGTGGACATCGTCTACGGCACGGGTACCGATCTCACTGCCTATCTCTCTGCGCCGATCTATCACAGCGCGGCGATGGCCTATCTCGCGCACTTCTGCCAGCTTGGGGCTACGCTGATACTCGAGCCGCGTTTCGACGCGTTGCGTGCGCTCGAGCTGCTCGCGCAGCATCGCGCCACCCATGCGTATCTCGTGCCCACCATGTACCAGCGGCTGCTCGCGGTAGATCCCGCAATACGCAAGCAGTACGATTTATCTTCGTTGCACCAGGTTGCCTCCACGGGCTCGCCATGTCCCGCGCCACTCAAGCGCGCCATGATCGAGTGGCTTGGGCCCATCATCACCGAAGCCTATGGATCAAGCGAGGCGGGTTATACGACCTTCATCGATTCCGCCACCTGGCTACACCATCCTGGCTCGGCCGGCAATCCGCTGCCGCATGCCGAGGTTCGCATTCTGGATGAAGCCGGGAAGACGCTGCCGCCGCATGAAGTCGGCCTGATCTACGTGCGCCAGTACGCGTTGCCCGACTTTACGTACATCAACCGCCCCGATGCGCGCGTCGCCATGGAACGCGAGGGCCTCATTACGCTGGGAGACGTCGGGTACATCGACGAAGACGGTTTTCTCCACATCTGCGACCGCAAGGCGGATATGGTTATTTCGGGCGGCGTCAACATCTACCCGGCCGAAATCGAATCGGTACTTCTGACGATGCCGGGTATCGAGGACTGCGCCGTATTCGGCATTCCCGACATGGAATTTGGGGAAAGTCTGGCCGCAGCCGTCCAGCCGCGGGCGGGCCATGCGATCGAAGCAGCGGCGGTTCAGGCATTCCTGCGCGAGCGCATTGCCAACTACAAGGTACCAAGCCTCATCGAAATCCACGCATCCCTGCCGCGAGAGGACAGCGGCAAGATATTCAAACGGCGGCTGCGTGAACCACACTGGCAAGGCCAGGATCGCGCTATCTGACACGCATCGCGCTTAGCGCACGTCCGCCGCACCCTGCAGGGCAGCAAGACAAAACCGGACGACGCAATCGGCAAGCTTCTGCGCGGTAGCATGCCGGGTGGCCGAAAGCATCACCCGCTGTCGGTCCAGCGTCAGCACCGCGAGCCCGTGCGTGGCCGACCAGACCGCGAACGCGAGTTCCTCTTCGCGCAGCGCCGCCGCATTGGCACCTTGCAGACAAGGAACAATGGCGCTGCGCAGCATCTGGAACGAAGCCAGGCCCGCTTCCACGAGTTCGGGATACTGCTCCCGGTTCTGGATTTCCGGACCGAACATGAGATGGAAACGCGCGGGATGAGCCTGGGCAAACTCGACATAGGCCAGCATGACGGCACGCAGCCGCGCGGGCGCATCGTCCAGCCCGATCTTTTCGAGACGCCCGCGACGGAACGCCACGAGATCACGAAACGCCTGGGCGGCAATAGCAGCAAGCAGCCCATTCCGGTCCTGAAAATGATGCGCCGGCGCCCCTGGTGAAACCCCAGCGAGCTTGGCGGCCGCGCGCATACTCATTCCAGCAATCCCCTCACTATCAAGGAGATGTGTACCCCACGCAATCAGCGATGCACGCAGGTCGCCATGGTGCCATTGTCCCTCGGGCTTGATGGCCCCTCCCTTCGTCGCCCTGAACTTGCGACTGTTCGGGTCACGCCGGATTTTCTTGGTTGGTAGCTCGCTCATGGCCAAGAAGTGTAGCAGGTTGTCAGCTCGCGGCGGCGCGCTCTCGGCAGCGCGGAAGCGCCTGCGCTCCAGGCATCTGCATACCCAGGACCGATCAGAAACCGAAGGAGTCAACAGGCCGCGTCACTCTTCCGGGCACCGAGTGGCTCGGGCTGTTTGGCTCGACCGATGCGCGACGCCTTCAAGACGACCCGCGACGGCGTGCAAGGCGATCGATCGTCTCGTGAAATTGCGCGACAGTCTCGTCGATGATCTGGTGGACCGGCAGAACTGCGTCTATCCGCCCGCATACCTGCCCCGTCAGCGGCACGGCTGCCTCCATATCCCCACCGAAATACAGCTCCTGGACACCGGCAAATTCGGCCATGATATTGCCCGGCAGCGTCTGCTCGATACGCGAAGTGCGTGCCGTTCGCAGCGCACGCAACGCCGGTCCATTTCCCCCACGATTAAGGAGGATCGTGTCCGTCTCCTGTGCGCTCACAATCGCACGCTTCCAGTTCTCGTGCACCGGTGACTCCTTCGAGCACAGCATGCGCGTGCCCATCTGGATGCCCTCGGCACCCAACGCGAACGCTGCGGCCATGCTTGCTCCGTCACAAAAACCGCCAGCAGCGATGACCGGCACAGAAACCCTTGAGCACACCAACGGCAGGAGCACGATTGACGCGACGTCACGCTGATTCTTGAATCCGCCCCCTTCCCCACCCTCGACGATCAGGCCGTCGACTCCAGCGGCAACCGCCTTGAGAGCGGCAGCGAGAGTAGGGACCACATGGAAAACAATCAGCCCGGCTGCCTTAAGTTCCGCGCAATAGCGGGACGGATCTCCCGCCGAAGTCGTCACGAACCTGATGCCCTGATCGACGACGAACTGCACAATGCCCGGATCGCGGACATAGGTCAGGGCGATATTGACCCCAAACGGCTTGTCAGTCAGTTGGCGCATCCTGCGGATCTCGTCGCGGATAGCATCAAGATCGCCCGACGACGTCTCGATGATGCCCATCGCGCCTGCGTTCGAAACTGCAGCGGCGAGTTGCGCCCTCGCGATCCAGCCCATCGGCGCCTGGACAATGGGATGCACCACGCCTAGCATGGCTGTCACACGGTTGACAATTGTCATTCGCTAGCTTCCCTCGATACGGGACATCAAACAGCCCCCATCTTTGACGCGTCCAGGCATGACGTCTGCTATTGGCACAATCGTTACACCCCCTGTTTGGGGCATGCGCGCATTCGTCTCTATCTGGCATCCCGTCTCGGTCAGTGGCCACCCTCTGGAATCCGATAGCTCAAGTCGTCCTCCATCGAAACGCACCAGGCGCAGACGATGCAGCCCTGTCGACGAGAGGAATCTGTGTCGTCTCCGGCACCGGCCCTTCGAGCGATACATGCCCCTGCCGGACAACGACGAAGACATTCGAGGTCGTGAGCAGGGCCTCCTTTACCAGAGCGCTCCGCACTTCTTGTGCGATTACGTGATCCGACTGCCGGTCGCCGCTAGCTGCTGGCGACTTCGCCGTAGGTGCATGCTCCGTTCCTGGCGGAGAATCTTTAAGACATACGAGCCCGCCTCCCCCCAAACCCTTCTCTCTTCGGTACATGCGAGTACTCACCGTCAAACTATTCATCGAATAGTTTGACTCGCTTTCCTGTGCAACGCAAGCATATCCCGGATATCCGCAAGTTTCCTGCGACGCATCCACAAGATAAAGGAAGCAACACAGGAGCGCACTGAGCACACCGACTGCATACGCAGCGTAGATCATCGAAACGACGGTCGACGTCAGTCCATCGTAATGCTGATAGTGTCCGTAGATCGCAGTCGGCAGCGTCGTCCCGCTCATGTCGATCGCAAACGCGACGACCAATGCCACGAAAGAAGTGACCTGACGCCGTTCCCATCAAGTTGTTTTCATCGCGTTTCCGTCAATCGTTGACGCGCACCTTTTCGGCTGGCTTGATCGGAAAATCTCGCGTCAGCGCGTCTAGCATCGCTTGATCACGCGCAATGACCACCGGCAAATATTTTCGAAGAAAGTCGACCCACGTCCGGGTCCTTGCATCGACGAACTTTCGCGATGGGTACAGCGCGTAGATGTCCTTCTTCTGCAAGAGATAATTGGGTAGGACGCGAAACAGCGAGCCGTCGCTCAATCCATCGACCGCGGCATAAACCGGCAACATCCCGATACCCATCCCTTCCCGGATTGCGACTGCCAGCGACTCCGCGATATTGACCTGAACCGGTCCATTGATTGTTCTCCGCTCTGCTCCATTCGGCCCTTCGAGCAGCCACTCGTGTGCCGCAAAGGTTGGGGAATCGAGGATCAGGCATTCATGCTTGTCCAGATCCTCAGGGCGTTCCGGCATGCCGTGTTCCGCCACGTATTCCGGCGACGCGCACAAGACGTTGTAAGTCGATCCCAGCCGATAGGCCAGGATATCCGAATCAGGCAACGCGGAAACCGCGACCACGGCGACATCGCTCGACCCGTCAAACAGATCGGGAATCTGCTGCGATAACGTCAGTTCGACTGCCACATCGGAATACAGCTTCCGATACCGCGAGATCGCGGGCAAGATGTAGTGCTGCCCGATGCTGGCGAAACTCTGCATCTTCAACACGCCTTTTGGCGATTCGTGAGCTTCGCTCACGTCTTCTTCGGCGCACGCGATGTCGACAAGAATCTGCTGGCAGCGTTGCAGATAGCGTTCCCCTGCCGTCGTCAGGGCAAGTCGGCGAGTCGAGCGGTTCATCAGACGGGCTCTGAGATGCTCCTCGAGATCCGAGACAGCGCGGGATACCGCGCTCGTCGTCATATTGAGCGACTGCGCCGCGGCCGTGAAGCTGCCGGCTTCCACGACCCGGACAAACGCCCTCATGTTTTGTAGCGTATCCATTGATATTTCCACATGCTGGCCAGATTCCAGGCACGGCCACTGCATTCACATCTATCGGGTCGATTTGCCATCAGTGTCGTTGCACGCAGCTTCGCGCCGCCGCATCGCCGCGATATCGGCCTGATTCGACGGCGGTGACGGATAGGTCGCCTTCATATCCTGCGGTAGTCGGCCGTCGAGGAAGGCCCGATACAGATCTGCCCTAACCTGCTGCCTCGTCAAGGCACCGTTCGTTTCCGCGATAGCTGGCGCTATCCCGCAAGACAAAACCCCGACAATCAATAGCATCTTGGCGCTCATTACCTTGCCTCATTGAAACGCCACGGTGAGCCGCATCGAAGACCTGCACACCGTGGCGCTTGGTTGCCGTGCCGATCTACGCCGTCGCCACGTCGACCGCCGTCAGCACCTTCACCACCGGCGGCTCCGCCAACCAGTCGGCCGCTTTCGCGCGGTATGCGGTGTAATGCTCGCTCGCTCGATGCGCTGCGATGGCGGCCTCGTCGCGATAGATTTCGAACAGGTGAAATCCCGGCTTGCCGTCGGTCTGCCGAAACAGGTCGTAGCGGAGATTGCCCGGTTCGGCACGCGTCGCCGCCACCATCCGCTGCAGTTCCGCCTCGACGGCCGCCGCATGCTCGGGCTTCGGCATCAGGCTCGCGAATACGTAAATGCTCATCGATACACCTCGATTCAATCAGTCAATGGATCGTAAATGCGGGTCATCCGGCATTCACAACAGCTTGAACGCCAGCGCCGACAACGCGTCGCGCAAACGATCGCGACCGCTCAGCGATTCAGGGCCTCGAACCCGCTCGACCGCTGCGTCGGTCCAGGTTCCGCCGGCATTGCCGCGTTCGTTCAGGTAATCGGAAACGCGCCGATCATAGACGCCGATCGAATCGTGCTCGGCCGCAACATCGTATTGCTCGCGGTGCAGCACGACCGCCTGCGGGAGACGCGGCTTGATGGCCGGCAGTCGATCGGGATCGGGATAACCGACGCACATGCCGAACAGCACCATGCTCGATTCGGGCAGGCCGAGTTCCTGAGCAACTGCTTCGGGGCGGTTACGCATCCCGCCGATATAGACCAGCCCCAGGCCAAACGACTCGAACGCGACAGCCGCGTTCTGGGCCGCGAGCGTCGTATCGACGGCGCCGACGACAAAGCTCTCGAGATAATCGAGCCCGTCGGTGCGCTTGCGCTTCGATTCTCCCGCGCGTCTGAGCCGCGACAGATCCAGCACCCACGCCAGAAACAGCGGCGCCTCCTCGACATGTCGCTGCTTTCCCGCGAGCGCAGCCAATCGCGCTTTCCGCTCGGGATCGGTCACCGCAACGACGCTCCACGCCTGCAGATTCGACGAAGTCGACGCGGACTGCGCGGCCGCGATCGCCGCGACGAGCACATCGTCGGGCACCCCTCGTTGAAGATACGAACGCACCGAGCGATGGTCGAGCAGGTTGCGCACGACTTCGTTGGTGGCAACTGGTGCATGCGGTATCTGTTCGTCCCGGTAGCGCGCCGCCCAGAGCGCTTGAAGCGCGCTTTCTTTATCCACTGCCATCGTTCAGCCCCGCTTCAGTTGTTCGAGCAGCGCGTGCGCGACACGCTCCGACGACGCCGGGTTCTGCCCCGTGATCAGCGGACCGTCGACGACCGCATAGGGTTGCCAGTCACCGGCCTTCGTATAGATGCCGCCGTTCGCCTTGAGCATTTCCTCGACGAGGAACGGCACCACGTCGGTCAAGCCGACCGCCTCTTCCTCGGTATTGGCAAAACCCGTGACCGACTTGCCCTGCACGAGCGGCTTGCCGTCCGGCGCCTTCGCATGGCGCAGCACGCCTGGCGCATGGCAAACCGCCGCCACCGGCTTGCCGGTCGCGATGGCGCGCTCGATCAGCGCGATCGAGTTCGCGTCCTCGGCGAGATCCCACAGCGGGCCATGCCCGCCCGGATAGAACACGGCATCGAATGTGTCGATCGAGACATCGGACAGCTTGAGCGTCGTCGCCAGTGCCGCGCGCGCGGCCGCATCCGCTTCGAAGCGGCGGGTCGCGTCGGTCTGGAACGCCGCATCGTTGCTTTTCGGGTCAAGCGGCGGCTGGCCGCCCTTGACGGATGCCAGCGTGATATCGACCCCGGCGTCCTTGAGCACGTAGTACGGCGCAGCAAACTCTTCCAGCCAGAATCCAGTCTTCTCCCCCGTACTACCCAGCGTGTCGTGCGAAGTCAAAACGATAAGAACTTTCATGATCGGTTTCCGTTGAGTTGATTCAATCGTGTCCGTCGGGGCTCCCAGGCGGTGACGCACCGGCCAAGCCGCCGGCGAACGCGATCCCGTGGTCGTCTGCCCCGGACTGACCGCATACATGCCATCCGTCCGGGACGCTTCCGCTTCAATTACAGCGCCCCTTCCAGCACGCGCCGGCTCACATCGAGCGTGACGTCCCTCTGCTCGCCGAGCTGCGTCATCCCGTGTTCATCCAGCTGCGCGACGAGCTGGTCGATCGCATCCGCACCCACCCCGTAATCGGCAAGGCGCGTTTTCACGTCGAGGCTCTCGAAGAATGCACGGGTGCGAGCGATCGCCTCGTCGATGCGCGCATCGTCCGAGCCGGAGGTGATATTCCACACACGCGTCGCGTACTGGAGAAGCTTCGCCCGCTTGCTGTCGCGCCGCACCTGCAGCATGGAGGGCAATACGACCGCGAGCGTGCGCGCATGATCGATGTCGTAGCGGGCCGTCAGCTCGTGGCCGACCATGTGCGTTGCCCAGTCCTGCGGTACGCCGGCACCGATCAAGCCATTCAACGCGAGCGTCGCGACCCACATCAGATTCGCGCGCACCGCATAGTCGTGAGGCTCGGCAAGCGCCTTCGGGCCGATCTCGATCAGCGTCTGCAGCAGACCTTCCGCAAAGCGGTCCTGCGCAAGCCCGTCGGCCGGATAGGTCAGGTATTGCTCGACGACATGCGTAAACGCGTCGACGACGCCGTTTGCGATCTGCCGCGGCGGCAGCGTGTAGGTCTTCGTCGGGTCGAGGATCGAGAATGCCGGGAATACATGCTCGCTACGGAACGCGAGCTTCGCGTGCGTCGCGCGACGCGTCACGACGCCGCCGTTGTTCATTTCGGAGCCGGTCGCGGGAAGCGTGAGGACGCTGCCGAACGGCAACGCGGCATGCACGTTCGCGCCGTGCCTTTCCATGATGCTCCAGGGCTCGCCCTCGAACAGCGCGGCGGCCGCGACGAACTTCGTGCCGTCGATCACCGAGCCGCCTCCCACTGCGAGCAAGAAATCGATCCGGCTCGCGCTTACCTGCGCGACCGCTTTCATCAGCGTCTCATACGCCGGATTCGGCTCGATACCGCCGAACTCCTGGACCTCACGTGCGCCGAGCGCGGCCCTGACCTCGTCGAGCGTTCCATTTTTCCGGGCGCTCTCGCCGCCGTAGAGCACGAGGACCCGGGCATCGCGCGGGATCAGGTCATTCAGGCGAGACACGCTGCCTTCGCCGAAAACAATGCGGGTCGGGTTGTAGTAACTGAAATTCTGCATTGTCGCTCCCGAAAGAATAGACCAGTCGTCTAGAAACGTGTCCAAAAAAAATGCGTGAGTCCACACATTCATCGACGCTCAATCACGGACCGCTTTCTCACTTGATTGCATCCCCGTTCGTACGACATGACAGTCATATCTCCCTAACGATTTCTATCGCCAGCACCGAGTTTATGGAGCAAATGCTACACCCATATTAGACCGGTCGTCTAGACGCCCTCAAAAAATTTCTCGACTACCGTCTGCACGTTCCGGAAAAGCAGGGTGACGTGCACGTCGATCCCGCCCGCGTCCCACCTTCCCTCACCCGGCCGCCGCATTCGCACCGGGCGGCACGACTTCGATGAATTTTCATGGCAACAACGTTCAACTTGTTCCGTAGATTACCAAGTGGTCCTTTTTTGCAAGATACCAGGGAGATGACGTATCGGCACCCCGATTTCGCAAGGTCAGCGGTTCTCACCCAGGGGAAGCGGCGCTGGAAGCTGTCACTGCCAGATTCCGCACGATTCGGACGATTACCCCTGGAAGCGTCTATGCTCCCGTGACGCCTACAGGTAGCAGTTCCCGTCGACGTAGGCCTTGCGCCAGCGAACGATCTTCACTCTCTCGAACAGCCCGACCAGCGTGAACGGATCCTGCGCGATGAAGCGCTCGGCTTCCTCGCGCGTCTCGACGTCGACGATAACCCATTGCAAGAATTACCGCCATTTGCGTGGTAAACGCGAGCAGCGCCCAGAAGCCTTGCCCCAACTCGTGGTGAGTGCCGTGACCACCTGGCCTTGCACGATCACGGCAAGGGCCATCGTAAACAGCGTGAGGCCGATCGCGAAGACGAACGGATCGGGCAAATACCGGCGCATTAGCTCGGTAAAGAAAGCGGTGACTTTCTGCATGGGTGGGTCTCCTTCCACATCGTAATAGTTGTCGGGTCTCGCTTGGTCTCATCTCGCACGCTTGGGGCGCTTATGGGTCGCCGCGGGCGGTGGTCTTGCGAAGGCGGGCGAGTTGCATGAGCCGCCGG